>NZ_JACYVF010000002.1:0-926262 GCF_014842165.1 Rhizobium sp. CFBP 13644
ACCGCCAGCCGAAATTCATCCTGCCGTCTACGGCAGATCGTCTGGAAAAGGGCGATGATATCGTCGGTCTCTCGCTGGTCTCAGCGCTCTGGTGCCGTTATTTTGCAGGCACATCCGATAGCGGCGCGCAGATCGTCTTCAATGATGCCAGCACTGATCGCCTGCAGGCCGCCGCCATCAAGGCCAAGGATGACCCGATGGCGTTTCTGGCTCTGGATGATATCTTCGGAGATGTCGCCAAATCGGACCTGTTCCAGAAACGCTTCGCCCATGCCTTGAAGACATTGTGGGAGAAGGGTACGGCTGAGACGCTTGAACTTTACCTGCAAAACAAACTCGTCAGCTGACGACAAAGAGATGGGCCATGCAAACCGGAAACGCGCCACTGCTGATCTTTGATTGCGATGGCGTTCTCGTCGATAGCGAGCCGGTTTCGATTGCGGTGCTGATCGAAATGGTCGCCCATCAGGGTGTCCAGATCAGTGAAAAGGAAGCCTACGAAAGGTTTCTGGGTCGCAGCGTTGCCAGTATGACGAAAACGCTCTGGGAAGAGTACGGTATCGAGACCGATATCGATTTTCTGGAGCATATGCGTCGCATTCTGTTCGAGCGGTTTCGAGCGGAACTCAAGGCCATCAATGGCATTGCCGAGACACTGGATCGCCTGTCGGTTGCCCGTTGTGTTGCATCGTCGAGCCAGCCCGAGCGCATCCGCTATTCGCTTGGCCTGACCGGTCTTTTGGAAAGGTTCGAGCCGAATATTTTCAGCGCCACCATGGTCAAAGATGGCAAGCCCGCGCCGGATCTCTTCCTGCATGCGGCTCATGAGATGGGGGTTGCGCCTAGCAATTGCATCGTCATCGAGGATAGCCCCGCTGGAATTATCGCCGCCAAGGCGGCAGGCATGCGGGTCTTTGCCTTTACCGGTGGCACCCATGCCCGTTTTCCTGCCTTCCGGGAGCAAATTGCCAGCCTCAAGCCCGATCTGGTGTTTGACGCCATGCCGGATTTGGTCCAACTTGTGGCCGATCAAGCTGCGCGACATTAGCGGCTGCCGGTGCTGCCTGCACCTTTGCTGATTGGCTGCGACCGAGGGATGGGAATTTAGCGTGATGCGTCAATATCTTGTTGCTGTCGATGTCGGCACGGGCAGCGCCCGCGCTGGTGTGTTCGATGCAGGCGGCAGGTTGATGGCGCGCTCCACCCATCCCATCCTCATGCAGCGCCCGAAAGAGAACCACGCCGAGCATGATTCGACCGATATCTGGAACGCTGTCTGCGTAGCCGTGCGCAAGGCCATGGCGGATGCGGATATCCCGGCATCACGCGTTGCGGCAATCGGTTTCGATGCCACCTGTTCGCTGGTCGTGCGCGGGCGTCAGGGAGAGCCGGTTACGGTTTCCACCACAGGCGAGGCGCGTTTCGACACGGTCGTCTGGCTCGACCACCGGGCCATTGCGGAAGCCGATCTGCTGACGGCGTCTGCCCATCCGGTGCTGGATTTCGCGGGCGGCTCGATTTCACCCGAGATGCAGATGCCCAAGCTGATGTGGCTGAAAAAGCACCTGCCGGAAAGCTGGGCAAAAGCCGGCTATTTCTTCGATCTCGCCGATTTCCTGACATGGAAGGCAAGCGGCAACTCCCGCCGCTCCAATTGCACCCTGACGGCCAAATGGAACTTTCTGGCCCATGAGGGCAAAGGCTGGAGCCGGGATTATCTTGATATTGCCGGTGTCAGTGACCTTCTTCAGCGCGGCAATCTTCCAGAAGAAACGGTTGCACCCGGCCAGAGTGTCGGCAAGCTTTGCCAGCAGGCCGCCGATGAACTGGGTCTTGATACGGGCTGCGAGGTCGCCGCAGGCATGATCGATGCCTATGCCGGTGCGCTAGGCGCGCTGGGCGGCAGCCTGCAATCCGATGTCGGCAGCAATGTCGCGCTGATTGCAGGCACCTCCAGCTGCCTCGTCACGCTCACTCCAAAGCGCATGCCCGGCCACAGTCTTTGGGGTCCATACTGGCAGGCGGTTCTTCCCGGCCACTGGCTGGTCGAGGGCGGTCAATCGGCCACTGGTGCGTTGCTGGATCATGTGGTGCGCATGCATGCCGCCGGTGGCGAGCCGACGCCCGAACTTCATGCTCGCATCGTTCCTCGGGTCTTGGAGCTGCGCGGCATGGAAGGCAAAAGCTTTGCCGAACACCTGCATGTCCTGCCGGATTTTCACGGCAATCGCTCGCCTCTGGCTGATCCGCACGCGCGCGGCGTTGTCAGCGGGCTGACGCTGGACACGTCCTTTGACAGCCTTTGCCGCCTTTACTGGCGCACTGCCCTGGCAATCGCTTTAGGGGCAAGGCATGTGCTGGATGCGATGGAGGGTTTTGGCTATGCAGTCGAAACGCTCCACGTCACCGGCGGCCATGTGCACAACCCGCTTCTGATGGAGCTTTATGCCGATGTCACCGGAAAGCGCATCGTCGTTCCTGCCACGGCAGATGCGGTACTCCTTGGCACGGCCATGACGGCTGCCTCTGCGGGCGGTGTTCACCATGGATTGGCTGCGGCGGGTGCGGCCATGTATCCCGGCGGCGAGGAACGTCAGGCGAGCGGGCAGTTCTATGACCGATATGAGCGCGATTATCGGCGCTTCCTGGCCATGTATCGCCACCGCGAAGAACTGGAGCAGATGTAAGGCGTGCACATCGCAGCGGACGTGCACACCATCTAGCAAAGCAGCAGATTAGCCCTTCATGACCTTCTGCATATCGCCGATGCGGCGGTAGCGGTCCTTGCGGCCCGTATCGGTTTTCTGCGGCAGCGAATGCAGCACGAACTCGGTGATGGCCACCAGTTGCAACATGCTGTGGCCGCCATTCTGGCTCAACGGAATCGTCAGGCAGATGTCGGCGCTGTCAGGGCCCCACTCATAAAAGCGGGTGGTGATCAGCACTGTCGCGTAGCCAGCCTTCATGGCCATTTTCGCAAGCCGTTGCAATTCGGCCAGCTCGCCACCGCAATCCATCAGGATCAGCAGGGTGCCATCGGCAGGCTCGTCCATCAGCGAGATGTAGGATGCGCTGTCGCGGGGCAGGTAGTGAACCCGCTCACGACATTCCAGCAGCTTGGTGTAGAAGTAGCGGCAGATGCCGAAGCTTTCCGCAGAGGAGGCGACGAAGACCTGTTTGCTCTCGGCAATATTGGCAAGCGCCGTCTTCCAAACGGGCTGTCCCGCCAGATCATACACGGCCTGAACGGCCTGGATCTGTTGCAGCATGAGAGACGACAATGGTGTCTGTGGCGTTTCCTGTTTGGATACAGGCGCGGTTTCCACCACGCGGGGCTCTTCACGCAGATGTTCACGAATGTCGCTCAGCTGGCGATAGCCCAGCGAGCGCAGGAATCGACCGACCGTCATCGGGCTGAGGTTGAGTTTCTCAGCAAGCGTCGCAGCCGTCTCGAATGGCAACTCCGCCAGGTGCTCGATGATGTATTTTGCAATCCGCCGTTCAGAGGGCGTTCCCGTTTTCAGGGTCCGGGTCAGATCAATCAGCAACTTTTCCAACGAGGCCTCGTTTGTCTTGTCTTTAGTGCGCAATGATGATCTCACAAGCAAATCTTGCTGTTCATTGCGTCGACTAGGTTGTACAAAAATGGCCCATCGTCATCCTGCCCGCCCCCGGTCGCAAGAATATACGATTTTTTGCCTGTTTGTTTTTATAGTTTAGCGCCTCCTTTTCTTCAAGTGCAAAATGTCGAGTTGTGTTTTTTCTTGGAGGAAGCGCGGCGCATTTCTTGCGAAGGGTGGCTGAGCGCCCTATCTGGCATCTATCGGCGCTTGTATTTCACTCCCGAATCATCCGCCCAAATGGAGGCAATTGAATGATTTTCGACGCAGCGCGGCTTGCTTTTGGCAACCTTTTTGCCGCCGAGACCCGATCTGCCTTCTGGAAATCCCTAGGGTTGACGATTCTTGTGCTTGTGGGCCTGTGGTTTGCCATTCGCGGCATTTTCATCTGGCTCGCCCTGCCGTGGCTTGATCAACTGCTGCCGGGCATTCCCGAATGGGCGGGTTGGATGAGTTTCATTCTGGCCATTCTCGCGGGCATCGGCCTTGCGCTGGCGCTGGCGCTTCTGATTTCGCCGGTCACCGCCATCATTGCCAGCCTGTTTCTGGATGATGTCGCCGAGGTCATCGAGAAGAAGGATTATCCGGCCGATGCGCCGGGCACCGCCATGCCATTGAGCGAGGCCATACCCTCATCGCTGAAATTCTTCGGCGTGGTCATTCTCGGCAACATCATTGCGCTGTTGCTGCTGCTTGTCCCCGGCGTCAATCTCATCGCGTTTTTTCTGGTCAACGGCTATCTGCTGGGGCGGGAATTTTTCGAGTTTGCCGCCATGCGCTTCCGTAGCCCGGCCGATGCGCGGGCGTTCCGGTCAAAGCATCAGACCAAGGTGTTCATGGCCGGTCTTGTTATCGCTGCCTTCCTAGCCATTCCGTTCCTCAACCTGCTGACGCCGCTATTTGCTGCATCGATGATGGTGCATCTGCACAAGTCGATCAGCAAGCGCGACCCGTCATTCTCCAATCAGTTGAGCCGGTAGCTCCACCAGCGGTGCAGGAAGATCGCAGGTCTTTTCCGGCGATTTGCAGATATCGGCAATCACGCATCGCTCGCATTCCGGCTTGCGCGCCTTGCAACAATAGCGCCCGTGCAGGATTAGCCAGTGGTGCGCGTGGAAGAGATAAGTGTCGGGAATGATCTTTACGAGCCGCTCTTCCACCTCATCCGGGGTCTTGCCCGGTGCCAGACAGAGCCGGTTGGCAATGCGGAACACATGGGTATCGACAGCCAGCGTCGGAACGCCGAAGGCCATGGACATCACCACATTGGCGGTCTTGCGGCCCACGCCGGGCAGCAGGATCAGCTCTTCCAGCGTGCGCGGAACCTCACCGCCAAACCTGTCGACCAGCATCTGGCTGAGCGCGATGACGTTCTTCGCCTTATTGCGAAAAAGGCCGATGGTCTTGATATAGCCGATCAGGCGTTCTTCACCCAGCGCCAGCATCTTTTCCGGCGTGTCTGCCACGGCAAACAGCCCGCGTGTCGCCCTGTTCACGCCCGCATCGGTGGCCTGCGCGGAAAGTGCGACTGCCACCACCAGCGTGAAGGGATTGGAATGTTCCAGCTCCCCTTTCGGCTCCGGCCGCTGGATGGAGAGACGGCGGAAAATCTCGGACACTTCCTCGGTCGAGTAGAGCGTCTTGACGCGAACCGGCTTGCGACGTGTTGTCACGTTTGACTTTTTCACCGTTTGGGCGCTGGATCTCTTCTTGGCAATTGTCATGTTTAACTTTTATCTGATGTCAGCTTCCTGCGAAGCATTGGACGAGGACCGCAACGTGGACAGCGTAAACGAAAAGCCGGTTTTTGCAGCGGAACTTGTTCCCTATCGCTCCCTCGGGCGCAAGGGATTTTACGTGCTTTTAGGTCTCACGGGAACCGTGTGTCTCGGCTATGGCGCTTTCTTCATGATCACCGGGGCATGGCCCATCGGCCTGTTTCTATGTCTTGATTTTCTTCTACTCTACATCGCTTTTCGTGCCAATTATCGGGCGGCCAAAGCGCGTGAGGAAGTCACGGTGTCGCGCACCAATGTTTCCATCCGCAAGGTTTCTCCGGCAGGCCGCGTGGTAGAGCATCATTTCAACCCGTTCTGGGCGCGCTTTCGGGTTAAGCGCCATGATGAAATCGGCATCCTGTCCATGCATGTCTCAGGCGAGGGGCGCGTGACAGATATCGGCTCGTTCCTCAATCCCGATGACCGGGAAAGCTTTGCGAGGGCATTTCGCGGCGCGCTTGCAACGGTGCGGCTCAGAATTTAGCTTTTTCGGCAAGAAACGGGTGGAGAAAAGCGGCGCTGCGTGGTTGGTTGACGTTCAAGGAGAGACGCCATGAATGCCAGCATCACCCTCAGCGAGGATATCACCCCGGTGGGATCGGACTACGAAACCGTGCGGCGGGTGATCGAGATACTGACGCTGGACTATCGCGATCAACCCTCTCTCGAAACCATTGCCGCAAAGCTCGAACAATCCCCCACGCAGTTGCAAAAGACGTTTACGCGCTGGGCTGGCCTCTCGCCCAAGGCATTCCTTCAGGCCGTGACCATCGATCACGCCAAGCGTCTGCTTCGCGAAGAAAGCCTTCCGCTTCTGGAAACGGCATTGGAAGTCGGCATGTCGGGCCCCGGTCGCCTGCATGATCTCTTCGTCACCCACGAGGCCATGTCTCCCGGCGAATGGAAAGCCAAAGGCGCTGGCCTTCAGATCCGTTACGGCTTCCACCCGTCGCCCTTCGGTCTTGCACTTGTTATGATCACCGATCGCGGTCTGGCGGGCTGCGCCTTTGCCGATCCGGGTGAGGAGCAGGCCTGTTTCGAAGACATGTCCCGCCGCTGGCCCAATGCCGATTATCTGGAAGATGTCGCCGCCACCGCACCCTACGCCGCCCGCATTTTCGACCCGCAACGCTGGAGCAGCGAACAGCCCCTGCGCGTCGTTCTGCTGGGAACGGATTTTCAGGTGGGGGTCTGGAAAAGCCTCCTCAAGATCCCGCTCGGCAAGGCCGTCACCTATTCCCATGTCGCCCACGATATCGGCCAGCCCAAGGCATCCCGCGCCGTCGGCGCCGCCATAGGCGCCAACCCCATCTCCTTCGTCGTCCCCTGCCACCGTGCCGTCGGCAAAAGCGGCGCGCTCACCGGCTACCACTGGGGCCTCACCCGCAAACGCGCCATGCTTGGGTGGGAGACGGGCAAGGTTTGATTTGAGGCGGGACCTTGTGATATTGAGATGGGAACGGCGAAACTGCTGAGGTAGCGATGAGAAGCACAATTGATCTGCCTGAAGATTTGAGCCGTCGCGTCGATTTGCTTGCGCAGCAAACGCGCATGACACGCAGCCGCATCGTCGAAGAAGCTTTGTCCCATGGCCGATCAATCGCTTGGCAAGAGCAATGGATCGCCGGTGTCAAAGCGGGCATTGAAGACGCCGACAACAGTAACTTCGCGACCGACGAAGACATCGCCAAGGTCCTGAGCCGATACGATCAGGCTTGATCCATCATGCGATTGGTTTGGACCAGCCGTTGCCTGAACGAGCTTGCGCTTATTGGTGACTATATTGCGGAGCACAATCCACGCGCTGCGGCTCGTATGGTCAGGCTCATTTACACGAAGACGGATGAACTTTTATCATCCAACCCATTTATCGGTCGGACAGGCGATATCGTCGGTACGAGAGAATTGGTGGTACCCGGTACGCCTTACATCGTCGCTTACCGCGTGCGAGATGATAAGGTCGAAGTCTTGTTCGTCCAGCATGGCGCGCGTGAGTGGCCAACTGAAGTCGATTGACAGCTTCCGATCTCAGTCACCCGCCCCCACATTCCCCCAGTTCCAGCAACGCCCGTGCCGCCGCCTCATCCGTTATCAGCGTGTTGCATCCGATGCGTTTGATGGTGGCGCGGATGGCGGTGGCGCGGTGGGCGCCGCCGGAGGCCAGCACGATGTGTTTTGCCTTTTTCAGCGTATCGAGGCCGATGGCCATGGCGCGCTGGTTGATGGGGTGATCGACCGAGCGTCCCTCGGCATCGATGAAGTTGAACATGGTGTCGCAGACGCATCCCGCCGCCACCAGTTCCTCATGGGTCTCTCTGGAAATGAAGCCTTCCGATAGCGAGGTGGAATGCGGTCCGATATCGCCGCAGCTGACAATGGCAAGGTCGAGATTTTCGGCCAGCTCGAACAGTGTGTTCAGCCCGCATTTTTCGATCAGGGCGCGCCGTGTTTCCTCTGAATCCACCAGAAGCGGCGCAAGGAACATGTAGCATTCCGCCCCCAGCGCGCTCGCCAGACGCCATGTGTAATCCAGCGGGTTGGTCTGGTGGACGGCGACGATCCCGCCAAGAAGCGAAACGACCTTGCAGTTTTCCCGGCGTGGCGGGCGGAAGCTGGAAAGCGATGCCGTCATGGTGCGGCCCCAACCGACGCCGATGGTGGCATTATCAGGCACGGCTTCTGAGAGAAACTGCCCGAGCGCAAGGCCTACGGCCTTGGCAATGTCTTCTGCTTTGGCGGAGGCCGAGGGAATGATGATGGCTTCATCCAGCCCGTAGGCCGCTTCCAGTTTTATGGCGAGTTCGACGTAATCTTCGATGCCCTCATTGATCCAGATCTGAACTTCGGAGCGTTTCATGGCCTCGTCCAGAAGCCGGATGACGGTGGAGCGGCTGATCCCGAGCTTTTCCGCCACGTCCTTCTGTGTCATGCCCTGATTGTAATACAGCCATGCCGCCCGCAACCGCAGGGAAGCGGCTTCGGAATAGGCGGTATGGGTTTCTCTTCTCAGTTTTGCCACTGTCTTCGCCGTGATTTTGTTGTTGAGCAAGTATCGCTGGTATGAAACTTATGTCAATTGGATTGCGCAAATGTCTTGACTTTGCCATTTTGACAACGATACTCGCACCCTAGAAAAACCGGTTCCGGCGCCGCAATTTTGACGCGTGGGCAAAACTGGCTTGAAGCAGTTTCATTAAGATCACGAGGATCAAACGGCATGAAGTCCAAACTTGACCAACTTCGCGAAATCACAACGGTTGTGGCCGATACGGGCGATATCGAGGCGGTCGCGCGCCTGAAGCCGGTGGATTGCACCACCAATCCCTCCATCGTGCTGAAGGCGCTTGGCACGCCCATGTTTGCCGATGCCGTGAAGGAAGCCGTATCCTGGGGCAAGAAGCAGGGCGGACATTCCGACGCTGTTGTTGGCTCAGTTGCAGACCGTCTGGCCATTTCGGTTGGCGCTGCGCTGGTTGATCTGGTTCCCGGCCGCGTATCGACCGAAGTCGATGCCGACCTGTCCTTCGATACAAAGGCATCCATTGCCAAGGCGCACCAGATTATTGCCGGTTACAAGGAACGCGGCATAGAGCGGGACCGCATCCTCATCAAGCTGGCTTCCACCTGGGAAGGCATCAAGGCTGCTGAAGTGCTGCAGGCTGAAGGCATCGATTGCAACCTGACACTGCTGTTCTCGCAGGCTCAGGCCATTGCCTGCGCAGAAGCCAAGGCGTTCCTGATTTCGCCTTTCGTTGGCCGAATTCTGGATTGGTACAAGAAGTCCACGGGTGAGAACTACACATCCGAGACCGATCCCGGCGTTGTCTCGGTTCGCGAAATCTACAATTATTACAAGGCCAACGGCATCGAAACCGTCGTCATGGGCGCGTCCTTCCGCAATGTTGGCGAGATCGAAGCCCTGTCTGGTTGCGACCGCCTGACCATCAGCCCGGCACTTCTGGAAGAGCTGGACAAGGACACCGGCACGCTGGAGCGCAAGCTTTCGCCAGACAACGCAACGGCCAGCCCATTGCAGTCCATGGACGAGAAGACATTCCGCTGGCAGCTCAACGAGGATGCCATGGCAACGGAAAAGCTGTCGGAAGGTATTCGCCAGTTCGCCAAGGATCTCGTTTCCCTGCGCGAAATCGTTCGCAAGGAACTGGCCGCTTAAGGGTCTCCGCATTTTTTGCGGAACCTTTGCTGAGGTCTCCCGTTATTAAGGTATAATACCTCCAGTCAAAGAAAACGCGATCGGTCCCCTGCCGGTCGCGTTTTTTATTGTCCGGCCGCGACTTCGGAAATCGTCCGTGCTGCCTGACGGATGAGAGCAAGGCAATCATCGGCGCCGGGTGCGCCATCGTTCAGCGATGCGATGAAGGGGCAGGTCACAACCGCCAGCGCCGTGCCATCCAACGTCAGAACCGGTGCAGACATGTTGCGCACACCGGCGGTTTGCAGGCTCGGCATGTTTTCAAACCCATTTTCTCTCACCTGCGCCAGCCTGTCCAGCAAGCCTTCCGGCACGGCCTTTTCCTCACCGCCGCGCAATTGCTCGGCAATCATCCGGTCTCGCTGCGCATCGTTCTGGAAGGCCAGGAGCACATGGCCGGAGCCGGTGTTGAACAGGCTCATCTGCGCGCCGACCCGGATGGACAGCGCCCAATAGGTGGATGGTTCCTGCTGGGCGATGACGACGACGGAGCCGCGATCATAGACGGCCAGATGGCAGGCCTGTGCCGCCTTGTTGGAAAAGTCGCGCATGACGGGGGCGGCGAACGATACAAGTCGTCTCAACGGCGCATGGAAATGGGCAAGGCCAAAGAGTTTCAGCGTGAGGAAAAACCGGTCTCCATCCTGCCTCTGCACATAGCCGCGGCGCACCAGCCGGTCCAGCATCCGGTAAAATTCATTGGGACTTTTGCCAATCGCCTTGGCAATTTCCACCTGTGTCAAACCACCATCGGTGCTGGCTAAAAGCTCGAGAATGTCGAGCCCCTTGTCGAGCGCCGGTGCGCGATATTTCTCATTGTCGTCTTCAATCATCGTGGCCCTGCGTCACAAGATGACAGCACCATGCATCATCGCTGGCCCGGTTCACTTGACGTGCCATGAATACACTGTTTACTTATGAATTGTCGATCCATATTCGATTGCATCAGGCGCTTAGGCGCGGGAGGAGAAAGCGCATGGCGCAGAATTTCAGCGGCCAGACGGTCGTCATTACCGCCGCAGGCCAAGGCATTGGCCGGGCGACAGCGGAACGGTTCATCGAACTCGGTGCCCGCGTCATCGCCACAGATATCAACGAGGCCGCATTGGCAACGCTTGAGGGCGCTGAAACGCGCGTTTTGAACGTGCTAGATGCAGAGGCAGTGAAGGCGCTGGCCGCCGAGATTGGTCGTGCCGATGTGCTGTTCAATTGCGCTGGCTTCGTCCATTCCGGCACCATTCTCGATTGTGATGAAAAGGACTGGGATTTCTCGTTCGATCTGAATGCGAAAGCCATGTACCGCACCTGCCGCGCGTTTCTTCCCGCCATGCTGGAAAACGGCAAGGGTGCCATCGTCAACATGTCGTCGGTCGCATCCAGCGTGAAGGGTGTGCCCAACCGCTTCGCCTATACGGCGTCGAAGGCCGCCGTCATCGGCCTGACTAAATCCATCGCTTCGGATTTCGTCACCAAGGGCGTGCGCTGCAACGCCATCTGCCCCGGCACGGTTGACAGCCCCTCGCTGCATGATCGTCTTCGTGCCACGGGCGATTATGAGCAGGCATTGGCCGATTTCATTGCGCGCCAGCCCATGGGCCGCATCGCCACGCCTGCGGAAATCGCAGCGCTGGTCACCTATCTCGCATCAGATGAGGCTGGTTTCACCACTGGGCAGATCCATGTGATCGATGGTGGCTGGACGGCGTAAACGCCTGATATTTGTGGGGCTTGCCCCGAACTCCGTCATCCTCGGGCTTGGCCCGAGGATCTAACCACGTTTGACGTTGGGGTTCGTTAGATCCTCGGGTCAAGCCCGAGGATGACGGAAAATATGGTCTGAAAGCACAACAAAACGGCGGGCCTTGCGGTCCGCCGTTTCTCGTTCGAATTTGGTGTTAGAGAATGGCCTGACCTGCCATCAGCGCCAGAACCACGAAGATCAGGAACACGACCACGGCGATGAAGAACAGAATGCGCGCGATGCCCGCTGTCGCTGCGGAAATTCCGGTAAAGCCGAAAACACCGGCGATCAGCGAAATAACAAAAAATATCAGTGCCCACTTCAACATGGCCGTTCCCTTCGCGTCAATTGATGGGGTCGAGGCCTAAAGGCTCCAACCTTCACCTATGACGCCGAACCCTGACAGGAAGTTCCAGCCGGTCTGAAATATTCTCTTCAGCGCGAGAGTTCGGGCCTCAAATGACCTGTTCCGTGCGGGACTTCATTGTCGTGCGCAGGAAGGCGAGAATGAACATTGCACTCATGATGAGGACGATGGTCGGTGCAGGCGCGCTGTCGATCAGGAAGCTTGACCAGATGCCGATGATGGAGGCTGTGACCGCAACTGATATGGCGACCAAAATCATGCTGGAAAACCGCCGCGCCAGCAGAAAGGCGATGGCACCGGGGGCCACCAGCATGGCGACGGACAGAATAATGCCGATGGCCTGCAGCGCGCCAACCACCGTCAGCGAAAGAACAGCCAGCAGGCCATAATGCAACAGGCGCACCGGCAGGCCGATGGCTTTGGCGTGTTGGGCGTCAAAGGCATGAACGAGCAGATCCTTGCGCAGCAACACCAGAAACAGCGTGGCGGCTGCGGCAATCAGGCCTGTCTCGATGATATCGCCCATCGCCACACCCAGCATGTCGCCGAACAGGATGTGGTCCAGATGCACGTCGCTCTGCACCTTCACGTAGAGAACGAGGCCAAGGCCGAACATGCCGGAAAAGACGATGCCAAGAACGGTATCTTCCTTGATGCGGCTATTTTCCTTCAAAAATCCAGTGCCGAGCGCGCAGATCATGCCCGCAATGAAAGCGCCAATGGAGAAGGGAATGCCGATGATATAGGCGATAACGACGCCCGGCAGCACGGCGTGGGACACCGCATCGCCCATCAGCGACCAGCCTTTCAACACCAGCAGACAGGACAGCATCGCCATTGGCACCGCAATCATCAGCGTGATGATGAAGGCGTATTGCATGAAGGGAAGCTGGAAGGGCAGAATTGCCAGTTGCATGTTCTCGCTCATGGCGCTGTCTCCAGCGCGGCTTTCGCCTTGGCGCGGGATGCGAGGTAGCCATGTTTGGGCGCAAACACGAAAGCGGTGAGGAAAATCAGCGTTTGTAGCACCACGATGATGCCGCCTGTTGCGCCATCGAGAAAGTAGCTGAGATATGCGCCGGTAAAGCTGGTTGCAGCGCCAATGCCAAAGCTCATGCCGATCAGCCGCTCAAACCTGTCGGTTAGCAGATAGGCGGTGGCACCTGGCGTGACGACCATCGCTACCACCAGAAACGCGCCAACCGTCTGCAAGGCAGCGACTGTCGAGGCGGCAAGCAGCGTGAAGAAGATGATTTTCAGCAGCTCGGGGTTCAGACCCACGGTGCGGGCATGGTTCTCATCGAAGAACACCACCATGAAATCGCGCCACTTCAAGGTTAGCACCAGAAGGCTGATACCACCGATCAGCGCCAGTTGGATCGTATCCTTAGGCGTGATGGCCAGGATGTTGCCGAGCACGATGGTCTGGATGTTGATGGAGGTGGGCGACAGCGACACCATGAACAGACCAAGGCCGAAGAACGAGGTGAAGATCAGGCCGATGATCGCATCTTCCTTCAGCCGGGTTTTCTGGTTGAGAAAGAGCATGGCCGCAGCGGCAAGTCCGCCGGAGAAGAAAGCGCCGAGCGAAAACGGCAGTCCCAGCATATAGGCGCCTGCCACGCCGGGCACGATGGCGTGGGACAGCGCGTCGCCGATGAGCGACCAGCCTTTCAGCATCAGATAGGATGACAGAAAGCCACAGACGCCACCCACCAGCGCGCTGACCCAGATGGCGTTCAGCATGTAGGAATAGGTGAATGGCTCAAGAAGCGTGTCAATCATGGGGCTTGGCTTCCGTCGTCACCGTCGTGGTTCCGTTCTTGCCGTAGATCACGAAAGGCCGCTCATCATCGGTGATGACCTTGAGATGGCGCGGATCGGCATCGTCGTGCAGATCGGTACCGCCCAGAATGAAGTGCCGCAGGCTGCCGCCAAAGGCCTTTTGCAGGTTCTCTTCGGTGAATGTGTCTTCGGTCTTGCCGGAGGCGATCACGGTTCCCTTCACGAACACGGCGCGGTCGCAAAAATCCGGCACGCTGCCCAGATTGTGGGTGGAAACCAGCATGATGCGGCCTTCGTCGCGCAGCGCCTTCAATAGCGTCACGATCTGCTCTTCGGTGTTCACATCAACCCCGGTGAAAGGCTCATCCAGCAGGATCACCTGGCCTTCCTGCGCCAGCGCACGGGCCAGAAACACGCGCTTCTTCTGCCCACCGGAAAGCTCGCCGATCTGGCGCTTGCGATAGTCCACCATGCCAACGCGGGCCAGCGCCTCGCCTACCATTTGATGGTCGCGTTTGGAGGGGATGCGCAGAAAATTCATGTGGCCGTAGCGGCCCATCATAACCACGTCTTCCACCAGAACCGGGAAACTCCAGTCCACTTCTTCCGCCTGCGGCACATAGGCCACGAGGTTGCGTTTCAGCGCATCGCGGGCGGGAAGGTCGAAGATGGAGACCGAGCCAGCAGCCAGCGGCACAAAGCCCATAATGGCCTTGAAGATGGTGGACTTTCCCGCGCCATTGACGCCGACAAGCGCCGTGATCGTGCCGCGTGGAATGGAGAAGCTCGCGTTTTTCAACGCCGTGTGGCCGTTGCGGTAGGTCACGGTCACATCATCGACCGTCAATCCTGTCTGCGCCGCTTTGCGCTTGCCCATCATCATTGGGTCAGGCCTTTCACCACGGTTTGCGTGGTCACCCGCAACAGGTCCAGATAGGTGGGCACGGGGCCGTCGGCCTCGCTCAGCGAATCCACATAGAGAATGCCGCCATAGGCCGCGCCCGTTTCCTTCGCCACCTGCTTTGCCGGGTCGGGAGAAACGGTGCTTTCGCTGAAAATGACCTTGATATTGTGCTCACGCATGGCATCGATCACGCCGCGCACCTGCTGCGGGGTGCCCTGGCTGTCGGCATTCACGGGCCACAGATAGAGTTCCTTCAGCCCGAAATCGCGGGCGAGATAGGAAAATGCTCCCTCGCTCGTCACCAGCCAGCGTTTTTGCTCCGGTAGTCCTGCGATCGCATCGCGCATCGGCTGGATTTCCTGTCGGATGCGGTCGGA
Organism: Rhizobium sp. CFBP 13644; assembly: GCF_014842165.1. Taxonomy (NCBI): domain Bacteria; kingdom Pseudomonadati; phylum Pseudomonadota; class Alphaproteobacteria; order Hyphomicrobiales; family Rhizobiaceae; genus Rhizobium; species Rhizobium sp. CFBP 13644. The sequence continues at coordinate 14,786 of NZ_JACYVF010000002.1, forward strand.
ATAGGCCTTGGCATTGGCCGCGTAGAGTTCCGCATGGGCGGGATCGATCTGCGCCAGCGCCTTGCGGATATTCTCGACATAGATGAGCGCATTGTCCGGCGACATCCATGCATGCGGGTTCGGCTTGCCCTGATAGGCACCGCCGTTGATCGACATGGCCGTGATGCCATCGCTCACAGTCACATTCGGGACGCCTGCGAGGTTTGCCAGAAACTTCTGGAACCACATTTCAAGGTTCAGGCCGTTCCACAGAACGAGGTCGGCGTTGCGGGCTTTGAGAATGTCACGCGGGGTTGGCTGGTAGTTGTGAATTTCCGCGCCCGGCTTGGTGATGCTTTCCACGTCTGCTGCGTCGCCAGCCACATTGCGCGCCATGTCGGCAATGATGGTGAAGGTGGTAACGACCTTCGGTTTTTCACTTGCTGCGGCGGAAAGAGGCAGAAGAAGCGAGGCGGCACAGAAGAGAATACGGAGCGCGGATGACATCATGAACCTATAAAACCCCTAATGCGAATAATTCGCAATCTCAATCTGGGGTCTCACATGATGTTTGTCAATGATATTGCAAATCATTCGCAATAAAGCGCGTTGCGGCTTCTCTGATGCAATTCCACGTGGAGTCCAAAAATGGTTCATTTACAGGTGTGGATTGTTGCGTCGGTTAAATCTTCTTCAACAAGAAGGCGTCAGAATTGACCCGTGCAAGGCAACAGTTTTGGTTGCTGCGCTGGGTCCGTTTCGCAATCCGTCATCCATGACGCACCGAAACGGCGGTAGTGAACGGGGTAATGGATGTCGGAACGTTCGACGTGAAATCAGTGTTCAAGAGAATACGGTTTTCTCGCAAGTTCGTATTGATCAGTGGCGGTGTCCTCCTTTTGGGGGGAGCATCCGGCGTTGCTGCTATTTTCGTTGGCAAGGAAGCCCTGTTCGGCACCGCGCAAGTCTCGGTCAACGGGCTGGAATGCAGCATGGTCCAGACCGTCAACATCAAGAAAAACGGCGCTGTGTGGATCCGCAAATTCATCCGCACCGATGGTGGCGATGGTACGGATCGGATCAAGACGGCATTGCGTGTTGCCAAGAACGTCTATGACGAGACAAAGCCCGATCTGGTTCAGGTTTCCGTTCTGGATCAGAAGGGCCCAACCATGCGCTCGGATATGCGGGGCAGGGCGGTGGCAGCCCAGGTCGTTTACGTTCCCGATGTCACCAAGCTTCCAGCGGATGCGCAAGCCAAGACCTATTCCGCTTTTTATTATGATGGCGCGCCAAATGATGAGGGCGTCTTTTACGGCCTGAAGATCGACCTTCCGCTGGAAGATACCGAACGTCTGGCTGCAAGCCTCAATGAATTTACCCCGTGCAGCGACCCCGCCGCGGAACACGCACCCGCTGATGCGCATGGCGCTGCGGCAAAGGGCCACGAAAAATCAGGCGATGCGCACGGTGGCGGGCACGGAGAGGCCGCACCTGCCGATGACGGCCATGGCGCCAAGGAACCGGAAGGTGCCCATGGTGGGGGGCATGAGGGAGAGCCGACGGCGAAGGACGGCCACGGCACTTCTGACGATCCGGCATTGCTGACCTCCACGCCGGAGCCGGAACCCGTCAGCATGTTCAGTCTTGCCTATGTAAAATCGCTGATTTTCGGCAAAGGCCCGGTTGAAGCCGTTGCCGCTGAATCCGGACATGGCGAGCAGCCGGTGCCGGATGAGCCCAATGGGCATAAATCTGGCGCGCATGAGCCTGCTTCGCATGACGCGCCTGCCTCTGCCAAACCGGAAGAACCGGCCAAGCCAGAGCATTGACGCCTCGCCTTCTGCGACGCACTTCCTGATATCAATGAAAATTCGAGATGAGATGCGCCAGAGTTAGGCTTGCGCAACGAGCCGTTCCGACCTGACACCGGCGACTAGCCTGCTGAGGAGGAGGGCGGCTTTCCCGCCCTCTCCATGATTCTTTTAAGGCCGATCAATCCGCCTTCTGGCGGCGGGCCGGGAACAGGATGACGTCGCGGATGGACGGCGCGTTGGTGAGCAGCATCACCAGGCGGTCGACGCCGATGCCAAGGCCACCGGCGGGCGGCATGCCCTGATCGATGGCGTCGAGGAACTCGTCGTCCAGCTGCTTGTCCTTTTCGCCACGGGCATGCGCCTGTTCCAGCTGCTCCACCATGCGGCGGCGCTGTTCTTCCGGGTCGTTGAGCTCGGAAAAGGCGTTGCCAACTTCCCAGGCGTTGCAATAGCTCTCGAAGCGTTCCACCAGACGCGGCTCGCCCGGCACTTCCTTGGCGAAGGGCGAGATGTCCTTCGGAAAATGCGTGACGTGGCTTGGCTGAATGAGTGTTGCCTCGACCTTTTCTTCAAAGATGAAGGCGAGGCACTCGCCCCAGGTCCAGTCCTTCTCGACCTCGAAACCGGCAGCCTTGGCGGCAGCGCGGGCTTCTTCGTCGGTCTTGATTGCGAGGAAGTCGATGCCCGTCGCTTCCTTCACGGCATCCGGCATGGGCACGCGCTTGAACGGCCCCTTGAAGGAAATCGTCTTGCCCTGGAATTCCAGTTCCGTCGTACCATGAATGGCAATGGCCAGCGTCTCGAACATGCGCTCGACCAGACCCATAATGTCTTCGTAGTCGGCATAGGCCCAGTAGCATTCCAGCATGGTGAATTCCGGATTGTGCCGGGTGGAAACACCTTCATTGCGGAAGTTGCGGTTGATCTCGAACACCTTGTCGGAAAGGCCGGATACCAGCGTGCGCTTCAAAAACAGTTCCGGCGCAATGCGCAGATACATGTCCATCTTCAGCGTGTTGTGGAATGTCTTGAACGGATCAGCCGTCGCGCCGCCATAGACGGTCTGCAGCATCGGCGTTTCCACTTCGAGGAAAGCTTCCTCTTCCATGAAGCGACGAATGCCGGAAATGATCTTGGAACGCTGCTGGAAGCGCAGCTTGGATTCCTCATTGGAGAGAATATCCAGGTGGCGCTTGCGATAACGGATTTCGATGTCGGAAATACCGCTCCACTTCTCTGGCATCGGCAGCAGAGACTTGGTCAGCATGGTGATTTCTTCGGCATTGATCGTCAGCTCGCCGCGCTTGGTGCGACGCACCTTGCCGGTCACGCCGATGATGTCGCCAATATCGATCATTGGCAGCAGGTCACGGGCCTCTTGCGGCGTCGTATCCTTGTGAGAGAAGATCTGCACCTTGCCCGAGGCATCATGGATATCCATGAACATGCCGGAATTGCGCGAGGAATAAACGCGACCGGCAACCGTCACCGTATCGCCGGTCTCGACGTCAGGCTCGATCTCGGCATATTTCTCGGCCAGCTCGGCATTGGTCAGCGTGCGGTGAAAATGGGCGGGGTAAACATCGCCAACCTTCTCGCGCAGCATCGCCAGCTTCTGGCGGCGCACTTCGGTCACGTCGGAGGAGAGGGTGGTGGTTTCGGTTGTCTTTTCGGTCATCTTTATCGCCTTTTGGCAAGTTGTTCTGTGTGCTGGTGAGCCATCTTCTCGCCCACACCCACGCACGGTCGTCATCCTCGGGCTTGACCCGAGGATCTAACCCCGGTGCGGCCCGCTCACGTTCTATACTTGGCACCCGACGCAGATCCTCGGGTCAAGCCCGAGGATGACGAGTGTGGGGTCTGCCGAGCAACACCAAACAGCGTCGTTGCTTAACTTCCAGCGCCAACCATGGACGCCGCAACCGCAATCGCCACCTTCAAACGCTGGCGCACCACGGAACGACCCAGCACCGCCATGCTGTCGAACAGCGGCAGCGAGCGGGATGAGCCGGACATGGCAACGAAGAGCGGCGGTGTCACCACGCGCAGCTTCTTGCCGGTGCGTTCTGCCACATCGCGCAGTTCCTGTTCGATGGATTCCAGCGTCCAATCCGGCATCTTTTCCAGATCGGCAGCAACCGTGGTCAGGATTTCGTGGATTTCTTCTGGCTTGCTCTTCAGGCCAGCGAAGGATGCGGGCGTCAGGCCGACATCGCTCGATAGCAGGAAGCCCGCGAGGTTCGGCAAATCACCGAGCTTGGAAATGCGGCTCTGCGAAAGCTTGAGGCCCTCGGTCAGGCGCGCATTTTCCATCGCCCATTCCAGCGTGCGGGCAATGAATTCTTCCTGCGTCAGCTTTTCGCGCAGCCAACGGCCGTTCAGCCAGTCCAGCTTTTGGATATCGAAGATAGCGCCGGCCTTGGACAGCGCTTCCGGGTCGAACTTGGATGCAAGCTCGTCCATGGTCAAAAGCTCTTCGCCTTCGCCAATCTGGATGAAGAACAGGCCGAGGAAGTTCATCAACGCTTCCGGCAGATAGCCGAGCGCGGAATAATAGGAAATCGAGGTCGGGTTCTTGCGCTTCGACAGCTTGGATTTGTCGGCATTGCGCATCAGCGAAAGATGCATGAAGGTCGGCTGTTCCCAACCGAAGTAACGATAGAGCAGAATGTGCTTTGGCACGGATGCAAGCCATTCTTCGCCACGCGCCACATGCGTGATCTTCATCAGATGGTCGTCGATGACATTGGCCATGTGGTAGGTCGGCATGCCATCGGCCTTCATCAGAACCTGCATGTCGACGCTGTCCCAGGGGATCGACACATCGCCGTAAACGCCGTCGGTGAAATCGCACGAGCCTTCGGTCGGGATTTTCATCCGCACGACAGAAGCTTCGCCCGCTTCCATCTTCGCAGTCACTTCCTCAGCCTTCAGATGGAGGCAGAGTCCGTCATATTTCGGCGGCTTGCCAGCGGCGCGCTGCCCCTCGCGCATCTCCGTCAGCCGCTCCGGCGTGCAGAAGCAGCGGAAGGCATGGCCTTTTTCCAGCAGTTCATCGGCGAAAGGCTGGTACATGTCCTTGCGGTCGGACTGGCGGTAAGGGCCATATGGGCCACCAATATCCGGACCTTCAGACCATGTCAGGCCGGTCCATTTCAGCGCCTCAAGCACCTTTTCTTCATATTCGCGCGTGGAGCGCGTAGCATCGGTATCTTCGATGCGCAGAATGAATTCGCCGCCGTGCTTTTTGGCAAAGAGGTAGTTGAAAAGCGCGATATAGGCTGTGCCGACATGCGGCTCGCCAGTGGGGGAAGGTGCAATGCGGACGCGGACGCCGGAAGTGGTCATGGATTTCACTCGTGCTGACGCAAGGTGATACGGGGCGAGCCACGTGTCACGGATGTGTTGTTGAATGCCGAAGAAAAAGCGGAAATAGCGCAATATGCGCTGCCATCCCACAGTTTCCTGTTGGGATGGCTTAGGCCACATTCAGCCGCATGCGTCAAGAAAATTAGGTTGTTTCAGCCTCGTCTAGACCGGCCAGACATAGAGCAGCATGGGAATGGAGACGATGACGATCATGACGGAAAGCGGAGCCCCAAGGCGCGGATAGTCGCTGAACTTGTAGCCACCGGGTCCCATGACCAGCGTGTTGCACTGGTGGCCGATGGGGGTGAGGAAGTCGCAACCGGCACCAATGGCGACCGCCATCAGGAAGGCTTCGGGGCGAAAGCCGAGCGTTGTCGCAAATCCGGCGGCAATCGGCCCCATCACCAGCACCGTCGCGGCATTGTTGAGGAAGGGCGTCACGGCCATTGCTGTCAGCAGGATCATGCCGAGCGCAGCATAAGGCGGAAGCCCCTGCGCCGCCGTTCCCAGCCATCCGGCAATAAGGTCGCTGGCGCCGGTGGAACGTAAGGAATCACTGACTGGAATAAGGGCTGCCAGCATCACGAGGATCGGCCCGTCGATGGACTTGTAGACCTCGGTCAGCGGTATCGCGCCCACGAGGATCATCGCAAAGGCTGCGGCAAAGAACGCAACGGCCACGGGTGCCACGCCAGTGGCGGCGGCAAGCATGGCGGCTGCCAGAATAAGAACGGTGATGAAGGCGCGGCGCTGCGTACCGAGAAGGATTTCCCGTTGCGCCAGCGGAAGCAGCGAAAACTCCCGCAGCACGCCGGGAAGGTTCTTGCGTGATCCCTGCAGCACGATCACGTCGCCAGCCTTCAGCGTCAGGTCGGCAAGGCGCTCATTCACCCGGTGGCCACGGCGGCTGACAGCAATCAGGTTGACGCCGCGTGTGTAGGAGAGCGCCAGATCTCTCGCCGAGAGACCGCTCAGCAGAGATTCGTTGCTAATGACAGCTTCCATGGCAATCAGATCGACCGTCTTCTGGCCGTTTTCGGTAATCGGTTTGCCGGAAAGCGTCAGCTTGGCATTGGAGACGATGCGGTCCAGCCCCTCGGATGTGCCTTCCAGAAGAATGGTATCGCCCGCTTTCAGGATCACATCGGGAAATGGCGAAACACGGCGGTGGCCGCGAATGATGGTGTTGGCGATGACGTCGCCATCGGCCTGTTTCAAAACGTCTCCCAGCGGCTTGCCGATCATCAGGCTGTCGGCGGGAAGCGTTGCTTCTGCCGCGTAGCTCGCCCCTTCCAGAATGTCCTCGACGGAGGTGCCATCCTTGGCGCGTGCCGGAAGCAGCTTGTAGCCAAAGGTCAGAAATAGGATGCCGACAACGGCAAGCGTGGCGCCAACGGGCGTGAAATCGAACATCGAGAAGCTCTCGCCGGTCAATTCCTGCCGAAGGCGAGACACCACGATATTGGGCGAGGTGCCGATCTGCGTCATCAAGCCGCCTAGAAGGGCGGCAAAGGCCATGGGCATCAGGTAATAGGAGACCGGGCTGCCGGACTTGCGGGCAAACTGGAACGCAACGGGGATCATGATCGCCAGCGCGCCAATGTTCTTGATGAAGGCGGACATCACGGCCACAACGATCATCAGAAACGCCAACTGCAAATGTTTCGAGCGCATCTCCGGGAAGTATTTCTTGATCATCGTATCGACGATGCCCGACCGCGCCACGGAGGTGCTGACGATCAGCGCACTCGCCACGATGATGACGATATCGTCGGAAAAGCCTGAGAAGGCCTTGTCGAACGGCACGACGCCAAGCAGCACCGCAACCAGCAGCGCGCTGCATGCCACGATGTCATATCGGAACTTGTCGATGATGAAGGCGACCATCATGCCGCCGATCACAGTGAAGGCAAGGATCTGCTCGATGGTCATATGGTTATTTTTCTTTCAGAATCGGAAAAATCAAAGCGGCTGATTTTCCTTGCATGATGTGTGAGCAACAACGCAAGTCCGTTCTGTCAGTTCCTGCGTGCCAACAAAGAACATGTCTTGCCGTTTTAAAAAACCGAAAGGCCCGCACGGGGCGGGCCTCTGGCAGAAATTGATGTCAGAAAACGCTAGTGCATCGCCTTCTTTTTCTTGCGTGCATTTCGCGAGATCATGTTGAGCACTTCGACCAAAGCGGAGAAGGCCATGGCTGCGTAGACGTAGCCCTTCGGAACATGGAAGCCCATGCCTTCGGCGATCAGCGTCGTGCCGATCATCAACAGGAAGGCCAGCGCCAGCATGACGATGGTTGGGTTCTTTTCGATGAAGTTGGCCAGCGGATTGGCGGCCAAGAGCATCACGGTGACGGCGAAGACCACGGCAACGACCATGATCGGAACGTGCGGCGTCATGCCAACGGCAGTGATGATGCTGTCGAGCGAAAAGACGAGGTCGAGCAGCAGGATCTGGGCGATGGCTGAGGAGAAGCTGGCAACGGCTGTGCCGACCATGTCTTCCTTGTGATCATCCGGGTCCACATTGTGGTGGATTTCCTTGGTGGCTTTCCACACGAGGAACAGACCGCCGCCGATCAGGATCATGTCCTTCCAGGAGAAGCCGTGACCGAAGAGTTCGAAGACAGGTTCCGTCAGCTGCACGATCCAGGCAACGGTGCCCAGCAGGCCGAGACGCATGATCAGCGCCAGACCGATACCGATCTTGCGGGCCTTTTCACGCTGATGCTCAGGCAGCTTGTTCGTCAGGATGGAAATGAAAATCAGGTTGTCGATGCCAAGCACGACCTCCATGACGATAAGAGTGACGAGCGCCACCCATGCAGCGGGGTCTGACAATAGAGGGACAATGGAGTCCATCGGGCCTGTTTTCCTTTTCAGCTATCCGTCTTCGACAATTCGAAGCGCTCAGTTTTATATTCGATTGCGCGAGAAACAAGCGTGTGACAGCTGTGTTACGCCAAAATTTAGCGATATTGCGCGCAATGCGAGAAACCCGGATGCTGAATGGGCCTAGTCCTTCTTGGTTCCATAGGCCGCCATAAAAACCTCGATAGCGCTGGAAAGAACATGGTCGGCGTCTTCGGGCGGAATGTCTCCAGACAATTCTCCAAACAGCCGCATCTTGAAAAAGGTGCCGGTCGCGAGTTCTATGAACTGACGCGCAGCCAGATCCACATCATCGGTACGCAGCGTTCCCTGGTCCACATGGTTCTGGAGAAAATCGCGCAGAACAACCCGCACATTGTTTGGTGCCGCCACGAAGAACCGCTGGGAAAGCTTGGGCATGCGGTCAATCACGGCAAGCGCTGAGCGCATGGCAGGTATCATGTCAGTGCATGTCACCTTGTGAATGAAGGTATGGCCGAACTGCCATAGCCCGTCGCGCACTTCCTCCGTTCCCGCCAGAATATCGCGCATGGAGAGGGCAAATTGCGCCCGGTGGCGGTCTATAAGAGCGGCAAACAGCTCGTCCTTGTTTTCAAAGTAAACATAGATTGTGCCTTTGGAAACAGCGGCTTCGCGGGTAATATCGTTCATGCTGGCGGCGTCGAAACCCTTTTGCTTGAACACGCGCCAGGCACCGTCGAGAATCTGCTCGCGCTTGGCCGGATCTTCGCCCGCGGCAAACCGGCCCGCAGGCGTTGCGGTGGAGATGCTCTCCGAAGGTGTCTCGTTCGTCACTATGCAGTCCGCCAAAAGTTACAGAGGAATTCACTATATCGAACCAATCGGTTCGATGCCACTTGATATGTGTCACTAAACAGAATAAATCAATCGAACCGAACGGTTCAGTTCGAATTCCTTTTTCATGTTTACAATGAGCGATATGACCATGTTGGGCCCAAAAAACGGTGCAGTTCGTGTAGTCAACTCGGCGGATGAGGCTGAGGCCAATCCTGCGCAGGGCAAGGCGGGCGATGCAAATCCTGCGGACGCCCAGCAGGCTGCGGCACCTGCGCCAGCCACCCCTGCGGCCCCGGAAAAGAAGAAGCGCTCCCTCGTTCTGCCGGTCGTCGCCATTGCTATTTTGGCAGCGGGCGGCTGGTACGGTTATCAATACTGGACAGATGGTCGCTTCCTCATCTCCACCGACGATGCCTATGTGCAGGGCGATATCGCTGTTATCGCGCCCAAGGTTTCCGGCTATGTCGAGAAGGTCGAGATCGTTGAAAACCAGACGGTGAAGGCAGGCGATACGCTGGTAACCCTGGATGATGGTGATTACCGCAATGCGCTGGAACAGGCGCAGGCGCAATTGCAGACCCAGAAGCTTTCCCTCAACCGCATCGATGCGCAGATTGCCGGTGCCGAGGCATCCTTGCAGCAGGCTGTTGCGCAAAAGGGCTCTCTCGATGCCGCACTTCGCGGTGCCGAGATCAACCTGAAGCGTGCCACCGAGCTTCAGTCGAAGGATGTCGGCACGGTTGCCTCTACCGATAATGCTCAGGTCGCGATGGAACAGGCCAAGGCGAATGTCGTGGCGGGTGAAGCCAGCGTTGTGTCGGCCCGCGCCAATATCGATCTGTTGAGGGCGCAGCGCAAGGAAGCCGAAGGCTCCGTCAAGACGCTGGAACTTGCCCGCGACAAGGCCGAGCGCGATCTGTCCTTCACAGTTCTGCGCGCGCCCTATGATGGCGTGATTGGCAATCTCTCGGTCCAGACCGGTGATCTTCTGTCGGTCGGCAAGCGCCTTGCGTCGCTGGTCCCCATGGATGATCTTTATATCGACGCCAATTTCAAGGAAACGCAGCTCGCCAAGATCGAGCCCGGCTCCAAGGTGCGCGTGCATGTGGATGCCTTCGGCGAACATGATATCGAAGCCACGGTGCAGTCCATCTCGCCCGCCTCCGGCTCGGTCTTTTCCATGCTGCCGCCGGAAAACGCGACAGGTAATTTCACCAAGGTCATCCAGCGCGTGCCGGTTCGCATCGTCTTCTCGAAGGAAGACCTTGCCAAGCATAAGTTGCGCGCCGGTTTGAGCGTGGTGGTCGATGTCGATACCCGCACGGCACCGGAAGCGACGCAAACAGCTCAGTCGAAGTAAACTTCGATAAGGATCACGATCATGGCGGCAACAGCTGGTATGGCGGGCGCAAATGCGCCTGCAATCGATCCGCCGATGGATCGCAGACGCCTCATCGCCTTTTTCGCGATGGTCTTCGGCATGTTCATGTCGATCCTCGATATTCAGATCGTATCGGCGTCGCTGGCTGAAATTCAGGCGGGCCTCGGTGCCGGTTCGGATGAAATCGCCTGGGTTCAGACCTCCTATCTGATTGCGGAAGTCATCATGATTCCGCTGTCGGGAACGCTTGCGCGTATTCTGTCGACCCGGGTGCTGTTTGCCACCTGCGCGGCCGGCTTCACCATTTCCAGTGCCCTGTGTGCGACCGCAACGAACATCGACCAGATGATCGTCTATCGCGCCATACAGGGCTTCATAGGCGGCGGCATGATCCCATCCGTCTTTGCCGCCGCCTTCACCATCTTCCCGCCATCCAAACGCTCGGTGGTGTCGCCCATCATCGGCCTCGTGGCCACGCTTGCGCCCACCGTCGGCCCTACGGTCGGCGGCTATCTGTCCAATGCCTTTTCCTGGCACTGGCTGTTCCTCGTCAACATCATTCCCGGCATCATCGTCACGCTGGTCACCTGGAACTTCATCGATTTCGACAAGCCCGAACGCTCCCTGTGGAAGAAGTTCGACTGGTGGGGTCTTCTGTCCATGGGCGTGTTCCTTGGCTCCATGGAATATGTGCTGGAAGAGGGCAACAATAACGACTGGTTCAACGATAGCCACATCGTCATCGGCGCGCTCGCCATGACCATTGGCGGCGTCGTGTTCTTCTGGCGTGCGTTCAATGTCGATTTTCCGGTGGTGGACCTCAAAGCCTTCGGGGACCGAAACTTCTCCATCGGCTCGCTGTTTTCCTTCGTCATGGGCATCGGTCTTTACGGGCTGACCTATATGTATCCGCTCTATCTGGGGCGCGTGCGCGGCTATGATGCTCTGATGATCGGCGAGACGATGTTCGTCTCGGGCCTTGCCATGTTCATCACCGCGCCGATTGCCGGCAAGCTGTCCGTCAAGCTCGATCCGCGTTTCATGATGGCCGTCGGTTTCTCAAGTTTTGCGCTCGGCACGTGGATCATGACATCCGTCACCGCAGACTGGGATTTCTACGAGCTGCTCGTCCCGCAGATCCTGCGCGGCTTCGGGCTGATGATGTGCATGGTCCCGATCAACAACATCGCGCTTGGCACGCTGCCGCCTGCGCGCATGAAGAACGCATCCGGCCTCTTCAACCTCACCCGTAACCTCGGCGGCGCCGTTGGCCTTGCCATCATCAACACGCTGCTCAGCCAGCGCACCGACGATCACTATTTCCGCATCGCTGAACATGTGAATTTCGGCAATCCGGCAGCGCTTGAATGGCTTGATAATGTCGGCGCCAATTACAATTCCTTCGGCCTTGATGGCTCCTCGGTCGCCATCAAGAAACTCGTCGGTGTCGTGTCGCAGCAGGCATGGCTGCAGGCCTTTGCCGATGTATTCCTGGCGCTCACCGTCCTGTTCAGCACGCTGATTTTACTGACGCTTCTCATCAAGAAGCCAAAAGCCGCGCCCCCACCAGACGCCGCCCACTGATTTTTACCCATCCACCGCAGCGCAAAAGGGTCGTCAGAAATGACGGCCCTTTTGTTTTGATGGATGAATCTGAGGTACGTACATCATTTTCTGATTTACGTACCTCAAAAACTCCTTTAAGCACGCTAGCGGGAGGAAGCATGAAGCCGACAGTTCACGATATCGCGTCGAAAGCGGGCGTCAGCCTTGCCACCGTTGACCGGGTCATCAACCTGCGTCCGGGCGTGCATGCCGTTACCCGTGCCAAGGTCGAGGCGGCTATTCTGGAACTCGGTTATGTGCGTGATATGGCTGCCGCAAATCTGGCCAAGGGCCGCAGCTACGCGCTGGTCTTCATCCTGCCCAACAACGACAATTCCTTCATGGCCGGTCTGCGTGCCGAAGTCCGGGTCGCGGCGTCCCGGTCCTACACTGAGCGCACCTCCATCCGCATCATCGAGGTGCCGCCCTTCGATGCCGCAGCTTTGGCGCAGGCACTGGATGTGGCGCGGCTGGAAAAACCCTCCGGCGTTGCCTTCGTCGCGATTGATGCCGAAGACGTGGTGGAAGCGGTGGACCGGCTGACCGAGAGCGGCATTGCCGCCGTGACGCTGGTTTCCGATATCACCGGTTCGCGCCGCGATCATTTTGCCGGTGTGGACAATGTCGCCGCAGGGCGCACAGCGGCCAGCCTCATGGGTCGTTTTCTGCCGGAAAAGGGTGGGGATGTCGCGGTTCTCGCTGGCTCCATGCTGGTCAAGGACCACCGGGAGCGGCTTGCCGGGTTTCAGTCTGTGATGGCAGACGAGTTTCCTGACCTGCGGCTCCTGCCGGTTCTGGAAGGGCGCGACGATCCTGAAACGGTGGAGCGGCTGGTCGCGCAATGCCTTGAGGAAAATCCCGATCTTCTCGGCCTTTACAGTCTGGGCGCTGGCAATCGCGGGCTTATCAAGGCGCTCAAATCATCGCGCCAGCAAACCTCGCCTTGCGTCATCGCCCATGAGCTGACGGAAAACACCTCCAATGCGCTGGCAGAAGGCGTGCTGGATGCGGTGCTGAACCAGGATGCGGGCCATGAGGTGCGCAGCGCCATCCGCGTGCTGAAAGCACGCGCCGATGGGCTTGCGGTCATCGACGCACAGGAACGCATTCGTATCGACATATTCTTGCGGGATAATCTCCCCTGACACTGACTTAAGCACTGGAGGAAACATGTATCTCGGTCTCGATTTGGGAACATCTGGCGTCAAGGCGCTGCTGATCGATGGCGATCAGACCATCATCGGTTCGGCCAATGGCGCGCTCGACGTTTCTCGCCTGCACCATGGCTGGTCGGAACAGGACCCGGCCCATTGGATCAAGGCAACGGAAACGGCGATTTCCGGGCTGAAAGCCAAATTCCCCAAGGAATTGTCGGCGGTCAAAGGCATCGGATTATCAGGCCACATGCACGGCGCAACGCTGGTCAATTCGGCGGGCGATGTGCTTCGCCCCTGCATCCTGTGGAACGACACCCGCTCTTATGCCGAGGCCGCAACGCTGGATGCCGATCCCCGTTTCCGCCAGATTACCGGCAACATCGTGTTCCCCGGCTTCACCGCGCCAAAGCTCGCCTGGGTCGCCAATAACGAGCCTGAAATCTTTGCCAGGGTCGCCAAGGTTCTGCTGCCGAAGGATTATCTGCGGCTTTGGCTGACGGGTGAATATATCTCCGAAATGTCTGACTCGGCTGGCACCTCATGGCTGGATACCGGCGCGCGCAAGTGGTCGCCAGAATTGCTCGAAGCCACCGGCCTGACGGAAGACCATATGCCGTCGCTGGTGGAAGGCACGGATGAGGCGGGAACGTTGCGTGACATGCTTGCCTCTGCCTGGGGCATGTCCGGTCGCGTCATCGTCGCCGGTGGTGCCGGTGATAATGCGGCGTCTGCCTGCGGCATGGGCACGGTGTCCGAGGGCCACGCTTTCGTTTCACTCGGCACGTCCGGCGTCCTGTTTGCGGCCAATGCCTCCTATCTGCCAAAGCCGGAAAGCGCCGTTCACGCCTTCTGCCACGCGCTGCCCGATACATGGCACCAGATGGGCGTCATTCTGTCTGCCACCGACGCGCTGAACTGGTATTCCGGCATTGCGGGCAAGTCGCCTGCCGATCTCACCCAGGAGCTGGGCGATGCGCTTAAAGCCCCAACCGGCGTCACCTTCGCGCCCTACCTCTCCGGCGAGCGCACACCTCACAATGACGCCGCCATTCGTGGCTCCTTCATCGGCCTGTCCCATGAAAGTGACCGTAAGGCGCTGACGCAGGCGGTTCTTGAAGGCGTGACTTTCGCTATCAGGGATAATCTCGAAGCTCTGAAATCCGCAGGCACATCCATCTCGCGCGTCACCGCCATCGGCGGCGGCTCTCGCTCCCGCTTCTGGCTGGCCTCTATCGCCACGTCACTCGGCGTCTCCGTGGATATCCCAGCAGAAGGCGATTTCGGCGCAGCCTTCGGTGCCGCCCGCCTCGGCCTGATTGCAGCCACCGGAGCCGATCCTGTCACGGTCTGCACCCAACCTGAGACGGAAGAAACCATCGAGCCGGTCACGGCGCTGGCTGAGGCCTATGAAGACGCTTACGGGCGTTACCGGGCGCTTTATCCAGCCATCAAGGGCTTGTCACATTAATAGCCGACCACCGGCGACGAACACCACCATCCACACAAAGGGAGAGAACCTCACATGAGCACCGGCTTTTTCGGAGACATCCAGAAAATCAAATATGAAGGCCCTGACAGCACCAATCCGCTGGCCTTTCGGCATTACAACCCCGATGAAGTCGTCGGCGGCAAGCGCATGGAAGATCATCTGCGGTTTGCGGTTGCCTATTGGCACACATTCACATGGCCGGGCGGTGACCCCTTCGGTGGCCAGACATTCGAGCGTCCATGGTTCGAAGACACCATGCAGGCCGCCAAGCTGAAGGCCGATGTCGCGTTCGAATTCTTCTCGCTGCTCGGTTCGCCCTTCTATTGCTTCCACGACGCCGACGTGCGCCCAGAAGGCAAGACCTTTGCTGAAAACACGAAGAACCTCAACGAGATCGTCGATTATTTCGGCCAGAAGCAGGCCGATACCGGCGTCAAGCTTCTCTGGGGCACCGCCAACCTGTTCTCCAACCGCCGCTTCATGTCGGGTGCTGCCACCAATCCAGACCCTGACGTCTTTGCCTATTCAGCAGCAACGGTCAAAACCTGCATGGATGCGACCAAGACGCTCGGCGGCGCGAACTACGTGCTCTGGGGCGGTCGTGAAGGCTATGAAACCCTGCTCAACACAGATGTGAAGCGCGAACTGGACCAGCTCGGCCGCTTCCTCAATCTGGTGGTGGAGTACAAGTACAAGATCGGTTTTGAAGGCACGATCCTGATCGAGCCAAAGCCGCAGGAACCCACCAAGCACCAGTATGATTACGACGTCGCCACCGTCTATGCCTTCCTGCAGAAGCATGGGCTGGACAAGGAAGTGAAGGTCAATATTGAGCAGGGCCACGCCATTCTGGCCGGTCACTCCTTTGAACATGAGCTGGCCATGGCCAATGCCTTCGGCATTTTCGGCTCCATCGACATGAACCGCAACGATTACCAGTCCGGCTGGGATACCGACCAGTTCCCCAACAACGTGCCGGAAATGGCGCTGGCCTATTATCACGTACTGGCCGGCGGCGGCTTCAAGAATGGCGGTACCAACTTCGATTCGAAGCTGCGCCGCCAGTCGCTCGACCCAGCCGATCTCTTGATCGGTCACATCGGCGGCATGGATTGCTGCGCCCGTGGTCTGAAGGCTGCGGCCAAGATGATCGAGGACAAGGCCCTGTCGCAGCCGCTCGCAGATCGCTACGCCAAGTGGGATTCAGCCGACGCCCAGAAGCTGCTGCGCGGCGAGTTGAAACTGGACGAGATCGCCGCCATGGTCGAGCGCGATAACATCAACCCTGAGCCAAAGTCAGGTCGTCAGGAATACCTCGAAAACGTCGTCAATCGTTACGTTTGATGCAATTCCAGCAAGAGTGGGAACGGTTTTGCGCCGCTGAGGCGGCGCAAAACCCACTAGTGCTCATCCCCTCTTTCGTCATCCTCGGGCTTGTCCCGAGGATCTAACGAACCCCAACATCAAACGTGGTTAGATCCTCGGGACAAGCCCGAGGATGACGGCGGTGTGTGGCTACGATGTCTGTGGGTATGTTGCCGCTCGGTGCATCGACAGGCTCTACGATCTTTTTCAATCGACGCTGCGAACACGACGAAAAATATTTTAATTTTTTTCTCAATGGCCATTTTCACGCCCGCACAATCCCCATGCATTCGAAGCAAAGGGGCGCAACGCGCGGCGCTCTTGCGGTTCGAATGCCGGTATCGACAAGCGGCAGCTTTTGCAAAGAGGGTCGTTTCTGGAACCCACCTTTTGCCATTGGCCGGGCAAGAGACCGGGCGTTCCGATAGATAGTGCGAAATACTGATGCAATGGGTCCGGCAAATGCCAAGACCTTAACCATACCTGCCAATGCCAACAGCATTTGCCGGGCATTCCTCATCCCTCCGGTTCGCTTTTTTCATAAAGCGGGCCGGAGTGGATTTTGCATGTTTTGTTGGTGCTGCCGTCTTGTGTGCGCTGCAATATCACCTATCTCATAGATGTTTTTGCAAGGGCGCGCCCAAAGGAGAATATTGTGCTGATTGAGAAATTGAACTGGCGTTATGCCACGAAGAAAATGGATCCTTCCAAGTCTGTCTCGCAGGACAAGGTGGACCGTATTATTGAGGCGGCTCGCCTTGCGCCGACATCAAGCGGCCTGCAGCCTTTTGAAATCATCGTTGTGACCAATCCTGAAACGCGCGCCAAGATCCAGGCCATTTCCTGGAACCAGGCGCAGATCACCGAAGGTTCGCATTTGCTGGTGTTTGCTGCGTGGGATAATTACACCGCAGACCGCATCAACCACATGTTCGATCTCACCAACGACGTGCGTGGCTTCAAGAATGAAGGCTGGGAAAAGTACCGTCAGTCCCTGCTGGACTCCTACCCGCAGCGGGATGCGGAGGTGAATTTCCAGCACGCCGCCCGTCAGGCCTACATTGCTTTTGGCACCGCCATGGCGCAGGCTGCTTTCGAGGGTGTGGACTCCACGCCGATGGAAGGTTTCGATCCTGCCAAGCTGGATGAAATTCTCGGCCTTCGCGAAAAGGGCCTGCGCTCTGCGGTGATCCTTCCTCTCGGCTACCGCAAGGAAGAAGGCGACTGGCTGGTCAACCTCAAGAAGGTCCGCCGCCCGCTCGAAGAGTTCGTGACCGAGGTCAAGTAATCGCTCATAAGGCGTGTTTGGTCGATTTTTCTATCTCTCTCGCATAATTGAAAAATCATACCTATAAAATCGTATCGCAGACAGGCATGTTTGCGATACACACAGCCGATCCCGGCTTTATCAAGGAAGTCTGAATTGATGCTCAGGAACGTCTTACCTGGCCGAATGTGCTGCTAAGCAGCATGAGAAGCGGTTTTCCAAGACCGCCGGGTTCAACATGACGGTTTCCATTGCAAGAGCATTTTATGACACGAGACAATTCCGCGGCCAGCCCCGCTTCCGCCGATCGAGCGACTGATCGCCCCATGGTCGTGTTCGAGCGCGTCACCAAGACCTTCGGCGACCCTCAGAGCAACACTTCTTTCACAGCGCTTGCGGGTGTGGATTATGTCGTGCCGAGAGGTTCGATCTCCGGCATCATCGGCCGTTCCGGTGCCGGAAAGTCTACCCTCATCCGTCTGGTCAACGGGCTGGAGCTTCCAAGTTCCGGCACGGTTGCGGTCGATGGTATCGATGTCGGTGGATTGGATGAGGCGGGCCTTCGCACGCTGCGCCGCTCGGTCGGTATGATTTTCCAGCACTTCAATCTGCTGTCATCGCGCACCGCTTACGATAATGTGGCCCTGCCGCTGGAAATTGCGGGGATGTCCAAGGCCGATATCCGCAAAAAGGTCGCGCCGCTTCTCGATCTGGTCGGCTTGGGTGACAAATCGAACCGCTATCCGGCAGAACTGTCCGGCGGGCAGAAGCAGCGCGTCGGTATTGCCCGCGCGCTGGCCACGGAGCCGAAGCTTCTGCTTTCGGACGAAGCTACATCGGCGCTCGACCCGGAAACCACGCAATCGATTCTGGAACTTCTGAAAAAGATCAATGCCGAGCTTGGCCTGACCGTTCTTCTCATCACCCATGAGATGGAAGTGGTCAAAACCATCGCTTCTCAGGTGGCCGTCATCGACAAGGGCCTGATTGTCGAGCAGGGCACCACATTCGACATCTTTACGGCACCGCGCCATGAAACGACCCGCAGCCTTCTGTCGTCTGCCGTCGGCGTCAAGCTGCCCCATTGGGTGACCTCCGGATTGAAGCCCCAAGCCGCGCCCGGTGACCGCGTACTGGTGCGGCTTGTGTTCTTCGGGGATACGGCGTTCAAGCCGCTCACTGCGCGGCTGGTGGCCGAGATCGGGCCAGACGTCAACATTCTGGCAGGCACCATCGAGGAGATTTCCGGCCAGCCCTTCGGCTCGCTTGTCGTTTCCTATCCGGCAACGCCAGAGGTCACGGCCCGCGCGCAACATTTCTATGCCGATACCGGCCTGACAACGGAGGTGCTCGGCTATGTCGCCTGATATGCTGTTTACTGTTCTGCTGAAAGGTCTGCTCCAGACCCTGCACATGGTGGCTGTCTCCGGTCTGGTCGGGTCGCTGTTTGGCGTGCCGATCGGCATTTTCCTCGCCACCAGTGGCAAGGGTGAGCTGTTTGAGGCGCCAATGATCAACCGCGTCATCGGCCTCATCGTCAATGCTGCCCGCTCCACGCCCTTCATCATTCTCGTTGTGGCCATCATCCCGTTCACACGGTTTGTGGCCGGAACTTCCATCGGCACCTCTGCGGCCATTGTGCCACTCACGGTTGCAACCATTCCTTTCGTGGCTCGCCTTGTGGAGGCAGCCATTCGTGAGGTGGACAAGGGGCTGATTGAAGCGGCGCGTGCCATGGGCGCGACACCGTTGCAGATCGTGACCAAGGTTCTGCTGGCGGAAGCCAAGCCCGGCATCACGCTGGCGCTCACACTGACGCTGGTCAGCCTCATCGGCTACTCGGCCATGGTCGGCGCTGTCGGCGGTGGCGGGCTGGGTGATCTCGGCATTCGCTACGGTTACCAGCGCTTCATGCCGGATGTGATGCTGGCGGTGGTCGTCGTCCTCATCGTGCTTGTCCAGATCGTGCAAAGCGCCGGTGATGCGCTGGCCCGCAGCTTCGACAAGCGCAACCGCAAAAACTGATTACAGACAAGACTTAAAACTCAAGGAGTACCCCCCGTGAAAAAACTCATCATTGCCGCATCGCTGGCCGCACTTTTTGCAGGCAGCGCGCTTGCCGAAAGCATCAAGGTTGGCGTTACACCCGGACCGCACGCGCAGATCTTCGAAAAGGTGAAGGACATCGCTGCCAAGAAGGGTCTGGATATCGAGGTTCTGGAATTTTCCGATTATGTCGTTCCCAACCAGGCGCTGAATGACGGCGAATTGCAGGCTAATTCCTTCCAGCACCAGCCTTATCTCGACAATCAGGTGGCTGACCGCAAGTTCGATCTGGTCAGCGTCGGCCAGTCGGTCAACTTCCCGATGGGGATTTATTCCAAGAAGGTGAAGGCTCTTGAGGAGTTGAAGGAAGGCGCAAGCATTGCCATTCCGAACGATCCGACCAATGGCGGTCGCGCTCTGCTGATCCTCGCCGACAAGGGCCTGATCAAGGTGGATGCAGCCAAGGGCCTGAAGATCGGTCCTGCCGATGTGACGGAAAACCCGAAGAACTTCACCTTTGCCGAACTGGATGCAGCCCAGCTGCCGCGCTCGCTTGACGATGTCGATGCCGCCGTCATCAACACCAATTACGCGCTGGAAGCCGGTCTTGACCCATCCAAGGACCCGATTGCCAGAGAAGGCGAAAAGGCTCCCTACATCAACGTCATCGCCGTTCGTGCAGCTGACAAGGATGCGCCATGGGTGAAGACGCTGCTGGAATCCTACCACAATCCGGAAGTGAAGGCCTTCGTTCTGGAAACCTTCAAGGGTGCGGTCGTCCCCGCCTGGTAAACTGATTTTCGTCAATGTTGACGGCCTCTCCCAGCTCTCTGGGGGAGGCTTTTTTACGTCTTGTTAGCCGTAAAGTGACCGTCGTTGCCGTTGGCTGAAAATAGATGGCGATCGTCCCGATAATCTTAATGGGTTTTGAAGATTTCACGCGGAGGATGCAGTATTCCGTGGGAAAAGATACTGCTGCATGTCGCATGAGATTTCCAGAGCATTGTCGGTCGGTCGAAGAACGGCAGTTGCTGGAGTTCTTTCTGCCTTTGCGCTTGTCGTCATCATCGTCACGGCACTTATTCTTTCGGCGCTTGATAATGTCACGCGCAACACGAACGTGCTGGACGAGCAGCGGTCTCTGGAGACGATAACCGGGGCGCTCACCACCTTCCGCCAGCAACTGGGCGCGACGCTCAACGATTATGCAGCCTGGGACGATGCCGCCCGAGCGGTCTATTCCGCCGATGGCGCCAGCTGGATCATCGCCAATTACGGGGATATGACCCGCAACAGCGACTTGTTCGACACGGCCGTGCTGATCGATAACGATCAGCGGGTCCTGATGGCTTACAACAACGGGGATCCCGCTTACTGGTCCATACCGGGTTATTTCGGCTCCAGCCTGTCCAGCATGATCGATATGGTGCGTGCCGTTCCTCCAGGTGAGATACCGGAAACCACGGCATTTCTGCAAACCAGAGATGGCATAGCAGCCGTCGGCGTTGCGCTGGTGCGAACCAAGGCCGGGTTCGTCGATGCACCGGTTGCCAGGCACAGCTATCTCATCTTTGCCCGTCATCTGACCCCTGCCAAAGTGGAGAAGCTTGCCGAAACCTATGTCGTTGAAGGCCTGTCATTGCAACCGGGTGATGCGAAAGTGGCCTATCAGGTTCCCGTGCCTGATCCCTTCGGCAATATACTGGGCGTTCTCACATGGCAGTCGCGGATGCCGGGAGATCTCAGCTTTTATGAGGTGCGTCCCCGGGTACTGACTGCTGTTGCCATTACCCTCCTTTTTTTCATGGCGCTGCTGGGCATCGGCTACGCCGCCCTGAAAAAGCTGAAGAGTGATGAAACCGCTGCGCGGCAGGAGCTGCTGCGAGACAGGCTGACCGGGCTGAACAACCGCCTCGGCTTCTTTCTTGGCTTGAAGCGGCAGCTTGAGCGTTCAGCTCAGGACAATTCCTACGTCAAGCTGATCTATCTCGATCTTGATGGTTTCAAGGAAATCAACGATTCCTTCGGGCATGGCGCGGGCGATCTTCTCATCAAGGGGGTCTCGGCGGCGTTGCAGGTTCTGGTCTCGGAGCGGGCGCTCCTGGCGCGGCTGGGCGGAGATGAATTTGCCATCGCCTTGCAGGGCCCCGATGCCCGCGTGCTGGCCCGCCACCTCTGCGATGATCTTCTGACGCTGTTTTCCGAACCGTTCATGATTGGTGACAAGGTTGCGGCCATTGGTTGCAGCATCGGCATGGCCGTGGCGCGGGGAGGGGATATTGACGGGGAGGAGCTTCTGCGTCGGGCCGATATGGCCATGTATGAGGCCAAGGAGAACGGACGCGGGCGCTATGTGGCCTATGAGGCCAATATGGATACGCGCCGGGAAGAGAAGAACCAGCTTGAGGCCGATCTGAAATATGCCATCGAGCATGACGAGATCAAGGTTGTGTTCCAGCCGGTTGTCAACACTCTGACCCGCCGCATCACCGGCGTGGAAGCCCTGGCCCGGTGGAACCGCGCCGGCTACGGCCCGGTGTCGCCCGATATCTTCATTGCAGCGGCGGAAAGCAGCGGCATGATCGACCAGCTCGGCCTGTCCGTTCTGCGCAAGGCCTCCAAGGAGGCGGTCGCATGGCCGCAGGTCAAGCTTGCCGTTAACGTCTCGCCGGTGCAATTCAGAAATCCGATGTTCGCTAGCCAGGTCCAGTCGATTTTGGTGGAGAACGGCATTTCCCCATCGCGGGTCATGCTGGAAATGACGGAAGGCTACTTTATCCGCCATCCCGAGCGGGCAAGTACGGCCATCGACAAGCTGAAGCAGATCGGCGTCAGCATCGCCCTTGATGATTTCGGCTCCGGCTTTGCAAGCATCGGCTATCTGCGCCAGTTCGGTTTCAACCGCATGAAAATCGACAAGTCGCTGGTCGATGCGCTGGATGAGGGCGGACGCTCGCTTGAAATGCTGACCGCAACCGTTGCCCTTGCCCGCTCCCTCGGCATTCCCGTGACCGCTGAGGGCATTGAAACGGAAGACCAGGCATCGATCCTGCAATTGTGTGGCTGCGATGAGTTGCAGGGCTATCTGTTTTCAAAGCCGGTGCAGCCGCAACAGATTCTGACCCTGCTGACCGAGCAGGATGCGCCGGTGCGGCAACGCAAGGTTTCGTGAGGTTTTGGGGTGGCTGTAGATTACAGCCATCTAGAGTGTGTCGTCATCCTCGGGCTTGACCCGAGGATCTAACGAATCCCAACATCGAACGTGGTTAGATCCTCGGGTCAAGCCCGAGGATGACGTTTGAGAGTGCTTAGAGGGCGGTGCGTATCCATAAGGGGCGGTGACTACACTGAGTACAGCGCGCCTATAGGCTCCGCACCACATCGCCAAAGCCCATCCCTACCGACCGATATGCTTCTCGCCGCGCTGTTTTGCCAGATCAATCTGGCGCTGACGGTTGCGGAAGCGTTCGCGGTCTTCTTCCGAGCGGTCGTCGTAGCAGCTTGGGCAGGACACGCCTTCCTCGAACTTCGGAGAGAGGCGAACTTCCGGCGTGATGGGGTTGCGGCAGGCGTGGCACAGCTTGTGGTCGCCTTCGGCCAGACCGTGAACCACAGAGACGCGCTCGTCGAACACGAAGCAGGCGCCTTCCCACAGGCTCTCTTCCTGCGGCACTTCCTCAAGATATTTCAGGATGCCGCCCTTGAGGTGATACACCTCGTCAAAGCCCTGATCCTTCATGAAGGCCGTGGCCTTTTCGCAGCGGATGCCGCCGGTGCAATACATGGCGATCTTCGGCTTGTTGTGCAGGCCGGGATTGTCCTTCACCCAGCCGGGAAACTCGCGGAACGTCTTGGTCTGCGGATCGACCGCTCCCTTGAAGATGCCGATGGCGGTTTCGTAATCATTGCGGGTATCGATGAGGATCGTGTCCGGGTCTGAAATCAGCGCGTTCCAGTCCTTCGGATCCACATAGGTGCCGACGATCTGGTTCGGATCGATATCCGGCACGCCCATGGTGACGATTTCCTGCTTCAGCTTCACCTTCATGCGCACGAAAGGCATTTTGGAAGCGCGGCTTTCCTTGTGCTCAAGGCCCGCAAATTCCGGCTGGGCGCGCAGATAGGCAAGCACGGTGGCAATGCCCGCATCCGTTCCGGCAATGGTGCCATTGATGCCTTCGGCGGCCAGAAGCAGCGTGCCCTTGACGCCATTTTCCTGGCACAGCGTAAACAGCGGCTCGCGCACGCTTTCAAACCGCGGAAAGCGGGCAAAATGATAAAGCGCTGCCACGAGAAAATCAGCCGCTGCTGGCTGCGCGGCTTGCGGGCTGGGTAGGGTCGAAGTGTCGGTCATGGCGGCTGAAATACAGCCAGATGCGGCTTTGCGCAATCATATTTCGCGCATGGTCTGCCTTGCGGCGAAGTTTTGAATTTTGTCAAAACACGGCCTGGTGTCTTGGACCCTGATGACACAGCATGGTCGAAAAGCTTTAAGGAGGAAGTCGGTACCTATTGCAAAACTTGCCGAGAACCGCCTCGGTTTAATTCAAGCAGCGTACCAATTAACGTCGTGTGTGGCGATCCACCCTTTGCATCTCGACTTACGAGCGAGACTGTTTCGAAGAGAACTTCGATCGTAATGTCGTTAAAAGATATCAGCCAGAATCTCGGTTTGAGGGCTTTCCAATCTCTGGTTTCCGCCCCCTGCGTAATTTCATTGAAGGTCCATGGATCGACCGGATACCTGCAGTCTTTCAGCCCCTCAACGTTTACCGGCGTTATCCGGAAATCGATAACGTCCCCGAATTTGATGACAACATTGCCGCCTCCCGCACGGTTTGAGGCTTCATAGCAAACAAAAGCATCGTTGCCATCATAGATTACGGCGGGGTTTGCTACAGTGCCTAACTCGGGGAAAGCTTCTTCGGGACTTAATACTTGCATGATCGCGCTACCAGATCGGTGAAAATAATGGCACTGCTCTACGTAGAGCGTCACTCCGTCACTTGAGCCTACCGTGCCGCCTCTTCCCACAGAAGCCCGATGATGCCGCTTTCGGATTTGGCGGATTCGGCAAAGATCCGGTCGGCCAGATCGAGGCACTCGGCCCGCAGGGTCTGCTGGCGGTGGGTGACGGTTTCAAGCAGCGCGGCGCGTGTATCTTCGCTCTCGAACTGCTCCGGTTCATGCTCGACAAAGGCTTTCAGCACGGAGAGGTCATGCTCGTAGCCGAGGAGATCGACCAGATTTTTGGCCTCGATTTTCTTGGCGCGCATGGCCGATGGCCAGAGCTTTCGCAACAGGGCCAAGTGCATCCAGTAGACCTGGCCGCTCTTGCGCAGATCATGGAAGTCCTCGTCATGGATGTCGTGGTCGTGCCTGCCATGACAGCGGTTGAGAGCATCCAGCGCCCGCTTGCGTTGCTTGCTCCATGTTTTCCTGATGAGCTTCGCTGTCGTCTTGCCGCCGCTGGGCAGCGAGAGCTGTTCAAGCGCATGCTTGCCCTTTTCGCACTCGATCAAGGCGGCTTCGATGCGGGCGGGTAGATCGCCATCCTCACTGGTCATGGCATCGCGCCGCTCGGTCAGGGCGTGATGGGCTGACGTGAGAGCGTGGCTTCCTGCCTCCGATTGGTCGAAACCTTGCAAATATTCGACCGTTTCCACCAATGCGGCGGCGTCGCGGGCCTTCGACAGGGTGCGTGCAATATCGCCGAAGCGTCGGTTTTCCTCGCTGCGGAATTTCGGCTCGGCGCTTTGCACGAAGCGATAGAGGCCACGAAGGCGTTTGAATTTCTTGCGCGCTGCATGCACGGCGGCATGAGGCCCATCGGGCTGCTGCGAGAGCGCTTCCATGGCCTCATCGATCAGCCGGGTGCCGATGCGCTGGATTTCATTGTTGAGGGGTTTTGACGGATCAATCCTTGATGACATCGCTCAACTCTGTGCTGAGATCGTCCGTTGCCAGTTGCTGGTTTGAAAAGCGTCGGTCGCCGGTGACCTCAGGGCCGACCCATGCGGGCAGAGCGGGCTGGTCGGCTTCGGAACGCAACTCCACCTCCGCCACGATGAGGCCGCGATAAAGGCCATCGAACACATCGATTTCCCATGTGAAGCCTTCATGCTCCACCGTGTAGCGGATTTTTTCGAGGATGAAGCCGGGCACGGACTTCAACAGCTCCTCGGCATCGGCCACGGGAATGTCATATTCATATTCGTCGCGGATCAGAGCGCCGGTGCCGACCTTGATGGTGAGCTTTGCCGCTTCATCGCCCATGATGCGGACGCGCACCGAGCGGTCTTCCAGCGAGGCGATGTAGCCTTGTCGAAAGCGCGTTCGTGACGCGATTTCCTCTCGCCAGCTCTCATCCGTTACAAGATACTTGCGTTCGATTTCTTTGGCCATTCAACAACCTGTCCAGTTTTGCGGCACCGTAGCGCAAGCTTGCGTCATGAAACAGTAATCAAATCGAAATATTTCATTTTGCCTCGACACTCGCGGTTCCGCGCGGTAATTAGACCCCAATTCAATCGATTCAATGAGGAGACATTGCCATGGCCCAGGATTCCGAAAAGCTGATTTCCATCCTGCAACTTCAGCCGGTCGTGCCTGTCCTCATCGTGGAAGACGCAGCCTCTGCCGTGCCGCTGGCCCGCGCACTGGTGGCGGGTGGCCTGCGTGCCATCGAAATCACCATGCGCACACCGGCAGCACTGGACGCCATCCGCGCCGTTGCCGATGAAGTGGAAGGCGCCAATGTGGGCGCGGGCACCGTTCTCAATTCCAAGGATTTCGATGCTGCCGTGAAGGCGGGCTCGACCTTCGTCGTCAGCCCCGGCGTCAACAAGAGCGTTCTGGAAGCGGCCAAGGGCTCCAAGGTTCCGCTTCTGCCGGGTGCGGCAACGGCCAGCGAAGTCATGCATCTGCGTGACAAGGGCTACAAGGTTCTAAAATTCTTCCCCGCCGAACAGGCCGGTGGCGCGCCTTACCTGAAGGCGCTGTCTTCTCCGTTGGCCGATATCAAGTTCTGCCCCACGGGCAGCATTTCGCTGAAAAATGCTAGGGATTATCTGTCGCTGCCAAACGTCATCTGCGTTGGCGGTTCCTGGGTTGCGCCGAAGGAAATGATTGCTGCCGGTGACTGGGATGGCATCACCAAGCTGGCGGCTGAGGCTTTCGCCCTTCGCGGCTGAGGCGTTTTGTTCACGACGGCGTGAACGGTGCTGCCATTTGTTTTCCGCTTCGCAATTCCTATCTCCTGTTGATGTTAACCCAGCAGGAGATTTGAATGTTCGACGCGAAGAAGCTTCTAGACCAGTTTTTGGGCTCCAACGTACCGGGCCTGTCGGGAAGTGTGCGGGACCGGGCCGGACAGGCCACGCAAATCGCGAAGAACAACCCGATGAAAGCCGGCGCGATTGCCGCCGCTCTCTTCGGCACCAAAACCGGCCGCAAGCTGGCTGGCAATGCCGCAGCCGTTGGCGGCATCGCGGCCATCGCGGGCCTTGGTTATCTCGCCTACAAGAATTACCAGTCCGGTCAGGCGCCAAAATCCGTGCCGCAGCCGCAGCCGACTCAGGAGCTTTTGCCGCCACCGGTCGATTCGCCGTTTCACCCGCAATCACCGACGCTTTCTAACAACTTCGCGCTGACACTGGTGCAGGCCATGATTGCCGCCGCCAAGGCTGACGGCCATATCGATGCGGCGGAACGCGCCCGCATCATGGAAAAGCTTCAGGTTTCCGAACTGGATCGCGAGGCGGAAGCCTTCATCGAGAAAGAACTGGCCGATCCGCTCGATATCGATGCGCTGGTGGCTGCGGCCCAGACTGAAGAGCAGAAGGTGGAGATCTATACGGCGTCTCGCCTGACCATCGAGCCGGACAGCCGGGCAGAGCGCGGCTATCTCGATCTTCTCGCGGGTCGTCTCGGCTTGCCGGATGCGCTGGTGGAGCATATTGAAGCCACGGTTTCCGCCGCCAAGGTGTGACGCCGTCTGCGGGCAAGTACGCCAATTCCTGTTGTCTTTGCCCGCCGCCTGCCATAAGTCTCTCCCGTCATGTTACGGGGGAGCAGAATGCGCGATCTAGCCCAGTTCAAAGGATGTCCGCCACCAAAGCCGGTGCTGCTCAAGGGCCGTTTCGTAACCGCCGCACCGTATGACCGGTCGCAGCATCTCGACAGGCTCTGGGATGCGCTGGGTGGCGCGGGTACCAATGATCTTCTGAAGTATTTCCCGCAGGACAGCTTTGCAGATGCCGTCGCCTTTGGCGACTGGCTGGATGCCGCACAGGCCGGTTCAGGCTGGGTGACCTTCACCTTTATTGAAAACGCCAGCGGCAATGTCGTGGGCATGGCGAGCTATATGCGGCCTGAGCCGAAATACGGCGTGGTGGAAGTCGGCTCCGTTGCCCATGGTGCGGCAATGAAGCGCTCGCCGCTTGCCACCGAAGCGCATTATCTCTTGGCCCGCCATGTGTTCGATGATCTCGGCTACCGCCGCTATGAGTGGAAGTGCCACAGTGAGAACGAAGCCTCCAAGGCTACGGCTGCGCGTTACGGCTTCCAGTTCGAAGGCATCTTTCGCCAGCACATGGTTTCCAAAGGGGCAAACCGCGATACGGCGTGGTTCTCGATGATCGATGCTGAATGGCCGCTTCTGCGCGAGGCCTTCGAGACATGGCTTTCGCCGGACAATTTTGGACCTGACGGTCTGCAAATCCGCAAGCTGGAAGATATCAGGGCAGGGCTATCCGCATGAACGGCAAAAGCACATCCGCAGCGCTCGCCGCCGTCGCCATTGTCCTCGGCTTCGGCTTCCTGTTCTACATCATGCCCACCGTGACGCTGTGGCTGGCGGAACACTATTCCGTCTGGGTCGCCGCCGCGTTTGATACGGTTGCGGTTCTCGCATTCTTCCTGATCTTCTGGCTGCGGGCGCGGTATCAGCGGCGCAATCACTAGGATATCTACAGCATGTATCCCAAAAACAAGCCGTAGAAGATGCCATGAAAGAGCGCTCGGCTAATCTTTCCGCCTGCGCCGCCGTCAATCGACCTGAACTCTAAATATAATTCTGCGGCTTTGATCATGCCAAAGATGATCACCACCGCCACGATGACCCAGATACCCGTCAGAAAAAGCATACCGATAATTGAAGCGATGGCGACAAGCACCGCAAAACCAGTTTCGGCACGCTGATTATTCCTCATCTGTCCGGTCACCTCTGAAACGCTTCGCTATAGACCCACGAAAATTCTGGATTCGTGTTCCAGTTTGCGGCGGCGTCGATGGCGTGCGAAATTTGCCGACCAAATATTCACTGATCAATCCGATGACGAAAGCCGCACTGAGGCAGGCGGTTACAAGAAACCAAAATTGGCCATATGCCGCGAGAGATAAATCGTATTGATTGATTAAAGCGAATCCCAGGACAAAGCCCACCGCTGCGCAGGCGATTGCGCTTGATGTGACTACGATCTCTTTCATCAATCGACTGCTTATCACAGCCCCCACTTTCGCTTCACGCCTGCAGTGCTGCCCCCAGCAAGCCAAGCCCCATCAACAGCACGAAGACGGCGCCTGCGATTTCGATGGCGTGGGTGATGCCTGCGGCTTTGCGGCTGCCGGTTCCGGCAAAGCGCACCGCGATGTCCTTGGCCTTGACGGCAAGGCAGGCCAGCAGGGATACGGTGATGGCGGTGCCGAGCGACATGGCGATGACCGAGAGGACGCCGCCCAGCAGCAGGCCGTTCAGGATTGAAAAGCTCATGACGATGATGGCGCCGGAGCAGGGGCGAAGGCCGACCGCGATGATGGCTGACCATGCTTCCTGCAGGCTGAAATCTTTGGATCTCAGCATGGAGGGGTCTGGCGCATGGGCATTGCCGCAGGTGGTGCAGATTTCGCCAGTGCCGCTCTGGTCGTGATCGGCAAAGACCGGCTGGCCCTGAAAGCGCAGGCCGGAGCCCATGCCCTTTCTGGCGGTGCTGGTGGTGGCTGAGCTTGCGGAGAAGCTGCTTGTTTCGAGCGCGATAGTCGGTGCGGGGCCTGCAGTTTCGATGGCAAGGACTGGAGCTGCTGTCCGACCTGTCATGAGGCTGCGCAGCTTGCGAAACAATAGCCATGCGCCGAACAGGGCGACCATGGCGAAGCTGGCGATCTCCATGGCCTGCGTCGCCTTGGTCATGGTGATGGAGGTGCCGCGCAGCACCAGATAGGCCGCGCCGACGAGGCCGATTGCAACGCCGCCTTGCAGAAGAGCGGAGACGAAGGAAATGAGGATGCCGCGTTTTAGCTGCGTCTCATTGGCAATCATATAGGACGAGATGACGGCCTTGCCGTGGCCGGGGCCTGCGGCGTGGAATACGCCATAGGCAAAGGAGAGGCCGATCAGCGATGTCAGCGCCCACGGGTCTTCCCGCATGGCGCGCAGCGCGCCTGTGAGGGCGCGGTAGAACATCTGCTGGTGAACGTTGATCCACTGGAAGAGGGGCGCGAGCGGCCCGCCGATGGAGATGGAGGGCTCTGCCGAGCCGATGCCGAGCGGCGATTGCGCATGGGCCACGCTGACGGCCGCAACCACAAGCACTGAGGCCATCAGGAAACCGGCGCACTTCCTCAGCATGTCAGCTCCAGTCGCGTTGCAAACAGCTTGGTCATGTCGGTGCCCGTCGGATCGTTGAAGAAGGCGTCGGTCAGATTGTTCTGGTTCTGAGAGATGATCTCATCCGGGTCCGGCCGCACGACCTTGTGCTTGCAGGCGCTGAGATGCGTGCCTTTCACGACGATGTCGGTGTCCTTGGCGAAATCGATGGCCGTGTAGAGCGTCGGGTCCCATGCGCCGAAGGTCAGGACGCCCTTCACAGGGAGGGGTGCTTTTGGCTTGACCGAAAAGAACATCAGGACCTGATTGTTCTGGTAATCCACATGGATCGTATCGGGCTTGCCGAAATCAACCGGTTTTCCGTTTGCGGTGATGAAGGTGTAGTAGGAAAATTCGGCAAGCGACTCGTGAACCGTCGCGCCGATTTCGCCCAGCTCTTCCTTGTCGAGCTTCGCGTCGCTGTTCTTGTCGTAATCCATCACGACACTTGCGGAAAACATCTCATCAAAGCGCCAGACATTGCGTACCTCTGCGATATTGCCATCGGCACCCTCGATAATTTCCATCCGGGCTTCGGCAAAGATATGCGGGTGCGCCATGGCGCTCAAGGGCGCAAGACAGACGGGCAGGCATGCAGCCAGTGATATGATCGCTTTTTTCATGGATGCCTGTCTGTCTCTTGTCTGGGGTGTTTCTATGATTCTAGCGGAAATTGGGACCGAATTTCGGCCTTGCTGTTTTCGATCCGAAATCAGCCGTGCGTTTTAAACCAGTTGGTCAGATAGTCCACAAAGCTTCTGACCTTGGCGGGCAGATAACGGCGGTGCGGATAGACAGCGTAAATGCCGCGATCCCGGGAAATGTAATCGTCAAACAGGGTCACAAGTTCGCCTGAGAGAATGTAGGGCTTGGCAATGAAATCGGGAACGATGGCGACGCCAAGACTGGTGCGGGCCGCACGCAGGGTGGCTTGCGGGCTGTTGACCTCAATCGGGCCGTTGATGGCCACTGAATTGGTGCCGCCGCCGGGTTCGAAATAGCGAATGTGATTGTGGAAGCGCGAATTCGTATCCACGATGCAGGGAACCCGGCCAAGATCCTGCGGGCTGTCGAGCGGGCCATAGCGTTCCATGAAGGCGGGTGTTGCGACCGCATAGACGCGAAAATCCGCCAGCTTCTTGGCAATCATGCCCGAATCTTCAAGCTTGGTGATGCGCACGGCCAGATCGAAGCTTTCCTCGATGAGGTCAACGAATCGGTCCTCGGCCACGATTTCCAGCACGAGATCGGGATTTTCCTTGGCGAAATCGATGAGGCTCTGGCCAATATCCGCATCGATGAAGGTGCGCGGCACGGAGATGCGCAGCTTGCCCTTCAGGTCGGCATTTTTCTCGCGCACCAGATCGGCCAGATTGTCGATTTCCTTGAGGATATCGGCGGCGGTGCGATAATAGGTGTGGCCCGCTTCGGTCAGCGAAAACTGCCGAGTGGTGCGGTTGAGAAGCAGCGCGCCGAGATCGTCTTCCAGCTCGCGCACATATTTGGACAGCAGCGCTTTGGAGCGCCCGGTTTTGCGGGCGGCCGCCGAAAAACCCTCCGCTTCGACAACATCAATAAAGGCCCGGATACGGGTGAGAGTGTCCATTAAAGTCTCCAATTCGCTCACAATTGTGAACGGTCAAGCCCCAGTGTTCAGCGATAAAGTATTCTGCCAAAAAAATCTGCATCGTGATGAAAAATTCCCTTGATTGTTACAGCGAATATTCCTATCTCCCGGTTGCCCAAAGTCGCACGTGCCCATGTGTGTCCGCCGACCCTCGATGTGGTGAGGAGTTCGGTAAGGTACCTGGAATTAACCCCTCCAGTCGCTATTCCGGCCAACCGGAAAATGCGAGGACATATGAAGCAACGACGGTGCGGGCCTTTCTGGTTCTCTGCCGGCTTTCCATCAGCCGGGGTACTAAAGAGGCACACCATCATTGCCGTAAGTGCGGTTGGGTATGATTCCCTCCAATCCCATGGCAGACAAAGCCGAATGATGCTCCTGGCAGGGCGTTGTTCACAATTGCGCCTTGAGCGTATGCTATTGATTCAGCGTCTCCACCGGCTGGAACATTCTGCATATCTTGAGCGCCCTTTGTCCTCTGGAATTTTTCCAGAGCCGGAACATTTTAGGGAATACAACGATGACGACTGCACGCATCATTGACTTCATCAAGACCCGCCGCCCAGAAGGCCCTTGCCTCGTGGTTGACCTTGATGTTGTACGCGATAATTTCCATGCGTTCCGGCACGCTCTGCCAAACAGTGCGATCTATTATGCCGTGAAGGCAAACCCTGCTCCTGAAATTCTCAAGCTGCTGGCCGGCCTGGGCTCCAGCTTCGATTGCGCCTCCGTGGCTGAAATCCAGATGGCGCTCGATGCCGGTGCGACTTCTGACCGTATCTCCTACGGCAACACCATCAAGAAGGAACGCGATGTTGCGCGCGCATTTGCGCTGGGCATCGATCTCTTCGCGGTGGATAGCCATGAGGAAGTCGAGAAGGTTGCCCGTGCAGCCCCGGGCGCTCGCGTATTCTGCCGCGTTCTGACCGATGGCGAAGGCGCCGAATGGCCGCTGTCGCGCAAGTTCGGTTGCGTGCCGCAGATGGCTGTCGATGTTCTGGTCTATGCCCATCAGATGGGTCTGGAATCCTACGGCGTTTCATTCCACGTCGGTTCGCAGATGATGAACCTCGACGCATGGGATGCTGCCCTTGGCGATGCAAAGCGCGTATTCGCTTCGCTGTCCAAGCAGGGTATCCACCTGCAGATGGTCAACATGGGCGGTGGCTTCCCGACGAAGTATCTGCGCGATGTGCCTGCTGCCGAAGAATATGGACATGCCATCGACACGGCGCTGCGCAAGCACTTCGGCAACCAGATTCCACGCACCATCATCGAGCCGGGTCGCGGCATGGTCGGCAATGCTGGTGTCATCAAGGCGGAAGTTGTGCTGGTTTCGCGCAAGTCCGACAATGACAACCATCGCTGGGTGTTCCTCGACATCGGCAAGTTCGGCGGCCTGGCCGAAACCATGGACGAGGCCATTCGCTACCCGATCCGCACCGAGCGGGACGAAGATGCGATGGAGCTTTGCGTTCTGGCGGGTCCAACCTGCGATAGCGCCGACGTGCTCTATGAGAAGAACATGTATCCGCTGCCGGTCTCTCTGACCATTGGCGACGATGTTCTGATCGAAGGTACGGGCGCTTACACGACCACCTATTCGGCGGTCGCATTCAACGGCTTCGAGCCGCTGAAGTCCTACGTGATCTGAATGAGTGCCGCCGGTCTTTAAGGGCAGGCGGCATTTTCAGACGTCTCCCGTTCCGGCTTAAGTCTTCCATGCCTGGCGCAAACCCTGCTTGCCGCACCTCTTTCCAGCCGAGGTAGGGCGTGGTTCAGCGGGCCGGAACGGTTTCAACATTTTTTTGGGTGCCGCTTTCGTGGGCGGCTTGGTGACGGGAGGCCGGGATGGCCGCTGTTCTCAAATCTGTACGTGCATTTTTCACGCCGCAGACATTTCATATCGAAGCTGAAAATCCTGGTGATGTGGTTGCCCGCGAGAACCTGCTGGACCGCGTCATGGGCCCGGGTCGTCGCCGCAAATCATCCGAGAAGCTGCGCGCCGGGCGCGTTCCTGCCGAAGGGCTGGCGCTGGTTGCGCGCGATGAGGATGGTCACGTGATCGGGACCGTCCGCCTGTGGAATGTCGAAGCTGGAGTAACGCGCGAGGGACGTCCGGTTTCGGCCCTTCTGCTTGGGCCGCTTGCGGTGGACTGCGCCCATGAGGGCAAGGGCATCGGATCTGCCCTGATGCGCGCCGCCATCGGTGAAGCTGCCAAGCGCGACCACGGTGCCATTCTTCTGGTGGGTGATGCTCCCTATTATGAGCGCTTCGGCTTTTTTGCCGGTCAAACCCAGCATCTTGTCATGCCCGGCCCATTCGAGCGTTCGCGCTTTCTGGCGCTGGAGCTGAAAAGCGGCTGGCTGGATGGCGCGGCTGGCATGCTTGTGGCGAGCGGGCGCAAGTTTTCCTGATATCGGTAGTTTGATCGGTCGTACAAAGAAAAGAGGGCTACACGCCCTCTTTTCTTATCGGCAAACGCCGTGACTGAGCCATCTATGCTGCGCGTCTGGAAGACACGGCTGCGGGCTCGATGCTGAAGCGGCTGACCATGTCCGATAGCGCCTTGGTCGCTTCTGCAATGGAATGGCTGACCGCATTTGTCTCTTCCACCATGGCGGCGTTTTGCTGGGTCATCTGGTCCAGCGCGTTGACGCTGGCGCTGATTTCCTGAAGGCCGACGGATTGCTCGCGGGCAGCGGTGGCGATGTTGTCGATATTGGTATCGATGCGGGAGACGAAATCCTCGATCCGCGTCAGCACCTCGACGGTGGATTGCACGAGGGTTACGCCGCTTGCGACTTCATCTCCCGATTTGCCGATGAGAACCCTGATTTCCTTCGAGGCCTTTGCCGAACGCTGGGCGAGTTCGCGCACTTCCTGCGCAACGACCGCAAAGCCTTTTCCAGACTCGCCTGCACGGGCTGCCTCTACGCCAGCATTCAGCGCCAGAAGATTGGTCTGGAAGGCGATTTCGTCGATGACGCCGACGATGGATTCGATTTCTCCAGACGCGCCTTCGATGCGTTGCATGGCGGATATGGCTTCGGTGACGACGCTTGCAGACTTCGAGGTGGACCGGCGCGCTTCCTTCACCAGATTGCGGGTGTCATCGACACGCGCCGTGGAGGTCTTGACGGTGGAGGCGGCTTCTTCCAGTGCGGCTGCGGTCTGTTCGAGCGCTGCAGCTTGCTGTTCCGTGCGGCGTGACAGATCGTTTGCCGAGCCGTGCATCTCGCTGCCCTGGGCCCGCAGGTGTTGGGCTTCTGAGAGGATCTTTCCCATCGTTGCTTGCAGGGTGCGCACCGAGGCGTTGAAATCTGCGCGCAGGGTTTCAAACTTGGCGTCGAAGCTGTGGTCGAGTGTCGAGCTTAAATCACAGTTGGCGAGATTTTTGAGGCCATGTCCCAGATGCTGGATTGCGAAGCGCAGCGCATCTGCCTCGGCAATGCGTTCTCTTTCCCGTGTCTCGCGCTCCATGCTGGCGGCGCGGCGTGCTTCTTCTGCTTCACTTTCCAACTGACGCTTGGCGAGGCCAGCATCTCTGAACACGGCGAGCGCCCTTGCCATGGCGCCAATTTCATCATGCCGGTGAATAT
The DNA here is from genome assembly GCF_014842165.1 of Rhizobium sp. CFBP 13644. Lineage (NCBI taxonomy): Bacteria > Pseudomonadati > Pseudomonadota > Alphaproteobacteria > Hyphomicrobiales > Rhizobiaceae > Rhizobium > Rhizobium sp. CFBP 13644. The sequence goes on from NZ_JACYVF010000002.1 coordinate 49,825, forward strand.
GCGGTGGCGCTTCCTTCAGGTCGCCTGCGGCCATGCTCGTCATGGTCTGCGTGATCCGCAGGATCGGCTTCATGGCGCGGCGACGCAGGAAGACGGTCGAGGCAATGGACAGGAGGACGAGGATATATCCCAGCGTGTCGTTGGTCGTTTTCAGGAATGAGGTCTGTTCCGCCGCTTCTACTTCCTTCTGCTTGCCATAGACGGTGCCCATCTCGACCAGTTGATTGACCGCCGCTTCATGGGCATGGAATGTCTTGCTCAAGGTGTCGAGCGATGCCGGGATTTTTGCCGCCTCGCCGGAGGCGAGCGCTGGCAGCGTGTCCGTATCCAGCGTTGCCCAGAAGGCGTCGCCCTTGATGAGAACATCGTTCTGCAAGGCCTGCTTCAACGTGTCCGGCAGGGTCGTCGTCTTCCAGTATTCACGGCGCTCCTTATATTGGCCCTTCAACACCTTGATACGCTCGATGTTTTGCGGCAGCCTATCCGGGTGGAGGGCGCCTTCATTGGTCAGCGCATAGGTCTCGATGAGATAGAGCGGTGGTGGCAGGATATCGGCAATCAGGTCCTTGCTATCGATGATTTCCTGATAGATCGGGCCGTTGACCTTCAGCGTATCGAGCGCGAAAGAACCCACGAGAAGCGTGATGGTAATGCCGGTTGCCAAGGCGATGCCACTGGCCGTTATGATCGCTGAAATCGAAAGTTTCATAGGGGAAAGATCCAAGGAAATACAGGGAAGCGGCGTGCTACTTTTCGAAATTCTGAATGGGGGTAAGTATTTCAAGTACAGATGCAGTGTTCAATGACTGCAACTATTGAATAAAAATATCTATAATTGATTAACTACAATAATCGCTCTTCGCATTGATATGTTTGAATAATCTTAAATGCGAATACGCTCTATGTGCGTGACCAACCCCCAAATTTCCTGTCCGGGTTTTGATCTCCCTCAAATGATGATTTTGATGTGCGTGTTACGTGCGGGCAGGGTGTGGCTTGCAGCAATGGCTATGGGTTTCCAAGGTCGAGGGGCCAAAGGAGCCGATGTTGCAAAGCACCTCTTCGATAGATCAAGGAGAGAAAAATGTTCGCCAAATTCCGCAAAGCCATCTTTTTGGCATCTGCTTTCGCTGTTGCGCTGCCAGCGTTTTCCCAAGCCGCTGACATGGCGCCGACCGCGCCCGTGCCCACAGCCGAAGAGGCCATTGCTGCGGCAAGCCCATGGATGATCCGTGTGCGCGGCCTTGGCGTGATGACCCATGACAGCGGCTCGATCAACGGCGTGCCCGGCGCAGGGCTTGAATATTCGGACACGGTTATTCCGGAATTCGACGTAACCTATTTCTTCACCGATAATATTGCCGCCGAACTTATTCTTGGCACGACCTTCTCCAAGATCAACACGACAGGCGCGTTGGGCGAGATCGATGTCGGCAAGACATGGCTTTTGCCACCAACGGTGACTTTGCAATATCACTTCACCAATTTCGGTGCCTTCAAGCCTTATGTGGGCGCTGGCCTGAACTATTCGCTGTTCTACAATCAGTCTGAAAAGGCAGGTTTCCACAATCTCGACGTCAAGAACGACTTTGGCGCGGCGGTGCAGGTCGGTTTCGACTACATGCTGACGAAGAATTGGGGTGTGAACTTCGACGTGAAGAAGATCTTCCTCGAAACGAAGTGGAGCGCCACGCATGACGCGCTGGGTGATATCAGCGGCAAGGCCAAGCTCGATCCGTGGCTGATCGGTGCCGGTGTGACCTACCGCTTCTAATCCTCTGGGAGGGCGCCACCGAGGTGGTCAGGGAGGCACTGCCGCAAATTGCGGCGGTGCCTCGCTCATATTTGAGGATTGCTTACGTCTTGATGTCGATGATGCCGCAATCACCAGCTTCCGATGCGAAGGCCAGCAGATTACCATTGTTGCTCCAATCCATGGACGTAATCGCGCCCTTGCCGGGGCGACGCAGCAGGGCTTCCTTCTCGTCGGCAAGACGCACGCCGAGGATCATGCCATCCGCAAAGCCTACGGCCAGCACTTCATCTGCCGGGTGGAAGCAGACATTGGTGACCATGATGTTTGCGCGGGTGCCAAGCTCCAGCGGAGCCTTGCCCATTGGGCCATCCTTGCCGGAGAAGGGCCAGACGATGGCCGCCGGTGCGCCCGATGATGCCAGCCACTTGCCCTTGTGTGACCACGAGATGGATTTGACCTTGGCGGGATAGCCGGTCATGCGCATGTGGCGCGCTTCCATGCCGCCCTTGGTGGCCTCCATCTTCCAGCCATGCAGCGCATTTTCCTGCATGGTGGTGACGAGGAATTTGCCATCTGCGGAGAAGGTGACGCCGGTATGGGCGCCTTTCCAATCGAGATCGACAGGATCGCCAGCGCTGGCCACCCAATGAAGCGTGACGCCATTGTAGCGGGCAGCGGCAATGCGCAGGCCCTTGGGCGCAAAGGCGATGCCCTCAACGGTACGGTCTTCCTTGAATTCCTTGACGGTGCCATCACCCAGACGCACGAAGCTGGACTTACCAACGCCGTATGCGATGGCGTTTTGCGGGCCGCCTGCGACAACGCTGATCCATTTGCGCGGCACATGGGCAAGCTCGATGACAGAGCCATCATGGCCGATGCGCAGCACCTTGCCATCTTCACCGCCGGTGAGAAGCGTGGCGCTGTGCGGATCGCGGGTGCAGGTCAAAAGGCCCTGATGTGCCTCGACAACCTTCTCGCCGCCATCCAGCCGGTGGATGGTGCCTGCAGCTGTGGCAAACAACGGAACTTCGCCCAGAAAATGCGCCGCGACGACGTGGCCTTCGAGGTCAAGAGGAGCAACGGTGGGCATGGGTCTCTGGTCTTTCCGTGGTTGTTATCGTCAGTCGTGAAAAAGTGCACCATCACGGTGCACTCCTTGTGGTCGTCATGTCATGGCGTGCCGCAATGGCACTTTTCGATATCAGGTCGATATCAAGCCGCTGCCATGCAGGCATTGAAGCTGTTTTCCAGCTTCTCGCGGTCAAGATCGCGGCCGATGAAGACGAGGCGGCTTTCGCGCTTTTCGCCTTCTTTCCATGCACGCTGGTGATCACCTTCGATGATCATGTGAACACCCTGAACGACATAACGTTCCGCATCATCCTTGAAGGCAATGATGCCCTTGAGGCGCAGGATCTTCGGGCCATCGGTCTGCGTGACCTTCTGGATCCATGGGAAGAAACGATCGGCATTCATCTCACCGCCGCGCAGCGAAACGGACTGAACCGTGACATCATGGATGGGCGAGGCGGCGTGGCTGTGGCCATGGTCGTGCCCGTGATCATGGTGGTCGTGGTCATGGTGATGATGGTCATGCCCATGGTCGTGATGATGGTGATCGTGGCTGTGGTCATGTCCACAATCTGGACCGCAGACGTGGTCGTCGTGTTCTTGCGCCAGGAAATCCGGGTCGTTTTCCAGCGCCCGTTCAAGGTTGAACGCGCCCTGATTGAGCACATGGGCCAGATCGACACCGGAGCGGGTTGTCTTGTGAATGCGGGCGGACGGGTTGATGGCGCGAACGACATCTTCGATGACGGCCAGTTCCTGCGGCGTGACAAGATCGGTCTTGTTGATGACGACGACATCGGCAAAGGCGATCTGGTCTTCGGCTTCGCGGCTGTCCTTCAGGCGCAGCGGCAGGTGCTTGGCATCGACAAGCGCGATAACGGCATCCAGTTCTGTCTTGGCGCGCACATCGTCATCCATGAAGAATGTCTGTGCGACGGGAACAGGATCGGCAAGGCCTGTGGTTTCCACGATGATGCCATCGAAACGGCCGGGACGGCGCATCAGGCCTTCCACCACGCGGATAAGGTCTCCGCGCACGGTGCAGCAGACGCAGCCATTGTTCATCTCGTAGATTTCTTCGTCGGATTCCACGATCAGGTCGTTATCGATGCCGATTTCGCCGAATTCATTGACGATGACAGCGTATTTCTTGCCGTGATTATCCGACAGGATGCGGTTGAGGAGCGTGGTCTTGCCCGCGCCCAGATAGCCCGTCAATACGGTTACGGGAATGGGCTTTGATGTCGGTGCTGCTTCGGTCATGATGAACCTCTGATATAAAAGAGCCGGATGATGGCTTTGAAAGCGTTGCTGTTCATATAGGCGTGTGGGGAAGTGAGTTCAAAGAGAATCTGCCGAAGATTTTTGAACCGAGCTTTCAAGCAAATTCATGTCGAAGGCGGAAATGTCCGCTAGCAGCTCCACCAGACCCGATACCGCATGCGCGATCATCGCCTCGCCCTTTGCGGTGGTGGCAATAGCGGCATTGCCCGCCACGCCTTGTCTGTTGAGATCTGACATGCGCCAGCCGAAGGCGTGCGGGCCATAGGCGCGCAAATGCTTGAAGCGGTTGGAAAATTCCGTCTGTGCGGAGGGGAAGTTCCCAGCCTTGTCCATCTTCACACGATGCGGCTGCAAGGCCAGCATCACAGACGTTTCGATATCGCCGCCATGGATATCGATGGTCTTTTCCTGCGGGGTGATGATGCCGGGCGGCATGCCGAAGCGGGTCCAGCTGGTGGCAACGGCCAGCATATCGAAACGAACACGCGCTTCGGTGGCGACGATGGTCATTAGCGGTGAATTGCCACCATGGGCGTTCAGCATCACGAATTTGCGGATGCCCTTACGGTGCTGGCTTTCAGCAATTCCCAGCCAGCGGTGCACCGCCTCATCGAAAGACAGCGTCTTCGTGCCCGCCACATCCATATGCTCGAGCGAATAGCCGACCGGCTCTGCGGGCAGGAAGTGGATAGGCGCATTGGGCGCAAGCGCCTGTTTCAATCGCTCGACAATGCCTTCCACGATCAGCGTATCCGTCTCGAAGGGAAGGTGGGGGCCGTGCTGCTCATGGGCGCCTAGCGGCAGCACGGAAATGCTCTCGTTTTGCCCATCTGCTGGGGCTGTTACGTTATTGTCGTGAATATGCGTATATGTGTCTGGCATCTGGCGATCCGCGCCTGCATTCGTTAAGTGTTACCAAGAACATATCGTCGTCCGGGACTTCAGGAAAGGCATTTGCTGATGAGCAAGGATAAGCTGGCCAAAAAGAACAAATCCGAGAAGAAGGCCAAGTCCGGCAAAAAGAAGGATCTGGCGATCCATTCGGAAGAGCTTGCCCAGACGATTACGCAGGCAGCCCGCTCCATGCGCACGGCACTCAGCCACAATCTTGCAGCCAGTGGCCTCTATGCGGGGCAAGATGGCGTTATTCTAGCGCTGGCCCAAGAGGGAAGCATGACGCCGGGGCAGATTGCCCAGAAGCTTGGCGTGAAGGCACCGACGATGACGCGCACGATTGGCCGCATGGAGGCGCAAGGCTTTGTGGAGCGCAGTGCGGGCGATGGCGACGGACGGCTGACTATGGTGAAGCTGACGGAGGCTGGCCTGAAGAGCGTCGAGCACATCAATACATCGCTGGCCGATTGCAACAGCCGTGCTGTGGAGGGTCTGTCCGCCAAGGATGTGAAAACGGTTGTCAAATTGCTGCGGGCCATCGACGCCAATTTGCAGGCTTTTGAATCAATCGATTAAAATTTGTATTACAGATATTGCCTTGTGTTGAAATCCTTAAAACGGTTGCAGATTTTGTTTAAATTGTTTAGTCACAATTTAAACGCCGCGTGATGGCGGAATGCGTGACCGTGGGAGGCAACTGTGGCGCAGAAGATCAAATTATCGACCATTGCTGAAAGTCTGGGGCTTTCAACTGCGACCATTTCGCTGGCATTGCGGGACAGCCCGCTGGTGGCTGCCGATACGCGCGAAAAGATCAAGCTGCAGGCGCGAGCGCTGGGCTATATCTACAACCGCCGCGCCGCCAGCCTTCGCACCTCGCGCTCCGGCATTATTGGCGTTGTCTTTCACGATGTGATGAACCCGTTTTACGGTGAAATTCTCAAAGCCATCGAGAGCGAGCTGGACCGCAGCCGCCAGACCTTCATTCTGTCCAACCACTATGATTCCGTTGAAAAGCAGCGCACCTTCATCGAGACGCTGCTGCAGCTTGGTAGTGACGGCATCATCATGTCTCCGGCCATCGGTACGCCTTTGGAAGACATGACGCTGGCCGAGGAAAACGGCATGCCCGCCATTCTGGTGGCGCGCTCCATGGATGGTGTCGACATGCCGACATTTCGCGGCGATGACAGCTATGGCATTTCGCTGGCCACCAACCACCTGATCAGCCTTGGCCACCGCACCATTGCCATGGTGGGTGGCACGGACCAGACTTCGACCGGACGTGACCGGTATCAGGGCTATGTCAATGCGCTGCGCAAAGCGGGCATCGAGGTGGATCCAAACCTGCGTATTCCCGGCGCGCGCTCCAAGCAGGGCGGGTTCGAGGCGGCTGTGAACTTCCTGTCGCTGCCGCAAAAGCCGACCGCTGCCGTTTGCTGGAACGACCTTGTCGCGATTGGCCTGATGAACGGTATTTCGCGGGCGGGCTTTGTGCCGGGCAAGGATATTTCGGTCACCGGCTATGACGATCTGGAAGAGGCGGCGATTGCGACGCCGGCGCTGACGACCGTTTCCAACGGGCAGGCAGAGGTGGGTCGACTGGCTGCGCGGGCGCTGCTGGACAGGCTGGCGGGCAGCCATGAGCCTGATGGTATTCACCTCATCAAGCCCGAAATGCGCATTCGCCAATCCACCAGCCCTTGCATTCCGCGAAAGTAGTTTGCGGGTTTCGCTTTTCGTATTGATCGTCTAGCTTGCCCCCCGACGCATTGCAGCAAGGGGTTGTCCAAGCATGTCAGAGAGTAAAGCCGCCGTTCTCGTTCCGGGAAAGATCCATCCACGCGTTCTCGAGCGTTTCGAGGGCAAGGTGGAGGTCATCACAGCGCCCTCGGGGCCAGAGCCGTCGCTGCCAGAAGGTGTTGCCGAGCGCATTAAGGCCGTTGCCGTTTCCGGTGGCTTTAACGCCAAGTGGATGGATGCGCTGCCGAATCTTGAAGTCATCGCCAATTTTGGTGTGGGCTATGATGGCGTTGATGTGAAGCATGCGGCTTCGCGCGGCATTATCGTGACCAACACGCCTGATGTGCTGAACGACGAGGTGGCCGACACGACGATTGCGCTTCTGATCAGCACGGTGCGGCGCCTTTACGAGGCGGAAAAGCATCTTCGCGAGGGCAAATGGGTGGCGGAAGGACCGTTTGCGCTTTCGCCATTTTCGCTGCGGGGCCGCAAGGTGGGCCTGTTCGGCATGGGCCGCATCGGCCAGGAAATCGCCAAGCGGCTGGAGCCGTTCAAGGTGGAGATCGGCTATCACACCCGCTCCAGGCGCGCCGAGCTTTCCTATAACTACTATGGCTCGCTGAAGGAAATGGCGCAGGCGGTGGACGTGCTGATCTGCATCGTGCCCGGCACTGCGGAAACCCATAAGGCCATCAATGCCGATATTTTCGCGGCGCTGGGTTCCAATGGCGTGTTCATCAATGTGGGCAGAGGGTCCAGCGTTGATGAAGACGCGCTGCTTGCGGCGCTGCAGAACGGCACGCTGGGTGCGGCGGGTCTCGATGTGTTTTACGCTGAGCCGAAAGTGCCGGAAGGGTTCCTGGCTCTGCCCAACGTAACCCTGCTGCCGCATGTTGCCTCGGCATCCGTGCCGACACGCAACGCCATGGCCGATCTGGTGGCAGACAATGTGCTGGGCTGGCTTGGCGAGCGCAAGGTTGTGACGCCGGTGCCGGAAACGCCGGTCTAAGCGACGACAAAGATCATGGGGGGAGTTGAACTCTCCCCATGCAGTCTATGTCATCAGGCTAGAGCTTTAGCGCAGCAGGACGAAGCCTGCGACAGAGAGAATGACGAACACGAGCAGGCCACCGAAAAAGCCGCCTGTTGTGAAAAATCCAACGGCCATGGCGATCATCAATACCGTGACGAGCATTGTGCCGTATTTGGCGGCTGACAGAAAGCCGTCATAGGTCTTTTCATGCTCGGAATAGTTCATCTTCGCGCCGAGTTCGATCGGGCCCGTATGGTGTTCACTCATGCCAATTCCCCTTCAATGATCAACGCTTCCGCCCGTTACTCCACACGCCCGTTGGCGGCTTTCCTCACATGGCAGACCGTTGCAAAACGCTCCGAAACAAGACCTACATGGAAGTGTTGAAAAACGCAACGGACACAGGCCAGTCGTGGTTGGCCTGTGTGGGACATGCCGCAATTTTGCCGGGCCTGTGGAAAAAGCGTGCAGTGATGCCACAGCAGGTTGCTCAATTCCTCGTAAACCGCCTGTTTGCAAGGGCAAAGGTGCCAATGCCGTTGCATTTTGGCAAGCCACCTCCTACACGAAATGGTGTGGAGGACGTCCGAAGTTACCGCATAGTCGATGCAAGTATCGTCAGAGGGTGACGGTCACGGATGAACCTCTCGCATAGAACCCGCAAAGGGATGGTGGAGGGGAAGGAATGAAGGCTCTTCTGAAGACAAGCGCTCTTATTGACGGGTTCAGTGAGGCGATGGGCAAGTTTGCAGGATACCTTGTCCTGATCTGCTGCCTCGTGAGTGCGGGCAACGCCATTGTTCGCTATATTTTCAATTATAGCTCGAACGGCTGGCTGGAAATCCAGTGGTACATGTTCGCCTTCATCGTGCTGGTGGGTGCGTCCTACACATTGCGGATGAACGAACATGTGCGCGTGGACATTATCTACGGCGCCATTTCCGCCCGCGCCCGCCTCTGGGTCGATATGATCGGCCTCGTCGTGTTTCTGCTGCCGGCCTGTTTTTATCTGGCGTGGCTGAGCTGGCCGATGTTTACCCTGTCACTTGCGCAGAACGAAGTGTCTTCCAATGCGGGCGGCCTGATCCGCTGGCCGGTCAAGTTCATTATCTTTGCGGGCTTTGCCTTGCTCTTCCTTCAGGGAATATCCGAACTGGTGAAGCGCATCGGCGCGCTGAACGGGCTCTATCAGCTCGACACCAAATACGAAAAACCGCTCCAGTAAATCAGGCGCTGACCGCTAAGGATATTTCCATGTTCGAATACGGTATTTTGCCGCCGCTGATGTTCCTGGGCATGATTATTTTCATGCTTTACGGGTTTCCCGTGGCGTTCTCTCTGGCTTCTGTCGGGCTTTTGTTCGGCGTCATCGGCATTTTCACGGAGCATTTTTCTCCTGCCTTCCTGCAGGCGCTGCCGCTTCGCATTTTCGGCATCATTTCCAATGATCTGTTGCTGGCCATCCCCTTCTTCACCTTCATGGGCGCTATTCTGGAACGATGCGGGCTTGCGGAGGATTTGCTGGAGGGCACGGGCAAGCTGTTCGGCGCCATTCCCGGTGGACTTGCCTATGCCGTCATTCTCGTTGGCGCGATCCTCGGTGCCATTACCGGCACAGTTGCGGCCTCGGTCATTACCATGGGCGTCATCTCGCTGCCGATCATGCTCAAATATGGCTACAATCCGCGCCTTGCGACCGGCGTCATCGCCGCATCCGGCACGATTACCCAGGTCATTCCGCCATCTCTGGTTCTGATCGTTCTGGCCGACCAGCTCGGCAAGTCCGTCGGCGACATGTATCTCGGTGCCATCGGCCCATCGATCCTGCAAGTCGTCATCTTCATGCTGTTCATCTTCGTCATGTCGAAGCTGCGGCCGAAAGACCTGCCAGCCTTGCCGCCGGAAGCGCGTGGCGAACTGAACCGTGCGCTGGTGTTCAAGGTGCTGGCGGGCATGGTGCCTTCCATCGTGCTGATCTTCCTCGTGCTGGGCACCATCTTCATGGGTCTGGCAACGCCGACGGAAGCGGGTGCGCTGGGTGTTGTAGGTGCCATGGCGCTGGCCGCCGCGCATCGTCGCCTGACCTGGGATCTGGTCAAGCAGGGCATGCACTCCACCATGCACATCACCTCCATGGTGGTCTTCATTCTGGTCGGCGCGACCTGCTTCAGCCTCGTGTTTCAGGGCATGGACGGTTCGCTGTGGATCGAGCACATGCTGTCGGGCATTCCGGGCGGGCCAATCGGCTTCCTGATCTTCGTCAACATCTTCATCTTCTTCCTGGCGTTTTTCCTCGATTTCTTCGAAATCGCCTTCATCGTCATTCCGATGTTGGCGCCGATCGCCGAGTCTCTCGGTATCGACCTCATCTGGTTCGGTGTGCTGATCTGCATCAACATGCAAACCAGCTTCATGCATCCGCCCTTCGGATTTGCGCTGTTCTATTTGCGGTCCATCGCACCCCGAAGCGTGAAGACATCCGACATCTATATGGGCGCGATACCGTGGCTGGGAATGCAGCTCGTTCTCGTTGCCATCGTGATCTTCTGGCCCGAATCCGTGACCTACTGGCTGGACAAGGCGCCTGCTGTGGATCTCAACACGATCAAGATCGATGTGCCCTTTGGCAACTCAGGTGGCAATACGATGCCGACTTTGGGGCCGAATTTCGGCCTGCCACCGATGGACGGTGCGCCGGCACAGCCGGGCGGAAATGGACTGCCCGGAATGCCGAACCTGAACGAGCCGCCGAAGATCGGTCCGTAGTACAGCATGCCTGAAAATAAAAGACCCGGACCTTTCGATCCGGGTCTGTCATAGTGCCGTCAGGCCTTGATAGTGATCAGAGCTTGCCGTTGCGCTGCTGGATCATCATGAATGTATCGAATGTGTATTCAGCAAGCTGCATCCACAGATAGCCCTCGCGCTTGAATGCCACTTGATCTTCGTAGATCTTCTTGAAGTCCGGATTGACGGCTGAAATTTCGGCGTAGACTTCCAGTGCTGCCTTGTAGCAGGCATCCAGAATATCCTGGCTGAAGGGGCGCAGCGTTGCACCTTCGGACACGATCTGCTTGATCGCGATGGGGTTTTTCGCGTCGTATTTCGCCATCATGTTGGTGTTGGCAAAGGAGCAGGCGTCCTGCAGGATAGCCTGATAGTTCTTGGGCAGGGCGTTCCACTTGTCCAGATTGACGAAGGAGTGGATGACCGGGCCACCTTCCCAGAAGGCCGGGTAGTAGTAATACTTCGCCACTTTCTGGAAGCCGAGCTTGTGGTCATCATAGGGGCCGACCCACTCAGCCGCATCGATTGTGCCTTTTTCCAGCGCCGGATAAATATCGCCACCGGCGATCTGTTGCGGCACGACGCCAAGCTTTTCGACCACCTTGCCAGCCAGACCGGCAATGCGCATCTTCACGCCCTTGAAGTCTTCGACCGTGTTGATTTCCTTGCGGAACCAACCGCCCATCTGCACGCCGGTATTGCCTGAGATCATGCCGTAGAGGTTGTGCTTGGCATAGAACTCGTTGAGCAGCTTGTTGCCATTGCCCTCATAGAACCAGGAGTTCGTGAGGCGCGCATTGAGACCGAAGGGAATGGCCGTGCCGATGGCGAAGGTTGGGTCCTTGCCGACGTAATAATATGAGCAGGTGTGGCACATTTCCACCGTGCCGGATGAAACGGCATCGGCTGCCTGCAGGCCGGGCACGATTTCACCGCCTGCAAAAACCTGAATGTTGAAATTGCCGTCGGTGGCGGCCTTTACGCGGTCTGCGACATCCTGCGCGCCACCGAAAATCGTATCCAGCGATTTTGGGAACGAAGAGGTGAGGCGCCATGTGATCTTGGCATTTTGTTGCGCGATGGCCGGCGCGGCAAGAACCGTTGCGGCAGCAACGCCTGCGCCGGAAACGGCACCTTTTTTGATGAATGAACGACGATCCATAAATATCCTCCCAGATATTGATCTGACCGATAGGCGAATTCCCCTCCGCTATCTGGCATGGCCAGAGAAAAGCACGCCCCCGCACGGCTGACAAGCATCTCCACCAAGAATAAAACGCTGTAAATGCTTTGTTGTTACGGCGATTGCGTCAATACAAGCAGTCAACTGAAATCTGAAGAAGAGACATCAGACTTTAGGTGAAGACTGGGCTTCACTCCGACAGCGCAGACGCTTGACGAACGGCGTTTCCGGTTTCAAAACAGGTGAACCTTCCAAGCCGGAGCCTCCATGTCCAGACCCATCATCGCCATTCCCGCCGATATCAGACATCTTGATGGTGCCGACTGGCACGCCGCGCAGACACAGTATCTTTCCGCCGCGCTTGATGTTGCCGACGTCATGTCCTTCATCGTACCTGCCTTTGAAGAGGGCAATGATGTCGATGCCATTCTCGACCGTGTGGATGGGCTGCTGGTGTCGGGTTCCGCCACCAATGTTCACCCCTCGCTTTACCGTGTCGAGGCGAAAGACAGTGACGGACCTTTCGACCCCGCCCGTGATGCGACGAGCCTTGCGCTCATTCGTCGGGCGATAGATCGCGGCATTCCGATGCTGGCGATCTGTCGCGGCATTCAGGAGTTGAATGTGGCGCTGGGTGGCACGCTGGCCAGTGAAATTCAGGAGCAGCCCGGCGTGTGGGACCACCGTAAGCCCGATGATGCGAACCGCGACGCGGCCTATGCCATTCGCCAGCCGGTCCATATCCGCGAGGGCTCCTGCATTGCCACGCATCTGGGCATGAGTGGTGAGGTGCAGATCAACTCGCTGCACCGCCAAGCCATCGCAAAAACCGCGCCGCGCCTTCAGGTGGAGGCGACGGCGCAGGATGGAACGATCGAGGCGGTTTCCGTGATCGATGCCAAAGGCTTTGCCTTGGGCGTGCAATGGCACCCGGAATATTGGGCGCATACGGACGCACCCTCGCGGGCGCTGTTTGAAGCCTTCGGCAAAGCCGTGCGGCAATATCAGGCAGGTAAGGCCTGACTGCAGCCGGCAGAAGATTGGCGCCGTCAAGCGGGTCCGGTTCGGCGAAATACAGGAAGAGGGTTCTGAAAGATTGCAATCCATGGTTTAATGTCAGCGATTCTTAATGTCGCTCACGTCATTCCAGTTGCTTTCGCAGGACCGCCATGGCTTTTTCAGACTTTGTGTATCGTCCGTTTGAAAGGCTGATCCGGCCGCTTGATATTGCCTACCGGCCGATCCCTGATAAGGGGCCGTTCCATGTGCTTTTGCATTTCGTGCGGATGTTTCGGGGTGTGCTCATCGCGATCTCTGTCTCTGCGATGTTGATGGAAGCCAGCAATCTCTTTCTGATCTGGAGCTTCTCATCGATTGTTGACGGGGTAACTGCCAAGGGGGCGGAGGCCTTTCTGGTTGAGGACTGGCCTCTTCTCGCTGTCATGGCGTTTCTGCTGTTTCCCGTGCAGCCCATTCTCATATTCCTGGCCAACACGCTGTCATCGCAGACGGTTGCGGTGGGAATGCCGGCGGCCATTCAGTGGCAGGGCCACAAGGCGGTTGAACGGCAGGATCTGCGGTTCTTTCATGACCTGTTTGCCGGGCAGGTTGCGTCGCGGCTTTCGCAGGCCGCTTCTGCCGTGCAGACCCAGGTTATTGTCGCTTTTTATTCGATACCCTATTTTCTGATCCAGTTTGTCGGCTCGCTCGTGCTGTTGAGCACGGTGGCGTGGCCGCTTGCCCTACCGGTGCTGGTCTGGATAATCTTCAGCATTCTGATTGCCGTGAAAGCGGTGCCTAAATTTGCCGAAGCCGCTCGCCACTCGGCCAAGAAGCGCAGCCTGCTGGTGGGGTCGATGACCGATCTCTACAGCAACATCCAGATGGTCAAGCAGTTTGCCGCCGAAGACAGCGAGGCGGGAAGTCTGCGCAAGGTCTTTGCCGAGGTCATATCAACGCAGCACAGCGAGCGGCGGGTCTATCTGACGACCAGCATCGCCATTCTCCTTCTCAGCGTTCTCCTGTGGCTTGCCATGTTGGGTATCGGCTTCTGGGGCATGCTGGATGGTTTTGTGACGACCGGCCAGTTGCGGGCGCGATCTATCTCACGCAGCGGCTTTCAGGCAATGGTCGCGCCTTTCTCGATATGGGCCAGCAGATTTTTCAGGCGATTGGCACCATCCGTGATGCGATGCCCGTGATGACGACACCGCCGACCATTGTCGATGCGCCTGATGCTGCAACACTTGCTGTGAAGCGGGGCGACATCAATTTTGAGGGCGTGCACTTTGGATATCGGGAAGGTGCTGATGTGATCAATGACCTGTCACTGCATGTGCGGGCGGGTGAAAAAGTCGGGCTTGTCGGGCTATCGGGTGCTGGAAAAACGACACTCATCAATCTTCTGCTGCGCTTTTACGAGCTGGAAAAGGGCGATATCAGCATTGATGGGCAGAACGTTAAAGCCGTGACGCAGGCGAGCCTGCGCGAGAATATCGGTGTGATTTCTCAGGATGTTTCGCTGCTGCACCGCTCCGTCGGCGATAATATCCGCTATGGCAAGCCGGATGCATCGGCTGACGAAATCGATGCGGCGGCGCGGGCAGCGCAGGCCCATGACTTCATCGGCGATCTGACCGATGGCGAGGGCCGTCGCGGTTATGACGCTTTTGTCGGAGACAGGGGCGTCAAGCTTTCCGGTGGCCAGCGCCAGAGGGTGGCCATTGCGCGGGTGCTGTTGAAGGATGCGCCCATCCTCATTCTGGACGAGGCGACATCTGCGCTCGACAGCGAGTCCGAGGCTGCGATCCAGGAGAAGCTCGACCTGTTGATGGCGCGCAAGACGGTGATTGCGATTGCCCATCGGCTGTCCACGATTTCTCGGATGGACCGCATCATCGTGCTGGACCGGGGCCGGATTGTGGAAGAGGGAACGCTTGCAGCCCTGATCGAGCAAGGTGGTCTTTATGCGAGGCTTTGGCATAGGCAGACCAGCGGCTACATCGCCGATGAGGATGACGGGCCGTGAACGTCTTTCCTGTCAGCTAAGCAGGTATGGCAACAAAAAAGCCGGAGGCGAGGCATCCGGCTTTCGTTTTCGGTCATGTCGTGTGTTCGATCATGAGGCGCGCGCGCCACCACGGGTGCGGGCGAGGCCATCGACAGCTGGCTTGTATTTCGGATCGAGGCGGGCGGCGTGGCCGTAGGATTTGGCGGCCTTGTCGCGTTCGCCACGGCGCTCATAGACCAGCGCCTGATTTGCCCAGGATTCAGCCAGATCACCATCAAGAGCGATGGCGTGGTTGAAGTCTGCGAAAGCGTTTTCATCGTCATTCATGGCGACATAGGAGATGCCACGGCCGTTGTAAGGCTCTGGCGAATTTGGCGACAGCGAGATGGCCTTTGAGAAGTCCTCGATGGCCTGGGTGTGCTGGTTGCGGACCTGATAGATCAGACCGCGATTGTGCCAGGCGCGACCATCGGTCGTATCCAGACTGATAGCGGAAGAGAAGTCGTTGAAGGCTTCGTTGATGCGGCCTGTCTGGCGATAGAGATTGCCACGGCCGATCAGTGCCACATCATAGCTTGGGTTGATCTGCAGCGCGCTGTTGTAATCCTGCAAGGCCAGTTGCTGCTGGTTCATGTTGCGATAGACGAGGGCGCGGTTGGCATAGGCCTGGTAAAAACGCGGATTGAGCTGCAAGGCGCGCTCGAAATCTGCGATGGCGCGCTTGGAATCGCCAGCACGGCCATAGGCGGAGCCGCGAACATTATAGCCTTCAGGATCCTGCGGATTGGCATTGATGACCGAGGTCAGCGACGCGATGTTTCCTTCCGAGCCCTGTGCCCGATCAAGCTGGAATACATCATTTGTCTGCGGGGAGGAGGTGGCGCAGCCCGACAGGGTTGCAAGAACACCGCAAATAACGAGAGAAGGCAAAAGCCGCATGTTTTTTCTCTGGGATACGCCGCTTGCAACAAACGGATTTCGGGAAGCACTTGTATCAACAGCGTTCATGCGATTTGGGTTCCCTCTACCAATCCCGGTCCACGGTCATAGACTCAAAGAGCGGCGGCGAAAAATCGCCCCCGCCCCATAAACATTCAAAAACGTCGAAAAAACGACCTTATGCGCGAGCCGCTGGTGCACGTGGGCCTGCGATCAGACCTTCGCGCTGCATGCGCTTGCGGGCTAGCTTACGAACGCGGCTAACACTTTCGGCCTTTTCGCGTGCACGCTTCACAGACGGCTTCTCAAAGTGGTCACGCAGTTTCATCTCGCGGAAAATGCCTTCGCGCTGCATCTTCTTCTTGAGAGCGCGAAGCGCCTGATCAACATTGTTGTCGCGGACTAGTACCTGCACGTGAATCCCGTTCCTTTGGTTGGTTATTTTGCCGTGTGAATTGGCATTCGCAAGCAAACAAAAAATCGTTCGGTTGGCCGTGAAGCCGCGCGAGTGGTGGGGTGCAATACCAGATTGCCTCCCGAAAGTCCAGCGATTAACTGTGTTCGAGCCCCTAAAAAGCACCGCCTGAGCCATTCCAGACGCCCATGTCGATACTTTATAGTGGCACGTCGCAAAATGAACATTCCCAGTCTAATTCATTTGCCATGTGTAGTGTTCTGCCGGAAGAGTATCCAGCCCGGTTTTCCTGCCCGGCTTCAAGGAGTGGTTCGCCCAATGCGCAAATATTCGGTTTTCGCCGTCGCTCGTGAGGCCCTGCGTGGACACAAGGGTTGGGATGCGCAATGGGCCTCTCCCGAACCGCGCCAGTCCTACGATGTCATCATCATCGGTGGCGGCGGGCATGGGCTGGGTGCAGCCTATTATCTGGCCAAGGAACACGGCATTACCAACATTGCGGTGCTGGAAAAGGGCTGGATCGGTGGCGGAAACAGCGGGCGCAACACCACCATCATCCGCTCCAATTATCTCTATGAAGAGAGCATGGATATTTACGAGCATTCCCTGAAGCTTTGGGAAGGCTTGAGCCAGGACCTCAACTACAATGTGATGTATTCGGCACGCGGCGTGATGATGCTGTCGCACAATGTGCATGACCAGCAGAGCTTCAAGCGCCATATCAATGCCAACAGGCTCTATGGCATCGACAATGAATGGCTGACGCCGGAACAGGCCAAGGCTTACTGTCCGCCGCTCGATATTTCCGCCAATGCGCGTTACGCCATCAATGGTGCCGCTCTTCAGCGCCGTGGCGGCACGGCGCGCCATGATGCCGTGAACTGGGGTTATGCCCGTGCAGCATCCGACCGTGGCGTGCATGTGATCCAGAACTGTGAAGTGACGGCGATCCGGCGCGGGCCTGACGGTGCGGTGACGGGTGTGGAAACCAATCGCGGCTTTATCGGCGCCAAGAAGATCGGCGTTTCGGCGGCGGGCCATTCTTCCGTCGTCATGAAAATGGCCGATGTGCGGGTGCCGCTCGCCTCCAACCCGTTGCAGGCGCTGGTCTCTGAGCCGCTCAAGCCGATTTTCCCCTGCGTGGTCATGTCAAACACGGTGCATGCCTATATTTCGCAATCCGACAAGGGTGAGCTGGTGATCGGCGCGGGTACTGACCAGTATAACTCCTATTCCCAGACCGGCGGTTTGCAGATCATCACCCATACGCTGGATGCGATCTGCGAGCTGTTCCCGATTTTCCGCCGGGTGAAGATGATGCGCCAATGGGGCGGCATTACCGACAACACGCCTGACAGGTCTGCCATTCAGAGCCTGACGCCGGTGCCAAACCTCTTCCTCAATTGCGGTTGGGGCACGGGCGGGTTCAAGGCGACACCGGGCTCGGCGCATCTGTTTGCGCATCTGATTGCGCGTGGTGAGCCGCATAAATTGGCGGAAGGCCTTAACCTCGACCGTTTCCGCACGGGACGGCTGATCGATGAGGCGGCAGCTGCGGCGGTGGCGCATTGATGATGCCGCAAGCGCTTCTTGCCGCAGCCGTTGCGACCGCGCCATTGCCGGTCAGCACGCTTGTGCCTGAGGTGCAGGATTTTCGCGTTCAGGCCATAGCCAAGGCGCAGGGCGAGGAGAACTGGCCGTTTGTGGCGAACAAGGGAATGCTTCTCTGCGCGCCCGTGATTGGCGACAAGGCGGTCTATTTCGTGGCGGAAAAAGAGGATGGCGGGCAGGAAGCGCCTGTCGTTCTCAACATCAACCCCATGACGATGGCGGTCGTCAATCTGGGTAAGACCAAGGTTTTCCGCGCCTTTAGCAGTGTCGATGAACTGATGAGCAGGCTCTACCCCTATATTACCATGGGAAAACGCCTGTGTGACCAACCCGCCGGAACCATCGTTCCGGAAAGCTCTCTTTGAGGCAAGAACATGCTGTTGATCCGTTGTCCCTATTGTGAAGATGAGCGTTCCGAGCTGGAGTTTCGCTGGGCGGGCGAGGCGCACATTGCGCGGCCTCAAAACATTTCCGCTGTCACCGATGAGGAATTTTCGGAATATTTCTTCATGCGCGACAATGACAAGGGCATGGTGTTTGAACGCTGGCGGCATATTCACGGCTGCGGGCGTTTCTTCAATGCGGCGCGCCATTCGGTCACCGACAAGATCCACCTGACCTACAAGGCGGGTGAGCCGAAGCCAGATGAGGCGACGATCATGGCTGGAAGTGAAGGAGCGGCACGATGAGCGGCGCTTACCGTATCAAGGGCGCTGGCCGCCTGACACCTGCGCGGACAGCGCGGTTTACCTTCGATGGCAAGATCCACACCGCTTTGCAGGGTGACACGGTTGCTTCGGCACTTCTGGCCGATGGTGTGCATCTGATTGGCCGCTCGTTCAAATATCACCGTCCACGCGGGTTCTTGTCCGCCGGGCCGGAAGAGCCGAACGCGCTGATCGATGTTTCCAGGGACAGCAGCCGCAAGCAGCCCAATGTGCGCGCCACGGTGCAGGAAGTGTTCGATGGTGCCATCGTCTCGTCGCAGAACCGCTTTCCGTCGCTGTCCTTCGACGTGGGTGCGATTAACGATTTCTTCTCGCCCATGTTCGTGGCGGGCTTCTACTACAAGACCTTCATGTGGCCGAAGGCTGCGTGGGACAAGCTCTATGAGCCGATCATCCGCCGTGCAGCGGGCCTTGGCAGTGCGCCGAAGGAAGGTGACAACGACCATTATGCCAGCCGTTTCGCCCATTGCGATGTGCTGGTGGCGGGCGGTGGTGTGGCCGGTTTGACGGCAGCGCTAGCTGCGGCAAAGACCGGCGCGAAGGTCATGCTGGTCGATGAAAACCCTGATATTGGCGGCGCGCTTCGCTTCGATACCGGCGCGACCATCGACGGCCTTAACGGCTACGACTGGGCGCAGAAGGTTCTGGCCGAGTTGAAAGCCATGCCGAATGTGCAGGTTTTGCAGCGCACGACCGTGTTCGGCTATTACAACCACAATTTCATCGGTCTTGCCGAGCGCGTGACCGACCATCTGGCCACACCGGGACATGAACCGCGCGAACGCCTGTGGCAGGTGCGGGCCAAAAAGGTTGTGCTGGCGACAGGCGCTATCGAGCGTCACATGGTGTTTGCCAATAATGACCGGCCGGGCATCATGCTCGCGTCTGCTGCGCGCACCTATCTCAACCATTACGGCGTGACTGTTGGCCACAATGTCGGCGTCTATACCGCGCATGACTCGGCTTATGAGACGGCCTTCGACCTGAAGCGGGCTGGCGTCGCCATTGCCGCCATCGTGGATTGCCGCGCAAACCCGGATGCGAAGCTTCTGGATGAGGCGCGCATACTTGGCATCGAGGTGCTGGCGGGCCACAGTGTTTATGACACGGCGGGGCGTTTGCGGGTTTCCTCCATGACGGTGGGTCGCAATGGCGGCGGATCGAAGCGCAAGATCAAGGTGGATGCGCTTGTGGTTTCCGCAGGCTGGACGCCATCGGTCCATCTCTTCTCGCAATCTCGCGGCAAGCTGACATATGACGCGGAAAACCAGCGTTTTCTGCCAGACGTGCATGTGCAGGAGTGCGTTTCCATCGGCGCCTGCAATGGTACGGATGATCTGAGCGCTCTCATTGCCGAGGCGGCAAGTGCCGGCGGCGGTGCTGTGGAGTATTCCGGCCATAATGCCCATTCGTGGACCGGCGGCATGATCGGTGCGGCGGAAGGTGCGGGTGAAGGCGAGAATGTCAAAGCCTTCATCGATTTCCAACACGATGTCTGCGCCAAGGATATTCGTCTGGCGGTGCGCGAAGGCATGCACTCCATCGAGCACATCAAGCGCTTCACCACCAATGGCATGGCGTCCGATCAGGGCAAGATGTCCAACATGCACGGCCTGGCAATCGCATCAGAAGCCTTGGACCGCGATCTGCCCAAGGTGGGTCTGACGACGTTCCGTGCGCCCTATACGCCTGTCACTTTCGGCACGCTGGTTGGCCATTCACGAGGCAAGCTGTTTGACCCGGCCCGCAAGACGCCGATGCATGCGCTGGAAGTGGCAGCAGGGGCCGCCTTCGAGGACGTGGGCAACTGGAAGCGTGCGTGGTTCTACCCGCGCGCGGGCGAAGACATGCATCAGGCCGTGAACCGCGAATGCAAGACGGTGCGCGAAACGGTGGGCGTGTTCGACGCTTCAACACTGGGCAAGATCGAGGTTGTCGGGCCGGATGCGGCCAAGTTCCTCAACCTGCTTTACACCAATGCCTGGGACACGCTGAAACCCGGCCGCTGCCGCTATGGCATCATGACCCGCGAAGATGGCTTTGTTTACGATGACGGCGTTGTCGGGCGTCTGGCCGAAGACCGTTTCCATGTGACGACCACGACCGGCGGTGCGCCACGCGTGCTGCATCATATGGAAGACTATCTTCAGACGGAATTCCCGGAGCTGAATGTGTGGCTGACATCGGCCACCGAACAATGGGCCGTGATTGCCGTGCAGGGGCCTAAGGCGCGGGAAGTGATTGCGCCGCTGGTCGAGGGCATCGATCTTTCGCCGGAAGCCTTGCCGCATATGGCCATTGCCGAGGGCACGATTTGCGGCGTGCCGACACGACTGTTCCGCGTGTCTTTCACAGGCGAACTTGGTTTTGAAATCAACGTTCCTGCTGATTTCGGCCCTGCCGTGTGGAAAGAGATTGCGCAGCGGGCTGAAGCCGTGGGCGGTTGTCTCTATGGTACTGAGACCATGCATATTCTGCGTGCCGAAAAGGGCTATATCATCGTGGGTCAGGATACGGATGGTACCGTGACGCCTGACGATGCGGGGCTTGGCTGGGCTGTTTCCAAGAAGAAGACGGATTTCGTCGGCATTCGCGGTCTGCAACGTTCTGATCTTAAACGAGAAGGGCGCAAGCAGCTTGTCGGCCTTCTGCCCAAAAATCCGCACGACGTGCCGGAAGAGGGTGGGCAGATCGTGGCTGATCCGAACCAGCCTAAGCCGATGACGATGCTGGGCCACGTGACATCATCCTATTGGTCTGAAAATCTTGGCCGTTCCATCGCCTTCGGGCTGGTGGCGGGTGGCCGGGCGCGGATGGGCGAAACGCTCTATATTCCGCTGGCCGACAAGACGATTGCCGTTGAGGTGACGGACATGGTGTTCTTCGACAAGGAAGGGGGCCGCATCAATGGCTGATCTTATAGTGGCAAACCGCACGTCGGTTCTCGAAGGCGCTCGCGCCGGGTCTGCAAATGTCTCGATCAAGGTTGCAGCGCCCGCCTACAGGCTTTCGCTGCGCGCCAAGGCCGATGCAGTGACGGAGCTTTCGCAGGCGCTGGACATCAGCCTGCCGCAGACGCCCAAAACATCCACCACATCAGCGCTGCGTGCCGCACTCTGGCTCGGGCCGGATGAATGGCTTGTGATAGACCAGGGCGAAAGCAACCTGATGGAAGCCTGCGCCAGCGTTACATCAGCCCATTCCGCCACCGACGTTTCCCACCGCAATGTGGCTATGACAGTCTCAGGCGAAGGTGCTGAAGCCACACTGAACGCCGGATGCCCGCAAGATCTCTCGCTGGAAGGCTTCCCCGTCGGCGCATGCTCACGCACGCTGTTCGGCAAGGCCGAAGTGGTGCTCTTGCGCGTCACCGAAGACACGTTCCGGGTGGAGTGCTGGCGCTCCTTTGCGGACTATGTGTTCGACTTGCTGGAAGAGGGCGCACGGGACGCTTGAGGCGTTTTGTTGCCGACAAGCGTCAGGCAGAAGTTACACTCCGCCTGACATGTTTTCTCAAGGTCTGCTTCCCAATGCCAGACGGCATGCCAAGCCGGTAAATACGCTCGCCAGCAAATATTGCGGCAGCTTCGGAAAACGGCTGACTGCGGAGAGCCGGTTACGGATGCTGGTGCCTAGCAGGATGACCGCGCCATTTACCAGAAAACCTATGCCATTCAGGATGCTGGCGAGGGCCACGGTCTGGATGAGCATGGAGTCATTCGGATCGATGAATTGCGGGAAGAGAGCCAGCACGAACAGTGCCATTTTCGGGTTGAGGATGTTGGTCGCCAGACCCTCGCTGAAAATGCGTTTTCCCGACAGTTTTTTAAGACCCGTCGATGGGGCAAAGGTTGAGCTTTTCGAACGAATTGTCTTATATGCCAGATATAGCAGGTAGGCGCATCCCGCCCAGCGTACGATCTCATAGGCAAGGGGCACGGTCACAAACAGTTGGGACAGACCAAGGGCTGCAGCGATTGCGTGGCAATATGTGCCCGCTGCTATTCCCGCATAGGTTAGAAAACCGGCTGAACGGCCTTGGCTGACACTGCGTGATGCAATCAGCAGCATATCAGGACCAGGCGTTGCCGTCAGCACGACTGCGGCGGCAGAGAAGAGCATGAGGGTGGAGAAGTCCGGCATGGAATTTCCTTTGAAATGGGAGCCGGAATTCCGATTTATCACCGTGGGTATGGAATGCAACCATGCCCACGGCGTATTTGCGTTCTTTAAACTGCTTTACGCTGCATCTTCATGAAGCTGATCGTGGCAAGCCATAGCAGCACGCCGATGAAGAGCAACACACCAGCGATCGAATATTGCACCGGGTCGCGGCCTGTCCATGGGCCGACGAGGAAGAAGCAGCTGGCGGCGCCGATGATCGGGATGATGGTCGGGGTACGGAAATGCTTGTGCGCCACCTTGTCCTTGCGTAGCACCAGAACCGCGATGTTGACGATGGTGAAAACGCCCAGGAGCAGAAGCGCCGTCGTGCCGCCCAACGCTGGCACGCCGCCTGCGAAAGCGATGAGGCCGATGGCGATGACGGATGTGAAGACGATGGCGATATAGGGGGTCTGACGCGCCTTGTGGACCTTGCCGAGCGCTGGCGGCAGCACGTTTTCGCGGCTCATGCCATAGATCAGGCGGCTGGCCATCATCATGTTGATGAGCGCGGAATTGGCGACCGCAAACATTGTGATGACACCGAAAATGCCGATGGGGAAGTTTGGCGCACCGGCTGCGACGACTTTCAGCAAGGGCGTTTCGCCTTCGCCAAGCTCGGCTGCGGGAACAAGCGTAATGGCCGATATGGCAACGAGAATGTAGATGACGCCTGTTATCGCAAGGCCACCCAGGAGCACCTTGGGGAAAATGCGCGAGGGCTGCTTGCACTCCTCAGCCATATTGACCGAATCCTCAAAGCCGACCATGGCGAAGAAGGCGAGGGTCGTGGCGGCAACGACCGACCACATGACGCCGGTATCGCCAGCAGGCTCAAATGTCCAGACGCGTGATACATCGCCCTGACCGTTGCCGATGGCCCAGAAGCCAATGCCGATGATGATGAGAAGGCCGGTCAGTTCGACCACCGTCAGCACCACATTCATCTTCACGCTTTCGCCCACGCCGCGAAAATTGATGAGCGCGATGGCGGCGATGAAGGCGATGGCGACA
The DNA here is from genome assembly GCF_014842165.1 of Rhizobium sp. CFBP 13644. Lineage (NCBI taxonomy): Bacteria > Pseudomonadati > Pseudomonadota > Alphaproteobacteria > Hyphomicrobiales > Rhizobiaceae > Rhizobium > Rhizobium sp. CFBP 13644. The sequence continues at coordinate 73,460 of NZ_JACYVF010000002.1, forward strand.
CCGGTGACGCCGAAGGCACCGAAATCAAACCCGGTCACTGTCGTGAAATTGGCGGCAAAGGCGCGCGATGCCGTGGCGGCGGACGTGACGCCCGACGACATGACGGTGAAAGCCACCAGAAACGTGATGAAATGCACGCCAAAGGCCTTGTGCGTATAAAGTGCTGCACCGGCGGCCTTGGGATACTTCGTCACCAGTTCCAGATAGGAGCAGGCGGTGAGCAGCGCCACGCCAAAAGCAATGAGGAAGGGAAGCCAGACAACGCCGCCGACTTTTGCGGCAACCTGACCCGTTAGCGCGTAGATGCCGGTGCCCAGAATATCACCGACGATGAACAGGAGCAGAAGGCCGGGGCCGATGACCCGCTTGAGCTCCGTTTTCGGCTCGGACGTATCGTCGACCTGCGTGACCGGTGTTGCCATGAATTTTTCCCCCTCAAATCATGTTTCCTTCAACGCAGAGTGCGCTGACGGGTTCCGGGCTTTGGGCGAGAAAAGTTGCGCACAATGCATGTTTCCTCAAACGGTTCACAAGAAGAGTATGAGGATGGAGACATCCGATATGGAATTTCGGTTTGGAATTGGGGTCGGAATTCCGATGTTTCGACGCGGGGCACCGATTGCAACCATGCAGAGGAAACGATTCGTTTGTGTTGTGTGGTGATCGCTATCTCAGAAAGTAATGCGAAGAAGTTTTATTGGTGAACTTTCAAAATCGATTGACGAACTGCAAGCTTGATGACGTCTAAGACTGGTAATTTGATAATTTTATCGGTTTTTTCTGTCGTTTCTCCGTAATTCCAAGGTTATTCGGCAAATTCAATCTGTAGTTTAATAGTTTATTTATCCAGCGGAGTAAACTGTCATAAAACTGTCATAAAACTTTCACAATCGACCGTAAGCGAGGAAATGCCAATGTTTCTTTTGAGGTTTTCTATTGCTGCCCGCACATGGATGCTGGCGTTTTTTTCTCTGCTTGGAATGTTGAGTGTTGGATTTCTGTTCTGGGATGCTCAGGAGTTTGAAGAACACACAGAAGAACAACTCAGTTTTTCAAAGAAGATATCCGATCAGGTGACGGAAGCTGGATATCTCTTTCAAAATCTTCGTTTGAGTGCAGGACGGTTTTTACAATCGCCGACGGAGGAGCTTGAAAAGCAGGTGGATGCCCGCCACGCCAAGCTTGTTGCCGCGGTGAATGCCCCTTTGGCCGCGCTTGCGCCTGATACCTCCGAGGCAAAGCAATTGGTGCTTTTGCGCCAGCAGGTGGATGTCTATGGCGCAGCGTTCAAGCGGCTGGCTGGAACCACGCGGGAGCTCGGCTTTACGGCGGATGATGGTTTGCAGGGCCAGTTGCGCGGCGCCATCCATGCCGTGGAAAAGATACTGACCGGCAGTAACAATCCTACTGTGGAAGTTCTGCTGCTGAAAGCCCGCCGCTATGAGAAGGATTTCATGCTGCGCGGTGAGCAGAAATATATCGAGCAGCTCGACAAGAGTGTCGATGCCATGGAGGCGCTTCCCGCTTCCACCTATGCGGCGGGCCAGAGCGCGGATATTTCGGGTCTGTTGGAAAAATATCGCAAGGCTTTTCATGATTTTGCAGAGCGGTCGGTTTCCCAGCGCACGATGACGGAAGAGCTGCGGCAGATGGAGCTGCGACTTGATCCGCAATTTGAAGCGCTGAGGCAGTCTCTTGCTTCAACGCAGGCGGCAACGGAGGCTGCTGCCACTGCCGATAATGCCCGCCGGATGCTGATTCTGATGGGCACGCTTGTGGTTGCCGCTGCGGTGCAGCTGGCTCTGGCGGTTATTGTCGGTCGCTCCATCGTTCGTCCTTTGCGCGGACTGACCCAGGCCATGAGCCATCTGTCCGCCGGGCAACTGGATGTCGATATTCCCGGCAAGGGAACGGGTCACGAGTTGGGAAGCATGGCGGAAGCCATGGAGATTTTCCGCTCCAATTCCCTGCTGAAGGAAAGCCTGGAGGCAGAGACGATTGCACAACGCGCGGCGGCCGAGCGAGAACGCCACGCCAACGAACGGCAGGCGCAGCAGCGGGTTTCTCAGCTGGACCACGCAACGGCCCTTTTGGGGCAGGGTTTGCAGGAACTGGCCAATGGCAATCTGGCTTTCTCAATCGAAACGCCGCTTGCGCCGGAATTCGAGCGTTTGCGGCAGGATTTCAACCGCTCCGTGGCAGAGCTGGCCAATACGCTTTCCACCGTGGTGGAGGCTGCCCATTCCATCGATGGAGGTGCGGGCGAAATCAGCGGCAGTGCTGCCGATCTTTCCAGCCGAACGGAACAACAGGCTGCCTCGCTTGAGCAGACGGCGGCGGCGCTCGATCAGATCACGACCAACGTTCAGGGTTCCACCCAGCGTGTGCAGGATGCGCAGGAAGTGGCCGGGCAGGCGCAGCAAAGCGTGGCAGATTCCGCCAAGGTTCTGGCCCGCATGACCGAAGCCATGTCGCTGATTGAAAGCTCATCGCAGCAGATTACCAGCATCATCACTGTTATCGACGAGATTGCCTTCCAGACCAATCTTCTGGCCTTGAATGCCGGTGTGGAGGCGGCGCGTGCTGGGGAGGCGGGCCGTGGCTTTGCCGTCGTTGCGCAGGAAGTGCGCGAGCTGGCACAGCGCTCCTCCAAGGCGGCCAGGGAAATTCGTCTGCTGATCGGGCAATCGGGCTCTCATGTGCGCGGCGGTGTGGAACTGGTGACGGACACGACGCAGGCGCTTGGCGAGGTTCAGGTGCATATTCAGACCATCAACGAGCACATGGCCTCCATCGGCATTGCAGCCAAGGAGCAATCGACCGGCCTTGCCGAGGTCAATGCTGCGGTCAACCAGATGGATCAGGTCACCCAGCGCAATGCCGCCATGGTGGAGGAAGCGACAGCCGCAAGTAACATGCTGGCGCAGGAAAGCAAACGTCTGCGCGAGATGATCAGCCGCTTTGCTTTGGCTGATAAGCGGCACGGCCAAGTGCGCAAAGCGGCATAAGGCGCGCGCTCAATCGTCTTCTGGCCTGTCTTCCGGGTTGAACTGGCTGATGGTGGTCCAGCGGGCGGTGAGGGCGGGTTTTTTCTCGTCTTCGATTTCCACGGTCACGTCATAGGTGGTCATTAGCATGGCTGCGCCGCGAAAGCGGGCTTCGGCGAGGGTGAAATGGCCGCGAATGCGGGCGCCGCTTTTGACCGGGGCGACGAAGTGAAGTTTGTCGAAGCCGTAATTGATGCCCATGGTCTGTTCGCGGATCTTGGGCAGGGCGCTGTAATTCATGGCAGACAGGAGAGACAGGGTCAGAAAGCCGTGGGCGATGGTGCCGCCGAAAGGGCTCTCGGCTTTCGCCCGCTCAGGATCTGTGTGGATGAACTGGTCATCCTGCGTTGCCTTGGCAAAGGCATCGATCATGGCTTGATCGACGGTGATCCAGTCGGACACGCCGACTTCTGTATCGACAAGGTCTTTGACCTCGGACAGAGAGATTTCCTTGGGCATGGTTGCTCTCGATGTTTGTTATCTCAGGGGTAGTGCCAGCATATTCAGTCGGACTGACTCTAACGAACAACAGGCTTTTTGCAACGCAGCAATCAGCCCTGCCGGTAGAACACCACCGAGCGGGCCGGGAGATAGGCCGGGTTGCCGAAATCCGTGCCCATGGGCTGCCATTGCCCCGGTAGAGTGAAGGGCACGATATCGTGGCTGCGGTTGAAAAGGATGGCAAGGCGTGTGGCCTCACCCGTTTGCGCATCATGGGTTTTGAGCAGCATAGCGAGCGGTGTGCCGTCAGGTCTTTCCCAATCGGCCACCGTCATTGGTTCGCCGGATGGTGAGAGCCACTCCACATCGTCGCTCAGGCTGGAGAAGAAGCCCGCCTCGCTGAAGACATCGAAGCGTTTGCGCAGGGAGGCTAAAAAGGCCGTGTGCTCGATCAGTTCCGGCGACAGCGAAGACCAATCCACCCATGTGATGGCATTGTCCTGACAATAGGCATTGTTGTTGCCCTGCTGGCTACGACCGCCTTCATCGCCCGCTGTCAGCATGATGGTGCCACGGGTGACGAACAGGGTGGAGAGCATGGATTTGATGTCTGCAGCCCGGGCAGCCTGGATCGACGGATTGTCGCTCAGGCCCTCGACGCCATTGTTCCAGGAGAAATTCTCATTGTGGCCATCGCGGTTCTCCTCGCCATTAGCGCCATTGTGCTTGTGGCTGTGGGAGACGAGGTCGTAGAGCGTGAAACCATCATGGGCGGCGAGGAAGTTGATGCTTCGGGTTTGCGTGCGGTTGTGGCGAGAGAAAATGGCGGATGAGCCCGCCAGCGCATCGGCCAGCGCGCCGGTGGTTGCGGCATCGCCGCGCCAGTAGCGGCGCAGATCATCACGGGCGCGGTCGTTCCATTCGAGAAACTGCTCGGGGAAATTTCCGAGCTGATAGCCGCCGGGACCGATATCCCACGGCTCGGCAATCATCACACGGTCATGCAGCAACGGATCGGCGTGAATGAATTTCAGGGTCTCGCTATCCGCATGGAAGCCTGTGGCGGTGCGGGCGAGAATGGGGGCGAGATCGAAGCGGAAACCGTCTATGCCTGCATGGGCTACGAAGTGCCTGAGTGTTTCAACGATAAGCTGGCTAACCTGCGGATGGTCGCAGGCCAGTGTGTTGCCGGTGCCGGTATCGTTGACCAGCGTGCCGGGATCATCAGGCAAGTTTCGATAATAGGTGAGGTTATCCAGCCCGCGCAGCGACATAGTGGAGCCGAAGCGGTCGCTTTCGCCCGTGTGGTTGAAGACGAGATCGAGGATGACGCCGATACCCTCTTCGTGCAAAGCGGCAACGGTATCGCGCAATTCATCCATGCCACCGGGGCACAGGCGCGGATCAAGCGCCATGAAGCCGACGGGATTATAGCCCCAGCCATTGGTGAGGCCGAGCGGGGCCAAGTGGCGCTCATCGATCCAGGCGGTAATAGGCATCAGTTCGATGGCATCGACACCGATGGTCTTGAGATGTGCGATGATGGCGGGGTGGGCGAGTGCTGCGACCGTTCCCCTGATCGTCTCGGGCACATCGGGATGCAGCATGGTAAGCGGCTTGACGGCCACCTCATAGATCAGGCCACCGCGCGAAAACAGCGGCGCTTGCCGCTCTACGGGCTTGTACTGGGACACGATGGCTTTCGGCATGACGGCAGCGGTGTCGGCACCAAAGGTAAACAGCGCTGCATCATGGGCGAAAGGTCGATCGATCTCGGTGGCATAGGGGTCGAGCAGGAGTTTCGACGGATCAAACCACAGGCCGTGGTCTGGCGCATAGACGCCATCGGCACAAAAGCCGTAGCGGGTGCCGATGGGAGCATCTGTGGTGAGGCGGTGGATATCGTTTTCATCGCGCTGCATGGGCAGGCGGGCGGTCTGGATATTGCCGGTGGCGTCGAACAGGCAAAGGTCGATCTGGGAGGCGTGGCGGGAATAGACGGAGAATGCCGTGCCGTTAGCCGTGAGGGTTGCGCCTGATGGGTAAACGGTGGGGGGCATCTCGCTTATTCTCCAATATGTGGAAGCCAGCGGCTGGGTTACCTCTCCTCTTGTGGGAGAGGAAGAAAAATCATGATCTTAGCAAAGCTAAGTCATAGATTTTTCAGGTGAGGGGTCCGTTGAGGGTGCGGCAAACCCCTCACTTGCGATTTCTAGCACTTAAGCTGCGCTTAAGACGCTGAAATCGCTTTCTCTCCCACAAGGGGAGAGATACCGAGCATGCCGCACCCTCAAGGCCTATGACGACCGTTGATCACGTAATCACAGTCGGTGCATCGCGGCCCGTGTGCGTCTTGATGCCAGCAATCGTGTCGGCCACCGAGATCAGGTCGGCGAGTGCCTCCTGCGTTTCGATGTTGTGGCGCGATGCGTCTGCCTCGTACCGTTCGACATAAAGGCGGAGAGTCGCGCCCGATGTGCCGGTGCCGGAGAGGCGGATGACGATGCGGGAGCCGCCTTCGAAGAGGATGCGGATTCCCTGGTTCTTGCTGACGGACTGATCGACCGGATCATTGTAAGCGAAGTCATCGGCAGCCTTGACCTTCAACGCGCCGTAGGTGGTGCCGGGCAGGGTGGCCAGCTTTTCGCGCAGGATGGCGACAAGCGTGTTGGCGGCGTCGCTATCGACTTCTTCATAGTCGTGGCGCGAATAATAGTTGCGGCCATATTCGGCCCAATGCTGCGTCACGATATCCTTGACGCTTTCCTTGCGGGCGGCAACGATGTTCAGCCAGAACAGCACGGCCCAGAGACCATCCTTCTCGCGCACATGGTTGGAACCGGTGCCGAAGCTTTCTTCGCCGCAGACGGTGACCTTGCCAGCATCGAGAAGATTGCCAAAGAATTTCCAGCCGGTTGGCGTTTCATACATGCCGATGCCGAGCTTTTCAGCCACGCGGTCTGCCGCCGCACTTGTCGGCATGGAGCGGGCGATGCCGGAAATGCCCGCGGCATAGCCGGGTGCCAGCGTCGCGTTGGCAGCAATGATGGCGAGGCTGTCTGACGGTGTCACGAACATGCCCTTGCCGACCACCATGTTGCGGTCGCCGTCGCCATCGGAAGCCGCGCCGAAATCAGGGCCATCGGCGCTCATCACGTCGTCATACATTTCCTTGGCATGAACAAGGTTCGGGTCCGGGTGGTGGCCACCGAAATCAGGCAGCGGAATGGAGTTGCGCACCGAACCGGCAGGCGCGCCGAGGCGCTTTTCAATGATTTCGACAGCGTAAGGACCGGTGACGGCGCTCATGCTATCGACCACGACCTTGAAGCCACCGGCGATGAGTTCGCGAATGGCTGCGAAATCGAACAGCTCTTCCATGAGGGCTGCATAATCGGCCACGGGATCGATGACCTCGACGGTCATGCCCGCAACATCATAGGTGCCGATCGTATCCAGATCCACATCGGCAGCCTGCGCGATGCGGTAGGTTTCGATGGCCTTGGTGCGGGCGAAGATGGCGTCGGTGATCTTTTCGGGTGCGGGGCCGCCATTGCCAATATTGTACTTGATGCCGAAATCTTCGTTCGGGCCGCCGGGATTGTGGCTGGCTGAGAGAACGATGCCGCCGAAGGCCTTGTATTTGCGGATGATGTGCGAGGCGGCCGGTGTGGAGAGAATGCCGCCCTGACCGACCAGAATTTTGCCGAAACCGGCAGCAGCGGCCATCTTGATGACCTTCTGGGTGACTTCGCGGTTATAATAACGGCCATCGCCACCAATCACCAGCGCCTGTCCGGCAAAGCCTTCCAGGCTGTCGAAGATCGACTGGATGAAGTTTTCCGCATAGTTTTCCTGAGCAAACACAGGCACTTTCTTGCGAAGGCCTGACGTGCCAGGCTTCTGGTCCTGAAATGGTTTTGTCTGAACAGTGGTGATCGTCATTTATTGGCCTTTCGAAATGAGCTGGGCGTAAAGGTCGGCATAAAGGCCTGCACTTTTTTCCCAGGAAACGTCCGATTTCATGCCCTGCTTCTGCATCTGCGTCCATAATTTTGGTTCGCGATAGAAGCGCACGGTGCGGCGAATGGCATGCCGCAAACCGTCAGCGGTGATGGAGGAGAACTGCACGCCGGTTGCGACCTTGGCAGCAATGGCGGCGTGGTTGGCATCGATGACCGTATCGTTCAGCCCGCCATTGCGGGCCACGACCGGAATGCAGCCGTAGCGCAGGGCATAAAGCTGGGTGAGGCCGCAGGGCTCAAAGCGCGAGGGAATGATGATGGCATCACAGCCCGCCTGCATGAGGTGCGAGAGCGGCTCATTGTAACCTATGGCAACGCCGACGCGGCCGGGATGGCGCGAGGCGGCCGCCAGAAGCGCGCCTTCCAGCGAAATTTCACCAGCGCCGAGCACCACCAGACGGCCACCCATGGCGACGATATCGTCAACGACTTCGCTGACCAGATCGATGCCCTTCTGCCATGTGAGGCGCGAAATGACGCAGAACAGGGGTCCGCTATCCTGATCAATGCGGAAATGGTTTGCCACCGCCGCCTTGTTCAGCGTTCGCAGCTTGGGGTTGGCGGAGGAATAATTGTGGTTGATCAGGTGGTCGCTTGCCGGATCCCAGACCTCGGCGTCGATGCCATTGACGATGCCATGCATGACATGTGCGCGGCTTCTGATAACGCCTTCCAGCCCCATGCCGAATTCCGGCGTGAGGATTTCCTCGGCATAGGAGGGGCTGACGGTCGTGATGGCCGTCGCCGTCTGCACGCCGCCCTTGAGGAAGCTGACATCGTTGTAATATTCGATGCTCTCGGTGCTGAAGGCATGCGCGGGAAGACCGAGCTGGCTGAAAATATTGGCACCGAACTGGCCCTGAAAGGCTATGTTGTGGATGGTCAGGATACTCGGAATTTCCGGCGTCTCGGCATAGCGCATATAGACCGGCGCCATGGCCGCCTGCCAGTCATGGGCGTGCAGAAGGTCCGGCGTCCAGCCGGGCAGCTTGCCAGCGGCAATTTGCGCTGCCGCTAGAGACAGTGCCGCAAAGCGCTTCCAGTTATCGGCAAAATCCTTGCCGGTGGAATCGAGGTAGGGACCGGCGGGGCGATCATAATAGGCGGGCGCATCGAGGATGAGAAGGTCAAGACCTTCGTGATGGGCTTCCAGAATATCGGCATGTTCGCCGAGCAGTTCCATCTCGGCGATCTTGACGGCATCACTCACCGCAGCCTTTACCGCCGGATAGCCGGGGATGAGGGTGCGGGTGGTGACACCGAATTTATTGAGGGTGATGGGAAGCGCGCCGGCAACATCGGCGAGCCCCCCTGTCTTGATGAGTGGATAAACTTCGGACGCAACCGAAAGAACTTTCATGAGGTCTACAGATCCAGCTTGTCGATCATCGATTGGGTTATCAGGCAAATGCCGCTATCTGTGCGGCGGAAGCGCTTTCCATCCAGTTCCGGGTCCTCGCCAACGATCAATCCTTCCGGAATGACCACGCCATGGTCGATCACCACATTGCTGAGCTGCGCGTGGCGACCGATCTTCACACTCGGCAGTACTACGGCATTCTCAAGGCGTGAATATGAATTGGCTCTGACACCTGTGAACAACAGGCTTCGGTTGAGAGACGAGCCGGAGATGATGCAGTCACCCGCCACAACGGACGAGGTGGCAGAGCCGCGGCGCTTGTCATCGTCATGCACGAATTTGGCGGGCGGCAGAATTTCCGCGTAAGTCCAGATCGGCCAGGACTTATCGTAGATATCCAGATCCGGGACGATGTCCGTCAGGTCGATATTGGCCTGCCAGTAGGCATCGATGGTGCCGACATCGCGCCAATAGGGTTCATGCTCGAAATCCGAGCGCACGCAGGAGGCGGCGAAGCGGTGTGCGACGGCTTTGCCGTGCTCTACGATATGGGGAATGATATCCTTGCCAAAATCGCGGCTGGAATTTGGATCGGCGGCATCGCGGCGCAGACAATCCATCAGGAACTTCGTGTGGAACACGTAAATACCCATGGAGGCGAGCGCCATGTCCTCATTGCCGGGAATGCCCGGTGGGTCAGCAGGCTTTTCGATGAAGGCGATGATTTCGTCTTTTTCATTCACATGCATGACGCCGAAGCCGGTGGCTTCCATGCGCGGAACTTCAAGGCAACCGATGGTAACATCTGCGCCTGAATCCACATGCTGCTGCAGCATGTATTCATAGTCCATCTTGTAAATATGGTCGCCCGCCAGAATGACCATATATTCCGGGCCGTGGGATTCGATGATGTCAATATTCTGAAAGACCGCGTCGGCGGTGCCTTCATACCATTGCGTTTCGGACACGCGCTGGGAGGCGGGCAGAATGTCGAAGCTTTCATTACGCTCGGGGCGGAAGAAGTCCCAGCCGCGCTGAAGGTGGCGAATGAGGGAGTGCGCCTTGTACTGCGTGGCGACACCAATGCGGCGGATGCCGGAATTGAGCGCATTCGACAGCGCGAAATCGATGATGCGCGCCTTGCCGCCGAAATAAACGGCAGGCTTGGCGCGGCGATCCGTCAGTTCTTTCAGGCGGCTGCCACGGCCACCGGCAAGCACGTAAGCCATCGCATCGCGCGCCAGCGGCTGAATTCTTTTCTCACTCATAGCAATCCTCCCATAAAATTCCGTATGTTCCCACGATATAAGGGCGTCGATTTTGTGTTCGATGCCTTTTTAGTTTTCGAGCTCCAGCATGATCACGGCCAGCGGCGGCAATGTCAGTGTCGCACCAATTGTGCCGCCTGCATCCACAGCCTGAACGCGCCCGCCATTGCCCTTGCCGGTGCCGCCATAGATCTCGGCGTCGGTGTTGAGCACTTCACGCCAGCGACCGGCTGTCGGCAACGGCACGTAGAAATTCTCCCGGTAAACAGGCGTCAGGTTGGAGATAACGGCGACAGGCTTTTCGCCCGGTGCCAGACGCAGCCACGCCAGAACCGAATTTTCATGGTCATCAGCAATCAACCACTGGAAGCCTTCCGGCTCGCAATCGCGCGCATGCAGCGCGCCCTTGGAGCGGTACATGAAGTTCAGATCGCGCACGAGGCGGCGCATGCCCTCATGCATATGATATTGCAACAGGTTCCAGTCCAGCGAGGACTTCTCGCTCCACTCGCTCCATTGCGCAAATTCCTGACCCATGAACAGCAGCTTCTTGCCGGGATAACCCCACATGAAGGCGTAATAGGCGCGAAGATTGGCGAATTTTTGCCAGTCATCGCCCGGCATCTTGGCAATCATCGAGCCTTTGCCGTGGACGACTTCGTCATGCGAAATCGGCAGCACGAAATTCTCAGTGAATGCATAGAGCAGGCCGAAGCTGAGTTCCTGATGGTGAAACTTGCGGTGGACAGGCTCGCGCTGGAAGTAGCTCAGCGTGTCGTGCATGAAGCCCATGTTCCACTTGAAACCGAAGCCCAGCCCGCCTTCGTGCACCGGCTGCGAGACCTTCGGCCAGGAGGTGGATTCCTCGGCAATGGTCATGACGCCGGGATGATGTCCGTAGATCAGCGTGTTCATCTGCTGCAGGAACCGCACGGATTCGAGGTTCTCGCGGCCGCCATATTCGTTGGGAACCCACTCGCCTTCCTTGCGGGAATAATCGAGATAGAGCATCGAGGCCACGGCATCGACGCGCAGGCCATCGAGGTGGAATTTCTCGGCCCAGTAAAGCGCGTTGTTGACGAGGTAGGACATGACCTCGGAGCGACCGAAATTGTAGATCGCCGTGTTCCAGTCCGGGTGAAAGCCCTGACGCGGGTCGGCATGCTCGTAAAGCGCAGTGCCATCGAACCATTTCAGGCCGTGCTCATCGACAGGGAAATGCGCAGGAACCCAGTCGAGCAGAACGCCGATGCCGACCTTGTGGGCGCCGTTGACGAAGCGGGCAAAGCCTTCCGGCTCTCCGAAACGTGCGGTGGGCGCATAGAGACCGGTGGTCTGGTAACCCCAGGACGGATCATAGGGATGTTCTGAAATCGGCATGAACTCAATATGGGTAAAGCCCATGTCGGCACAGTATGGGATCAGCCTTGCGGCCAGCTCATCCCAGGTCAGAAACTCGCCGTTTTCACCAAGCTGCCAGGATGAGGCGTGGACCTCGTAGATGCTGATGGGCTGGCGGCGCTGATCGACGCTGGCCCAGTGCTTGCGGTGTGCATCGTCGCTCCATTCCTGAACCAGTTCTGGCGTGGTGACGGATGCGTTCTTTGGGCGAAGCTCGGCGCGGCGGGCATAGGGGTCGGCCTTGAGCGGCAGCAGATCGCCATGCGGGCCGATGATTTCGAACTTGTAGCTGCAACCGGCATAGACGTCTGGCGCAAAGATTTCCCAGATGCCGGTGTCCTTGCGAAAGCGCATGACGTGGCGGCGGCCATCCCAATTGTTGAAGTCGCCCACCACTGAAACGCGCCGGGCATTGGGTGCCCAGACGGCAAAATGAAAGCCCTCGACGCCTTCAAGCTTGAGAGGATGCGCGCCCATCTTGTCGAACAGGCGCAGATGCGAGCCCTCTCGCACGAGATAATCATCCATGGGCCCGAGAACCGGGCCGAAGCTGTAGGGGTCCGTCACCGCCCATTCGGCATCGTCGCGCAGCGCGCGATAACGGATGGGCTGGCGTTTCGAAAGCGTGATGGGGCCTTCGAAGAAGCCGTCGGCATCGGTGCGGACAAGCGTGCCCGCAACGTTGCCGTCCAGTGTCATGACGGTGATTTCTTCTGCACCGGGAATGAAACAGCGTGCCACAAAGCCGTCCGGTGCCTGGTGGACACCCAGGACGGCAAAGGGGTTGGAATGCAAACCGCTCTTGATTGCCTCGATCTCAGCCTTAGCGATAGTGCCAGTCTTTTTCTCTTCGGCAGCATTGAGCGGTTTTTTCATCAGGCTCTCCAGATTTCGGACGCATATTGCCGGATCGTCCGGTCGGACGAGAACCAGCCCATGCGCGCCGTATTGTGCACGGTTTTTTCGTACCAGCTCTTCGGATCGCTCCAGATCGTATCGACGTCCCGCTGCGCCTGTGCGTAAGCGTCGAAATCTGCGGCGACCATGAACCAGTCATTGTTGTAGATGCCGTCCATCAGGCCTGCAAAGCGCGAGGGGTCATCCGGCGAGAAGACGCCCGATGCGATGGATGACAGGGCTTGAGACAGTTCGGCGGAATTTTCGATGATCGCACGCGGATTGTGCCCATCGGAGCGGGCCTTGGAGACCTCTTCCGCCGTCTTCCCAAAGATCATGATGTTGTCTGCGCCGACATGCTCGAGCATTTCGACGTTGGCACCATCCAGCGTGCCGATGGTGAGCGCGCCATTCAGACCAAACTTCATGTTGCCGGTGCCGGATGCTTCCATGCCAGCCGTGGAGATCTGCTCGGACAGATCAGCCGCCGGAACCATGATTTCCGCAAGAGACACGTTATAGTTTGGAATGAAAACCACCTTCAGAAGACCGCGAACCGCCGGATCGTTGTTGATGACGCGCGCGATATCATTGGCGAGCTTAATGATAAGCTTTGCATTGTGATAACTTGGCGCGGCTTTACCAGCAAAGAACTTAACGCGCGGCACCCAATCCAGTTCCGGGCGCGAGCGAATTTGATCGTAAAGGGCAACGGCTTCCACGAGGTTTAGAAGTTGACGCTTATATTCGTGGATGCGCTTGATCTGGATGTCGAACATGGCCGATGGATCAAGGCGGATACCCATGCGCTGTGCGACCAGATTGGCAAGGCGCACCTTGTTCTGACGCTTGATCTGCGCAAACTTCTCGCGGAAGCCGGCATCGTCAGCAAAGGGGTCGAGGGCAACGAGTTTTTCCGCATCGTCCAGAAAATCATCGCCGATGGATTGGCGGATGAGGTCGGTCAGGCCGGGGTTGCACTGCATCAGCCAGCGGCGCGGAGTAATGCCGTTGGTCTTGTTGTTGATGCGGTTTGGGTAAAGCATGTGAAGGTCGGAAAACACCGTTTCCTTCATCAGTTCGGTGTGAAGTGCCGAGACCCCGTTGATGGAATGCGAGCCGATGAAGGCCAGATTGCCCATGCGCACGCGGCGCTCTCCACCTTCCTCGATGAGCGAGATGGAGCGGATCTGCTGATCCACCAGCTTCTTTTCCTTGCGGGCAAAGACCAGCGTCTGGGCATTGATCGCGTAGATGATCTGCATGTGGCGCGGCAACAGGCGCTCTAGCAATGGCACGGGCCAGCTTTCCAGCGCTTCCGGCAGAAGCGTGTGGTTGGTGTAGGAGAATGTGCCCTGGGTCAGCTTCCACGCTTCGTCGAAATCAAGACCATGCACGTCGCACAGAAGGCGCATCATTTCGGCGATGGAAATGGCCGGATGCGTATCGTTGAGCTGGATCGAGACCTTGTCCGGCAGGTTGGTGAAGTCAGGATATTGCTGCAAATGGCGGCGCAGAATGTCCTGAAGGGATGCCGACGAGAAGAAATATTCCTGACGCAGGCGCAGTTCCTGCCCCGCCGGGTTGGCATCGGCAGGGTAGAGAACGCGGGTCAGGGATTCTGCCTTGTTGCTTTCGCGCAGCGCGCCGATGTGATCACCGGCGTTGAAGGCGGCAAGCAGGATGGGGTCGATCGGCTGTGCTGACCAGAGCCGCAGCGTGTTGACGCGGGTGCCGCGCCAGCCGACGACCGGCGTGTCGAAGGCGGTCGCGATCATGCGCTCGGATGGCTTCCAGACGAACCGCTCAGGGTCTTCATATCCACCGACGGTTTCGACGCCACCGCCAAAACCGATTTCATAGGAGCTTTCGCGGCGCTCGAATTCCCATGGGTTGCCGTGGGCAAGCCATGTCTCGGGCAATTCCACCTGCCAGCCATCGGCCATCTGCTGGCGGAAAAGGCCGTGCACGTAGCGAATGCCATAGCCGTAAGCCGGAATATCGACGGTTGCCATGGATTCCATGAAGCAGGCGGCGAGGCGGCCAAGACCACCATTGCCCAGCGCCGCATCCGGTTCCAGCCCGGCAATGACGTCATACTCGACACCAAGCGAGGTCAGCGCTTCCTTGATCTGGCCCATCAATCCGAGATTGGAGATGGCGTCGCGCATTAGTCGACCAATCAGAAACTCCAGCGACAGATAATAAACGCGCTTGGAATCATGCTGGTAGGCCTTGCGGGTCGATTCCATCCACTTGTCGATAACGCGGTCGCGGATGACAAGAATGGTGGCTGTCAGCCAGTCATGCGGCTTTGCGACCTTGACGTCCTTACCGATGCGGTAGGTCAGTCGCTCAATGATTTCGGAAGCCAGAACTTCCGGTTCGGAGCTGCGCGGGGCGGGGCGGGGAAGATCGTTTGTTTCGAGTTTATTGATCATTGGTCGGTCAGCACCTTGTTGGGAGGATAGTGTCTGATTCTGTCGATCGGCGCGGCTGTCGTGGTTGCAATTTATGCACCGATACGCGGTCGTGGCAACAGCCGTTTTGTCGGAAACGTGAATGACTTAGAGAGTTAAGACATGCTTATAAACGCCGTGCGAAAACAATAAAAAACCACGCAAACCGGCGTGGTTTGCGTGGTGTATCAGAGGACAGTTAAAACTTTAGTTTGTAAGGCGGCTGACGTTTCCTGCGGCTTTCTTGGCGATATCGCCAAAGGCCGCGACAATCTCTTCCATATTCTCGGGCGCGTAGTAGTTGTCGAGGCTCGTGGCGCAGGCCTGAAGCAGAGACTTGCCCTTGTCCGGCGCCATGAAGGCAACCGTATATATCTTGATGTCATCAGCCTTGGCTCGGGCGCAGGTGGTTCGCACAGCATTGTCTACGAAAGAAGACCAGTTTGCGCTGTTGCCGGTCATTTCACCGTCCGTCATCAGCACGATGATCCGCTGGAAAGACTCGTTTCCGGATTCCTTGTGGGCGTTGGCTTCTGCCGGATTCGACGATTTTAGTGCTTCAAAGGCGGCGCTGAGCGCCCCGCTTGCGTCGGTGCCGCCCGTTGCCGAGAGCGCATTAACGTAGCCGCCCGATCTCTTGGTGCCCCAGTCCAGACCCTGCGTTGGCGATGCCTTGTCATTGTAAGCGATGGCGCTTGTTCTGACCAATTGGGACGCCGGATTTCCATTGGATTTATAGGTGGGGTCGGATGTGTTGAGAGTCTCGACGAGAAAGCTGACAGCCGTCTTGAGCGAGGTGATCTTGTCAACGTAGCAGGGGCGGGTGCTGCGCATCGGGTTTGGCCAGTTGACCGCATCATAGTTGGAGCAACTGTATTTGCTCTTGTCGACGGTGTCAGTTTTGAACGCCATGGATCCCGAGCGATCCAGGACAAGATACATGGACAGCGGCGCGCCATTGTTGAAACTGCTTTGCGATGTGCTGGTGGCGCTGAGCGTGATCGACTTAGCACCGATGAACTCCAGCATCGGATTGAGCGGCATCTGGTAATTGATGGTGGTGGAAACCTTGAAGCCGGTGCCCTTATCCGTCTTGAACCGGGATGTGGCGGTTCCGATTGCTACGCCAGCCGCCTTCTTTTCGACGTCGCTCAGAGCATTTGCTGCGAGGGCCGGGTCGAGCATTTTTTTGTCATCGTCACTCAATTCCTGCGCAAATTCAGAGGCGCTGAGAAATCTGGTCACTTCGGTCTTGAGCTCTTCATCGCTCTTTTCGCCGGCGGATTCGCGGAATTTCGTGGCAGCGGCAAGTGTTGCTGCGTCGGCGGCATTCTGCATATCGGATTTGACCTGAAGGGCTCTGGTGAGCTCAAGCCCGGCGCCCGCCACGCCCATCAGAAAGGGCAGCGTCAAGGCTGTCATGATTGCAAAGTTACCCTGCCGGTCGCGCAACAGAGCGCCCAGACGTGTCTTCATTCCAGCCCTGTTGAACATCATGTCCACCTGTTCAATTGTAACCCTTGTGAGAGGTCTACAGGCGGGTAATGTAGATTTTCCTAACGTTACGTCAGCAATTTTACGGAATGCTCGAAACGGCACATTTTTCTATTGAAAAACAGGGAGATGCGCCAAGCTGGCGCAGCGCGCTGTGCCATTTCGAGGCAGAGCTGTGCGTCTTGTCTATTCCTTTACGGGAATGACGTCGACGGCCTGCGTTGCCTGCTGGTTTCCGTAGCTTTTCAAGACACCGATGACGGGGGCGACATCGGAGTAGTCGCGACCGTAACCCACCACGATGTGGTCATTTCCTGCGACGATGTCATTGGTCGGGTCCAGCTCGATATAGCCTGTCGTTTCGCCGCACCACACGCGCACCCAGGCATGCATGGCGTCTGCGCCCTCCAGCCGCTCCTTGCCCGGTGGTGGGGTGGTGCGCAAAAAGCCGCTGACATAGCCTGCGGGAATACCGAGGCTGCGCAGCGCCGAAATCATGATATGCGAGAAATCCTGACAGACGCCGCGTTTCAGTTTGAAGGCTTGAGCGGGGGTTGTATCGACGGTGGTTGCCTCGCCGTCATATTTGAAATCCTTGTAGATGCGTTTGCAGAGCGCCAGTGCAATATCACGGATGGTCATGTCAGGCGTGATGATTTCGCGCGCATAGGCGGCAATCGCTGCGTCCTCGCCGATGCGCGGGCTGAAGCCTGCGAGATGATGCGGGGACTGCGCATCAAGCGACCAGACGGTCGCCAGTTCCCGTGGCAATCGCGACAGTGTCGGCGAGAAATCCGCCGGTAGTGACGCACTTTCGACCGAAACGCGGGCCTGCATGCGAATATCCAGCTTATCGTGCGGTGCGCGCAGAAAGACCGAGGTCGCGCTTTGCTCGAAAAAGTCGTTGAATGCGGTGCGCTCTTCCGGCGTGGGGGACACGCTGAGCGATCCGGCGATCAGCCGTTGCCGTCCGGGGATGGACAGGGGCATGACGCGAATGATGTGGCGCGCACCGGATGCCAGCGTATCATAGAGATAACCCATGTGCAGGTTGAGATCGTAAAGCATGGATTATCCGAGATATGTCTGGGCCAGAAGGTCCGAAAGATGTTCGAGATCCTGCTCCAGCTGCCGGAAGACGGCGGGCGACAGGTTTTCCGGCGTCAGTACGGCAAGCCCTGAATGAATGCGCATGACTTCGCGGTAGAAGGGCGACATCTGGCCGTTCACGAAGGCATTGGGCAGCTGCTCGACCTCGGTGCGGATCTCGTTGAGCTGGAACAGGATGGAGCGCGGATTGAGCGGATCAAGGCCGAGCAGGTCCATCACCGTCAGCGCGGCGGTGTTGACATTGTAGCGGCGGCGATGGGTCATGACGCTATCGCCGATTTCCAGCAGCATGTCATAGGAACCATCAGGCGCATCCGGTCCGCTCATATGGCCGAGAAGCCGTGTGAGATGCAGCCCGCGCTCCAGATAACGGCCGATGGAGAGGAACCGCCAGCCGGTGAAGCGATACATGTTTTCATGCACCAGACCGGCAAAGCCCGCCAGCTTGCGCAACAGTACCGTCATGGCATGGGTCGCGTCATCACCGGCTGCGACCTTGCTCTGGAAGCGGCGCGCGGTTTTGGCGAGATCGTTCAATGCTAGCCAGCCATCCGGGGAGAAGCGGTCGCGGATATTGCTGGCGGAATAGATCGCGCTGTTGAGATTGGCGATGAGGCTTGCCGGAACGGCGACCTCGACATCGATATCGATGGTTTCGAGATATTCGGTGACGTGTGCCAGCAGCGGCTGCTTCGGATCTGCCGACTCGGCAAAGCGGGCGTGCCATGCGCGCAGAATGCGAAGCGCACCTTCGGCCCGCTCGATATAACGGCCTAGCCAGAAAAGATTGTCTGCGGCACGGCTGGGCAGGCTGCCCGGCATGTTGCGGATGAAGTCTTCTTCGGCGGGCAAAAGCGTTGTTCGTTCCACCGGTTTGTTCGAGACGATCCACACATCGGCAGCACTGCCGCCAGCCTGCATGGCAATGGCCGCCGTGTCATTGCTGCGACCGATGCGGGCGAAGCCGCCCGGCATGACCTGCCAGCCATCCTGCGTGCGGGCTGCAAAAACGCGCAGGCTCATGGGGCGCGGCACCAGCTTGCCATCGACATAGGCCGGTGTGGTGGAGAGCGTTACCGCTTCCTGGCCAACCAGCTTGTTGCCATCGCTGGCCAGCCAGTCGCCAATGGAATCCTTGGCTGTTTCGCGCAGCGACGAGCCGAGCACCGACTGGCCGTTATCATCAAAGAAGGGCAGGCGCGAATAGGCCGGGCCGATAACCATGCGCTCGATATTGCGTGCCACATGCTCCCGCTCGGAAGGCTGGCCGCACCACCACGTGGCAATCGACGGCATGGCGAGGTCTTCGCCCAGCATGTTTCGGCAGATGGCGGGCAGAAAGGCGAGCAGCGCGCGGGTTTCCAGAATGCCGGAGCCGAGCGCATTGACGATGCTGAGCGAGCCGGACCGCAGCGCCTGCACCATGCCGGGCGTGCCGATATGGGAGTTCTGATCCAGTTCCAGCGGGTCGGTATAGGAAGCATCAAGCCGCCGCCACAACACGCCGATGGGTTTGAGGCCCGCCACTGTGCGCACCATGACGCGGTTGTTGACGACTGTCAGGTCTTCGCCTTCCAGCAGCATGAAGCCGAGATAGCGGGCGATATAGGCGTGTTCGAAATAGGTTTCGCTGGCAGGTCCGGGCGTTAAGACCGCAATGCGCTCATCCGGGTGCTGGCGGTGGGATTGCAGCGTATCGCGAAACCCGCCGAAGAAGGATGCTAGGCGGTGGACGTGGGATTCGGCATAGATATCGGAAAAGGCGCGGGTGGTGGCGACGCGGTTTTCCAGCGCAAAGCCAGCGCCCGAAGGGGCCTGCGTGCGGTCTGCCAGCACCCACCAGTTGCCATCCGGTCCACGGCCGATTTCGAAGGAGCAGAAATGCAGGTAGTGGCCATTTGCCGGTTTGACGCCTGCCATGGCGCGCAGATATTCCGGGTTGGAGGCGATGAGCGCCGGAGGCACATAGCCCTGCTGCACAAGCCGGTTCTCGCCATAGAAATCCGCAACGATGTTTTCCAGCAGATTGGCGCGTTGGACGATGCCGCGCGTGACGGCCTCCCATTCCTTCTCATCGATGAGAACGGGAATATGTGAGATCGGCCAGTTGCGTTCGCTGTTTCCTTGAGCGCTGTAATCACGGTAAAACACGCCGGCATCGCGCAGGTAACGGTCCGTGCGGGCAAAACGCTCATGCAGCTCGCGTTCGCTCATATGCGACAGCGCATTGACGAATGTCTGCCAGACAGGGCGAATGCGACCGTGGATATCGAGCATTTCATCGGCAATGCCGGGCAAGGACTCGTAGCCCAGCATGGTTTCCATGCCGGGCTTTGCCTCTATCCGTTGCCTTGCCGGTGTCTTTGCCAACTCACACTCCCTGCGGGCGTCTTAAATCAAGCGTCAACGGAAATTCCGGCGACGCTGCTTCCGGCCACAAAGGATAGTGTCCGGCCGTATGTCCCCACGGTTCGAAACGGGCAAGCCGTCTGGCTTCTGCCTCATTTCCATTGATGGGGAATGTCTCATAGGTGCGCCCACCGGGGTGAGCAACATGATAGATGCAGCCACCGATCGATCGGTTCGACCATGTATCATATATGTCGAAGGTCAACGGAGTGTTGACCGGCAGAGCTGGATGTAGCCCCTGCGCGGGCTGCCACGCCTTGAAGCGAACGCCAGCCACGGACACGCCGGAAACATCGGTCTGCTTCATCGGCACGGCACGGCCGTTGCACGCCACCGTGTAGCGGGATGGATTGGAGGTTTCCAGCCGGACCTGCAAGCGCTCCACCGAGGAATCGACATAGCGAACCGTGCCGCCAATGGCACCCTGTTCGCCCATGACATGCCACGGCTCCAGCGCCTGGCGAAGCTCGAGCTTGGACCCTTCATATTCGACCTCTCCGAAGAAGGGGAAGCGGAATTCCAGCTGGGCCGTGAACCATTCCGGCTTCACATCAAAGCCGTTTTCCTTGAGGTCCGCCAAGACGTCGAGGAAATCCGCCCAGATGTAATGGGGCAGCATGAAGCGGTCTGCCAGCGCCGTTCCCCAGCGAACAAAGCGCCCGCTCGACGGGTTTTTCCAGAAACGGGCGATGAGGGCGCGGACCAGCAATTGCTGCGCCAGCGACATGCGGGCATTGGGCGGCATTTCAAAGCCACGGAACTCGACAAGGCCGAGGCGTCCTGTCGGGCCATCCGGGGAGAACAGCTTGTCGATGCAGATCTCTGACCGGTGCGTGTTGCCGGTTACATCAGTCAGCAGGTTGCGGAACAGGCGGTCCACCAGCCACGGCAAAGGCGGCGCGCCTTCACCCGGCATCGGCACCTGCGCCATGGCGATCTCAAGCTCGTACATGCTGTCATGACGGGCTTCATCGATACGCGGAGCCTGGCTTGTGGGCCCGATGAAGAGGCCTGAGAACAGGTAGGACAGAGACGGATGGCGCTGCCAATGCAGCACGAGGCTTTTCAAAAGGTCTGGACGGCGCAGGAAGGGGCTATTTTCAGGATTTGCGCCGCCCACGACCACATGGTTGCCGCCGCCAGTGCCGGTGTGGCGACCATCGATCATGAACTTGTCTGCACCGAGCCTTGTCTGGCGTGCGTCTTCATAGACCGCCGTGGTGATATCGACGCAATCCTTCCAGCTTTCCGCCGGATGGATGTTGACCTCGATGACACCGGGATCGGGCGCGACGCGGATGACATTCATGCGCTCGTCATGGGGTGGCGTGTAACCTTCGATATGGACGGGAAGCCCAAGATCGGTCGCGGCTGCCTCGGCTGCGGCGACCAGATCGAGATAATCCTCGATGCGTTCCACCGGTGGCATGAAGACGCAGAGGCGTCCGTCACGCGCCTCGACAGACATGGCAGTGCGGACTTCGCCATTGATATCGCTGATGGATTGCTCGATGCGCTCCTGCGTTGCGCTGTCTGAGGCCTGGAATGACGCTTCCGGCAAAGCGCGGGCCGAGGGCGCGACGGAATCGGGCAAGGGTCCACGAGGCACCGAAGGGTCAGCCGGGTGGATATAGGGATATTTCGACGGCGGCACATGGGGCAGGGTGCCGAGCGGAATGCGGTATCCGACCGGGCTATCACCCGGCACGAGGAAGATGCGGCCGCGCCTTGTCTTCCATTTCTCGCTCATCCAGCGTTTTTCCGATGTCGCCTTGGCGTTCCACGCCTGCACCGGCAGAACATAGCCCGTGGGCGTGGTGAGACCGCGTTCGAACACGCGGGCGATGCGGTTGCGCTCTTCCGGGTCTTCCAGCTTTGAATTGGATGGATCGACATTGTCAGGAAGGTTGCCTTCCTTGACCAGCCATTCCGCCGGATCTTCATAAGCGGGCAGCACCAGTTCCGGCGCGATGCCGATGTTTGAGGCGATGGTGGTCAGCAGCTTTTCCGCATCTTCCGAGGTCACGCCGGTGTCGGCACCTTCGCGTGCTACGAGATCAGGATTATGCCAGACGGGCTTGCCGTCCTTGCGCCAATAGAGCGAAAAGGTCCAGCGCGGCAGGCTTTCGCCGGGATACCACTTGCCCTGACCATAATGCAGAAAGCCGTTGGGTGCGAAGCGTTCCCGCAGCTTGCGGATCAGCACGTCGGCCTTTTCGCGCTTGGTGGGGCCGACGGCGTCGGTGTTCCATTCGCCGGATTCGAAATCATCGATGGACACGAAAGTCGGCTCGCCGCCCATGGTGAGGCGCACGTCCTGCTCGGCCAGAACCTTGTCCACCTGTTCGCCCAGCGCATTGAGGCGATCCCAGCTTTCGTCGGAGAACGGCTTGGTGATGCGCGGATGCTCGGCCACACGGGTGACCTTCATGTCGAAGGCAAATTCCGTGTTGGCCTCGCCATAATAACCGCCGGAAATGGGGGCGGCATTGCTGAAATGCGGCGTTGCGGTCAGCGGCACATGGCTTTCGCCGGTCAGAAGGCCAGAGGTTGGATCAAGACCCACCCAGCCAGCGCCGGGAAGATAGACTTCCGCCCAGGCGTGAAGATCGGTGAAATCCACCTCCGTTCCCGATGGGCCATCCAACGCCTTCAGATCCGGCGTCAACTGGATGAGGTAGCCCGAGACGAAACGAGCCGCGAAGCCCAGATGGCGCAGGATCTGCACCAGAAGCCAGCTTGTGTCGCGGCACGAGCCCTTGGCTGTTCCGAGCGTTTCTTCCGGCGTCTGCACGCCGGTTTCCATGCGGATGACATAGCCGATATCGCGTTGCAGGCGGGCGTTCAGACCCACGACCATATCGACCGTCGGCTGTCCTGACGTCCAGTCGAGGGTTTTCAGATAGTCTGCAAGAAGCGGGCCTGTCGGCTCCGGCGTCTGGTAGATCGAAAGATCGGCCTTCAATGTTTCTGGATATTCGAAAGGCCAGTAGGTGGCGCTTTCCTCGACGAAGAAGTCGAACGGATTATAGACCGTCATGTCCGCGACGAGATCGACCTCGATCCTGAATTCGGTAACCGGATCAGGAAAGACGAAACGGGCGAGGAAGTTGCCGTAGGGGTCCTGTTGCAGGTTCACGAAGTGATTGGCAGGCGTGACCTTCAATGAGTGGCTGATAACCTTTGTGCGAGAATGCGGCGCAGGCTTTAATCTGATGATCTGCGGTCCAAGGCGGATTGGACTGTCATATTTGTAATGCGTCAGATGATAGATGCTTGCTTTGATCGACATGCTGGCCCTTGCCCGGTTTTTCCGGTTTGCGCGGATGGTGCCGCCCCTCTTTGATTGTCCATTTTGATATCCCCGACAGCGCTGGCGGGTTTCCCAATGAACTCTTATTGCTGCGACTTTGTGCAATGCACGCAAATAAAGCAAGGACGTTTTGCCCGCCGTCACGCATTGCGGCACCTCAGCGCTTTTCCAGTGTTTGTTGGGAAGTGGACAAGCTTTGCCGTCATGCTATTGCTGTCATCACATGCAATGATATTCGACGGCCTAACAAAAGTCCCACAATTTACAAAATCATGGAAATGGCAAGGTACTGATGGCGCAAGGTAATCCTTCCACCGAAACCGTGGTCCCACCCTCGTTCGATCTGGATTTCAAATCGCAATTGAAGATGATGGGCAGTGCTTTCTGGACCTCTCCGGTGCGCGGCAGGCTTATTTTTTTGATGGCGGCCCTGCTGACCGTCATTCTGGTAACAGCTTATGGTCAGGTGAAGCTGAACCAGTGGAACGCACCGTTCTACAACGCGCTGGAGCGACGCGATCTTGCCGCGTTTCTGAGCGAGCTGAAAGTCTTCGCCGTCATTGCCGGAACACTCTTGCTGCTCAACGTCTTCCAGACGTGGTTGAACCAGACGACGGCGCTGAATATGCGCGAGGGCCTTGCAAAGGACATGGTGGACCAATGGTTCAAGCCCGGCCGCGCAGCAAGGCTTGCCGGCTTCGGTGCGATTGCCGTTAACCCGGATCAGCGGCTGCATGACGATGTGCGCAATCTGGCTGAAAGCAGCACCGCACTTGCCATCGGGCTGGTCAATGCCACCATCATTCTCGTCAGCTTCATCGGCGTGCTCTGGGGTCTGTCGGCTGGCTTTGCCATCGATATTGGCGGCAAGATGGTGGAAATTCCGGGCTACATGGTGTGGGCAGCGCTGATCTATGCGGGCTCTGCGTCGTTTCTCAGCAACCTTGTGGGCTACCGGCTGGTGCCGCTGAATGCGGAACGCTACTCCAAGGAAGCGGAATTGCGCTTCTCGCTGATGCGGGCCAGCGAAAACGTCACCGCGATCACGCTTGCGCGCGGCGAAAAGAACGAGCGTCACCGCATCGGTGAAGACATCAATGCCGTGCTGGCGGTCATTCGGGGGCTGGCCATGGCGCTGACCCACCTGACATGGGTTTCCTCGGGATATGGCTGGCTTGCCGTCGTCGCGCCGATCCTGATTGCCGCACCGGTCTATTTTTCCGGAAACCTGAGCTTTGGTGGCTTGATGATGGCCGTGGGTGCCTTCAACCAGGTCAATGTCGCCCTGCGCTGGTACATCGACAATTTCGGCCCCATCGCCTCCTGGAAGGCCAATTTGCAGCGCGTATCGGTGTTTCGCAATGCCTTGATCCAGATGGACAGCGTGGAGCGCCATGGCAATGCCATCGAAATCGAGCGGACCACGACAGGCCCGGTGCGGCTGACATCGGTTGAAATCTCGCCGGAGGCCGGTGGGCTGGATCTGTCGCGCGTTTTCCGTCTGCGCGAAGCGCCTGTCGAAATCAATGTCGGAGACCGGTTGATTGTGAACGGCGATCAGGGCGTCAACCGGCGCCTGTTCTTTGCTGCCCTTGCCGGTCTGTGGCCATGGGGGCGCGGCACCATCACCATGCCGCCGCGTGAGGAATCGCTGTTCATTGCCCAGCACGGCTATCTGCCCGCCGCTCCCTTGCGCGAGATACTCTGCTATCCGCGCAGCCCGCAGAAATTTCAGGAACAGGAGTTTCTGGATGCCATGGAAAAATGTGGGCTCAGCCACATCATTCCGCGTATGGGCGATCATGTGCGCTGGGACAAGACATTCGATTCAGACGAGCAGGCCTGCGTGCGCGTTGCCAATGCGCTGATGCTGAAGCCGCGCTGGCTGTTTATCGATGATCTTCTCGAAGGTCTGGAGACCGAAACCGTGGACCGGCTGACAGCGGTGCTGGCGGGGATGAAGGACACCGCCATCGTGTATATTGGCCGCTCCGATGCCATCATGCAGGTTCTGGAACCGCGCGTCGTGCATCTGGACCTGATCAAAACCTAAAGGGTTTACGGCGGCAGGCTGTTTTCCTCCGATGCAATTGAAGAGGCCGGGGCGATGGTATCGCCCCGGCCTTTATTGTTCTCGCAGTTGAGCTTTCACTCCGCTGCCGGTGTCGTCAGACGGCGATCTTGCCGCCACCGGCCTTGGTGATCGCAACGACTGCCGGGCGAACCGGCATGTTGTCCTTGAAATCCGGCCAGCGCGTGGAAAGGTCTTCGTAATAGGATGGGCGGCCATGGCCCGACCAGTCTTCGCCGCCATCACCCGGATGCTGAACAGCCACGAAGGCGGTTTCATCATCGGGGGTGAAGAGCGGGCCGCACATTTCAGCGCCAACGGGGACGCGGAAGAACAGCTTTGAGGTGGCGCGGGCTTCGCCTTCCGTATCGACTGCCCAGAGACCGTCGGTGCGGCCTGTCTGCTTGTTGTTGTTGCCGTCTGTCGAGACCCAGAGACGACCGGCAGCATCGACTGCACAATTGTCCGGCATGCCGAACCAGCCATTCTTGGTGGTCTCGGTGGAGAAGGTAGCACCAACAGCTGCAACGGAAGGATCGCCGCACTTCAGCAGCACTTCCCACTTGCCGAAGGTAGCAGTGAAATCGCCGTCGTTTTCGGCAATCTCGATAATGTGGCCAAAGGCGTTTTCTGCGCGCGGGTTGGCCGCATTGACCTGATCTGCCTTGCGCTTGGTGTTGTTGGTCAACATGACGTAGACCTTGCCGTTGACGCCATTCGGCTGAACGTCTTCGGGGCGGTCCATCTTGGTGGCGCCCAGAACGTCACCTGCACGGCGGCATTCGATCAGAACATCTGCCTGGCTGGCGAAACCGTTTTCAGCGGTGAGGGGGCCCTGACCGTGGATCAGTGGCAGCCATTGCATGGTGCCGTCTTCGTTGAACTTGGCGACGTGCAGTGTGCCCTTGTCCAGCAGGTTCATGTTGGCCGCACGGTCGTTTGCGTTGAACGTACCTTCGGTCACGAACTTGTAGACATAGTCGAAGCGTTCGTCATCACCGAGATAGAAGACGACCTTGCCGTTCTTGGCAACGATCGATTCGGCACCCTCATGCTTTGTGCGACCGAGTGAGGTGCGCTTTTTCGGCGTAGACGTTGGGTCCATGGCATCGACTTCGACAATCCAGCCGAAGCGGTTCGGCTCGTTCGGCTCTTTCGAAAGATCGAAGCGGTCGTAGAAATTGCCCCACTCATAGCCGCCCTCTGGCACGCCATAACGCTTGTAGTTGGCGGCTTCCTTGTGGCCTTCAGGCAGTTTGCCGGAGAAGTAGCCGTGGAAGTTTTCTTCCGCCATGATGTATGTGCCCCAGGGCGTTACGCCGCCGGCACAGTTGTTCAGGGTGCCGATGGCGCGGGTGCCTGTGGCGTCTGCCGATGTTTTCAGGCGATCATGGCCTGCGGCAGGGCCGGTGATTTCCATAGGCGTGTTGGTGGTGATGCGGCGGTTGTACTTACCGTCAGTCACGACCTTCCACTTGCCATCGACCTTGCGGATTTCGACGATGGTGCCGCCATGGGCTGCCATTTCGACATCCACCTGCTCCTTGCTGAGCGCGCCCTGCTTGATCTTGCCATCCACGACCTTGACGAGGCCCGGGAACATCAAATGAGGGTTGGTGTATTCGTGATTGACGACGAGCAGGCCGTGCTCGCTCGACCCGTCGAGCGGAATGAAGCCGACATAGTCGTTATTGTAGCCAAACTGCTTGCTCTGAGCCTCAGCGGTCTGCTTGGTCGGATCGAATTCGGGCGCGCCTGGCAGCACCGCATCGCCCCAGCGCAGCAGGATATCGGCGTCATAGCCTTCAGCCACGTGGTGGGTGGCATCGACGCCAGCTTCCACCTCGGTGAAGTTGAAGGCGGAGCCGCCCTTGCTCTGGGCGCGGGCTTCATCGGCGGTGATCAGGGCGACAGGGCTGATGGTCGCGGCAATGGCCGAAACGGCAAGCGAGCCCTGCAGAAAATTGCGACGTGAGAAGCGCTGGCTGATGATTTCGCCCATTGTGGGGTTGGCACTTGCGTTGTGGCCGTCACCATCTGCGTCTTCTAGCTGGGTAGTCGGGAATATCTTCTGGGGACAGTGCTCGTTCATCGGTTAGCCTCTTTGTTAAAACGCGCCCCTAGTCTGGAGCCGTTCTAACCTAGAGTTACAACATTACAGGTTTGCGACATTGCAGGCTTTCGCCGTGGATATCTGGCCGGGCATGTGTTCGACACGGCTGTCAGGCTCCGCGTCTCTCCCCGGAAACGCGATGTCGCTGACGGCAAACCAACGATGTTTGTTGTGGTAGGAAAAGGTTAGAGTTTCAGCGGCGTCGATTTGACGGCTTTGGCAGTGGACTCGACCAGCTGCGGTGCAGCCACATGCGTGGTGCCCAGTGGTGCGATGGCGGCAATCAGCAAAAGCGCGAGGATGGTGACGATGACGAACACAGTCCAGTTTTCGCGTTTTTCTTTAACGGTATTCCCACTCCAGTCATATGCCATAGCGATCCTCGCCCTTTTAAGTACATTATGATGAAAGATTACAACGTTAGAGTGCCGTAGTATGGTTAATCAAAGGTTAACAGCTCTGTCAATTCCCTTTTATACTGGAGCGCAGATTTGCGATTGCCATGTGGAAATGTTCAGCGGCGATGCGCAAAAGGCAACTCTTGCGCGCATCGCATCAACTGCGGATGAGGGGTGTTGTCAGCCTCAGGCGCCAGCCAGCAGTGCCAGCGCCTGTTCGTGCACTGCCTTGCTTCCGGCGGCGATGATGCGGCCCGCGGCTTCCGGCCTTCCGCCATCCCAATTGGTAATGATGCCGCCAGCCTGCTCGATGATGGGAATGAGCGCGCCGACATCGTAGGGTTTCAGGCCCGATTCAATGACGAGATCGACATGGCCGCCGGCCAGTAGAGCGTAGGCGTAGCAATCCACACCATAGCGGAACAGGCGGACCTTTTCTTCCACCGCGCCGTAAAGCCTTGCTTCATCCGGTGTGAAGATATGCGGCGATGTGGTGAAGAGGATGGCGTCCGAGAGGGATTGGCAATTGCGTGTCTTGATCTGCCTGTCGCCGCCGGGGCCGAAGTACCATGCGTTTTCGCCATCGGCAAAATACCGTTCGCCGGTGAAGGGCTGATCCATGACGCCCATGACGGCGCGACCTGACGATTGAAAGCCGATCAATGTTCCCCAGACGGGCAGGCCCGAAATGAAGGCGCGGGTGCCATCGATGGGGTCTATGACCCAGACATGCTCCCGGTCCGTGCCGACGCTGCCATGTTCTTCGCCCAGAATGCCGTGGTCGGGGAAATGCTCGGTGATCAGGCTGCGGATCGCCGTTTCGGCTGCCTGATCGCCCTCTGTCACCGGATCGTAGCCGCCATCCTGCTTGTTGGCAACGGCGATGCCGGTGCGAAACCGGGGCAGGGTCTCGGCCTTGGCGGCATCGGCAAGACGAAAGAAGAAGTCGCGATCTGGCAGCATCATTTTCCTCGGCAATGGGAGCAATTGGCTCATTGCATAACCCGGCAAGGCCGCTTCGTCCACATGGGGTTGAAGCCATGCTGTGCACGCGTCTTGTGCGTTGCGGCCTAAAATAATGGCAAAGCAGCAAAAATCAGCACAAAATATAAGCAAATCAAAATATGCTTGACAATTGTGCAGTTCTTGCTAGTGTCTTCTCACAGTCTTTGACTGTAAATACCCTCCTTGGGTGTTTCCTCCCTAGACTTGACCGCGCCAAGGCGCGGTTTTTTTTGGCCGTGTCACGGCGGTGGTCAACGTTGGAGGGTTGGGCTGCGGCCTATTCGGCGGCAAATGCCATGTCGATGGCGTATTCGGATACGAACATCGCCATCTGGCGCATGAAGCTATCGAGCGCCGCTTGTACCGCGAAGAAGTCCGGTGTTTTCATAAGAGTCTTCTCGTCCACATAAAGCGACCGGCTAACCTCGATCTGCAGGGCATGCAGTGAGCGGACGGGGCGTCCGTAATGTTCGGTGATGAAGCCGCCAGCATAGGGCTTGTTGCACACGGCGGTGAAGCCAAGCTCTTCCAGAACATAGAGGGCGGCGCGGGAGATTTCTGCAGATGCGCTGGTGCCGAAGCGGTCGCCGATGATGATATCTGGGCGGACATTGGAATTGGCAAGGCGGATATTACCGGGCATCGAATGGCAATCGATCAGCACCGCCATGCCGAAATTGGCATGGGTGCGCGAAACCAGCTTTCGCAGGCAGGCGTGATAGGGCTTGTAGATGCTCTCGATGCGCTCAATGCCCTCATCGACGGTGAGGCGGCGCGCATAGATATCCATGTTCTCTGCCACGATGCGTGGCACCGTGCCAAGCCCGCCTGCCACCCGCATGGAGCCGATATTGGCGTAGGATGGGAGCGGGCCATCGAACATGCGCGGATCAAGCTCATAGGGCTCGCGGTTCACGTCCAGAAAAGCACGGGGAAAATTGGCCTTGAGCATCGGCGCGCCAAGATCGACCGCGCCTGAAAACAGCTCATCGACGAAATGATCTTCCGAGCGGCGGATCTCATAAGCATCGAGGCGGGATGATTCGAGGAAGGAAATGGGGTAGCAGCGGCCGCTATGAGGAGAGTTGAATACAAACGGAATGCTGTGAACGGCCGGTTCGTGCACTTCGAAGAGTTCGTACTCGCCCGTTACCCAGTCCATTCCGCCCCGTTTACCATGTCATAATTCTGCCAGAAGCTTCATGTTGCCAGTTAAGGCAGAGCAAGTCCATACTGTGCATCAGTCGTCCAAGCCACGATTCTGCCGTTCACATCATATTTACTGAACATGCGGTATGATCAGGGTAAGGTATTCCCAGAAATCCAGAAGCTACGGTCATTTAAATGGTACAGAAAATTCTTCTCGCAGAAGATGACAATGATATGCGCCGCTTTCTCGTGAAGGCGCTTGAGAAAGCCGGTTACAAGGTTTCCTCCTTCGATAACGGCGCAAGCGCCTATGACCGGCTTCGTGAGGAGCCTTTCTCGCTTCTGCTCACCGACATCGTGATGCCGGAAATGGACGGGATCGAGCTTGCCCGCCGCGCAACCGAACTCGACCCTGACCTCAAGGTCATGTTCATCACCGGTTTTGCAGCCGTTGCGCTCAACGCTGATTCGAAAGCACCGAAGGACGCAAAGGTCCTTTCCAAGCCATTTCACCTTCGCGACCTCGTCGACGAAGTGAACAAACTCCTTGTGGCATAAGGCTTCGCATAAACCTTTCACAAAACTGAAAAAAAGCAGTTGACGCTTCATCCAGTTTCGTGATTTATGCGCCGCAACGGAGGGCGTGTAGCTCAGCGGGAGAGCACTACGTTGACATCGTAGGGGTCACAGGTTCAATCCCTGTCACGCCCACCATCCAGTTTCAAAAAGGCTTTCGGGAAACCGAAAGCCTTTTTTGGTTTTGGTGCGTGCGCACCCGAGTTGGAGCGTTTGCACCAGCATTAAACCTGCAGGCCTGACACAATCATCACCCTTGCTTTTTACCTGTGGTATAGGTGGCCTCTATCCGCACAAGGAATACAGCCATGGCTAAAATCAAACTGATCGTTCTCGCCGCCTACAAGGCCGACGACGAGGGCAACATGGTCGAGGCATTCGAGCCAAGGCAAATGCCAACGGAAGAGCGCGCCGTGCGTGAGGGCAAGGCCCTCTCAAGCCAGTATGACGGCGTTCTGGCCTGGGCGCGCGATGCAGACCCCGACATGGGCGAATACGGCCCTCCGGTGATTATCTACCAGCACGGCGAAATTCCCGATATTGGATGATACTTGCTCGGGGCGGGGTTGCGCGGGCCGATTCGATCTTGGCTGCCCCTGCATCCGTCGTAGGCACTCAGATTGCTTTCGAACGCCTCAATGAAAGCAGCCGCCCAGTGTTAACCGGACGGCTGCAAATGGTGGTAAGCGTATTTAGGCGACTATCTGCCACCAGGTCTTTCTGACGCAGCACGACCGCCGCAGCGCGAGCCGTCGCTGGCCCTATCGCTGGCATAGTTACAAGCCGCGTTTGCAATGCTTCCGAACGACAGAAGTGCAAGAATGGCAACAGAAAGAATTTTCATGAAATGATCCTTCATGCGCCGGATTGGCGCAATGCAGGAAGCGTTGCAGCTCACTTAAATAGCAAGTGCTAAATTAAAATATTCGAACCTTTATTGGGCTAGACTATGATTTAAACTATGGCGATCGTTATTATAGGATTGATCTATTGTTTGAACTTGCAGGACACTACGATCACCGAAATGCCCGGCACGTCAGGGCTTTTAGGTGTTGCGTAACTTTTGATTGTCTTCAACGGAAAGGAAAAGACGCGATCAGGCGTTCCAGCACTTCGTCTGACGGTACGGCAGGGGCGAACTCTGACGAGTGCATGTCAATCTCTCCAGCCAGTACATTTTGAAACAAAAATGGGCCGGAGAATTTTTTCCCTCTTTGTGCTTCGTAGTCCTTGAACTTGAAGCCATCGCCCTTGATCTTGCCGGTGGGGAAAATGCGGCAGGATGGTACGCCATAGGCGTCTGACACGATCAGACCATGCAGGCTGCTGGTGACTACGAATTCGCTTCCCGCGATCTGCTCACAGACGTCCTTGGGATCACTGCGCAGATCAAGAACTTTCCAGTTCTTTGGAAGATCATTTTCGAATGTCGACGTGAATTTTTGGTGGGTCGCGAAATGGGGCACCACCAGCACTTTGCATGTTTTATCTTTCGGGCCGGCCCAGATTTTGGGTAGCAATATGGCCGGGTCACCTAAAGCCAATGCATCGCCATTTGGCACCCGTGCGGCAGACAATGGGCCTCGCACAGCGTGGTAGCGAAGTCTTTGGGGCCATTCATCGGCGGAATCCGAGGACATGAACCCGCTTCCCCAAACGGCAAGTTCCCTCCAGGGACGTCTTTGCCAGAAATATGGCCTGCGCCGCTTGCGCCAATAGGCATCGATAATGCTTCCAATTCCGATGAGATCGGCTTGAGAATGTCCAACATATTTGACATCGACGCCAAATATCTCGGGCAGCATGAAATGCATCAGATTGTCACCAAAATTCTCGGTGCTTTGGCCAAATTTTCCAGCAATGGGCGCCGCGTAAACGTTGACTGTCCTCATATGGCTTTACTTTACTCCCCTATCTGCAGCCATAGATGCTGCTAATATAAGCGAAGCAAAATACTATATTTTATATATAAGGCCAGCCTTTATGAGGAATTTTCTATGAATCAGGCTGTGGACGGCCAACGGATGATGGGGCTGTGGCTGGCTGAAGCTTAGCTCTCGATCTTCTCCACCACCAATGTCCGCCCGTGGGCGGACGCTATGCGCACGCGGGTGCCGGCGGGGAGGTCGGTGCCTTGGACGGGCCACCAGGTGTCATCCAGCCGGATGCGGCCTCGGCTTTCGGCGATGGGTTCCTGCAGGGTTGCGGTGCGGCCTACGAGGCTGGCTTCGCGCTGGTTGAGGAAGGGCTCGTCGGTTTTGGCGTGGTTGCGGCCGTAATAGCGGCGTCCAAGGAGCGCGAAGGCGATGGAGAGCAGGGCAAACAGCAGCAGTTGAACATGCCAGCTCCACAGAGCCGTATCCCAGAGCGCCAGCGACACCGCGCCGATGACGAGCGCGGCGGCGCCGATCCAGATGAGGAACACGCCGGGGGCGACGAGTTCGGCGGCCAGCAGGAGGGCGGCGAGTATCCACCAACTCCACGGGCCAAGATCGGTCACGAGCCTGGCTATCATCTCAACGCTCCGTGGAAGGGCCGAACGGGTTGTTGGGGATGGTCACGTTGATGGTCTGGGCAGCCGGGCGGCTGGACGTTGATGGAACGGAGCTGCGCTGTTTGGGCGAGGCGGCTGTATCGGGCGTAGCCTGTGCATTGCTGTCGCGGCCGAACACTTCCTTGGCGATGGCGCCGATGCCGCCGAGAGAGCCGATCAGCGCGGAGGCCTCCATCGGCATCAGCACGATCTTGGAGTTCTTGGCGGTGCCGATGGCGGTCATCGCTTCGGTGTATTTCTGGGCGATGAAGTAGTTGATGGCGTGGATATCGCCAGCGGCGATGGCTTCCGAGACCATGCGGGTGGCATTGGCTTCGGCTTCTGCCAGACGCTCACGCGCTTCGGCGTCACGGAAGGCCGCTTCGCGCTGACCTTCGGCCTCGAGAATGGCGGATTGCTTGGCGCCTTCTGCCCGCAGAATTTGCGCAGCGCGCGAGCCTTCGGCTTCCAGAACCTGCGCGCGCTTCTCACGCTCGGCCTTCATCTGCCGGGCCATGGAATCCACGAGGTCCTTGGGCGGCGCGATATCCTTGATTTCGATGCGGGTGACCTTGATGCCCCATGGGCCCACGGCTTCATCCACCACGCGCAACAGGCGGTCATTGATGGCATCGCGGTTGGACAGAAGCTCATCGAGATCCATAGAGCCCATGACCGAGCGGATATTGGTCATGGTGAGGTTCTGGATGGCAGATTGCAGATCAGTGATCTGATAGGCCGCCTGCGCGGCGTTCAGCACCTGATAGAAGGCGACGGCATCTGCCGAGACGCTGGCATTATCCTTGGTGATGACTTCCTGTGTGGGAATATCCAGCACCTGTTCCATCACGTTCAGCCTTGCGCCGACGCGCTCGATATAGGGCGTGAGGATGTTGAGGCCGGGTTCCATGGTGCGGGTGTAGCGCCCGAAGCGCTCCACCGTGTAGCGATAGCCCTGCGGCACCGTCTTGATGCCTGCAAACAACGTGAGAATGACGAGCCCCACAACGACGATCACGACAATATCGAAACCACCCAGATCAAACATCGCCATCTCCTCATGTGCTGGCAGGTGTCAGGTAGAGCAATTCCAGCAAAAGTGTAACGCGGTTTTGCGTCCGGAATTGCTCAGGGTTGGGTCAAACCCAACCTTGCAACTCCCTGCGTACAACTTTCTCGAGAACCCGCATACCCTCAGAACTGTCATTCAGGCATGGAATGTGGGAAAACTTCTCGCCACCATTGTGGTGGAAAATCTCGCCCGCTTCGCCTGCAATTTCTTCCAGCGTTTCCAGACAGTCGGAAACGAAGCCCGGATTCATCACGGCAATGCGCTTGACGCCTTCCTTGGCAAGCCGCTCCACCGTCTTGTCGGTATAGGGCTGCAGCCACTCTTCCGGCCCGAAGCGGGACTGGAAGGTAATCATGAAGCGGTCTTTGTCCAGACCCAGCTTTTCACGCAGCAGGCGACCCGTCTTCATGCATTGGCAATGGTAGGGATCGCCCTTCTTGAAGTAGGATTGCGGAATGCCGTGGAAGGAGGCAATGATCTTTTCCGGCTGCCAATCCAGCGTCGCCAGATGGGTTTTGACGGAGTTGGCCAGCGCATCGATATAGGTGTCGTCGTCGTGATAGGGCGGAACGGTGCGAAGCGCTGGCTGCCAGCGCTGCTTCATCAGATATTCGAAGGCCTTGTCGTTGACGGTGGCAGTCGTTGCCGCCGCAAATTGCGGATAGAGCGGAAACAGCAGGATTTTTTCACACCCTTGCGCCTTCAGCGCGTCCATGCGTTCGGCAATGCTCGGCTTGCCGTAGCGCATGCCCCAATCGACGACGACATTGGGCAGATCGGTCAGCATCTTCGCCAAAGCCTCACCCTGATTGCGGGTATAGGTGCGCAGGTAGCTTTCGTTCAGCTCGTGGTTCCAGATCTCCTCATAGGCCTTGCCCACCTTTTGCGGGCGCTTGTTCAGCACGATGCCATAGAGAATGGGATACCAGAACAGGCGCGACCATTCGATGACGCGCTTGTCGCTCAAAAATTCCGCCAGATAACGGCGCATGGATTTGTAATCCGTGCCATCTGGTGTGCCGAGATTGACGAGGAGCACCCCGACCTTGCCGAAGGCGACCTTCGGGTGGTCTGCGGGGAAATGAGCTGTCTGAACCGTGGAATTATCTGCGATCATGAAATCGTCCTGAACCTGCATTGTTTGATCAGCCATACGGCAGGACCATGGTGTTGGATCATCTTGTAAAGCATCGATATCACAATCTGAATTGAAATCTTGAGTTCAGGACGTGACATTTCAACGCGTAATCTTCTGACCCATATAAAAAGCCGGCCCGCAGCGCGGACCGGCTTCAATTTCGTGTCGGCAGATCAGTTGGCTGGAACGGTCAGTTCTTCGCCAATCTCGATGTGGTTTGGACGCTTCAGCGCATTGGCCTCGGCAATCTTCTTCCACTCCGTGCCATTGCCGTATTTCTCGGCAGCGATCTTCCAGAGAGAATCGCCACGCGTCACGACATATTTTTCAGCAGCAGGCGCCATAGCGGCAGGCGCGGCTGTGGTTGCTGCCGGTGCCGGAGCGGTTGCGGCTGGCGCTGTTGCGGTGGCAGGTGCAGGCGTTGTGGCTGCTGGGGCCTGGGCTGTTGTGGCCGGTGCAGGTGTCGCAGGCTTGGCTTCCTTTGGTGGAGCCACATAGTCGGCAGGGGTGACATCCATCACGCGGCCATCGGTGTAAGGCTTGTAGGGGCTGTGCGCGCCGATATAGGCGGCGACGGCATCTTCAAGGCTTGGTCCGAAGTCGTAAGGGTTGATGGCCTTGGTTGCGAAGGTCTTGAAGCCATCGCCGCCGGTGCGGGTATAGTTGTTGGTCACCACGCCATAGGTCTTTTCCGGGTCGAGCTTGACGAAGGCGTCGCCTTCCTTGACCTCGACGGAGACGATACGGCTGCCAGCTGGCTTGGAGCGATCAAAGGAATATTTCAGGCCAGCGGTTTGCACGAAGCGACCGGCGCCTTCTTCAATCTGGCCTGCGCCATTTTCAAGAGCGGCCAGAAGATCGACACCCTTGATCTGGAAGGTGGCAACGGAGTTCTGGAACGGGAGAACCGTCAGCACTTCGCCCATGGTGATTGGACCGGCATCAATAGAGGCGCGCAGACCGCCGCCGTTCTGGATGGCAATCGTGATGCCCTGATCCTTGACGCGGTCGAGCAGGGCGTCGGACACCAGGTTGCCCATGGTGCATTCCTTGGCACGGCAGACTTCGCGGGAACCGTCGATGGCCGCTTCGGCAACGCCGATTTCCTTCTGCTTCATCTCTTCCAGCGGTGCGGCGAGTTCTGCCACGCGCTTGGTAAAGCCTTCATCCGGCGTGACCGATGCGTCGAGCAGCTTCGGTGCGCCAGCGGTGGACTTGACCACGCCATTGTCATCAAAGGTAACGGTGAGGTCGCCGAGGAATTTCGAATAGGCATAGGCCGTGACGATGGGAACATCGATCCCGGCGGGGTCCTTGACCAGCGTCGGGTAGGGGCCAGCCGCCTTCGGGTCGGTGCTGGAGAGCAATGTGTGGCTGTGGCCGCCGACGATCACGTCGATACCATCAACAGAACGGGCGATCTCCTGATCCTTGACGTAACCGACATGGGACAGAAGGACGATCTTGTTGACGCCCTGATCCTGGATTTCCTTGACGGCACCCTTGAGATAGCTGATCTCGTCGTCAAAGGTGACCTTGTCGCCGGGCGAAGATGTCTCGTTGGTGTCGGTTGCCAGAACGGAAACAACAGCGACCTTCTCGCCGCCCATCTCCTTGATGACGTAGCCCTTGAACTTGTCCTTCAGTTCGGAGCCATCGGCGATTTTCGTGTTGCCGGAGATGATGGGGAATTTTAGCGCATTGATGAATTTCAGAAGCTCTGCCGGGCCGTCATCGAATTCGTGGTTGCCGATAGCCATGGCATCGAAGCCGATACCGTTCATGAATTCGGCAATGGGCGCGCTCTTGTAGCGGGTGTAGAAGAGGGAGCCCTGAAACTGGTCGCCAGCATCCAGCACCAACACATTGGCATTGGTGCCGAGTTCGGTGCGGCGGGCATCGATGGCGCTTTTGACGCGGGCAATGCCGCCGAAGCACTCGTTCTTGCCAGCTTCCGCAGCGGAGCAGGTCGAATCCGACTTGTTGATCGCCTCGATGCGCGAATGCAGATCGTTGATGTGGAGAATATTGAGCTGATAGTCAGCCAGCGCTGCCCCCGCCGAAAGCGCGACGACCGATGCGGTCATCAGGCTGAATCTCAAAATCCTGTTCATCGTATCTCTCCTGTTGAAAGCGAAATGCTGAAGGGCTCGTCCGTGCCATCATAGCTATTGTGAAAGTGTGTCAGTCTTTCAACGATGATGTTTTCATCTCGGGCCATCTGCCGCAAGCAGAATTGTGACAGGTGTGCGCAAATAAAAACGCGCGCATTACGCGCGCGTTCAATCAACGCCGAAGAGAAATGGTGAAAGCGGATCAGCCCTGGCGTGTCAGCGTAAACTGGCTGTTGCTATCTGTCGTGCAGTTGAGCTGCGACGGAGAGATGAGCGCGCAATTGACGCGCGACTGGGTGTTGCGCACCAGCGAGGTCATGTTGATCTCATAAAGTGTTGGCGACAGGGTGACATAGGTTCCCGACGCCAGCAGCGTGTTGGTGTCTGTGGAGCGAGTGGAGAATGCGCCCGCCTGGAACGTGGAAACGATGCCGTTCTTATCGACCCAGCGACCATCGACAGCCGGACCCTGTGCCGCGACGGGTGGCATGGGGCGAGGGGATGGGCCTGTCGGAGAACATGAAGCGGCTGCCATTGCGGCCAGAACCAAGGCTGCGCCTGTCTTGAAATTCATGTCTTAAGTCTCCTGCGATTCTTCCCGATCTATCAATCAGACCATGTATGGAAGTTGACTATATTGCAAGCGAACGACCACCTCCATGCGCTGGTTCCCAACGCCTTCCACAAAAGGACAAGCGTTGCAAACCAGCACCAGTCTGCGCCCTGAGGTAGGGCGGGGTTTCTAGTTGCGCACCAGAATATTGCGGAACTGCCAGGGGTCATTCGTGTCGATATCGTCAGGGAAAAGGCCCGGCCTGCCATCGATGGGCGTCCAGTCCGTGTAGTGACCTTCCACAGCCCCCAGATAGCGCCGCTGGACATTGAGGCAACGGCGATAGTCTACCTCATCGGCCTCCACGATGCCCGCTTGAGGGTTTTCCAGCGCCCAGACCATGCCCGAGAGAACGGCGGAGGAAACCTGAAGACCGGTAGCATTCTGGTTGGGAGCAAGCTTGCGCGCCTCTTCCAGCGTCAGGCGCGAGCCGTACCAGTAGGCATTCTTCTCGTGACCATAGAGCAGAACACCCAATTCGTCTGAACCATCGGTCAGTTCGGCTTCTGTCAGCACGTGCTGCACAGGCTGGGCATTGCCGCCATTGCCGAACATTTCATAAAGCGAGAGCACGGCATCATTGCAGGGATGGTAGGCGTAATGGCATGTGGGGCGGAACTCCACATGGCCGCGCTTGTCGTGCACCGTGAAATAGTCCGAGATCGAAATCGCTTCATTGTGCGTGACCAGCAGGCCGTACTGGGGCCCGAGTGTCGGGCACCATGTGCGCACGCGGGTGGAAGCGCCGGGCTGATCGAGGAAGATCGCGGCCTTGTTGCCCTTTTTTTGCTTTTTGGCGTTTTTCGGCATCCATTTTTCGTGGCTGCCCCAGCCCAGTTCGGCAGGCTGCATGCCCTCAGCAATGAAGCCTTCGACAGACCATGTGTTCCAAAATGTGTTGAAGGGCTTGGGGTCCTTTGCGCGCTGTGTGTCTCGCTCGGCAATGTGCACACCTTTGACGCCCAGCGTCTGCATCAGCTTTGCCCAGCCTTCACGGTCGTGGGCTTCGGGCTCGTCGAATTCCAGGCCCGTGTCATTTGCCAGATTGACCAGCGCCTGCTTGACGAACCACGACACCATTCCCGGGTTTGCACCGCAGGTGGAAACGGCCGTGGTGCCACCGGGGCGCCGGGCCTTTTCCTTCAGCATGGTCTGGCGCAGCGCATAGTTGGTGCGGGCGGCATTATCCACATCCGTGTCGAAGTAGAAGCCCGGCCAGGGTTCAACGACGGTGTCGATATAGAGCATGCCATATTTGCGGCACAGCTTCATCAGATCCACGGAGGAGGCATCGACCGACAGATTGACGCAGAAACCCTGTCCCTCGACATTCTTGATCAGAGGTTTCAGCACATCCTTGTAATTCTCTTGGCTCAGATGTGCACGGATATGGCGGATGTTGCGGCTTTGCAGATGGTCGGCAATGTCTTCCCGGGGGTCGATCACGACAAGGCGCGAGAGATCGAATTTGAAATGCCGCTCGATCAATGGAAGCGTACCGCGCCCGATAGAGCCGAAACCGATCATGATAATGGGACCGGGAATTTCGCCAAGGATCGGGTATTCAACGTCCGTCATTCTTTAATTTCCTATTGGAACACAAGGCTCAAGCTAGATGATTAGTCTGTAACAATAAAGGGTAGCCGGATGACGGGCGTGTGAAGGCTGACGAAAGGGTAAACCGATCCGCATGTGGGCGTCATCATTCCGGGCATAAATCACAGGTATGGCTTGAGACTTCGCGTTTCCATTCCAGGCATTATAATGCAACCACGCCGAATGCATGGTTCGGCTTGAGGAGGGCGCAAAATCGTGAGGCAAGAGACTGCCAATCTGGATAGTCTGATGGAACGCGTCATTGCCCTGCAGGACGCTACGCCTGTGTTTATTGCGCTTTTCGATACAAATGACAGGCTGCGCCATGCCAACCGCGCCTTTCGCGAAGCCTTCAATCTGGCCAGCGACGCTTTCCCCATGTGGGGCGATATTCTGCGGGCGAACTACGTCGATCGAAAAGGCCTGATCATCACCACCACGGATTACGAGGCGTGGTTTCTGTCGGCGCAATCGCGCCGCGGCAAGCTGCCTTTTCGCGGGCTGGAACTCGACCTGCATGACGGCCGCTGGATCTGGATGACGGAGACCGTGCAGGATGATGGCTGGATGCTGTGTGTGGGAAGCGACATTACGGCGCTTCGGCAAAACCAGCGCAGCCTGCGCCAGGACCGCGACATTGCCCAGCGCGCCGCGCAAACCGATGAGTTGACCGGAACCGCCAACCGCCGGTTCGTCTTTGCCAATCTCGATGCCCAGATGGAGAAAGTCCAGAAGGGCGCAGAAGGACCCTTCGGGCTCTGCGTCATCGATATTGATTTCTTCAAGGTCATCAATGATCGCTTCGGCCATCAGGGAGGCGATACTGTTCTGCGCGATTTCGTCAAGATCGCTCACTCGACGATCCGCCGTGCCGATTGCTTCGGGCGCGTGGGCGGTGAGGAGTTCATGCTCATCATGCCGCGCACGGCTTTGGCGGATTGCGCTGGTATGGTTGAACGATTGCTGGAGAAAGTCAGGGCATCCTGCCCGTTTCCCGGTGCAACGGATTTTTCCTACAGCTGCTCGGCCGGGCTTTCGCTTTATCAACCCGGAGAAACCGCTTCCGACCTCTACCAGCGGGCAGACCGTGCGCTCTATGCTGCAAAGCAGAACGGACGCGCGCGGGTGGAGTGGCTCTAGACCAATTCCGCAGCCACCAGCCCGTGCAGGGAATTGCCCACGAACAGTTTGCGACCTGCAAGATCCTGCGGCTTGAGGGACTGTCCCCGTGCCCTGCGCTCGCGGATAAGGTCGGCACGCAGCACGCCGGGCAGAATGCCGCTATCGAGTGGTGGCGTCAGAAGCGCCCCTTCGGCGGTTTCCACGAAGATGCTGGTGGCCGAGCCCTCGCAGATTTCTCCGCGCTCGTTCAAAAGCAGCACCTCATCGGCCTCGGCGGTCGAAAATTCCGCGCGGGCGGCATCATAGGGCTCGCGGCGGGATGATTTGTGCCGGTAGAATGTGTCGGCTGAGTCCAGACGGGTCTTTTCCGCGATCTTCAGCCGCCAGACCGCGTTGTCGCAGAGTGGAACGAAAGGTTCCGCTGCCACGTCCAGCTCGCCCTTGTAGTTCATCACCACGCGCACGATCAGCGGCTGGGTGCCGCCGACAGCTGCGTTTAGTGCCTTGGCCGCGTCAGACGGTGCACGGAAGCCCAATGCATCGGCAGAGCGCAGCAGGCGGCGCAGGTGCTGCTCCAGCCGTTTGAAGCCTGATGCAGGTTCCCAGCGCAGCGTTTCCCGCAATGTCAGGTCAGCCGGTTTGCGTTTCATGATCAGTGTCCATCAAGCTGTTCACGTAAGGTGAGGCATAAGAACCGGCGAAGCTTGCCCGAAAATGGGAGCGCCGCCGGTTTTCATGATTATTCTTTATCCAGAGCCTCCAGCTCGTCGATTAATCCTTCGATCATCGACAGGCCCTTGTTCCAGAAGGACGGGTCGGTGGCGTCAAGGCCGAAGGGCTTGAGCAGTTCGGAATGGTGCTTGGTGCCACCAGCCTTGAGCAGCTCGAAATACTTGTCCTGGAAGCCGGTGTCGGCGTTCTGGTAAACCGCATAAAGCGAATTGACGAGGCAATCACCGAAGGCATAGGCATAGACGTAGAATGGGGAGTGGATGAAGTGGGGAACATAGGTCCACCAGCTTTCGTAGCCTTCGGAAATCCTGATCGCCGGTCCAAGGCTTGTCCGCTGCACAGACAGCCACAGCTCACCAATCTGCTCTGATGTCAGCTCGCCATCCTTACGGGCGGTGTGGACCTTCCGCTCGAATTCATAAAACGCGATCTGGCGCACGACCGTATTGATCATGTCTTCCACCTTGCGGGCCAGAAGTGCCTTGCGCTCGCGCAGGTCCGTGGTGTTGTCCAGCATCTTGCGGAAGGTCAGCATTTCACCGAAGACCGAGGCCGTTTCGGCAAGCGTCAGCGGTGTTGCGCACATTAGAGCGCCCTGTCCACCAGCCAGAACCTGATGGACGCCATGGCCCAGCTCGTGGGCGAGCGTCATCACATCCCGCGGCTTGCCGAGATAGTTGACGAGCACATAAGGGTGAGCTGATGGCACGGTGGGGTGGGCAAATGCGCCGGGTGCCTTGCCGGGGCGGGCAGGGGCATCGATCCATTGTTCATCGAAGAAGCGGCGGGCGATATCGGCCATTTCTGGCGCAAAATCGCCATAGGCCGAGAGCACCATGTCCTTCGCATCTTCCCATGGAATGACCGCATTGGATGTATCGGGCAGCGGCGCATTGCGGTCCCAATATTCCATCTGGTCCATGCCCAGCCATTTGGCTTTCATCGCGTAATAGCGGTGCGACAGGCGCGGATAGGCCTCTGTGACCGCTTGGGCCAGCGCATCCACAACCTCGCGCTCAACGCGGTTGGCCAAATGGCGGCTATCGGCAATGTCTTCGAATTTGCGCCAGCGGTCGGAGATTTCCTTGTCCTTGGCCAGCGTGTTGGTAATCAGGGTGAAGACGCGCAGATTGTTCTTGAAAGTCGTGCTGAGCGCCTGAGCGGCGAGCTTGCGCGTTTCCGGGTTTGGTTCCTGAAGCAGGTTGAGCGTTTCTTCCAGCGCCATGCTCTTGCCATCAACCTCAAAGCGCAGTTCCGACATGGTTTCATCGAACAGGCGGTTGAAGGCGGCTGCACTTGTCATGGATTTTTCGAGGAACAGTTGTTCAAGCTTGTCA
Source organism: Rhizobium sp. CFBP 13644 (assembly GCF_014842165.1). Lineage (NCBI taxonomy): Bacteria > Pseudomonadati > Pseudomonadota > Alphaproteobacteria > Hyphomicrobiales > Rhizobiaceae > Rhizobium > Rhizobium sp. CFBP 13644. The sequence goes on from NZ_JACYVF010000002.1 coordinate 116,253, forward strand.
TCCAGCTGGTGCGGCTTGTCCTTGCGCAGATCCACGATCCACGGCGCATAGTGGCCGGTCAGCGGGTCATTGGCGATGGCCGCATCGATCGTTGCATCATCGATGCGGTTCAATTCCAGCGCAAAGAAGAGCAGATGCGAAGACATATCCGTCAGTTTCGACTGCGCATCGCCGTAAAGCTTGCCATTTGCAGGGTTGGACGTATCGGAAAAATAGGTGAGGCCCGCAAAGGAGCCAATAAGACCCAAACTGTCATCCAGCGCTTCATATTCCTTAAGCGCGGCACCGAGGCCTTGATCGCCAGAGAGCTTGGCGGCGGCCTCAAGCTTTCCCTTCCACTTAGCTTCAAATGCCTTGGCATCGCTTGCGGCTTTTTCCAGCGCGCCCTTGTATTCCGGGGCATCCGCAGAGGTAAAGAGGTCGGAAAGCTTCCATGTGGGCAAGTCACCCAGAGCAGCACTTGCGGCTTCCGCACCAGAAAAAACGGGCAGGGGGATCGGTGTCTTGAAGGTCATGTCAGGCTTTCCTCTTTATCTTTGCCCCAAGCATATGGGGGCTCTGTTTCCCGTGGCAATGCATAAAATGCAAGCAAATCTCAAAACTGGATGTTCAAGCCTTGCGTGTCACATTCCCTCCAAAGGACTGCATGAAGCACGTCCATAAACCGGAAACCGGAGCCTGACATGACAGCGCAAGTACTCGTTATCGATGACGATCCAGTTCAGCGCCGCTTGCTGAGACAAGCGGTGGAGCGTTATGGACATCACCCAATCCTTGCTGAAAATGGCCGGGTCGGGCTGGAGCTGTTGAAACAACACAGCGGCGATATCAGCGTTATCGTGCTTGATCTGATGATGCCGGAGATGGACGGATTGTCTTTTCTTAAGGCTGTTGGAGAGCTGGGTACGGATGTGCCCGTCATCGTGCAGACCGGTCAGGGCGGCATCGACACCGTGGTTCAGGCCATGCGCGCCGGGGCATTCGATTTCGTGGTCAAGCCCGTATCGCCCGAGCGGATCGGCTCGGCGATTGCCAATGCGTTGAAACTCGACCAGCGCGAGGCCAAGGCCCGTACCGGCAAACGCTCCCGCAATCATGCGGTCAACTTCAACGATATCGTTTCGGCAAGCCCCGCCATGCTGCGGGTGATCGAGTTGGCGCAGCGCGCCGCTCAATCCAATATTCCGGTCGTGCTGGAAGGCGAATCCGGCGTTGGCAAGGAAATGATCGCGCGTGCCGTTCAGTCTGGCAGCGACCGGGCGGGCAAGCCCTTCATCACGGTCAATTGCGGGGCCATTCCGCACAATCTGGTGGAGAGTATTCTTTTCGGTCATGAGAAGGGTGCCTTTACCGGCGCCACCGAAAAGCACATGGGCAAGTTCATGGAAGCCGATGGCGGAACGCTGTTTCTGGACGAGATCGGTGATCTGCCGCTCGAGGTTCAGGTCAAGCTTTTGCGCGCCGTGCAGCAGGGCGAAATAGAGACCGTTGGCTCCACCAAGGTTCAGAAGGTCAATGTGCGGCTGATTTCAGCCACCAACAAGAACCTGATCGAAGAGGTCAAGGAAGGTCGCTTCCGCGAAGACCTCTATTACCGCCTCAACGTCTTCCCCATCACCATTCCAGCGCTTCGCCGCCGCAAGGAGGATATTCCCTATCTTGCACGCGTGTTTGCCGAGCGTTTCTCCATTGAGCAGAAACTTCCACATGCGCTGGGCGTCAGCGCCGGTGCTTTGGCCCTGCTCACCGCTTATGATTGGCCGGGCAACATCCGCCAGCTGGAAAATGCCGTATTCCGCGCGGTGGTCTTGGCACAAGGCGATGAACTGACCGAAGCGGATTTCCCGCAGATCGCCTTTCAGGTTCCCGAGTTCAGGGATGATGTCGACGAGCACGACCTGTCGGCCCACCGTCTGTCTGAACGTTCGCTTCTCGTTGCGCCCGTTGCAGAGAACCGCGCCAGTGCTGCTGAGATACTTTCCGTCATGGAAGCCATTGCCACGGATGAGGAGCGTTCAGCGGCTGTGTTTCCGGGCGGTGGCCTGATTGCATCGACCGATGACAGCGGCGACGTTCGCAAGATCGCCGATATCGAGGAGGAACTGATCCGTTTCGCCCTGCGATTCTACCGGGGCCAGATGAGCCAGGTGGCCCGCAAACTCGGCATTGGGCGCTCTACACTCTACCGAAAGTTGAAGGATTATGGCATTGATCCCGATGATCCGCTGCGTGATGCCGCATGATGCAGCGGGCGGGTCGTTAAATTAGCAAAACCGATATTTGTTAACTCCTGGGCAAGGATATTCACTTACGGTCTATAAACCTCTTGTTAGTATTCCATTCACTATATAGAGGATGAGTGTTCATGTGTGGCAAAATTGCCATCGTGTGACCGTAATTGAGGTTCATGTGGGGCAATGTGACGAATTGTCTGCCAGGCGGGGATCAAATTGCTTTATCTGCATCGGAAATTCGCGCTCTCGGGCAAGAAGGCGCGCAGCGTGATTAAAGATACATGCAAGAAGCTATCGGCACGCGTCGTGACTTGCGCGTGCCTGATGATGGCAGCTGTTCCCTTTATCGGGATTTCGGCCACAGAAGCGGCTGCTGAAACCCGCAGCCTCAAGCTTTATTATATCCACACCAAAGAAAAAGCCGTCATTACCTTCAAGCGCAACGGCAAGTACGACCAGAAGGGTCTGCAGGAGCTGAATCGTTTCCTGCGTGACTGGCGCCGCAACCAGCCAACCAAGATGGACCCGCGCCTTTTTGATCTGGTGTGGGAAGTTTATCGCCGCTCCGGTGGCAGTGATTATATCAACGTCGTTTCTGCCTTCCGCTCGCCTGAAACCAACGGCATGCTGCGGTCGCGCACGAAGGGTGTTGCAAAAAGCAGCCAGCACACGCTCGGCAAGGCCATGGATTTCTACATTCCCGGCGTAAAGCTCGCCCGCCTGCGTGAAATCGCCATGCAGATGCAGATTGGCGGCGTTGGCTTCTATCCAACCTCCGGTTCCCCTTTCGTGCATCTTGATGTCGGCAATGTGCGTGCTTGGCCACGCATGAGCCGCCAGGAACTCGTGCGCATTTTCCCCAAGGGCAACACCATTCACCTGCCAGCTGATGGCAAGCCTTTGCCTGGCTATGAGCAGGCGATGAGCGATTACAGAAAGCGTGTCAGCTCGTCCTCCATTCAGGTTGCCAGCACCGCTGGCGAAGGTCCTGCTTCTGCGCCATCGGGTGGCAAGCGTAAAACTCTTCTCGCGGCCCTGTTTGGCGGTGGCGATGAGGACGAAGATGCCGAAGGCATTGCAACGCCGGAAGCCGCCCCATCGCGTCCTTCGGCGCCTGCCGCTGCACCTGTGGCTGAAGAGACGGAAGAAGCGCCTGCTGCCGTTGCCGTTGCCTCTGCGCAGCCGGCTCCTGCCATTTCCGACGCGCCTTTGCCAACGGCAAGGCCTGCATTCCGCAATCAGGATGGACAGACCGGTCTAGCGACCGCGCTCTATTCGCCAACGCGTAACGCCGCGCAGGATGCTCTTCAGGCTGCAACCATGCCAACGCCGACAGCCGCTCCTGCCGAGCAGCAGTTCGCCGATCTGGCACAATACTCAATTCCCGTGCCGACCCTGCTTGGTCCGCGCCGCTTGAAGGGTGATGCAGACAGTCCTATCGTGACCGCATCTCTGGGTTCGGAAGATATGCCGGGCGATGCCTTGGCTGCCCATGTTCCCGTTCCTGCCAACCGTCCTGCCGTTGCCGAAGCACTGCTTGCCAACGCCAATTCCAACGTGGATGGCCAGGAAGATGATGCCGAGCAGGAGCAGGCGAGCCTTTCGCCTGTGGTTGTTGCGGCGCTGGAACAGAGCGGACAGGATGCGCGCTCCTCAATGACAGCAACGGCCATGCCATCGGCTGCACAGTTCCCGGCATCGCTGACACGCAGTGCCGCCACGCAGCCTGCTGCAAAGCCTGTGGAAACAGCCAGAGCCACGCCTGCATCAACACCGCGTGACGATGCGAGCTACGGTGATGCGTTCGATGTCAAGCCACAGGCGAAGAATAGCGGCCTGACGGCTGGCCTGCCAACCAAGGGCTCGCGCCCCAGCAAGCAGGATGCCGTGGTTTCTCAGAAAGCCATGGTCAGCGGTGGTCGCTTGACGCAGGAAGCAATCTCCGACTGGGCCTTGAGCCAGGACAAGGGTGTTTCCGGACGTGCCGTGAAAGCACCGCGCGTGGTCAATAACCGCATGTTGAGCCACGATATGTCGGCCTCTGCCGCCACCGCAAGCTTCCGCCCCGGTGCCAAGGCCATTGACTCGAGCCGCTTCAGCACACCCGTAAAAATGCCATGACGGATGCCGCCGCATCGTAGTGGCAGCTTGAAGAATTTAGATAAAGCGGCACCCACTGTGCCGCTTTATGCGTTATTAGGGCAGCATTTGCCTGGTGAAACGGGTGGGTCGGGACGGATTGCCCGTATTCGAGGGTGGGGCTGCCCAAACGCGGGGACGTATCTCCAGGCTTAACGGTTAGATGTCGTTATGGCTTGAGGCGATCTTGACGCGTAATATCCGGGCTGCTATCTTAATATTTACTATTACATGAAAATGTAGTATGATTGTTGCATGTGAATATTCAATCTCATCAATGCAATATTGTATTTTGACGCAACGGCAGCAATCCTCGGGATTGCTTGCTGCATGAGGCAACCCAGCGCGTCGGCTCTAGCCAGCCATGTTTCTTAAAATTCGTTGTTTACGCTGCATATGTTTGGTGTTTGCTATTCTGGCTCTCATCACTTCTTGTCGTGACAGGTTCATTGTTGGGTTGCGGCCACTGCCGTTTCTCGAGCTCGGGACAAGATACGCTGCGTAATACTTTGGCTTGATCAGTAATTGATGGTGTTGCGCGCTTATGGCTTCTGAAATCACCTCCCTTCCTCCCCGGCAGATTGCCCAGCTTCCGACGGCAACTGTTGCCGCCTTGACGACGTCTGACCTCGACGAGCTTAGTACGGCGCAGCTAAGGGCCCTGACATCGACGCAGGTCGGTGTGTTGAGCACAGGTGTCGTTTCGTCGCTGACCACGAGAATGGTCAGTGCCCTTGCTCCGGCATCCGTCAGAGGATTGACGCTTGAGCAATTGGCAGCTGTCGGTCCGACGCAGGTCTCTGGAATGAGCGCGACGCAGGTCAAGTCGCTTTATGCAACCCAAGTAGAAGCATTTTCCTCCGCAGCGATCGAGGCGCTGGACGTCAGGCAGATTTCCGCGCTCACCAATCAGCAGACTGCAACGCTCTCAGCCAGCGAGCTCAACAGCTTTACTGGTGAAGAAATTGCCGCGATCAACAAAGGGTCGATTGCAGGCATTCCGGTGGCGACGATTGCAGGTTTGACAACCGACAAGATCGCTGCGTTCACGCCGTCGCAAATCTCGGCTTTCAAGACGGATCAGATTGCGGGCTTGACGACAAACCAGATCCTGTCGTTTTCGGGCACACAGTTTGGAGCCCTCACGTCCAGGCAGATTGCTGCATTTTCAACCTCGGTGATCGCAGCACTTACCCCTGCGCACATTGAGGCGATGACCACGCGGCAGGTTGGCGGGTTGACGTCGGACCAGTTTGAGGCGCTGACCACCTCCAGCCTCGAGGCTTTGTCGACCTTGCAGGTTGCCGGGCTTAAATCGCAGCAGCTTGCAACGCTGACGGCTGGCGAGCTGAATTCATTTAGTGCGCCAGAAATTGCGGCCTTGAGGAAAACCTCCCTGGTCGGGTTGGCAACGTCTGCAATAGCAGGTCTGACCACAAACAGTTTGTCAGCTTTGACAGCGGGGCAAATCGCCGCGTTTTCCTCTGAGCAGGTGAATGCGCTGAGCTCGGCGCAGTTTGCGGCGCTCAGCCCGCTGCAGTTTTCCGCCCTGACGCAAAAGCAGATTGCCGGACTGTCCTCTGACGTCATTGCAAGCCTTGACTCTTCCAAGCTTGAAGCCATGAAAACGAGGCAGATTGCTGCGCTGACGACCGCGCAGTTCGGTGCCTTGACATCTTCCGCTCTAGCAGGTCTCACGACCGCGCAAGTCGTGGGATTGACCGCGCAACAGGCTTCCACGCTGACCTCTGATGAACTGAGCACCTTCACGGCAGCAGAGATTGCATCGTTCAAGAGGGCGGCCATGTCGGGTTTGACGACATCGGCAATCGCCAGCCTTTCATCGGACAAGATATCCGCCCTAACGTCCACCCAGATCGCCTCGCTGACGTCGACGCAAATGGAAGCTCTCAGCACAGATCAGCTAGAGGCTCTATTGCCCAGCCAGTTTGCGGCGATGAGAGCCAACCAGATTGCTGGTCTTTCGACGCAAGCCATTTCCAATCTTGATGCAGCGGAGCTGGCAGCCTTTACCGTCCAGCAGCTGAAGGTGCTTTCCTCGACTCAGTTCGAAGCGCTCACCAGCGCCAATATTGAAGGCCTGACAAAAGTTCAGGTGGCAGGATTGAGCGGCAAGCAGACAGCCACGCTGTCTGCAGCGGAATTGAACGCCTTCACGGCAGATGAAATTACAGCTTTCAAGAAAGATGCGATTTCCGGCTTTTCGACGACGACACTTGCGGGTCTGACGACGAACCTCGTCGCTGCCCTGACGACTGCTCAGATCGCTGCTCTCTCGTCAGACCAGGTGAAAGCCCTCACGTCCACTCAGTTCGCCGCTTTGTCTCCGCAACAATTTGCGGCGATTGGGACCAAGCAGATTGCCAGCCTGTCGACTGATATGATCGCCGGCCTCACCAGCGATAAGGTGAGTGTGATGGCCACAAGGCAGTTGGGCGCGCTCACGTCCCAGCAGTTCGCAGCGCTCAGCACAGCCAATGTCCAGGCGCTGACCGTGGCGCAGGTCGCGTCACTGGGCACGAGCCAGCTCGCAACACTGGACTCGGCGGAGCTGAACTCCTTTACGACAGCTGAGATAGCCGCAATCAAACACACAACGATCCAGGCGCTGTCAACGGCAGCACTCGCTGGTCTTTCGGATGCAAACATCGCCGCGTTCACTACGCGCCAGATGCAGGCTCTGACTGAGGCGCAGGTCGCCGTTGTTATCGCGGCCTATCAGGACGTTTGATCGGACAAAGTCTGCCCTTGGGGCAGTTCTGGCGGAAGTGGTCAGTTGCCTCCCAGCGCAGATTTCTCAAAACAAAAGAAACGAAGAAAAAAGGCGCCCCGAAAGGCGCCTTTTTTAATGCGGTTGATTTTGAGATGGCTCAGACGCCGCTCTGGCCGTCAGAGCCGATATAGGCGATGCGGACCATGTTGGTCGCACCCGGTGTGCCCAAGGGAACGCCGGCAGAGATGATGATGCGGTTGCCGGGCTGGCCGAAGCCTTCGTCGACAACGATACGGCATGCACGGTTGACCATGTCATCCTGGTCGCTTGCATCGCCGGTCACAACACAGTGCAGGCCCCATACGACGGAGAGGCGGCGCGCGGTCTGAACGATCGGCGACAGGGCGATGATCGGCACCTGTGGACGCTCGCGCGCTGCGCGCAGACCTGTCGTGCCTGACGAAGTGTAGGTCACGATTGCAGTCAGGCCAAGCGTTTCGGCAATCTGGCGGGCGGCCAGCGAAATCGCGTCGGCGCCAGTTGCCTCCGGCTGCGGGCGCTGCGCGTAGATGATGTTGGAGTAGTAAGGGTCCTGCTCCACGGTGCTGGCAATGGATGCCATGGTGGAAACAGCCTCGACCGGATAATCGCCGGAAGCCGATTCGGCCGACAGCATGATCGCGTCTGCACCTTCAAACACAGCAGTTGCCACGTCGGACACTTCGGCGCGTGTTGGAACCGCAGCCGAAATCATGGATTCCAGCATCTGGGTTGCAACGACAACGGGCTTTCCAGCCTTGCGGCAGGCGCGGGTCAGCTGCTTCTGGATGCCTGGAACGGCTTCCAGCGGCATTTCAACGCCGAGGTCACCACGGGCAACCATCAGCGCGTCTGATAGTTCGATGATTTCCTCGATGCGCTCGACGGCCTGCGGCTTTTCGATCTTGGACATCAGGCCAACGCGGTTGCCAGCAATCTTGCGCACTTCTACCAGATCTTCCGGGCGCTGCACGAAGGAGAGCGCAACCCAATCGACATCGTTGGTTGCCAGAACGGCATCCAGATCGACGCGGTCCTTGTCTGTCAGAACGCCGACGCCGAGCAGGGTGTCCGGCAGGCTGATGCCTTTGCGGTCTGAGATCTTGGTGCCGGAAACGACTGTGGTGACAATGCTCTTGCCATCGCATTTTTCAGCGCGCAGGTGCAGCTTGCCATCGTCGATCAGCAGGCGGTCGCCCGGCTTCACGGCTTCAAGAATTTCTGGATGCGGCAGGAATACGCGGTTCTGGTCGCCAGGGGCTTCATTGTTGTCGAGCGTGAAGCTCTGACCGGCAACGAGATCGACCTTGGTGTCGGCAAATTTTCCGACGCGCAGTTTGGGGCCCTGAAGATCGGCCAGAATGCCGATGGGGCGGCCAACGCGGCTTTCGACCGAGCGAATGCGCTGGATGAGCGTGCGCATCACATCATGGCTGGCATGGCTCATGTTGATGCGGAAAAGATCAGCGCCGGCCAGGTGGAGCTTCTCGATCATCGCTTCATCGGAGGATGCAGGGCCGAGAGTTGCAAGGATTTTGACTTTGCGATTGCGCTTCATCAGTTCTGACTTTCCTGTGTACCTGGCGTGTCTGAAAGCTGGACCATCCAGCTTCCCTGTCGGCCCGTATCGTATTCCTTGAAACCCATTCTCTGGAAACTACGGGCATAGCAATCATCCACGCCTGTGATCTTGAACTCGTTTTCCGCGACGCACATGTTGACGTCGCCTGTCCACCTGCCGCCACGGGCAGCATCTTCGGCGTAGAGGTAATAATAGCGCGATTGCAGCTCACCCTCGATCAGCGTGGCGCATGTCGATGCGGGAACCTGCCACCAGCCTTCGCTGATCCAGCCTTCCTGCGCACGGTAGCCAATGGCCACGCCCACGAGGTTCTGCGTGCTGTTGCAGACACGGAAATCCGCCAATGCCGGCTCTGCAAGAAGAAGCGGTGTGGTGAAGAGGGCTGCGGTGCACAACAGGCGGATCGCGCGCTGGTGTTTTTGGAGCTTAGCGGAGAATGTCTGTGTCACGGCTTCCATCGGGATTCCATGGTTATAAATGAGAACACTTCTTGGCGCGGACGCCCAAGAAAGTCAACGCAAGTTCAATCGATTGTATCGATATGGACTGTATCTGGCGGCAGTCGGGGTGGTCCCGAGGCGGTCTCAACTTGCGCGTGGCGCTGAGCCGTGGCATCAAGCGTCTCTCCCTTATCATCGCCAGAAATCTAGAGATGCCAGACTTCCAGCCATACGAAATCATAGAAGGCGATTATGACAAAGGCATGGTCCTCCTTGCCGATCACGCCACCAACCTTCTGCCGCCTGCTTATGGTGATCTCGGCCTGCCGCCACAGGCTTTTCAGCGCCACATCGCGTTTGATATCGGCATTGAAGGCCTGACCCGAAAGCTTGCTGCGCGGTTGGGTGTTCCGGCCGTCATGAGCCGATTTTCCCGCCTGTTGATCGATCCCAATCGCGGTGAAGATGATCCGACGCTGATCATGAAGATTTCCGATGGCGCGATCATTCCCGGCAATCATCCGATCACGAAGCAAGAGTGGGATCTGCGGCTCGATGCCTTTCATAGGCCGTATCATAAAGCGGTGGATGACGTGCTGTGCAGAACAGCAGAGGCGAGCCGCAAGGCGCCGCTGGTGTTTTCGCTGCACTCTTACACGCCGTTCTGGAAAAGCTTTGAGCGACCATGGCATGCCGCCGTGCTCTGGGACACAGACCACCGCGCTGTTGAGCCTTTGCTGGCCCATCTACGGGAGGCAGGTGACATTCTTGTGGGAGACAATGAGCCCTATGACGGCGCGCTCAAGGGTGACACCATGTATCGCCATTGCATGGTCAAGGGCTTGGCGCATGCACTTCTGGAAGTGCGGCAGGATTTGATTGGCGATGAGGCGGGGATTGAGGCCTGGGCTTTGCGCCTTGCTCCCATTTTTGCCGCAATGAATGCTGATCCCACCCTCCATGACTACAAGCAGTTCGCATCGCGGACGGGCCCCTATTGAGCGGAGAGCAGCATGAGCGAACTTGACGAGCGCCAGAAGACAGAGCTTGAGGCGGCTGCATTCCGCAGGCTTCTCAACCATCTGCGCGAACGCAACGATGTGCAGAATATCGATCTGATGAACCTTGCCGGCTTTTGCCGTAACTGCCTGTCCAACTGGTATGCCGATGCAGCGCGCGATGCAGGCCACGAGATCAGCAAGGATACGGCCCGTGAGATGGTCTACGGCATGCCCTACGATACCTGGAAAACGCTCAATCAGGGCGAGGCCAGTGATGCCCAGAAAGTCGCATTCGAGCAAAACAAGCCTCACGAATAAAGCACCAGCACCGGAAACGGCTTGACGCGGCGGCCCGGGACGGGCAGTTCACCAACCTTGAAAATTCAGCTGCCATCGCAGCCTGGAGGCTCGTGCCTCCAACCAGTTTGAATGAAGCGGCTCTTCATACAGAGCCCACCCGCAAAGGATAGAAGAATGGACGAAACAGCCACAACCGAAACCGTAGCCGCCGCCGAACTGCGTCAGTTCATCGAACGCATCGAGCGTCTTGAAGAAGAAAAGGCTGCGATCTCAGGCGACATCAAGGATGTCATGGGCGAGGCAAAGGGCCGTGGTTACGACACCAAGGCCATCCGCACCATCATTCGTCTGCGCAAGAAGGACGCCAACGAACGTATCGAGGAAGAAACGATCCTGCAGACCTATATGGCCGCGCTTGGAATGGAATAATGCAGTGGCCGACCTGAGTTGCTGACCAAATTTTCCGGGAACCATACTGCTTCCTAACCCGTTGTTCCACCAATCGAGCAATCCAGCTCACGATAAGGAGAACGATCATGGGAAGCACAATGGACAAGGTTAAGGGCAAGGCAAACGAACTCGCTGGCGAAGCACGTCAGGCAGTAGGCGATGCGACCGACAACCACGAGATGGAAGCCAAGGGCGCAGCTCAGGAAGCCAAGGGTCATGCACAGCAGACCAAGGGCGAAGCCAAGGAAAAAGTGAAAGACGTGATCGACCGCGCATAACGGTTGCCGTCAACACATCAAGGGCTCCGAACTCAGTTCGGGGCCCTTTTTTTATGGCATGAGGTTGGGTCCGCAACCGCGATCGGCGGCATTTTTTGCCTCGGGCTTTCGGCGCGTGGGTCGTGTACAACGGCTGCATGAATGGAAAAATCAGGCAGGCGTTACCAGAATGGTTTTTGACTGCACACAATCCGTTGCCGGAAGCTCACAGTTGCGTCATAAAGACCAAAAGGCCAGACGGCCGTACCGCCTGAAAGGCCTGAAATGACATCGAATGCGCCTGCGTCAGAGACGCGGAAGTTCCTCGTTCTGCTGCTCGGATCCGTTGGGGTCGTGTATGGGGACATTGGAACCAGTCCGCTTTATGCCTTTCGTGAAGCACTTCGCCCGTTCTCTTCAGACGGCGTGCAACAGATCGAGGTGATCGGTCTCATCTCGTTGATGATCTGGACGCTGACCATCATCGTCACATTCAAATACGTCCTGTTTCTTTTGCGTGCAGACAATGACGGCGAGGGCGGAACGCTGTCTTTGCTTGCGCTTCTGATGAAAAAGACGGGAAGCTACATGCCCGCCCTGTTTTTCGCGGGTCTGATCGGCGCGGCGCTTTTCATCGGTGATGCGATGATTACGCCAGCGCTGTCCGTCATGTCTGCGCTTGAGGGCATGAAGCTCGTCACGCCTGCCTTCTCAGATTACGTTTTGCCTCTTTCCGTCGTCATCATGCTCGGCCTGTTTGCTGTGCAATCGAAAGGTACAGAGGCTGTCGCCAAGTTTTTTGGCCCCATCACCGTTGTGTGGTTCCTCGCCATGGCCTGGGGTGGGCTGATCCATGTTGGGGATGACCTGACGATTCTTCAGGCGCTCAATCCCGTCAACGCATTCTGGTTCGTCACCCATGCTGGCTGGGCCGGGCTGGTCGCTCTCGGTGCTGTGTTCCTGACGGTGACAGGCGCGGAAGCCTTGTATGCCGATCTCGGCCATTTCGGTCGCAAGCCGATCAGCGTCGCATGGTTTATTCTGGTGTTTCCGGCACTTGGCCTCAACTATCTCGGTCAGGGTGCGCTGGTCCTCAGCAATCCGGCAACCATCGATAATCCTTTCTATCTGCTCTATCCGGAATGGGCGCTGCTACCCATGGTCATTCTGGCGACCATGGCCACCATCATCGCCAGTCAGGCGGTCATCACCGGTGCATTCTCGCTCGCCCGTCAGGCGGTGCATCTAGGCTTCCTGCCTCGCCTTGCCATCAAATTTACGTCGGAAACCAATACGGGGCAGATTTACGTGCCATCCGTCAACATGATCCTGCTCATCGGCGTCATCGTGCTGATCCTTACGTTCGGGTCTTCGGAATCGCTGGCGACCGCCTATGGCATTTCGGTCACGGGGGCGATGGTGGTCACGACACTCATGGCGTTCCAGTTCCTGCGCTCGGTCTGGGGTTTCAAGGCCATCACCGCCGGTCTGCTGCTGGCACCGCTGCTGATGATCGAGACGGTGTTCCTGATGGCCAACATGCTGAAGGTCCATGATGGCGGTTGGGTGCCTCTGGCTCTGGCAGCTGCGATCATCATGGTCATGTGGACTTGGACAAAGGGATCACGCTATCTGCGAACCAAGATCGCCAAGAACGATATTCCGCTGGGTGACTTCATCAAATCCATCGAAAGCTCGATTGACCGCGAATCCTCCAGCGCACCCGTGACTGTTCCCGGAACCGCTGTGTTCCTGACAAGCGTTCCCAACATGACGCCGGGCGTGCTGCTCCACAACCTCAAGCACAACCACGTTCTTCACGAGCAGAACGTGATCCTGACGATCTGGACGCAGGACAAGCCCTATGTTGCCGAGAGCGAACGCGTGCATATGACACGGCTTTCCAAGCGGTTCATGCAGCTTGAAATCACCTTCGGCTTCATGGACGAGCCCAATGTCACGAAGGCGCTTTCGCTGTGCAAGAAGGCCGGGTTCAAGTTCGAGATCATGCAGACGTCCTTCTATCTGGGACGCCGAAACCTCATCGCCACGCCGAATACGGGGCTGCCGCGCTGGCAGGAAGATCTCTATATCGCTCTGTCCGATTTCGGAATTGACCCATCAGCCTATTTCAATCTGCCCCCAAACCGGGTGGTTGAGCTGGGAGAGCAGATCGCGATCTAGGCTGCTCATCCTGCCAGAACGCTGCGTGCTTTATTCAACGGGCGCGAAAAACGTGTCGATCGCTGCCAGCGCCTGGCGGCGGTAGACATCGCGCTCCAGAAACAGCTCGTGGCGCGCGCCCGTTACCGGTATCAGTTGCGCGGCACGGAAGTTGCGGGAGAGCTCTTCCTGCGCCGCATAGGGCGTGATGCTATCGCGAATGGGTGCGAGCAAAAGCGTCGGCACGGTGACCTTGGTCAGATGCTCCTGCCGGGTCACACGCGGCATTGTCTTTAACGCTTCATACAGCCAGCGTGCGGTTGGTGCGCCTATGAAAAGCTCTGGATGCTCGGTGCCGATAGCCGCATTGCGGGCAAATCTCACAGGATCTGAGGTGAGCGGATTGTCTTCGAAAGACCGCGCGCGATGATCCTTGCCCACCTGCACGCCGCCAAGGCCTAGGAGGCTCAGCGTCGTGACGACAGCCTTGATGAACCAGCCCGGCATGGATTGTCCGCTCAAGCCAATGAAAGGGGCACTGAGCACCATGCGCTCTATGCGGTTGGATAGGGCAGGTGCCATGGAAAGGGCTGCAAGCCCGCCGGTGGAATGGGCCAACAGGAAGAAAGGCAGGCGCGCATCGGGCAGCACAACCTGCTCCAGAAACAGCGAAATATCCTTCTGATAATCGGAAAAACGGCGGACATATCCGGCATGGACGTTCTTCAGCAAACGCTCGGAACCGCCCTGGCCACGCGTATCGAAGGTGGCGACCCAGAAGCCCTTGGCGGTCAGGTCATTGATGGTCTCGAAGTATTTTTCGATGCACTCATTGCGGCCATGCAGGAGAACGATGGTGCCGCGTGCCACGGAATGGCTGGAGCGAAAGATCGCGTAGCGCAGCTTCTTGTTCTTATGACCGGTAAACGTGCCCACGATGTGATTGTCGGGCACGGGGTTGCCCTTGGTCGCGTGCAATGTGGCTTCGGTCATGGGGTGGTTTCCGACTTGGCACTGAAGAGGTGTTTCAGAACGGGATAAGTGGCGCGCCCATTTGCGTCAAAGGAAAACATGCGCGTCACAGGAAAAGTTGCCGGAACCGTCGGGCTTAGCAGTCGCGGTTCCGGCCAATATGACAGAAGAAGAAGGGACGTTATCCTCCTGCCGCCGGAGAAAGCCTCCGATGTCGCTTGTTTAGCGTAGGTAAAATGAACGTTTTCAGAATTGCCCGTTCAGATGAAGTTCACATGTGAAGCGGGGCTAAAAAAGCTCTTGAACTTCTCGCAGGCCCTTCCCATCTCTTGGTTACGGTCGCCAGAACGGGGCCGTTACCCGGGTCACTCATCGCCAGAATGGGATGAGGCCTTATCGCAAACAGTCGCTTCCTAGGAGGACACCATGCGTCACGTTGATTTTTCCCCTCTTTACCGCTCCACAGTCGGTTTCGACCGTCTTTTCTCCATGCTCGATGGTCTTGGCCAGCCGGAGCAGGCGCAAGCCTATCCGCCCTACAACATCGAGCGGACCGGCGAGAACAACTACCGCATCACCATGGCGGTGGCCGGTTTCGATGAGAGCGAACTCAGCATCGAATCCCGCGCCAATGTTCTGACGGTCAAGGCTGAAAAGGCCGATGAGACCAAGGAGAGCGAAGGCGAGTTTCTCTATCGCGGAATTGCCAAGCGTGCTTTCGAGCGTCGCTTCCAGATGGCCGACCACGTGGAAGTGCAGAACGCTTCTCTGAAAAACGGCCTGCTGCACATCGATCTTTACCGCAATATTCCAGAAGCCATGAAGCCGCGCCGTATCGCAATTGTTTCAGACGTTTCGGATGAGCCACGGCAGATCGAGGCGCAGATCACGCCAGCGCAGGTCAACTAATCCCACATTCCAATGTTACGGACGGCCCCTTTCATGGGGCCGTTTTTGTTTGTGCGGGCAGGGCATTCGCTTTTGTAGATGCCGGCTTTTCAATGGTCTTTGCTCTGCGCGCATAGCGTTGGGCAATCGCCGCGCAGGCCATCAGCTGGATCTGGTGGAACAGCATCAGTGGCAGGACGATTGCGCCGATGCTTTGGCCAGCGAAAATCGCGCCTGCCATGGGTACGCCGCTTGCGAGGCTTTTCTTCGAGCCGCAGAAGGTGATCGTTATCTCGTCTTCCTTCTTGAAGCCCATGAGGCGGCTTCCAAACATGGTGATGAGCAATACGGCGGTCAAAAGCACAATATCGACAGCAATGACCACGCCGATGTCACGAAGAGTGAACTGCTGCCAGATGCCTTCGACGACAGCGTCGCTGAAGGCGAGATAGACGACCATCAGGATGGAGCCACGATCGACGGGCGCGAGAAGGGACTTGCGGGCGCGGATCCAGTCGCCGATCCAGGGCTGCAGGCACTGGCCAAGAATGAAGGGAAGCAGAAGCTGGAGGAAAATCTGGAGGAAGGCATCAAGCGAGAAGCCGCCGCCGTGGCCGCCCACGGTAAACAGAAAGCCGACGAGCGCCGGAGTAAGGAACATCCCGAGAATGTTGGACGCCGATGCCGCGCAAACGGCCGCGGGCACATTGCCGCCGGCCATTGAGGTGAAAGCAATGGAGGATTGGACGGTGGAGGGCAGAACGCAGAGGAACAGCACGCCCATATAGAGCGGTGCTGGCAGAATATCTCGCGGGATATAGCCCAGCGCTACGCCCAGCAGTGGAAACAGGCCGAATGTCACGAGCAGGATGACAAGATGCAGCCGCCAGTGCAGCACACCCGCAATCACCACATCCCGGGACAATCTGGCCCCATGCAGGAAAAACAGCAGAGCGATTGCACATTTGGTGGCGATGCCGAAGTAATCCGCCCATTCGCCGCTGATCGGCAGCAGGGAGGCGAGGATGACGGTGGCGACCAGCATCATGGTGAAACGGTCGGGCAGGAAGCGGCTCATGAGGGCAAGCTTTCGTTTCTTTGAATGTGCATTGAATATTGCGGCATTATCGCTCATCATGATTTAAGATGCAAAGACTAACAGTTATCACATTTCAGGATAACCATGCTTAACCTGCAACATCTGGCCAGCTTCGTCGCGCTGGAACAGACGATGAATTTTACCCAGGCCGCAGAACGGCTGGGCATCGGTCAGTCCACACTCAGCCAGCATATTCAGCGGTTGGAAGTATCGCTCGGGCAGCGCCTGATCGCCCGCGATACCCACCGCGTGAGGCTGACGCCGGAGGGTGAGGCGCTTCTGGGGTATGCGCGCAACATGCTCGATATCAACAGCAAGGTGGCGGCTTTGTTCGGCGAAAGCAGGCTGCGCGGGCGTCTGCGCCTTGGTGTGTCCGAGGATTTCGTCGCCAGTCGGCTCACCGTCATTCTCGAAGAATTCACCCGGCTTTATCCGCTTGTTGATCTGGAGCTGACGGTGGCACTGAGCGGCGTGCTCTATGAGATGCAGGATAATGGCGAGTTGGATGTGGTGCTGGCCAAACGGCGGCTGGGAGATCAGCTCGGCCATTTTCTCTACCGCGAACCGCTGGTGTGGCTGGCGCGGGACCCTGAGGCCGTTCTGGGCCGAGACAGCGCGCTTCCGTTGATTGCCTTTCCGCCACCCAGCATCACGAGAAAAGCCGCGCAGGAGGCTCTGGATCGCGCTGGCGTTTCATGGCGCATCGTCTGCACCTGCGGCAGCCTGAGCGGGCTGACGGCGGCGGCGCGTGCGGGAATGGGCGTTCTCGTTCAGCCGCGCAGCATGGCCCCGTCGGGGTTGCGCGAATTGCCCAAGGGCGCGTTGCCTGCGCTGGAAGACGTGGAATTCGTCCTCCAGCCGCGCAAGGGCGCCGATGCGGAGCTGGTCGAGGCGCTTTCCCGGCTGGTCATGGCGAAGGGCATGGTGCCGGGAAGCTCTCTTTAAGCGTCAAGCAGTCCCGCAGATGCGCAGGAAGTCATCCACGTCGTTCTCAAGCGTCGCAAAGCTTGTGACGAGGCGGATGAGTTGTTCGTTTTCGCCCACCGGTTCCGGCATGTCGTGGGGCACGGGCCAGTCGTAGAAGCTGGCACCGGCATCCTTTGCCGCCTTCGCCTTGTCCTTGTTCAGCACCACGAACAATTCGTTCGACTGGGTCTGCCACGCCAGACGTGCACTGTTGGATGCCGACAGGCCCTCGCGCAGGCGGGTAGCCATGGCGTTGGCATGGGCTGCCAGTTCCAGCCAGAGATCATTAGCAAAATAGGCATCGAACTGCGCCGCCATGAAGCGCGTCTTGGAGAAAAGCTGGGCGGAACGCTTGCGAATGAAGGGCAGGTCTTCTGCCGTTTTCGGATCCATATAGACGATGGCTTCCGCGCACCAGCAGCCGTTTTTCGTTGCCCCGAAGGACAGAATATCGACGCCACGCTTCCAGGTCATTTCAGCAGGTGTGGTGTCGAGCGCCGTCAGTGCATTGGCAAAGCGTGCGCCATCCATGTGCAACGGCACACCGGCTTTTTTAGCAATGTCAGAGATCGCCTGGATTTCGTCAAGCTCGTAAATCGTGCCCTGTTCGGTGGCCTGCGTCAGCGTGACCAGCATGGGCTGGCCCTGATGGATGGAGCCGGGCGGGAAGCGGCCAATGGCGGCTTCAAGGTTTTTCGGCAGCATCTTTCCGTTCGGTCCGGCAACCGGCATCAGGCGCGAGGCATTGGAGAAATAGACGGGAGCGCCGCATTCATCCTCGATCACATGCGCTTCGGAGTGGCAAAATGCGATGCCGCCGGGTCGCGCAACACTGGCCATGGCCAGAGAATTGGCAGCGGTGCCCGTGCCCACGAAGAACACGGCCACTTCGCGCTCGAAGATTTCGTTGAAGCGTTTCTCGATGGCCCGGTCCAGCTCACTCGTGCCGTAGGCGGCGGCAAAACGCGTGGATTCCTTCATCAGCCGCTCGTTGATGGCGGGATGGGCACCTGCCCAATTGTCGGAAGCAAAAAACATGGGTCTGCACTTTCGATGAGTTGATGATGGCTGCGGTGCCTTGGTAGGCCAAGAGATAGTCGTTTTATGGGCATATTTTGCGGAAGGCAAATCCGGTAATGAAAGCAACGATTTCGCCCTGTCGCCGGAATAAAATTGCGTCGAATTCGACCCCCGAGACACGAAACGTCATTTTGCGGGTTTATAATTTGTTAGGGTGGACTTGCAGAGCAAGGATGTTTCTGTCAAAATCCAATCAGAATTGAGACAGCAATGCTGTCCTAAATTGACAAGCGGACGCGATGCCACTATCCAGAAATGGGGCGAGGCAGACCGTCCGCCTCTCTGCGTGAAGCCATGCAACGTGTTGCAGGAGGGATGAAACATGACGATGAAGCTGGACGGCGAAAACGCCACTGCTGCCGTAACCAATGACTGTCCGACGAGTGCCGAGCCCAAGGCTGCGGCACGCGCGACCATTGGCGGTCTTCCTCCAAAGCAGGGTCTTTATGACCCGCGCAACGAGCATGATGCCTGCGGCGTGGGCTTCGTTGCCCACATGAAGGGCCAGAAGTCGCACCAGATCGTCAAGGACGGCCTGTTCATCCTCGAAAACCTCACTCACCGCGGTGCTGTTGGTGCCGATCCCCTGATGGGCGATGGCGCGGGCATTCTGGTGCAGATCCCCGACAAGTTCTTCCGTGAGGAAATGGCGCTTCAGGGCATCACGCTGCCCAAGGCTGGCGAATACGCTGTCGGACATATCTTCATGTCGCGCGATGCGGCCCAGATCGAGCACTACAAGAAGGTCATCATCGATGTGGTGGCTGAAGCTGGACAGCAGTTCATCGGCTTCCGCGATGTGCCTGTCGACAACTCCTCGCTGTCTGAAGCACCTGATATTGCCGCAACCGAGCCGCACCACGTGCAGGTCTTCATCGGTGCTGGCCGCAATGCCGCCACCAATGCGGATTTCGAGCGTCAGCTGTTTTTGATCCGCAAGGTCATTTCGAACACCATCTACAATGCTGGCGGTGGCAAGGAAGCGCAGGATTTCTATCCGGTTTCGCTGTCCTCCTCGACCATCGTCTACAAGGGCATGTTCCTGGCCTATCAGGTTGGTGCCTATTACAAGGACTTGGCCGATCCGCGCTTTGAAAGTGCCGTCGCTCTCGTGCACCAGCGCTTCTCCACCAACACTTTCCCATCCTGGAAGCTGGCGCACCCGTACCGCATGGTTGCCCATAACGGCGAAATCAACACGTTGCGCGGCAACGTCAACTGGATGGCGGCGCGTCAGGCTTCCGTCGCATCGCCGCTGTTTGGTGAGGACATTTCCAAGCTCTGGCCGATTTCCTATGAGGGACAGTCGGACACTGCCTGCTTCGACAACGCGCTCGAATTCCTCGTGCGTGGTGGCTACTCCATGGCGCATGCCGTGATGATGCTGATCCCGGAAGCATGGGCTGGCAACCAGTCCATGTCGCCTGAGCGCAAGGCATTTTACGAATATCACGCCGCTCTCATGGAGCCATGGGATGGCCCGGCTGCCGTTGCCTTCACCGATGGCAAGCAGATCGGAGCGACACTCGACCGTAACGGTCTGCGGCCTGCTCGTTATCTCGTGACCGATGACGACCGCATCATCATGGCGTCTGAAGCTGGCACATTGCCGGTGCCGGAAGAGCGCATCATCAAGAAGTGGCGTTTGCAGCCCGGTAAGATGCTGCTGATCGACATGGAAAAGGGCGCGATCATTTCCGATGAGGATGTGAAGCGCGAACTGGCGACCAAGCATCCTTACCGCACATGGCTTGATCGTACCCAGCTGATCCTCGAAGACCTGAAGCCCGTCGAGCCTCGCGCTCTGCGTCGTGACGTGTCGCTGCTCGACCGTCAGCAGGCCTTTGGTTACACCAGCGAAGACACCAAGCTTTTGATGTCTCCGATGGCCACAACCGGTCAGGAAGCCATCGGCTCCATGGGCACGGATACGCCGATTTCGGCCATGTCGTCCAAGTCCAAGCTGCTCTACACCTATTTCAAGCAGAACTTCGCGCAGGTTACCAACCCGCCGATCGACCCGATCCGTGAAGAGCTGGTGATGAGCCTTGTTTCCTTCATCGGCCCGCGTCCGAACATTCTGGACCATGAGGGTGCAGCGCGTGCCAAGCGTCTGGAAGTGCGCCAGCCGATCCTGACCAATGGCGATCTGGAAAAGATCCGCTCCATCGGTCACACGGAAGACCGTTTCGACACCAAGACGCTCGACTTCACCTATGATGTGGAGCGTGGTGCCGAAGGCATGCCTGAAATGCTGGACCGTCTGTGCGAGCGTGCAGAATCCGCCGTTCGTGGTGGCTATAACATCATCGTTCTGTCAGACCGTCAGGTCGGGCCGGATCGCATCGCTATTCCCGCGTTGCTGGCAACGGCTGCCGTCCACCACCACCTCATCCGCAAGGGTCTGCGCACCTCGGTCGGCCTCGTGGTCGAAACCGGCGAGCCGCGCGAAATCCACCATTTCTGCCTTCTGGCAGGGTATGGTGCCGAGGCTATCAACCCCTATCTCGCCTTCGATACGCTGCTGGACATGCACAAGCACAATGCATTTCCAAAGGAAGTGTCCGAAGACGAAGTGGTTTATCGCTACATCAAGGCGGTCGGTAAGGGCATTCTCAAGGTTATGTCCAAGATGGGCATTTCCACCTACCAGTCCTATTGCGGTGCGCAGATTTTCGATGCCATCGGCCTGTCTTCTGAGTTCATCGAGCAGTATTTCTTCGGCACAGCCACGCAGATTGAAGGCGTTGGCCTGACGGAGATTGCCGAGGAAACCGTATCGCGCCACAAGGATGCGTTCGGCAAGGACCCGATCCTCGCCAGCACGCTGGATATTGGCGGCGAATATGCCTACCGCATGCGTGGCGAAAGCCATGCCTGGAGCCCGGATGCGGTTGCCACCCTGCAGCACGCCGTGCGTGGCAACAGCCAGGAGCGTTACCGCGAATTCGCCGAAATGGTGAACGAGACGAACCTGCGGATGAACACCATTCGCGGCCTGTTCAAGGTCAAGGGTGCGGAAGCTTTGGGCCGCAAGCCGATCTCCATCGATGAGGTCGAGCCAGCGGTTGAGATCGTCAAGCGTTTCTCCACCGGCGCCATGTCCTTCGGCTCCATCAGCCGTGAAGCACACACCACGCTTGCCATTGCCATGAACCGCATTGGCGGCAAGTCCAACACGGGTGAGGGCGGCGAAGAATCCGACCGTTACCTGCCGCTGCTCAATGGCCAACCGAACCCGGAACGTTCTGCCATCAAGCAGATCGCCTCTGGCCGCTTCGGTGTGACGACGGAATATCTCGTCAATGCCGATATGCTGCAGATCAAGGTTGCGCAGGGTGCCAAGCCCGGCGAAGGCGGCCAGCTGCCCGGCCACAAGGTGGATGCCACGGTTGCCAAGACCCGCCACTCCACACCGGGCGTCGGCCTTATCTCGCCACCGCCGCACCACGATATCTATTCCATCGAAGATCTGGCGCAGCTGATCTACGACCTGAAGAACGTCAACCCGGAAGCCGATGTTTCCGTGAAGCTCGTGTCTGAAGTCGGCGTCGGCACGGTTGCCGCCGGTGTTGCCAAGGCACGTGCGGACCACATCACCGTGTCAGGTTTTGATGGCGGCACGGGCGCGTCGCCGCTCACATCGCTCAAGCATGCCGGTTCCCCATGGGAAATCGGCCTTGCTGAAACGCAGCAGACGCTGGTCATGAACGGCCTTCGTTCACGCATCGCACTGCAGGTGGATGGCGGCTTGAAGACGGGCCGCGATGTCATCATCGGCGCTCTCTTGGGCGCAGATGAATTCGGTTTCGCAACGGCTCCGCTGATTGCTGCCGGTTGCATCATGATGCGCAAGTGCCACCTCAACACCTGCCCTGTGGGCGTTGCCACGCAGGACCCGGTTTTGCGCAAGCGCTTCAAGGGTGCGCCTGAGCACGTCATCAACTACTTCTTCTTCGTCGCCGAAGAAGTGCGCGAAATCTTGGCATCCCTTGGCGTGTCCAAGCTGGATGAGATCATCGGCGCTTCCGAACTGCTCGAAAAGGATGAGATGCTGGCCCACTGGAAGGCCAAGGGTCTCGATTTCAGCCGCATCTTCCACAAGGTCGATGCGCCGAAGGAAGCGACCTACTGGACAGAGCGCCAGAAGCACCCGATCGACGATATTCTCGACCGCAAGCTGATCGAGAAGTCCATGCCATCGCTTGAAAACCGCGAACCTGTGGTTTTCGAAGTGCCGATCAAGAATGTCGACCGCTCTGCCGGTGCCATGCTCTCGGGCGCGCTTGCCAAGCGTTGGGGCCATAAGGGCCTGAAGGACGATACCATCCACGTGCTTCTTCGCGGCACGGCTGGCCAGTCCTTCGGCGCGTTCCTCGCACGTGGCATCACCTTTGATCTGGTGGGCGACGGTAACGACTATGTCGGCAAGGGTCTCTCGGGTGGTCGCATCATCGTGCGTCCGCCGGAAAATGCCCGCATCGTGGCCGAAAACTCGATCATCGTCGGCAATACGGTTCTTTACGGCGCCATCACCGGCGAGTGCTATTTCCGTGGTGTGGCGGGTGAACGCTTCGCCGTTCGCAACTCCGGTGCCCTTGCCGTTGTCGAAGGCGTGGGTGACCATGGTTGCGAATATATGACCGGCGGCATTGTCGTTGTTCTGGGTGAAACCGGACGCAACTTCGCAGCCGGCATGTCTGGCGGCGTGGCCTATGTTCTGGATGAGCAGGGCGATTTCGCCAAGCGCTGCAACATGGCCATGGTTGAGCTGGAACCGGTGCCGGAAGAAGACGACATGCTGGAAAAGCTGCACCATCACGGTGGCGATCTCATGCACAAGGGACGTGTGGACGTTTCCGAAGACATGACCCGCCACGACGAGGAGCGCCTCTACCAGATGATCTCCAACCACTTCCATTACACAAACTCCAACCGCGCCAAGGACATTCTTGACCGCTGGAGCGAGTTCCGCCCGAAATTCCGCAAGGTCATGCCGGTCGAATATCGCCGTGCGCTTGAGGATATGGAACGGATGAAAATGGGCGTGGCTGCGGAGTAATCCGACGCGTGAAGTCGCTACACCGACTGATCTCGCTGTTGATCGCGGTCGCCGTTCCCACGGCGATCCACTGGACGAGCGGCGAGATCAGACTTGAGTTCATCGTACTGGGAGCAGCCGTGGGCGGCGCTTGGAAGTACTGGGGCCCGACGGGTGCCCTGCTTTGATGTGAGGATATAACATGGGCAAGGTTACAGGTTTTCTGGAAATAGACCGTCAGGTTGGCAAGTATCAGCCAGCGTCGGACCGTATTCGCCATTTCCGGGAATTCACCATTCCCATGTCGGACCCAGAGGTGCAGAAGCAGGCGGCGCGCTGCATGGACTGTGGCATTCCCTATTGCCACGGCCCAACCGGTTGCCCTGTTCATAACCAGATCCCCGACTGGAACGATCTGGTCTATAACAACAACTGGGAAGAGGCGATCCGCAACCTCCACTCCACCAACAATTTTCCGGAGTTTACGGGCCGTGTCTGTCCCGCACCGTGCGAAGAAGCCTGCACGCTAAACCTTGAAGATGCACCGGTTGCCATCAAGACCGTGGAACAGGCCATTGCCGACAAGGCCTATGAGCTTGGCTTCATCGTGCCAAAGCCCGCCACGGTCCACACCGGCAAGAAGGTTGCGATCATCGGCTCCGGCCCATCGGGTCTGGCTGCTGCCCAGCAGCTGGGGCGTGCTGGCCATGAAGTGCATGTCTATGAGCGCGAAACCAAGGCGGGCGGTTTGCTGCGCTATGGCATTCCCGATTTCAAGATGGAGAAGAACTTCATCGATCGCCGCGTCGAGCAGATCAAGGGCGAGGGCGTCACCTTCCATTATGGCGTCAATGTCGGCGTGGATGTCACCGTTGAAACGCTGACGGCTGAGCATGATGCCGTGCTCTATTGCGGCGGCTCGGAAACCCCGCGTCCAGCCGGTATCGGCGGCACCGAGTTTCACGGCGTGCACGATGCCATGCCGTATCTCGTGCAGCAGAACCGCCGCGTTGGTCGCGAAAACATCGACAGCGTGGGTTGGCCTTCCGATCCCATTCTGGCCGGTGGCAAGCACGTCGTCGTGGTCGGCGGTGGCGATACGGCGTCGGACTGCGTCGGCACGGCGTTCCGCCAGGGCGCGGTCAAGGTGACCCAGCTCGACATTCGCCCCATGCCTCCTGAAAAGGAAGACAAGCTGGCCGTCTGGCCCTACTGGGCAACCAAGATGCGCACATCCTCCAGCCAGGCCGAAGGTGCCGCCCGTGAGTTTCAGGTGGCAACGCTGGAATTCGTGGGTGACGAAGATGGCGTGCTGACCGGTGTGAAGTGCTGCCAGGTGGATGACCGCCGCAAGCCGATTGCCGGCACGGAATTCATCATCAAGGCCGATCTCGCCTTCATCGCCATCGGCTTCTCCGGCCCGTTCACAGACAGCGTTCTGAAGGAACTGGACGGCAAACTGACGCTCAACACCGACCGCCGCGGCTCCACCAACGTCGTCGCCAATGACCGCGACTACAAGACCTCGGTCGACAAGCTCTGGGTAGCCGGCGACGTGCGCCGCGGCCAGTCCCTTGTCGTCTGGGCCATCCGCGAAGGCCGCCAGGCCGCCCGTGCCATCGATGAAGCCCTGATGGGCGAGACGCTGTTGCCGAGCTGAGGCTGGAGCGAATGTGACATTGAGCCTCCGAAGGTTTGCCTTTCGGAGGCTTTTTGTTGGTGAGTTGTTATTGATAGGATGATGGTATGCGGTGTGCTGATCCACCTTGGGTGGAGAATGCCGAACTGGGCTATTGAGCGTCAATCGCCGTGAAGCGGGTAAGGTCGCATTGAGGCAATAGCTGTCGTCCTCACGCCTTGCGTCGACGTCATATCGCCATCCGTGCGACCCTTTGCAAAGCTGTTTATTTTTCGTTGCAGTGCGGCGTGAACGTAATGACGCTTGGTGTCTAGAACTGTAGCATCTGGTCATGACAATCGAAGAGACGAGTATTAAAACTGATGGTCGCTAGGCTGCTTGATGAGATAGGTGCTAACCCGCCGAAGGACTGTGGGGCTTTAATGAAGCTCCTAGAGTTGGCCGCACAGCCTGATTCGTATCGCGAGTTTGTCAATAGGAACTCAAGCGGGCTGCCGAATTTTGAGGCCCGGAAATCGTTGCTAGAAATGGGCCACTTCCAATCTCAGGATTTCTTGCATCTTTTATATGCATGCGGAGACGGCGAAGGGATTAGTAGCGCCGTTGTGATGCCTCTATTACGGCGTCTGATCGAATGGGGGCTTGTCGTTGATCACACCATGTTTGGGAGCCATGCTTACGTAAATTATAGTTGGGAGCAAGGCAGAATTGGGGTGTTCAATGATTTGCGTGTCGTCGATAACATTCTCTTTGGAGCCAGCTATGTCGCGCGCAAATACCGCAGCAGCGTTCCCGCTGTGTACGTCAGACGAGGTGAGGATGAATATACTGGGACAGGGTTTCTGGTGACCAACAGAGTCGATAGACGAAAATGCGTAATTGTTACCGCAAAGCATAACGTCGACCCCGAAGATGGCATAACTTTTATTGGGCTAAACGAGCCTAACGGTAGCACCTTCAATCCTGTCAGTGGTAATTGGATCTTGCATCCTAAGCTCGACCTGGCGCTTCTAGAAGTTGAATGCAATGATGCCATCGCTCCAATTTTCCCGGTCGGGTACCCATTGGTGCTCACGCGGACCATCACTCTCGGCTACCCGCGTATTGCCACGACTGACTCGTCTTACCTCTTGGCCCACAGCGGCGAACTAAACGCTATTGTCAACACATACCATGGCGAGGATCGGCTGATAATTTCAAATGTAGTCGCACCAGGAAATAGTGGTGGCCCTGTCTTGGACGAGGCAGGACTATGTCTGGGAGTTATAGTCAACTCTTTTGAAACCCAACACGAGGGTGGAGTCGAAAAGGCGAATTCCGCCATTCCAGCCAAACATGTTCTGGAGTTTATCGGTCCCTATTGCAGTTAAGTATGTTGTAAAATGTTTGCAAGCCCTGACCTTTGCATGTCTCTGGTACCACATATGTTCCAGCAGTAGACTGATGGCGTCCCACACCGTCGTTTGCAAGTTCTCTTGGAGAATACTATTTCCGTTTAGGGCCAACAGTATACTTCAGCAGCTTGTTCGCCCCGTATAACTCAACGACAAAAGCTCATCGATCCGGCTTTGACTATGGCCTTGGCGATGAACGTCGACGCCTACTTCGCCGCCGTCTCAGCCGGTGCGGGCATGCGGTAATCATCCACGCGGCCCAGCGGTGCTGCGTCCATCAGGCCGCGTTTTGTGAGTTTTTCACGGGGGGATTCGGTGATGGAGAGTTTGGTGGCGGGTTTATCGCCCAAGAGCACGTCGCCGCCGTCGAGGTCTGGGTCGGTCAGGCTGATGGGCTGGGTGCGGACCTGTTGGGCGTCTATGCCAAGGGCTGGCAGAGAGGTGAGGGCAGGCAGGTTGCTGCCATCGAGCGTTGTCAGGTCAGGGCTTGCACCATCCAGATGGCGGCGCACGAATTTTTCGACATAGAAGGCGAGCTTCTGTTTTCCGGCTTGCGTCATGCCGATGCCGTCTGCTTCACGCAGACGCGCTTGCTGGCCGTTGACGTCGTAGCCTGTCGTTACGAACATGCCGGCTTCGTCCACGAAACCATCCCACACATCAACGAACTCGCCGCCAGCCTTTTCAATGTGGCTGCGGTAAAGGCGGTTGAAGCTGACGAAATCGGCGGTCAGCGAGGGCGACTGGAAAGCGGGGAGACCCACCCAGAGCACGGGCACCTTTTGGCGATTGGCGATGGCAATCAGCGCATCGATGCGGCGCTCATATTCTTTCAGCCAGGCATCGGTGCCGTATTTTTCCTTGGTGTCGCCCATCACCATCATCTGGCGGTCGTTGGAGCCCAGCATGATGACGATGGTGGCGGGGCTGGTTTCCTTGATGAATTGTGGAAGATTGGCAAACCAGTCGTAGTAATCCGTGCGCACAAGGCCGGATGATCCGTTGGAGCGGACATCCACGGTAATGGCGGGCGAACTCTGGAAGCTGGAAACAAGGCCTTCGCCCATATTGCCAGCCAGAAAATCACCAATGACCAGAACGCGGCGCGCATTTTCAGCCTTGGCCACGGGGCCGGGCTTTGCGGTTCGCATCTGCACCACGGATGGCGTCTTGCGCGGGGCGGCTGGGCGCGTCACGGCGCGGTTATCGCGGGCGGCTGGCGGCGGACGTCTCGTTCTTTCCGGCGGCGGCTGTCTGCGTTCCTGCTCATATGTTCGTTCATCGCGCCTGTTGGGGCTGCCAAACATCATTTCAAACAGGGTGCGGCGCTCACGCTGCTCCTGTGCTTGCGCGTAAGGAACCGACACAGGCAGGCTGATGACAAACGCCAGAAACACGGCACCTATGCGCCGCGTCATGCGTTTAAAATTGCCTGTGTTCATTCTCACCACGGCCTTGAACTCCCGGACGGTTCTTTACGTATTATGTTCTTCTAATTCTGGTGCCGTCCGCAAGCGCTGTCAATTGCGCAGCGCGCGCAGCAACAGGCGTGAGGGCTCGCCATCATTTTCCATGCCCATGCGTTTCTGGATCGCGCTGATGGCGGCCTTGGAGCCGGACCCGAAGTTGCCGTCGACTTCGCCATCATAATAGCCAAGCTCTTTCATGCGGGTCTGCAATTCGAACTTTTCCTTCACGTCCAGCGTATTATCAGGGCGCGGCCAGCGCTGCTGCATGCCGCCGGTGCCGGCAATTTCATCGGCCAGAAGGCCAACTGCCAGCGCGTAGCTATCAGATGAATTGTATCGCTTGATGGTGAAGAAGTTCTTCGTCATCAGGAAGCCGGGGCCGTTGGCACCGCCCTGCATCTTCA
The DNA here is from genome assembly GCF_014842165.1 of Rhizobium sp. CFBP 13644. Lineage (NCBI taxonomy): Bacteria > Pseudomonadati > Pseudomonadota > Alphaproteobacteria > Hyphomicrobiales > Rhizobiaceae > Rhizobium > Rhizobium sp. CFBP 13644. Next base: position 144,544 of record NZ_JACYVF010000002.1, read on the forward strand.
GCGTGGCGCGGTCTGAGGCACGGGGGAAGCCCTTGCCGCTTGGGCGGGCAAAGCCCAGCTTCTGCCACTCGCCCATGGTCTTTGTCTGACCTTCATAACGCCCGCCACCATTGGGAACGACCGCCTCATAGCCCCAGGTGCGGGCCGGCTCCCAGCCGTTCTTGGCCAGAAGGTTGGCAGCGGTTGCCAAAGCATCGGGAATGGAGTGCCAGATGTCGCGCTTGCCATTGCCGTCTGCGTCCACTGCATAGAGCAGGTAGCTGGTGGGAATGAACTGGGTGTGGCCCATGGCACCGGCCCATGAACCGGTCAGTTGCTTTGGCGTCACATCACCGGCCTGCAGAATTTTCAGTGCCGCAATCAGCTGGTTACGGGCAAACTTGCCACGCTTGGGGTCGGAATAGGCAAGGGTTGCCAGCGCCTGTGGAATGTTGTGCAGGCGTTCCGGCTTTTCCAGAACTGCACCATAATTGGACTCCATCGACCAGATAGCGAGGATGACGTGCTTGTCCACCTTGAAGTTACGCTCGATCCAGTTGAGGGTCGTGGCGTGCTTCATCTTCATTTCACGGCCAATGCGCACCGTATACGGGTTGACGCGGCTATCGACGTAATCCCATATCTTGGTGGTGAATTCCGGCTGGAAGGTTGCCTTGCGCAGGGCGTCCGGGTCAGGCTCGGTCACGCCTGCGAATGCCTTCTGGTAGGTGGATTTGCTAATGCCTTCCTTGGCGGCGGTGGCATAGAACTGGTTGATCCACTGGCGGAAACCTGCATCAGCATTGGCAGGTGATGGCGCAAAAGCGATTGCGATGCCCGCAAATGCCATGCAGCCAAATTTGCGAATGTGGGAAAGGATCAGCTTTTTCATCGGCAGTCTTTCGTTTCTCTCGAATTTCATTTCGATTGCGAGATACGCATCGGGCTTGACGATGTTTTAACAACTCAAAGTCAACAAATTCTTTACCATTAACTATGCGTAACGTCATCACTTACAAAAGATCGCCACTTTTGCCATAACAATGTCGTGGGTGATATTTGATCGAGCGAATCCCTCAAGGAGGAACGTGTGGTAGAACAGAAGAAAATTCGAAAAGCAGTTTTCCCGGTAGCGGGTCTTGGAACACGTTTCCTGCCCGCAACAAAAGCAGTTCCAAAGGAAATGCTGACCGTGGTCGACAAGCCGGTCATCCAGTATGTGGTGGATGAGGCTGCCGAAGCGGGTATCGAGCATTTCGTATTCGTAACCGGCCGTGGAAAAGGGGTGATCGAAGATTACTTCGATATTCAGTTCGAGCTGGAGCAGATGCTGCGCGAGCGCAACAAGAACGCTGAACTGACGCTGCTGTCGGGTATTCTGCCCAAGGCAGGAACTGCAAGCTTTACGCGCCAGCAGGTACCTCTTGGTCTTGGCCATGCCGTCTGGTGTGCGCGTGATATCGTTGGCGACGAGCCATTTGCGGTGCTGTTGCCAGACATGATCATGCACTCTGAAAAGAGCTGCCTCAAGGGCATGGTCGATCTTTACGATCAGACCGGCGGCAACGTCATCGCGGTTCAGGAATGCGAACCCGACCAGGCCCACAAATACGGCATCGTCGGCGTTGGCGAAACTGTTGGCGAAGGCTTCAAGATCACCGAAATGGTCGAAAAGCCTGCCAAGGGAACCGCGCCATCGAACTACTACATCAATGGCCGTTATATTCTTCAGCCCGAGATTTTCAATATTCTCGAAAATCAGGAACGCGGCGCTGGCAACGAAATCCAGTTGACCGATGGCATGCTGTCGCTGGCCAAGAGCCAGGACTTTGCGGGCTACCGCTTCAACGGTGAAACCTTCGACTGCGGCGCAAAGGATGGCTTCATCCTGGCAAACGTTGCCTTCGCGCTGGAACGTGGCGATATCCGCCCTTCCATCGAGGGCCCGCTGAAGGCGCTCGTCAACAAGCTGAAGTAAGGTCTCAAACCTTTAAACGACAAATCCCGGCCTTCGTGCCGGGATTTTTGTTCCAGAGCAATCCAGCAAAAGTGGGAACCGGTTTTGCGTCCGGAATTGCGTAAACTAAGGGACGCTCTAGCGCCTCAGGGTCAGACCTGCGCCAATCCGCCATTGGCTGTTGTCGGTCACAGGCGTCGTCTCGTAGCTGATGTCAGTGGTCAGATCGAGATATCTGTTGATGTTCCATGTCAGCCCGGCACCAACAGTATATTCCGTCTCGTCCCTGATGGTTGAGGTAAGGTAGGAGCGGCGCTCCAACCCAGCCGTCAGCCGTGCCACGAGGTCGCTGCGTAGCTGGTGCGTCAGGCCCGTCGTCAATTGCCTTGAAATCCACCCACCGCGCGCGCCACCGGCGAAATCTTCGATGGTGGTGCGAAGGCCAAGGTTGACATCTGTGCCGCGCTGGGGCGACCAGACGATGTTGCCATCCATCGCCAGCGCGTTGATAGCCGCCAGACGGTCATCATCATAGCCCTTGCGAAGATAACCGATGGCGGCTTCCCCGCGCAGCTTTTCACCCAAATCGATCTGCGCGCCCACCTTCGCGCCATAGCTCTGCGAGGAGCGTTCATAGCCGGTATTGTCCCGCGTCTGGTCGTAATTGGTCAGGCCCGCGGTGACTTCTAGAAAGGGAATGAGCGCTGGCGATAATTCGTAACCCAGCCGCCCGCGAATGCCCGCGCCGTAACGGTCGCGGTCGGCAAGGCTGATGGATTGGCCATTGACGCCCTTGGCATCCGTATAGACGGTGCGGGAAAGATCCAGCGCGGCAAGAGCTTTCAAGATGCCGACATTGCGCTCCACGGACGCACCAGACGTAAACACATGCTCGCCGCCCTGCACGGAGGCGTTGGAGATGGCGTTGGGATCATTGGTGTCTTCGCGGCTGAAGGCATATCCTGCTTTCAGGTTGGCCTGTGTGCCGTCACCCAGATCAAGGCGAAGGTCGGCGCCTATATTGGCGGTCGGCTCTTCGCCCGCGCTGCTGCCACCCAGATTGCGCTGATAGGCGCCCTCGCCAGTGATCGTCAGCGCATGGCGCGACCAGTCGCTGGTCAGCGTGCCGCGAATGGCAGTGGTCGAATAGGTGCGGCTGGTGGAGCCGTTGGAAAATGTCTTTTTCTCGTGGTTCAGCGTCTGGCTGATCGAAGGGCGAAGGGTCAGCGTTCCCAGGCGGATGCCGGGGGCGCTGCCATCATCGTTACGTGCGTTTTCTCCGCCATCCACGGTTGGCTCTGCCCCATTTTCAGACGTGACTGCAGCCTCCGCCGCACCGTCAAGGTCTTCCGGTATGGCGTCGCCGGGGTTGGAAAGCGGGCGCGTGGCGCCGGTGGTCAATGGGTCAGGGGTAGCCGCTGCCGGTGCTGGCTGCCGCCGGTTGGGGCTGTCAGGATCGATGACGGATAGATTATTCTGGCCGATAAAGGGATCGGAACTCGTCAGGGTTCGAAGGCCTGAAGTCTGGGGTGGCTGGTTGGCCGATTGGGCAAGGGCCGCTGTTTCAGGCCACAACACGGCACAAGCAAACAGCGCCGGGGCCAGCAGCACCGGGGCGGCTGTCCGCCACGTCGAAAGACGTCTTGCGGTGCTGTGATGATCCATGCGTGCTTCTATCCGGTCCCGACAAAATCTCGCCGCCAAAGGCAAATCTTCCGCTTCCTGCACCTCTGACGCTTCAATCGTCATAAGCATCTGTTTTTCTTGCAGTATATCAGCCACTGGCGGAGCTGTGGTGAAATCGCAGTCTGCCCGCGCAGGGTTATTTTATGGTTAACATTCTGTAAAAAATGGCAGATGCGTGCTGCTCTTCAACCGGCGGACCGTCTGGTCTATAGGAAAGCCAGAACCTGCTACGTCTTGGGAATCTTGCAGTGAACAGATATTTGCGACGCGCCGCCTGCCTTGCCGTTACCGCGCTGCTTTTGCCAGCTGCTGGCAGCGCCTCTGATTTGCCTTCGCGCAAGGCGGGGCTTTGGATTATTTCCTCGAAAGACAACCTGTTTGCAAACTGGTCTGCCTGCGTGGATGATAGCAAGGACAATGTCGTCAACACCGACATCTGGACCGATTTTGCCGCTGAATGCGAGGTTCTTCACACGGAAAAGACTGAGAAGGGGCGCACGTTGCTTGCCCAGTGCCAGTCCGGCCTCACAGGTAAGGTCAAGCTTCTGGTGGAATTGTCAGGGGATTTTCAGTCGCAGTACCACTTGGAATCGACGACCGTCTTTGCGGGCAAGGACGGGGAGGAGGCGCAGAGTTTCACAATTGATGCGCGCCATGGGGGCGAATGCCCCACGGGCATGCTGCCCGGCCAGAAAAAGATGGCGCGCTAAAGCCGCGCCTCAAGCTTGTCGCCAATAGACATGTTTTGTGGAAAAGAGTATCAGTCCGGCATGATTACGAGAGCTGTCACACTGGTTGAAAACAACGCCATCGAGTCTGCACTGCGGACCGTTTCGATCGAGAGAAACGGTCTTGCCGCTTTGGAGCAGGCGCTTCAGGGCGATCTTGGTGATGGATTTTGCAAGGCTATCGATGCCATCGGCAAATCGGATGGGCGTCTGATCATCACCGGTGTGGGCAAAAGTGGTCACATCGGCTCCAAGCTCGCAGCCACCTTCGCATCCACGGGAACGCCGGCCTTTTTCGTGCATGCAGCGGAAGCCAACCATGGCGATCTGGGCATGATTGGCGGCAATGATGTGGTGCTGGCCATTTCCAAGGGTGGTGAAAGCGCTGAGCTTCGCAGCATCATCAATTATACCAGACGTTTTTCCATTCCGCTCATCGCGTTGACCTCATCAGAAGACGGCTCTCTCGCCAAGGCGTCGGATATCGTGCTGCTTGTTCCCAATGAGCAGGAGGCATGCCCGCATGGGCTGGCGCCCACCACATCCACCATGATGCAGTTGGCCTTGGGCGATGCTCTCGCCATCGCCCTTCTGGAAGCGCGCAGCTTCACGGCGGGTGATTTTCGCGTGTTTCATCCGGGCGGAAAGCTCGGCGCGAGTCTCGCACTTGTCGGCGATATCATGCATACCGGAGACCGTCTGCCGCTGGTGCCGAAGGGCACCGCGTTGCGCGAAGCAATCGGCGTTCTCGCAAGCAAGCACTTCGGTTGCGTGGCCGTGCTGGATGAGGACGGCCGTCTCTGCGGTATTGTGACCGAAGGCGATCTCGCTCGAAACCTCACGCGCAATCTGTCGGAGCTTCGGGTCGATGATATCATGACCGTTACGCCGAAAACGGTCAGCCGACACGTTTTGGCGACTGCCGCGCTCGCAACGCTGGAGAAACATCATATCGGCGCTCTGATCGTGATCGATGAAGACAACAGGCCCATTGGCCTTATCCACTTCCACGATCTTCTGCGCATCGGCGTGGCTTAAATCATCAGCCGCTGACTGGCGTCAGCTGCGCGTTCCCGCGAGTTTTTCCGTAAGGTCGCTCGCTTCCTTCTGGGCATCCTTGTCTGCGGGGTATAGCGCCAGATACTGCTCCCACACTTTCAGGGCCAGCGCGTCGCGCTCGTTGCTCTCAAGAATATTGGCAAGGCTCGCAAGGGCCGGAAAAAAGCGCGGCTCCTTTTGCAGCGTGCTGTTGAGGTCAGCCATGGCCTTGCGGGTATCGCCATCCGCATAATGCACCAGCGCACGCCGATACCAGGCTTGCGCGAAGTCCGGCTCCAGAAGAATGGCCTGATCGAGAAAGTCATAGGCCGCAGCCTTGCGCTTTTCCTCAGCGGCTTCTTCAGACCATGTCAGGAGCAGATTGATGGTGGCGCTGCCGGAATCCGTCCACTGCCCAACGATCTCATTGGCAATGACGCGGGCTTTTTGAGGATCACGCTCTTTCTTCAGGCTGGAAAACAGACGGCTCAAGGCGGCGTCAGGTGTGGTTTCCGGCTGGGCGGCGGCCCCGGCATTCGCGGTGGGGGAGGCGGCGTTCCCATCAGGCGTTTGAACTTGTGGCGTCTGTAATTGAGGCTGCTGTAACTGGGGAGCCTGCGCGGCGGCGGGCGTGGTCAGCTGCGGGGCGCTGGCAAAAGCAACTCCGAGGCAGGTAAATGTGATGGCTCGAAAACAAAACTGGCGCATCTGGACAGGATAATCCAGCTGCGCCAATTATGAAATCGAATTTTGCAGTCTATCAACAATGTGATCCGCCACGACGAGACGGGCACAGATGCAAACGTTAATCAGCCCTGACGAGCCTTGAAACGTGGGTTCATCTTGTTGATGATGTAGACGCGGCCCTTACGGCGAACCAGACGGTTGTCGCGGTGACGGGCCTTAAGCGCTTTAAGCGAGTTCTTGATTTTCATTTTTCTGGTCCGCAGTTTGGCGTGACGCTTCTTGCCACGCATATCTCAACAATCAAAAACGCGCTACGAGGGCGCGCTTTTTTCGGTTGGCTGGCAAATACCCCGTCAGTCCCAGCCTGTCAACACATTAAGGCATATTTTGCCGGGAAAGACTTGGTTTTCCGGGGCTCGTTACCTGCGTAACATGGCCCATCTTGCGGCCTGCACGGGCTTCTGTCTTGCCGTAGAGATGCACAAGGCAATCCTCTTTTGCCAGCCAGCCCGGCACATCGTTGATGTCGTCGCCAATCAGGTTGGTCATCATACAATCGGAATGCCGCTGTGTGGAGCCGGGAGCAAGCCCCGCCACTGCACGAATATGCTGTTCGAACTGCGAAACCACGCAGGCTGCTTCCGTCCAGTGGCCGGTATTGTGCACACGTGGCGCGATCTCGTTTGCGACCAGCGATCCATCGCTCAGAACAAAGAACTCGATACCGACAACACCGACATAATCCAGCGCAGCCAGCAGTTTCCCGGCGGATTCCTCGGCCACGGTTCTGGCAGAATCGGAAAGATTGGCCGGAACGGTGGAGGTGTGGAGAATGCCGGAAAGATGTACGTTTTCGGCAGGGTCGTAGCAGGTCACTGTGCCATCGGCAAAGCGGGCGGCAATGATGGAGATTTCACGCTCGAAGGGCACGAAGCTTTCGAGGATGAGGGCCACGCCACCCATCGCCTCGAAGATGCCGGTTAGGTCTTCGCCACCCTTGAACACGCGCTGGCCCTTGCCGTCATATCCCATGCGGCGGGTCTTCAGTACGCCTTTGCCGCCAAACTCCGCAAGGGCGGCTTCAAGGCTTGCCTGGTCGTCCACTGGCCGGAAACCGGCGGTCGGAATGTCGCAATCATTGAGGAAGCGCTTTTCCGTCAGCCGGTCCTGCGAGGCGCTGAGCGCCTGCGGTGGCGGATAGACGGGAACAGACGCCGACAGCGTCTGTGCGGCCACGACGGGCACATTCTCGAACTCATAGGTCACGACGTCGCAAACGCTGGCAAGCTCGGCCAGCGCCGTCTCGTCATCATAGGCGGCCACGATCTGCCGATTGCAGACCTGTGCTGCCGGACAATCGGCCTGCGGTTCCAGCACGATGGTGCGGAAGTTGAGGCGGGCAGCAGCCATGGCCAGCATGCGCGCAAGCTGACCGCCACCGATAATGCCGATGGTCCCGGATTTCCCTTGAAGTTTCGATGTCATTGCGGCGTATCCAGCGGGTATTCTGCAATGGCGGCTGTCTGGCGGGCGCGGTATTCGTCCAGCCGGTCTGCCAGATCTTCGTCAGACAGTGCCAGCACCGCTGCGGCCAGCAGCGCTGCATTGATGGCGCCAGCGCGGCCGATGGCCAGCGTGCCGACGGGAATACCGGCGGGCATCTGCACGATGGAATAGAGGCTATCCTGACCCGACATGGTTTTTGACTGTACGGGAACACCGAAAACCGGCAGCGGCGTCAAGGCGGCTGTCATGCCGGGCAGGTGGGCTGCGCCACCGGCACCTGCGATGATGACCTTGAAACCTTCGTCGCGCGCGCCGCTGGCAAAGCTGAACATGCGCTCTGGCGTGCGATGGGCGGAAATGATGCGCGCTTCATATTCCACATCCAGCGCGTCCAGCGTATCGGCGGCGTTTTTCATGGTTTCCCAGTCAGACTGGCTACCCATGATGATGGCGACGGGCGGTGTTTCTGTGCTCAACGGTGATCTCCGTATCAGGCAATAATATCGGGAATAATCTGGTCTTCGATCTGTGTCATCTTGTCTTTGATAACCAGCTTCTTCTTCTTCATGCGCTGAATGCGCAACGCTTCGCAGTTGGTCTGCATCATGGCGTTGATTGCCGCATCGTAATCTTCGTGTTCCTGGCGAAGTCGCGCAAGCACCAGCCGAACGTCGGCCTGATCCTGATCGGGCATCTCTGTCTTCCCCATTTTAAGACAACCGGACCGCCATCCGGCTATTTTGTTGTCGCTCTTGGTGCCTGTACCATCAAATCACGGTAACGGGAAGTTTCCCTTACAACCAAATTGCCCCATTATGGCCTTCATTTCGCCTTCGACAAGCGCGGCGTTCCATGTCACATTGCTGTCGTAAACCTGAAACTCCTGCGATGGAGCGCGGGAGGTAGGTTCAACAAGGAAGGACGTGCCGCATGACCATTCAGGCTCATATTGCATCGCTGGAAAAGAAACACGGTGCTCTTGAGGAGGAGCTAGAAACCGTATTGGCTTCTCCCTCCTCAGATGATCGGCAGATTGTGGATCTTAAACGCAAGAAACTGCGCCTGAAGGATGAAATGCAGAGGCTGCAAGCCTCCACCAAGCATTAATCGCCTAAAATCTTTGTTGCCTGACGTCAGTATCGTTTACGTCGCAGCCTGAAAGCCCGGCTCTGATTGCTACCGCGATCAGGGCCTTTTGTTTGGCTTACCGTGGCTAGATCGGTAGCCCATCCCACAGAAGCTTCAGCGCCGCCAGGAAGGCCATGGCGTACATCAATGGATAAAAGATCGCCGGCTTCATGTATTTCACCACTTTTGCCCCGGCAAAGGTGGCCACCATGGCAACCGGCAGCAGCATGGCGGATGTCGTGAGGTTTGCGGAGTCAAGCGCGCCTAGCGCAAAATAAGGGATGAGCTTGATCGCATTCATGATGGCGAAGAAGCGAACGCTCATGCCGGTATAGACCTTGGGGTCCAGTTTCAGCGGCAGCACGTAAATCTGGAAGGGCGGGCCGCCTGCATGCGCCACGAAGCTGGCATAGCCCGAAAGGCTGGACCAGATGGTCGCCTTGACGGGGTTCTGGGCTTTGGCCGGTGCTTCCTGCCCGCCGCGCGCGGTGCGATAAGCCTCGAAGAAATAGCGGATGACAAAGATGATGGTGACGCTTGCCACGACAAGGCGCATGGCATCGGCTGAAATCATGCTGGACATCGCCCATCCCAGCGTAATCCCTGCAATCGCCCCCGGCAGCATAAGCAGCAGGGTCTGGCGGTGATTGTATTTGCGCCATGCCATCAGCGCGACCAGATCCATGACCACGAGGATCGGCAAAAAGATGGCCGCGGCCTGAACCGGCGGCACGGCCAGCGCCATCAAAGGCACGCCCATCAATGCCAGCGCACCGCCGAGCCCGCCTTTGGAAAGGCCAACGAGGATGACAGCGGGGATGGCGACGAGAAAAAAATGAAAATCATGCAGCATGGATGAAGGTTGATCCTTTCGCCTGTCCGGTCTATCGGAATTGCTATATGAAAACGAGTGCAGATTGCGCGGGAAGCGTTCTGTCTGCGGAAAATGGAAAAACCGATGTCTGCTCCCAAAAACCGTTGCCGCCTCGTTCTGATCGTGCCTGCGCATGATGATGCCGAACATCAGGCAAAGATGCTGCAAGATGCGCTGCGTGGCGGCGATGTCGCGTCCGTCATCATTCCCCAATATGGTCTTGACGACGCGACCTTCCAGAAATTGGCAGAAGTGCTGGTTCCCATCGTGCAGGAAGCGGGTGCGGCGGCACTGGTGGCTGGCGATAGCCGCACGGCAAGCCGCGTGAAGGCAGATGGCCTGCATGTGCTCGGCGGTACGGAAGCTTTGGCTGAAGCCATGGAGAGTTTCTCGCCGAAACTCATCGTTGGCGGCGGCAATGCCGATGACCGTCACAAGGCGCTGGAGCAGGGCGAGAGCAACCCGGACTATATGTTCTTCGGCAAGCTGGAAGGCGATATCAAGCCGGATGCCCATTCCAAGAACCTCGCGCTTGGCGAATGGTGGGCCTCCATGATCGAAATCCCTGCTATCGTCATGGGCGGTTCCGATGTCGCCTCGGTGGTTGCCGTGTCTGAAACCGGCGTCGAGTTCGTTGCCCTGCGGGACGCCGTTTTTGGCCATGCTGGCGGTGCCGCGCAGGCGGTTGCTGAAGCGAATGCGCTGCTGGACGAAAAAGCGCCACGGTTTGGCGGTTGATACAGGCGATGATCGCTCGTTTGCTTCGTTTCCGTCTGTCTGTTTCGGCTCTCGCTCTGGCTTGCGCGATTGTGCCGCATGCCGTTTTTGCACAGGACCCGAAACCGGCACCGCCACAATCCGAGCTTCTGCCGGGTGTGGGAGCGAGCGCGCCGCAGCCTGATACAATGACGCCGACGGATGAAGATACGGATTTTGGCCCCGCCAAAGCCGATGGCCCGGAAGTCCTGTCGCGTCCGTCTGATGCCAATGCCGAGCCGATCCGCAAGGGTCGCGTCGGCGCTGACGACCAGAAGGATTTGCAGCCTTCCGAAGGGGTCACTGTCTACCAGCGCATGGGCGCCGAACTTCCAGCCCTTCCGCCCGAGAAAAAATTCACCGGCAAGGTGGATGAGGCCTTCGGCCACTATCAGCGCGGTGAATATGTGCAGGCGCTGTCCAAGGCTTTGGCGCGCGCGGAAAAAGGCGATGCACCGGCCCAGACGCTGGTCGCAGAGATGATGTCGCGCGGCTTCGGCATTGCCCGCGATGACAAGACCGCAGCCTTCTGGTTCGAGCAGGCGGCAAAGGGCGGCGATCCCGTCGCCATGTTCAAATATGCCCTCATTCTGATGGAAGGCAAAGTCGTCAAGCGTGATAAGACGCTGGCCGATGATTACATGCGCCGTGCCGCTGAGGCTGGCAATGCCGAGGCGGAATTCAACTGGGCGCAGATCCTGGTGTCGCAGGCGCCGGGGCCCAATGGCCTTCACTCAGCTTTGCCATTTTATGAGAAATCGGCCGAAAAGGGCGTAGCCGACGCGCAATATGCCGTTTCGCAGATCTACTGGAACCTCAACGACATACCGCCCGAAAAGAAAGCCACGTCCCGCGACTGGCTGATGCGAGCTGCAAAGGCAGGTTTCGATACGGCGCAGGTTGATCTCGGCGTTTGGCTCGTCAACGGTGTGGGCGGTGAGCGCAATCTGGAAGAGGGCTTCCGCTGGCTCCTTGGCGCTGCCCAGCGCGGCAATGTCGTTGCCCAGAACAAGATCGCCCATCTTTATATTCAGGCGCTCGGCACCAAGCCTGATCCGGTCGAAGCCGCGAAGTGGTACGTGCTTTCGCGCCGCGCCGGTCTCAAGGACCCCGGATTGGAAGATTTCTACCTCGGAATCGAAGAAGAGCAGCAAAGAAAAGCCATCGACGCTGCAAACCGCTTCCGCCCTGCCTGAGTCGGACGCCTGTTCGGCTGCCTTTCGGCTTTTTACCTTGAATTCCAGCGCGTTTTGTGGTCTTGAACCGCAAACTTTCAATCAGAAACCGCATTTGCGTGCCTGCCGGAAATTTCGGCTAGCAGGTTCAGCCACCTTTCAGGAACAACGTCATGGCCCGTTCAGCCCTTCTCAATGTCATGGTTCAGGCCGCTCTCAAGGCCGGAAAATCGTTGGCTCGTGACTTCGGTGAAGTTCAGAACCTGCAGGTTTCGGTCAAGGGCCCCGGCGATTTCGTGTCACAGGCAGACCTCAAGGCTGAAAAGATCGTCCATGACGAGTTGATGAAGGCCCGTCCGACCTATGACTTTCTGGGTGAGGAAGGCGGCGAGGAAAAGGGTTCTGACGGCGCGCATCGCTGGATCGTCGATCCGCTTGATGGCACCACCAACTTCCTGCACGGCATTCCGCAATTTGCCGTTTCCATCGCGTTGGAGCGCAATGGCGAAATCGTCGCGGGTGTTATCTTCAACCCCGCCACGGATGAGCTCTTCACCGCGGAACGCGGCAGTGGCGCGTTCCTTAATGATCGCCGCATTCGCGTAGCCGCCCGCAAGCAGATCACCGATTGCGTTGTCAGCTGCGGCGTGCCGCATCTGGGTCGTGGCAATCACGGCAAGTTCCTGGTTGAGCTGCGTCATGCCATGGGCGAAGTGGCTGGCATCCGTCGTTTCGGCGCTGCATCGCTGGATCTGGCCTATGTTGCGGCAGGCCGTCTCGATGGTTTCTGGGAAGCGGATCTTTCCCCTTGGGATATGGCTGCCGGTCTCGTCATCATCCGTGAAGCGGGCGGTTTCGTCAGTGACATGAAGGGTGGACAGGATATTCTCGGCACTGGCACCGTCGTTGCCGGCAACGAATATATCCGCAAGGCGTTGCACGAAGTCGTCAACCGACCCATTCCGGGCCGTTAAGCCTCTTTTTTCGCTCGTTAATCTCCAGAAGAGTCGTTTGCTGACGCCTCTCTTGATCAAGGGTTAAAAAACCCTTGGGACGTTACCGGCTTTTCACTTCAATTCGTCGCAATTTTCCACTAGCTTCCGCTCGTAACCGCGATCATGCGTTTGCGAACCGCTGCAAGGCGTGTTCAAACGTGTGTTGCGGCAGGTCCAAAGGGAATGAGCATTATGGCGGATACGGAACGGCTGGACGTTGGCGTCGAGAGAGAGGTGACGAAGGAATATCACCACAAACTGTCGAGCCCCACGCCATTTTTGTGGACGATGGTCATCTTCCTCATCATCGTCGCCTTCCTCGCCGCCATTCTGTTCCGGCAGGCGCAATCGGCTTTCATGACCAATCCGGGCCTGAACGGCTTCATTCTCGGCGTTCTGGTCATCGGCATCATTCTCGTTTTCACGCAGGTTCTCTCGCTTCGTCCGGAAGTGCGCTGGTTCAACGGCTTTCAGGCCGCAGGCACTGTCGATAAGGCCGGTCGCACGCCAAAGCTTCTGGCGCCCATGCGCGCCGTCTTCGGCAGGCGCACCGATGTGCGCGTCTCCACCGTCACGCAGCGCTCCCTGCTGGATAGCATCGCTACGCGGTTGGACGAATCGCGCGATACGTCGCGCTATCTCATCGGCCTTCTGGTGTTTCTCGGCCTGCTCGGCACATTTTGGGGCCTCATCGGCACCATTGCCGCTATCAGCGGCGTCATTCAGGGCCTTGACCCGACATCGGGCGACACCAACGATATCCTCTCGTCATTGAAGTCAGGTCTTACCGCGCCATTGTCGGGCATGGGCACCGCGTTTTCGTCCTCTCTGCTCGGTCTGTCCGGCTCTCTCATTCTCGGTTTTCTGGATCTTCAGGCCGGTCGCGCCCAGAACCGCTTCTATACAGAACTGGAAAACTGGCTTTCGTCCGTGACCGATACCGGCAAGGATATGGATGGAAAGTCTGCTAATTACGGCGCCGCTGGCAGCGAGCGTTCACTGGCCGCCATGACCAGCCTTGCGGAAGGCATTCAGGGTCTCGTCAAGAACATGCGCGGCGAACAGCAGATGCTGCGCGACTGGATCGAGGCGCAGCAGGAGGAATCGAAATCCCTGCGCCGCACGCTGGACAGATTGTCGGCGCGCATGGATGCCGACCAGAAATACGCCAGAAGTTCATCCCGCCACGATAACGGGAGCGAGTGATCATGGCGCTTGGGCGCAACCGCCGACGCGACCGGGGTGTCGATTACTGGCCGGGTTTCGTGGATGCCTTGTCCACGCTGCTCATGGCCATCATGTTCCTGCTCACCGTCTTCGTGTTGGCGCAGTTCATTCTCTCGCGGGAAATTTCCGGCAAGGATGAGGTGATGAGCCGTCTGAACAACCAGATCGCGGAACTGACCGAATTGCTGGCGCTGGAAAAGGGCAGCAAGCAGGATATTGAAGATACGCTGGCCAATCTCCAATCCACGCTGGCCGTATCGGAAACCGAGCGTTCGCGCCTGCAATCCCTGCTGGACTCCGGCGCGGGCAATAGTTCAGCCGCCAATGCCCGCGTGGGTCAGTTGACGGGTGAACTGGAAGATGCGCGCCAGACAGGTGCGCGTGCCTCTGCCCAGATCGACCTTCTCAACCAGCAGATCGCAGCGCTTCGCGCGCAGATTGCCTCTGTCGAAACCGCCTTGCAGGCATCCGAGGCGAAGGATTCATCCTCGCAGGTCAAGATCGCCGATCTCGGTCGCCGCCTCAATGTAGCGCTGGCCCAGCGGGTGCAGGAGTTGAACCGCTATCGTTCAGATTTCTTTGGACGCCTGCGTGAGATCCTGTCGGACCGCGAAAATATTCGTATTGTGGGCGACCGCTTCGTCTTCCAGTCCGAAGTTCTGTTTCCCTCAGGCGGCAATGACATGAACCCGGCAGGTCAGGACGAAATGGCCAAGCTCGCCACGGCCCTGATTGATCTCGCCAAGGAAATACCCGCCGAAATCAACTGGGTTCTGCGCGTGGATGGCCACACGGATAATGTCCAGCTTTCGGGCACTGGCCGCTTCCGCGACAATTGGGAACTTTCCTCTGCCCGCGCGACCTCCGTGGTCAAATATCTCATCTCCAAAGGCGTCCCCGCAAACCGCCTCGTCGCGGCTGGCTTTGGCGAATACCAACCCTTAGCTGATGGTGATACGCCTGAAGCGCGCTCGCAGAACAGACGCATCGAGTTGAAGCTGACCGAAAGGTAATGGCTCAGCTATGGCTTACCTCTCCCCTTGTGGGAGAGGATAGAAAATCACGATCTCAGTGCAGCTAAGTCGGTAATTCTGCAGGTGAGGGGTAGTGCCCCAACCGCCAGCGCTCCTATATCGCCAGATATTTCCTATCTGAATCAATGCCTTAATAAAAATCTCCGAAAATCCTCAAAAAATCGATCTGCACTTTCTCAATGACGGGCGAATCACCCGCACAATGGTCCCGTTCCGCCCTCGGATACACCGCAAGGCGTTGCGGCGAGGCGGAACCGGCGCTGGTGGTGATGAGGCTACGCAACCTTTCATCACCGGGGTCTGGCAGCGATCTCCCCGGGGGCAACGGGTGAGGGGATAGCGCCGGTTTCGGACCGGCTGGCGCAATCTCCTCCATGTTCGATCCGGCCTGATGCTTGTGCGTTGCGAAGGCCTTACGGGTTCGTTTCGCGTCTGCGTCAGTCCGGCTCGTCAGCCACCGGGCGTACCGACAGCCCTTCGCCTATGGTCGAACGCGACCGGATGGCGGAACGGCGAAAGTCAGGCGGTACACAGGAACACGCTGCATCTGCCCCGCATCGTAAAGGATGCGGACGGATCGTGAGGGACGCATCGGCCAAAAGCCTATGCCCACCTCGTGGAAAACGGATCGCTTGTGCCCGCGCCTCGATCAATCGGCGCGGATGTCAGGCGAAGGCAGGTGCGGCCGAACTGGCAGGGGGTATCCTTTAGGAGATGCCGCCGCCCGGAATGGGGAAGGGTTGGACCTTGGTCATGTCCGACCGGTTTTCCGGCAAGGTTCGCCCTCGCCATCCGGGAATAGCCAGCCGTGGCAAGAGATCGTGGGCGGACATAAACCGCTGAACGGGGCGCTGAAAGGTGCCACTCCTTACACTACCCAACGAGGCAACTTCCAGCGCCCCGTCCGAAATACCCATGGCCTCAAATGGCGATGGTCAGAAATGAGAAGATCAAGCCACGGGCAGATGCTGCCGCGTGAACGGCGAAGCTTGGCTGACGGAATGCGCTTCTGCATCCGTTGCAAAAAAATTGACGTTTGCGTAAAGGTAATCCGATCTATCCGGGAGGGGTTGATGGAGCAATTTGACGCTATTGTCGTGGGCGCGGGACTTGCCGGTCTGGTTGCGGCCAGCGAGGCTGCCGAGCGTGGGCTGAAAGTCTGTCTGCTGGATCAGGAAGGCGAGCAGAATCTCGGCGGGCAGGCCTTCTGGTCGCTCGGCGGTCTGTTTTTTGTCGATAGTCCCGAACAGCGCTTCATGCGTGTCCGCGACAGTATCGATCTTGCCCGGCAGGACTGGTTCGGTTCCGCAGCCTTCGACCGGCCAGAAGACCATTGGCCCCGCCTTTGGGCTGAGGCCTATCTGAATTTTGCAGCCGGTGAGAAACGGGCCTGGTTGCATGGTCTTGGCATGCGGTGGTTTCCGGTTGTCGGCTGGGCAGAACGCGGCGGCGCGCATGCCCATGGTCACGGCAATTCCGTGCCCCGCTTCCACGTGACATGGGGCACCGGCCCCGGTGTGTTGGAGCCCTTTGTCAGAAAGGTCAAAAGCCTTGCCGAGACCGGGCGCATTGTTCTCAAATTCCGCCATCAGGTCGATGTGCTTGATAGCACCAATGGTGCGGTGACTGGCGTTTCTGGCGTGGTGCTCTATCGGGACACGGTTCAGCGTGGGCAAAGCAGCAGCCGGCTCGGTATTGACACATTTCAACTCACCGCCGCAGCGGTCATTGTCACATCGGGTGGCATTGGTGGCAACCACGCGCTGGTGCGCCAGAACTGGCCGGTCGAGCGGCTAGGTCAACCACCAGCAGAAATGGTCTGCGGCGTTCCTGCCCATGTGGACGGGCGCATGGTGGCCATCACAGAGGCGGCGGGCGGTGCGGTCGTCAACCGCGATCGCATGTGGCATTATACCGAGGGTGTAAAGAACCATGATCCGATCTGGCCAAACCATGGCATCCGCATTCTGCCCGGTCCGTCATCCTTCTGGTGCGATGCGCGGGGTGATCGGTTGCCAGCGCCTGCCATGCCGGGTTTCGATACGCTGGGCACGCTGAAAATTCTGCGTGAACGGGGCAGCGATTACAGCTGGTTCATTTTGACCAAGGCGATCATCAAGAAGGAATTTGCGCTATCCGGTTCCGAGCAGAACCCGGATCTGACGGCCAAGAATATCCGCCTTCTTCTCAAACGTCTGGGCAAGGAGCCGCCCGGTCCGGTCAAGGCCTTCATGGAGCATGGCGAAGATTTCGCCGTTCGCGATACGCTGGAGGAGTTGGTGGAGGCGATGAACGGCATTGCCGGTGAAGGGCATCTCGATGCGGGCCACATTCGCCACCAGATCGAGGCGCGGGATCGGGAACTGACCAACGCTTTCAGCAAGGATGCGCAGATCACTGCCATCCGTGGCGCGCGCCATTATCTCGGCGACAAGCTGATGCGCACCGCCAAGCCCCACCGTCTGCTGGACCCGGCAGCCGGACCCCTGATCGCCGTTCGCCTGCACATCCTCACCCGCAAAACGCTGGGCGGTCTGCACACCGACCTCCATGGCCGGGTGCTGGATGGCAACGGCGAGGCGCTGCCTGGGCTTTACGCGGCGGGCGAAGTCGCAGGCTTCGGCGGTGGCGGCATGCACGGTTACAATGCGCTGGAAGGCACCTTCCTTGGAGGATGCCTGTTTTCCGGTCGCGTGGCTGGTCGGAGTGTCGGAGGCTAGCTGGATTTCAGCAGCGTGACGACCTCATCCTCGCCTGATGTCTGGAACTGAAGACGGGCGAGTTTCGCATAGAGACCGCCCTGTCTGGAAAGGCTTTGATGCGAGCCTTCCTCGATGATGCGGCCTTCATCCATCACCAGAATGCGGTCGGCTTTCAGCACGGTCGCCAGGCGGTGGGCGATGACGATGGTGGTACGCTTGGCAATCAGCTGATCCAGCGCCTTTTGCACCAGTGTCTCGCTTTCGGCATCCAGCGCAGATGTTGCCTCGTCAAGAAGCAGAATGGGCGCGTCCCGCAGAATGGCGCGGGCAATGGCGATTCGCTGGCGTTGGCCGCCCGACAGTGTCACGCCGCGTTCGCCAACGATGGTGTCGTAGCCATTTGCGAGCTTGGTGATGAAGCCATCGGCCTGTGCGGCGACCGCTGCCGCCTGCACATCGTCACGGCTCGCATTGGGTTTGCCAAAGGCGATATTGTCATGGATGGAGGCCGCAAAGATCGCCACATCCTGCGGCACGATGGCCAGCCGCGACCGCAGCTCTTCCAGCGTGACCGAACGGATATCGGTGCCATCCACCATGATGCGTCCGTTCTGCGGATCATAAAAGCGCATCAGCAGCGAAAAGACCGTGCTTTTCCCAGCACCCGATGGGCCGACAATCGCGACCGTTTCACCAGCCGCAACCTTGAAGGACAGGTCGGATAGAATCGGTCTGCCAACGGCCTGTGGATAATGGAATGCAACATTCTCAAAGCTTGCTTCGCCACGGGCCGGAGCGGGCAGGGCAACCGGCGCTGCGGGATTTTCGACCGGCGATCTCTCCTGCAGCAGTTCGGACAGCCGCTCGGCGGCACCGCCTGCCTGCGACAGCTCGCCCCAGACTTCGGAGAGCTGGCCGAGCGAGCTTGCGGCTATGACGGAATACAAAACGAACTGGCTGAGCGTGCCAGCCGAAATCGTCCCATTCAAAACGCCATGCGCGCCGTACCAAAGGATTGCGACGACGCTGCCGAAGACGAAGCTGATGGCAACGGCTGTCAGAACTGCGCGGGCGCTGATGGCAGCACGGGCGCCGCGATAGGCCGTTTCGACCGCATTATTATAGCGAGAGTTGGCCAGCACTTCCGCATTGAAGGACTGGATGGTGCGGCTGGCGGAAATGGTTTCGGCGGCAAAGGCAGAGGATGTGGCAAGGGCGTCCTGCGTGATGCGTGACCGCGAACGGACGGAGCGGCCAAAGGCGATGAGCGGGAAGACGATGAGCGGGATGGCCAGCAGCGCAAGGCCCGAGAGGCTCGGGCTCGTATAGACCATCATGACCACGGCACCCAGACAGAGCAGGATGTTGCGCAGCGCCTGCGAAGCGGATGAGCCGAAGGCGGAGCGGATCTGCACCGTGTCGGCGGTCAGGCGCGAGGCCAGTTCGCCGGAATGGTTGACGTCGAAAAAGGCCTGGGACAGAGAGGTGAGATGGGCGAATACGTCACGGCGAAGATCGGCAACGACCCGCTCACCAATGGTCATGACGTAATAATAACGCATGGCGCTGGCCAAAGCGAGCACGACGGCAATGGCCAGAAGCATGGCGAAATAATTGTTGATCATGGCGCCATCGGCACCTGCAAAGCCATGATCGACGATCCGGCGAACGGCCAGCGGCAGAGCGAGCGTCATCGCAGAGGACAGGACAAGGGCGAAAATGGCGGCTGCAACCAGCCCGCGATAGCGCTTCAGATAGGGGAACAGGCTCGCGAGAGGCTTGGGCGATTTGCGCATGGCCGATTTCGGTTCCTGAATGTCTGCCACGATCAACTCCTACATTTGCCGACATGCTGTTGTGCCAAGTGTTGACCGAGCATCAGCAGGCACTTGTTATCTCGGTGACCTTCATGTATAGGCTCCGCATCGAATTGGGAAGCCATGGCCAAATGGTCTGGAGCTTCATTATTGAATTGGCTCAGTTGACGCAATTGCGGCAAATGGTCCGCATGTCACTAAAGCAGGAAGATTGTCATGAAGGCTGAAATTCATCCCGACTATCACATGATCAAAGTGGTCATGACCGATGGCACAGAATACGAAACACGCTCCACATGGGGCTCCGAGGGTCAGGTCATGAACCTCGAAATCGATCCAAGCTCGCACCCTGCCTGGACAGGCGGCAACCAGCAGCTTATGGACCGTGGCGGTCGCGTTTCCAAGTTCAACAAGCGTTTCGGCGGCCTCGGCCTCTAAGCTTCTTGATACTGAAAACAATAGCAAAAACCCCGGAGCAATCCGGGGTTTTTTGTTGCGTGGATTTTTGGGGCGTTTGCCGCTTCGCTTGGGAGGGGCCAAATTTCACAGAGCCGAAAAACAAAAAAGGCAGACCGAAGTCTGCCTTAGAAGTGTTTAGTCGTCTTCAAAACCGACTTGGCGTCTCAGTTGCCTGAGAATGCGGTGCGGAGCAGGTTGAGCTGCGCCTGAACACTGTTCTCATTGTCTGGAACCTTGGCGGCTTCAGACGGACGATAGATTTCGCGGTCGAGAAGGGCGACGCGGTTCTGGAGGCGAAGCGAACGCTCGACGAGATCGCGGAACGATTCTGGCAGGTCACCCCAGCCAGGAGCATTGCGATCAACGTTGAAGTTGTCGAGGCGGACTTTGTTCTTCTCGCTCAGGACCTGATCGCGGCTCATTTCGCCATTGTTGACAGCGCGCTGGAGAAGAAGCCAGGAAGCCATCTGCATGAGGCGGGTTGTGAGACGCATGGATTCTGCGGCGTAAAGAACCGATGCCATCCGTGGCAATACTTTGGAAGCTGCGCGCCCGGAACCGTCGAGGTAGGTCGCAGTTTCTTCTACCAAAGTCATGCCCTCAGAATAAAGGCTCTTGAACTGGTTGGAAGCTGCAGCACGGCCAGCAAAGCTGATAGTATTCAAAACCTGTTCTGACATTTTTTCAAATCCTGCTTACGCACCATACTACGGCAACGGAACTGAGGCGTAATAGTTCCGGCGTCTTTGTATTTTCAGGATGATAGCAATAGCCCAAATACGCAAGCTGATTATTAAAGAAAGGTTAATACCCACAGCTTTGGTCATTTTGGGGCTGGACAAAAAAAGAGCCGCAAAAGCGGCTCTCAAGGTAAAACAGGGAGAAAAATCAGACCAAATCGCCGATAGGAGAAACTGCCTGAGGTTCAGCAGAACTGAACATGTATATTAATCGCTTAAAAAGCTTAATTTTTGGTTAATGGTAAACGAAATTCTGACCCGCTGCGTAACGTTAATGGAACGTCACGCAGCCGATCAGGAGCGGAACAGGGTTTCTGCTGACTTTCGGCCCGCTGCCTTCTTCTCACGCTCAACTTCCAGTCTTGTTATTTCCACTTGAAGTATTGTGATGCGCGCCGTCAGCTCGTCCACCGACAATGGCGAGAGATCGCCACCCACAACATGGGTGGTGGCTGGGGGCTTCATGGATGGTTCGTCAAAGACACTCATATTCCGGCTCCTTTTTCCAACTCAGCCTCATCCTCGGGATATTGCGGGGCGCGAGGATCGAGCGAGGCGCTTTCAGGGGTGATCTGTGCCATGGCGGTGGTGGAGAAATTATCCTTCTCTTCCGCAGGCAGAGCGGCGCGTTGGCGCGAGCGGAACATGGCATAGGCGGTAATGAGCAGGTGCGAAATGGCCGTGACCCAGAAGAGGGCATAGGGGCCGAAGGAGGTCATGATCGGGCCACCGAGGGTTGGGCCGATGATTGTGCCGATGCCGTAAAGCAGAAGAAGGCCGCCAGAGACTTTGACGAAGTCTTCTGAGGAGGCGTAGTCGTTGGCATGCGCGACCGCGATGGGGTAGAGCGCGTTTGCGGTGGCGCCATAGACCGCGATCATGCCGATCAGCACATAGGCGTGACCCGGCTGGACGAGGGTGACGGCGAGGCCTGCGAGGGCCGCCACGCCGGATAGGCCTGCTAGCACATAGCGACGGTCTATCCTGTCGGAAAGCTTGCCTGCCGGAAATTGAGCCAATGCGCCGATGAAGATGGTGACACTGACCATGATGGCGATGGTGGTGGGGTCAAGGCCCGCACGCGCGCCGAAAACCGCGCCTAAGGTGCCGTATGCGCCGTTGGCGATGCCGATCAGCAGAATGCCGATGAAGGAGACCGGTGAGTTTCGGTAGAGTGCGGGAAGATCCAGCTTGACCTTTTTGAGAGGCTGAGGGCTTTCCGCTTTCGACAGCATGGCGGGCATGATGGCGACGCAGTAGATGATGGCGCAGACCATGAAGAGCGAGGTGTTGCTGACGGTGCCGAATGGAACCAGCAATTGTCCTGCCACGACGCCAAACAGAGTGATGGCGATGTAGAGGGAGAAGATCGCGCCACGGCTTTCATTGGTAGCGCGCTCGTTAAGCCAGCTTTCGATAATCATGGACGTACCGGCGGTGCAGAAGCCGGTCAGCGCACGCAGCGCGACCCAGGATACATCATCGACGAAAAGTCCTGTCAGAAGAACGGTGAGGCAGATGAGGGCGACGAAACTACCGAAGGCCCTGATATGACCGGCGCGCCGCACGATGCTGGGTGCCACAAAACAACCAACGACGAAGCCCGCAGCCCATGACGTGCCGAGAAAGCCCAGCACTTCGTTGGAATATCCTTCTGCCGATCCCCTCACGGGCAAGAGAAGGCCTTGAAGGCCATTGCCCAGAAACAGAAACAAGGTGCTGGTTAAAAGGGCGAATACGGGTAGAAGGTTTCTGCTCATAAGGCCACTCTCATGCTAAGCGATTGGTTGCGCCGCTGTGGATGGCGCGCGAATGGGGTATGTGTCTTTGGTGAGCGTTAAAAATGTCCAGCCTGTGACACTGTGACAATAAAGCCAAAAGGTTTCGGGATGACGAAGGCAATAGGCCTTTTTTTACTACTGGCCATGGTCGTCCAGATTATTCGCCCGCTTGGCCTGCCGGGCCTGCGCAAACGCGCCGACTTCTGGAAACTCGCCGTGATTGCCTTTGTCATCTGGTCTCTGGTTCTGCTGCTGCGGCCCTGAATAGAGCCGCAGCATTCTGATGTCGTCAAAGTTTTCTCTTTAGATAATGCTCCACCTGCCGCCTTTCCCAATCCGCATTGAGGAATGGCACCATGTCGAACGTTCGCAAACCATGGCCGATGACAGCGATGCCCAGCCCCAGTGCTGGCCAGATGGCCCAGAAATAATGCGGGCTGGTGAGAAGGTTGACCACGGCAAGGAACACAACAAGCACGACATATCTGGCGACGTGCATGTAAAAAGCCTTGATATTGCGCACGCGGGCGAAGGCGACAGCCTCTTCCGCTTCGATGCTGTTTATGGGTGTTGCGGGCATGTCTTTGGGATCCTGTTCGGTGAGTTGCGATACATCGATCTCGAAGATGGACGCCAATGTTTTTGAGGTCTCCAGACTTGGCGCCTGCCCACGCTCGATCCGCTGGATGGTGCGTGTGCTGAGGCCGCTGATGGTCGCCAGTTGTTCCTGCGACCAGCCGCGTTGAAGTCTCAGTTTCTGTATCAACATTGATGTCTCTCCACGTTCGATGTCGAACACCTGCCTTTGATGCCGCACCACTGCCACGTCACCGGGCCGACTGTCGGGTTCGTGTCGGGTGACGCAGGTCGCACGCCGAGTTGATCATGCTTTGACTGGAAGCGATTTTGAAGGGGACTGAAAAACAAAACCGCCCGCAACGATGTTGCGAGCGGCGTTTGGACTGGTCTTGAAGCCAGAGGCTGGATTAGGCGGCTTTTTCAAGCTCCTGCTTCCAGTTGCCCAGTGCGGCAAGCGTGTTCATTTCTGCGCGGTGGCGGAAGGCGCGCTGGCCGGCTGCGACATTCTCGGACTTGCCGCCCCATGCCTTGAGAGCCGTATCCTGAAGGGCGCGACCATAGGAGAATGTGAGGGCCCATGGGAGATCGTAGCCAGCGTTCATGGCGCTCAGATGTGCGGTTGCTTCTTCGGCAGACTGGCCACCCGAGAGGAAGGCAACGCCCGGAACGGCTGACGACACGGTGGCCTTCAAAACCTTGACGGTTTTCTCGGCGACTTCTTCGACGGATGCCTTGCGGGCGTTCTTGCCATCGATGACCATGTTCGGCTTGAGGATCATGCCTTCGAGGTTGACGCGGGCATCGTAAAGATCGGTGAAGACGGTGCGCAGCACCCATTCGGTCACTTCGGCACAACGATCAATGCTGTGGGTGCCGGGTTCGCCATCCATCAGAACTTCAGGCTCAACGATGGGAACGATGCCAGCCTGCTGGCACAGCGCGGCATAACGGGCGAGCGCCTGCGAATCCGCCTTGATGGAGCCCCATGTGGGCAGGCCCTGACCGATGTTGATGACGCCGCGCCACTTCGCAAAACGCGCACCGGCTTCGTAATAGGTCTTCAGGCGATCCGCGAGGCCATCGAGACCTTCGGTCACTGTTTCGCCGGGGAAGTTGGCCTGCGGCTTTGCACCCGTATCGACCTTGATGCCGGGAATGCTGCCCGCTGCCTTGATGATATCAACGAAGGGCGTGCCATCAGCGGCCTTCTGGAAGAGGGTTTCTTCATAGAGGATGACGCCGGAAATACACTTCGTCATTGCATCTTCGGTGCGAAACAGCATTTCGCGATAATCGCGGCGGCTGTCTTCGGTGGATGCCAGACCGATGCTGTCAAAGCGCTTCTTGATGGTGCCGGTGGATTCATCTGCTGCCAGCAAACCTTTGCCGTCGGCAACCATTTTCACTGCGATGTCTTCAAGACGTTCCGTCATTTTCAATCTCCCTAAGCACGATGAATCTGGGTTAGCAGAAGAATTTAGGAAGGAAAATGGC
This sequence comes from Rhizobium sp. CFBP 13644, assembly GCF_014842165.1. Taxonomy (NCBI): domain Bacteria; kingdom Pseudomonadati; phylum Pseudomonadota; class Alphaproteobacteria; order Hyphomicrobiales; family Rhizobiaceae; genus Rhizobium; species Rhizobium sp. CFBP 13644. Next base: position 168,886 of record NZ_JACYVF010000002.1, read on the forward strand.
ACGCTAAATCATTGAAACGATTGAAATCATTTCAATCGTTTGAAACTTTAGGAAATCTTTAAAAATATTTAAATGCGATGAAGAGGCGCAATGAGGCGTCACGCCGCACACGGCGTTATCGGTGCATCTCTCAGGTTGCTCTTTTGGGAACGTGGTTGGATCCTCGGGACAGGCCCGAGGATGAAGTCACGGGTGTGGCAAGGCCAGGCATCCCCGCTTTCCAGTTGGAGAGCGGGAACGCGGTGTTCGAGTTTACTTCTGTTCCTGAAGGATGGCGACGCCGGGGAGGACCTTGCCTTCCATCCACTCCAGAAACGCGCCGCCTGCGGTGGAGATGTAGGTAAAGTCATCGGCTACGCCTGCATGGTTGAGGGCGGAGACCGTATCACCACCACCGGCCACGGAAACGAGCTTGCCGTTTCGGGTGCATTCGGCTGCATATTGCGCGGCGGCGACAGTTGCCTTGTCGAAGGGTGCGATTTCGAAGGCGCCGAGCGGGCCGTTCCAGACCAGCGTTTCAGCGCGGGAAATCCAGCCCTTGATGGCTTCGACGGATTTGGGGCCGACATCCAGAACCATGGCATCTTCAGGGATTTCGCTGATATCGACCACTTCGTTTTCGGCGTTGGCCTTGAATTCGCGGGCAACCACGCCGTCTTCCGGCAACACGATGGCGCAGCCTGCGGTGGCTGCTTCGATCATGATCTGCTTTGCGGTTTCTGCCAGATCATGCTCGCAGAGAGATTTGCCGACTTTGGTGCCGCGTGCGGCCAGGAATGTGTTGGCCATGCCGCCGCCGATGACGAGCGCATCGACCTTCTTGACGAGGTTCATCAACAGATCGATCTTGCTGGAGACCTTTGCGCCGCCAACGATGGCAACGACGGGGCGCACGGGCGCGCCGAGGCCTTTTTCCAGCGCCTCAAGCTCTGCCTGCATGGTGCGGCCAGCATAAGCGGGCAGGTGGCGGGCCAGACCTTCCGTTGAGGCGTGGGCGCGGTGTGCTGCAGAGAACGCATCATTGACGTAGATATCGCCGTTCTTGGCAAGCTCGGCCACGAAGGCCGCATCGTTCTTTTCTTCACCCTTGTGGAAGCGTGTGTTTTCCAGAAGCAGAATATCGCCATTGGTCATGGCGGCGACGGCATCCGCTGCGAGTGCGCCGATGGCATCCGAGGCGAAATGGACCTTGTGGCCCAGAACCTCTTCCACCGAGGAGGTGATGAGGGACAGCGACATATCCGCGACGGGTTCACCCTTGGGGCGACCGAAATGCGCCAGCAGAATGACTTTCGCGCCCTTTTTCGACAATTCGAGGATCGTTGGCGCAACACGCTCGATGCGGGTCTTGTCCGTTACCTTACCGTCAGCGACCGGCACGTTGAGATCGACGCGAACGAGAACGCGCTTTCCGGAGATGTCGGTAAGGTGATCGAGGGTCTTGAAGGCTGGCATGGATCGATCCTGATATCGTTGAAAGGATTGGCTTTGCGCGCGACCATACTATGCCTGACCGGTGGTGCAAGTCGCTCAATCATGATTTTCGCTCTGGCCGGGGTCACGTGTGGCTGACGGTATCGTGTTACCGGGCACGGCAGGCGCTTCGCGTTGCTTTTTCTTGGCGATATGGCTGCGGATGCGCTGGTTGATCTCCTTGAAGCTGATGAAGACCGGAAGCGCCGTGGCGGGTTCGACCGGCTCCAGCGAGATGCCGACGCTGGAAATGGCGTGGTTTTCATCCAGATCCCGCACAATCAGAATGAGCGAGCCCAACCGCACGCGATCTGCATATTCGGCCTTGCCACCGAAACGGTTCTGGATGAGCTCGGCGACCGTCAGCGACTGTTCCTGCGTCGTCAGAAGGCCGGGGCCATAGGAAGCATCCAGTTCTTTCGCCGGGCGTTGGGGAGAGATGGCGAAGGTGCCGAAGATGTCCTCATCATCCTTCGTCAAGGGTTTGGCGCTGGCAAAGAGCCGGTCCAGAAGGCGCGTGTAGCTGGGCATGACGAAGAGATAGACCAGATCGTTTTCGCGCAGGCGTCCGGCATATTGGTAACGGATGGACTTGCCATCCCGCACCACGAGCGAGGGCATGGCCCAGCGGGGAATGCGTTCACCCTGCAGCACGGCACTGCCCTTGGCGACACGATAGGAAATGAGTTCGTGGTTGGCGGTGCCGGGCAGGTCCACCTCCAGCTTGTCGACATCACCCATGCGCGGCGGGACGATGAGGCCGAGCTTTGTGGCCACGGGCTTGATGGTCCAGCCCTGTATCAGAAGAGAAACCAGCACGATGATGAAGGCTGCGTTGAAATAGACATCTGCACCCGGCAATCCGCCAAGGGCGGGAAGGATGGCCAGCAGAATGGAGACCGCGCCGCGCAGGCCCACCCATGCCACGAAGGTGGTTTCCTGCTGGGTGTAATTGAAGGGCATGAGGCTGAGCCAGACGGCGAGCGGGCGGGCGATGAAGATGAGAAACAGCGCCAGCAAGACCGCCGGTATGATGATGGCCGGAAATTGCGACGGCGTTGCGAGCAGCCCGAGCATCAGGAACATGATGATCTGCGCCAGCCACGTCATGCCCTCATGGAAACGTCGGATCGCGCCCTTGGCAAACACCGTGCGGTTGCCCGCAACGATGCCCGCCACATAAACCGCAAGGAAGCCGCTGCCATGCATTGCGCCGGTGAAGGAAAAGACCAGAAGCGCCAAGGCCAGAACAAGGATGGGCACCAGTCCGCGGTCGACCTGAAAGCGGTTTACCACAGTCGCGATCATCCATCCGCCAAGCAAGCCGAAGACCACGCCGAGGCCCATTTCCTGCAGGAACAGCAACAGGAAGCTGGTGTCGAAACCGGCAAGACCTTCGCCCTTGGACACGACTTCGACCAGTGCGATGGTGAGGAAGATCGCCATGGGATCATTTGTGCCGGACTCCACTTCAAGGGTGGAGCGCACCTGATCACGAATATGGATGCCGCCGATGCGCAGGAGGAAGAACACGGCCGCTGCATCGGTGGAGGCAACGATGGAGCCGAGCAGCAGGCCTTCCAGCCAGGAAAAGCCCAGAAGAAGCGCGGCTGCGCCTGCGAAAAAGACCGATGTCAGCACCACGCCGACGGTGGCGAGCGCAATCGACGGTCCCGCCGCCAGTCGGAAGGATTGGACCGATGTGCCGAAGCCGGAATCAAACAGGATGACGGCCAGCACCAGCGAGCCCATCATATAGGCCAACGGATTGTTGCTGAAATGAATGCCCAGCCCATCCGTGCCAGCGGCAAGGCCGATCATCAGGAACAAGAGCAGAAGCGGGGCGCCAAAGCGGTAGGCGATGAGGCTGGAAAAGGCGGCGATAAGAACAAGGACGGTGGCGACCAAGAGCAAGATGTAAAACGATTCCACGCACACGTCCTTCCATGAAGGTCGCTTGCCACGCATGCTCCCGCACGTCAGCAATCAATGCGCCACGTTTTGGACGGCCACGGCGCACTGTTTGCGCAGAGGTCAGGGCAAGGCGAGGTCTATCGAATGGTACGGCAGGGAGCGATGCGCACACACACGCGACCGAATCCCTAGTCTTGATTTTTCCGGGCGAAAATAGACGAGAGCAAGGCGGTGATGGGAAATTCATGAAAGATGTACTATCGAACGCAATCGCAAAGAACGGTGGGATGATGCGGATAGCGTAGCTTGACGCTTTTCACCTGATTTGCTAGCTTTTGATATGAAAATTCGAAACGTCATCCATAAAGGTTTACGCCGCCTGATCGAAGATGATGACGCGACCGGCCTGCAGTCTGCCGTAGTCCCGAAACTTCTTCGCATTGTTTCGTTCCTTCAGGAAATGGAACGGGAGGAGGAGTTGCGCACGGTTCCAAGCTGGAAGGCTCATCAGCTTGTGGGTGATCGTAAAGGGACCTGGAGCCTTTTCGTGACGAAGAATTGGCGGATCACGCTGCGGATCGATCAAGCTGAAATCGAAATTGTCGATCTTGACTATGAAGACTACCACTAGGAGGTGGCTATGAATGCGATGCAAGGCATCCGCCTGAAGAACCCTGCTCATCCCGGCGGTTTCATCAAGAGCGAGATTATTGAGGCGCTTGAACTGTCGGTAACGGCTGCGGCGCAGGTCCTCGGCGTAACGCGCGCGGCATTGTCGGCGCTATTGAATGAGCGTTCGAATCTATCGTCAGAGATGGCGTTGAGAATAGAAAAGGCCTTCGGCGTGTCTATGGATACGCTCATGAGGATGCAGAACAGCTTTGACATTGCTCAGGCGCGCAAGCGTGAGGGTGAGATCCACGTTGCACAGTTCCGTCCAGGCCAATCGATGACAGGACCATGCTGACGTTTGCCTGAGAACTGAAGTCCTGAAACGAGAAAACCCGGCGAGATCGCTCTCGCCGGGTTTTGCTATTCATAGGCTGAACAAAATCAGATGGTCTTGGCGAATGCCACTGCTGTGTCCGACATGCGGTTGGAGAAGCCCCATTCGTTGTCGTACCAGGTCAGGATGCGCACGAAGTTACCTTCCATGACCTTTGTCTGGTCTGTCGCGAAGACGGAAGAGTGGCTGTCGTGGTTGAAGTCACGGGAAACCAGTGGCTCGTCCGTGTAGCCGAGAACGCCCTTCAGCGCGCCATTGGAGGCTGCCTTGATGGCTTCGTTGATTTCTTCGACCGTGGTGTTTCTCTTGGCCACGAACTTGAAGTCGACAACCGATACGTTTGGTGTTGGAACGCGGATCGATGTGCCGTCGAGCTTGCCCTTGAGGTGCGGCAGCACGAGGCCAACGGCCTTTGCAGCGCCGGTCGAGGTCGGGATCATGGACAGGGCTGCGGCGCGGGCGCGATACAGGTCCTTGTGCATGGTGTCCAGCGTTGGCTGGTCGCCTGTGTAGGAGTGGATCGTGGTCATGAAGCCGTGGTCGATGCCGACGACGTCATCCAGAACCTTGACGACCGGGACCAAGCAGTTGGTGGTGCAGGAAGCGTTGGAGATGACGAGGTGATCCTTCGTCAGCTGATCTTGGTTGACGCCGAAAACGACCGTCAGGTCCGCACCTTCGGCAGGAGCCGAAATGATGACGCGCTTTGCGCCAGCGGTGAGGTGGGCAGCGGCCTTGTCACGGGCAACGAAAATGCCTGTGCATTCCAGCGCGATATCGACGCCGAGTTCCTTGTGCGGCAGCTGGGCAGGATCGCGAACAGCGGTCACCTTGATCGGCTTGCCACCGGCAACGATGATGGTGTCGCCTTCGACCTTCACGTCTGCAGGGAACTTGCCATGGATGCTGTCATAACGCAGCAGGTGCGCATTGGTCTCGACCGGGCCGAGGTCGTTGATGGCAACGACTTCGATATCGGTACGGCCGGATTCCACGATGGCGCGAAGGACGTTGCGGCCGATGCGGCCGAAACCGTTGATGGCAACTTTAACTGTCATTGAGATACTCCCTGTCAATATATTCGAATTTTGTTTGAAATGGTGACAGCCCGGAGAGGCGAATAAAATGTCCGCCGCCCCAGGTTTTGTTCAGGCCGTTCAGCCGAGCTTTGCTTCAGCCGCAGCAACCACTGCTTCTGCGGTGATGCCGAACTTCTTGTAGAGCTCCTTGGCAGGTGCGGATGCACCGAAGGAGTGCATGCCGATGAAGTCACCATCATTGCCGATGAAGTAATCCCAACCCTGACGGATGGCGGCTTCGACGCCGATCTTGACAGGCGACGTGCCGATGATGGCTTCGCGGTAGGTTTCTGGCTGTTCCATGAACAGTTCGAAGCAGGGAACAGACACAACGCGTGTGGAAATGCCCTTCGCCTTCAGATCAGCTGCGGCCTTGAGTGCGATTTCCACTTCCGAGCCGGAGGCGAAGATCGATACCTTCGCATCGCTATCCGAAACCAGCTCATAGGCTCCGTGGGAGACGAGGTTCTTTTCCTCGTAGTCTTTGCGGGCCGGTGTCAGGTTCTGGCGGGTCAGCGCCAGCGCAGATGGGCGGTTTTTCTGATGCAGGGCGAACTGCCAGGCTTCCGCTGTTTCCGTTTCATCCGCAGGGCGGAAGACCAAAAGGTTTGGAATGGCACGCAGCGCAGCGATCTGCTCGACCGGCTGGTGGGTCGGGCCGTCTTCACCAACGCCGATGGAGTCATGCGTCAGAACGTGAACGACGCGGATGCCCATGAGAGCGGCCAGGCGGATGGACGGACGGCAATAATCCGAGAAGATCATGAAGCCGCCAGCGTAAGGAATAAGACCGCCATGCAGCGCGATACCATTCATGGCGGCTGCCATGCCGTGTTCGCGGATGCCGTAGTGAAGGTAGCGGCCCGAGAAATCGGTCGGTGTGATCGACTTCATCTGGCTGGTCTTGGTGTTGTTGGATGGCGTCAGGTCGGCAGAGCCGCCGATGGTTTCAGCCAGAATGCCGTTGATGACTTCGAGCGCATCTTCCGATGCCTTGCGTGTGGCAACGGTTGGATTGTCAGCAGCGACCTTCTTCTTGAAGGCATCGATCGAGCTGTCGAAATTGCCCGGCATATCGCCAGCAAAGCGGCGCTTGAACTCAGCCTTCTTGTCTGCGTCTGTCGCTTCGAGGCGTGCGATCCACTCCTGGCGAGCCTTGGTGGAGCGCAGACCGGACAGACGCCATGCGTCGAGAACGTCTTCTGGAATGACGAATGCTTCGGCTTCCCAGTTTGCGTTCTTGCGAGCGGCAGCAATTTCTTCAGCACCCAGCGGGTTGCCGTGCACCTTGTGCGTGCCCTGCTTGTTCGGCGCGCCGAAACCGATGATGGTCTTGCAGGCGATGAAGGTCGGGCGGTCGGACTTGTGTGCGGCTTCGATGGCGTTTGCAATCGCTTCCGGGTCGTGGCCGTCGATCTCGATGGTGTTCCAGTGAACGGCCTTGAAGCGCGCGATCTGGTCTGTGGAATCGGACAGGCCAACTTCACCATCGATGGTGATGTTGTTGTTATCCCAGAACAGCACGAGCTTGTTCAGCTTCAGGTGGCCAGCAAGCGCGATGGCTTCGTGGCTGATGCCTTCCATGAGGCAGCCGTCGCCGCACAAAGCATAGGTGTAGTGGTTTTGCAGATCCGAGCCGAACTCTTCTTCCAGCTTGCGCTCGGCAATGGCCATGCCAACTGCGTTGGCAATGCCCTGGCCCAGCGGACCCGTTGTCGTTTCAATGCCAGTCGCGTGGTTATATTCCGGGTGACCGGCGGTCTTGGAATCCAGCTGACGGAAACGCTTGATCTCGTCGATCGTCATGTCCTCGTAACCTGTGAGGTAGAGGAGCGCGTAAAGCAGCATGGAGCCGTGACCGGCAGACAGCACGAAGCGGTCGCGGTCTGGCCACTGCCAGGCCTTCGGATCGAATTTCATGTAACGGGTGAAAAGGACCGTGGCCACATCCGCTGCGCCCAATGGCAGGCCGGGGTGGCCGGAATTGGCCTTCTCCACAGCATCCATGGCAAGAAATCGGATTGCATTGGCCATCCGGTCGTGTTTATCGCGAGAAATCATGGCTTTTCCGTCTGTTCCGGGTGAAAGGAGATAGCCTTATGACTATCCAAAAAGCGGTTTGATCCATAGCAGGTGGTGCGGGCGAGTCAATAAAACCAGGGCCGCTTGCGGTTCGATCTTGAACAAAAATCGTTTCGCATGATGGCGACATTTGGACGCCTGCCACGTTTGCGCCCTTGCGGTGGTGCATTCATCCACAGCGCAAAGTGTTTGAATGTATTGGTTTGATTGACGTAGAGGTTAACAAAGTCATATCGTGCAGCGGCCCTGATTGACACCAAGCGACAACGATTCGGCTTGTGGCTTGCGGTTTGGAAGAAACGATGACGGCGGAAAAAACCATACACATCGCGTTGTCGGAGCTTAGCTCCGCCATCAACAGCCTTGAAAACGCAATCGACATGCGGATCGAGCGCCAACGCGAAAATGGCGAGGTTGAGAACGAGGTGAAGCGCGTGCATGTGGACCGTGCGCGCCTGGCGCAGGAGCTTGACCAGTCGCAATTTCGCGCCAACCGCCTTGAGGAAGTCAATCGCGAGGTTTCCCGCCGCCTTGTGACGGCAATGGAAACGATCCGCGCAGTGCTGGATCGGTAAGGACTTACATTCATGGCTCAAGTAACGGTGATGATTGACGGCAAGGCGTATCGCATGGCCTGCGAGGCAGGGCAGGAAGCGCATCTGACCGATCTTGCCAGCCAATTCGACCAATATGTCGGCCACCTGAAAAGCCAGTTTGGCGAGATCGGCGATCTGCGCCTGACGGTGATGGCGGGCATCATGATAACAGACGAAATGTCAGAGCTTTCCCGCAAGATCGAAGCATTGGAAAAGCAGGTCGCATCGCTTCAGCACAGCCATGATGGGATGGCTCAGAGCAAGGCAAAGACCGACGAACTGGTGGTGAATGCCATCTCGGATCTGTCATCACGCTTGAATGGGATTACCGAAAAACTGGTGGCACGGCCTAAGCCTGCGGTGAATTAGCAGGGCCTGACCCGGCGATTTCACGCTTGCGTTCCTCATGCGAAATTATGGCGTCGCCCCCTTCCGCATGTTCACGAACTTCCCTATATAAAGACTGCGTTCTGCGCTTCTCGACAGGAAACTCAATCCCTGGGGCCATACTCGATCCAAAGGGAGCTGTCCCTGGCCAGGCCCGTGGGCTTGGACATATGGCGCCCACCTACGTTTGTAGGCACCCAGGATCGTAAAACTCCATCGGTCGCCGCGGATCGCACTTTATTTATCGCTCCGGGCACGAGCAGCCCAGAAGCGGCCCGGTCTGTCTCAAGCCTGCTCCAACCTCGGTTGACCTGCCTATGCAGGACGCTTCTTGCGTGGGGCAAGAGTTGTTGGGCCTGAATTTTCATCCTCCGGTCATTGCATTGGTGGAACAAATCCTTATTATTTGCCTTGGTATGTGCGCTCCCGCATTCAACCTTTACGATTGTGGTTGCAGTCGCGACGTGCCGTTCAACAGCCCAAAAAGAGCGAAACTTGTTTACTGAAATTATGATCGTGGTTCTGCTTACCGTTCTGAACGGTGTGCTTGCCATGTCTGAACTCGCCGTTGTCTCCTCAAGACCAGCGAGGTTAAAAGTACTTGCCGCACAGGGCAGCAAGGGCGCTGGAATGGCGCTCACCCTTTCCGAAGATCCCGGACGTTTTCTCTCCACCGTGCAGATCGGCATTACGCTTGTTGGCGTTTTGTCGGGTGCGTTTTCGGGTGCCACGCTCGGCGCACGCTTTACCGGATGGCTTTTGGAGCAGGGCGTGCCAGACCGTGCTGCCGATGCACTTGGCGTCGGTATTGTGGTTGTTGCCATCACCTATCTATCTCTGATTGTTGGTGAGCTCGTTCCCAAGCAGATTGCCCTTCGCGATCCCGAGAAAATTGCCGTTCGTGTCTCTCCGGCCATGGTTCTGCTGGCGAAAGTCGGCGCGCCCATCGTGTGGTTGCTGGACCGTTCCGGCAAGCTTATTCTGGCGCTTCTGGGCCATAGCGGTGAATCCAACAATTCCGTGACTGACGACGAAATTCGCACCGTTCTGGCCGAGGCACACAGTGCCGGTGTCATCGAAAGCGAAGAATCCGCCATGATCACCAGCGTCATGCGCCTTGCCGACCGCAATGCGCGCGGCCTGATGACACCGCGCCGCGACGTGGAGGTGGTGGATATAGAAGACACTCCGGAGGAAATCCGCTTGCAGTTGCGCGAGACGCAACGTTCGCGTCTGCCGGTCAGAAACGGTGCATCCGACGAGATTCTCGGCGTTCTCTTTGCCAAGGATGCATTTGATGCGCTGGCATCCGGCAGGGAGTTGAACATTCGCGAGTTGCTGCGCGAAGTACCCGTCGTTTCGGACCTTACCAGCGCTGTCGACGTGATTCAGTCGTTGCGTCGCTCCACCGTGCATATGGTTCTGGTCTATGACGAATATGGCCACTTTGAAGGTATAGTCAGCTCCGGCGACGTGCTGGAAGCCATTACCGGCGCGTTTCAGGAAGATGACGGCGAAGAGCCTGCCATGGTTGAACGCGAAGACGGCAGTTTCCTTGTTGCCGGGTGGATGCCGGCTGACGAATTTGCCGACCGCATGGGTTTCCAGATTGCCGACGATGCCGAGTTTGAAACGGTTGCCGGTCTGGTTCTGGACGAATTCCGCCGATTGCCGGAACTGGGTGAACACATCACCCGCGATGGCTGGCGCTTCGAAGTGATCGACCTCGATGGGCACCGGATCGACAAGGTGCTGGTGAGCCGGGCTGCCTGATGACATCCGGCGACCTCGATAAAGCCCGGATCAGATCAGAGCGTCTCGCCTTGCGGGACGCTCTTTCCGTTGATGATCGGACCGCCAAAAGCCTTGATATTGCCGAACACGGTGCCGATGCGATCCGCTTTGAGGCGGGTACGATTGTTTCAGGCTTCATGCCGATCCGGTCCGAGGCTGACTTGCGCCCGCTGATGGAGCGTCTACGCATCAAGGGAGCGCGGATCTGCTTGCCGGTCATTCTGGACCGGGAAACGATTGCGTTTCGCGAGTTTGCCGCTGGTTCAGAGCTGGTTAAAACCGGATTTGGCACCACCGGACCGGATGCGCATGCGGCGGTCCTCGACCCCGCAATATTGCTCGTGCCCTTGTCCGCTTTCGATGCGACAGGCCAGCGGATTGGCTATGGCGCGGGGCATTACGACCGCGCAATTGCCAGACTTCATGCAAAAGGGCTTGAAACAACGCTGATCGGCATTGCATTCGACTGCCAGGAAGTGCCATCAGTGCCCGCGCAAGCGCATGATGTGGCGCTGGATGCCATTCTGACCGAGAGCGGCATGCGATTTTTCAACAGCAGGACGGCGGAATGAGATTACTGTTTCTCGGGGATATGGTTGGCAAGACGGGCCGCACGGCGGTGTGGGAGCGTCTTCCGGGACTGATCTCCGATCTGAAACTGGACTTCGTCATCGTCAATGGTGAGAACGCCGCCGGTGGTTTCGGGATTACCGAGGACATCTATCTCGAGACGATCAACGCCGGGGCAGATGTGGTGACCACCGGCAACCACGTTTGGGACCAGAAGGAAGCGGTGAGCTTCTGCCAGCGCCACGACCAGTTTCTGCGGCCTGCCAATTATCCCAAGGGAACGCCGGGCAAGGGTTCCGGCCTGTTTTATGCGCGCAACGGCGCCCGCATTCTCGTGGCCAACATCATGGGCCGCGTTTTCATGCATCCCGAACTCGACGATCCTTTCAGCTCGGCGGAAACCATCCTGGGTTCCTGCCCGCTGGGCGAGCAGGCAGATGCCATCGTGTTCGATTTTCATGCGGAAGCGACGAGCGAAAAGCAGTGCTTCGGCCATTTCGTCGATGGGCGCGCAAGCTTTGTCGTGGGTACCCATACGCATGTGCCGACGGCGGATGCGCAGATCCTGAATGGCGGTACGGCCTATATGTCGGATGCCGGCATGTGCGGCGATTACGATTCCTCGCTTGGCATGGAAAAGGAAGAGCCGATAAATCGCTTCATTTCCAAAATGCCGAAGGGCCGGTTTGAGGCGGCGAGCGGCCCCGCCACCATCTGCGGCGTGGGCGTTGAGATTTCCGACCGCACCGGCTTGGCGGAAAAGATTGCGCCGCTGCGGCTGGGGCCACGGCTGGCGGAAACGGTCCCGGCCTTCTGGGCCTGACCTGACGCTCCTGACAATGACGACATTGTGAGCGCCGCATGGGCGCTTGCGTGTAGACGATCAAAGAGCCTTGCCGCATCTTGGCCCCACTCGTTTCGTTCAGGGAGTGGTGGTGATGCTTCGCATGCTCATTCTGGCGATGGCCGCCACGGTTCTGTGCGGAACGCAGGCGCAGGCGCAGCAACGGCCCGCACGACCTCCGATCAGCCAATGTCAGGCGATTGCCAGCACACTCCCTGATGTCACCTTCGCCAGCGTCACGAGCGGGTTGCAACGCGTGCAGGCGAGCAAGGAAGACGTCAAAATACAATATATCGGGCATTCGTCATTTCTCATCACCTCGCCCGAGGGGGTGACGATTGCCACCGATTATAACGGTGTCTATCTGCCGCCTGTGACGCCCACCGTTGTGACGATGAACAATGCGCATTCCACGCATTACACAATGCATCCAGACCCGGCGATCAAACACGTTCTGCATGGCTGGGGCGATGTGCCGGGAGAGAAAGCCGAGCACAAATTGCAGCTGGGTGATGTCTATATCCGCAATGTTACATCCGATATTCGCAACCGCTGGGGCGGAGGCGGGCTGCTGCAAAAGGATGGAAATTCGATTTTCATTTTCGAGGTTGCCGGTCTTTGCATCGGGCATCTCGGCCACCTGCATTACGAGCTGACGGAAACGCAATATGCCGAAATCGGCCGCCTTGATATTCTGATGGTGCCGGTGGATGGTGGGTTGACGATGGGGGCCGACAGTATGAGCCGGATCGTCAAGCGGCTGCGGTCTGCCTTGATCTTGCCGATGCACCAGCCAAGCGGTCTGGAGCAGTTTCTGGTAACATTCGGGCCGCAGTTTCAGATCGCCTATGCCAACAACCCGGTCATCAATGTCTCGATGAGAAGCTTGCCCCGCCAGCCGCAAATTCTGGTGCCGCAAGGCATGTGAAGATGCGGAGGGCGGGGTAAGGATTATGCGAAAGTCAGATGCTGGCGCACGCCGATATCTGGCGTCTTGTCATCAGACATATTGGCCTTGGCGATTTCCCAGCCGAATTTCAGCGTGCTATCGGTGGAAGCCCAGATTTCAGCCTCATCGACATGCAGCGCAAGCATGGTGAGCAGGGGATCGCTCTTGCCATGTTCGTACCAGGCAGCTGTCACAGAATTCCAGTATTCATCAACCTTGGTCTTGTCGTCACGCACTTCCAACTTGCCGGTCAGGCATGCGTGATAATCGTGATCCTTGCCGATAACGCAGAAATGGGCGCGGGAGGCTGATCTCAGCGACTGGACGAGCTGCGAATCCTTCTTGGAATAAAACCAGATGGTGTTGGTTTTCGGATCTGCGTGAGGCGCCATGGGCTGCATGTGGTTCTGGAGCCCTTCGAGGCCGAGCATGCCCGCATGAACAGAATTGATCTCATCCCAGAGCTGACGGGCAGGGGCTTCGCGTGCTTCACTCAAACTGACCATTCAATATGTCTCCTTCACGTTTGCTTACTGGTAACGAAACGAAGTGCGTAGATTTCAGTTCCTTTCTGCGTCAGGAGAAGTATGACCGTGCTGCGACAAGAGTTGGTCATGTGGGCTTGAACCGCCGGGCCATCGCACTTATAAGCACCGCAATCCAAACAAACGATCCGATCAGGGGTGCCATGGCTGGCCATTCACAGTTCAAGAACATCATGCATCGCAAGGGAAAACAGGATTCGATTCGTTCGAAGATGTTCTCCAAGCTTGCGCGTGAAATCACCGTTGCTGCCAAGTCCGGTCTGCCGGATGTGAGCATGAACGCGGCGTTGCGTCTGGCAGTGCAAAACGCCAAGGCGCAGTCCATGCCGAAGGACAACATCGACCGCGCCATCAAGAAGGCATCCGGTGCAGATGCCGAGAACTACGATTATGTGCGTTACGAAGGTTACGGTCCAGGCGGCACTGCGGTTATCGTTGAAGCGCTGACGGACAACCGCAACCGCACGGCGTCCAACGTTCGCTCCATCTTTACCAAGGCTGGCGGCGCGCTGGGCGAAACCGGCTCGGTTTCCTTCTCCTTCGACCGCGTTGGCGAAATCAGCTACAAGGCCTCTGTCGGTAGTGCCGATAGCGTCATGGAAGCGGCGATTGAAGCTGGTGCTGATGATGTGGAAAGCAGCGAAGACGGCCACACGATCATTTGCGAATTCGAAGCGATGAACGAAGTGTCCAAGGCGCTGGAAGCGGTGCTGGGCGAAGCAGACAGCGTCAAGTCCATCTGGAAGCCACAGAACACGGTGCCTGTGGATGAAGAAAAGGCGCAGTCGCTGATGAAGCTGATCGGCAATCTGGAAGACGACGACGACGTTCAGAGCGTTTATTCGAACTTTGAAGTGTCTGAAGAAATCATGGCCAAGCTCTCGGCCTGATTTGGCCAAAAGAACTAAGCCAATTAATGAAAAACCCCGGCTCATCACCGGGGTTTTCTTTATATCTGAGGCTTACGCCGCCAGTTTCAGCCCGCCGCGCACCTGCGCGAAGACCTCGACGGAACGAAGGCGTTTCTGGATATCATGGACCGGCATGGAGATGATCAGTTCATCTGCGCCTGTCTCAGACAGGAAGTCGCCCAACTTGCGCTCAATGGTGTCATGGGAGCCGACGACCGCGTATCGGAGCGTATGGTCAACCGTGATGCGCTCCATGTCGCTCCACAGGCCGTCCATGCTCTCCACGGGGCGCGGAAACTGCGTGCGGACATTTTTGCGCAGATTGACGAATTGCTGCTGAGCTGACGTGAACAGATGCTGTGCCTCTTCATCCGTATTGGCACCCACGCCCATCACGCCGACCATGACATAGGGCTCTTTCAGCGTTTCTGATGGCTGGAAACGCTCGCGATAGATCGCGATGGCATCCATCAGCATATCAGGTGCGAAATGCGAGGCAAAGGAGTAGGGCAGGCCAAGAGCTGCTGCCACATGGGCACTATAGGTGCTTGAGCCCAACAGCCAGATCGGCACATTGGAATTCATGCCCGGCACGGACAGGATGGCCTGATCCGGTTCCGGGGCGCCGAGATAGCGCTGCAATTCGATGATGTCATGCGGGAAGTTTTCCGCACCCGCATCCAGATTGCGGCGCAGAGCGCGGGCGGTGCGCATATCCGTGCCGGGTGCGCGGCCAAGACCGAGATCGACGCGGCCGGGCAGCAGCGCATCCAGCGTGCCAAATTGCTCGGCGATGACCAGCGGCGAATGATTTGGCAGCATGATGCCGCCGGAGCCGACGCGAATGCGCGATGTGGCAGCGCCGACATGGGCGATGACGATGGACGTCGCGGCGCTGGCAATGCCCGGCATGCCGTGATGTTCGGCCAGCCAGATGCGCTCATAGCCTTCTTCTTCCGCCTTGATTGCCATGCGACGGGAATTATCAAGCGCCTTGCTCGCGGTCTCGCCTTCACCAATGGGCGACAGGTCGAGAATGGAAAAAGGGATCATTGGACGCTCCTGGTGCGTATTTCGTTGCTCAAGATGTAAGCGACATGGCTCGATTTGCCAGCCCAATCGCAGCGAATTGAACGATGGATCAAAAAAACTCGTGCAAGGGCCAAGGCGCATTTCAGATCAATGTTGTCGTTTTGTTCACTTATCGCTGGCAGGTTTCGAGCCGCAACGTTAGGATGCCATATGCAAAATGCGATTCGAATTATCGGGATAGACCCTGGGCTGCGGCGAATGGGCTGGGGCATCATCGAGACACTGGGCAACAGCCTGCGTTTCGTGGCTTCCGGCACTGTCACGTCAGATGGCGACATGGATCTGGCATCGCGGCTTTGCCAGCTGCATGATGGCCTTTCCGAGATCGTTCATTCCCATCAACCGCATGAGGCGGCTGTGGAGCAGACTTTCGTCAACAAGGATGCGGTGGCAACCTTGAAGCTGGGGCAGGCCCGTGGCATTGCCATGCTGGTTCCGGCCCGTGCCGGTCTGCCCGTTGCCGAATATGCGCCCAATGCCGTCAAGAAGGCGGTGATCGGGGTTGGCCATGGCGAGAAGCAGCAAATTCACATGATGCTCAAGATTTTGATGCCCAAGGCCGAATTCAAGGGCAATGATGCGGCAGATGCGCTCGCCATTGCCATTTGTCACGCCCACAACCGGGCAAGCGAGCGCATGCGCCGCGTGCTGGCAGCAAGCTGATTTCCTCTTTTCACAGGCGTTACCATGATCGGAAAACTCAAAGGCACCATCGATGAAATTGCAGATGACCATGTGGTCGTCGATGTGCATGGCGTCTGTTATGTGGCCTATTGCTCGGCGCGCACCCTGTCTCGGCTGGGTTCCGCGGGGGAAGCGGTTGTTCTCTTCATCGAAACCTATGTGCGCGAAGACCAGCTGAGGCTGTTCGGTTTCATGACGGCGCTGGAACGGGAATGGTTCAACCTTTTGCAGAGCGTTCAGGGCGTGGGCGCCAAGGTGGCGCTCGCCGTGCTGTCTACCCTGACGCCATCCGAACTTGCCAATGCCATCGCGTTGCAGGACAAGGTCGTTGTTTCTCGCGCTCCGGGTGTGGGGCCGAAAGTGGCTGTTCGTATCGTGACCGAGTTGCGCAACAAGGCGCCCGCCTTTGCGGGAGACGCATCCGGCTCCATCGGTTTCAAGCAGGAGCTGGGCGAAGGCGTAGCGTCGGCACCGGTGGCCGATGCCGTTTCCGCGCTGACCAACCTTGGCTATTCCCGGGACCAGGCGGCCAATGCCGTGGCTGCTGCGCTGAAGAATGGCGGTGAGGGTGGCGACAGCGCAAAGCTGATCCGGCTGGGGCTTAAGGAGCTTTCGCGCTAGGGCGCGCCATGGTAAAAACGCCAAGCAAATACCCGGAATGGAATATCTGACATGAGCGACGCGGCACGGCTGATTTCTTCGGAAAAGCGCGGCGAAGATATTGATACGACGCTGCGGCCGCAGACGCTGGATGATTTTACCGGTCAGGCAGAGGCGCGGGCCAACCTCAAGATCTTCATCGAGGCTGCAAAGAACCGTGGCGAAGCGCTGGACCATGTTCTGTTTGTCGGGCCTCCGGGCCTTGGCAAGACGACGCTGGCGCAGATCATGGCCAAGGAGCTTGGCGTCAATTTCAAGTCCACCTCCGGCCCGGTCATTGCCAAGGCGGGTGATCTGGCGGCGCTTTTGACCAATCTTGAAGAACGCGATGTGTTGTTCATCGACGAGATTCATCGCCTGAGCCCGGCTGTCGAAGAAATTCTCTATCCGGCGATGGAGGATTTTCAGCTCGACCTGATCATTGGCGAGGGGCCAGCGGCACGTTCGGTGAAGATCGATCTTTCGAAATTCACGCTTGTTGCGGCCACCACGCGGCTTGGACTGTTGACGAACCCGCTGCGCGACCGCTTCGGCATTCCTGTTCGCCTGTCTTTCTATACCGTCGATGAGCTTGAGCTGATCGTGCGGCGTGGTGCGCGCATCATGGGCCTGCCGATGACGGAAGAAGGCGCGCGAGAGATCGCACGCCGTTCGCGCGGAACGCCGCGCATTGCCGGGCGGCTTTTGCGCCGGGTGCGCGACTTTGCGGAAGTGGCGCGGGCTGAATCCGTGACGCGCCAGATCGCTGACGAGGCGCTGACGCGGCTGCTGGTGGACAATATGGGTCTCGACCAGCTGGATATGCGCTATCTGATGATGATTGCCGTGAATTTCGGTGGTGGGCCTGTCGGCATTGAAACGATTGCGGCTGGATTGTCTGAACCGCGTGATGCCATCGAAGACATTATCGAGCCCTATATGATCCAGCAGGGCTTCATCCAGCGCACGCCGCGGGGACGGGTCTTGACCGGCACGGCGTGGAAGCATCTTGGTATGCAGCCGCCAAAGGATATCGAAGCGGCACAGTTCCGCATGTCTCTTGAGGACGATTGATTGTGATCACCCGCCGTGCCTTGCTCAAGACTGCTGCGACCATGGCGGCGGGACTGGTTTCTCTCGGTGCCTATGCGGGTGGCATTGAGCCGCTGGCGCGGCTTTCCACCACGCGTTACCGCATCAATCCGCCCGGCTGGCCAAAGGGCCAGACGCTGCGCATCGTGGCGCTTGCCGATTTTCATGCCTGCGAGCCATGGATGCCAGCCGAGCGGATTGCCAAGATCTGCGATTACGCCAACACGCTGGGTGGCGATGTGATGCTGCTGCTGGGCGACTACATGTCTGGCATGAAGCTGGTGACGGGTGTCGTAGAGCCGCAAGATTGGGCAAAGGCGCTTTCGGGTTTGAAGGCACCGCAAGGCGTGCACGCGGTGTGCGGCAACCATGATTGGTGGCAGGACCTTGAGGCGCAACGGCTGCGGCTGAAGGAAACGGTGGCGCATCAGGCTCTGCGGGCGGTGGGCATTCAGGTTCATTCCAACAAGGCTATGCGCTGCGGCACTGAGACCAATCCATTCTGGATCGCCGGGGTGGAAGACCAATGGGCGTACAAGACCGGAGGCCGCTTGATCGGCCTGGACGATCTGTCTGGCACGCTTGCGCAGGTGAGCGACGATGCGCCGGTCATTCTGCTGGCGCATGAGCCAGATATTTTCGTGAAGGTACCGGACCGTGTGTCGCTCACGCTTTCGGGCCATACCCATGGCGGACAGGTCAATCTCTTCGGCTGGCGTCCGGCTGTGCCATCGCGTTACGGAGAGCGCTTCGTCTACGGCCATGTGGTGGAGAATGACCGGCATCTTGTCGTGTCCGGCGGGCTTGGATGCTCCATCGCGCCCGTGCGGTTCCTGTCTCCGCCTGAAATCGTGGTGATAGATCTCGGCGAAGCCTGAGGAACCATCGGCAGCTCTGGCCATTGCTCTTTTTTGGCCCCGTCTTTTGGCAAGGAGCGTGTGATGACAAAGTTTCGCAAGGGCACCAAAGTTCAGTGGAAATGGGGTTCCGGCAAAGGCGAAGGCAAGGTTGCCGAGAGCTTTACCGAAGATGTCGAGCGCAAGATCGAGGGCTCAGTTATCAAGCGCAAAGCCAGTGACGACGAGCCCGCCTACCTAATTGAGCAGGAAGACGGTGGGCGAGTTTTGAAAAGCCATTCGGAACTGGAAAAGGCCGGTTAAGCCCTCTGAGTGTCACTTAACGTCTTTGTGGCTGATGCGGTAGGAGAGGTGGTATGTCTTATGATCCGGGTCGCGTGTTCCGGAAACTTGCCCGCAACAACCGCCTTGCCAATGTCAGGCTGCACGCGTCCTGCCTCAGGCTTTCCCAGCACGAGTTCACGGCACCGCGCACAAGCTTTTTTCCGACGATCCGGGCAACGCTCAATCACATCTATCTGGTAGACCTGTGCTACATCGACGCGATGCAAGGCGGCACCATCGGGCTTGCTGCGTTCCATAAAGACGAGCCCTTCGAAGACATGGCAAGCTTGCGCGACGCGCAGGCGCAGATGGACGATCGTCTGATTGCATTGGTGGACCGTTTGACAACGGTGGAACTGGCGCAAACCGTGTTTGTTCAGCGCGGCGAGCGCGTGCAGACGGACCGCTGCGACGACATTCTGACCCATCTCTTTCAGCACCAGACCCACCATCGCGGACAGGTGCATTCCATGCTATCAGGCACGGGCGTGAGCCCGCCGCAGCTGGACGAGTTTGTCGTGGGAGATGATGCGGGGGTTCGCCAAACGGAGATGAAGGCGTTAGGCTGGACGGAAGCTGATCTGATGAACCAGGAATCGATGCATGACTGAAGACCTCCGTATACGCATGAAATTCAAGCCGAAGCGCCTTTTCCAGATGCGGGTAGCAGGCATTGCCTTTCGCGATGGTCACGTTCTGGTGCACAGGGCAACACACGAGAAATTCTGGAGTTTCCCCGGTGGTCGCGCCGAAATGGGTGAGGAGACCAAGGAGACGCTGGCGCGTGAAATGGTAGAGGAGCTTGGCGTTGAAGCAACGGTCGGCCGCCTGCTCTGGGTGGTTGAGAACTTCTACCATTACGAAGGCAAGGACTGGCACGAGCTTGGGTTTTACTACCTGATGGAGTTGCCGGAGATATTCCCCTTCCACGAAGCAGACATCGTCCACCGTATGCAGGACGGCAAGTATCCGCTCGAATTTCGCTGGGCAAGAGCGACAACCGAAGCCTTGACGCAGCTGGATATTCCACCCTATTTCATCGCCGGTCAGATCGAAAATCTGCCCGTCACGACCCAGCATATCGTTTGGAATGATGGAAACCTGGACGATAAATGAGCGACACAACTTCTCTTAGGCACATGATCAGGATCGATCACAAGCCGCAGCTTTTCAGCTTTCGTGTGGCTTGCCTCGTGTTCCAAAACGGCCACCTTCTGGTGAACCGCAGTGTTACTGACCGCTATTGGGGGCTTCCGGGCGGTCGTGCCGAAATCGGGGAAAGCTCGGAAGAAACGATCCTGCGGGAAATTGAGGAAGAGCTGCACGTGAAGGCGCGGATCGAGCGTCTTTTGTGGTCGGTCGAAAATTTCTTTTCGTATGGCGAGTACAATGCCCACGAATTGGCCTTCTATTACCTCGTCCATCTCGAAGAGCCTTTTCCTTTTCATGAAACGGACATTGTCCATCGTGTCGTCGATGGTGCGGATATCGAGTTTCGATGGCTGCCCGCGAACTCAGCCGCGTTGAAGGAAAACGATCTCAGACCTGTGTTTGTGGCTGAGCGGATCGAGGCGCTGCCGCAACGGCATGAGCATCTGATTGTGCGTGAAGGAGCATCAAACGATGACTGACCTAACCGTATCCCTCTCTGGCGAATTGATCGACCACGGCCATCGGCTGGCGCAGCGGGTCTATTATGAGGACACCGACTTTTCCGGCCTGGTTTACCACGCCCGTTACCTGCATTTTCTTGAGCGCGGGCGCACGGATTATTTGCGGTGTCTGGGCTGCGAGCAGAGTGCGCTTCTGACGGCGGATGAAGAGGGGTTGGTTTTTGTGGTTCACCGCATGGAAATCGACTTCAAGTCGCCTGCGCGGATGGATGATGTTTTGACCATTACGACCACGACGGAAAAAGCGGGTGGGGCCAAGATGGTGCTTGCGCAGGAAATCTGGCGCGGAGACACATTGCTGATTGTCGCGAAAGTGATCATCGCCGTGATCAATTCCAAGGGAAGACCGCGACGTCTGCCGGAGACGATTGCCGAGAAATTTCTAAGTTAAGAATTTCCGATGATGCAGTTGCTGCTAGTCGTGTTGATTTCGTAACACTCTCTTAACCATAATGTAGTCTATCTTAACCATCCGGTATTTGTGCGCCGCACGCCTTCCTTTTACCAAATTTGCAGTCAAGGAAGGCTGAATGGTCATATCGGGGCACGGCTCAAGGGGTTTTCGGCGACTGCCGCAGGACTTCAAACGTTGATGCGCGTTTAAATCGCCCGGTCATGCACCGGGCGTTTGGATTCGGGGATTGGATTTTTATGGAACAGGCAGGATTGGCCGCGGCAACGCACGACGTAAGTCTTTGGGCTCTGTTCATGCAGGCTGGCCTCATCGTCAAGCTGGTCATGATCGGCCTTCTCGCAGCTTCGGTTTGGACGTGGGCCATCGTCATCGACAAATACGTAGCTTTCGGCAAGGCGAAGCGTCAGTTCGACCAGTTCGAGCAGGTGTTCTGGTCTGGCCAGTCGCTTGAAGAGCTGTATCGCACGCTGGCCGAGCGCCAGAATACTGGCCTTGCAGCCATCTTCGTGGCGGCGATGCGCGAGTGGAAGAAATCCTTCGAGCGCGGTGCGCGGTCTCCCATCGGTTTGCAGATGCGTATCGACCGGGCCATGGACGTGACGATGGCGCGTGAAGGCGAAACCTTCGAAGCGCGTCTCGGTTCGCTGGCGACGATTGGTTCGGCGGGTCCGTTTATCGGTCTGTTCGGTACTGTTATTGGTATCATGACCTCGTTCCAGGCGATTGCCGGTTCCAAGTCCACCAACCTTGCGGTTGTGGCTCCTGGTATCGCCGAAGCGCTTCTGGCAACGGCCATTGGTCTTGTCGCCGCTATTCCGGCCGTTATCGCCTACAACAAGTTCACCGGTGATGCAGGCAAGCTTTCTGCGCGCATGGAAGGCTTTGCGGACGAGTTTTCCGCCATCCTTTCGCGACAGATCGATGAGAAGCTGCAGACACGTCAGGCCGCGCAGTAACCGCGTCACCGAGCGAGTGGAGTAAACATAATGGGTATGTCAGCAGGCGGTGGCGGGGGCGGATCCGGCGGACGCCGTGGCCGAGGCCGGGGACGCCGCAAGGGCGGCGCGATCAGTGAAATCAACGTGACGCCCCTCGTGGACGTCATGCTGGTGCTGCTCATCATCTTCATGGTGGCTGCACCAATGATGACGGTGGGCGTGCCTGTCGATCTGCCGCAGACCTCTGCCAGTGCACTGAATTCCGAGACGCAGCCGATTACCATTTCAGTCAATGCGGATGGCGTGATCCATTTGCAGGAAACGCCGATCCAGGCGGTGGAAGTGGCCGACAAGCTGCAGGCAATTGCCACCACTGGGTACAATGAGCGCATTTTCGTGCGTGCAGATTCCGTCGCGGCCTATGGCATCGTGGCGGATGTGATGGCGCGTATTCAGGCTGCGGGTTTCAAGAATATCGGCCTCGTAACGCAACAGAAACAGGACAATTGACGTAAAGCGATGAAGGGCAGCATTACCACATCTGCGATTGTGCACGCTTCACTGCTGGCTGTTGCCCTGGTTTCCCTGGGCTCGCCGGCACCGCTCGAGGTGACTCAATCTGAGGCCATGCCTGTGGATCTGGTATCCGTAGAAGAGATGACGCAGATACAGCAGGGTGACAAGAACGCGCCCAAGGCTGAAAAATCCGCGCCTGTTCCCACGACTCGCCCTGATGTGGTTGCGAATGCCCAGAACGTCGGCAACAACAGCGCCGATCTGGATGCGCCACCAACGCCGACGGAAAAGCCCAATAATAATGACAGCGCGGCCGCTCCTCCCAAGCAGGAGAAGCCAGCGCCTGTCGTCGATAACAAGCCGAACGACGTCAAAGATATCGTGAAGGAAGAGACATCTGCGCCCAAGCCGCAGGAAACCGCGTCACTTCCCATTCCCAAGCCTGAGATAGCGACACCCCCGACGCCCACGCAGCCCCCGGCTCAGCAGCAGGCGCAGGAGCCGCCGCCGCAAAACCAGGAACCAGCCGAAATTCCCGTGCCGGCCAATGTGCCGCGCCCCAATTCGCGCCCGACGCCGCCGCAGCCAAAGCCGGAGCCGCCCAAGGAAGCTGAACAGAAGCCAGCCGAGCAGAAACCTGCCGAAAAGCCGCCGGAAAAGACATCCGATCAGGCCAAGTCGAATGAGAAGCCGTCCGACAAGAAGGTCGCTGACCGCAAGCAGGAAACGGCAAAGTCTGCCAACTCCCAGGCCAGCGAGTTCAATGCCGATGAGATTTCTAAGCTCCTGAACAAGCAGGCACCTTCAGGTGGTGGCGCAAAGCGTTCGACCGAAACGGCGTCGCTTGGCGGCAAGAAGACAATCGGTACGGGCTTGAGCTCGAGTGAAGTCGACAATGTGCGCGGCCAGATTCAAAACAACTGGACCATGGCATCCGGCCTGACAGGCGTTTCGGAAGTCCGGGTGGTTGTTCGCGTATCACTCGATCAATCTGGCAACATTGTCGGCCAGCCAGAAGTAACGGCGACAGGTGGGCCTGATGGAACGCGCCGCGCCGTTGAAGGCAGCGCGCGCCGTGCGATCTTCCGGTCACAGCCGCTAAAAAACCTGCCGCCAGACAAATACGAGGGCGAAAAGGGATGGAACACCATGGTTCTTGAATTTGATCCGTCCGAGTTTGCCATTTAACCGACAGTTTTGGGACCGATGACAACACTGACACCCAACTCGATGTCTAATTTTTGTATGAAGCTGAAAGGCTTGTCTCAATGACCAAGTTCTCTTTCCTGCGTGCGTTGACGGTAGCCTGTGGCATGCTGTTTTCGTTCGTTGCAGTTACCCCGGCCAGTGCTGAAGTTCGAATCAACATCAACAAGGGCAATGTTCAGCCGCTGCCAATCGCCATTACCGATTTCATGTCGGCTGATGGAATCGGTGCGCAGGTGTCGCAGGTTATCGCGGCTGACCTCCAGCGTTCCGGGTTGTTTGCGCCCATCAACAAGAATGCGTTCATCGAAAAGATCAGCAATCCTGACCAGCAGCCACGGTTTGAAGACTGGAAGGTCATCAACGCGCAGGCACTGGTCACGGGTCGTGTGACGAAGGAGGCCGATGGTCGCCTGCGCGCCGAGTTCCGCCTTTGGGATACGTTTGTGGGTCAGCAGATGAGCGGCCAGCAGTTCTTTACGCAGCCTGAAAACTGGCGGCGCGTCGCTCACATCATCGCCGATGCGATCTATGAGCGGGTCACCGGTGAAAAGGGTTACTTCGATACCCGCGTCGTGTTCGTGTCTGAAAGCGGACCGAAGACTGACCGCAAGCGTGCCCTTTCGATCATGGATCAGGACGGTTTCAACGTTCGCAACCTGACCACGACCAAGGATCTGGTTCTGACGCCGCGCTTTTCGCCAAGCCGTCAGGAAGTGACCTACATGTCGTTTGAGGGCCAGCAGCCGCGCGTTTATCTGTTACAGCTGGAAACCGGACAGCGTGAAGTTGTCGGCAACTTCCCCGGCATGACATTCTCGCCTCGCTTCTCGCCTGATGGACAGAAGGTCATCATGAGCCTTCAGCAGGAAGGCAACGCCAATATCTATACGATGGACCTGCGCTCGCGCACCACGACACGCCTGACCAACACCGGCGCCATCGACACGGCACCATCCTACGCGCCTGATGGTCAGCGCATCGCCTTTGAAAGCGACCGTGGTGGCCGCCAGCAGATCTACGTGATGAATGCCGATGGTTCCGGCCAGACGCGCATTTCCTTCGGCGATGGTTCCTATTCCACGCCGGTATGGTCTCCGCGCGGCGATCTCATTGCCTTTACCAAGCAGTCGGGCGGCAAGTTCTCCATCGGCGTTATGAAGCCGGATGGTTCGGGCGAGCGCATTTTGACGTCTGGCTTCCACAATGAGGGGCCAACCTGGGCGCCGAATGGCCGCGTTCTGATGTTCTTCCGCCAGAATGCAGGCTCCGGCGGTCCTCAGCTCTACTCCATCGATCTGACGGGATATAACGAGCAGCAGATCAAGACGCCGACATTCGCGTCTGACCCTGCCTGGTCGCCACTTCTCGACTAACCCAGCTTATGGAGGTCCGCTCTTGTTGCGGGCCTCCATATTTCCTCAGCATGTCGCATCGGGGCATGTCTTGTTTTTTGCTGCAATTTGGTTGTGAGGGCGCAAAAAATAAGGCATTTCCTTTCTGTTAACCATAATCGTTTGGGGGCAATTAACTGCATTCGGTTATTGTCTGGCAACGTTACTGAATTTCTAAGGAGAGACCGGCTATGAGCCGTACAAACACTTCGGCACTCGGCCGGATGCAGAAAATTGCCCGTAACCCGGCCATGATCGCTCTGACGCTCGCGCTTGCGCTGGCCGGTTGCGCCAACAAGAAGAACATGCCGAACAGCGCTGGCGAGCTTGGCCTTGGCGGCGGTGCCGGTTCTGCGACGCCTGGTTCTGCACAGGACTTCACCGTCAATGTCGGCGACCGCATCTTCTTCGACACGGACTCGACATCGATCCGCGCCGACGCACAGCAGACCCTGCAGCGTCAGGCTCAGTGGCTGGCCCGTTATCCCAACTACGCCATCACCGTTGAAGGCCATGCCGATGAACGCGGTACACGCGAATACAACCTTGCGCTGGGTGCACGCCGTGCAGCCGCAACCAAGGAATTCCTCGCTTCGCAGGGTGTTCCTGCAAACCGCATGAAGACCATTTCCTACGGTAAGGAACGTCCTGTTGCTGTTTGCGACGACATTTCCTGCTGGTCGCAGAACCGCCGTGCGGTCACTGTTCTCGGTGGCGCTCGCTAAAACCTCTCGCGATTGTGTGATGATGATTGACAGGCGGTCCTCGGGCCGCCTTTCTTTTTTCCATAGTTTGGCCGAACTTAAGTTGCTTTTTGACGCCAGATGGAAAAAATCCGGTTTTGCGTCGTTGGGGCGCAAATCAACCAGACAGGACGCAACATGAAGAAACTTGTCGTGGCGGGAATGCTGGGGCTTGCAGCCTGCACCGGCTTGAGCGGCGTGGCCGTCTCAGGTCCGTTGTTCGGTTCAGGTGGGGCCTTCGGCACGTCGAACACGCAAAATGCACCCGTGATCAATGTGCAGGCAAGCGAAACCTATCGCGTACAGCAGCTTGAGGAGCAGATCCGCCAGCTGAATGGCCGCATTGAGGAAATGAGCTTCCAGCTTTTGCAGATGCAGGAAACGATCCGCAAGGCACAGGAAGACAACGAGTTCCGTTTCCAGGAACTTGAAGGCGGCAAGGCCGCCGCACCTGCGCCAAAGAAGAAGGCTGAAGCCGACATTCCATCGGCTGGTCCTCAGGACGATGTCGCATCCATCATTGAAACGCCGTCCGAGGGCGGCGCTTCAATGGGTGGTGGTGACATTGGAGTATCACCACGCGCTAATGCAGCACCCGGCGAAACGACGCTGGGGTCTATCGAGCTTGATTCCCGTGGGGCGCCCGTGGGCGGATCGCTGAACTCCGGTGCCAACAACTCTGCCGGTGCGTTGCCTGGCGTTGAAACCGGACGCTCTTCCAGACCTGATCCCGTCAACACGGCAGCGCTGACCAGCGAAAACGACATCTATCAGGCGGCCTACAGCAATGTTCTGTCTGGCGATTACAAGGCGGCGGAAAAGGGTTTTGAGCGGTATATCCAGGGCTATCCCAAGGGAACGAAGGCTGCTGATGCCAACTTCTGGCTGGGCGAAGCTCAATATAGCCAGGGCAAATTCACCGATTCTGCCAAGACGTTTCTGAATGCGCACCAGACCTACAGCAAGTCGCCAAAGGCACCGGAAATGCTGTTGAAGCTTGGCATGTCACTGGCTGCTCTCGACAACAAGGAAACGGCCTGCGCAACCCTGCGTGAAGTGCCAAAGCGTTACCCCAGCGCCTCCAAGACCGTTCTGGGCAAGGTTACCAGCGAACAAAAACGCCTGAGCTGCTAAGACGGTGACGACCGCTTGTCATGGCAGGTCGTCTTTGGTGACGCCGATTGCGCCTCTTTTGGCTGCGCGGCAGTTCATCGACAAGATTTCAAAACCCACGACGATTCTCGCTGCCGTTTCCGGTGGCAGCGATTCCACCGGATTGCTCATCGCGCTTCAGCTTGCCTTACGCGAAGCGGGCAGGAGCGACGTTCAGCTTCATGCCGTCACGATCGATCATGCTCTGCGCTCCGAATCCGCCATGGAAGCACAAGGTGTGGCGCGGCTTTGTGAGCGCATCGACATCCCGCACCATATTCGCCGATGGGATGGAGATAAGCCGAAGAGCGGTGTTTCCGCAGCCGCACGACTTGCCCGTTACGGGCTGATTGGGGCGGTTGCGGAAGACATTGGCGCGGACTTGGCTGTTGTCGGCCACACGCTGGGCGATCAGCAGGAGACGATTGCCATGCGCAGCGCCCGAAGCCAGCGGGCAGACAATCTTGGCCTCGCAGGCATGGCGGACGGTGTTCTCTACGACCGTCGCCTTTGGATCTTGCGACCATTCCTGAATTGCACGCGGCAGGATATCAGGGATTTTCTCTGTGAGCAGGGGCTTACCTGGTACGATGACCCCAGCAATGATGACATGAAATACGAGCGCGTTCGGATGCGCAAGGTGGCATCCGGGATGTTGATTGATCGCTCAATCAACCGGGCTGAACTCTCGGAGCTGGCAGCGCAACTGATTGAAGACTATGGCATATCGGATGGCGGCAATATTTTTGCGTTGAAACGGGAAGCGTTCGATGCTGATCCAGCAACGCTGCGCTACGCTTTGTCAGTGCTCGCCTGTGTTGCTGGTGGGCGGCGCTTTGCGATGGCGGCTGACAGCATGGACAAGATGATGGCCTGCGCCACGCCAGAGGGTGTGGGCAAGATGACGGCTGGGCGGGTGATGTTCGACCGCCGGAAAGACGTCCTTTATCTGGTGCGCGAGGAGAGAGGGATCGAAACCTTGCAGGTTTCCGCCGGTGAGACACGGGTGTGGGACGAGCGCTTCGAGATCAAGAATAATTTTGCATTTGATATGGTCGTGCGGGCCTGTGGCAAAGAGGCGCAGGGCGCTGGTGTCGTAACCGATTTTCCTCCCGGGGTTGTTCGTCGCGCACGGCAGGCAATGCCGATGTTCGAGGGGCAGCAAGGGCAAGTATTGTCTGCCGGAAATGTGGAATGGCGCCGGATGATTGCTCCCTATGACCTGTTTCTTCCGCGCTTTGATCTGACGCTTGCAAATGCAATTGCGGGGCTTGTTGGCCGCGAAGCCTATCCGCTTGCGCCGGTCTAGCGCCGCTTGCGCATTTCACACGGGTTTTTCGCAGAGTTTTTACCTCAAATTGCATCTGATGCCCCCACCTGCCTTGGCAAGGGCAACTGTCGTCCTTATGTTAGGCACAACATAATGGCGGGCACGCATTTGCCCGTTGCAGTTCGGGGAGTTCAATGAACCCAAATTTTAGAAATTTCGCCCTGTGGGCCGTGATCGCACTGTTGCTGATTGCGCTTTTCAGCATGTTTCAGACGTCGCCCTCGCAGTCGAGTTCGCGTGACATTCCCTATTCGCAGTTTTTGCGCGATGTTGATGCCGGGCGGGTGCGTGAAGTCACCGTGACCGGCAACCGGGTTCTGGGAACATACACCACTGAAAACGGCACAGCCTTCCAGACATACTCACCCGTCATCGATGATTCGCTGATGGAGCGTCTGCAGAGCAAGAACGTGACAATCGTTGCGCGCCCCGAAAGCGACGGTTCGTCCGGCTTCCTGAGCTATCTTGGTACATTGCTGCCCATGTTCCTGATCCTCGGTGTGTGGCTGTTCTTCATGCGCCAGATGCAGGGCGGTTCTCGCGGAGCCATGGGCTTTGGCAAGTCCAAGGCAAAGCTTCTGACCGAAGCGCATGGCCGGATTACGTTTGACGATGTTGCAGGCGTTGATGAAGCCAAGCAGGATCTGGAAGAAATCGTCGAGTTTCTGCGTGACCCGCAGAAGTTCCAGCGTCTGGGCGGCAAAATCCCGCGCGGCGTGCTTCTCGTTGGTCCTCCGGGTACGGGTAAGACGTTGCTGGCACGCTCCGTTGCGGGCGAAGCCAACGTGCCTTTCTTCACGATCTCGGGTTCGGACTTCGTTGAAATGTTTGTCGGCGTTGGTGCTAGCCGCGTGCGTGACATGTTCGAGCAGGCGAAAAAGAATGCGCCTTGCATTATCTTCATCGACGAAATCGATGCCGTTGGTCGCCACCGTGGCGCCGGTCTTGGCGGCGGTAATGATGAGCGCGAACAGACACTGAACCAGTTGCTGGTTGAGATGGATGGTTTCGAAGCCAATGAAGGAATTATCCTGATTGCTGCGACCAACCGCCCTGACGTTCTTGACCCCGCCTTGCTGCGTCCGGGCCGTTTCGACCGTCAGGTCGTCGTTCCTAACCCTGACATTGTTGGCCGTGAGCGCATTCTGAAGGTTCACGCCCGCAACGTGCCTTTGGCACCGAATGTCGATCTGAAGGTTCTGGCTCGCGGTACGCCCGGTTTCTCCGGTGCGGATCTGGCCAACCTCGTGAACGAAGCTGCCCTGATG
Source organism: Rhizobium sp. CFBP 13644 (assembly GCF_014842165.1). Lineage (NCBI taxonomy): Bacteria > Pseudomonadati > Pseudomonadota > Alphaproteobacteria > Hyphomicrobiales > Rhizobiaceae > Rhizobium > Rhizobium sp. CFBP 13644. The sequence goes on from NZ_JACYVF010000002.1 coordinate 198,359, forward strand.
GCTGCGCGCCGCAACAAGCGTGTGGTGACCATGGCTGAGTTTGAAGATGCCAAGGACAAGATCATGATGGGTGCGGAACGCCGCTCTTCCGCCATGACCGAGGCCGAAAAGAAGCTGACTGCTTACCACGAAGCTGGCCACGCCATTACCGCGCTGAAAGTGCCGGTGGCTGACCCGTTGCACAAGGCCACGATCATTCCGCGTGGTCGCGCGCTGGGCATGGTCATGCAGTTGCCGGAAGGCGACCGCTACTCCATGAGCTACAAGTGGATGGTTTCGCGTCTCGTCATCATGATGGGTGGCCGCGTGGCAGAAGAACTGACCTTCGGCAAAGAAAACATCACCTCGGGCGCGTCGTCTGACATCGAGCAGGCCACGAAGCTTGCCCGTGCGATGGTCACACAATGGGGCTTCTCCGACGCGCTTGGACAGGTTTCCTACGGTGAAAACCAGCAGGAAGTGTTCCTGGGTCACTCGGTTTCGCAGTCCAAGAATGTTTCCGAAGCCACGGCGCAGACCATCGACACGGAAGTGCGTCGTCTGATCGACGAAGCCTATACCGAAGCACGCCGTATTCTGACGGAAAACCATGATGGCTTTGTTGCCATTGCGGAAGGCCTGCTGGAATATGAGACTTTGACGGGCGAAGAAATCAAGGCGCTGATCCGGGGTGAAAAGCCAGCCCGCGATCTGGGTGACGATTCGCCGGGTCGCAGTTCCGCTGTGCCGAAGACCGGCGCGAAGAAGGATGGCCCAACCGACGCCAAGGGCGACGGTGAGGCGGAGGGTGGCATGGAGCCGCAGCCGCGCTGATCCTCAAAATTTTGCTGATATCAAGGGGCCGTCCGTAACAGGGCGGCCCTTTTGCTTTGCTGTATGCCTGCGTCAATCTCAGCTGGTAACAACATATGTTTGCTCTTTGCGGTAATTGACGTGCTGTGCTGCGCCTTTTATGGCATCTAGCCGGAAAGCTTGGCGGACATTGGGGTGTCTGTCGTGCGCGGGACAAATCTGGAGTTCACATGACACGTCGCTATTTCGGAACCGATGGTATTCGCGGGCAGTCCAACGTCTTTCCAATGACGCCTGATCTGGCCATGCGGGTTGGAATTGCCGTGGGCACCATTTTCCGCCGTGGCCATCACCGCCACCGTGTCGTGATTGGCAAGGACACACGTCTTTCCGGCTATATGCTGGAAAATGCGCTGGTTGCCGGTTTCACCGCTGCTGGTCTGGATGTGTTTCTGCTTGGCCCCATTCCCACGCCTGCGGTTGCCATGCTGACCCGGTCCCTGCGCGCTGATATCGGCGTTATGATTTCTGCTTCGCACAATCCTTTTGCCGATAATGGCATAAAGCTGTTCGGCCCTGACGGTTACAAGCTTTCCGATGAGTTGGAGCTTGAGATCGAGGAGCTGCTGGACAAGGACATCTATTCGCAGCTGGCCAAGCCAAACGAGATTGGCCGCGCCAAACGCGTGGATGGCGATATTTATCGCTACATCGAATTCGTCAAGCGCACGCTTCCACGGGACGTGACGCTGAGCGGTTTGCGCATCGCCATCGATTGTGCGAATGGCGCCGCATACAAGGTGGCTCCGGCTGCTCTTTGGGAGCTGGGTGCTGAGGTGGTGACAATCGGCAACGAGCCGAATGGCACGAACATCAATTTAGAATGTGGTTCGACACACCCCGCCGCTCTTCAGAAAAAAGTCCACGAAGTCCGTGCTGATATCGGCATCGCGCTGGATGGAGATGCCGACCGCGTCATCATCGTTGATGAGAAGGGCGAGATTGTCGATGGCGACCAGCTGATGGCAACGATTGCGGCAAGCTGGGCGGACGACAAAATCCTGCGCGGCGGCGGCATCGTCGCAACGGTCATGTCCAATCTTGGTCTCGAGCGTTTCCTCGTGGACAAGGGCATGACCCTTGCGCGCACCAAGGTTGGTGACCGCTATGTGGTCGAGCATATGCGCAACCATGATTTCAACGTGGGTGGTGAGCAATCCGGCCATATTGTGCTGTCAGACTATGGCACGACCGGCGATGGCCTTGTCGCAGCGCTTCAGGTGCTGGCGCGGGTCAAGCGGTCTGGCCGGACGGTTAGCGAAGTCTGCCGCAAGTTCGAGCCTGTGCCGCAATTGTTGAAGAATGTCCGCACGACAGGCGGCAAGCCGCTGGAAAACCCTATTGTGAAGCAGGCCATTGCCGACGCGGAAAGCGCACTGGCCAATAAGGGCAGGCTGGTCATTCGCCCGTCCGGCACAGAACCTCTGATCCGCGTCATGGCGGAAGGCGACGATAGTGCCCAGGTGGAGCGCATCGTCAACGAATTGGTTGGCGTGATTGCCAATGCAAAGACTGCCGCATAGGGCACCACAAGCAGAGGCATTTCAAAGGGCATCCATTGTCTGTAGCTGTTGAAATTGAATTCATGCCCGATGAGCTTACGCGTAAGCTCATCGAACACGGACTTGACGAGTTCAACGGCACCAAGGCCGGTTCTGACAACTCTGAAGATCTGTGGGTGATCGCACGCGACGCCGCCGGTGACGTACGGGGCGGTCTGAAGGCAAGAAGTCACTATTCCTGGATGTCAATCGACTGGTTGTGGGTATCAGAGTCCAGTCGAGGTTCAGGTCTGGGTAATGAACTGATGAACAAAGCCGAGGCGGTCGCTCGCGAATGTGAATGTGTGGGTGCATACGTCAGTACATACAGTTTCCAAGCCCCCGACTTCTATCGATCTCGCGGTTACGAGGAATTCGGCCGGATCGATGGATTCCCACCGGGTCATGCATGTATTTGGTTGCGTAAGACTTTCTCCGAGTGCTAATTTCTTTGAAATAGGCTCAATCTCGGTCTTGGATTTTCTGTAGAAACTTTCGGTTCCGGCTGTCGCTAGCGGTGTAACCTGCAATGCAAGGTTTACGCTCTGCGATAAAAGTCCTGCTGGCGCTCTTCTTCTGACGCAAGAAAGGCTTCGATCATTGCATCTGGCATGGGGCGAGAAAACAGGTAACCCTGGACCAGATTGCCGCCAAGGCTGCTGATAACCGCCATTTCCTCTTCTGTCTCGACGCCTTCCACAATGGCATCCAGCCCCATTTCGCGGCTGAGGGTGAGAACGGATCGCACGATCTTTTCGCTCGCCGGGTTCTGCTGGATGCCGCGGACGAAGCTATGATCGACCTTGATCTTTGTCAGCGGCAGGGAGTGAAGCGAGGTCAAGCTGGAATAGCCGGTTCCAAAGTCATCCAGCGATATGCCGCAGCCTATCTGGCGCAGCATTCCGACGGATATTCCGGCCTGCCGCGTATCATGGATAAACGCTGTTTCTGTGATTTCGAGGTCGAGGCGTGAGGGGTCGAAGCCGCTGGTCTCGATGATGGCGATGATGCTTAGAACCGCTTCCGGGCTGTTTAAATCCTGCGCCGAGAGATTGAAGGATAGCGTCAGATGGTCAGGCCATTTGCAGGCCGCATCCAGTGCTTTTTTCAGGAGCGGGCGCGTCAGCGTGCTGACAATTCCGGCGCGCTCTGCGATTGGAACGAACTGGCCGGGTGAGACATTGCCGAGAGCGGCGCTCTGCCAGCGGGCCAGTGCTTCGAAACCGGTTGTTCGGCGGCGGGCTACGTCCACGATGGGCTGGAAGACCACGGAGAGTTCGCTTGCAAGATCAGCCTGTTTCAGGACCTGTTCTATCAGGGCATCCCGATGGATTTCTGCAACATGAAGCGCTGTGAAGAGTGTGCTGTTGCCACGTTTGCTGCGCTTGCCGTGGTAGAGCGCGTAATCGGCGCGGTCAAAGAGCTCTTCCGGGGAGGATGCCAGATCGGGGAAGACGGCGATGCCGATGGAGCCCGAAATCATGATGGTGGCATCTGGCAGGTGGAACGGCGCGCGCAGCAGTTCACACATGTGGTTGCCTTCGCTGACGACACAACGTTCGCTGGGGCAATCCGAGATGACAAAGGCAAATTCATCTCCGCCGAGACGGGCGAGAAAGACGTCGCTGGATGAAAAATTGGCGGTGAGGCGGTTGCTGACCTCTACCAGCAGGCGGTCTCCGGACGAATGTCCATAGAGATCATTGACGGGTTTGAAGCCATCCAGATCGATGACGCCAACGGCCAGCCGCGTGCTGTTTTCCGTCGCGACCGTGAACGCCTCTGCCAGGTGTTTGAAAAATGCACGGCGGTTGGGCAGCTCTGTCAGGCTGTCAATGTTCGCCAGGCGCAGGTTCTCGTTGCTGAGTGCCTCGGTTTTGTGCTGCGCGCTGATCATGTTTTCGAAATTTCGATAATTGACCACCAGCACGGCCAGCATGCCGAAACTGACAAGAAGAATGTTAACGGCAATGGCAATGAATGTTGCCTGACCCGTGGCGGTGAAAAAGACGATGAAGGTGCCGTTGACGAGAATGGCGACGAAGAACGCCGCCGAGCGCACGTGCATGAGGCAGAAAATGCAGGATATGACCGTGATCGCCATATAGAAGGCTATATGCGATTGCTGGTAGGCGTCGCCATAGGGGTAGAGCAGGAATGACCAACCTGTGAAGGCCGTGGATATGACCACGGCCAGTTTTTGCGTCCGCTTCAATGCGACACGAGCTTCATGAGCTGTGGGAATGAGATCGCGCGACTTCCACCAGAAAGCGACCCTGATAGCGCTGATGGCGGTAAGAACCGCAGGCACGATGATGGTGAGCCAAAGTGGTGCAACGGGAAGGTGTGTGACAGCCAGCGCCCAAGTGCTCGACATGAGAATGAAGTACATGATCGGCATTTGTCTGCAAAATGCGCGGTACTTCGCGATAAGCAGAACTGGATCACGATCCGATATCTCAAAAAACTCGATCAGGAGCTTCACTTGCGCGTTCAACGAATGGTAACCTTGAGCAGCTGTTGAAACGACCTGCGACACGGCGTGGCGAGCTCGCTAAGGGATGGAATTCCCTGTCTTATCAGAGCATCATGCCTGACCTAATCTTGATATACACTGGCGAAACTTAGCTTGTTCTCATGATAGAGAACTATTGTTGTTATAAGCTCAACAATATTAGGTAACAAAACATTACCGCTTGCTTATGCCGGTGATGTGGTGTGTGAGGGATAGCCTCAGCATTTCCGGCCCGTCGTCGCGATTTTGGTGCGTGTCCTATAAATTAGTTAGATAGTATTAACCGAGTTTCTTAGCGAAGTTAGACAGAATAGGTCACGTTTTAACGGTGATTTAACCAATTTCCTTCAGGCTTCATAAATGAACAAGTTCTCGAGTATGGGCGCATCTGGTGCCATACCGCTTATGGAGCCGCCGTTATGAAAAAGAGCCTGATTGGTGTCGTCGCTGCTTTGATGGCATGCCAAACTGCTTCCGCAGCAGACGTTTATCAGCAGGAACCAGCGCCAGCATTTGTTGACAACGCGCCTGAAGTTCAGGTTCAGCAGGCCAGTGGCTGGTATCTGCGTGGAGATGTTGGCTATTCCTTCAACAAGTCCCGTGGTGCAGACTATCTCCGCACCGATTCCGGTAGCCCGGTGAATTACAGCTTCACGAACAAGTCCGTGGAAGACAACTTCCTTTATGGTGCGGGTGTTGGTTATCAGGTCAACAACTACCTGCGGACGGATTTGACGTTTGACTACATGGCTAAATCGAAGTTTAGCGGCAATGGCCCGCTTATCAATGGTGTGAACTCGTCAGTTCGTGCCTATTCGTTGATGGCCAATGCTTATGTCGATCTGGGAACCTATGGCCGCATAACCCCCTATCTCGGCGCTGGTATCGGTGGCGCCCACGTCAAATGGGACAAGTTGTCGAGCTGCGGTAACTGCGAAATCGATGGCGAGGGTAACTGGCGCTTCGCTTACGGCTTGATGGCCGGTGCCTCGATCGATGTCACCTGTAACCTGAAGGCCGACGTTGGCTATCGTTTCCGCCAGATCGGCAGCGGCAGCATGTTCGGCACGAGCGGCTCCGGTCTGACATCTGCAGGCCGTGACAAGGGTCTGACCTCGCACGAAATTCGCGTTGGTGGCCGTTACGTCTTCAACGGTTGCGATACTGCCCAGTACATTCCGCCAGCCGATATTCCGCTTCAGCCAGCCGTCTACAAGTAAGCCGTCTTTGGACAAAAGACACCGCTCGCATTCTTCACGATGCGGGCGGTTTTTTTATTCTAGATCACGATTAGAATTGCTTCCTGAACAGTTTGTCCAACGACCAATATCCGCCGCCGAAGGCCGCGAAAAGGGCTGCGCCGCCAGTCCAGAACAGCGAGGCGAGCTCTGCCTTTGTCTGGACCTGTTCAAGAAAGACCGTGCCGCCATCTGCCAGTCTACGCAGGCCCTGGGGTGTGAAGAAGGTTTGATCCGCGGCCTTTAGTGCCTCCATGCCCGCTTCGGTCAGCAACGCATGGCCGTAGGGATTTGCGAAGTGGAACCAGAGGGTGATGGCGAGCATGACCATGTTTGCCAATGCGACAGGGCGGGTGAGCAGCCCAAGAGCGATGAACATTCCGCCGAAAAACTGCAGTCCTGCCAGTGTCGGCGACCAGAGCCAGCCGGGATAGAAGCCGAGGTTTTCGACAAATCCAACCTGTGCGAAAGGTGCGAGGATCTTGGGATATCCCTCGATAACCAGCATTCCACCAATGGCGACACGCATGGCGGTCCATGCCAGGGGCTGGGCAAATTTATCGTAAAAACCCGACAGGAATGGCAGAAGCAGTGTTTTGCGGGCGTTTGAAAAGGGAGCATTATGAGGCATATCAATATCTCTTTCGTCGGTGACGATGGAGAAACTGCCCCTTTTGCTGCGGGTTTGATTTGACTTATGTCAACATGAAAGTGAAACGGCGCCAAGCTATAGCTTATGCCGCAGATAGGCCGAGAATTTCACCTTGAGCGACATAATCCGCTTGACTGTGACGACCGAGACGAATAGCAACGCTGTCAGGACACTCCACCCTAACGTGGGGCGCCTATCTGGAAGGATAGTCAAATGACAGATATAGTGAAGCCGGACACCCGTCCGAACAATACGCATTTCTCTTCTGGTCCTTGCTCCAAGCGCCCCGGTTGGTCGCTGGAAGCCTTGAGCGACGCACCTCTTGGTCGCTCGCACCGCGCCAAAGTTGGCAAAGCCAAGCTGAAGCAGGCCATTGATCTCACCCGCGAAGTTTTGAATGTTCCAGCCGATTACCGCATCGGTATCGTTCCTGCATCTGACACCGGCGCTGTTGAAATGGCGCTTTGGTCGTTGCTTGGTGAACGTGGCGTGGACATGGTTGCCTGGGAAAGCTTCGGTGCCGGTTGGGTGACCGATGTCGTCAAGCAGCTGAAGCTCAAGGACGTTCGCAAGATTGAAGCCGATTACGGCCTTCTCCCTGACCTTTCCACTATCGATTTCGACCGTGACGTGGTCTTCACTTGGAACGGCACCACATCGGGTGTTCGCGTTCCTAACGCCGATTTCATTCCTGCAGACCGCAAGGGCTTGACCATTTGCGATGCGACCTCTTCCGCATTTGCACAGGACATGGACTTCTCCAAGCTCGACGTCGTGACCTTCTCCTGGCAGAAGGTTCTGGGCGGCGAGGGTGGCCATGGCGTCATCATCCTTTCACCACGCGCTGTGGAGCGTCTGCTGTCTTACGCACCGGCATGGCCTTTGCCTAAGATTTTCCGCATGACTTCGGGCGGCAAGCTGATTGAAGGCATCTTCACCGGCGAGACGATCAACACGCCATCCATGCTCTGCGTCGAAGACTATATCGATGCGTTGCTCTGGGCCAAAGATCTCGGCGGCCTCAACGCGCTGATGGCGCGTGCCGATGCCAATGCGCAGGTCATTTTCGACTTCGTGGCCGAGCATAACTGGATTGCCAATCTGGCCGTTGTGGACGAAACGCGCTCCAACACGTCCGTTTGCCTCAAGATCGTCTGCAAGGATGTTGCAGCGCTTGACGCCGCCGCGCAGGCCGATTTCGCCAAGGGCATGGTGTCCCTTCTCGAAAAGGAAAACGTGGCTCTGGACATCGGTGCTTACCGCGATGCGCCATCCGGTCTTCGCATCTGGGCCGGTGCAACCATCGAAACGGCTGATATGAAAGCCGTCATGCCTTGGCTCAAGTGGGCATTCGAAACGCAGAAGGCTGCGACCTTCAAGGCTGCTGCCTGATTTTATCCGGCCCTGCCACGGCAGGGCCGCGCATTTTCGCTTTCAAGACTGAACCCTTTTCAAGGAGCCCACACAATGGCACCTCGCGTACTCGTATCTGACGAACTGTCGGAAACCGCCGTCCAGATTTTCCGCGATCGCGGCGTTGAAGTTGATTTCCAGCCAAAGCTTGGCAAGGACAAGGACAAGCTGGCCGAAATCATCGGCAATTATGATGGTCTTGCTATTCGCTCTGCCACCAAGGCAACGGAAAAGCTGATCGAAGCAGCGACCAACCTGAAGGTCATCGGTCGCGCCGGTATTGGCGTCGACAATGTCGATATTCCAGCGGCCTCGCGTCGCGGTATCATCGTCATGAACACGCCTTTCGGCAACTCCATCACGACTGCCGAACACGCCATTGCGCTGATGTTTGCCGTTGCCCGCCAGCTGCCAGCTGCTGACGCCTCCACGCAGGCCGGCAAGTGGGAAAAATCGAAGTTCATGGGTGTTGAAATCACCGGCAAGACGCTCGGCGTTATCGGTGCTGGCAACATTGGCGGCATCGTGTGCTCGCGGGCGCTCGGGCTGAAGATGAATGTTCTGGCCTACGACCCCTTCCTTTCGCCAGAACGTGCGCAGGAAATGGGCGTGACCAAGGTTGAACTGGACGAGTTGCTTGCTCAGTCCGATTTCATCACCCTGCATGTTCCTATGACCGACAAGACGCGCGGCATTCTCGGCGCTGAAAACCTTGCCAAGACCAAGCCCGGCGTTCGCATCATCAACTGCGCCCGTGGTGGTCTGGTGGATGAAGCAGCTCTTGCTGCCGCCATCAAGTCCGGCCATGTTGCCGGTGCCGGTTTTGACGTATTCGAGGTTGAGCCTGCGACCGAAAGCCCACTGTTTGGCTTGCCGAATGTTGTGTGCACGCCGCATCTGGGTGCATCCACCACGGAAGCACAGGAAAATGTGGCTCTGCAGGTTGCCGAGCAGATGTCGGACTACCTCGTCAAGGGTGCCGTTTCCAACGCCATCAACATGCCGTCGATTACCGCTGACGAAGCGCCGCGCCTGAAGCCTTTCATCAAGCTTGCTGACGTTCTTGGTTCTTTCGTGGGCCAGGTGCAGGAAAGCGCTACGAAGGAAATCGAAATCCTTTATGATGGCGCAACCGCCAACATGAACACCAAGGCGCTGACATCGGCTCTTCTCGCCGGTCTCATTCGCCCGCAGGTGTCTGACGTGAACATGGTTTCCGCGCCCATCATGATCAAGGAAAAGGGCATTATCCTTTCCGAAGTCAAGCGCGACAAGACCGGCGTTTACGACGGCTTCATCAAGCTGACGGTCAAGACCGAGAACCAGATCCGTTCTGTTGCCGGAACAGTGTTCTCGGATGGCAAGGCACGTTTCATCCAGATCAAGAACATCAACATGGATGCCGATGTCGGTCAGCACATGATCTACATCACCAACACCGACGTTCCCGGCATGATCGGCTTCATGGGCATGACGCTGGGCGAAGCGGGCGTTAACATTGCCAACTTCCAGCTGGGTCGTGAAAAGGAAAGCGGCGACGCCATCGCGCTTCTCTATGTCGATGGTCCTGTTTCTGAAACGGTGCTGGACAAGCTGCGCGCAAATCCTGCCATCCGTCAGGTCAAGTCGCTGTCCTTCAACATCGACTAAGTCCTCGCGCTTTTCGATTGCTATCATCACCCGGCACAGGAGAAATCCTGTGCCGGTTTTTTTGTATTTTCGATCAAATACTTACCTATGGTTGCATATCACGAAAAATTTTATGCCATGTGTCTAAAAATGATGATCCATAGTTGCTATATCGCATTTCAAGATCCGCTCATTGGGAGGGCGGTGCAACAGGAGAAGATGATGTTTGCTGCCATTAGGCGCTTTAGGGGTTTGTTTGCGGTTGCGGCATTGGGAATTGCCGTATCGTTCATTGCTGTCGATATGGCTGAGGCAAGACGCGCCAGTGGCGGGTTCGGCAGCCGCGGTACACGCACCTTTTCCGCGCCACCGACAACAAACACTGCGCCGGGCCAGTCTGCACCGATTAACCGCAGCATGACGCCAAACACCAACCAGGCGACGCAGCCGGGCGCAGCCCAGCCAGCACGCCCTAACGCACAGGCGGCTCCGCAGAGCCGCGGTATGTTTGGCGGCATGATGGGTGGTCTCATGGGTGGTTTGCTGATGGGCGGCCTGTTCGGCATGCTCATGGGCGGAGGCTTCGGCGGCATGGCCGGTTTCTTCGGTCTTCTGATCCAGGGTCTTCTGATTGGCGGCCTTGTGATGCTCGCCATGCGCTTCTTCAGATCTCGTCGTCAGGGCCAGCCAGCTTTTGGCGGTGCCGGCAACAATGCCGCACGCAACGATTATTCTGCCCCGCAGAATAACCAAAGTGGGCTGGGCGGCTTCAAGATCCCGCAGATGGGTTCCAAGGCTGGCGCGGCAGCGGGTGTGGCTACAGCGGCAGCTGCCGCGCCAAAGGCTACACCGCATGAAAATGCCATGTCTCAGGGTGATGAGATTGGCATGACGCAGGCAGATCTCGAAACATTCCAGCAGACACTTCAGAATGTGCAGTCCGCTTATGCTGCGGAAGACTACGGCACGCTTCGCAAGCTGACCACACCGGAAGCCATGTCCTATCTGGCCGAGGAATTGAGCGACAACGCAACCAGCGGCGTGAAGAACGATGTGCGCGATGTGACGCTGTTGCAGGGTGATGTGGCCGAAGCCTGGCACGAAGAGGGCAAGGATTTCGCGACGGTCGCTATGCGCTATTCCGCTATCGACGTGATGCGCGACCGAAACACCGGCAAGATCGTTCAGGGCGACGAGAACAAGCCAGAAGAATCGGTCGAGCTGTGGACATTTGTTCGCTCCGGCAAGGCCGAGTGGCAGGTTGCCGCGATCCAGGAAGCTGCCTGAGCATCTTAAAATATACTGACAATGATTATGGCCGGTGCGGGTGTCTCCCGCACCGGCCATATCTTTTGCAAACGCCTTACAGGGCAGGGAATGCAGCGCCTTGAGCGCCAAGCCATTGATTCTGCTTGCCGCAGTTCTTCCACGCAATGGCCTTTTTCCATTCATCCAGCGTTCAGTCAGGGGCCGTTAACCAGACCGGGACACGGCAATGTGACACGGACGCGGACAGCAAACCGCCATTTTGGGCGGAACCCTAGCTTGGAAGCAGCGTTCTCGATCCAGGTTTGGATGGTGCCCCAAGAACCATCCTGTCATTCGGATCAGGCGACCTTGGCTCAAAAGGTTCCTGCGAGTATGGAGAGCAATCACGATGAAACGCTTCGACCTGATCGACGGAATGCGCGGTTATTTCCTCGTTTTCATGCTTATCAATCACCTCGTCTTCGCAGGTGGTCTGTGGCTGATGGAGATCAACCACCGCCAGCTGGCTTTTGTGGAAGACGCTCAGGGCTTCGTGTTCCTGTCTGGCCTGCTGATTGGCATGGTCTATGCGCGCAAGATGATGAAATACGGCTATGAAGCTGGTCGTGACATGATCTGGAGCCGGGCGCTGGAGCTTTACAAATACGCCATGGGTCTTGTGATCGTCGTGCTGTTTGCGCGCATGGTCATCCCGCATGCTCCCTATATCTGGTACAACTGGCTGGGCATGACATCGTTTGACGATCCGCTTCGTCTGGCTGCCATTGCGACCTTCCTGTTTCAGCCCACCTTCATGGATATTCTGCCGCAATACATCGTCTACATGGTGTTTGCGCCGCTGCTGGTGAAGCTGTGCCTGGATGGGAAGTGGGCCTATGTCGTTGCCGGTTCGCTTCTGGTGTGGATGGCTGGCCAGCTTGGCTTGCAGCAACTGTTTACGGCACCCGTCAACGAACTTGTAAAGGGTGCTGACGAGCAGGGCATCCGCGTCAGCTTCAACCTGTTTGGCTGGCAGCTAGTGTTCTACTCCGCGCTGGTGATGGGTGCCATGACGGCGCAGAACAAGATTGCCTGGACGAAGATATTCTCGCCACAACGCAGCTGGATTGCCAAGGCGGCACTGCTGGTCTGCCTGTTCTTCGTTCCGCTGCGCATCGCAACCGCGTGGAACCTGATGCCGGAATTCATGCTCGGCAAGTTCTCCACCATGGAAATCCGTGCCGACTTCGGCCCAGTGTACCTCATCAACTTCCTGGCTGTGGCCGTGGGCCTGACATGGTTGCTGATTGCTGGCCCTAAGCATCACAATCAACTGGTGCAGAAAGCCGCCGCTGCCGTTATCTGGGTTCTGTCTCTGCGGTTCCTACAGCTTCTGGGTCGCCACTCCCTGCAGGTCTACGTCTGGCATGTCGCGATTGTTTACGGCATCTACTATCTGGATGGTCGCACCGCTGAACTGACGCAGATTGAAAAGACTGTTATCGCGCTGGTGGGCGTTGCGATGCTCTCTCTTCCAGCCCTGTGGCGGGAACGGGACAAGTGGATTGGCAGCGGCCAGAAAACGGCCGGCGCCTGAGCGAACCAACAGAGGTATTGATGCGGGGAGGGCGGCCATGTCGCCCTCTACTTGCGTGTTTGCTCATTTCTTTCTATATGCAGGCCTGAAAAATCTGGATGTTGCGCGGTGTTGGGTCATGGAACCTGCCTTTGCCAAGCCAGATACGACAGGCGGCGGGGCCTTGAACCCCGGTATGACTGACGATTGGAAAAACACGTGAACACGCTCGACTTTGATAAGAAGCCGGAAGACACCCGCATTGTTGTCGCCATGTCCGGTGGTGTCGACTCCTCGGTGGTGGCAGGCATTCTCAAGCGCGAGGGCTATGATGTCCTGGGCATTACCCTTCAGCTGTACGATCATGGAGCTGCCGTTCACAGGGCCGGTTCCTGTTGCGCGGGGCAGGACATCGACGATGCCCGCCGCGTGTGCGAAACGCTCGGCATTCCGCACTATGTGCTCGATTACGAAGCGCGTTTCCGCGAGACCGTCATCAATCCCTTTGCCGAAGCCTATGCCATGGGCGAAACGCCTGTGCCGTGCGTTGCCTGCAACCAGACGGTCAAGTTCGCCGATCTTCTGGCAACGGCGCAGGAACTGGGCGCTGACGCTCTGGCGACCGGGCATTATATCCGCTCACGGTTGAACCCGGTGCCGGGCCAGCCCAACCGGCGGGCTCTATATCGCCCCATCGATAGCGACCGTGACCAGAGCTGGTTCCTGTTTGCCACTACGCAGGCACAGATCGATTATCTGCGCTTTCCGCTCGGAGGCCTTTCCAAGGCCGAGACGCGTGAGCTGGCCGAAGAGATGGGCCTTGTCGTTGCCAAGAAGGCAGACAGCCAGGACATCTGTTTCGTCCCGCAGGGCAAATACACCGAGATCATCAACAAGCTGAAGCCGAACGCCGCACTGGTGGGCGATATTGTGCATCTCGATGGCCGTGTGCTGGGTAGCCATGACGGCATCGTGCATTATACGATTGGCCAGCGGCGCGGCATTGGCGTGGCCACCGGCGAGCCGCTTTATGTCGTTTATCTCGATGCGCGCAGCCGCCGTGTTATCGTTGGCCCGCGTGAGGCGCTGGAAACGCACCGCGTGTATCTGCGGGACATGAACTGGCTTGGCGACAACCCATTGCTGGACGATGCGAGAGAAGGCTTCTCCTGCTTCGCCAAGGTTCGCTCCACGCGCCCGCCAAGCGAGGCTGTGCTGCATGCGGATGAGCGCGGCATCTATGTCGATCTCGCCATTGGTGAGGCCGGTGTGGCCCCAGGTCAGGCCTGCGTGCTCTACTCAGCCCCCGGTGCCGACGCGCGCGTCTATGGCGGCGGCTTCATCGAGCGCTCGGAACGTTCGCCCGAGGCAGAAGCATCGCTGAAGGCGCTGCTTCAGAACCAGGTTGCCGCCTAACAACAGCATGGGTTCAAGCGACGTCGTGGAAAGCAGAATTTTTGCGCATCTTACGCTTGACACTGACCGGAGCGGCACCTTATAAGCCGCTCATCCTGATGGACAAGCCAGTTACAAAACTGTCATGTCCCTCTGTGGCGGGGTAGCTCAGGTGGTTAGAGCAGCGGAATCATAATCCGCGTGTCGGGGGTTCAAGTCCCTCTCCCGCTACCACTTTTTCCAATTTAAGACTTGTATAAGCTCAAGCTTTTGCTGCTACTTGCTTTTATTGTACCCTGTAGCGCGGTTTTGCAAATTTGACAGCACGTTTTGCAAGTTCTGACTTTTGCAACCGCCCTGTACCCTGTAGCGCGTTTTCGGAATTTTGACACGAGAAACCGGAATTTTTAGAATTCCATAAGGTCTGTCAAACTCAATTCAAACGCTCCTTAAGTCCCATTCAAAATGTTGCGCGTGACTTGCGAGAGACAGCGAAGACTCTGTCGTTTCGCCACCCCTTTCGCAACCTACTTACGAGCGGGTACTGACAGATATATGCGAATGCAAACCTTTCGTGCCATCGCGAGCGTTCCTGCGGATGCGATTGTCGAACCATCAACAATCATTGATTTTCCTGCCTCGACAAATAACTTTCTAGGTGAAGCGTTGATAGCAGCAAGCGGTGCGCCTTGAGCGTCTAAGAGTATGAAGTCGCTTGCAAGGTACACAAGGCCAGAGGTCTCGTTGGTAGCAGCGTAGGCCAGCAATAAGCCTGCTGATTTCAAGTCTGTTCCTGCCAACTTTTCGTTGATGCTGAAATTGCCAATACGCATCAATGCCGTTTTGACGGAAGCATTCGCGAAATCTGAATATGAAACACAGTCGAACGTTCCAAATTGCTCAGCAGCTGCATGCTCCATTCCAAATAAACAAATTGCCAAAGTCGCCGCCGCTCTTCTCATGTGCCCCTCAATATTGTCTTTGACCGGTTGCACCATGTAGCGCGTTTCCGGAATTTTTAGAATCTAATATGTCAGTCAAACTTTCTTCAAGCGCCACTTAAAGCCCTTTCGAAGGGGTATCCTTGGGCCACGAGATTTCCGGCTGCGCACCCGATACCTGCAACAGCTTCGAGACACGCGTCAGCGTCAGCTTGTCGATGATGATCCTCGGAGGGATAGCACCCTTGACCGTTTCGACATAGAGGAGCGGCTTATCTCCAGACGCTATCAGATGACCTACCTTGATCACCTGCCGTTCGGCGTGCTGGGCCGAAATACAGAGATGCAAGTGGCATACTTTTGGATCGATGGTTTCAATTGTCGTGACATCACCGCCCGACCACAGGCGATAATTCTTCCCATTTCGAACCGACTTGCAGCGATCAAGTAGGAAGTCAGGCCCCTTGAGATCGAAGCCTGCATCCGCGTTTTCGAAAGCCTGACAGCGCTCAAAGGTGATCCGTGCATTGGGATGCTCGGTGGCAAATCCATCGCCCTGCCAGTAGGTCTTGCCGGGTGCAGGACGTGTCCGAAACCCTTTCATTGTGCACCGCTCTACACACCAATCAGTGCCGCCCTCCTGGAACTTGACACCAGTTGCTGTCCATGGCGATTGCGTCTCACCGGCAGCATGGCCGGTGAGCATCGAGAGCGAGCCGCCGATGCCACCCGTGACGCGAATGAACTCCCGCGCCACGGCTTTGTCGGTGATGCCTTTGAGGATGCTGGGGCTGAAGAGCCTATAGACTTGGTGCTTCATGGGCCCACAACGGTGAAGACAGTCACACGCCCATCGTTAACTGCTCCGCTGTAGTTCTCCTTAACGCTGACCGTGAAGGATTCTCCGGTGAGAAGGACAGGGCCGCGAATGAAATCTCCATCCGCAATCCAGTCGGTTTGCGGCACCCCGCCCTTTGTTACGCTGACAGTGATATCCGAGTTTGTCGTTCTGTTAGACAGCGCCCCCGCGTAATTGGCACCGGACGGGCCGACCAGCGGCGTCATCGTCAGCGCCTTCACCGCCACCTTGGAGATGATCTTTCCAGCCGATACGCGGTTGTTCCACTTGTCCGTTCGGTTGCCGGAACCAGATGATGCGTTGCTGACCAAACCCGATCTTCGAGCAGCCGGAAGGATGCCGTTGACATTCACCGCTCCGATCTCAACGCCGTTTTGCAGCACCTGGACAATGTCGTTTGTGCCGTCACTGTATAGGTTGGCGATGATCTCGTCGCTATTTGCTATAGCCTTATACGGCACTGTCGCCAGCAACGTGCTTGGCGTTCCAGCGGTTAAGCGTTGCACTACCGGGACGCCGGACCCCTGCACCACATACAAAGAGTTTGCTTCGTCCTGCACAAGAATTGCTTGACGCAAACCAGCGGACGCCGCCCCGACAGGGATATAGCCTATTTGCTGATACCGCGTGTCGCCCTGTTGAGGAGCAAGGTACGCGGTGATCGGAAGAGCACCGCCGACCGAGTTGTTGATTGCCGCGTTGGTGTTGATCGTGATCGCGCCGGAGGCTCCGCCTACCCGCGTCCAGTTGGCCGAGTAGTCGGCCAAGTCCGTGCCATTGGTGCCGGTAAACAAGTCCGTATAGCCGTCGTCAATGTTGGTGACGGTTAGCGTGACGTTCTGGCTAACAGACGGCAAAGACAAGTTGTAGGGCTTGGCCGTGATGGTGAATGTATAGACGTTCGAGCCGCCTGCATCGGCATCGAAGGCACCGGCTGTTAAGTTGCCGTATTGATCGATGGCGAACAGTGCTGCATGCGTGCCTGATAGGCTGAATGAAGCTGGACGCGATGTGGTTACAGCGGTTGCGAAGGGTTTTTCTTCTGCCGTCGTCATCGAGGCAGATGACGTGAATGTCAGCGGCGTGGTGTTCGCCTCGTCATAAAGGAACAACGATGGGTCTGGCACTTCCTGCAAGGCAATTTCCGTGAACCGGATTTTTGCTATGCCGCTACCAGGCGCAAAGTACATGGCCGCATAGAGGCTCGCGCTTGTCGTTGTCGCCTGTGACGGCATGCCTTCAATGACGCCGGAATAGGCCACGGCAGGGCCGGGAAGAACGGCAGTCGATACAGAGGTTTCCGTCGACCCCCCGCTGTTCGTTGGTCCCATTCCGAAAGATGAGTTAGCGCCTGTCGTTAATCTGATCTGAGGCGCACCCAGCCAGCCGTTGAACGCATCGACCTCAAACCGCACCTTTGGCACATACCACTTGCCGGGAACGACTGTGACTGCCGCTGGGGTGAGTGTGAAGCCTTCAGCCGTCGCCGCCGTCATGGTGGAAGTGTCGGTAGCGATTTCTGTGCAGCGTTTGCCGTTCTTGACTACGACGGCGGATGAAACTGTGGCAGTTGTCGCACCGGTTCGAGCAACCGTATGACTGTCAGGTGCTTGGCCAGTCACAGCCGCGCCAACTGTGCCGCCCGTGCCGCTCATAGCAGCATTGGTGACAAGGTTGCCCGTCAATAGATCACGGGCCGGCACCGCTTTGAGGTAAGGCCCAAGAGCGGCCAAGTAGATGTCACCCATTGCCTTGCCGCCAAGGGTGGAAAGGTGGGTCATGTCAGGGCGAACAAGCGCAGCGACCGGCTCTTTACTCGCGGATGCCAGATCAACGAATGTCGAGCGGACTTCGATAAACGGAATACCGTTGTCCTGGCACCATGTCTTCATTGCTGCGTTGATGGCCGGTATCAACAGACGAGGCGCGTTCCCGGCAAGCCAAGGCCCACCAGCATTCGTGCCGCGCTCCCAAAGCTCTTTCACCGCGACCGCCTTGCCGCCTGCGATCAGGGCGAGGATCATCGGTTTGACAAGGTTCAAGTAGCCATCAACGGAAAATGTCGATCCGTCAGGGTTGTTGAACTGTACCGAGTTGGAAGACAGAGCCACGATAACGAGGTGTACGTCTGACGCCAAAATCTTTGGAACTCGCTGCTTCATCTGAATGAAGCCCTCGCCATCCTGCGCGAAGACAAGACCGTTTATCCGGGATTGCCCGGCAGCATCGTAATAGAACGACGCGCGGAAATTCTGCCCCTGCATACGCGCCCACATCAATTGGCCCATGGACATCGTGCGAACCTGTCCCGCTGCCCCTTCTCCATTCTGGCGCTCGCGGGAACCGCCGATTTCTGCAATCAGCGGATCTGCAGGAAGAGCAGCCAGCAGCGCAGCGTTTGGGAGCACAGGAGATCCGCCCCCGCCCTGAGGTGGGACGAACCCCATTGATTGCGGAGTGGCAATCCCTCGGGAAAGCGGCCGATCGGAGTAGGAAACGAGAGACGGTCTTTTCACGTGCTGATCTCCATCGGCCAGCCGATTGCGTTGACGGCTGTGACGGTTTTCGCCGCCGTGATCTGGGCGTTGAGTGTTGCAAGCGTGGTCTGGCAAGTGACGACGTGGGCCTTTCCGTCGCGGCCTGCCTGCTGGATTTGAGCCGCATTGTGCATTTTCCAGTTCCAGACACCGCCCGCATCGCGACACCAGAACGGCGTCTGCCAGTCGGCAGGAAGCTCCGGCATGATGCTGTCGGTAACCGAACCCATAAGGTTGATTTGGTCTTTCATTTCGCTTGGATAGATGTGGGCCGCGCCCAATGCAGCGGACGCAAAGCCACCTGTGATCTTCGCACCACAAATCACAGTCAGGGTCGCAACACGTCTCTGCTGGGCAGCATCGAGCGCGCTGGATCCGACAACCAAACCATAATCCTTCACAACGTCGAGGAGCGCTGCATCAGTCTGATTGCCCCACTCGTCGCGAGGCCAAGGTGTTGGATAGTTACCGCTCGTCAGCCAGGCCTGAAACGCCTGACTATCCTCATTGACCACCGACTCCGATGCAGAGGAATAAATCCGCCCGGTTTCGTCGATCCAATACCAGTCCAAAGGATTGAAGTTCATGAAAGCCTCTTATGCGTATTGGCCGCCCGTGACGGTCGAGCCTGCTATTGAACCGGGATAGTGATTTACGCCTGCACCCAGTGAATCAATCACGCCGTTCTTGCTGGCGCTGAACCTCTTGCCGGTGACAACTCCCGCTCCGATGGTCGACGAGAAACGGCCCCAGATCGTGCCAAGATCATCGGCAACTACAGACGCATTTGAGATCGTGATGTTGTTTGGCGTATTCAGGACAGGGTTGTCGGCGGGATTAAGGGTGATGTTGCCACTGACAGCTGCTGACAAAATTATGGGGGCGTTACCGATGATATTGATCTGTCCGGTGATGATAATGTTGCCGCCATTGGACGCGTAAAGATGCGGTCCAAAGCAAGAGCCGAAGCTCATGGCCGAGATATCAACCGCAGCACCGCTTGCCGCTGCATAGACGCCGCAACCAGCGTCACCGCCACTGGCTCCCGACGAGGACACAGTAAATCCGCTGAGTTTCCACCGGCCAGTTATGGCAAGAAAACTGGAGCCGACAGGTTGGCTCACAACGCAATTGGCAGGATTGCCGATATTGCCAATGATACTGACCGTTCCGCCACTGACGGCCCCCAGGATCACAGGACCAACATAGTTGCTGTCAGCGACGATGATCGAAATGCCATACCCATTGAGATTGATACGCTGGGCGAACAGCACAGCCTTCTGGATCGTAGCGAATGCAGTGCCTGGAGTGGTGCCGTTATTGTTGTCATTGCCGGTCGCTGCGTTGACATAGAACGTGAGGTTCGTAGTCAAAACAGGCTGAGTGACCGACGCCCACCATTTGGCACCATCGTAGGTAAAGCGGACAGGCCCAACGAGTTCACGGCCGGAGAGCGGTGCTCCGAAGACATTGACCACGGGCAGCGCACCGCTGTTAGCCAAGTTGAGTGTAACCGGGCCGGTGTTGGGCGTTGTGATGTTCAGAACGACTGACATGCCTGCGACCAAAGCTGGCGCAGTGGGCGTCAGAGTTGCAGTTATGGCGTTCGAGGTGCCGCCGATGACGCCGGTTGACCATTTTCCGGACTGAACATCCAGGGCGATCTTCTCGACGTAGGTGCCGTTCACCCTTTCGAAGATGCGGCCATCTGGAAGCGAGATCCCGTGGCCGTCTACCGGAGTTGCATAAGACCAAGCCGAGCCGGTCCACTCGGCGATCTTGCCGATGTTTGCAGCCCATACGCCCGTTGCGGCAGCCGGAACAAGGTAGCTGTCGCCAGCGGCTGCGCCAGCTGGTGGCGCAGCCGTGGTCATGGAAAGAACCGCTAACCACCTCAAACGATCTGCGTTGCCGCGAATGATTTTGAGCGCCGCTGCAAGCTGCGTCCAGTCGTTCGGGTCTGGTTCAATTCCGGCCTCCAGAAGGACTTGCATGATTTCTTCCTGTAACGAATTCAGGAAGGCCGCAGTCACGACCGTGCCCTGTATGCCGGTGGGCAAGTCCTCGTCACGAAAGCCGCGTCGGCCTGCGCCAATATCCGTGGTGCCAACACCGATAATTCGATCCATCAGGCATCTCCATAAGCAAAAACAACATGGGTATGAGCTGGCTTGATCCGGCGCAGCTCGCACTCGATTTCAGAAAGGGTGAAGGTGCCAAGACGGTGCCCTGCCTGGCTGACGCCGGTGCGGAACTTCACCACATTGACGAGGCCTGGAACGTTGATGCGCCAGACGAACTGGCTTCCCTCGGGCAAGAGGCGCTGACCTGCGCGAAGGCCACCAGCAGTGCTCGGCCAGAATTCTTCAATGGTGATATCAACGCCAAGCTTGGCAGCGACCTCGATCATGTAAGGGATCGACTGGCCGCCTCTGGCAGTCCAGCGCTGATGCGCAATGCGCTGGCGTTGCTCCAATGTCTGTTGCGACGTGTCGCGCTCACACGGGTCAGGCCCGAGGCAGCGCTCGAAATCCGGTAAAAGCGCATTGGCAGCACGCGGGTCCGTCTCGCGCATCAGCTCTTCGGCATCCTGCTCGATCGTGCCGATTGAGACCGCAAACGACGACAGGACCGCATCCAGAACACCGCCACGCATGCCAAGTGCCCAGCCGTTTGGAAGGTTCTGTATGAGGCTTTTAAGGATTGTTGAAACCGGTCTTGCCATCCCTAATCCTCAAAGATGATGGCAGCGGGCACGGGGTATTGCGTGCGCTGAAGCGTGTAGGCTGCGGCAGGTACGATCAGATCATGGGCGTACTCGCCGGCTGCGGACGAAATCGCTTCGGAGATCCGCGACCGCTCGATCAGCGCGCCGATCGGACTGTCATTCTGGGCGTCATCGTCATCGCCAATGGTTGCGATGAAGCGGGCGTAGGCATCCGTGACCGCTGCCCTTGTGGCAGCAGTGTCCGGACGCAATCGGATGGTCAGAGGAACAGGCGTCAATTGTCCGCCTACGACGACAGTCCGCGAGGTCACGGGCTTGACGCCGGTTCGGCTCGATGGTGGACCAAGATGGTTTTGAACCAGAGCGATCTCGGCTTCGGTCGGCACGCGGGCGGAGCCGTCATCATCGCGCATGATCAAAACGATGCCAACAGAGCCATAGCCGATCCAGTCGGGCACAACAGCGACCGCTTTGACAGAGGCAACCTGCGCCACCCAGACCGGGTAATCAAAGCCCGCGCCACCGTGCGGAGCCTGCCGGATACGTTGCAAATAGGCAGCTTTTATCTCGGCGGGCGTTTGCTCATCCGCGCCGCCCGACAGTGCCGTCGCGATGGTCACTCGCGAAATCTCCGGGTATGACGTGACAGTTGCTAGCCGGATGCCGCTTTCAAGGTTGCCAGCCGTTCCAGCCTCACTGGCGGAAGCCGGAACGATAACTGTCCCATTTAAGCCAATCGTCGCGCTGGCTGTCGTGACATAGAGCGCTGCGTTGCTTGCTGAAAGCTCGATACCGGCTGGAAGGACAGTTCCGGCAATGCCTTCGATCATGACAGAACCGATGGCGGTCAGAGCGCCGCGCTGCTCGGTTCCCCAGATCGACGCATGGCGAAAGATCATGGCGTCGTCGTCGGCGCTGTCGGGCATGTACTGCCTTGCCCAGTAAGCCTGATGATCATGGACTTCGCGCAGCTCGGCCGCAACGGCCCGACCGATCTGGGAAAACACACCACGGGCAGATCGCACGGCCCGCGATATGGCGAGCGGTGACAGGTCCGGACGAATAGCCAGAATGCCCGTCTCAAGCGAAGCCGAAATCTTTGCGAAGATCTCGCCAGCGGTTGGAATGATCCACGCCATCAGAGATCCACACGCTTGGAAAGGGAAACTGCACTGTCATCGATGGCCACGCGGTAACCCAGCACGCCAGGGCGAACCCATGCCACCTCGATCTGGGCGGGCGCTCCGGTTTCGCTCTTTGCCCAGGCAAGAGCTTCCTGAAGCCAATACTCGGCCATCAACCGTGTCGTCTCAGTCTCTTTCGCCCGGTCCAGCAGCCAAAGCTTGGAGCCGCTCATCTCACCAAACGGATCGATGCCATCACCAACACAGCCACGACGTTCGGAAAAGCTTGAGGGCGTCAGGAACTGGGAACGTCCTTCCGGCAAGGGATCATCAACGGATGCGCGACGATCAAGACCGAGTGACAGGATAATGGATGGAACCGGCGTTTCGTCAATCAACAGATCGCCGTCATCGCCGAGCGTGAGATCGCAACGGCGCGTCGAAGCATCATAGGTGAGCGCGAGATCGTAGAACATGGCGCGAAACTATCGCGCGCGCGCGTACCGCATCATGCCTGCCACAGCGGGCGGCAGCACTAAACCGGAGGTCCGGATACACCAGGAGGCGCAGAAACATGGCCGTGGTCATCGCCAATATTCTTGTCGTTGTGCTTAACTTGACCGCCCGTGACCTCAAGTCCGGCCGCCGAAAACTTCATGGTAGCGCCGCCAACTGCTACCTCGAAACTGTTGGCTGACAGGGTGAATTTCGATCCGCCAACTTCAGCCGACACAGTCGTTGCGGACGTGGCGCGAATGTTGCCCCCGGCATCCACAACGATCTTGTCGCCATGCTCGTTGTAGATCCCGACTTCACCCTTGCCCAGGCCGCCAAGCCGCTTGCTGGGATTGCCAACCGGCAGCGCGACCATATCGCCCTCATCGCCGCCGATGGCCAGCACGATGGCCAGTGCGCCGTCTTCCGGGGCATGGCTGGAAAGACCATAGACTTGAGAGATTTCTACGTTGTCGCGCCAGATGCCGTCTGCCACCTCGACGCTTGCCGTCTGGGCTTCGCCGTCATCCTTGATGTTCTTCAGGACGACCCGGCGAACCATGCCGCGAATTTTGGAGGTGGTTTCATGGTCACTCATAGAGCCTGTGCCTTTCCATCGATCGCGCCGGATGACTTTGAGGCCTTGGCCTTCTTGTTTGTACGCCGCTTGCCGACAGGCTCTTTGTCGAAGGCTTCAGGGCTGATGATTGCCATCTCTGTGGCGCGTCCAGACTCGTCTTCGCGATACGTCACCCGAGAGATCAGCATGTCGCGTTCGACATCGAGGTAGGCATCAGAAACATAAACGAGCTGGTTGACTGTCCAGAGCTGGCCGTTGGCAACGTGGCCCTTCACTGTATGCGTGATCTCTTCACTCTTGGCGCGGGCCGTGCGGCTCCGCCAGTCGGCCTCGTCCTGCGCCGAGACATTGTCGGCCTTGGAGCGCGCAAGATGCACAATCGGGCGGTAGCGGGTGATTTCGTCATCCTTGGCGCGACCCGTAGCGGCCGTGCCTTTGCGCTCCCGATCCGTGGCAGACCCATCACTGTCTTGCCGATCCGAGGCCGAGATCGGCGCGGCCGTTACATCCAGCGACGCGGCCCCGCGTTCTTTCCCAGCCGCTTCACCCTGTCCACGAACAATGGTTTCCGAATACCGGCCCTCATGGCTGAAGGAGGCAGACGCGAACAGGACATTACCGGGCAGTCGCAGATCAGCGGGAGCGCGAGACTTGCCCGTCTGGGTGATGACAACCCCGCCAACGCCGTCTGAAAGGATCAAGGCATGTCGGCTTCGAGTGCCCTTTTCGATGGCCGAAAACGCGCTTTCAGCCAGATCGAGAGAGTAGCGAGCAAAGGGCGCGCCGGTGTCGATCTCAGAGCGAACGGAAAGACCATAGGGCGCAACGATCCGTTTGACAGCGTCTTCAAGCTTGACGTTCTTGTATTCGGCCGTGTCCTTCAAAGCTGCGCAATCGATCAGGTCGCCCGTTTTGTCACGGCCGGAAATCGTGACGCTGGCCTGACGCTCTCCAATGTCGGGAGACACGGTTTCCAGCCAGCCTTTCAAGACAGCCCGACCATCAATGAAGATATCGACGGAAGGACCAGGACGCAGTTTGAAGGCTGAACCCGCAGACGCGTAGGGCAAGGATTGACCGGACCGTGCCTTGTCTCGGAACGTAAAGCTGAAGCTGCCGGAAAAATCCTTCAGGTCTCGCGTGACCTCGGCCGACAGCCATTGGTCATAAGGCTGGCCGTCGATCACGAGGGAAATGCCTTTGAGCTTCATCGGCGGATATCCAGAACTTCGATTGCGCCCGGCTCCATCGACGCGGGATGACTGGGATCGTTACGGGCGACGATATCTCTGTAAACATCCTCAATGCGCGACGGTGTATCGCCCGCGACATGCAGCGCGAGCTGCCAGGCGCTGATGTCGTTTGTTGGCTTGAATGTCAAAACGTCTGGCAGGCGGCCAATCACTTCGTTGATGTCAGCGATGACGGAAGCGTGGAGATTGCGCGACGCCCGGATCAGCGCAGAGGCTTCCGCCTGGAAAAGAGCGGAGCCGAAGGTCTCCAGTTCTTCGACCAGGGCGGTGATGGCGAGCGTCATTCGGGAACGAAAATTCTGAGCCTCGCGACGTGATGCATAGTCGCCGTAGCTGGATTGGGCGGCGGCGGCCGCGAGGAACTGGGCAGCGGCCGACAGCAAAAGTGCACGATCGGAATCGGACGGCGCAACGATGGCAGCGTCGGACAGTCGGCGTGCAAATGACAAGCCGATCTCCATCACGCTCTGGACTGACGGTCTTGTTTCGACAGGTGCGGAGGCTGCTGGGGCAACAGCGGGAACATCCGTCGCCGCCTCGATAAGAGCCGCTGCGCCAGCAATCCATAGATCATAGCCGGTTGATGTGGCGGGAGCCTTCGAAAGTGCCTTCAAGATTTGAGGCATGACGCGAGCGGAGCCAGCCGGTGGCGTGATGGCGCTGGCGGCGGCCGAAACGATGCGGGCCGATCGGGTAACAGATGCCGTCCTGGTCGCGGTAATGATGCGCAGGCCAACGGCAAGCGCCAGAGCCGAGGCGGCTGACACCATGGACGAAACGGCAGTGCCAAGGCCCGAGGCAACCGCACTAAGAAGGCTCGATGCGGCAAGCACCCGCTTGAAGCGGGCGCTGATACGCACCAAGCGCAATTCCTTGGACGAGAAAGATATTTGCGCCGGCTCATCCATCATGACCGACATCGGACCAAGCCATGGATGCAAAAGAAGGCCGGGTCCTGCGGCCTCAAAGGCGGCCTGCAGAGCCGTAGCCCTCAGCTTGTAATCATCGCTGATAACCAGCGCGTCGATGGAAACCACAGACGGCAGCACCCCAAAGTCGTCATAGGCGGCTGCATCAACGCCTGGGAAAAGATACTCCAGAACACGCCGTCCGCTGTCTGTCGTGGTGTCAGCAATGTGGAGCGGAATGCCACGGTACATGCCGGGAAGAAGACCGGGTATTGTGTCCAGACTATCTAGGTTCATCAGGGCCGCCCCACTGCCCGACCAGTATTAGGCTTGATCGGAACGGAAGGATTGTCGGAAGTGACGCTCGTGACAGCAGCTGGACCGGTAACTTGAACATTGATCGTTCCGCCAACTGTCGTGCTGGTGGCAGCCTGCGCAGGCAACGTGTTGTTGTTGGCAGGAAGTTTGCCCGGCCCATTCAGGAAATCATCGAGGGCCGCCGCCCTGTCACTTCCATCGCCAGACGATCCAGCGGCAACGCCGTTCGGAAGGATTTCGCCCGGCTTGTAACTCATGCCCTGGACGGCGCTTGTCACGGCATTGATAGCATTTGCGATGCCTTGGAACGCACCTGCGACCCAATCAGGCACAAACGCTTTCCAGTCTGGTGTGTTGGCAAGGCTTTCCAGAACCTTTGCAAGGCTGTCGGCCAACCACGCCACACCCTTTGCAAGATCGCGGATAAGCGCAGTGACTTCGCCTGTCAGGCCACCGGCAAACGCGCCAATTTTTTCGAAGATGCTGCCGATCTGGGCGTCTCCTATTCCGACCAGTCTGCCAATCGCAGTTGCCATACGGCCAATCGCCTGACCGGTTTCTGCGAAGGCTTGCACCGTCCCTCCTAGGTTTTCGCCAATGGTTGACAAGTACGGTGCAAAGCCATTGCCGAAAGACTTCATGCGCTCCCATGCATCGCTAATGCCGTTCAACGCAGCATCCAGGGCGTTGAGCGCCATGACGGTTGCGCTGTCGACGTTCAGGCCAGACAGGTCGAGCGTGAAGCCCTTTTGAAAGCCCTCGAAAACCTCTTTCAGGCGACCCATCCCGACTTTCGCGCTTGTCCAGGCATTCGCCAGCCCGCGGCCGATCATGGGTCCATAACGGTCAGCAAGGCTGCGCCCCGCAGCTATCATCCCGTTCCACACCCTGGCGGACGCAGTGCCGAGATCGCGCATGGCAGTTTTCGCACGACCCCAAAGGTTTATCAGCTTCGGTGCGTAGCTGCTCCAGTTCCGGTAAACGTGAACCGCTCCCGCAGCGAGTGCCGCCAAAGCCAAGCCGACTGGCGATACCAAGGCCAGAACGGCGCTCAGTCCAGCTCCGATCAATGGAATGGCCAAACCCAAAGCGCCCAGCGCAGCAGCTGCCAGCACGCCAGCACCAGCCAACGCGAGCCCCTGCTTGACCATGCCGCCTGTGGACGCATCCAGTTCACGAAGCCATTTAAGGCCGTCCATCAGGTAGCCGTTGATCATCGGCATCCATGTCCCGAACGCCAGCCCGACTTCGCGGCTTGCTTGCTGCCCGATTTCGCCAAAGATCATAAGCTGTCGATTGAGGCCCTGCATCTGGGTTTCGAAGTCGGCATCGATGATACCGCCTGTCGCTTCTGCAACTTCGTTTTTAATCCGCTTGAACTCGTCAACGTTGCTGAGGAAGGGGATCAAGAAGTCCATAACCTGCATGTCGGAGAACAACTCTCCCAATGCGCCAGCGCCATGTATCTTTTCCAGCTGCTCGCGAACGTCGGCAAGGGCGTCCGCACCTTCCAGCCCCTTCGCCTTGGCCCCCTCCATCATTTTATTGATTTCTTTGCCCGAAATGCCCGTCAGCTTGACGATCTTCTGCATGACAGCCTCAATGGGATTAATCCCTTTGAGGACTGCATCTTGCATCACGGCCTGAATATCGACACCCATTCCCGCGAAGTTTTTGATAGTCGTTGGGGCGAGGATCTTCGACAGGAAGTTCTTGAGGTTGTTTGCGGCCTCGGCTGGGTCAGATGTTCCCTTACGGGCGATCTGGAGCGCCGCGCCAAGAAAGTTGACGGCTTCGCGGCCGGTAACACCAAACTTTGCCATCTGGCTTGTGAGCGTTGGCAGGTAACGTGCCATATCCTTAAGTTCGAACGCACCCTCTTTGCCAGCCACAACAAGTCCGCCAAGCGCACTCTCAAGCTGGTCTGATGGCACTTTCAGCGTCTGAAGCAGCGACGTGGCAACGGCAGACATATCGCTGAACTCGGCATTCGCTGCGGTCGCAGCTTTGCCGATCGTTCCGATGGACGCATCGATCAACGACCGATCCACACCGGCCGCGATCATCTGACCAGCGCCTGACGCAATGATGTCGGAGGTCTGACCGACGAGCAACGCCAGCTCTTCGTATTGAGCTTTCTGCTGATCTACGAACTTGAAGGCTGCTTCGTTGGTGAGATTGGCCGTTCCGGCGATATCGATCAGTTGCTGCTGAAACGCTGCGGCCTCGCGCATTGGCCCCATAAAGGAGATGGCTGCGACGGCTGCACCGACAACACCGATCTTGCGGGCGAAATTAGAGATGCCTTCGAGGGAGCTGCGCAACCGGCGCAGAGGGCCGGTCAAAAGATCGCGCATACGCACGATCACATCAAGGTTCATATTTCTATTGGCCACGGTCGCGCCCCGCTCTCACTGGCGGGCAACATACGCGCGGGCGCGCGGAGGCATCATGCCCACCCGCGCGGGCGGGCATGATCAACCTCTCGATTTTTCGCTGACGTGGTTTCTGTAGGCCATAATGCAGTTCCACCAGAACCGCAATTCAGAGATCGTCATGGCCGATATTTCGGCGGCGCTGAAGCCGGAGCCGTCAGCGACGCCGCCCGTCATTATCGGCCAGTCTTGCGGCCACTCGACAAAAAATGGTTGAGGACACGCCCACCGTTGCTGATATCGGCGGCATCCATCTTGTCAAAGAGAGCATTCATGATGGCCTGATTGATCCGGGTCGACTGTGCAAAGGCAACGACAGACATCATGTCGTCAGTGGCCGAGGCAATCGCACGCTGGTTGGCACCGTTGAGCCGGTGGAACGTCAGCTCCTCGAATTTGCGGTCGCGGACTTTTCCGTCCTTCCGGCTGAGGATTGTGACCGGGAATTCCAGCGGCAACGAAATTGAGCCGTCGTCGTTCTTCTTGGCGGATTTCGGCAATGCTGCCAGCGGGTCGATATCTTCATCAACGATCTCGGCCGTTCCGTCCTCGATGACCGTAACGCTGTCTTCTTCGACAACCGTGTTGGACGTGGAGACGCCTTCCGCGTCCTCGTCCATGTCGATCTGAAGCGTAGTTTTGGGCACCGTCTTCATGACAGGATTTCCTCGGGCGAAGACGCCGCCCACTTGAGTGCAATTTTACCGCCTTCGCCGCCCGTGATGGTCGGGATATCATCGACGAAGAAGGCGTCGTTAAAGACGTAGGTCTGGCCGGTATCACAGATCACCTGCAATTCACCTTCGCCTGCATCCCATGTGTTGCCCCAGCGCTGGCCGCGCTCAAGGTTGGTGGTCGCGGAGATCTCCGATCCCTGGTATTCCTGAGCGCGGCTCACCTTGCGACCATAGGTCACCGCGTTATTCTTGATGCCGCCGAGGCGCAGTGTCGCGCCCGTCTCGACCGGCAGGTTTCTCCCCCGCCAGACGATATCGACGATGCCCAGTGTTTGTGTCATCGTTCAAAAACTCCTGTTAGACCTGAAATTCGAGACTACCGGCAAGCACCATCAGATTGCCGACGATGCGGATTTGCTGACGGCTTTCCAGCCGGTTCTTGTCGTCGGATGAGCGCTGGAAAATGCTCTCCTTTACGGTGCGATTGACGTCCTCGATCCAGACCTTCTCGCCATAGAGTTTGCAGCGGGCCGCCCACGAGGCGTGCATGCGCGAAGGCGTCACCACGGCTGTGCCTGGATCACTATCGTCATCGTTGCGGCTGGCAAATGCACCGGCCGCGTCGTCATCGACGAGCTTGGAACGCGGATACATGAGGGAGGCATAAGCCTGCCAGTCGTAGCGGATGCGTGAAAGCGTATGCGGCACCATGATATCCAGCCACGCCCGGTCAGCCACGCCGAGCGCCGAGACCTTGTATGTCGTGATCATGCGGGAAATGGTGGTGGTGCCGTCCGCCAGATGGTCAAAGGTGGAGATCCCGCGCTGAAGAAGCAGATTGTTTTCTTCTTCAAGAAACTGGTCGGCAGGCGACGGCGCTTCGACGCCTGGCACCACAAGCGACCGCAACTGGCGGGCTGGGTCGTTGGTCAGATGGAAGGTGGCGATACCTGCGGCCGCAGCTGCGATAATCCACGAACTCGTCGGCGACTTGTTGAGACCAAGGCATGTCAGATGTGCAGAGTTCGTCAGGTTGCCAAAAGTGCTCAACTGACCGTAGGTGCCGCGCTTGGCCGTAAATGCGTGGGCATCGAGCTTTGCAGTTGCGGTGTAGCGATTGCGCAGCCATTCGACCAGAGCTGCGAGATTGGTGACATCTGCAAACGGAACGACCAGATGGGTGAACCAGGTGTTCGTCAAAAGATCGAGAACTGGCTGAAGGGCAGGATTGCCTACACCGTTTGCCATGGCGGTGACTGTCACGCTCAAACCGTTTGGCACCGGCTGCGCTTCTGTGTGGACACGCAGATCGATATCGTTGCCAACGTCGCCGCCGTTTCGGGCGGTGCACGTCACCACACCGGCAGCCGCTGCGGCCGTGACAGCATTGGCCGTGTCGGCATTGATGGCAGCGGCAAGCTTTGTCGCCATCGCTGCCACGTTGTCCGTGGTGAGCGCGGTGAAGCGAATAGGCCGACCGGCAATCTTGAACCGCAAAACAGTCGCCTGCGGGATCGCGCCTGCAAACGTGATGGTGCCCGTCGCTTTCACGGCGCCAGCGTCATCAGCAAGTGCCGTCACGAACAACGGCGTGGTGCGGTTCGCATTGCGGAAGGCCGCAACCATTTCAGCGCCAACCGAGCCCAGGCCAAACAGGGCTGAGCCTTCTTCAGCACGGGTGACCTCAACCAGCTGGCCCGCCTGCAGAGCACCGTTCGCAAGCTTCTGACCGACAATCAGCGCACGCGTCGGATAAGGAAGAACGCCCGTGTTGCGATAGTTCGGCTTGATTTCGAGGAGGGTGGCCGGTTCGAGCCAATCATACGGGATCTCGTTAAAGTCCATGGTTCTTACTTCCTTTTGGGCTTGGGTGCATCGTCGGGTGTCGCATCGATCAGATCCCCATCAGCAATCCGACGGCGAACAAAGAGCGTGTCTTCGGCCTCCATGCCGTCTGTGGGCCATGGCGAGCCGTCCACACAGTCGACCGTTCGGCCTTCGGCTGGTTTGAGAAATTTCATGGTTGCTCCTGTGGAAGGGACAGATCGTCCGCAACGGTGTCGCTGTTCGGATCGTCGGTAAGAGACCAGGTGATGCCCAGATCCTTGAAGTCTTCAGGCGTCATCAGGCCCGTTGCTGCGACCGAGCATGCGAAGCTGAAGGAAAAGTCGATCTGGGAAATCGCCACGTTGTCATCGGTCCACCCGTCAGCAATCACGCTGTTGGCAAGGGTGACTTTCGTTGCACCCTGACCGGCAAAATTGACGCCCTGCAGCAGCACGGTGGAAACATCGACCATGGCATCCATGCCGATATCGCTCCGGTCGCCCTTAAAGCGAGCTTCAAGGCCGCTTGAAACCGAGTTCACCAGGATAAGACGCCAGAGCATATTTCCTTTCAGCATGCGCCCGTTATCGCTGTCTGGCTTCATGCCGGTCCAGGCGAGGCCGATGAACGGCGTCAGCTTGGTAATGCGCTTGAACTCCGTCAGGCTTAAAACCTGCGGCACGCGCTCGATGGTGAAAGTCTTTTTTGGGAAACCCAAACGGAGCCGCTCGGTGATGAGCGGTTCCTGATTGCGGATCGGCATTAGTGGAAAGGTGTCCATCAAAACCCTCGCAATGTTTCGAAGGTCACGATGCGCTCGCGATCGGAGATGCGCGGGCCGGAGCCCACGGCATTGCCGCCTGTCACGGCTGCAAGCGGAATGTCGAGGTGCACGATTTCCTTGGCGATGTTCTCCAGCCACTTGATGACCTCGGCTTTACCCTTGGTCATTTCTTCAGACGGGCTGGAGCGTTCCGTGTCTGCCAGATCATGGCGGGCGATAACGCAGGCTGCACGCACGATGTCCTTCGGCGGACTTGCGATCGGCACGAGGTAGCGGCCACGAATGTAACTGTTGATCAGGGCCGTGGCGTCTTCCAGTGCCGTGTTGACCTTCACTTCGTCAGGCGCTTCAGCCGTGCGATCTTCCGGATTGGACAGGCGCACGATCTGCACCTCTCCAAAGCGGGCGATCATATCGGTGACGGTGGCGTACATGAATTGCTCCTAGTGAAGTGCGGCGGGGCCGTATCGCCCCGCCGCCGTGCGGTCGCTCGGGGGGTTATTTCGTGCCGTTCTCGGATGGCTTGGAAAGTTCGGTGATCTTTTTGGCGTCTGCCTTTGCGGCGGCCTCAAGCTCCTTCACTTTCGCCTCGGCTGCCGACAGCTTCTTGCCGAGCGCATCCATGGCGTTGTCATGTTTTGCCTTTGCCTCGGCCAGCTTTTCGGCGAGAGTTTCGCTGAGGGTCTTGTTGAACGCCTTTTCCAGCTCCACTTTCGCGGTTTCGACCTTGGCATTCACAGCCGCATCAAACTCCGGCCCGGAAAAAGCGGTGCTTGCAGAATTCGCATCCAGCACCATGAAAGCCGGGTCGGCTCTGAACGCATCTAGCTCTTTGTCGGTCCAACGATCCTTTTCGTAGATAGCGGATGCCGGGTTCTCTATGCCGTTGCGACGGATGCCCGGCTTCGAGCAGATGATCTGAATTTTCGACATGTCAGGTTCCTAGTTTTCGACGGGTTTCAGGAAAGCGGCGACCGCGCCGTTTTCCGAAAACCCGCCAGCAGCCGTTAGGAGAGAAGCTGCTGGCGGCATCAGTGGAGCGATGTGGAACGCTCGACCGATCAGGTTATGCCAGGTGCGGGATGACGACGACGGTTGCGGTCTTTGCCCAGACGTTGGTGTCACCGCCATTGATCAGGGCTGCTTCCACGATCTTGCGAGCGGTTGCCTCCAGTGCGGGCGGCACGAGCAGTTTCGTTGGACGGATCGCGTTGATCTGGCCGTCGCGCTTGCGGATCGACTGCATGGTGGTGCGGGCCGCGTCGTAGTTTGCCTGTGTCAGCTCCAGCTTGGACTTGAATGCCAGCTGCCAGAGACCAAAACCGGCGTTGCCGCGTGTGTCGGCACCCCAGACATACTCATCCCGCCAGAACACGTTCGGGTCGGTTTCCGCAAACATCTGAGTAAGCTTGATCGCTTTGCGGCTCTGCCAGATCATCGGCTTGATGACCTGCGTGTCATCGATCAGGTACCAGGCTGGCTGTGCACCGGCTGCATAGTTCGAAACCGAGATCTGGTTGCCCTGCTCGTTATAGCCGGGGTGATCGGTGTCAAAATAATACTGACCGTCATAGCAGATCGTTGTTTCGCCCTTCTTGAACAGCGGCCACACCAGCGTGTCTGGGAACGACGCGCCGTCCTGACCATACTGCGCTGCAATCGGCGTGAAGATGCCGATCTGATCATCCTCGATCTGACGTTTCTTGATGGCGATGGTCTTTTCGAACGCACGGTTCGTGATCGAATAAAGCGATGCGCCAACGTCATGAGCAACGCGATCGCCGATCCATTCACGGAAGCCGGGCAGATCGTCCAGGCGCGGGTACTCGTTGGCAAAGGTCGTGGAACCAACCGTCATGGCGATGGTGTTGTAGAAGGTCGGCGTGGCGGCAAGAGACTGATTGAACAGGGTCGAAAGACCCGTGTAGATGCCGCGCAGGTTAGCAATATTGATGTCCATTTCGGCCCCTTAAAGCGTCTTGAGCCAGACGCCGTCCGCGTCGATGGCATCGATGGTGCCAGCCTTGAGCAAAGAGCCCGCAGTCAGCGTGAATGTGTCGTCGGCCGAGGCATAGACAATCGCGCCGATATTGGCGGGCGTTGCACCGGCAAGCGGAATGTTGGTGACACCCTTGCGGGCGTTGATGAGGCGGTCGCCTGTTGCGCCGTCACGGTTATCGACGGCCTCTTCGGCGAAACCGATCAGCGCCACGCAGTTGGGGTGAGCGGCAGGCACAGCGGCAAGGGCTGCGGTGACGCCGATCATGGTGCCGCCGAAGATGCGGACACCGCCAAGAACCGGATACCCGTAGGCATCGCCCTTGCGCCACTTGCGGCGAATATCAGAGGTTGCCGTCATCTTACGCTCCCTTTGCGAACAGCGATTTGTGCTGCGTCTTGAATGCCTCGGGATCCACGCCCATCATGGACGCGATTTTGAGTTCTTCTTCGGTTGCGGTTTCGCCGGTCACTGGCGGCTGGCGATTACCAAGTCCACCGGCGTTGATCGATGGCATCAGCTTGATCTCTGCATCCACCTCGGCCGGGTTCTTGGAATGGCGGCTGATCATGTGGTCACGAAGGGCGGGTACGATCTTGCCAGCTGCAATTGCCGCATCGACGGTAGATACGGCACGTTCCTGGGCGTTCGTCGTGATGAACGTTTCGAGGCGGGAGTTGAGAGACGTGACCTGTGCCTTCAACTCGGAATTCTCGGCCTCGACCGTAGTGACGGGCTTCAGCTTTGCATTCAGCGCCGTGACGAGGGCTTCGCCTTCGACCGTGGCATCGACGCCAATCGCCTGGGCAACGCGGCTCATAAGCGCTGCCTGACTTGTGCTGGCGGAGTGAGATGCAGTGATGGCCGCAAGGATCGCGGCCTCATCTGCGGTTTCCGGCAGGCCGAAAGCCTTCCGGAGCGCTTCGAGGTCCATTGAATTCTCCATGGAGGTTGAATGAAGGGAAGTGAGAGTGAGGTTCGGATCGTTGGTCAGAGCCACACGCAAAAGCCGGGCAATGTTGTACGGCGGCTTTGGAGGGTGCTGCAAAACCGGCGAAACGTAGCCGTAGGCTTTGCCCTGCATCAGAGACAAACCTTCTGGCGTCCACTCGACCTTCGCCCAGATACCGTCTTCGCGAGATTGCAGCTCAACGATCCAGCCGCGAGCGGGAGCCGAAAAGCCCTTCTTGCCTGCCAGATCGGTCGAGTGATTTTCGTCGATTGGAAGCTTACGGCCTTCAGTCGTGAAAGCCGCGATGACCGAGGCGGCATCGTTCAGGAAGTAGGGGCCGCGTCCATCGACTCCGGTGAAGCGACCGGCAGGGATGACGTGCATCCATTCCGGCGCGCCAGCGGTTGCCGACTGAAGAGCAATAATGAGGGTCGAAATCGTGTTGTGCATGACCGGGATATGCCACGGTCGCAAAATGCAAATCATGCCTGCCGATGCGGGCGGCAATGATTAGGGGGGGCTTCTAACCGCGAGAGTAGCGTTCCACGAAACCAAAGACGGTTTCGGCAATCATCGCTTCGTCGTCGGATGATATACCGAGGAAGGGGCGTGCGGGCAAGGTAACACTGTCAGCTTTAATTAGGTTCCCGCCCATGCGAAAGCGAAGATAGGGAGCAGACACCGGCTTGATGACAGCGCCGAACTGGTGAGGTGCCGCATAGATCAGGTTGGAGCCGACCAGAACCTCGTCATTGCTCGCCCTGGCATTGATGCTGTTTCGCAGACGGCCGCTTTCGGTCAGGATGCGGGCGTTGCGTTTATCCTGGGCGTAAAGCGGGTTCAGTGCTGCCCAGGCATTACCTTCCGGGTCCATCTGGGTGACGAAGCGCATATGGGTCGATCCAACAAGGCCAACGCCGATCGCTCGCATCACCGGCGTCGTGTCGCGCATCACGCCTTCGAGCTGGCGAAAGCCGCGACTGACTTCCGAATCGAGAACCTGCATGGTGATGGAAAGGCCCGCGCCACTCATATTTGCTTTCCTCGCTGTTCGGGGTTATGTTTAAGGCTGACGCGCCGAGCAGAACGCGGGCTCCTATCGAGAGCTTCGGGATCAGCATATTCGGCCCCCCGGCGCGTCATTCATTCCCTAAAATCTTCGCGAGTTGTTTTGGATTGGTCCGGCGCAAAGACGTCAGATAGATTTCCTGATGGCCGTCTGCCTTTCTCACAATCTTGATGGCAGCGTAATATGGCTGGCCATCGTAGTCGCCTGCCATCCCCCACCTGCCTTTGCTATCGCGCACCAGCTGTCCTTTTTTCACCAGCAATCCCGGCAAAACGCCATAAGCGTCTGGTGTTGCAACCTCATGCTTGACATGGCTGCGGACGGTATCAGCTGACAGACGGATCTCGGTTCCTACCTTCACCTCAAGCGTTGCAGCAAGATCCTTTCGGGCCGTCGCGACCGGTGTC
Source organism: Rhizobium sp. CFBP 13644 (assembly GCF_014842165.1). Classification (NCBI taxonomy): domain Bacteria; kingdom Pseudomonadati; phylum Pseudomonadota; class Alphaproteobacteria; order Hyphomicrobiales; family Rhizobiaceae; genus Rhizobium; species Rhizobium sp. CFBP 13644. Next base: position 234,311 of record NZ_JACYVF010000002.1, read on the forward strand.
CAGCTTCCGTCCGGCCATTTGCCGTTGAGTGCGGACCGAACAAAAGCCGCGACCTGCGCTTCACTCGCGCTTACGGCCTGTGGACCAGGTGCTGTCTGTGTCAGCCATGCCGCACCGGGATTATAGGCGAAGGATGGATCGACACCACGGGGCTGGTCGGTCCCGAGCTGGTCAAGGTTTGGCGCTTCGTCGGGCTTGGACTTGCCCAGGCGGCGAAGACCTGGTCGTGACACCGGCGTTACGAAGCAGCCGCAGCGGTACCCGTTCGGTGGGTAGTTGGTGTTCCAGAACGGATCGTCAGCGGCAAAGACCATACCGTCCCAAGCCTTGTGGTTGACGCGCGGGTGCAGCGCGCCGGAATGATTGTATTGCCAGAACGGGAATGCTTCGAGCGTATCAGGTTCGCTCATCTGGGCGTAGCGACCTGCGGCATAGGCCGATGCAAGGTTGGTTTCGAAGATCAGACTGGAGCGCCAGCCCCGCGTCCCATTGTACTGCCAGCCGTGGCGCTTCACGATATCATCGAAGTCGGCTCTGAAATCTTCAAGCGTCAGGCCCTGTTCCGCTGCCTTGACGACAGCGGCCTTGAAATCATCGACAAGCGCCTGAGAGTTCGCGCCTGCCACCATGAACATCTTCGAATGGGCAGCGTCCCAGACGTCGCGGTAGCTTTTGGTTGGGATGGCGGTTTTCTGGCGAAGGAATGCCACCGCCTCGTCAAATGGCAGACTGAGTGCGTCCAGCGTCCCTGCCATCAGAGCAATGACGGACGCCTTCAAATTTGAGGATATTTGAAAGGCCGTAGAAGCGGTTTTAGAGCTTGGTGCGGGGATTGCCGCAAATAACCCCTTGAAGCGCGCCAGCGGGCTTCCTGTCATGCCCGTCCCGCAATGTCATCAATGAGGGCCGCTTGCCCGGCCAGGTGCGCGAGCGTCATGCCACGCGCCATCGCTTCTGCAAGATCATCGGCCGACAAGTTGAGTTCCGCCATTCGCTTCGCAGCGTCTGCCAGATCGGTTGCCTGCATCAGAACTTTGCGGACTTCCTCGATCATTCCGTCCATCGCATCGGCCGCTTCCTGCTCTAGCCGGTCGCTCAATGTCTGGATGATATCGCCATTCCCGGCAGCGTGGGCAGAAGCAAACAGGCGATCAAGGCTCTGCTTCGCTGTCTGTGGTTTTTCAGGAAAGATCGGCGCTGCGGTTGGCGCACGTCCGCCGACGATTTCCGAATCCTTGTCAGGCTTTGGAATGCCCAGGCGATCACGCATCCATCCGGCATCCGCCGTCAGACCAAGAGGGCCGAGCTTCTCGAATGCCGACGAGAATATCTCGATCGGAACTTCATCCGGTCGACCGATGGCGATTGTCGGGTAGTGATCCTGCGGCCCGAAATTGAATGCCACCATGTTCGGGATGAGTTGAGCATTCAGGCTACCCGATGTTTCGAGCGCGTCGGAGCGTTCAATATCTTCCTGGACAAGTCTGTGTTCCTTGGCGACTGCATGGCCACCTGAGACGGCGTCGGTGGTTGTCGTCTGACCAAGCACCAGCTTGGAGACTTCGCGGTTATGCCAGTCTGTGCGGCGCTCATACATGTCCGTTGAGCTGCTCTTCGATCCGACCTCGTGAAACTCGACAAGCATCTCGCGTGGCATGATGGCCGCGCAGTCACCTGCGATGCCCGACACGGCCCGCCACAGAACATCCTTCTCGGCCTCTGTTGCACCTCGGCCATACTTGCCGATGCGGATCGGCTGGCCGTAGTTCTGGCAGAAGATAGCCCAGTCCTTCACGGTGAAGCTTTTGAACATCCAGTACCAGACGGCGACACGGGCAATGCCGGAACGGATGGTCAGGCCAGATTTTACCTTGGAGCGATGGACGATGAACTTGTGTGGCGCATAGGGCTTGTCACCGCCCACGTCGCGCAGCAGTGGCGTGTCGCCGTCCATCCTGTCGAAGGTAAACCAACGCTGCGTTTGCCATGTCAGCTTCGCAGGGCACAGATGACCATGGCGGACCTGCCAGTCGATTTCCATGAAAGAAATGGCCTTGCCGATCGCATCGAGCATGTCGAACAGACTGGAGCGCAAAATGCCCTGGTCAACCCACGCTCTGACGAAAGCCGCGTGCTGTTCATGCTCGGCGCTGTCACTGGCGGCTTTGACCGTGATCGGCAATTGCGAGACGGACCTTTTGCGGGTGGCAAGCTGCGCGACATAGTGCGGGTCAAGCTCCTCGATCTGCTCGGCCAGTTCGAAGAAGGCTTCCGGGTCGCCATTGTCGGCTGCACGCAGAATCGAGGCGAGCTTGACCGGCGTCATTCCGATGGTCTGCTGATTTGAGGTATGCTGCCTGACGCCACCGATCTGTGCGCCCGCCTGTTCGTCGCTCAGATCGCGGCCAGCAATGATGTTGCCGAGCCAGTCGCGAAAACTACCCATTACAATGATCCTCTCAGGTAAACGTCCACCGTGCGGCCGCGCCGGTCATCCTCGATTGGCGGCCCGCCGTTGTGGCCGCGCATGGATGTGCCGGCACTCTTGCGTCCGGTCTCATATTCGTAGGCAATGGCCTCCTGAAGGGAGGCGAAGAATGCAAGGGCACCGGCAATCGACGTGTCGCCGTGGCGGTCGTAGCCATCGACACCCTTGGTCGAATGGCCATCGGGCACCTTGATGATGCCATTGACATAGGCCAGCCCCTGATGATCGGCGATGACATCGATGTCGTAGGGAAACAGCACCGACTTCTCGCCAAAGGCTTCGATGTAGCCGGGCATGTTCGCAGCGTACCATTTGGGCGACAGCATGATTTCGTGGATGCACTCGCCCCAGCGCTGGCGGGCTTTTTCGGCAAGATACTGGCCGTTGCCTCGCGCATCGAGCGCGCCGCCGACCATGCGGGGCAAACCGTCTCCGATGTAAAACAGGATATCGCGTTGCTGGTCGAACGGAATGTTCTTCAGTTCAACGACCAGGCGTGCGCGACGGACAGCGTCGGGCGAGATCTCAAAGACGACGATGGCGGTTTTGTCGCCGGAACGCGCAAAGTCTTCACCGAAGCAATGTTCCCGCTCTTTGTCGAGCTGGTCTAAAAGCGGCTTTAAGACACCTTCACAGAACTCATCTGCCTGTTCTTCGCGCTCATAGTCGTCAAGGTTCTTGAAGTCGTCAGGGCGGTCCCAGCGCGCAACGGCGGGCAGATCGCGGCTCATACAGCGTTCGATAATGACGCGTGTCAGCGCCGAGCCCTCGGCCTCGGCTGGTATCGCGTCCAGCTCCTGTTTCATCTTGGCGGTACGCGTGCCGTAGGCCGAGCGGATCTTCGCTTCCCACTCTTCCTCTTTCTCCGGCGTCCACTCGTCACCTTTGATCAAGCAAACGCGCTTGAACAGGCCGTTCTTGACCGCGTCGCCGAAGGTGAATGTGTGGAAGTTAAAGCCGTTCTTACCGGCCTCGGCTTCCTTGATCAGTTCGTTGAACGGGTTGCTGACGCCGTTGTGCGACGAAATGATACGGACCTTGCCGCCCCAGATGAGGAGGGCGGCAACCGAATCGATGACCTCGCGGACATCACGGTGGAAGGCCGCTTCGTCGATGCAGACCGTGCCCTGCAAACCGCGAATGTTTTCGGGGCGGGATGACAGCGCTTCAATACGGAAACCCGACTTAAAACGGATGATGTAGCTGGAGATCGCATTGGTGGTGCCGTCCGCACGCTGATCGAAGAATATGCCGTCCTCGATCGTCAGCAGCTCTTTTGCTACGGACTTGGCAAAGTGCGCGGCATAGCCGATGAACTCCCGGCCTTTCGGCTTGGTGTCAGGAATATAGAAATAGTTTTGACCACCAGCGGATCGTTGCGCAGCTGCGATCAGCGTGGCATCCAGCGCCTCGGCAAAGGTAATGCCTGTTCGGCGTCCCTTGGCGCAGCCTTTCAACAGACTGTCATCTGCGAGCCATTCGGCCTGGTGCTCCATAAGAACGCCATCGGCCAACGGATCGAAGTCGTCGGGAATATCACCGCCACGAGGCAATTCGACCGGCAACTGTGCCGGATCGGTCGGTAGTACCGGCGGGTCAATCCACTTGCCTTGTGGCAAGCCGGGCAGCGGTTCAGCCACGGCTCACCTCCATGCAGGCAAGGCCAGTCCCTTTGCACGGTCGGCAGTCGCTTTTGAGGTCATAGACGATGCTGGATGTGCTGCCGTCACGACGCCGGTTGATGCGCTTTACGGCTTGTCCGATGCCACCGCACCGGCTGCACGGTTCGCTCCGGACAGCTTCGGTCATTTGCCTGCATCCTCAGTTTTGGGTTTTGGTCGAACGCCAAGGAATTCGCGACGGGCGCGGGCAATGGCTTCCTTGGTAATGCCGGGTTCGTTCGACAGTATGTCGAAAGCCTTTTCCGCTTTATCGTTCATGTCTGCGATGGCCTTGCGGGCTTTCTCTTCAGCTTCGAGCTTCATGCGTCGGTTTGATGATGTCACCTGAGCAGATGATGCAGCGCGCAGCGCGTTCGCCAGTTCCATCGCACCCTTTGGCGACAGGCCCGCATCGCCGGACGATTGCAGGATTTCAAAGATCAGGGTCTTGATCGCCTCGGCCGCGATCAATGTGAGGTCATCGGAACCGGCCGCGTCCATTCGCTCGGATATCGTCGCGGCGATTTCGCGGGTCTGTTCGAGACGGCGGGTCATCTGCGACAGACGGATGGCATGGCGATTAAAAGCTGAGAATGATGGAATATCAAAACCAAGGCCGGTCTCGCCCTGGAGAGCGATCAGCTTGGTTTTCCACTCGCCGTATATTTCGACCTGTGTCCGGTCGCGGTTCGCCAGTTCCTGCGAAGCCCACGAAATAATGTCGGAGCATTCCTCAGGAAGCCGGTCGATAGCTGAGAGATGACCGCGTGCTTTGGCCATATCACGCGCTCACGCGTGATGGACGTTTCACGCCCTCGATGGCGGTATGTCGATCGACATGGCGACGACCCAAATCAGTCAGCGAGGCGATCTTTACGCTGCTAGCATCGAGCACAAGAACAGCGCCCATGACTTGCAGATAGTCGATCTGCTGGTGGACCCAGGCCCGCTCCTGATGAATGCCGAAATTGGCAAGAACGGGTTCGAGCATGGAGCTGCTCAAACTCTCATTTACCTGCTCTGCCAAGGCGCGCAGAATGATCAACCGCGCTTCTTCACGCATGATCCTCATGTAATCAAAGCCGATGCTCATTTGTTACCTGCCGTTTCAACCAGAAGCTGGTTCATTCTTTCATTGGTGGCCATGATGGGCTTGAGCGTCTCGTTAAGGGTGTCGAGACGGCCATTGACCTTTTCAAGCGCAAGCTCCAATCGGTGCTGGCTTTCTCTGTCAGGCAGATGGCGCAGCTCGCCTTCGATCGCTTGGATGCGCCGATCGTGCTCAATGAGCTTGCGCTTGTGCTCCTCGGCCTCGGCCTTACGCGCTGCAACATCGGCAGCATGATCCGTCTTGATCCCTGCAACCTCTTTGGTCAGTTCTTTTTCACCAGAGTTCATCCAACCTTTGATGTGGCCAAAGATTGCGATGGCTGACAGTGCGAGGCCGCAGTAGACGGCCACTTCAGAAACCTGCATCAGCGCAGCCTCCGTTCAAGACGGGTCTGGCAAATGATGCAGCGAGTTGCCGAGGGCAGGGCGAGGCGACGTTCGCGGGGAATGTCGTTCGGACAATCTTCGCAAACAGTGGTGCCTGGGCCGCGCAACGCGGCCGACGCGGCGGCAATCTTCGCCTCGCGTTCCTGCTCTGCACGTTCCGCCGCAAGGTCTAGAGCGGCATTGCCACCGAAGTTCATTGTATCGTCTCCTGTGCCGGTATGGTGTCGATCGAGGCAACCGCAGCGGCACGCCGGGCATCGCAGACAAGTATGGCAGCGCGATCCGCGCCCCAGTTGGTTGTGACTTCCTGGGCAGAAAGTGCGCGGTCAGGCAAAGGTGTGACGGGGCAAGGAATGCGCGAGGACGGCGGCACTTCGGGCCCCACGTATTTGACGACGACTGGCGGGGCTGGTTTGTCGTCAGTGTGGGAGCAGGCGGACGCGATCACGGCCGAGGCCGCAAGCATCACCATTCGGCAGGGCCGCATTCACTTTCTCCAGATTAGCTTGCTGTTGGGTGACGGCGGCCAGTCGATCGGTCGCCTCTTTTTCAATGCGAAGGACTTCGCGGACTTGGCTCGCGTCAGCCGCAGCGGCCAGCCCGTTTGCCTTTTCGATGCGGCCAGTCCAGTAGGCATCGCGTTCTGCCGCTGTTTCTTTCCTGCCGGTTTCAACCATGGAATTGACGGTTGAGAGTGTCAGCCAGCCGAGAAAGGCCGCGGCGGTCAGCATGGCGGCAGCGATGATCAGGGGCGTGAGCGCCTTCGAAGCCCAGGCCGCGATCATCGTTGCGCCTCCGGGATTGGAGGATCATCCTGCGCATTGTAGGACGAGGTCGAAGGCGGAGTAGTTTCGGCGCTGGCTGTGGCTTCAAAGTCCTTGCTGCCATAGTGGCGATGAACGCCGAGCATGGTGGCGATCAGAGTTAGCAAGGAGGGAACGGCTAAAGTCGCCATGCCTACAGCTTCGGTGGAGCCAGCAAGAGCGCCGATGATGAGAAGATAAACTCCGCCCCACGACGCCCAGAAAGAGCCCCATAAGTATCGCTTGGAGGTTCCGTAAGATGGCTTCAAGGATCAGGCCTCACTCTTTGAGATAGGCGCGCCGTTGGTCGAGAGTTGAACCGCGCCACCGATCGGAGCTTCACCAGTCTTTGGCCACCGCTTGGCGACACAGCGTTTTTTCTCGATGCGGGTGATGGAGACAGAGTTGTTCTGGTTGGCGCCCAAGACATGATAGTGGGTGCGGTCTTCACCGACATAAAGCCCCACATGCCCGCCACCAGTCCGCTCGAAAACAAGGATTGCGCCGCGAGCAGCGACACCTTCAACGCCGAACTTCTTCCAGTTCAAAGCAGCAAGCGGATTTGCCAAAAGTGGTTCTCTGGGCAACGTATTGGCGATGATGTTGCCGATAAACAGCCCGCACCAGGGAACGTCGTCGTTGGTGTACCAGGACGCGATCCAGCCACCGAGGTTCTTTGCCCAAGACATGATTGTCGGGTTGGATTTTGGTCCGGGGATCTCCGTCAAGCCAATAAAGCGACGTGCGTCGCGCATCCATACGGGCTCGATCAACGCGGGGATGGCATCGAACTTCACGAGATTGCTGGCAGGGTTTTTGCTAATAACGCCACGAAGTGCGGTAACGGTCAGCGCATCTGCTTTACCGGTAACTGGAATATTGAAGGCACCCTGAAAACGTTCCAGGGCGGCAATCACTTCGCGACCATGAGTGCCATCGAGCTTGCCGCCATACGCGCCAGTTATGCGCAACCGGTCAATCAACCATTCATCAAAGGTCTGGGTTGTCATTCATTGCCCCGTCAAGTGGCAACGAAGGGTTGCCGGATAGGGGCAAAATAGATCGCGGGCTCAAACGAAATCAGGCCCGCCGTTGCGGGCGGGCCTTCAAAACATTTCGATCTGGCGGGGATCTATCTTTCGCCTGGACTTGAGCGGCTCCCGTTTTCGGGCGCGCTTCAATAGTCTTTCAACACCGCTCTCTGTCAAGCCCAACCGTTTTGCAATATCGCGGTTGCTCATCTCAGCATCGACATAGCGGCGGGCTCGAAACTCGCGAGCCAGAGGCACCCTTATATATCCGCCCGGATAGGCTTTGGCTAGACGGTATGCAGCATCAACGCCGATCATCGAAGGAAGTTCGCTTCTATCAGGATCGGCCGGAATATAAAGCCGCACGCCAGCGTGGGCTTCGACCAGCGAGAAGAAGCCGTCTTCACCAAGCGTCGATATCAGATCAAGGGTTAGATCTTCGGCCACGGGATATCCTGTTCGAATGGAAGAGGTGCTCTTCGCTCATCAGATTGATGTCTTTTTCTCGGCGGCCTTCTCGCGACGGATATGGGTGCCGAAATAGTTCATGACGGTGATCCACTCCGCGTCGCTGAAATTCCGATGGGTGGCATCCTCGTTGACAAGGTCGGTGACAACAGCCCAAAAATCACGCGATGCTTTTGGTGAGAGGATTGCCCATTGTGCGCGGGCGATCCTGTAACCGTTGCTTTTCTCATAATCTGGTCGTTGGCTGGCATCCGCCCAAATGACGCCGAACCGCGACAGCATTCCCTTCAAGGCCTCAATCACGCTGGCAGCATCTTCCGACCTGTGGACGAAGCGCATATCCGAGATGGCGGGCAACTGGCGACCCATGGCGAAGGCTTCAAGCGCGCTGTCGCGGCGATCGTCGATGATGCTGAGATTGTAGCAGGCAATCCACAAGGCGCGCATCTTCGGCAGGTACTTCCCGGAAAGCTTGTGCTTGCCATCGCGGCCGTCTTGGCGAAGCGGCGCAAGTTTTGGCCGGTTATCCCGCAGGCTGACGAGAACCTTCTGACGCTCGGCCTCGGTCATTTGCGTCGTTGATGTTTTGCCGGTCAGGTTCATCAGCTTGGCGCGGTACGTGTCGTCGTCTAGGCCAGCCTTCTTCTGTTCGATCTTGATGGCTGCAATCGTCTTGCTCATAGCGAAAGCCTCTGTGCGATTTTGGCGGCAAGGCTGGTCAGGCAGATATCGACTGCGCTTGCGGTTGGGAGATCACCGTCTTGTTTTTCGGCGGTGATCAGTCTGTCAAACGTCCTCGACATCATGAACCTCGCTGATTTCTGTGGTGGAATAGGTTGTCTTGAAAACCGGGATAAAGACGCGGACATAAACGAATTGGACGCTCCAACCCTTCGCCTGCGCCTTCTGCCAGGCGGCCTCTCGGGTCTTTTTCACGCGGTGCTTCGCCGCGATCGCATCGTCTCTGGTGCTGCGCAATGTTGACGGGACAAGTCTTCCTGCCGGATTGCACAGCACATGACCTCTGGTGAAGGCGGCGGGAATCTGACGCTTGCTGGTCATTAACAGCCCACCATCAGTTCTTGCCATCATCCAGAATTGCGCCGACCAGGTCGTCGGTCACCGCGTTCTCGATGATCATCTGCACGAGGTTATCGACCGACATGTCCCGCCGCGCCGCATATGGCCTCAGACGGCGATAAGCTTCGTTGCTCAATTGAACGGCGCGATGACCTTCGATCCCGAAGCTTTCGGCTCTGCGGGTTTCTTTACGGGTGTTGGAAGCCTCCAACGCCGACACGGCTGACGAGGTGATGGAGAGCCTTTCGGCAATGTTGGAGATCGAAAGGCCTTTGCCCCGCATGTCGATGACGGCTGCGGTGCGCGACGGATAGCCAAGGATAGGTTTTCTCGCACCCATCAGGCACCTGCCTTTCTGGTGCTTCCAGACTCGGTAGAAAAGTGAGACACGTTGATAAGCAGTGGGCGGGGGAATCTATGTCGGAAAGACAACAACGGGTTTTGATGGGGCTTCTCATCTTTGTGATTTTGGCTGCATTTATTCCGGCCGTAATCCTTGGTGCGCCTAGAATAGCTCACGGTCAGACGGACGGAGATTGGTGGAGAAAAATCATCTTCGATTTCCAGACGCTGATTTCTGGAATCGCGGCTGTGCTTGCAGCTGCTTTCACCGTTCGTCAGATGAGGCTTTCCGACGATAACAGCGAGAGGCGCCACCGTGACCTTGTGCGCGAAAGCAAAGCGACCGAGGGCGCCCAAGAAACTAGGCACCAGCAGCTTTTCGAGCTTTCTCTTCGGAAAGACCGACTGCTCGTTGAGAGGGCGACCTCTCCACATCTTGAGAGGTTGAGGGAGGCCCAGAAAGAGATGCAAGCCGTTCAGGCTAGTCTCGATGACTTCAAAAATCATATTGACCAAATCGACTACATGGAGCGGAACATCGGAACTATCTCTTGGCCGTGGCAGCGTATAAATCGCGTTTTGAATAATTTGCAGTTCGTTAACGCGCAGCAGTTGTTCGGCGGGAAGCTCTCGGCTGATGTGACGCGCCTGGAGGAAATGGATGATCATGTTCAGTCGGTGATTAATCGGGTAAAACTTCAGAATACGCCTCAAGGTATGAGCGTCGCTTACGAGAGCTGGATCATAGAAAACAGCGGCAGGTTTGTAGCGTATCAAAAGGAAGCAATTGTCTGCTTGGATAGAATCTGCAACGAATTGACTGCGCTCTCCGCGCAATATGTCTTCGATTGGGATTCCATCACTTTCGTTAAGCAATCGGAAGAGGTCGCCAAATAACGATTTCATGGTGCCCTCACGCTCTAGCTAGGTCGATGGTCACGGCATGCCAACTGTCAGTAACTGCCGCCCGCTTATAAAATCGCACATACTCCTTGCTGCCTGTAATCCGCATCGCTTCGCGGATCGCCCGCATAGCCTCCTGCCAACGCTCGTCCTGGATATCGAGACGAAGCAGCATGAAGATTTCTGAACGGTTCACCGTGCCTTCTTTTTCGGTGTTGAAAGCTTTCGTGATGACGGCGCGGATTTCCGGACGGCTGTCAGCCGACCATTCGTTGAGGCAATCATCGAGCAACTTTTTTGCGATTTGTAGCTGCGGACCAAAGTCGATGAAATCAGATACAGCGACCTGCACTTTCATCAGGCCGTCGAACGTCTGATAGGTGCGGTTGCCCTTCTGACCTCCTTTTTTGGCATTGTATTCTTGCTCTAGCAGGGCATCGAATTCGCCAAGGTTAGTCATGGTGTGCCCGCGAAAGCGGCTGATCTGCGCGTTAAGCTCATCGGCGAAGGCCATGATCTTGCGCACGGTTTCGTCTTCGAGTTTGTCGGCTGGCTTCACCAGTTCGAGCGGTACCAGCGAACCCTTGGCATCGAGCATGTAATCCTTGCCGTTAACAGGGACGATACCGGGCTTGTTGGTTTCTTCTATAATTACGGACTGCATTTTCAGAACCTCAGAATTTTATGTGAATGGGGGAGTTAAGCAGCGTCGCCACCAGGCGGCACGGATGGACCGTGCGCGTGTCTCGGCTTGGGGCGGAACTGGACGATCTTGTCGTCGTCCCGATCGTCCCGCATCAGCTCAAGGACTTTGGCTGTGGTGGCGGTCATGTTTGCGATGAGCTGCTCGCGATCTGCGAAGGCGCGACGGTTCAACTCGGTCAGCGACAAGTGACTTTCGAGATTGCGGGCGTGGTCAGCCAGCTTGCCCATGGTAGTAACAAGCGTTGCGGATCTCGCACCGTCGAGGCGGATACAGCCTTCATCGACCAGGACGGAGTTCAACTTGCGCTGCAAGTCCGAAATCAGATCGGACAGATACAATGGCTTATTGGTCATCTTTCTTTCCTCCAAAATCGTAACGGATTACGTTGCTGTCGGCTGCATCGAGCATGCCTGCCAGTTCGCCGGTGGCCAGTTGTTCGGCGGTGTCGGCAACCAGCTTGCCCGCCTCACTGTCTCGAAGGATGGACACCTCTAGCTCAAGATGTCCGGCCTGCTGTGTGAGAACCTTCAGCGTCTTCAAGACCGTCCTGGCTGAAACAGCGTCGAGGATCAGCGTCTCGTCGGGCCTCAAGGTTTCGGCGCGCTTGAACACGTTTGTGAGCTTCTCAAGGTGGACTTTGAGGGGGGAGGTTTCCGTGTTCATCGGACATCCTCCATGTTGCGGGACTTCCACGCAGCCTGGAGGTGGGCGACCGTCACATTCTCTTCGCCATCGATCAAAGCCGTCATGCTGGCCGCTTTCATAGTGCGGTCGATCAGACGCAAATGGCCGGGCTTGCTAGCAAGGCCGAGCAGGAACCGCTCGCAATCGGGATCACTGACGCCCCAGGCCGAAATGAGAAGCTTGGCATCGCCGACGGGATCGCGTTCACGGCGTAGCAGCTTGTCGAAGCGAGACAGCACCTGTGCACGGCTGGCGACAGATCGGCCCTGATCTTTGACGAAAGCCGTCGCAGTCTCTTCGTTGCCGATCAGGGCAACGCCGCAACCGTACATGTCAACGAAGTGGCGCAACTGGTTGATGGCGTCCGGTACCGCGTTCTGGGCTTCGTCGATGATGAGGATCGTACCTTCACCAACGCGCTGGAGCTTGGAGCCAATGGCGCGGACGAACCGGGCAGGATTGTGCTCCTGCACGTCAAGCGCCGTGCACAACTCGACCAGCATACCGTGGACGGTCTTTGTGTTTGGGCTCAGCGTCGCCATGAAGGAATGAGGGCGGGTTGCGCAGAAGTATTTTGCCGCAGCCGACTTGCCCGAGCCAGAGGCAAGCGTAATCGCGGTGAAGCCTGCCGTTACCTGTGTAAACAGCAAGGTGTTATAGACATCCATGCCCACGGCTGTGCGCTGGAAGGGTGGAGATACAGGCACAGCTGATGCGATGTTCTGGCTTTCCTCAATCGCATTCAGCCAGTTGGCAACCTGTTGATTGACGTTGGCCAGGACACCGGCGTACTTGCCAGCGAACCATGGCGACATGGTGCCTTCAGGCACACCGGAACGGCGCGACACTTCAGCCTTGCTCCATGTGCTGGCCATGGCGATCTCGACCACGCGGGCCGTCAGTTTACGCCACACATCAACTTCGGCGGGCGGGTGCTTGGCAAGAAACTCGGGCGTGGGATTTGTCTGGTCCCAGACCGTGTTTGTGCTGGTTGTCTTTTTCATCTAAGGTTCCTTTTGTTCAAGTATTGGGCGGGCTCTTTGGCTCGCTCTTTTTTTTCGCCCTGTTTTTGGACTGGAACCGTACGCACTACTTTTCGGCTCTGCTTTTACGGGCTGGTCTTTTGCCAGCCTCGTTGTTCCCCGAGGGGAATTGGAGGATCGCGCTCTCCCCACCCGGAATCCGGGAGAGGGCACGCGCAAAACTGTTTTCGAACTGATCTTCGCTGATGGCCTCGACCGAAACCGCACGGGCGAGATTGCCCGTGACCAAGCGTGTGACCACCGGGCGAACCGGCTGGCTGGTTGGCTGGCGCGAAGCGGCCTTGCGGCCCTTATCCATGATCTCGCCAAGCTGCATCGGTGTCAGCGCTGCATTGCTCTTGGCGACCGCTGCCAGATTTTTCTGGTGTGTCTTGCGGGCCTTCTCATGGGTGCGGGCGGCATCTGTGTCGTTAAAGCCAGTCATGCCCAGGCACTCGGCTTCACACAGGAACCGGCCCTGTGGATCGTAGATCATGATCGGCTTGTGCAGATCGGCGGGATCGAAGCGCACTGTGAGCTTCTTGCCAATCCACTGATTGAGGGCCGCATTCCAGTAGCGGTTGCCGTGCATGTGGATTGCGCCGTCCGGCTTGCGGGCAGTGATAGCGACGGCAGAGAGCATCCAAAGCGACCGCTGCGACGAACTGGCGTAGCGAACAATGGTCGAAGGATCAGCAAGACTTGCGTCGAAAGTCTGTGCGAAGCTGCGACCTTTCGCCGTTTCGGTCTTGCGGCCGAGGCGCGCGTTATGTTCGTCGATGCAAGAAGCGACATGCCGTTGCAGGACATCGAGCGGCACGGCGCTGTTGCCGTAGTTTTCCGGCTTCGCGTCTGGCTTGTTGCCGGTGTAGCAACCGGACATCAAAGGATGCTTGGCGATCTCTTCCGCCAGATCGCGCCATGCGCGTTCGATCGGCTTTGACTGACCGGAGTAGGGCTTCACGAAATGCGGCTCGATGTCGAGCGTCTTCAGAAGGCCAGCAACTTCGTCTTCAGTGATCTTGAAGCGGTTACGGCTCTTTGCGCCACCGGAAATCATCTTCCCGGCAAAGGCGCGGCCGTTGTCCATGTAAATGTGATAGGGGATCGCGTTGTCGTGGTTCTCGATCATCGCGCCGATGCAGCTGCGCACGGCTTCCCACGTTTCCGACTCGGAAATCGTCCAGGACAGCACCTTGCGTGAATACACATCCTGAATGCCGATGAGGGTCACGCGAACCGGCGTTGCCGACCACGGAACGCGCACAAAAAGATCGAGCTTGTGACCATCGGTGTTGACGATCTGCATGGCATGTAGGCCAGCGACCGAGCGCTGCTGTGCCGGGAAAAGCTGCTTTGCCTTGTCCTTGCCGTCGCGGGCCATTACCTGGGCGGCCCTTGGCACTTCGACCTCAAGGCGACGACGCAGGGAACGTTCGGAAGGGATTGGCTCTAGTTTTTGCTCATGGGCGACCATCATCATGCGGCGGAAGCACGAGCTGAAGGACGGACGCTCCGGGCGCAGGTAATCGGATTTCAGAATGTCCCAGGCGTGCGGGTGGCAAAGCTTAGTTTCTGCGACTTCACCGGTGCCGCTGAAAGCGAATGATGGTGCCAAAGCCGCAAGCCAATCCTGACGCGACTGGCCCTCGACGCATTCCATCCAATTATAGATGGTTCTCGCGGAGATATCTGCTTTGCGGGCGCAGTGATCGATGGCCTTTACAGCTGGTAGGCCTGCCGCTTTCAGATCCTCGACTTCGACGAGAACGTCCAGGCGGGCTTTGCAGGTCGCTTTATGAACGTCCGAGAGCGCCTCAAACCGCTGCCAAAGTAGCTTTGAGGATTTTGAACGGCGGGTATCGACAGGCACTTCCGTATTGAGAAACACGAGCTTTGCCTGGGCGACCTTCGGTAAAAACGAATAATGGTACTCATACCCGCCACCAAGGCCGACACGCTGGCGAGTTTTCGTCGTCGAGCGGACGCCCGACTGTGCGATGAAATACTCAATACCTTTGCGCGACTTTGCGAGGCCGGGGAGGTTGGCGTCTGCCAGCTCAGCGGATGTGAACCATTCTTTTTTCATTTGCGGCCCCGACGAATGTGAACCGGTGTCGCCTGAAGCAGCTTCAGTTCTTCGGCGAGCTTGCGTTGCTCTTGGCGAACACGGGCGATCTCTGCGAGGCGGGCTTCGTCGCCTTCGAGCAGCAACAGGCCATCGTCCGCCACAACGATGTCCCAAAGCCAGTTGGCATCGGTAGCGCGCACGAAGGCCTTAAACCTCGGCATGCTGATATCGTGGGTTGTCTTGCTCTCGGCGGTATAGGCATCCAGTGCCGCCTTCGACACCTTCTCCAAGCCGAGGAAATAGGCCATTTTTGCTGCAATGGTTTCGCGGTCGTGCTTGCACTCGCGGATAGCGCGGGCCATCTCGCGCTTCAGGGTGGACCGGAAGCGCTCGATGTCGAGCTTCTCCGATGCGATGCGGGTTGGAAATACCGCCTCCCTGAAGAAGTCCATTTGTTTGGGGTCGCGTTTCATGCTGCCTCCTCGCGGATCGCAGCCATAAGCGCATCGGGCGTGCCTGACATGCCGATATGCTCAAGGAAGCTGTCGCGTGTTTCCTCGCTGGCCTCGTCCCAGGCTGCGATAAGTTTGGTGAGAATGGATGATTGCGACGGTGCCGTTACCAAAGCCGGGGGCTTAGTGAATGACAGCGCCATTTTGACATCTGGGTGAGCTCTGAGCGCTCCGGCTACCTTGATCTGCTCATCACGGCTCAGCTTCGCCAGCTTCAAGAGCTGTGACTGATCGTTCTCGGCGGTGGTGCCACGCACAGCCAGACGCAATACCGGATCAATGTTCCGGCCGATGCTGAGAGCCCGCTTATAGGTATCGTGCCCTATACCAAGCCGCTCTTGAACTTGCTCTGAAAGCGCTCTGCCTTTGGAAAACAGCAAAGGTGCATCGTGCGCCTTTGCACTGTGGTCACCGCCGCGAGTGATTTTACCGTGTTTCTCTTCCCACAATTCGCGGTACTTCATGACAAAGATGGCGCGATCGAGCGGGTTGAGCTCGTTGCGATAAAGGTTTTCGGAGATTTCGAGCAACTGCGCCTCAACACCATCAGCCTTGACGATGATGGCGTCGATCTCGGCCCAACCGAGCAGATTGGCGGCGGTGGTGCGGTAGCCACCGGCGACCAGTGTGTAAGGTGTGCCCTTCTTGGCTGGAGTGCGTCGGATCATGATCGGGCTGATCTGCCCGTGCTCCGACATCGAGGCGGCAATTGCCTCAGCATAATCCAAGTCTATCGGGCGCAAGCGCTCGCCAACGTGAATTTCAGAAATAGTGGCGCGAACGAACTCAGCCATAGGACGCGTCCTGTCCTACAGCTTGGTGCAACGCGGTCGTGAAGTTGTCTTTTGCACGGGCAGAAATGCGCTCATACGCCCGGTCGAACAGCGCTTCAAACCGACGCTGTTCAACGGTGCGAACCGCCTGCATAACGGTCCAGCGAGCGACACCAAGCACAGACACAAGACGACGGCGCGGCACGTCGAAATCGATATGCAGGACGTAGATTGCCATCTGTCTGGCAAGCTTCGCATCGAACATATCGACAGGCGGATTGATGATGTGGCGCAGGGGCAGGTGATTGAAGTGAGAGCGGCTAGCGGTATAGCAAGCCGAAATCATGGCCTGTAGGCGTTCTTCTTCGGAATACGGATTGATCATGAAAATCTCTGCAAGCTGCTAAGGGCAAAGTTCGATGCCGGGGCGGTGGGACAGGGGGAGTTGGCCGCCCCGGCATCTGGCATCGCTCCCTGGGGGAACGGTGCGATGATCTGAAATCAGCGAGGCTGCGGGGGAGGACGCTTGACCAGTTCTCGGCAAAGTTCCTGCTGCATATCCATGGTCAGGAGATCGAGCAGCTTATCCTGCTGTTCATCTGTGCCGCGCTGAAGGAAGGATAGAGCGCTGTCGAGAGCGTTGGACGTAGCGTCGGCAAAAAGACCTTCGCCGTCTGCCTGCAGCAGCTCGCGCAATGCCTCAGCAACGATCGTGTCTTCGATCGAAACCGATAATGGGCTGTGACCGGCAGCAATTTTTGCCTCAAACAGATGGTGAGCAGCTTCTACGATGCCTCGGGCCTGTTTCAGGCTATCATAATCGGCAGCCTGGCTGGCAGCATGGCAAGCGATCACAAGCGGCTGCTTTACAATCTCGCGCTCGATGACGGTTTTGATCGTTGGATGGTATGGCGTGATTGCGACTATCGCCTCAGACGGATGAGGTCGCTCGATTAGGCCGTTCTTGACCCGCGCATACCAGTCCTCGAATTCGGGCCAGGTAGGACCCACGATCCCTCTGCCGCGCAAAGTACTGTTGAAGAACGTATAGGCTTCTTTGAGTGTCCAGGACCGCTCAACTATGTGGTCAAAAACGGAGATTACAGCTTCTTTGCCGCGAGAAGGAACGCGATCAAAGAACGGAATAGCTGTGTGGTTGAGAACTGCATTCATTGTTAGGCTCCAATGTGCTTGACGATGAGGAAGAGGGCGGCCGAAACGCCTGCGAACGCAGGTACAAAAATCAGCAGGGTTTCGGCCCACCGGCACAGCTGGCACTGCGCCGGAATGAAAATCTTGGTGTCGAAATTGGCATGTGGTTTCGTCATTGTGGGATGCCCGCTG
Organism: Rhizobium sp. CFBP 13644; assembly: GCF_014842165.1. Taxonomy (NCBI): domain Bacteria; kingdom Pseudomonadati; phylum Pseudomonadota; class Alphaproteobacteria; order Hyphomicrobiales; family Rhizobiaceae; genus Rhizobium; species Rhizobium sp. CFBP 13644. The sequence goes on from NZ_JACYVF010000002.1 coordinate 251,696, forward strand.
ATCAGGGATTGTCTGGGTGTGGCGCGGATCGGAGATTGGGTCTGACAGCCGGGGCGATCGAACAGCCTTGCACTCAGGTGCGGCAGGCTAGAGCAGCGATCACGAACCGCGCCACGCATCAGGCAGCCACACGAGAGGCTTCGGGCTCACTACGGCGACCGTTGCGATAATTTGCTGATGGCTGCGGAGAAAGGCGCTCACCATTTGAGTGGTAGCGAGAAAACCAAAGGAGATGAGGACGGGTGTTAAGGGCTGCTGCAATTGCACGCTCGCCAGCCACATGCGGCTCATAAACTGCGTTCCCAGCCGTGCCAGCTGGCAGGCTGTATTTCTTGTCGATCTCGGCAAGCTTGAGCCGGGCAACAATTAGCTTGCCCTTAATACGGGCAATTTCTTCCAGCCGCTTGCGATCGGCACGGCTTTGCTTGCCGCCGTCAGAGACACGGTGCATAAAGGTTTCCTTCGAGAATGGAGGCCCTGACCGGCCTCTTTTTTTAGGGTGATGAATTCTGCGAACACAGAAAGGAATAACTATAAAACTGGTTATTAGCAACCAGAAAAATGGTTATTTGTGAAAAATCGATATGAGCGATCTAAATACGCTTGGGGGTCGAGCCCTCGCTGTGCGCAAAGAGGTCAAGAAGACCCAGATAGAGATGGCGAAATTTCTCGGCGTAGCGACTGCTACTTGGCAGAAGATTGAGCGCGACGAGGGTATTCCGAGCGGTGAAACGCTATTGAATTTTGGAAAGCTCGGTATCAACCCCGGTTGGGTACTCACCGGGATCGGTCCCAAATATTCGGAACAAAGCGATGATGAAAGAGAAGGCTCAGAGCAACTTCTCAAGCGCGCCGTCGAAGAGATGAAATCTGTGGCATCGAGCGCTGCAGAGTTGGTCCGTGAAACCTTCGAATCACCCGTAGCGCCGACGATTAAATTCGTCCCGCTAAAAGTCTCCGCTGGCGGCGGGGCGGCGGTCTTGTACGAATCGCAGGGCATTGATCTTGATATGGATGGGCTGGCCGATACCATTTTGAGAAGCAGGCGAAAAAACATCAGCCTCTTCGAGATTAAAGGCGACAGCATGCTTCCCACGTTGGCGCATGGCGATTTCGTTGTGGTTGATAAGAGCCAGCCACGACAAGGTGACGAGCCTGAAGATGACAAAATCTACCTGATCTCGATCGACAACGATCTTTACGCCAAAAGATCGCGCTGGATGGACAATGGAGAGCAACAATGGCGATCAGACAACGACTTGCCTGAATACGCTCCGATCCCTGTGCGTGGTGAAGACTTCAACCGCGTGAAAGTGATCGGCCGGGTGATCTGGGCGTGGAAGCCTGTGTAAAACGATCTGAGTTTCAATGACTGGTTGACTCGTGACAGACAAAGAGAACAAAAGAGGAACGCATGCCGCTAAGAAAAGGAGAATGTTCTCATGCCTGTCATTAAGAAATTCATTGTCACGCCCTATCGCCGGGGCAACCGCAACAAGTTGGTCGCCGCTGAAGTTCGAGAGGCACGATCGTCTGAGGCTGCGATGCGTCTTGCTGAAAATATGTCAGCTCGGTTCGTTGGAACGATTGCGCATGAAATGGAAATCGACGACGAAACCGGTGAGATTTGCCAAGCCGCGATGATAGCCCGGCACGGAGAGGTCATCAATTTCCTTGATGACGTTCATTAATGATTGCATGCAAGTGCTGATCGAAGATCGCGCGTTGAATATGCTACGATGTGTTCACAACCAAGCCAGTTGCTGGCGCTTCCGAAGGGGTACAAAATGGATCTTAAAGAATTTGTAAGCTCCGCCCTGGTCGATATTATCGAAGGGGTGAAAGACGCCCGGGAGAAGGGCGGAAAGGATGCGGAGGGGATTGCCAGTAATCTGCGCGTAAAAATAGACAAACTACCGCAAGGCTTAATGCAAGACGGCAACGGAGCTGTGTACTCTGTGATAGACTTCGATGTCGCGGTTACAGCCTCCAGCAAAACTGACGGAAGCGTCGGCATCAAGGTCGCGGTTTTTAGCCTTGGGGGTTCCGCTGGAGGTGAAGACGTAACATCATCCCGGATAAAATTCACCGTTCCTATGCGGTTCAACGTCTACTGACGTCATCCTGCGGGGTGGCGATCGGCAGAGTCGAAATAAAAAAGCAAAAAGCCGCCTGCCAAGTTGAAGCAGGTGGCTTTTTTGCCGATATCATTGATTTATATGTATTTTTAGCCATTTCTCTTCGAGATGGCAGCTTGTTCCATCTTCAAATTAGCTTTTGGTCCGCCGTGCTTTCCCTACAGGGCTTCGTCTGTCCGTCCTAGCAGTTTCAGGAGTCCATGTATTACGGGCTTTGAGCGGTCCTTAAGGGCCAAGTAGGTGTTTCTTGAACGCTCTTTGAAGGCTGGCCGGTTTTTGCTAGGAATTTGACACGATGGCTCGAAATCTCGAATTTTGCTCTGTCAAAAACGGTTTGGCTGGTTCTCGCTGCTTCCCACCGATGCCCTTGATTTATAAGGCCTTCGCATCAAATCCCGGCTTTTCTCAGATATTCCCATAATTTGCAGTAACTGGTGTCAGACTACACTTGTAGCGCCGCTTTGCACCAAGTTTTGTCGAACTCTCTTCAAGCCCTTCTTAACGTCTCTTCGAAGTACGCATCCTTCTCAAGCGATCTGTAGAACTATTTTCACAGGATTGGACGTTGATGCCAATATTCCAAATGAACTCCAGGTGGGGCGCCGAAATCGAAGGCGACGCTGACGATGTTGAAAATTTGGCGTACAAGATCAACCGGTCGATCAAGTCCGAGAGTGACATCTTCTGTGATACAAGTTGGGGCGCATGCGTGCTTCGGAGCAGCGGATGGGACGATTTGGATGACCCGGCAATAGTAGAAGAGTATACAACCCAAGCCATTGGTGTGCTTGTTGGCGCGATGAGTATCCTCGATGTTTGCGCCGACCTCACTGTCGGGACGATCTACGAGTTCAAAGATGGGTTCAGCCCGACTATGACCCGCAGAACGACGTTCAAGGTCGTTACACGACAAACACCAGAAGGACGAGCTTCCCCTGCCGATTTTGAACGGCTGAAGCGAGCAGCGGACCACAACATATTTATTTCAAACTGCTTTTCTCTTCTCAAGCCGGGCTACACATGGTTCTCGGTGTATATGGCAATCGAAGAACTTGAGAACTTCTTTGGCGGCGAGGCAAAGTTTCGCGAACAGCAGCTCCTTCCGTCAACGCGGCTAAGAAATATCAAGCGGATGGCGAACTCTTTCCGCCATGCTGGCAAAGTACACCAACCTCCAAGCCCACCGATCCCGTTAGGAGTATGCCATAAAGAGGTCTCGGCAGTTTTGAGAGAAACTGTTCGCCGGCACTTTTAATGGCGTACAACGAATGGCTCATATGAATCCTTCTGCGTCCTGAGACGCTGCTTATGCGGTAGGTCCGTTGACAGTGGAGATAGTCATCGGCCCAGCGATCGAGGTGAATTGGGGGGGCGAAAAGGGGAAGATGAAGTGTTTTGTTGGCAGTGCGCCACACGCCTTCATCAGCAACCAAATATTCGTTCAGAGACTTGCCGCGCTTCCCGAAGCCAGTTGGATGTCCTCTTGGATTGGATCATCTTCATCACAAATCGATCGTTGGCCAATTGCAATTCGATCTTGTTGCAACAGACAGACTTTGTCGGCGCGGGTCACAGTGAAGAGGCGGCGCTGCACGACACGCTCCAACGGCACGCACCCCTCAATTCGTCCCTCCCTCAGTCCTCCCGCTCCAAGGACTGTGCCAGTGCACGGGACGGCTGCATGCCGAAGCGGCGGAGGTAGAGCTGGGAGAAGTGGCTGGGGTTGCTGTAGCCCACGGCGCTGGCTGCCTGGGTGATGTTCATCTTGCCTTGCTGAAGCAGGTCGCGCGCTTTCAAGAGCCGCTGTTCTTTTAGGAAGGCATAGACTGGAAAGCCGTGCATGGTCTTGAAGCCGGATTTGAGCCGCTTCTGGGAAAGGCCGATTTCGCGGGCGAGGTCGTCGAGCGTCCAGGGGTGGGAAAGGTCTTCGAGGAGCAGATCGCGGGCGCGCTGGAGGGGGCGGCGGTCGCGTGGCGGGGTGTTTGAGGTGGGCTGTGTGCGGCGCATGGCAGTGATAGAGGCGTTGATGATATCCAGCGCGCGTGCCTCGATGGCAAGGTCGTCGCTCTCCACCATCGCGCTATCGAAAAGCGCGCGGGCGACAGCGACCATATCCGGTGGCACCGGTAGCACACCGACCCATATGTCGCTGCTCGACGCCATGTGCAGGGCGTGATGTTCATCAAGGTTCGCCACGACATCGCCAGCGCCGAGCTTTTGCCACAGAGCGGTATCGACGCGGATATCCATGCCCTTGAACCGGCTGCCGACCGGCACGTCATATATGCCGATGGCACCTGCTGGCGCGACCATGATGTAAATGCGTCCCGGCCGGTAGGGGATAGACGACAGCTTCTGATCCGCATCTCTGTCCAGTAGCCAACCCTGGCCGGATGCCTCGAACAGAAAATCGATGGCCACGCAGGGCTCGGTTGCAAACCGGCCAACGAAATCAGGCCCAACAATCATGTCGAAGACCGAAATGGTCAGGCCCGGTCTGACGCCGAGGATCTTGTAGGCACCCTCTGTCGACCTATCGGAAAAGGTCGGATCTGCCGGGGTTGGGCCCAGCACAACGATATTTTCCTGATCCGACTGCGCAAGCGCGCGCTGTTCCACGCGAAGATTCATATCTGCACCAAAATAATGGACCCGATCGCAATATCCATGAACCTGACTACAGTAGTCAAGTTATATGCGAAAGCCTACTGAGGTCACAAATCTCGGTGCGAGGGGCAATGTCGACTGTTTTTACACATATGGCCAGACGGTCCACGTCATGGACCGTGCTGGGCCTGTTGGCTGGCCTTTACGCCGCCCAGTCGGTTACGGGCAGCATGGTGCAGACGGCGCTTCCCGTTGTGCTGCGCGATGCAGGCATGCCGCTTGACCAGATCGGCTATCTGGCCGTCTTATTCTTCCCCTGGGCGCTGAAATTCCTCTGGGCACCGCTCATAGACCGGTTTCTGACCGAGCGAAGCTGGATTCTTCTTTGCCAGCTCGGCATCATCCTGTGCTTTCTGGCCGCAATGGCGCTGCCGCCGCAGACCCATATGGGTTGGCTTGCCGGTGTTCTTCTCGTGATGGGCATCTTTGCCGCGACACAGGATGTGGCAACGGATTCGCTTGCCGTCCGGGCCTCCGATGCAGGCAGCCGCGGGCTTGCCAGCGGCGCATCGACAGCTGGTGCCTATCTCGGTTTTCTGATCGGCGGCGGGCTTTGGCTCGTGGTCTACCAGCATGCGGGCTGGGCGGTTTCCATGGCGTCCATGGCAGGCTTCGTCGCCATGCTCACCATCCCCGCCTTTCTGTCCGGCGGGCTTGCGGCACCGCGTGCGAAAAAGCCTGTTGGCTCGCATGGCATCGGCCTCAAGGCCACCTTCGCTAACCGGGCGCTGACACACGGTTTGATCTTTCTCGTGGTCTATCAGGTGGGGCTTCGCATGGGTTCCTCGCTGACCGGACCTTACCTGGTGGACAAGGGCGTGCCACTGGACATGATTGGTCTTCTGCGCGGTGCAGGCGGGGCCGTCATCGGCTTCATCACTGCCTCGCTCGGCGCATTCGTCGTGCAAACGGCTGGCATCATGCGCTCTGTCATCATTGCTGCTTTCCTCAATGCCGCGCTGCTTTTCGCTCTCTTCGTCGTTGAATTGTTCGGCTCATTCTCGGTGGTGTTTGCCGTCGGCATTCTTCTGTTGCAGGTGGGGGCGATCGCCTTTTCCTTCGTTGCGCTCTACGCGGCGCTCATGAACTGGTGCAACCCGGACCAGACGGCAACGGATTTCGCCACTCTCCAGAGCATCGACGCGATCATCGCCATCGCCGCCTCCTCGGTTGCGGGCCTGCTTGCCAAGTCCTTCGGCTATGGCTGGCTGTTTGCCGCCTCGGCGGTTTTCATTCTCATCGCCACTCTTCTCGCGCCTCGTGCCTTTGCCGCTACAATGCGGCTGGGCGGGCGCCTTTCAGTCCCAGAAAAGGTATCGGAACCATGATGCGTCACCGTTTGTCCGGCGTTTCCCTTCTTGCCCTCGCTGTCAGCCTCTCGCCGCAGAGCGTGTTTGCGCAGGACAGCGATGAAGCAACGGTGCTCAAACCGATCATCATTACCGCGACCAAGCGCAGCCAGGACTATTTCCTGCTGCCATCAGCCACGGATATTGCCAGGGCCGAGGAGTTGAAGACGCGCGACATCGATACGGTGGCCGATCTCGACCGCATTTTTCCTGACGTCAACATCCGCTCGCGCTCCAGCCGCGCCTATGCCAACTTCACGATCCGTGGTCAGGCCTCGCTCGACTTCTATAATCCAAGCACGCAGGTCTATGTTGACGGTATGCCGCAGGACAGCTTCAACCTGACGCGCTCGCTGCCCGGCGGGGTCGAGAGTGTTGAGCTTCTTTACGGTCCGCAGGGCACGCTTTACGGTCGCGGTGCGATTGGCGGCGTCATCAACATCGTGACCCGCAAGCCGGACAACGAGGCGCGCGCCGGCTTTGACGCCAATGTCAGCAATCAGGGCGCAGGCGGCACCTTCCATGCCAGCGCGCCGATCATCAACGACGTTCTCTACGGCGACGCCAACTTTTCCTTCCTTGATGGCAATGACACCCTGACGACCATGACCGGCGAAGACGTGGGCGGGACGAGAGACATTAACGGCCAGATGCGGTTGCGCTATGCCCCATCGGACAGCCCTCTGGATGTGATGGTGAGCGCGGGCCACGGCAGGGTGACCTCCAAAGAAGAATATTTTACGCTGGAATCGATGCTGGAGGACCGCATCGTTTTTCCTGCACCGTCGAAATACGAACTCGACACCTGGAATTTTGGCGTGACGACGGCCTATGACCTCGGTGCCGCCACCATCACCGCGCTGACTGGCTACCAGAAGAGCGATCTCGACCGCACGATCTTCGGCAGCTATACGCCTGAAAAACAATGGACGCTGAGCCAGGAACTGCGCATCGCTTCCAACCCGGACCAGGGCAACGCGATCGATTACGTGGCCGGGATGTACTATCAGCATCTCGATTTCACCAGAAACGTGCCGGCTTCCGCGCAGATTTCGAACCAGAAGATCGATTCCTACGCGCTCTTCGGTGATGTGACATGGCATGTGACGGACCGGCTCGACATTTCGCCCGGCCTGCGGCTGGACTACGAGCGTGCAGCAGCGGAAGCGACGGGCGGTATCACGCTGAACGATAGTGATTCATCCACGGCGCTATCGCCGAAGCTCGGCGCAAGTTATGGGCTCAGCGACGAGTGGCGGGTCTATGGCTTGTTCAGCACGGGCTTCAAGGCTGGTGGCTTTACCCGTAACGTGGCGCCCGCCAACATTGCCTTCACCTATGATCCGCAGAACACCTATAATGGTGAAACCGGGCTCAAGTACCGCAACGAGACGGGCACGCTGGAAGCGCAGCTTTCGGCCTATTACAACATCACCAAGGACTACCAGATGTTCGTCGGCACGCAGCCGTTCCAGTATCTGCAGAATGTCGGTGAGGTGACTGCCAAGGGTATCGACCTCAAGGTCCGTGCAAAACCGACAGATGAAATCGGCGTCACGGCGGGGCTTGCCTACAACCATACGCGATTTACCGACTACAAAAATCCTGTCACACCCGGCGCTGACCTGACGGGCAACACGGTGCCCTATGCGCCGGAATTTACCGCCAACCTCATGGTGGATTATCGCTTTGAACTGGAAAGCGGGCGCGGAGCGCTCATTCCCTATGCAGGCGTCACCTATGTCGGCGAGCATTATTTCGACGAGACCAACACAATCGGCCAGGAGGGTTATGCACTTGTCGATCTCGGCGTCAAATGGGAGCTTGAGGAGACGATAACGGCTGAAGCCTTCGTGACGAATGTGTTCGACAAGACCTACACGACCTATGGCTTCCAGTATCCCGGCCTTGGCAACCTCTACCAGCTTGGTCAGGACCGCACCATTGGCGGCCGTATCAGCATGACGTTCTGAGGAGGTTTTGATGCGTATCCTCATCGTTGGTGGCGGGCCTGCGGGCCTGACGTTTGCCGCCTGCCTGCTACAGCGGGGCATGCAGCCGGTTGTGGTGGAACGGGCTGCCCGTGGCCGCACCGGCGGCTATTCCATCGGCCTGCATATCAATGGCTGGCAGGTCGCGGAGAAGTTGGGGCTGGTGGAAGCGTTCCAGGCGAAGGCCATGCCGCTCGGCCTTTCTCATCATCTCGACCGGCGCGGACGAAAGCTTTTTTCCTATGACTACCGCGTTCTGGCAAAGGCTGCCGAGGGACGGCTTCTGGCCCTCATGCGAAGCGATTTCCAGGACATTCTGACCGATGCCGTGGAGGGAAAGTGCCCGATCCGATACGAGACGACCGTCGTGGCGCTCGAGGACGATGGATCCGGCGTGGACGTCACCTTCTCCGATGGCAGCCGCGACCGTTTCGACCTCGTCGTGGGTGCTGATGGTTACCGTAGCAGTGTGCGGGCGCTGGCTTTTGGCCCGCACGAAGACTATCTGCGGCCGCTTGGCTACCGCGCCAGCGCCTGGCGCGTGCCGCTGAAACAACCGCTTGATGCGAGTTTCGTCGGGATGATGGATGTGGATCATCAGGGCGGCCTCTACGCCGTGGGCGATGGTACGGCGGCGACCCTTTTCTGCTGGCGCGATGAGCGTACGGACCGGCTCAATCCCGATGAGCGCCGTGCAGTGCTGCAACAGACGTTTGGCCACTGGCCGGAGCCTGTCGCATCCGCCCTCAAGAGTGCAATCGACTGGGACCGGTCTTTTTTCGACACCGTGTCCCAGATCGAAATGCCGAAATGGTCTGAGGGCCGCATCGCACTTCTGGGCGATTCCGCCTGGTGTCTCACCTTTCTGGCGGGGCAGGGTACGTCCACCGCCATGGCTGGAGCCTACATTCTTGCTGCGGAACTTGCCGAGAAGGGGCATGTTGATGCACTCAATAGCTATGAAGCCCGAATGAGGCCGCTGGTAACGCGGATGCAGGCGGTGTCGCGCAAGATCGGCGGCCACTATGTGCCTCGCAGCCGTTTCGGCATTTTCATGCAGTCATTGCTTCTGCCGATCATGCTATCGCGGCCGTTCATCAGGTTTACCTCCAAGCGGCTCGCAGCGCCCGCATTGGCGATAGACTGACACGTCCGGCTGGCATTCGAGCCCGAAACCCGGAGAGGGCTGCGTCAATACGACAAGTTGTTGAAGCAGCCACTTTGATGTAACGCTGCGCATGACAGATCATGTCGTGTAATGTTTTGAAAGTATTCAGATGTCGGATTCGAGTTGGGTTGATTGGTTCCCCATAGTCCTTTTGCCTCTTAAGCTTCTCGTCCTTGGTATAGGCATGTTCTATGCCATCAAGTGGCACCATGATCAGGCAAAAAAAGACAAGGAAAACAGCGGTCAGTAAGCTGCTGGCATTCAGCATTATCCTCCCCGCAAAACGATAGAACCGTCCTCATCCGCTCTGGATACGCCGGCCACCCCTATGAGGCAGCTTTTTCGCAGCGTCCTTCGCCAGAGACACCCACTTCATCGATCTCTCTGGCCTCACTGGGAAACCACCCTCGCGTAAATCCGTGGCCCATGGCGGCGGCGGCGAGGGCGAGTTGGTGGCGCAGATGCTTGATATCATCCAGCAGCGTCTTGATCGCTTCGCGCTCATCCCCGTCGTGCCATGCTATGACGTGTTCGACCGGGTCAGCTTCCGGTGTTTCAAATTGTGGGCGCATGTTCTCGATCTCCATGTTTCAGAGCCTTCTTGCCGCAATGTCTTTTCGGAAAGCACGCGCCCCCGTGCCAGCTGTGTTCTTATTATGTTCTCATTGCTAATGGAGTCAAGGCGCAGTTGAGATGATTTTTGTGGAGCAGGATTGAGCGGTCGTGTCACTCAGGGTGTGACACGACCAAAGGTGGGGCTGGAGCCTTGAATACTTATTCCGCAGCACTGCGTGATAGTGGTGCAAGATATTGCAGCGCCTTTGCCAAAGGTGCGTGGGCAGTGCGCTTCCCATTCTCAAAGCTGGTTTCCAGCAGGCCGTTCTCGCAAGGACGGTCATCATCCCAGCCGGGGTGGTTGAGGATGGGATAGAGACATATTCCCTCAACGGGCACGCCTTTTTCCATGGCGGCGGTCACTTCCTGGTGGATGTAGGTGATCCAGCTTGCACGCCTGTTACCCTCAATGCCGGTTTCCGCGACGAAGATGGGTTTGCCGTAGCGGGCGTAGGTATCCACCAGAATGGTTCTGAAGGGCTTGTAAAGTGGATGGTCCATATCGATGGGTGGGCCGCCGTGGATCCATTGGTTGTTGTGGTAATAGTTGACGCCGACAATATCGAGATACTTGTCCGCACCGCCGATCTGCGGCCACATGCGCCCGGAGAGAAGATCCCAGCCCTGGAATTGCGATTGACGATGGCCTTCGGCCACGCCCCGCTCCCACGGTCGGGAGGGATCGGTGATGACATTGATGACGGGGTCACAATGCACGAAGCGCGCTCTTGGCTCCACGGCCAGAATCGCATCCATGGCGGCAATGGAAGCTCTGGCCAGTTGCACTTTCAACTCGAAGCCACGGCCACGGGCAAAGGGGTTGAGATAGGCCGCATCGCCTCCGCCCCATGAGAAGAACGAGATTTCATTGACGGGTGAGTAAAAGGGGATCGCGTCTGTCTGTTCCTTCACCACCCTTGCTGCGGCTGCGGCAAATTGCGCGAAGCGGCTGACGAATTCCGGCGACCAGATGTCTATGTCGTCAGGCCAGCCATAATGCAGCAGGTCCCAGATGACCTGCGTGCGGGTTTCCGAGGCTGCTTTCAGCATTGGGGTGAAGCTCGACCAATCGTAATGTCCTGATGTTTTTTCGATCAGGTGCCACCGCAAGCCATCCCGCACCGTTGAGATTGCGTAGGAGGCCAGTTGCCGATAATCGGCTGCTGCGTGAAGGTCATGTCCGGTGGCGGCGATCACATCAAGACGCTTGCCGGTGGTTTTCCCGTCGTGCGGGCGAAGGCGGTGGGTGGAGCATTCGAAGCCGCCTTGCAGGAAGGATTGAAACAAGCCCGTAGGCCCTGCGGCGTGGCGCTCCCTCATGACGTCGTTGATTAGCCGCTGCCACTGCGGCACGACGGTCTCGGCGCTATAGGTGGTTTCCACCTTTTGACGCAGTGCTTGACCCAGTGTTGCTCGCAAGTTGCCGGATGCGGCAAGCTTCAGCATTTCGCCTGCGACCGTTAAAGGGTCATTGTAAGGCACGAAGATGCCGGAAACGCCGTCTTCGATCTGCTGCATAGCGCCATTATCAGGCGTTGCGATGACAGGTAGACCCGCTGCACCGGCTTCTGCGATGACATGGGGCATGCCTTCGCCCTTTGAGAGCCAGACGAAGATATCGAGTGCGGACAGCAGCGCCGGAATATCCTTATGGTCACCCAGAAAGCTGAGAATGCCAGTGAGGTGTCGCTCTTGGGCGAGCATTTTCATGTGCTCGGCATAGTCGGGCATGAAAGCATCCGGCCCGCCGATGACGACAAACCGCAAAGCTGGATTGCTGGCATAGGCCAGAGCTGCCGCCTCTATGAAATCCTCGACGTTCTTCTTCGGATCAAGCCTTCCGACCCAGCCAACCAAAACCGTTTGGTCATTGACGCCGAGCGAGGCGCGTACGGCGGCGCGCTGGCTGTTATCGAATTCTGTGAGGTCCACCATGGACGGTATCTCAACAACATCTGTCTCGCGCCCCGGCATCACGGATTTCGCCGCATCACAGATGGATCGGCAGACGCCAACATAGTGGCTGGTGAAATGCTTCGGGCCTGCCAGTGCTTCGGAGACGAGGCCGCCATGCTCGATGAGCGGCGGCCGCCAGTGCATCCGCTCCAGTGTTGGATAGATATCGGCAACATTCTGGCAGGAGACAACCACGTCATAGCCGACGATCTTGGCTGCTAGATATCCGACCGTGTCCTCGAAGGACATATCATAGGGCGTGGTGTCCACATCAACGCCGAGAGCACGCAGTTGCTCGTGCGTCTGGCCCGGCATGTTGGGCTTGTGGAAACAGGCAACGACATCAAGCCGGTAACGGCTGCGGTCGAGGGTGCGGGCAAGCAGCCGCACCTCGGTTTCCTCGCCACCAACGACCAGCCACGCAAAGACGAAGAGAATGCGGATAGGGGGTTGTTGCTGCGCTATCATTCGTTGACCTTGAATACGATCTGCAGGAATTCGGGACGGGTGTTGACGAGGTCTGCCAAGAAGGCTGGGCCATCCTGAAGGGGCACGATGTGGGTGATCATCTGTTCGCGGATGATTGCGCCGTGGCTTTCCAGCAGATTGACGGTTTCATGGGCCAAACGGCGTCTGTTCCATTGGTCAGAAAGCCCGCGTGGAACGCGGTTGATCTGTGCGCAGCGGATGTTGAGGCCATTGTGGTGGAACTCCTCTCCCAGCCGCAGGCGGTCTGCTCCGCCCTGATAGAAGGCGAGATCAATGACCGTACCCTGCGGCCGCAAGGCTTTCAGCGCGAAATGGAGGCTTTGGGCATGGGCGCGGGTTTGGAACACCAGATCGGCACCGCGATCGCCGCCGCCATTGTGCCAGCGCGCTTTGGCGTGTTGCCAGGCCTCGTCCTCCGTCATGGCCATCAGCCCCATAGCTTCAGCCTTTTCGCGGCGGAACGGCGATGGATCGGCAATGATGACGCCGAGCGCGCCTGCCTTTTGCGCAAACAGCGCCGTCATCAGGCCAACGGTGCCTGCACCGATGATGATGACATGACGCCCGGCAATGCCAGCGCCGAAGGACGGCACGTTGTTTCCAAGCATGTCCGCATCGGCATGAAGAATGCCGTTGGCGGCAATGGGGCCCATTTGCGCGGCGAACACGCCAAGGATGGGGTCGATATGGGCAGGTAGCGGAATCATCACGTCATGGAATGGATCGGCGGTGTGGCCGCTTTTATGGCCGTAGGTTCCGGCAATGACATCGCCTGGCTGGAAACCGCCGGTACGTGCTTCGGACACACGCGCCACCTCCATGTAGCCAAGGAACGGCACGGGGTAACGGAGGTCAGCCTCGTTTTCGATGAAGACGCCCCGGCCGGCATCAAACCGCGAGTGAAAATAGGGATTGGTGTTTTTCATGAAGGTGAGTTCGGTGCCCGCCGAAAAGCCGGTATAGAGCGTGTCGAGGCGGATCTGACCATCGCCGGGCGGGCCTTCTTCATAGTCGAACAGGTAGGCCCTGCCGGGTGCTTCAATGCCCAATGAGGTAATCATGCGGTGGCCCGGGCGAAGGCCCTGCGGCTCCTCGACCCGAGGCGGATTATAGAGCGGTGCAAGCGGATTGCGGGTGACTGGCGAAGGCTCGAGGGTAACCGCTTCGCCGCTGCGGGCCGATGTTGCAACCGCAAGCGCGACGCGGTGGGTGACCAGCGCATCCTGATAGGTGCACCTGATGTGGTTTTCCTTACCGCTGATGGCATCGATGAAATCGCGATCTTCGCGCCATACGGGATCACCCTCCGCATGGCGGACCGGGCGCCCGGCACCTACATCGACCATGATATCGTGATCCGTCAGCTCGATGGCGAGGCGGTCTGCGAAGATATTCAGGCCGACCTTGTGGTTCCATCCCAAAAGGCATGTAGAGGCTATGTTGCCGATGACGCCGGATTGGAATGTCAGGCTGGCAGTTGTCACCGCAGGCACATCAAGGCCCGGGAAATCCGGTCGGTCTTTGAAGCCAGCGCGGCCATAGACATCGGTCACTTCGCCCACGAGATAGCGGGCAAGGTCGATGATGTGCGTTGCCTGCTCCACCATCTGGCCGCCGGAGCCTTCGGTCTTCCACCACCATTGGGGGGGTGGGGTTTGGTCCAGCCAGTAGCCGGATAGAAGCTGTGCGGGGTTTTCGGCGAGACGATTGCGCGCCTCTTCGACAGTATCGAGATAACGCCAGTGGTAACCGACGCCGGTGATGAGATTTGCGGCTTCGACAGCTGCGCTCAACTTTTCGGCAAGCGCGAGATCCAGCGTGATCGGCTTCTCCACGAAGAAGGGTATGCCACGGCTGATCAGGTCCCGTTCCGCTTCGCCATGGGCAAAGGGTGGAATGCAGATGTAGACAGCGTCCAGCTTTTCCGCATCCAGCATGGCGCGGTGGTTATCGAAAGCGCGGGCGCCGAAGCGGGATGCGGCCTGGCTTGCGCGGTCAAAATCCGGATCGGCGAAGGCGACCAGCGCCACGTCCTCAAAGCCAGCCAGAATATCCAGATGGCGGTTTGCAATGCCTCCGACGCCTATAAAGCCGATGCGTGCCTTGTTCATGGAAATATGTCCTTGTGTCTGATGTGTGTGGCGGGAAAGAACGTGGCGGTAGACTTCCGCCGTTTCGCTCGCCATGCGTTGTGCTGAAAATTCGGCTTTGAATCTCTCGGAGCCCGCTTGCCCCACGGCCTTTGCCTTGTCGGTATCGCCCAGCGCGTCGATGAGTACAGCCGCCAGCGCTGCGGGATTTGCAGGCTCTGCTAGATAGGGATGTTTTGGCCCCAGGGCTTCGATGTTGCCGCCAATATTGGTCGCGACCACAGGAAGTCCTGTCGACATTGCCTCCAACACGGCCAGCGGCAAGCCTTCGAATTTGGAGGGCAGAACGAAAAGATCTGCCTGAGACATGAGATTTGCGATATCGGTGCGGTGGCCCGCAAAAAGAACATGCTGGTCGAGATGGAGAGCATCGACCAGCATCTCGATTGCCGCCATCTCCTCGCCACGGCCAACCAGAACGAGCAGAGTGGATGGGAAGGCGGCAATGACTGAAGGTAAGGCCTTGATCAGGGTTGCGTGGTCTTTCTGCGCGGAAAAACGGGCAACCGTGATCAGGACTTTTCTTCCGTGGAGCTTGTCTGCCAGATCTGGCACGCTGTCGGCTGTGGGCTCCAGCGCGAAAACGCCGTTGCGCACGACCGTCAAGTGATCGGGAGATACACCATTGGCTTCGAAGCTGAGCTTTGATGCCTGCGAAACAACGATGCGATGGGCAAGTGCTTCGCAGGCACCGGCATATTCGGTTTTCTGCTGCTCATCGGTGAGGAGATAGGGCAGGTGTTCGGTGCGGATCACGGGAATATCCTGCGATATTCCCGCCTTGGCGATGCCATGGCCTTCCCAGCCGATGCCCGCATGGACGTGAAGAAGGCTGACGCCTGATGTTGCGAGCCATTGCGAGAATTCGTCATTATCGTCAAATGTCTTGACGCCGAGGCCATAACGAGCAGCCCTGGCGGTCAAGCTATCTGCCGCATTGGATGGGGCAACGATCGTCACATCCCAGCGATCGTCCAGCGCACGGCCGAGGGCCAGCATATGCTCGCCCATGCCGGATGGGTCGAGACTGTCTGTTGCCAGAACGACCCGACAGCGATCTTTCCTCATCATCTATTGAGTGCCATGGCGCCGGTGCGCGAGACAGTGGAAGGATGGCTGGCGATGCGTGGGGCAGCCGGTGTTGCTGTATAAGTGTGGCTGAGCAGGGCCTTACCCACCAGTGCCCTCATATCGTGAAATGTTCGGTCCCATGATGAGCCTTCCAGCATGGCATCAACCGGCCCGAGCCATTCATCGCCCGTCTTCTTCAGCGCAATGGCGAAATCGCAGGCTCTGGCGAAGGCAGCTGCGTCAGCGGCGATAAAAACGCCATCGACGCTGCCATAGTGCCTGATGACATCGGTAATCGCCGTGCTGACAACAGGGCGGCCTGCTGCCAGATATTCCGGTGTCTTGGTGGGGCTGATGAATTGCGTAGAGCTGTTCAGCGCAAAGGGCATAAGCGCTGCGTCCCACCCCGCGAGATAGGCGGGAAGTTCGCGGTAATCCTTCTGGCCAAGATAGTGGATATTGGCAGCGCGTGGCAGGTCATCAGGCGCAATCTTGGCGACGGGACCGATGATGACGAATGAGAGTTGCGGTCTAGCTTTTGCCACTGCCTCGATCAGTTCCAGATCGAGACGCTCATCGATCACGCCGTAATAGCCGACCTTTGGACCGGGAATGGAGAGCTGGTCTGCTGGCTCCTGACGATCCTTGCGGGCAGAATGGAAGTGCGCAACCTCCACGCCTGAGGGGAAGGGGTGAATATTGGCGTGCTGGTGGCGCTTTGCTTCGTAAAGGCTGTATCCGCCGGTAAAGACCACATCGGCACGGGCAATCAGCGCGGCTTCCATTTCCTTCATGCGGTGGGGGGCGAACTTAAAATTCGCCAGCTCGTCCATGCAATCATAGATCACCGCGGAAGCATCGACGTGGCGAGCGAAACCAAACATGGCGGGGGTATAAAACCACAGGATCGGGCGAGCGGCGCCATACATTGCCAGGAGATCATCCAGAAGCTTTGAGAGGGCGCGCTCACGATCTGCCTCGTTCCACCAATGGGGAATGCGCGGGCGCACGGATTTGACCGTCGTTCCTTCAAAGGGGTGGATTTCCAGATAGGCGAGATGGTGGTCTGTTGGTATAAATTCCTCGAAGAAGAACACAGCTCTCTCATTGGCAAACCGCCCCATGAGATGCTGCGGCCGCTGCAGTACAAAATCCCACCGTAAATGCGAAAAACAGATGAGCGGCGTATTGCGCTCCGTCACTGCATGGATGGGTGAGGAAATCGGACTGGAGAGGTTCATTGGCGCATCCGCGTTTGAGTGACGTACTCAAACCGGGATGAATGACCTTTGTTCCTGACTATTTAAAACTTTCGAATGTTCTGAAATGCCTATGAGTTTCCGGAGTTTTTCGACCGAATGCTGCCATGTCCAGTTGTCTATGACGACTTGCCGAGGGTCTAAATCTGGCGCCATTTCCAGCATGGTGCGGATGCCCTCATGAAACTGCTCGGCAGAGGCGACCCTGCCGGTTTGCGGCGTGATATATTGCAGGCCACAGCGTAGTTCGCTGTTAGCAAGCACGGGTGAACCGGCCAGCATATATTCCGTCAAAATGGCTGGTGCGCCGTCATCGACGCCGCAGACCACACCGATTTTCGCGAGATTCATCAATCTATTGACCTCGGAAAAGGCGACGCCGGGCGGGCCGATGAAATCGACATTGATCTGCAAATCATTGGCATAGCGACGGAGGTCTTCGCTGAGTTCGCCATAGCCGAAAACACACAGTGCTTTGATGGATTTTGGTAGTTTTGCCAAAGCCTCGAAGAGAATATCATGGCGCTTGTAGCTCTGAGCGGCTGCGACGTAGATGACATCGTAAGGCTTGGGTCCGGCTATCGGGTGAAAGAGATTTGGTGAGGCAAATTCCGGCCCGATGGGCAGGATGGCGGTTTTGACATCTGGGTGGAGAGCGTTGATCTCACGCGATTGCCATTCGGCGCCGGTTAGAATGAGATCGAAATGCCTGCTGACGGCTGGTGGGACGCGCAGGGCCGGGGCATCAATAGAATTATATATTTTATAGCTTGATCGGCAGGCATCAAGAATCTCCTCGGAAACTCCCAGTCCCCAGACGCAGAGAATGTCCGGCGGGCCGAAAGTATTTATATGTGCGAGCATGTCGTTGGAGCTGAAGGGCGCTTGTGGGCCATTCATCTGGAATGCGCGACGGATGAGGAGAGGCGCTTGCGATTCGTCCGGCTCCGGCGGGCAATCGTTGCGCCAATGCGTCCAGACCTCCACGACATCCACCAGCCCGGCTTTGACGCAGGCGAGTGGCAGGCGTTCAATATAGCCGCCTTCAACCCTGAAATCGGGGATGACTTCGGATCGGGATACGGGTTCTCCGCGCTCTCCGCTGCGCCATTGCTTCTCGAAATATTCAATAGATGGGATGGTGTTGGGGAAGGGGCCGCCGGCCTGATAGTCGCTAATCACGACGAGGCGTCTGGGCGTCGGTTTCTGTATCATTGCAATTATCCGGCTCAGGCACTGATGGTTTAAAAGCGCGGCACCGGAATGCCGCGCTTCTCAGAGATTATTTCTTAGGCGGTGGCGAAGCTTTGCCAAGCTTCACGGATGGCTCGCGGCCCCAGACACGCAGATCGCCGAGCTTTGAAATGAAGTCAGCAGGGTCTTCATCATCCGGGAAGGCGATCACGCCTTCATCGATTGCATCCGCGATGCCAGCTTTTTTCAGCAATGGTGTTGCAGAGCTAACATAGCCGATGAACTTGCAATGCTGGAAAGCATCGGCCACGAAGTCACGGGCTGTTGCCTCATCCACAAGATCTTCGATGCCTTCGGGTGATGTCAGAAGTGCCACGGCGTCAAACAGCACCGATGGGCCACCATCGATCATGTGATGGGCCTTGATCCAGCTGCCATCGGAAGCCTTCACGCCGCCAACCTTCGGGGCAATCAGCTCGAAGACGGCCTTCGCGTCCGTAACCGCCTTGGTCAGCGCTGTCAGCATCCCAGCATCGACGCCATCGGTCACCAGAATGCCAAGCTTGCGGCCTTCGAAACGCTTCGGGCCATTCTCAACGATGCTGAGCGCAGGCGATGGCTCAAGGTCCTGTCGGGTTGGCATTGCGGCATCGGCAGGCTCCGGCATCGTCTCGAAGCCGAGCTTTTGCGCAACCGTTGTTGCCAGCGTCTCATCGATGTTGAGCAAATGCGACACCATGCGTTCGCGAATGGCCGGTATTTCCACTTTGCTTAGTTCGAATGTCAGCGCGGACGCGATATGGCGCTGTTCGGCACCCGTCTGGCTGATGTAGAACTGGCGGGCCTGGCTGTAATGATCGGCAAAGCTTTCAGGGCGAAGCCGCGCCTTGGTGCCCTGTTCTTCTGCCGGGAAGTGGCGGTATCCCGAGGTGGGCGATTCCCGTGGGCCTTCGCCATGGGAGTTAGGCTGATAATTCGCACGCCCAACCGGATTGCGCATGGCCATGTGGCCATCCTGCTGGAAGTGCGCGAAGGGACATTTCGGCGCATTGATCGGCAAATGCGTGAAGTTGGGGCCGCCGAGACGCTTCAGCTGCGTATCGAGGTAGGAGAAGTTACGGCCCTGCAGAAGTGGGTCATTGCTGAAATCGATGCCTGGCGGCACGTTCTGCGTCATGAATGCGACCTGCTCGGTTTCCGCAAAGAAATTGTCCGGCATGCGGTCCAGCACCATACGGCCGATGGCCTGTGGTGGAAGAATTTCCTCCGGGATGAGCTTGGTCGGATCCAGCACGTCGAAATCAAAGCTATCGGCAAATTCCTGATCAAACAGCTGAACCTGCAATTCCCATTCGGGGAAATCACCTGATTGAATGGAGTTCCAGAGGTCGCGGCGGTGGAAATCCGGGTCGGCACCGTTGATCTTGACCGCTTCGTTCCATGCGACGGATTGAAGACCGAGTTTCGGCTTCCAGTGGAACTTCACGAAGGTAGAGACACCCTCGGCATTGACGAGGCGGAAGGTGTGAACGCCGAAACCTTCCATGAAGCGCAGCGAGCGCGGAATAGTGCGGTCTGACATGGTCCACATGATCATGTTCATGCTTTCAGGCGTCAGGCTGATGAAATCCCAGAAGTTGTCATGGGCGGTCTGCGCCTGCGGGAAGGCGCGGTCTGGCTCCTGCTTGGCGGCGTGAATGAGGTCCGGAAACTTGATGGCATCCTGAATGAAGAAGACCGGAATGTTGTTTCCGACCAGATCCCAATTGCCTTCTTTTGTGTAAAGCTTGACGGCGAAGCCGCGCACGTCACGCGCCAGATCGGCTGAGCCCTTGTTGCCAGCGACGGTGGAAAAGCGAACGAAGACCGGTGTCTTTTCGCCCTTGCGCTGGAAAATGTCCGCCTTGGTATATTTTGCGAGGGATTCGTAGGTTTCGAAGTAGCCATGGGCACCATAACCGCGCGCATGCACGACGCGTTCTGGAATGCGCTCATGGTCGAAATGGAACATTTTTTCGCGATAGTGGAAGTCATCCATCACCAGAGGGCCGCGCGCGCCGATGCGCAGCGAGTTCTGATCGTCTGAGACAGGGCCGCCCTGGGCGGTTGTCAGCACGGGCGTGTCGCCCTCGGCAAACTGGTGGAGTTCTCCACCCTGTCCACGGTGCATTTTCTGGTCATGAATGGTGACGACGTCTGTTTCGGGATGCGCGTTCGGAGCAGCGGGCTTTTTCGCCATGATGGAATTCCTCATGATTGTAGGTTGAATTGCGGCACCGCAACCCAGACGTAGAAAAGGCCGCCCAAGCGGGGCGGCCTCTCGCATTTCCAGAGACGCTTACATACCAGGACGGTTGTAGCGCATGCGCTCTTTTTCGATCTGGTCGGCATCATATGGGTCAAGCGTATCGTCGAATTTCTGCCAACCCTGCTCGTTGTAGGCTGTGCGACGGTCTGCTGGATCAACCCAGTTGGAGCGCTTCAGAACGGCTTCAGCTTCTGGCGCCATGGCGTCATCTACCTTGGCGGTGACGATGGTGCCGCCACGACGTACGCCTTCAGCGTAGACATGCGCATCATCTTCAGAAACGCCGGAGTCCGTCAGCGCGCCGACGATGCCGCCAGTTGCGCCACCTGCAACAGCGCCTGCAACCGCACCCGCTGCTGTGGCAGCAAGCCAACCAGCCGCGACGACAGGGCCAACGCCTGGGATAGCCATGATGCCAAGGCCAGTCAGAAGACCGCCAGCGCCGCCCACGACGGCACCAATGCCAGCACCTGTGCCAGCGCCTTCGGCAGCATTCGACTCGTCGGTGTCGTGGCGGTTATTCGCATTGTTGGAAACGATGCTGATATCATCAGAAGGAACGCCAGCGGCTTCCAGTTCGGTTACTGCTGCGCGGGCATCGGCGTGATCATCGAATAGTCCGGTAATTGTTTTCATGATTTGGTCCTCATAATTTGATTGGCGGCGCTAAAGTCTCGGAGGTTTCTGGAACCTCGAACGTTACTTGGCGACGACGTTGCCCTGGTAATCCATGGAGATCATGACGGCCTTGCCATCCTTCATTCCGCCTGCCATCCAGATGCCCTTGTCGTCCTTCTTCAGGTCCTTGACATCGGTGTAGCCAGCTTCCTGAATGCGGGTCTTGGCTTGCTCTTCAGTGAAGCTGTTCGCGCCTTCAACAGGGGCGGTCGGATTTGCAGTTTCCGGTGTTGCGACAGCTGGCGTGTTGCCATCTGTGCTAGGCGCTGGAGCCGTTGTGGTTGGCGCAGGCGTTGCAGGTGCCGTTGTGGCAGGTGCAGATGTCTGGGCAGCAGCCGACAGGGCAGTGGCGCTCAGCAGCGCCGCTGCAAGAATGAACTTTTTCATGGTGGTTTCCTCTCATTCGGGCGGTTTGTACAGCTCCGTGGTGAGGTAACCGACGGTGGGATCATTCGTTCCATATTAGTAAAATAAAATGGAGCAGATGGGCTCCTTAAGCCGACATCATCGTCAGCGTCTGGACGAAATGGACGGCTATTCCATGAGGGCTCGCGGCAACGATGTTGGGCTTTCCTAGTTATGCTATGGCGCTTGAAAAACGGGAGTTTGAAATCCATGCCACAACACGCTTTTTGGAAAGGACACCTCAGGCTTTCGCTGGTCACGGCAGCCGTTTCGCTCACACCTGCGACGACCGAGAGCGGTAAGGTGCGGTTTCACATTCTCAACCGCAAAACCGGCAACCGGGTGGAAAGCCATTATGCAGATAGCACCACCCATAAGAAGGTGACGGACAAGAACCAGGTCAAGGGTTTTCCGAAGGAAGATGGCAGCTTCGTTCTGCTGGAAGATGACGAGATTGACGCGGTGGGGCTGGAAAGCACCAAGACCATCGATATCCAGACATTCGTGCCAGCGGGTTCCATTGACTGGGTCTGGTGCGATCGCCCGCATTTTCTCAAACCCGAAGACAAGATTGGCGCCGAGGCTTTCGGCGTTATTCGCGATGCTATGAAGGCCAACAACGTCGCGGGCATAGCGCGGCTGGTCATCTATCGTCGCGAGCATGCGGTTCTGCTGGAGCCATCGGGGAAGGGCATCATTTTATGGACGCTGCATTATGTTGATGAGGTGCGCGAAACCATGGACACTCTTGATCCGAAGATGAAACTCGATCCAGAACTTGTCTCAATTCTGGAGAAGAAGATTGAGAAAAACACTGTGGCGTGGAAGCCATCCATTGCTCAGGATACCGTGCAGAAGAAGATCAAGACGCTGCTGAAGTCCAAGGAAAAGACATCCGGTGCACGCCAGGCAAAGTCCGCGCCAGCCAAGAAGACTGGCGGCAATGTCATCAACATTATGGATGCGCTGAAAAAGAGCCTCGCTAAGGAAAAGCGAGGCTGAAGTCTTTTGAGATAGAAGCGGGCGGCGGTTTGGTCAGCCTGCCTTTTTGGCTCTTGTCTTCGCGGCGGGCTTGTCGTCCTTGCCTCCAGCTGCGCTGCGGCGCAACGCTTCCTTCAGGTCCACAACATTGTCGCGCTTTTCCTCGACAGGCTTCTTGATTGCCCGCCCTTCGATCTTGGCTTTCACCAGTTCGGCAAGCGCATCATTATATCGGTCGGAATAGGCCGAGGGGTCGAATTTCCCCGCGCGTTTCTTGATGATGTGGCCAGCCAGTTCCAGCATTTCCTCGTCAAACTCCTGATCCGGCACGGATTTGAACGTCGCCGTATGGGAGCGGACCTCATAATCGAAATTGAGGGTGGTCGCGATCAAGGCCTTGCCATGGGGCCGGATGATGAGGTTTCGGTTGCGGCGAAAAAGAACCGCCTCGCCAACCGCTGCCACGTTTTGGCGCTGCATCGCTTGAGCCAGAAGGCTAAGCGCATCTTCGCCATCTTCATCCGATGCGGTCAGAAAATAGGGTCGGTCGAAGTAGAGCTTGTCGATCTCGTCGATTGCGATGAATTTCTGGATAGCAATCGCCTTGTTGCTATCCGGCATGATCTGCGCGATCTCATCGCCCTCGACAATGATGTAGTCGCCATTGTCGAGTTCGAAGCCACGCACCTGATCTTCTTTTTCGACTGGCTCCCCGCTGTCGCTATCGACATATTGGCGCTCGACGCGGTTGCCTGTCTTGCGGTTGACGATGTTGAACGAGATTTTTTCCGTCGAGGTAATCGCCGAGTACAATCCAACTTCGCAGGTGAAATCGTCAAACTTGATCTGACCGCGCCAGCTTGCCCGCCTTGTCATGACGCCGAACCTTCCGCGCTGAGCCTCATATGTGTCACGGTCCGGTTGGCGGCGCGCATGTCATCGGCTGTAACGACCGGAATGGGGTCGGACGCCATGGCTTCCAGCACCTCTGGCGAAAGTGCACCGTTGCGCATCACCCATTCCATCGCCTCGCGGGTCTCTCTTTCGGCGCGCAACTGTGCGTGCAGCGCCAGTATCAGGCGGTCTTTCGGATCAAAGCGTTGCTGGTGTGGCTTTTGCTGAACTCTGGACATGAGCCGTTCCTCGCAAATTATTTACTGCGTTCCTAGCTTCTCTAACGTCAGCATCTGTTGGTCGTTCCATGCTACGGCTCGACCTATGGTTTTTCTGGCGGTTCGTGATAGGTTGTCGGAGCTGATCGGATCTGCCCGTTTGCCCGGTCTGCAATTCATCATGGAACCAAATCGAACGAAATTTGTTATCGCCTACGGCGATATCGATACATGCGGGGTTAGCTTGAATTTTGTAGGGGGTGGCGAATGCGGAGACCTGTTCCGTAGCTTCGATTGGGAAAAATGCGCTCTGGGCGTTCCTGATGCGTGGCCGGTAGAGTTGCAGACGCTTGTCAACGTCATGCT
The DNA here is from genome assembly GCF_014842165.1 of Rhizobium sp. CFBP 13644. NCBI lineage: Bacteria > Pseudomonadati > Pseudomonadota > Alphaproteobacteria > Hyphomicrobiales > Rhizobiaceae > Rhizobium > Rhizobium sp. CFBP 13644. The sequence continues at coordinate 275,593 of NZ_JACYVF010000002.1, forward strand.
GGGTTCGCTTCAGCCCATGCTGATCGTTTGGGGACCGCAGCAGATTACCATCTACAACGACGGTTACGCGGCCATGTGTGGCAACCGCCATCCTGCGGGATTTGGGCATCCGTTTCGCGACCTCTGGTTTGACATATGGGATGCCGTTGACCCCATCATATCCGCCGCCTATGCCGGGCAGGGCACCTCGATGGATGACATCGAATTCGTGATGCATCGAAAAGGCTACCCGGAAGAAACGCATTTTTCCTTCTCCTACACGCCGGTGCGAGACCAGGCGGGTGTGGTGCTTGGAATGTTTTGCGCCTGTGCGGAAATCACCAACGAAATCATCGTTCGCCGCGAACAGAAGAGCATGCAGGAGAAGCTTCTTCAGATTTTCGAGATGTCTCCTGCTGGTATCGCGACATTGAGCGGGCCAAACCATATCTTCGAATTTGCCAATGAAGAATATTATTCGATGATCGGCGTCGGGCGCGACATTATTGGACGCTCGGTTGCGGATGCCGTTTCGGAAGTGGTCGACCAGGGCTTCATCGATTTGCTGGATACCGTCTACAAAACCGGTGAACCCTTTGCTGCGCGTGCCAGACCCATAGAGCTTAATCGCGGGCCCGATGGTGAGAAGCAGAGCCGGATGATCGATTTTGTGTATCAGGCGATGCGATCTTCATCCGGAGAGATCACCGGCATTCTAGTGCAGGCGCAGGATGTGACGGAAAAACTGGCGGAGCAGAAGCACAGGGAACTGATTTCCCATGAGCTTGGCCACCGCCTCAAGAACCAGCTTGCCATGGTTCAAGCCATTGCATCACAGACACTTCGTTCTGCCGGTGATCTGAATGTTGCTCGTAAAACGTTGTCGGCACGAATTGGTGTTTTGAGCGCCGCCCATGACACGGTCATACAGGGTGGCCTCGGCACGTCCCAGGTTCATAAACTCGTCAACCAGTTGCTTGAGGTCCATGATGATCCGGCGATGACGCGCTTTACGGTCTCCGGGCCAGTTCTGCGTGTCGGCTCACGTCCATCGCTTTCACTGTCGCTCATAATGCATGAGCTTGCGACCAATGCTATCAAATACGGCGCTCTCTCGGTGCCGGAAGGCAGGGTGGATATTCGATGGGGGATTGCGGGAGAGGCCAAGGACCGGTTTGAACTGTCCTGGACGGAAAGCGGCGGTCCGCCGGTTGACGTGCCGCAGCGTGTCGGTTCCGGGTCGCGCCTCATCAAGGCGGGCATTGCTGGCGCTGCCGATACTCTTGTGGACATTGTCTATGATCCGGCAGGCGTACGCTGCGTTATCTCTGCGGAGCTTGCCAGTTTTCAACAGGAGCATTGAGCAGTGACATCATGCCTCCTCGTAGTTGAAGATGACGGGCTGATCCGCCTTGATCTCGTGGATATGGTCACCGATCTCGGATTCGCTACCCTCGAAGCACCAACGGCGGATCGGGCGCTTCAGATGCTCGAAGCCAGTACCTCAATCCATGCCATCTTGACCGACATCGACATGCCCGGCTCTATCAACGGGCTTGGGCTGGCAAATGTGGCGCACCGTCGCTGGCCCGAAATCAAGGTGATCGTCATCTCGGGACGGTATAATCCTGCTGAAGGTGTGTTGCCGCCCGGTGCCGTGTTCCTGACCAAGCCGGTATCGCCCGAGCACCTCGAAAAAGCCTTGTCGGATATCGGCCTTTTACCTCTGTAACCTGCGGCGAGTGCAACATCGTTACAGGCAAGCAACGCGCATAGTGGAGCTTCAGGTCCAAGGAAATAATCGTTGATATTTCGTTAATATCTGATTCGACAGGCGATGCGATCAGGTGTAAAAGATAGGCGTTCCTGCAGTATAAAGCCGATAAAATGCATCTTTGGGAGGATGGGCCTTGTCGTACCTTGCATTTCAACGGGTAGGCACGCAACTATCGCCTCAGCAGGTTAGTGATCTGCAAACTATATTTGATGGCGTATGTTTCGAATGCCTGGAAGACAGAAGCAGTCATGTTGCCAATGAATGTGCAGCAGTTCTGATCAGAAGCGCCCAACGCGGCATTCTGGACCATGAGATGTTGCGCGATATTGGCAAAGCGGTTTTGCGCCGCCACTGAAGGATTATCTAGCTTATATTGAAAGCGCCCGGTGGGTTCCGGGCGCTTTTCTGTTGCGTCAGCTATAACGGATCAGGCTTTTTCCTGAACGTGTGCTTCCAGGAACCAGAGTGCCTTGTCGAGATCACGCGATGCGGCAGTGAAGATATCCGCAGTGTTGGCATCTCCAGCATCATCCGCCTCATCGATCGACTTGCGAATGAGATTTGCCACGTCGCCGTAACGCTCGATGAGTTCATCGAGGTGGTCCTGAATCTTGTAGATATCGGTCGGATAGGACTTCAGCTTGGACGTGGACGTTACGGCCTGAACACTGCCAAGCGCTGTGCCGCCAAGCTGAACGGCACGTTCGGCGATCGTGTCGCTGTGCTTGTCGAGCTGCGCACGGAATGTATCCAGCAACTCGTGGACGCCGATGAATTGCGGACCTTTGAGGTTCCAATGCGCCTGCTTGGTGACAAGAGACAGATCAATAACGGATGCCAGCGACTCGTTCAGCAGGCCGATGACAGTGGCCTTGGCATTGGACGGTAAATCGTTTCTTGTCTTATGGGTTCTCATTTTTCTCTCCTGAAACATCAATCAAGGGTGTTTTTGAAACATGCAGGAAAGCAACGAGTTAGCCCGATAGTCGTTCCATCTGTCTTTATGATGTTTGACCGGAACCAATGATGATAACGGTCTATCTGTCCGAGGGCAGATCGCTCATGATCTCGCGGTTCAGAAGAATGAGAGATCGATCTGATGCGATGCGGTAGGTCTCGTAAGCGCGGCGTCCATCCGACATCATGAAGTCATGGTTCACGGTGCTGCCAATGGGTGATTTTGTAAGCTTCGTGGCTGGCTGTCCACCATAGGTGATGCTGCCGGGAATAGGCTCAACGCCTGATGTAGCGGTGGTGCATGAGGTGAGTGCGGCGACGCACAGGAGCGCAAGTCTGTTCATAGGAGTTCCTCGTCTCGGGATCATTGCTTCTGTCCTAACACAGATGCGGCTTTTGCGTTCCGGGCATAAAAAAGCCCCGCATCCTTTCGAATGCGGGGCAGGGACCTTGGGAGGGTCGCTTTATCAGTCTTCGTTGGCCGCCAGCTGCGACAGCACCTCACCCCGACCGCGCATGCGCATGATGAGCGGGATCAGGAACGCAGCCGCCGCCACGATAAACAGGCCAACGGCAATCCACGATGTGAAGAGGACCGAAGGATCGCCCTGGCCGATGGCCAGCGCGCGGCGCAACTGCTGCTCGGCCAATGGTCCGAGGATGAGGCCGACGACCGCAGGTGCAATCGGATAGCCGAAAATGCGCATCACATATCCGAGGATACCAAAGGCCAGCAACATGCCGAGTTCGAACACGGAAGGGTTTGCGCCGATCGTGCCGAGCGTCGCAAACAGCAGGATGCCAGCATAGAGCCATGGCTTCGGAATAGTCAGCAGCCTTACCCACAGGCCAATCAGCGGCAGGTTGAGAACCAGCAGCATGACGTTGGCGATGAACAGGCTGGCAATCAGTCCCCAGACGAGCTGCGGATTGGTTGCAAAGAGCAGCGGACCAGGCTGAAGGCCGAATTGCTGGAAACCGGCCAGCATGATGGCAGCCGTTGCCGTTGTCGGCAGGCCGAGCGTCAGCAATGGCACGAGCGTACCAGCCGCCGATGCGTTGTTGGCCGCTTCTGGACCGGCAACGCCTTCAATGGCGCCATGGCCGAATTCTTCCGGGTGCTTGGAAAGCTTCTTTTCCGTCGCATAGGACAGGAAGGTTCCGATTTCAGCACCGCCCGCTGGCATTGCGCCAATCGGGAAGCCGATCAGCGTGCCGCGCAGCCATGCTTTCCAGGAGCGCGACCAGTCCTGCGCCGTCATCCAGACGGAACCCTTCACGGCTTCAACCTTGTCAGGTCCGCCCTGACCCTGAGCGACGATATAGAGCGTTTCGCCGATGGCGAACATGGCCACGGCAAGCGTCGTGACTTCGATGCCATCCAGCAAATCAGGAACGCCGAAGCTCATGCGCGTCTGGCCGGTGAGCTGGTCGATGCCGACAATGGCCAGTGCAAAGCCGATGAACAGGGATGTGAGACCGCGCAGAGCCGAATCACCAAAGGCAGATGACACGGTGACGAAGGCCAGCACCATCAGCGCAAAATACTCGCGTGGCCCGAACACCAGCGCCAGTTTGACGATGTAAGGTGCAACGAATGCCAGTGCGACGGTTGCGATGAGACCCGCCACGAAGGAGCCAATGGCCGCTGTCGCGAGAGCCGGTCCGCCGCGACCCGCCCGCGCCATCTTGTTACCTTCCAGCGCGGTGACGATGGAGGCACTTTCGCCGGGTGTGTTGAGCAGGATCGAGGTTGTCGAGCCGCCATACATGCCGCCGTAGTAAATACCGGCAAACATGATCAGCGATCCGGCGGGATCCAGCTGGTAAGTGACAGGCAGAAGCAGCGCTACAGTCAAGGCAGGGCCAATGCCGGGCAGAACGCCGACCGCCGTACCCAGCGTAACGCCGATCAGCGCATAGACGAGGTTCATCGGTTGCGCTGCAATCGCAAGGCCTTGCAGCAAGAAATCAAAAGTACTCATGGACAGTTGTCCCCCTGTCGGGTGAAGCCGCGGCTCACGTATAAGACGCGCTCGCGGGGCTTCATGTCTTGTTGTGATCGGTTGGGCTGGCTGTTAGAAAAACAGCCGTTCCAGAGGTCCAGCAGGCAGCGACAGTTGCAGCAACTGGGCAAAAATGACCCAAATCACGAAGCTGAACACGATGCCGATTGGGATTGAAAACCACAGCTTGCGTTTGCCGAAGGCGCGCGCCGTGAAGGCAAACAGCAGGCCCGTTGCAATGGAGAAACCGGCAACATTCAGCAGCAGCATCTGCGCGGCAAGACCGGCAATCACCCAGAAAACGGGTCCCATTTCCTGTTTGTCACGGGCTGGAAAGTCGTTGCGCCAGGCTTCGATTGCCGTCCAGATTGCCAGTCCGATAAGACAGAAGGCAATGGCGTAGGGAACGGTAGCCGGGCCGACGGGCGAATAACCGGTGACGCTGGCAAGGCGCGCTGAATCCCAGAAGATGACAGCGGCGACGATGACCAGAAACACTGCTATCGCGAACGCCGCCCAATCAGGGCGGCGCTTTGAAGGATGTGAAGGGGTTGAACCCTGGCTCATTTTACCAGTCCAATGTCTTTGAGAATGGTTTCAGTCGCGGCAGTGTCTTTTGCAAGCTGTGCCTTGAACTCGTCACCGGCAAGATAGGTGTCCATCCAGCCCTTGGTCTTGAGTGTTTCCTGCCACTTGGCAGACTTCACCAGCTTTTCGACATCTGCGCTCACAGCCTTCTGCTGCTCAGCTGTCAGGCCGGGAGGGGCTGCAACCATGCGCCAGTTCTGAACCACGACGTCGAGGCCGCTTTCCTTCAGCGTCGGCGCGTCGATGCCAGGGATCTTGGCGTCGCTGGAGATTGCCAGAATGCGAACGGTGCCGGACTTAACCTGGCTTTCGAATTCGCCATAGCTGGAAATGCCGGCTGTGACCTGTGCGCCGAGGATGGAAGCAAGAGCTTCACCGCCGCCGGAGTAAGCAATGTAGTTGATCTTGGTTGGATCAACGCCTGCAGCCTTGGCAATCAGGCCCGCTGTGATGTGGTCCGTGCCGCCAGCAGAACCGCCACCCCAGGATACGCTGCCCGGGTCTTTCTTCAGCTGCTCGATAAGCTGGCCGATGTTCTGGATCGGTGAGGATGCAGGAACAACGATGGCTTCGTATTCACCGGTCAGACGCGCGATAGGCGTAACGTCCTTCAGCGTAACAGGTGCCTTGTTGGTGAGGATCGCGCCCACCATGACGTAGCCGCCAACGATGAGGGAATTCGCGTTGCCCTTCTGCTGGCTTGCAAACTGTGCAAGACCAATGGTGCCGCCAGCGCCGGGAACGTTTTGAACCTGAACGCGCTTGGAAATGCCTTCTTCCTGCAACACGCTCTGCATGGAGCGCGCAGTCTGGTCCCAGCCGCCGCCAGGATTTGCCGGTGCGATGATGGTGTAATCGGCTGCTGCCGCGGGAAGTGCCATAGCGCCTGCGAGAAGCGAAGCGATGAGGAAATGCTTCAAAGTGAACCCTCCTTGATATGCCGTTTCGGCATTGTTTTGATCATAGCGGAAGGGCCGGCACGGACGACCTCAAGGGCGGCAAATTGCGCCCCGAATTGTCTGTCGCGTGAAACATTCCTCCCGCTTCTTCAGTCCGCCTCCACGGATGAACGAAGAATTGCACAGCACCATAGAAAGCTGTCATTTAACTGACGCCGTGCAACCCTCAAGCGTCTTTACTGTCTATTAATTTTTGAAATTCGTCTACTGGGCGCGTAACGCTTCATTCCAACGTTCGATGATGCGCGCGCGCTTGACCTGATCGAGATAGACCATCAAGCCCGGGCTGACGGGAACCGGGCGCAATTGTGCGCCGTGAATGGCCTGCATCATGTTGGCGGTGTTTTCTCCCGCGACATCGGGACTGACGGCGGGAATCTGCAACTGCCGCGCCATGATGGTCTGGCCTTCCTTGGACATGAAATATTCCAGATAGCGGCGGCCAAGCTCTGCATTTCTGGCAGCGTGCGGCACAAGGCCGATCCGCGACATGACCACGGTGTAATCCTTCGGCAGTACAATGCCGACATCGGGATGGCGTGATGCCCAATCTGCCGCATAGGAGCCGAGAATATTATAGCCCATGACGAAGCGGCCGTCTGATATGCGCTCCAGAATGGCGCCGCTGGTGGAGTAAACCTTCACCCCCGCCGTGCCCATGCTCTTGATGACGTTCCAGATATCGCCGAACTGCTCCTGATCGCGAGACATGAACAGAAATCCGACGCCGGAGCGTTCAATGTCATAAGTGGCGATGCGCCCGTGGATTTCCTTGGCGTTGCGTTCCAGATACTCCACGAATTCGGCGCGGCTGGCGGGCGGACTGGCGTTGGCGAAACTCGGCTTGTGGTAAACGAAGACGGCGGGCTCGAATGTCAGCGCGTAAGCGGTGTTGCGCCAGTTGGCCCAGGCGGGCCAGCGGTCACTCATGGGCAGATCGGATCGCTGCGCATAGCCGTCATTGCTGAGCTTGACCTGCAGGTCCATGGCAGATGAGAAGGCGAAATCGGCGGTTTTCTCGCCTGCGTCGGTTTCCCTAACGATGCGATCATAGATCTCGCTTGTCAGCATATCCTCATATGACACCGCCACATCCGGGTTGGCTTTTTGAAAACCCGCGATCATCGGCATCGCCAAGGGCTCATCAAGGGAAGAGTAAACGACGAGCGTCGGCGCATCGGTTTTGCCTGAGGGAGCCGGAAACACCATTGGCTGCGCCTGTGTGCCGCCTGCAACGGTGATGAAAAGACAGAGAAACAGAAGAATACGCATGGAAAAGATCATGCCGCACCCACTTGCCATTCACAAGACAGGAACGCTCCGATAAATTTCGGCCAAATGGAGGGCGTGGCTTGCGAATTCTGCTGGTGGAGGACAATCCGGTTCTGTCCGAGGGGCTTTCGGCGCTGTTGCGCGGAAGCGGCTATGCCGTGGATGTGGTGTCGGATGGCGCATCTGCCGATGCTGCAATTGCAGCGGAGAGCTTCGATCTCGTCATTCTCGATCTCAACCTGCCTGAAATGGATGGCATCGACGTGTTGCGTTCTATGCGCGCGCGACAGGACAAGGCGGCGGTGCTGATCCTGACCGCACGCGGTACGCCGGAAGAGCGGGTGAAAGGGCTCGATCTCGGCGCTGACGATTACATGATCAAGCCTTTCGACATTACGGAATTCGAGGCGCGGGTACGGGTGCTTCTGCGCCGCAATGCCGGGCTGCGCTCGTCTTCTGTCCAGTTCGGCAAAGTGTCGTTCGATCTGACATCGCGGACCTTCTCAGCCGATGGCCATCCGATTGATATTCCGGCACGGGAGGTGGCGCTGTTAGAAGTTCTGTTCATGCGGGCTGGAAAGGTGGTGGCCAAGGAGGCCATCGTTCAATCGCTGACCGGCTTTGACGATGAGCTTTCCGGCAATGCCATCGAGCAATATGTCAGCCGGTTGCGCAAGCGGCTCGGGCCGCATGGTCTCACGGTGAAGACGGCGCGGGGCATAGGATATTACCTCGAAAAGCTGCCGGAGATGGCTTGATGAGGCAGGTGGCCTATTCGCTGCGTCGGCGTCTTCTTGGCTGGCTGCTGATATCGACGGCGATCATTGGCTGCATCGCGCTGGCAGATACCTACCGGGAAGCCATCAATACTGCCAATATCGTCTCTGATCGTGTTCTGTCAGGCTCTGCATTGGCCATTGCCGAGCGGGTGGTGGTTTCCGAAGACGGGTCGCTGGAAGTCGATATTCCCTATGTCGCGCTCGAAATGCTCACCTCTGCGGCGCAAGACCGCGTGTTCTACCGCGTCAACGGGCCGAATGGACAGTTTCTCACCGGCTATCAGAACCTGCCGTCCGTGAGCGGCTTGCGCAGCGATGCTCCGGTGTTTGTGGATGCCGAGTTTCGCGGCGAGCCGATCCGGGTGGCGGCGATCCAGCGTTTCGCATCGACCGGGGTGAATTCGGTCCCGTTTTCGGTGACGGTGGCCGAAACGACGATTGCGCGCAGCCGTCTGGCGCAGGCCATCATCCTGCGTTCGGCGCTGCGGCTGCTGTTCATGATTGTCGGTGCGGCCATCATTGTGTGGATTGCGGTAACGATTTCGCTGCGTCCGCTCTACCGACTTAGCGAAGCCATTGCTGAACGCAGCCCCAATGATCTGCATCCAATCCGCCAGTCGGTGCCGGTCGAGGTCGAGAACCTCGTGGAAACCGTCAATTCTTTCATGGTGCGGCTGCAATCGGCGCTGGATGCGCTGCGGCACTTCACCGGCAATGCCAGTCACCAGCTGAGAACGCCGCTGGCCATTATTCGCACGCAGCTTGCCCTTTCGGCCCGCGCATCCACGCTTGAGGATGCACAGGCCGCAGCCCGCAAGGGCGATGCTTCTGTGGCGCATGCCGAGCATATTCTGGCGCAACTTCTACGCATGGCCAATATCGATGCGGCAGGATCAGGTGAGAAGCAGAGCCTTGTGAAGGTGGACCTTGCATCGCTGGCGCAATCCATTACCGCCGACTATATCCCCGTTGCCGCTGAGGCCGGGATCGATCTTGGCTTTGAGCAGATTGATGAGGCTAGCATCATGGCAGAACCTCTGCTGTTGGGTGAATTGCTGGGCAATCTCATCAGCAACGCCATTGCCTATGCCGGACGAGGGACGGAAGTGACTGTGCGGGTGCTGCGCGATGGCGCGGCCGCATGTATTGAGGTTGAGGATAATGGCCCTGGACTATCCGCAGAAAAACGGGCCGTGGTGCGGCAGCGTTTTGCAAGGGGAGAGGGCAATGCAGCGCCGGGTGCGGGGCTTGGGCTTGCGATTGTCGAGGAGATTGCCGCTTTCTTCAATGGCAGGCTGGCACTGGAAGATGGCGCCGGCGGGCGTGGATTGAAGGCGACTGTGCGGTTTGCATGAAGCGGCGCAAGCGCGCCGCTTCTATTTCGCCTTGGATCAATCGTTGATCTTGTCGATGAGCTGCATCAGCAGATCGCCGCAGGCCTTCATGGGCTCGTCATCGGCGCATTTGATGTCGATTTTTGTTTCGCCCTGTTCGATGCGGAAATGCGCACCCTTTGAAGGCGGTGGAGGCGGAGGCATCATCATGCGGTCGCGCATGCCGTCTCGCGGGCCACCATGTCTTGGGCCGTCATCTTTAGGGCCGCCTGGCATGGGCTTTGGTGGTGGAGGCGGCGGTGGTGCGTCTGCCATGGGCTCGGTTTGCGCAGGGGCTGGCGGCGGCGGTGGCGGGGCTGGCTGTTGGGCAAGCGTTGACCCCGCCGCGAGAAGAAACGCGGTACCGGAAATGATAAGCTTTTTCATGAGGGAGACCTCTGTGTTTGACAACACAGGAGCAACGGCTGCACGCGGCAGTCAGTTGCTCCCGTTCGCAAATAAAGTCTCAGGTCCCCCAAATCTTCGTCGCTATTTTAGCCCATGCGCTCCGAAGCGTAGGAGCCGGGGCTTGGCGGGAAGACCACCGTGCGGTTGCCATTGATGAAGGTGCGGTGGTGGATGTGGGCGTGGATGGCGCGGGCCAGAACCTGGCTTTCCACATCGCGGCCAAGCGACACATAGTCTTCTGCCGACTGGGCGTGGGTGACGCGCACCGTATCCTGCTCGATGATCGGACCTTCATCCAGATCGGCGGTCACGTAATGGGCCGTCGCGCCAATCAGCTTCACGCCGCGCTCATAGGCCTGCTTGTAGGGGTTCGCACCCTTGAAGCTTGGCAGGAAGGAGTGGTGAATGTTGATGATCTTACCAGACATTTTCTGGCACATCTCGTTGGAGAGAACCTGCATGTAACGGGCGAGGACGATCAGTTCGGTGCCGGTCTGGTCAACGATGTCCATGATCCGGGCTTCAGCCTCGGGCTTATTTTCCTTCGTCACCTTGATGTGGTGGAAGGGAATGTCGTGATTGACGACGACCTTCTGGTACTCGAAATGGTTGGAAACCACGCCGACGATATCGATTGGTAGAGCGCCGATCTTCCAGCGATAAAGCAGGTCATTCAGACAGTGGCCGAAGCGCGAGACCATCAGAAGCGTCTTGGTGCGCTCACCTTCGCTGAAGATTTTGGCCTCCATGCCGAATTCCGTGGCGATGGGCGCGAAGCCTGTCTGCAGCGCCTCCATGCTCTGGCCTTCCTCGGAAATGAAGGAAACGCGCATGAAGAATTTGCCGGTTTCGAGGTCGTCGAACTGGGAACTGTCAACGATGTTGCAACCCTTGCCCGCCAGATAGCCCGATATGGCGGCGACGATTCCGCGCTTGGATGTGCAGGCTACGGTCAAAACATAGGTTGTCATAGGTTTCCCCTCATCGATGTGTTGCAACGCCTATAGCGCAGGTCGAGCATGGCGCAAAGCCTTACCCTTTCAACGTCTTATCAAGGCCTTGGATTCATAGGACATCACGGGCAGGGCAAGCCATGCCGGAAGCGACATAGGATGTTCAAAGCAAAGCCGCCATGGCGATGGCCGTGGCGGCATTCGCTATCATGATGTGCGGTAACTGTCGCGCAAGGCTTCGAATTTCGCCACCTGCTCGCCGATCAATTCCTTGCTTTCATCCCGCCTTACGAAAAGCTTGAACATGGCGCTTCCGCTCGCATTCATGAACCACACGGAGAGTGACCGGCGTCCATGGAACTGGCGATCGACAAAGGTAACCGACGCGCAATTGTCCTTCTTGATGTGGCCGCCGATGGGGCTATCGCCGTGAATGTTGAACCAGCCATGGCCTTCGGTGCCTTGAGGCAGGTGGCCCGGCACCTCGAAAACAATATCCGGTGTCTGCACAATCATCAGGACTTCGCCCCAGCATCGCAATTCATTCCAGAGATTCAAGAAGTCTTGCGCAGGCGCGGAGACGGCAGCGCCATCAGGCAGAATGGAAAGAACCTCTGCCGCCGTTACATTGGCCGTGGCCGCGATGGCTTCGACCACGCCATCAGGTTTTTCTGCCAGAGCGGCTCTCGCTCTCTCTAGCCGGGCAGTGTCGGTTTCAGAACTTGCGTTCGCCGTCATGTTTCAAGCCGCAACGGGGTGGTCTTGCCCGTCCTTGCCTTCGTGAATGATGACGTCGAAGCCTTCGAAATGCGGGCCTGACAGATATTCGACCTTGCCACGATTGTTTCCGGCATTGGCATGGGCGGCACGGAACTGCTCGGATTTCGTCCAGGCGGTGAAATCGTCCTTGGTGGCCCAGACTGTGTGGGAGGCGTAGAGCGTGTGATCCTCAGCCTTCGGACCCTTCAGCATATGGAATTCCAGATAGCCCGGCATTTCGGCGAGATGACGCTTGCGCTCGCGCCAGATGGTCTCAAATGCTTCTTCAAAACCCGGCAGGACGCGAAAGCGGTTCATGGCAATAAACATCGATAGTCTCCTTCGAATTTGCGGTGCCGGATTTGCCCCCGGGACCCTTATGCTCCGAAATATAAAAGATAACGAAAATAGTCAACTTATCGGATTGTCTGGCATTTAAAGATGTGTAATTAACTCAACTTATATGGCGTGCAGGCTGTAGCGCGCCGCATTTTTCAGGATGACGACATGCCGCTTTTTCGACGCTCATTTGCTTTCGGTGCCCTCCTGGCGCTGGTCCCGATCATGGTTCATGCATCCGATACAGGCAACCCGCAGGCGAAACGCATTGTGGCGCTGGGTGGCACTGTAACGGAAATTCTCTATGCACTGGGTGCCGGAGATCGCATTGTGGCGCGGGATTCGACCAGCAGCTATCCGGCGGATGCGCTGTTAAAGCCAGATGTCGGTTACATGCGGGCACTCTCTTCTGAAGGCATTCTGTCACAAAAGCCTGATCTCATTCTGTCCGAGGATGGTGCCGGTCCTGCGGATGTGATCGGCATCCTCAAAGCGAGTGAAGTGCCGATGGTGACCATCGACACGCCACCGGAGGGACGAGCCATCGCGCCGAAAATCGAGGCCGTCGGTGCAGCCGTTGGCCTGGAGGAGAAGGCGAAGGCACTGGCAGCGCAGGTTGATGCGGACCTTGCTGTTCTGGCGAAGGACGTCTCTGATGTTGGAGACAAGAAGAAGCGGGTGCTGTTTGTTCTGTCCACCGCTGGCGGTCGCATCATGGCGGCGGGCAAGGACACGGAAGCAGCAGCCATTATCGAGATGGCGGGCGGCGTCAATGCCGCCCAGGATATCACCGGCTACAAGCCCCTGACCGATGAGGCCGTGATTGCGGCTGCCCCTGATGTGGTTCTGACCCTGCAGCGGGGAAGCCATGCGGCCAACCCCGACGAAGTTTTCGGCTTTCCGGCCTTCCAGTCCACACCCGCTGCCGCGTCCAAATCGCTGATCAGCATGGATGGACTTTATCTGATCGGCTTTGGTCCGCGCACCCCCGCCGCTGGCCGTGAGCTGGCCGCAAAGCTTTACCCCGGCGTTGTTAAGCCGTGAGCATTCTGGCTATGAGCGAAGTCGCAGGTCCTGTTGCAGGCGACCGGTCGCGCAAGGGTGCCATCACCCTTGTCGCGCTGTGTGTGTTTCTGGTTTTTGCCTGTTTCGTGTCGCTGGCCAGCGGGCCGACAGGCGTGGGGCTGCACGAACTTGTTTTGTATCTCACCGGCCATGCGCAGACCATGGAGCCGCGTGACCGCGTGATCCTTGAAGCCGTTCGCTTGCCACGCACCGGCCTCGGCCTGATGATCGGGGCGTCCCTTGCCGTTTCCGGCGCCATGATGCAGGGACTTTTTCGAAATCCGCTGGCAGATCCCGGTCTCGTTGGCATCACATCGGGTGCCGCACTTTTTGCAGTCGCCGCTCTGGCGTTGGGTGGCAGTCTGCTCGCGCCACTTTCTGTTGTGTTCGGCGTTCACTTCCTGCCACTCATGGCCTTCATGGGCGGATTGCTGAACACGATGCTGCTCTACATGATTGCGACCCGTAACGGGACGACATCGACCAGTGTTCTGATCCTGGCAGGCATCGCGCTGGCCGCGCTGAGTGCGGCCTTGATGGGCCTGATGATTTTCATGGCCGATGACCGCGCCCTGCGCGACATTACCTTCTGGAGCCTGGGTTCGCTGGGTGGCGCTACGCCGCTCAAGATCTGGACGACGCTGCCGTTCTTCCTCGTCATCATTGTCAGCATGCCCTTCGTTTCTAGAGGGCTTGATGCTTTGATTTTGGGCGATGCCGCCGCCTTTCATATGGGCATTCCCGTGCAGCGCCTGAAACGCCTCGTCATCGTGGCCGTTGCCGCCGCTTGTGGCGCAAGCGTTGCTGCGGCTGGTTCCATTGGTTTTGTTGGCATTGTGGTGCCGCATCTTTTGCGGCTGGTCATCGGCTCATCGCACCGCTTTCTGTTGCCGGCTTCCGCCATTGGCGGGGCAGGGCTGCTGCTGCTGGCGGATAGTTTTGCGCGCACAGTGGCGGCACCCGCCGAATTGCCAATCGGTGTGGTGACGGCGCTGATCGGCGCGCCGGTGTTTCTGTTTCTGCTGTTGGGCCGTGGCAACGGTCTCGGTTTGAGGAATACGTCATGATTTCAACGCGCAATGTGAGCGTGACCCGGTCCGGGCGTCGATTGCTGGACGAGGTCTCGATAGAGCTTCAGCCCGGCACGTTCAGCGTCATTATCGGTCCCAATGGTGCTGGCAAATCCACCTTGATGAAGGTGCTGTCGGGCGAAATGCGCGCAGATGCGGGCGTCGTTTCCTATAATGCCGTGGATATAAAGCTGTTTTCGCCTTTGCAGCTGGCGCGGGTTCGGGCGGTGTTGCCGCAAAGCACCGTTCTGTCATTCCCTTTTACGGTGCTGGAAGTCGTGCGCATGGGGGCGGTGGCGCAAGGTGCGCTGAAGCCTGAAGAACAGGCGCGGGGTGCTCTGGCAAAGGTGGGGTTATCAGGCTTTGAAGGTCGGTCCTACACGCTGCTGTCAGGTGGGGAGCAGCAGCGGGTGCAGTTTGCCCGAACGCTGGCGCAGGTTCCAAACCCTGTCGAAGAGGGCCAGCCGAGGGCGCTTCTTCTGGATGAGCCGACTTCGAGCCTTGATCTCGGCCATCAGATTTCCGTGCTGGAAACCGCCCGCAATTTCGCCAAGGGTGGCGGCGCGGTGCTGGTGGTGCTGCATGATCTCAATCTCGCGGCCGAATTTGCCGATCAACTTATCGTCATGCACGAGGGCAAGGTGACGGCCTGCGGGCCAGCGCTGCAAACCATCAATGACGAGACCATTGCTCGCGTCTATGGCATAGGCGGCACTGTCGGGCGCGTTCCCGCTTCCCATATTCCTTATGTGCTGCCGCAATCGCGGCATCGTTGATGATGAGGGTCACGGGTCAGGCCGGGTGGTGACGAAAAGGGCAGCACCCAGCATGACGGCTGCCACGATGGATGCCCGCAGTGCCGTCGGCTCTGTTCCGAACCAGAAAATCGCGTAACTCATTGTCATCAGAGAGACAGCGGCGATTTTGGCCTTGCGTGGAATGGCGCCTTTTTCCCGCCAGTTGCGTAAGGACGGCCCGAATTTTGGGTGCGACAGGAGCCATGATTCCAGCTTTGGAGACGACTTTGAAAAGCACCAGAGCGCAACGAGGAGAAACGGCGTCGTTGGCAAAACAGGCAGAAACGCACCGACAATGCCGGTGGCAACCATGAGCCAGCCAAGACAGAGATAAAGGATGCGCATGACTGCCGGTATCATGAGTTCAGGGCTCATGATAGTGCGAAAAGACCGGCGGTTGGCATATATGCTGTTATCTGCCATCCGCCTCAAAAGGGCCTCAAGGGTTGAAACCGGCGCGTTCTGCCTTTATCAGCCTTGCCTAATGCCTGCGAGGATTAGCAGGCCACCAATAAACAAGAAGAAGGTATCACCATGGCCAAACTTATTCACTCTATGGTCCGGGTGCTGGACGAAAAGCGTTCGGTGAGTTTTTACAGCCAAGCTTTTGGCCTCGACGTGGCTGCGCGTTACGAGTTCGAAACCTTTACGCTTGTGTATCTGAGCAATGCCGAAGGTGACTTCGAGCTTGAGTTGACGGTCAACAAGGGCCGTGAAGTGCCCTATGCACTGGGCGATGGCTACGGCCACATTGCCGTCAGTGTTGAAGATGTGGATGCCGAGCATGCGCGCCTGACAGAGTCCGGCCTCACCGTTGGAAAGATCGTCAACGCGGAATATAAGGGCGCGCCATTCGCCAAATATTTCTTCATTTGCGATCCCGATGGGTACAAGATCGAAGTGCTACAGCGCGGCGAACGGTTCAAGTAAGCAGCGACAAATCGAGTGCAGGGCGAGGGCAGGGCCATGGTAGACGCAGGCGTGAAACTCGATGAGAGCTGGAAGCAGGCTCTCACAGCCGAATTTTCCAGCCCTTACATGCAAAAGCTCAAGGATTTTCTGCTTGCCGAGAAAAATGCCGGCAAGCAGATTTTTCCCAAGGGCGCGGAATATTTTCGGGCGCTTGATCTGGCACCGCTTCCTGCGGTCAAGGTCGTTATTTTAGGGCAGGATCCCTATCATGGCGCGGGACAGGCGCACGGCCTGTGTTTTTCCGTTCAGCCGGGCGTGCGCACGCCGCCATCGCTGGTGAATATCTACAAGGAACTGCAGAGCGATCTTGGCATTGCACCTGTCCAGCATGGCTTTCTGGAAAGCTGGGCGCGCCAGGGCGTATTGCTGCTCAACAGCGTTCTGACGGTCGAGGAAGCGCGTGCCGCCTCTCATCAGGGACAAGGGTGGGAGAAGTTTACCGACGCGATCATCCGCAGGGTCAATGACGAGTGCGAAGGCGTGGTGTTTCTGCTTTGGGGCACCTATGCCCAGAAGAAAGCGGCCTTCGTTGACCAGACGAAACATCTGGTACTCAAATCCCCACACCCTTCGCCGCTGTCTGCCCATAATGGCTTTTTCGGCAATCACCATTTTTCCAAGGCCAACGAATTTCTGAGTTCCCGTGGCAGACAGCCGATTGATTGGCAACTGCCGCAAAAAGTGTGACCCGCATCACAAAATCTGCTTTGCGCTTTCACGCATGCTGCTCTAAAGATAACCGGACTGTAATCTGAAGGATTTACGCGGTGTCTTTTTTGTCTGCGCAAACATCTGTCGCTCTTCCCGATCCGGCAGCCATCGTCGATGCTTTTCACGAACATTTTGCCGAACACCTGACCATGACCCGGACCGGTTCCGCCCTGCATTTCGAGGCGGATTACGGCAATGGTACGTTTGAAGCGGCAGACGGGCGCTTTGCGGCGCGCATCAATTGCGTGTCGGAAAATGTTCTTCTGTCTGTCAAGGCGATGGTGGCTGAGCATATCGTGGAGTTCAGCGGCGATACGTCTCTCGATTTCCGCTGGGAAGGGCACGGCGCCGATCTGCGGGAGATGCCTAATCTGTTCAGTGGCCGCGTGGTGCGCGGCTATAATCTGACACCGAAAATGCGGCGTGTCGTGATTGCCATCGACGACGGCATCGAGCGGTTGCTGACGGGCGGCCTGCATGTCCGCATTCTCATTGTGCCGGATCAGAAGCGCGAGCCGGTTTGGCCACATCTCTCAAAAACGGGAGCCATTGTCTGGCCGCAGGGTGAAGATGAGCTGACGCGACGGGTCTATACGATCAGGTCAGGCGATAGGTCCCGCGGCGAGATCCATCTTGATTTCGTCATGCATGAGGGAGACGCCATGCCGGGCGCGCATTTTGGCGCAACGGCGGCACCCGGTGATATTGTTGGCATCGTTGGCCCCGGTGGCGAATTGCCGGATGCCGCGACGTATGTCTTCGCAGGCGACGAAACCGCGCTGCCCGTGATGTTGCGCATGGTTGGTGAAATGCCGGCGGGCAAGACAGTGACGGTTTACTCCGAAATTGATGATGAGAACGAGCAGCAGCCTGTCACCTCGCAGGCGCAGGTGACCTGGAACTGGCTGCACCGCAAGGGCCAGGCCGCTGGCGGTGCAGGCCTGCTGGAAAAGGCGCTGCGTGATCATCCGTGGGGCGATCATCAGGGTCTCCATGTTTTCGTCGGCTGCGAAAAAGCTGAAGCGCGCACCATCAAGAAAATGCTGATGGATGAGGCTGGACTGCCGAAAACTGCGCTTCACACGGCGGGTTACTGGGTCAAAGGTGCCAATGACGACCACTGATCGGTCGCGCTAAAGCTGTTTGTTTTACGCATTGCGGACGCAAAACCGGTTCCCACTTTTGCTGCAATTGCTCCAGTTGCTGAACGACGCTGCGGCGTCGTTCACAGATTCAGCACAATCCGTTCTGAACGTTCGATCTATACGAACGGCATGATCTGCACCATCTTGAGCCCATGAACGAAGGGTGACGCTGTTCCGCGCACCCATCTAGATTTGAGGGATCAAAATGTTGAACCAGATCAAGGGCCTGCACCACGTCACATCCATGGCTGCGAGTGCACGTGGCAACAACCACTTCTTCACCGATACGCTGGGTTTGCGCCGCGTAAAGAAGACAGTCAATTTCGATGCGCCAGACGTCTACCACCTCTACTATGGTGACGAGGTCGGTACGCCCGGCTCTGTCATGACCTATTTCCCGTTTCCGCATATTGCACGGGGCCGTCCCGGTACCGGCGAAGTGGGCACGACGCTGTTTTCCGTTCCGGAAGGTTCGCTTAGCTACTGGCAGGATCGTTTGGCCAAGGCCAATGTCGATGGTCTGAAAGCCGATGAGGCTTTCGGCAACAAGCGTCTGCATTTTGCCGGGCCTGATGGTGATGGTTTCGCCATGGTCGAGGTGAAGGACGATGCGCGCGCGCAATGGACCGCCAATGGCGTCGGGGAAGATCAGGCGATCCGTGGCTTTCAGGGTGCGTCGCTGCGGCTTCAGGATGAAGGTGCAACGGCAGAACTGTTGAAGTTCATGGGCTATCAAGAAGTTGACCGGAAGGACGGTGTTCTGCGGTTCGGCATGCCCGGCGGCAATGGTGCCGATTTCATCGACATCGAAACCATGCCGAATATCTCAGGTGCGCGCCTTGGTGCAGGCTCTGTCCACCACCTCGCATTTGCGGTCGATAACCGCCAGACGCAGCTGGAAGTTCGCAAGGCGCTGATGGATACGGGCTATCAGGTCACGCCTGTGATCGACCGTGATTACTTCTGGGCGATCTATTTCCGCACGCCCGGTGGCGTTCTCTTCGAAATCGCCACCAACGAGCCCGGCTTTGACCGTGACGAAGATACGGCCCATCTGGGCGAAGCCTTGAAGCTGCCAAGCCAGCACGCGCATCTGCGCGCCACGCTGGAGCAGCATCTGGAGCCGCTGGAAAATTGATAGTTCGAAACAGCAGAAACGCTTGCGGCCTCAGTGCCGCAGGCTGTTTTGAGGAGTTTTTATGAGCAAGGATAGCTATTTCCACAAGGTGCGGCCCGGTGCACCGGGGCAGCCCGCGTTTTTCGTGTTTCACGGCACGGGTGGTGATGAGAACCAGTTCTTCGACTTCGGTTCGCGATTGTTGCCCAATGCGACGGTTGTTTCGCCACAGGGTGATGTGTCCGAATACGGCGCGGCCCGCTTCTTCCGCCGCACGGCAGAAGGCGTTTATGACTTGGCCGACCTGGATCGCGCCACGAAGAAAATGGCGGAGTTCGTCACAGCCAACCGCGATGCCCACGAGGCGGGGCTGGTGGTTGGTCTGGGCTTTTCCAACGGGGCGAATATTCTGGCCAATGTGCTGATCGAGTTTCCCGATCTGTTTGATGCGGCCGTGTTGATGCATCCGCTCATTCCATTTACGCCGAAGCCGGCACCTGCATCACCGTCACGCCGCCTGCTGATAACGGCGGGAGAGCGCGACCCGATCTGCCCAATTCCTTTGACCAACAAGCTGCATGACTATTTCAAGGCGCAGGGCGGCGATGTGGGCATGGAGTGGCATTCGGGCGGCCACGAAATACGATCCACCGAGATCGAGGCTGTCAGGGCATTTATGACGCCCTATGCGTGAATGGCCCCTTCGCTTCGCGTGGGCTTAGCTTTGCTTAGGCTGGGGGTGACGGGTTCTACCGATACCCGCAGTCCTGCAACTGCTTTTCATAGCGGATGGCCATGTTGGCGGAGCGGCGGGCGGCCTTTTGAATGGCGATGTTGTCGCGCCACACGCCCTTGGAATATCCGGCATGGCCGGAATAATAGGCGAGGTAGAGATTGTAGGGATCGTTCAGCGCAATGCCGTTCTGGCGGTTGCTCTTGGCGTGATACCAGCCAACGAAGTGGATTGCGTCGGTGAAATCGGTGCGGCTGGCATTCCAGCGTCCTGTTTCGCGCTGATAGACTTTCCACGTGCCATCGAGCGCCTGCGCATAGCCATAGGCAGTGGATTTGCGGCCCCACGGAATGAGGCCGAACAGCTCGTTGCGGGGCGGGCGGGCATAGGGCTGGAAGCTGGATTCGGTGTAGATGGTTGCCATCATCACCGGAACCGGCACGCCGAACTCCCGCTCGGCGGCGCGCGCATCTTTTTTCCAGTTGTTGAATACGCCGTCTCGCTGGTCAAAAATCGCACAGGCATTGGTAATCTGCGACGGGGCAGTCGCGCAACCAGCCAAGGCTACCAAAAGAAAAACAGCGACAAATACGCTACGCATCGCGAAACCTTTCGTTCCGCCTATTACTAAATTGTAAATCTTAACGGTCGGTTTTGAGACAAGGTTAATGCAAATGCGCGCTATTAACGTTTTGGCAAAATTTGGGCCTTGCCTCAGACGCGACCCATGGCACCGGCCATCTGGTACAGCGCAAGGGCCGCAGCCGTTGCCGCATTGAGACTATCAAGCTGTGGGGACTGAGAAATGCGTGCCGTGTGAAACCGCGAGAGAACATCCGGCGGCAAGCCATCGCCCTCGGTGCCGATGACCAATGCCATCCTGTTCGATGCCTTGATCTGGCGGATTTCGGTGATGCCCGCTGGAGACAGGCTCCAGATATCAAAACCTTCTGCGGCCAGGGTTTCCAGCATTTGCAGTGCTGCACCACCCCGGTGATAGGGCACCGAAAGCACGGAGCCTACGGAGACACGTAGCGATTTTCGATAGAGCGGATCGCAGCAGGTGGAATCCAGGAAGACGGCATCTGCATAAAAGGCTGCAGCATTGCGAAACATCGCGCCGAGATTATCGTGATTGGAAATGCCACAACCGGCCAGCACGAGCGAGGATTGCGGCAATTGACCAAGGGTCACGCCCATGTCCCGGTCGCTCTTTCGCTTCCCCAGCGCCAGAATTCCCCGGTGCAGATGAAAACCAACAATGGCATCCAGCACCGATGCCTTGGCGACATAGATCGGGACATCGGATGGGAAGTCGCAAAGAATATCGGCGACGCCTGCCAGGCGGTTTTCGAGAATGAGAATGCTTTCCGCCTCGAAGTCACGACCAGCTATGTGGGCTGCGGCCAACATGCGCAGCACGACGGTGCCCTCAACGATGAAGCGTCCCTGTCTGCCCGTCAGATCACGCTCACGGATATCTTTGAAATCCGCGATGCGAGGGTCGTCAGCGTCCGATATTGGCGTTAGCGCGAGATCACCTTGCATCGATGGTAATATCAGCCACGAAACGACCTGCCTGCACGTTGAAGACCAGCGCCTTGCGTGTGCCATTGGCCAGACGTCCATAAAACAGCATGTCACCGCTGGCAAAGGAGACGTTCTCGATGGTGAAGCCCTGTGGCAGGCTGGCGGTGGCGGCAACCGGCGCATCCGAGGGGACGGTGGTCATCGCAGTTGTTGCCGTGGTCTTGGACGGGCCTACGGCCTTATAGACAACTGCGCCGAAGACAGCCATAAGGCTGATAAACATCACGGAGCCCGACACGATCTGCAACCGGATCATCTTGCGGCGAACTTTTTCCATGGCCGGGTCTAGCGGCTGGTCGTCCTGTTCGGCTTGCTCGATCTGCGTCATCGGGATCCTTGGATATTGTTGAGTGATCGGAAAATAAGAATGAACGACCCCTTTAAACAAGGCGGAGACGCAAGGAAAGTCCTGATTGCCGGCGAAGATGCCGAAGGCCGTATCGACGCGTGGTTGGCAGCCGAGGTTGGTGGCGATCTCTCACGCAGCCGCATCAAGGCGCTCATCGAGCAGGGGGCGGTTTTTCTCAATGAAAAAGCCGTGACCGAGCCGAAGAAGAAGGTGCAGCCGGGCGACCGCATCGAGATTACCATGCCGGAGCCGGAAGATCCCGAACCCAAGGGTGAAGATATTCCGCTTGAGGTGGAATATGAGGACGAGGATCTGATCGTTCTGCTGAAGCCTGCGGGCCTTGTTGTGCATCCCGGTGCTGGCAACTGGACGGGCACGCTGGTCAACGCGCTCATCCACCATTGTGGTGACAGCCTGTCCGGCATTGGCGGCGTCAAGCGCCCCGGCATTGTTCACCGGTTGGACAAAGAAACCAGCGGCGTCATGGTCGTTGCCAAGAACGACAATGCGCATCGCAAGCTTGCAGCACAATTTGCCGATCACGGCCGCACCGGACCGCTGGAGCGCGCCTACAAGGCCATCGTCTGGGGTCGTCCCAAGACCCTGCGCGGTACGATTGATGCAGCACTTGGGCGCGGGGCGGATCGCACCAAGCGGGCCGTCAAGCGCGAGGATACCGATGATGCGCGCGAAGCAATCACCCATTATGAGGTGATCGAGCGTTATCACGAGAAGCCGGACGCGACCTGCCTTGCCTCGCTGGTGGAGTGCCGCCTTGAAACCGGGCGCACGCACCAGATCCGCGTTCACATGGCGCATATCGGGCATCCGCTGATCGGTGATCCAGAATATGGAGCCGCCTTCCGCACCAAATCCAACCTGTTGCCTGATGAGGCGAAGGAAGTGGTCAACCGGTTCTCAAGGCAAGCTCTGCATGCCTATCTTCTCGCTTTCGAGCATCCACGGACCGGCGAGGTCATGGAGTTCGAAACCGATATGCCTGACGATATGGAAGAACTGGCACAGGCGCTTCGCGGCTGAGAAAAACGACGTTTCAGCTTTATAGAGGTGCGCAACTCCCGGGGCGGGAGCAGCGCGCCTGCTTTTGTGTGGGCGCAGAGTTGCCGCTGGGCGAAAAATGCGGAACGAATTCATGTCTGCGCCGTTTGCATGGCAACGGATCAGGTAATTTTATAACGCTGCTGTGATCCGCGACGGCTTGAAACGCGTATTTTCAATACATATTTGGTACATGGGTTCGTGCGGGGTCGAAGTTCGACACGCAAAATTGGTTTGCCTGAAAAGGGAGCCAGCCCGGAACAACGATAAGGGGGTGCTTTATGGCCCGCAACAGTTTGCCATCGATTACAGCCGGCGAAGCCGGTCTGAACCGCTATCTTGATGAGATCCGCAAGTTTCCAATGCTGGAGCCGCAAGAGGAATATATGCTCGGCAAGCGCTACGCCGAACATGGTGACCGCGATGCAGCTCATCGACTGGTAACCAGCCACCTCCGTCTCGTTGCCAAAATCGCAATGGGCTACCGTGGCTATGGCCTTCCGATCGGCGAGGTTGTTTCCGAGGGCAATGTGGGCTTGATGCAGGCGGTCAAGAAATTCGACCCGGAGCGCGGCTTCCGCCTTGCGACCTATGCGATGTGGTGGATCAAGGCGTCCATTCAGGAATATATCCTTCGTTCGTGGTCGCTCGTGAAAATGGGCACCACGGCGAACCAGAAGCGCCTGTTCTTCAATCTGCGTCGCCTGAAGGGTAAAATTCAGGCTATCGATGAAGGCGATCTGAAGCCAGAGCACGTTACCGAGATTGCGACCAAGCTTCAGGTGTCTGAGGAAGAAGTCATCTCCATGAACCGTCGCCTGCACGGCGATGCGTCACTCAACGCGCCAATTCGGGCTGCGGAAGGTGAAGCAGGCCAGTGGCAGGATTGGCTGGTGGATGACCACGAGAGCCAGGAAACCGTGCTGATCCAACAGGATGAGCTGGAGACGCGCCGTCGCATGCTGGCGAAGGCCATGGGCGTTTTGAATGAACGTGAGCGCCGCATCTTTGAAGCACGCCGTCTTTCCGAAGAGCCAGTGACGTTGGAAGATTTGTCCACAGAGTTCGACATCAGCCGCGAGCGCGTTCGCCAGATCGAAGTTCGTGCGTTTGAGAAGGTGCAGGAAGCCGTTCAGAAAGAAGCGCTTGAAGCCGCAAAGGCGTTGCGCGTGGTCGACGCGTAACCCACTCTTCCTATTTATTTCCATCAATCAAAAGGCCCCGGATGTTTCCATTCGGGGCCTTTTTGTATTGTGTGACGATGATCGCGCGTTACTGGTTGGTCGCGGGAACTGCCGCGCTCCATTCACGCAACGCCGTGTCGAATGCGGCCTTGCCATCTGCACCCTTTTGAAGGGTCAGCAAAGCGCGGCGACCATTGCGGTATGATACCGGAATGTCGATCCAGTCACGGGTGCGCATCAGCTCCAGATTGGTCTTCAACGCGTCTGGGAAATCGTTCAGCGCAATCATGTGGAAATCGTCGGTGATCTTGGCGGGAACCGCAATCAGCGCGTTTCCGCGATCCTGCTCCGTGCTCTTCATAGCGATGCGCTGGACGCTGTCGATTGCGCCGCCTTCAAAGCCTGCACCCACCGAGAAGACGATCTCGACCAGATGGCTGGCGGGCAGCGACGGGTCTGTGTTGCGCTTGAACGTGATCAATGCGCTCAGGCCACGTCCTGGAATGGTGATCTGACCCTGCACAGTGGCCGAAGGCTTGCCATTCGCATCGGCTTCATTTTGCAGGCCCCATGAGACGGTGCCTTCAATGGCTGTCGGCACGGTCTGGCCCAGCACTTCCTCATAGAGGAACATGCGATGGCCAGAGGCAGCAGCCGCTGTCTGTTGGGCAGGCGCCTGTCCGGCTGGAGCTGTTGTTGCGCCCGTTGTCGCTGGTGGCGTCTGGGCGGAGGCGTCAGGCGCCGCTTCGGTCTGCTGGTAGACAGACTGGCCTTCGGCGGTCACTGGCTGGCCGTTGGCTCCAGGGCCTGCGCCATCATCCTTTTCGGTGCCATCAGCAAGAAGACGCTGTGTGTATTTCGTGCCCGTAACAGAGCCATCATCAGCTGCCTGCGGTGCGGTGGATGACGCTGGCTGCTGGCCGGTCGTACCGGTCTGCGCCGCCGGTGTGCTTGTTGCAGGCGTGCTGGCTGGCGCGGAGGCCGTTTCTGTCGGCGTTTGCGTTGCCGTGCCTGTGCCGTTCTGAGCCGACTGTACAAGGCCGCCGACCATGTCGTTCAGCGCATCGCGATTGGTCCAAAGAGCATAGGCGCCGCCTGCCAAAAGCACGACGCCGCACAGGCCAAGAACCATGCCCGAATAGTTGCGCTTGCGTTTTTTCTGCGTTCTGTAAGCAGACGCCGGGATGCCATCGGCCGCGATGCCTGAGCTGAAATCATCGTTTCTGGCGTTGTTCGATACGTTGCCCGACGTTCCGTCATAGCCGATCAGCTCTTCCAGATCGTCCCATGGGGTACGCTCCGCATCGTCCTTCTTAGGCGTCTGTGGTGCGAAAGGATCTTCATCGGCGCGCGGCAGGCCTGGGGTGGATTTTGCCGTCAGGTCAAGCGATGTGTCCTGGAAATAGGTGGAGTAATCTTCGACGACAGCAGGGGGCTGCTTTGGTGCACTCGTCTGCTGGTCTTGATGCCGCTGATCTTCATCGGCAAAGGTCGGAGCCTCGCCAAAGTGGATCTCGTCATGGCGCGTCTCAACCCGCTGATCCTCTGCGACGGCATCCTGATAATAGGGTGACGGGGAGGAGTAGCTAGCATCATAGGGCTGCGCAATATTGGCGTGGAAGACATCGCTGTCATCCGAAGGGCGGGCCGGTTCCCGGTGAAGGTCTTCGTCCGCCTGATGAAGTGTGTCTTCATGCGGATAGGTTTCACGATCGTCGGCAGGCGTATCCTGTCCAACCCAGTTCTGGTGGGCGTGATCTTCCGCTTCGGCAGCAACAGGCTCAACCTCAACTTGAGGCGGGGTGAAGCGTGTTACTTCCGTGGCCGTCGTGAAATAGGTCGGCGCTTCCGGTTCACGGCTCGCATAGTCATCGACCGGCTCGGCATAGCGCTCTTGGGCTTCCGGTTCGTCGTGATATGTTTCGGGCTCAACGGGAGCGGGCTCTACCGGTGCGTAAACCGGCTGCTCTTCTGGAGCTGCGGGCTCCTCATAGGCACGCTGCTCCTCGGCGACGGTTTCCTCATAATAGGGTGAGGAGACATCAGGCGTTGGCGGGGCAGCAACGGGTGCTGCCACCGCTTCGGCGTAATCTTCATCGTCCTCAACGGCGGGAAGCGCCTCGGCGTAGTCACCTTCAACCTCGGCAATGGCCGTGTCCAGCTTCAGAATCTGCCGCTTTAGCAGTTCTTCGGGTGGACGCGGCTTCATGTTCTCAAGCTGGCGCACGACAGCGCTCCGCGCTTTGTCGTACACCTTTGCCCGGTTTTCAGGAGTATTGTTCGCCAAGCCATCCACGGCCTTGCGAATGACTGCTACAAAATCCGCCATAAGCACTTTCTCGTCGAGGCCAATGACGTTCTGGCCTGATATGGTTTATCAAACATGATCGTTGAGGACATTAGTCCTCAAACGGATCAGTCACAAGTATGGTGTCATCCCGCTCGGGGCTGGTGGATAGAAGCGCAACAGGCGCTCCGATCAACTCTTCGACCTGGCGGACATATTTGATAGCTTGAGCAGGCAAATCCGCCCATTTACGGGCACCGACCGTAGATTCTTTCCAACCTTCAAGTGTGATGTAGATGGGCTCGACGCGTGCCTGCGCGCCCTGACTTGCCGGAAGATGCTCGATCTCCTGACCGTCCAGCTTGTAGCCGACGCAGATCTTCAATTCTTCGAGACCGTCGAGAACATCTAGCTTCGTCAGCGCAATGCCGGTGATGCCATTGGTAGCAACAGACTGGCGAACCAGTGCAGCGTCAAACCAGCCGCAACGGCGCTTGCGGCCTGTTACGGTGCCGAACTCGTGGCCTTTTTCGCCGAGGAACTGGCCGATTTCATCGTGCAGTTCAGTGGGGAAGGGGCCTTCGCCAACGCGTGTCGTATAGGCTTTGGTGATACCGAGAATGTAGCCGAGCGAGCCCGGACCCATGCCCGAACCTGCAGAGGCTTGACCAGCCACCGTGTTGGACGAGGTGACATAGGGATATGTGCCGTGGTCGATATCGAGCAGCGAGCCCTGCGCACCTTCAAACAGGATGCGTTCGCCAGCGCGGCGCTTCTTGTCGAGCAGAAGCCATACGGTTTCGCTGAACGGCAGGATCTTGTCTGCGACCGATGTCAGCTCTTCCATGATGGTTTCATGAGAGACTTCCGCTGCGCCGAAGCCACGACGAAGCGCATTGTGGTGGGTCAGAATACGGTCGACCTTGGCGGAAAGAGCGTCCTTGTCTTCCAGATCCATGACGCGGATGGCGCGGCGGCCAACCTTGTCTTCGTAAGCCGGGCCGATACCGCGACGGGTCGTGCCAATCTTGGTGCCGCTGTTGGAGGCGGCGTCTTCGCGCATGCCATCCAGCTCGCGGTGCAGCGAGAGGATAAGGGTTGCGTTGTCGGCAATCCGCAGGTTCTGCGGCGTGACCTTCACACCCTGAGCGTCCAGACGTCCGATTTCTGCGATCAGCGCGTGCGGGTCAACGACGACGCCGTTGCCGATAACGGCGAGCTTGCCGGGGCGCACCACGCCAGAGGGCAAAAGCGACAACTTATAGCTGACGCCATCAATGACGAGCGTATGACCTGCGTTATGACCACCCTGGTAGCGCACGACGACGTCTGCGCGCTCCGAAAGCCAATCAACGATCTTACCCTTGCCTTCATCGCCCCACTGCGAGCCGACCACCACGACATTCGTCATTTCTTGCTTTCCTGCTCCTGGCGCTGAAACGCCCCTTACTAAAACCCGCGAATGTATACTGCGTTGTTTTGCGGAAAGCGACCCTGTTTATGGGGAGAATCCTTGTTTTTCCGGCACAATTCGGTTTCGGGGCGCTATCCTTGTCCCGATCCCTCCTTGCGGAACGCGAATCGGCGGTGCAGAACAGCGGCGGTTGTTGATCTGAAAGTCGAAATTCCGTGTCATCCAGAGCCTATCTCGTTTTGATCATTGCCACACTGTGCTGGGGCGGTAACGCCGTGGCGGGAAAGCTGGCGGTTGGACATGTCAGCCCTATGGTTCTGACATTTCTGCGGTGGGCCATAGCTGTCGCCGTGATAACTGCAATATCCCTGCCGCACCTGCGCCGCGACTGGCCGGTTGTAAAAACGCGGCTGCCCTATTTTTTCGCTTTGGGTGCAGTGGGCTACACATGTTTTAACGCCACGCTCTACACCGCGCTGAAACATACATCGGCCATCAATGTTGCCGTCATTCAGGCTGGCATTCCCATGGTCATATTTGCGCTGAACTTCGCGCTATTCCGCACGCGGATTTTCGCGGGCCAGATCATCGGTTTCATTTTGACCATTACGGGTGTGTCGCTTCTTGCCTCCCACGGTGACCTCTTGTCACTGTTGCACCTCGACATGAACATTGGCGACGCCATCATGCTTCTCGCGGTTCTGTCCTATGCCATCTATACCGTGATGTTGCGCTGGAAGCCTGTTGTTAACTGGCGCACGCTGATGGCTATTCCGGCCATGGCCGCCTTGGTGTCGTCGGTTCCGCTGCTGTTGTGGGAAGTTTCGCAGGAGGCGGCCCAGTGGCCGGACGCAAAAGGCTGGGTGATAACGGTTTACACCGCGCTGTTTGCGTCTCTCGTCGCGCAGATCTTCTTCATCATGGGTGTTGAGCGTATCGGGCCCAACCGTGCGGGGCTTTTCATCAATCTCATCCCGGTATTTGGCACGTTTTTGTCTGTGCTCATCCTTGGAGAGATACTGCACCCCTACCAGCTGATTGCCTTGCTGCTGACGCTGACAGGCATAGCCGTTGCAGAAAGAAAAAAACCGCCGGTTCCATGAGGAAACGGCGGCAAGTTGGTCATGTTTTCAAAAATGCGTGGTCAGTTGGCCGCTAGCGACTGATCGAACCCAGCGAAATAATCATCCAGTGCTGATCTCATCTGAGAGGCCGCCAGATCGAGCGTGCAGGCGCTGCCAACAGGCGCGACAGCTGCAACGACGTTTCGTTCGATAGACATAAATCCGCGGGCAAATCCGCCGGGGCCTGCCGCTTCAGCGTGGCTTGCAACAGACGCGATAACGATGCCACAGATGGCGGCAGCAAAGAGTTTCTTCAGCATTGTCATACCCCGTTTTTGCGTCGGCCAGCTTGGTGCCGGTCTTGTCCACTTTGTTCTGTCGGCGCCAGAGGCTTTGCGTCTGGGCCAGTGATGACGACATTACAGGGCGGGCTTTTCAGGGGCTTTAAACAGATAGCTACAATTTTATCCGTTGTTATTTTTAATGCGAACAATCTCGATTTTTCTTCGAGAGGTCAAAGCGGTCAGCTGTTTTGTTGAGCCACAAGGTCGCTGGCGCGGCTTGCCAGGTTCTTACGACCCGTTTGGCTGGATGCCGCAGCGATCATGGATGGGATGGGAGAGGCGCTGCCTTCCTGAGCCATGGTCAGCGCGATCATGCGTGCGGCGATCTGCGAGATTTCCCGGCGAATCGCTTCGTCATTGCCGCTGCCTCGGCTGTTGAGCAATCGCTCGGTCAAAGCCGTGCCCTGGTTGCGAATATCCTCGATTTCGCGGGCGATCTTCTCCGGTGAGGCTGCTTTGGTGCTTGGTGCCACAACGGCTGCGGCTGCGGCAACCACAGTTGGTTCCGGGGCTGCAGGCTTTGAGGTGTTTTCCATGAGCGCCTTCAGCCTTGCAGCTTCCTGTGTGCGGCGCTCTAGCAGCAGCTCCTTGTCGGCGTGGCGCGCGGCTTCCTGGGCGAGCTGCTCTTCCAGCCGCGCGACCTTGCGGCTTTCGCGGTTAACATTGCTGGACAGTTCGCGGTTTCTGGAGGTTACTTCATCAAGTTCCTTCGTCAGCGCTTCCCGCTCATTACGCCACGAGGCGGCTTTATGCCTCGCTTGTTCAACTTCGAGATCCCTGGCAGACAGGGCGATCTTCAGATCGTCAAATTCGCGGGAAATGGCGCTGATGCGCTTGGTGAGGCCTGAGATTTCCTGCGTGCGGGAAATGGCGGTTTCCTCGGCGTCGCTCAAAGCTGATTTCAGCCGGGCTGCCGTATCTTCATGCCGACGCGCTTTGGCGCGCAGATCGCTGGCTTCCAGCCGCATCTGTTCCAGCTCGGATGTCAGCTCACGGGTTTCGTTCAGCAGCTTGCCGGCTTCATCCAAGGCCCCTGCATTGCGGAATTTGAGGGAAAGAGCCTTTTCGCGCTCGGCATCCAGTTCCTGGCGGGTGCGGGCATTTTCTGCCGCGTATAAAGCGCGGGCCATGTCCTTTTGCGCACGCACTTCCTGCGGGCTGATCGGCATCGTGGCGCGCAGGCGCTTTTCCGTATAAACGACGATGCGGCGATGGATCGCGGGTGCCATCAGCGACACTAGGAGAATGGCGGTGAGAAAACCCAGGCCGAAAAGAAGTGAGTACTCGATCACGCAGCGTGTCTCCATACGAAATACAGTGCCGGAAACCGTCTAGGTCGTTCATATCCCGGTCTATTCCATCGGCGCTATGTCTTGCACGCCAATCTTGCGTCAGGCCTTATACCAGGTGCGGCGACATTGATGCCAGTCGCACAGACATGCCACTCAGAACGGGTTCCACGTCGGCTGTGGGGTCAGTTTCAGGTAGCCGACATTGATGCCAAGACGGGCGCCGATACCGGTTCTGATTGGCGCAATGGTCACATCGCTGTTTTTCAACACGGTCATGCCCACGCCAGCAACGATGAAAGCGGAACCGCTGACGCCACCATAACGGCGGTACAGAGAGTTCACCGCAGGCAGGTTATAGACAAGCATCATGGCGCGTGTGCCTTGGCCACCATAGTCCAGACCGAGCGAGGGGCCCTGCCAGAACACGGGGTGCTGACCGGCATTCTTGGTGTAGAGCTGGCCTTCGCCATAGGTCAGGCCTGCGACGAACGCGCCTGAGCCTTCCTGACCCAGAATATAACCATTGGGCAGGCCATATTGCTGGAATGCACGTTCAACGACCTTGGCTAGTCCGCCCGTCGTTTCGCCAAAGAACCCATGTCCGGCGTCAACAATTTCCTGTAGGGAATATTGGTCGCTGCTTTGGGCAGAGGCTTGCGCGGCACACACGAAAAGGCTCGTGAACGCCAAGAAAATTCTGAAGAGTCCGAGGCGTGCGATGGTGCGGAGTTCAGTCAGTCGCATCTTCAATTCCGTCCGTCTGTTTCGTTCGTTTTGCCCTGTTAAGACATTTGGCATTTTGAAACCATGATATTAACAATCGGTTTACCAAATATGGTGTCATTATGGCTTAATAATTTCCACACCGTCCGCGCAGCCTTGCGCAGGAGAAAATTTTATGACGAGCAAACCGAATCTGACGCTGTCCGGCCCCGATCTTGCGGCGCTGCTGTGCAGTCGCGTCTGCCATGATGTGATTTCGCCTGTTGGTGCAATCAACAACGGGCTGGAGCTGCTGGATGAGGGCGGTTCGGACGAAGACGCGCTGGACCTGATCCGTACCTCGGCGCTCAATGCCTCGGTCCGCCTCAAATTCGCCCGTCTGGCATTCGGTGCATCCGGTTCAGCCGGAGCGTCCATCGATACGGGCGAGGCCGAAAAGGCTGCCAAGGACTTCGCCGCCGCTGAAAAGAAGGCCGAGGTAAGCTGGACAGGCCCACGCGCCATCATTCCGAAGAACCGCGTGAAGATGCTGCTCAATCTCTTCCTCGTGGCCTATAGCGCCATTCCACGTGGGGGCAATGTCGATATCGTTCTGGAAAACCCTGAAACCGATGCGCGATTCGAAATCACCGTCAAAGGCCGCATGATGCGCGTTCCGGCCAAGTTTGCCGCGATTTCGCAGGGTACAGAAGAAGAGGCGATCGATGCACATTCCGTGCAGCCTTACTACACGCTGCTGATGGCTGAAGAAGCCGGCATGAAAATTGGCTATGAAGCGCATGAAGACCGTATCGTCTTCACTGCATCCATGCTGGAAGCCGCTTAAATACCTTGCGCATGTGATAATTCGAACCGGGCGGCCCTGCGCTGCCCGGTTGTTCTGTTTCACATTATCTAGTCCGGCACTCCATCACCGCGTTCAGGTAGGCCTGATTGTCGATGCGAAAGTGCGTTTGGCCAGTCATCACAAATCCGTTGGCCCTGTAAAATTCCAGCGCGGCGCTATTTTCGGAATTGACCGACAACCACACGGTTTCGATCTCTTTGGCAGCACATATTGCCAGGGCTGCTTGCATAAGGCGCTTGCCTATGCCCTTGCCATGGTGCCTCGGCTGGACATAAAGCGTCTTGATCTCAGTCTGTGTCTTGCTTGCGGACGGCGCGCGGCTCTTAAAGGAAACCCTTATAAAGCCGTCGATGCCATCCTCGTTTTCGGAAA
Organism: Rhizobium sp. CFBP 13644; assembly: GCF_014842165.1. Lineage (NCBI taxonomy): Bacteria > Pseudomonadati > Pseudomonadota > Alphaproteobacteria > Hyphomicrobiales > Rhizobiaceae > Rhizobium > Rhizobium sp. CFBP 13644. The sequence goes on from NZ_JACYVF010000002.1 coordinate 307,877, forward strand.
CGATGAGATGGTCGTTAACGCTGCCAAGGATTGCTTCGAATTTTTCCGAGGTGAATTCGCTGAGCGCGTAATCGGCAAAGAATGCGTTCACGCCACGGCGCAGATAGGTGCCAATCCAGACTTCCAGTGAAATCGCGGCAAGGCTTGAAGCGTCGGACGGCAGGGCGTCTCTGATTCTCAAAGTCATCGTTCCACTCACCGAAGGTAATTGCGCTGAATGCTTACTCCAAAAACGAGAAAAACCGCCTCTGAGGGCGGTTTTCAGGGATCATGCCTGCGGGCGTAATCAAGCGGTTTCGAGATATTCCGTCGCGCCATCCGGCTCGCGCAGAACGTATCCACGGCCCCAGACGGTTTCGATGTAGTTCGCGCCGCCTGCAGCGTTTGCCAGCTTCTTGCGCAGCTTGCAGATGAAAACGTCGATGATTTTCAGTTCAGGCTCATCCATGCCGCCATAGAGATGGTTGAGGAACATTTCCTTGGTAAGCGTCGTACCCTTGCGAAGCGAAAGAAGCTCCAGCATCTGGTATTCCTTGCCCGTCAGGTGAACGCGCTGGCCGCCGACTTCCACAGTCTTGGCATCCAGATTGACGATCAGCTCGCCCGTGGAGATGACCGACTGGGCATGTCCCTTGGAGCGACGAACGATAGCGTGAATGCGAGCGACGAGCTCATCCTTGTGGAAAGGCTTCGTCATATAGTCGTCGGCGCCAAAGCCAAGGCCGCGAACCTTGTCTTCAATACCCGCCATGCCTGAGAGAATCAGGATCGGGGTCTTTACCTTGGACAGGCGAAGCGTTCTCAGAACCTCGTAGCCAGACATGTCGGGCAGGTTGAGGTCGAGCAGAATGATGTCGTAATCGTAGAGTTTTCCAAGATCTACACCTTCCTCTCCAAGATCGGTCGTATAGACATTGAAACTTTCCGACTTCAGCATCAGCTCAATGCTCTGAGCTGTTGCGCTGTCGTCTTCGATTAGTAGAACCCGCATAATTATCCCCTTTGCCGCCGCGGAAGGTAAATGATTGCCTTTTGCGCGATACGGATCCAGTCGTTGCCTGATTTGCAGGCTGCCACCAAATGGTTAACAAATTCTAATTACCTTTGGCAAGGTGCGAAGAATTTATTAAAATCTGGTTCCAGACTACTGTTTTTCAACGCGAATCCGCATCACCAAAATTGAATCATAACGTGAACAGATCCCGTTAAGTGACTCAATCGACTCCTACATTGTCGTTCCCGTGTTTTTTCGGGCTTGGCGTTTACCGACCTTTAAATGATCTGCCTTATCATTAACGATGCCCGTAAACGAAAGGTTAACAGCGTCGATTTTTTATTAACGTTGGGTAACTTTTAAGAATCATTCCGGCACATGCCTGGGTGAAGGGTCGGTTCCAGTTTTTACCGGGGTCTCGCTATCCACGGAGTATTGCGTATGAAGTCGCGTGACAGCCTAGTTCGCCTGAAGGAATTTCAGGTCAACGAAAAACGTCGTCAGTTGCAGCAGTTGCAGATGATGATGTCCGAATTCGAACGAATGGCCAAGGAATTGGTCCATCAGATTTCTCTGGAGGAGAGCAAATCAGGAATCACCGATCCGACACATTTCGCCTATCCGACCTTTGCCAAGGCTGCACGCCAGCGCGCAGATAATCTTCAGGTTTCCATCCGCGAACTGAAGATGCAGGAAGAAGCCGCCGAAGCCGTTCTGGAAGAAGTCCAGGCTGAATTCGAGCGGGCGACCGCGCTTGAAACACGAGACGTTGCTATTCGCGCTCGCGCGTGAGGAGGCTTCGAAATTAACGTCTTCATTGACGGTGGCCAGTGGATCAGGAGGCTGCTTTCAATGGCTGACGTTTGCCTATGTCGTCGGAACGTCATTGGATGTCCGGCGCTAATTGTCTTGAACGACACGAAAAATCACCGCTCCCTCGGGGGCGGTTTTTTTATGCGCCGTGATTTGGCGGCAGGGATCGGTTACAAACTGTAACAAAGGGAGGTCCGGCCAATGAAAGACTTAGCAGGAGTGGTGAAGGCGCAAAAAATAACGCGCGGATCATGTCTGTGCGGGCGGGTGAATTGGGAATTTCGCGGCGAGATTCCAGATGCAACGATCTGCAACTGTACCGCCTGTCGCCGTTACGGCGTTCTGTGGGCTTATGACTATGACGGTCACGGAATTTCAATAGAAGATCCGCATGAACAGCTCGTCGGCTATCAGCGCGAATCGAATGTTCTGTCGTTCAGATACTGCAAAACCTGCGGCAATCTGGTCTCATGGCGCAGAACGAAAGCGGAGGAGGATGGGCGCGTCAGGGTTGCCGTGAATTTGCGGCTGGCTGAGCCTGCCGACGTCGCTGATATTCCGCTCGTCCGGTATGAGGGTTTGCAAAGCCACAAGGATTTGCCGTCTGATGGGCGAACCGTGACGGACGTCTGGTTCTGAGCCAGGTCTAAGTCCGACATCGCCAAGAGCGGGAAATTGCTCTCGGCTAACCTGTGCTTCCAAAACAAATCAGCGCCACGCATTCCCCTTCATTTCAGGGAATGGTGACGCTTGATCCTGTCGATGACGCCCTCTAAAAGAAGACGGCGCAAACTAGTGGCGGTATTGCTGGATACGCGTGGTGCGCAGACCTGCAAGGCCGTGGTCGCTGATGGATGACTGCCAGGAGAGGAATTCCTCTACTGTCAGCGTATATCGTTCGCAGGCTTCCTCGAGGCTTAACAGTCCTCCTCGTACCGCGGCGACAACCTCTGCTTTTCGCCTGATGACCCAGCGGCGCGTGTCCGCGGGGGGCAAGTCGGCAATCGTCAAAGGGCTGCCATCGGGGCCGATGACATATTTAACTCGTGGGCGTATCATTTCGGTCATTGGACACTCTACACAAACTCAAGACCATATTTGATGCACTTTAGGACCGTACCTTTAAAAATTACCTAAGCTGCTTGAGAGAATTTGTTAAGAATTTGAATGGTTTCGCCTGATTTGTTCGAGCTTTGCTGGATTCTTGCGCCCAAAAGAAAAATTCATTTTGTCGCTTTTTCTGCCATTTTTTATGAATCTCATTTCGTGAGGAATTTATAATATAAGTATTTTGGCGTGAATCCCGTGATGTCGCGTCTTGGAAGGCCGGGTCCAGACGCTCATGGGCAGGTTCACCTGCCCCCGACCTTGAGCCGGCGGCAGGTGTTGGGAAATGCGTCAGAGCATAGCCAAGCTCATTTCAGTCTTTCCCACCCCATAGGCCAGTTGGCATGTGCCGCTGTGAGCGAGCGACAAGCGGTCATTTACGGTGAGTGAAACGAGGAAGGTGGCCGATTGCAGGCTTTCTGCGGCGGAGGTCGTCCCGTTCAGCGCAAAAGAACTTGCCGTACCGTTGATCCTGACGGTGACTGTGTGGCCAGAGGATGAGACGACGGCGAGTGACAGTGTCAGCGCGTAGATGCCGGTGACGGGAACCCGAACTTCTTTCAGCGTATCAACCACGACATTGCCAAGCGCAAAGCCTCCCTGCTGGATGCCAAGGGTTGTGAAGCCCGAGACTGAGCCTGCCGCATGGGAAATATTGCCGCTTGCTCGCCCGGCGCGCACCAGCGGTCTTGCGGGCATGGAAACGTGGCCAGCGCCAGAAACGGAAAGCGCGGTTGTCCATGTTGCGCCATCTGCGGAGGTTTTGATGGTGAAACTGTCATTGCCAGCCAGTCCCATTTCGGCCCTGCCGCTCCAGTTGGACTGAAACAGCAATGAAGCCGTGTCAGCCGCCGTCGCCTTGTTGACCTTTATCTGGTGCCCACCGCCCGATGCTGCATTGGTGAAGAGTGTGGCTGCTGCCGCCACGGCCAGCCGGTTTGTGTCGTCAGCGGTGGCATTCACGCCCAATTGCTCAAAGCTGGCAACGCCCGGCATCGCAATCGCCTGCCATGCACCGTTTTGCAAAGCCTTGAGGCCCATGCTTTCCAGAAACCATGCGCGCCAACCGTCTTGCGGGGTGACATAGATCCACGCACCATCTTGCCGGAAAGCCAGCTTCCCGGCTTTGCCGGTCCATTCGCCTGTGGGAGAGGGGGATATGAGAAAGCAGTCGCCTTCCGCAGGCGTTGGCGGCGGTTCTGCCGCTTCTGTGCGGATGACCAGTTGGGTGATGGCATCGAGCCTTTGCAGGGCCTCGTTGTGGGTGATGTGCTTCTGCGCCTGGGAAGGCAGAATATAAGGCAGTTCAAGTCTCGTTGTCTGTTCTGTCATGGCTCAATCTCCGTTGCGCGAGAGATTGTGCGGCCGTGGAAGGTGCCATTGAGAAAAAACCGAAAATATTTTTGATGAAGGCCGACCGCGCCCGAGCCCTCAGGGCATTGCACCCCAGGCAATGAAATCCGGGTTGGCAAGCGCGTCTTCGGTTCCGTCGGTGATCTCATAGCGCAAGGGATGACCGGCCATATCCAGCGTGATGCCACCGGCAGCCCGTAATACGGCATCGCCAGCGGCTGTATCCCACATCATGGTGCGGCTGAAGCGCGGATACACATCGGCCGCACCCTCGGCCAGCATGCAGAATTTCAGCGAGGAGCCAATGGATATGCTGTCGATCAAGCCATGCTCTGCCACAAAGGCTTCGGTTTTCGGCGTGCAGTGCGAACGGCTGATGACGGCAATGGGGATTGTCGGCTTGGCGCGGCAGCGAACCCTGCGCACATCCATCTCTTCAAACGCATCCGAGACATGGACCTTGCAGGCCGTCTCACCGTCTCCTGTCCAAAGGACCTTGAGGGCCGGTGCATAGACGACGCCCAGAACCGGTGTGCCGTCACGCACCAGCGCGATGTTGACGGTAAAATCCTGCTTGCCGGAAATGAACTCCTTGGTGCCATCCAGCGGATCGACAAGGAAAAACTCGTTTCGTGTCTGCGGGACAATGCCGTGGGCCGCCGCCTCTTCTGCAATCACGGGAATATCGGGAAAGTGCTGTGCCAGTGCATCAAGGATAATGTCTTCTGCCCGTTGATCGGCTTCGGTCACGGGGGAACAGTCGTTCTTGTAGGTGACGTGCGGACCGGCGGCATGGACCGCCATGATCTCTCTGCCAGCCATCAAGGTGGCTGCGGTTAAAATATCGAGCATTGAAGTCCCCTAGACATCGTAGACGCTGTCCCTAGCAGAGACGACATAAGCTTTTCGAGCCCGGTTTACAACGCAAGGAACGTGCCGTTCATTTCTGGAAATGATGATGCTTTGCGTGGAATTGACGGGCGTCAGCTGTTTTTTGCGGCATCTCATGCTGAAATTCTGACCGTTGTGGAGCTTCGTCAGGCATTCACTGGGGAAATTCCAAATAATAAGCTGTTTTACAGATTTTTGACTTCACATTTTTTTCGAACGCGATATGGGTTTTAGACAAGGGGGACAAAAAATGCAGCCCCCGGAAGCAACATAACGAGACCTGTTTCGCAGAGAATAGGTCCGGGGGAAAGATATGGAGTACTTCGTCCAGCAGCTCATAAACGGGCTGACTCTTGGCTCGATCTATGGCCTCATCGCTATCGGCTATACGATGGTTTACGGCATTATCGGCATGATCAACTTCGCCCATGGCGATATCTTCATGCTTGGCGGCTTCGCTGCATTGATCGTCTTCCTTATTCTCACATCGTTTTTTGCCGGTATTCCGGTCGCGATCCTTCTTCTGGTCATGATGGTCGTCGCGATGCTGATGACCGGCCTGTGGAACTGGGCGATTGAACGTGTGGCCTATCGCCCGCTGCGCGGCTCATTCCGCCTTGCGCCGCTGATTACCGCCATCGGCATGTCGATTGCACTGTCCAACTTCATTCAGGTCACGCAGGGCCCGCGCAACAAGCCGATCCCGACGCTGGTGACGGATGTCTACCATTTCGGCGCCATCACGATTTCGCTGAAGCAGTTGCTGATCGTTGTGATCACGTCCGTCCTGCTGCTTGCCTTCTGGTATATCGTCAACAAGACGCCTCTTGGCCGTGCGCAGCGCGCAACCGAGCAGGACCGCAAGATGGCTGCACTTCTGGGCGTTGACGTCGACCGGACGATCTCCATCACCTTCGTCATGGGTGCCGCACTCGCCGCAGTCGCAGGCTCCATGTATCTGATGTATTACGGTGTTGCATCCTTCAACGATGGCTTCATTCCAGGTGTGAAGGCGTTTACCGCCGCTGTTCTCGGTGGCATTGGTTCGCTGCCCGGTGCGGTGCTCGGTGGGTTGCTGATCGGACTTATTGAGAGCCTATGGTCGGCGTATTTCTCCATCGCCTACAAGGATGTTGCGGCGTTCGCCATCCTCGCATTCGTGCTGATTTTCAAGCCGACCGGTATTCTGGGCCGTCCGGAAGTCGAGAAGGTTTAAGATCATGGCAAATATCGCTTCTGAAAAAGAAACGCCTGGTCCAAGCGTCATGGCTCAGGCCGTGAAAGAAGGCTTCTTCGCGGGTCTCGTCTCGCTGGGAATGTTCATTCTCTATGTCGGTATCGTGACCTATCAGGATATCAACAACCAGTTGATCTGGGGCACGCGCTGGGGCCTTCTGGCCATCTTCGTCGGCGTCGCAGCGGTCGGTCGCTTCCTCGTCGTCGGTTTCCTGCGTCCGCATTTCGATCGTCGGAAGATGGCGAAGGCGAAGACCGGAATTCTGGAAATTTCCGAGGATAAAGGCTTCTTCCACAAGCACTTCCTGAAGATCGCCCTGGTCTTCCTGCTGATCTACCCGGCCATCGCCGTGGGTCTGTTCGGCTTTCAGGGATCGTTGAAGCTTGTTGATAACTTCGGCATCCAGATCCTCATCTATGTGATGCTGGCCTGGGGTTTGAACATCGTTGTCGGTCTCGCCGGTCTGCTCGATCTGGGTTATGTTGCCTTCTATGCGGTCGGCGCTTATTCCTACGCGCTTCTTTCCAGCTATTTCGGTCTGTCCTTCTGGGTTCTGCTTCCGATGGCCGGTATTCTGGCTGCGTTCTGGGGCATCATCCTCGGCTTCCCGGTTTTGAGACTGCGCGGCGACTATCTCGCCATCGTGACGCTCGCTTTCGGTGAAATCATCCGGCTTGTGCTTTTGAACTGGACCGAGGTCACCAAGGGAACCTTCGGTATTTCCGGCATCGCGAAAGCATCGATTTTCGGTATCTGGTCTTTCGATGTTGGCGCACCAAATAACTTCGCCAAGGTCTTCGGCCTGCCGATGTCCTCGTCCTACTACAAGATCTTCCTGTTCTACGTGATCCTGCTTTTGTGCATGCTCACCGCCTACGTCACGATCAAGTTGCGCCGCATGCCGATCGGTCGTGCGTGGGAAGCTCTGCGTGAAGACGAAATTGCCTGCCGCTCGCTCGGTATCGATACCGTCAAGACGAAGCTCACGGCTTTCGCCACGGGCGCCATGTTCGGTGGTTTCGCGGGTTCATTCTTCGCGGCTCGTCAGGGTTTCGTATCGCCTGAAAGCTTCGTGTTCCTGGAATCCGCTGTCATTCTCGCCATCGTCGTTCTTGGCGGCATGGGGTCGCTGACAGGTATCGCCATCGCGGCGGTCGTCATGGTCGGTGGCACAGAGTTGCTGCGTGAAATGGAATTCCTCAAGCACGTCTTCGGTCCTGATTTCACGCCGGAACTTTACCGTATGCTGCTGTTCGGTCTGGCGATGGTTATCGTCATGCTGTTCAAACCACGCGGCTTTGTTGGTTCTCGCGAACCCACGGCCTTCCTGAAGGAGCGCAAGTCCATCTCCGGCAGCTTCACCAAGGAAGGTCACGGCTGATGGCTTCCGGGAACATTGACATGACACAAGACACGATTCTCAAAGTCGAACATCTATCCATGCGCTTCGGCGGTCTGATGGCCATCAACGACTTCTCCTTCGAGGCGAAGCGTGGCGAGATCACTGCTCTGATCGGTCCAAACGGTGCAGGCAAGACAACCGTCTTCAACTGCATCACCGGCTTCTACAAGCCGACGATGGGCATGATAACGATGTGCCGGAAAACCGGTGAGGAGCATCTTCTCGAGCGGTTGCCGGATTTCGAAATCACCAAGAAGGCCAAGGTTGCGCGTACCTTCCAGAACATCAGGCTGTTTTCCGGCCTGACGGTTCTCGAAAACCTGCTGGTCGCGCAGCACAACGCCTTGATGAAGGCGTCGGGCTACACCTTCCTCGGTCTGCTCGGCATGCCGGTTTACAAGAAGGCAGCCGCAGGGGCGATCGAGAAGGCCAAATATTGGCTCGATAAGGCAGAGCTGACCGACCGGGCCGATGATCCTGCTGGCGATCTTCCCTATGGCGCACAGCGCCGTCTGGAAATTGCCCGCGCCATGTGCACCGAACCTGAGCTTCTTTGCCTCGACGAGCCGGCTGCTGGCCTCAACCCGAAGGAATCGCTTGCGCTCAATAACCTGTTGCGTGGCATCCGGGCTGAAGGCACGTCCCTGCTTCTGATCGAGCATGACATGTCTGTGGTCATGGAGATTTCCGACCATGTCGTGGTTCTCGAATATGGCCGCAAGATTTCCGATGGCACGCCTGATCATGTGAAGAACGACCCGAAGGTCATCGCCGCCTATCTGGGTGTCGAGGATGATGAAGTGGAAGAAGTGATTGCAGAAGAACTTGATGGGGGAACGGTTTGATGTCCGGTGAAGCCCTTCTCAAAGTCCAGAACGTCGAAACCTATTACGGCAATATCCGCGCCCTTGCCGGTGTGGATGTGCACGTCAACAAGGGCGAGATCGTCAGCCTCATCGGTGCCAACGGCGCAGGCAAGTCGACGTTGATGATGACGATCTGCGGCAGCCCGCAGGCGAGTTCAGGCTCTGTCATTTTCGATGGTGAAGACATTACCAACGTGCCGACCCATATGATTGCGCGTCGTCGTATCGCGCAATCGCCAGAGGGCCGTCGCATATTTCCACGCATGACCGTTCTGGAAAATCTCCAGATGGGTGCCAATCTGGACAATCTGAAGTACTTCAAGGAAGACGTGGAAAAGATCTTCACGATGTTCCCGCGCTTGAAGGAACGTCAGGCCCAGCGTGGTGGCACCTTGTCGGGTGGCGAGCAGCAGATGCTCTCCATCGGTCGTGCATTGATGTCTCGTCCGAAGCTTCTTCTTCTGGATGAGCCATCGCTTGGCCTCGCTCCGTTGATCGTCAAGAGCATCTTCGAAGCGATCAAGACGCTGAACAAGGAAGAGGGCCTGACCGTCTTTCTTGTGGAACAGAACGCCTTTGCCGCCTTGAAGCTGTCCGACCGGGCCTATGTCATGGTCAATGGCAAGGTGACGATGAGCGGTTCTGGCCGGGAGTTGCTGGCCAATCCGGAAGTCCGGGCTGCCTATCTCGAAGGCGGTCGTCACTGATCGCTGGTTGCCTGGTCTGGTCCCGCAGGGGCCAACGGGCAGATCACAGATAACGATAAAGTCTGCCGGCAAACGGCGGGCGCCACAAAAAGACAGGCCCTGTCATGGTGATGCAGGGTTACTGATGGGGAAAAAGATGCAGGGACTTTTTTTCGAGAGTGACAGCGGTGTTCGTTATATCTTGCGAGGGCTGGTGGTGCTTCTGGGGTTCTGGACGGCATGGCGCACCGGAAAGTCCGTTGCAGAAAGCTGGGAGAGCTACCCGCGTGTTGTTCTTTACACGCTTCTTCTGGGCGTCGTCATGCGTTTCATGCACTATGCGCTGTTTGCAGGTCCGATGCTGAATGGCTTCTATTACCTGATAGATGTCGCAGTATTGCTGGCTTTTGCAACGGTTGGATTTCGCATGCGCCGCACCAGCCAGATGGTCAATAACTACTACTGGCTGTATGATCGAACTTCATCCTTTTCTTATAAGAAGAAAGATTGACAGCGGCGTTGTTCTGAATTCAGAATACTCGCGAGAGTGGAACAGCTTGCGCAGTTAAGGTGGGTGCTGAGCAGGCAGGGATAATCAACCCAACCATGGAACTGGGAGTAATATAATGAAGAAGTCTCTTCTTTCCGCAGTTGCGCTGACCGCAATGGTCGCCTTCAGTGGTTCTGCCTATGCTGACATTCTCGTCGGCGTTGGCGGCCCTCTGACAGGCCCGAATGCGGCTTTTGGTGCACAGCTCCAGAAGGGTGCTGAGCAGGCTGCGGCAGACATCAATGCTGCTGGCGGAATTAACGGCGAAAAGATCAAGATTGTACTTGGCGACGACGTTTCCGACCCTAAGCAGGGCATCTCGGTTGCCAACAAGTTTGTTGCTGATGGCGTAAAGTTCGTTGTCGGTCACTTCAACTCCGGCGTTTCCATTCCGGCGTCTGAAGTTTACGCAGAGAACGGCATCCTCGAAATCACGCCTGCTGCGACCAACCCGGTCTTTACAGAACGCGGCCTCTGGAACACATTCCGCACCTGCGGACGTGACGACCAGCAGGGCAGCGTGGCGGGCAAGTACCTTGCTGAAAAGTTCAAGGGTGCCAAGGTCGCGATCGTTCACGACAAGACCCCTTACGGTCAGGGCCTCGCCGATGAAACACGCAAGACGCTCAACGCTTCTGGCGCGAAAGAAGCCATCTACGAAGGCGTGAACGTTGGCGACAAGGACTTCTCCGCGCTGATAGCGAAGATGAAGGAAGCTGGCGTTTCGATCATCTACTGGGGTGGTCTCCACACAGAAGCCGGTCTCATCATCCGTCAGGCGGCTGACCAGGGTCTGAAGGCCAAGCTCGTTTCTGGCGACGGCATTGTTTCCAACGAACTGGCCTCCATTGCTGGTGATGCTGTTGAAGGCACGCTGAACACGTTCGGCCCTGATCCAACCATCAACCCTGCCAACAAGGACCTGGTTGCCAAGTTCAAGGCCGCAGGCTTCAACCCTGAAGCTTACACGCTCTACTCCTACGCTGCGCTGCAGACGATTGCTGCTGCTGCAAAGGATGCAGGCTCACTCGATGCAGAAGCTGTTGCTGCTGCTATGAAGAAGGGCAAGTTCTCCACCGTTCTCGGCGAACTCTCCTTCGACGAAAAGGGCGACCCGAAGGCGCCTGGCTACGTCATGTACGAGTGGAAGAAGGGCCCAGACGGCAAGTACAGCTACTTCCAGCAGATGTAAGCCTTACTGAACCAATCCAGAAGCCCGGCAGCGATGCCGGGCTTTTTCGTTTTGCGGCGCACTTTCGCGGCAAACGCCACAATACCGTCACCAAAGATCGCAACACCATGTCCGTCACGGTTGTGCAATCAAGGGTGGTGTAGAGATTCATGCGATATGCTGCTGGGCTGATTGTTCTTGCTGTCATCTCTGCCGGTCTGCTGGGCATCCATCTCTACAGCAAATCGCGCAGCTCGCAGCTGTTCGGCGACATCATTGCGCGGGTTGAAACCGACAAGCCGGTTGTTGCCCTGACGCTGGATGATGGGCCATCGGCCCGCTTCACGCATGACGTTCTCGCTATTCTCAAGGCGCGAAATGCCAAGGCGACCTTTTTCCTGACGGGCAAGGAGATTGGCGAAAACCCGGCTCAGACGAAAATGATCATCGACGCGGGCCATCAGATCGGCAACCATTCCTACATGCATGCCAACATGGCATTCATGGGTGCAGCTCGCGTCAAGGACGAGGTGGAGCGCACCGATGCTGCCATCCGTGCCGCAGGCTATGAGGGTGACATTCTGTTTCGTCCGCCGTTCGGCAAGAAGCTTGTGATCCTGCCCTGGTATCTTTCCCGGCAAGACCGGAAAACAATCATGTGGGATGTGGAGCCAGAATCCTACCCCGATGTGTCTGAGAGCCCGGAGGCTCTGGCGCAATATGTCATCGATCACGCGAAGAATGGGTCCATCATCCTTTTGCACGTGATGTATCGCAGCCGTGCAGTATCCCGTCAGGCTATACCGCTGATCATAGACGGATTGCGCCAGAAGGGGTTTGAGCTTGTGACCCTGTCACGCTTGCTGGAAGAGCGCTGATGCCGCCTCAGCCCAGCATGTCCAGAACGAGATCGGCGCGCTCGATGACGCTGACTTTTGGGAGCACAGTGGTTTCGTAGTTCAGGGCACGATAGTCGCGGAGGAGTCGGTCGTATTCGGAGACAGCTGCCGCAAAATCATGTTGCCGCTCGCCATCGGACACGTAGATTTCAGGCCATGGTGGCGTGAGGAAGACGCGGCGATTGTAGCGATGGTCGCTTTTCAGGTCATGAAGCAGCCCGTCTGCGCACACTGCGTAAAGGGCGGAGGCTGCGTCTATCAAACCCCGGTCAAAAAACACCCAGCCCGTTTCAGGGGCTTGATCGCGATCCCCAACGGACATGGCCACGGCGCGACGGGCGAATGCTTCCATGTCCACCCATGGAAGGGCCGATCCCCGGGCGCTCGTTTCCTGTCTGACGATACGGCGACCGGGTTCTTCAATCACGGTGTAACCGCGCCGCGCCAGTTCCGACAACAGGGTAGATTTGCCGCCGCCGGAGCAGCCGGAAATGATGATAAACCTATCGGAATTACTTCTCATATCTCCATCGTCCTGCTTCTGCTGCCCCATGATGGTGCGGGCGCGGACGCCATGCGCCGTAATAAAAGAGAAAGGGGAACCGAACGGGTCATCCAGCGTTCATAGGCACCAACAACAAGGTCATATCATGAAAACCCTTATCATCTCGTCTTTGATCGCTGTTTCTTCCATCTTCACGTTCGTCACGCCGTCCTACGCGGAAACCGTCACGGTAACGACGACCGAGCGCGTTATTCGCAAGCCAGTGCGTGAAGAATATCGTCCGCGCCATCACCAGCGCGCCTCGCGTGATTGCTTCGTCAAAAAGGTTCGCACGAATTACCACGGTCGTGTCGTAGTGAAGAAGACTCGCATCTGCCGCTAAGCGAGCCTTCACCTTCTTCAAAAAACGGGCGCATGATCTGCGCCCGTTTTGCTATGTATCGTGCAGGATGTGAGCCGCCTTGACGGCGGCAGATGCGCGGTTTTCGACGCCGAGCTTAACGTAAATCTGTTCCAGATGCTTGTTCACGGTGCGGGCCGAGAGGCCAAGAATATCACCGATATCGCGGTTGGATTTGCCTTTGGCAATCCAGAGCAGCACCTCCGATTCCCTCACGGTCAGGGAGAAATGCTGCCGCAGCATTTCATCGGCGGATTTGTCGCTGGCAGCGGTTAGCCGGAACAGATGCTCATCCGGCCCCATCGCCCCTAGAAACGTCAGTTGCAACGTGGCGCGATCGGCTTGCTGTATCGTGAGGGGTGCGTCCCGCAGGGCATCCGTCGCGCGGTTGGCCAGCCATTCTGCAATATGTTGAGACACAATCTCCAACCCGTCATCGCGACCCGTCGCAGCATTGATCAGCCGTGTTGCTTGAGGAGTAGACCAGTGAATGGCGCCAGTGGCGCGCACCGCCAGAAGGTGGCGGCCTGCGGCATCCAGAGCAACGCGCGCGCTTTGCGCGGAGCGGGCATTGGAAAGGTGAACGCGGATGCGGGCGCGCAGCTCATCGATATTGATCGGTTTGGTTAGATAATCGACTCCACCTGCCTCAAGGGCGCGCACGACATGCTCCGTATCGGTCAGTCCGGTCATGAAAATAACCGGTACCTGCGTGACAGCCGCGTTGGCCTTCAGGCGCGTGCAGGTCTCGAAACCGTCCATAGATGGCATGACAGCGTCCAGCAGGATGATATCGGGCGTGATGCGTTCGGCAATGTTGAGCGCGGCTTGTCCCGAGGTTGCGATCAGCACGGAAAAGCCGGATTGTTCCAGTGCGTCGGTGAGAAAGCCCAGCGCATCCGGGCTGTCATCCACCAGAAGCACGATATCCTTTGCAAGCGCGGCAGACGATACGCTCATGGCTGACGCTCCTGTGGTGTGGGATTTTCGAAACGGCCTAAGAATGCGGCGTAGCCTGCCATATCAAAACTTTGGACATAGGTCGCCAACTCTTGCGTAAAAGCGACATTGATCTCGGTCCGGGCCAGATCGGCAAGCTTTGCCTCGATGCCTCTGATATAGCCGATTTCGCCTAGCTGGCGCAAATCCCTGACATGCTCAGCTCCGGGGGAGATGATTTCGGCCTTGGCAGGTTTTGGCAACGCTGGGCTATCCGCTTCATAAAGCCAGGTGAGGCCCAGATGCACGGCGAGCTTGTCACAGAGCCGCCGGATATCGACGGGTTTGACAATCGTGTCGTTGTGGTTGTCTTCACCGGCGCCTGCAATGGAGCCATCGCCAATATTGGCCGAGAGCATAATGAGTGGCGCTGTCTGGCCTGCTTCGCGCAGTTTGGAGACGAGCTGCCAGCCGCTCATGCCGGGCATAGAAATATCGATCAGGAAAAGATCGGGCTGCACGCCTTCTATGAGCGTCAGGCAATCCGGGCCGCTTTGCGCCGTCAGCACCACGAAATCTAGCGGGCCAAGCACTTGCCGCATCAATTCGCGATGATCCTCATTGTCATCAACAACGACGATGGTCCGGCGCGGTCCTGAATAGGAGGTGATCGTCTTCTCGAGCGCCGGGGCGGTGTTGGGGCGGTGGACAGCCGAAAGCATGAGCCGGACCTTGAACGTCGACCCCTTGTCCTTCTCGCTGACGACGGAAATCTCACCGCCCAGTGTGTTGGTCAAAAGCTGGGTAATCGTCAGCCCGAGGCCAAGGCCCGGCATGGGACGAATGCTTTCAGCTTCGCCACGCTGGAACGGTTCGTAGATCCGGCTCAAATCCTTCTCGGCAATGCCGCGTCCGGTATCGCGGATCGTAAAGGTTGCGACCTGGCTGCGATAGGAAACGTCGAATTCCACCGTGCCCGCATCCGTGAACTTGATGGCGTTGGATAGAAGGTTGACGAGGATCTGGCGCAGTCGTTTTTCGTCAGTGCGCACATATTGAGGCAATGCCTTGGTGCGTTCATGTTTCAGCTCCAGCCCTTTTGCCTGTGCCTGCGGCCGGAAGAGATCGATGATCTGGTCGAGAAAATCCTGAATGTTGATTTCGTTGGAATAGACCTGCAACCGTCCGGCTTCGATCTTGGAAATATCGAGGAGGCCGTCGATCAGGCCGGACAGGTGGTCTGCGGAGCGCCTGATGACCTTGATGGCGGATTGGCGCGGTTGGGGAATGGTCTCGTCGCGCTCGAGAATCTGCGCGTAGCCGAGCACGGCGTTTAGCGGCGTGCGCAGTTCGTGGCTGAGGCCAACGACATAGCGGCTTTTTGCGCGGTTGGCAGCTTCAGCCGTGTCTTTCGCATTTTGTAAAGCGGCATCCGTCTTTTTATGCGCGGCAATTTCTTTCAGCAGAAGCGTGTTCTGGCGTGTGGATTCTTCCTCTGCCACCACACGGCTGTCATGGGCCAGCACCAGAAACCAGCAGACGATCCCGGCAATGACTGCGAACACGAAAAAGACTGCCAGAATGGTGCGATTGACGACATCAACCGTCGCGGGCGAGGCTGTGCCCACCTGATGAGCGATCAGCGCCAGCGTTGCACCCAATAGGGCAATGGCAAGTGCCGCCGACATGGCATAGCGGCCCAACCGGCTGGAGAGCCGGGCAACCAGATCATGGGGCAGGAAGGTGCGTGCGACGCTGGCAACCTGATAATTCAGCTTGGCCTTTGGCTTGCACATGTCGTGGCAGCGGCTGTCGAGAGAACAGCATAGCGAACAGATGGGCGCGGCATAGGCCGGGCACCAGGCCATGTCTTCGGGCTCGAATGGGTGTTCGCAGATCGAGCAGGTAATGCTGCTGGCTTCTGCCCAGCTTTGTCGCGGTTTGCGGGCCAGATAGAATTTGCCCTTGGTGCCCCAGGCAATCAAAGGGGACACGGTGAAGGCAACGACGAGGGTCAGGTAGGGTGCAAGGGAGGCTGCAATACCGCCGAACAGGCCGAAATGCGCGGTGAGCGCAATCGTGGCCGCCAGCGCCATGGTGCCCACACCAACCGGGTTGATATCGTAAAGATGGGCGCGCTTGAATTCGATGCCGGGTGGTGCAAGGCCCAGCGGCTTGTTGATGAAGAGATCAGCGGAGATGGTGCAAAGCCACGCCATGGCGATGATGGAAAAAATGCCCAGCGTTTCTTCCAGCAGGCGGTAAATCCCAAGCTCCATGAGCAGAAGTGCGATCAGAACGTTGAAGACCAGCCAGACCACACGGCCCGGGTGGCTGTGGGTGAGGCGGGAGAAGAAATTGGACCAGGCCAGCGAGCCTGCATAGGCGTTCATGACGTTGATCTTGAGCTGCGAGACCACCACAAACGCCACCATCAGCAACATGGCCGCGTTCTCGTTGGGGATCATGTAGCCAAAGGCCGTGAGGTACATTTGTGATGGATCGGCTGCGCGATCTACAGGTACGCCGGAGCTGAAGGTGAGCACGACGAGGAAAGACCCTGCCAGCAGTTTCGGCACGCCGACCAGAACCCAGCCCGCACCGGCGAGAAACACGGCGAAGCGGTGGCGCAGCTTGAGTTTGCCTTCCGCTGGCAGGAAGCGCAGGAAATCCACCTGTTCGCCGATCTGTGACATCAGCGCCAGAATGACGGCGGAGGCGGCACCAAACTCGATCAGGTTGAAGTCGGCTGTGGTGCCGGGTGGACCCGACGCGTGATGGATGCCTGCAAAAGCCCGCCATAGATCGAATTTCTCCCAGTCCAGAAACGCAATGAAGATGAAGGGTAGGACGTTGAGGACGATCCAGAAAGGCTGCGTGATGATCTGGAACCGGCTGATGAGCCGCACACCGTGCGTGACCAGCGGAATGACCATGACGGCGGAGATGATGTAGCCAATCCACAAGGGTATGCCGAGCGCCAGATCCAGCGCGCCCGACATGATGGATGCCTCGATGGCAAACAGCATGAAGGTGAAGGCGGCGTAGATGAGCGATGTGATGGTGGAGCCGATATAGCCGAAGCTTGCGCCGCGGGTCAAAAGGTCGATATCGACGCCGTGGCGGATCGCGTACCGGCTGATCGGCACACCCACGACAAGCATGACTGTTGCGGCGACGAGAATGGCGAAGAAGGCATTCGTTGTGCCATAGGAGAGGGTAATGGCTCCGCCGATGGCTTCGAGCGCAAGGAAAGAGATGGCGCCGATGGCGGTATGGGAAATGCGGCTGGATGAAAATTGCCGGGCGCTTTTTGCGGTAAAGCGGAGCGCATAGTCTTCCAGCGTCTGGTTGGCTACCCAGCGATTATATTCGCGCCTGATGGGGATGATACGTTGCCGTGCGGCCATGCCGGATTTCCATCGCCTGTTTGGGAGACATTTCACTCATCCAGACCCATGGTCCTGAAGATGGTGCGGGGTCTTGTGGCGGAATGGAAAAATGGCGCCGCCCCGGGAGAGCGACGCCATGTTCAATTTATCAGGCAGCAGCGGACTGTGCGAGAGGCACTTCAGCAATCGTCTTCAGAACGACGGAAGCGATCTGGTAAGGGCAGCCCTGGCTGTTCGGACGACGGTCTTCAAGGTAACCCTTGTAGCCGTTGTTGACGAAGGAGTGTGGAACGCGGATAGACGCGCCACGGTCAGCAATGCCGTAGGAGAACTTGTTCCAAGGCGCTGTTTCGTGCTTGCCGGTCAGACGCAGATGGTTGTCTGGGCCGTAAACGTCGATGTGCTCTTTCCAGTTCTTTTCGAAGGCAGCCATGAGCGCCTCGAAATATTCCTTGCCGCCAACTTCACGCATGAATTTGGTGGAGAAGTTGCAGTGCATGCCAGAGCCGTTCCAATCGGTATCGCCGAGTGGCTTGCAATGGAATTCTACGTCGATGCCATACTTTTCGCAGAGGCGAAGAAGCAGGTAGCGAGCGATCCAGATCTGGTCAGCAGCGCTCTTGGAGCCCTTGCCGAAAACCTGGAATTCCCACTGACCCTTGGCCACTTCGGCGTTGATGCCTTCGTGGTTGATGCCTGCTTCGAGGCAGAGGTCGAGGTGCTCTTCAACGATTTCACGTGCGATGGAGCCGACATTCTTGTAGCCGACGCCTGTGTAGTAAGGGCCCTGCGGAGCTGGGTAGCCCTGCTCAGGGAAGCCGAGCGGACGACCGTCTTCGTAGAAGAAGTATTCCTGCTCGAAGCCGAACCAGGCGTTTTCGTCTTCCAGAATGGTTGCGCGGCTGTTGGATGCGTGTGGCGTAACGCCATCCGGCATCATGACTTCACACATAACGAGCGCGCCGTTTGTGCGGGCTGGATCAGGATAGATAGCGACAGGCTTCAAAACGCAGTCCGAGCTGTGGCCTTCGGCCTGCTGGGTGGAGGAGCCATCGAAGCCCCAGAGCGGAAGCTGCTCGAGTGTCGGGAATTCGTCGAATTCCTTGATCTGCGTCTTGCCACGCAGGTTTGCTACCGGCTTGTAACCATCGAGCCAGATGTACTCGAGTTTAAACTTAGTCATTGCGAACCTCTCATAGGTTAAGATGCGAAGCCTTGATATTCTCGTCGCGAGCAAACCGCCTATCAGACGGCCCTCGCTTTCAAGTGCTGTCCCTATAGAAGCATTCCCCGTGCCAGTTTGATGGGTGCGCGATCGGGCGTCGTCTTTTTTTCGTGCGAATGGGTGATTTCGAGTCAGAAACCTTAGAAACGGCGCAGTGCGCTTTTTTGAAAAACACAGTGATTCCCGATGCTTTTGGCAGGGCAGAGCCCATTTTTGGTCAAAAATGATGCCGTTTCTTTAGCGAACTGGATTTTTCGTCCGAAAATTTCGAAATTTCGCTCGATATCTGCATAAAGACTGTTCTTTGCGCCGTGGAGATCATGAGCCGCCTAAAAAATAGGCTTTGTGATATTTTTTTAATCAGGAGGGGTGTTTTTCGGCGTATTTGCGCGTATATTTGAGATGAGGCAACAATGCTGGCTGTTCAACGAAAGAGTGGATGTCATGAGAAGTGAACCGCATCTGGAAAGCGCCACGATCTATCAGTTCCCTGTCGGTGGCCGTGCAGGCTTCAAGGGCATGCGCAACGCAGTCGTCAAGACGGTTCCGTCCATGACCTCACCAAAGACGCATATTGATTTCGACAGCTGGTATCATCAGCAAGCCATTACGGATGGTGACAAGGATAAGCCGCATAACTGATTGCGGCACCGTGGGCGCTTAGCCGGTTGGCTGAAGTCTATAACGAATGGTCTGGCGTTCCTGTTTCGCCACCCCACCTACGTCAATTGACGTATACGGTTTTGCGAATGCGAGACCGATAGTCCCCTCCAGCAGCGGTAACATAACCGCTGAGCCCATAGAGGCTGAACAGGAGAGGGGTCCTTCCGATGACTTTCAAGAAAATGCTTTCCGGCGCTTTGCTCGGTGCCATCTTGTCTACCACTGCATTCCATGGCGCGTTTGCCGCTGACGATACGATCAAGGTCGGCGTTCTGCATTCCTTGTCTGGCACCATGGCTATTTCCGAGACAACTCTGAAAGACGCCATGTTGATGCTGATCGAGGAGCAGAACAAGAAGGGCGGCGTGCTGGGCAAGAAGCTCGAAGCCGTTGTTGTCGATCCGGCCTCCGACTGGCCGCTCTTTGCGGAAAAGGCTCGTCAGCTGATTTCGCAGGATAAGGTCGCGGCGGTTTTTGGTTGCTGGACATCGTCTTCCCGCAAGTCCGTTCTGCCTGTCTTTGAAGAGCTGAATTCCATCCTCTTCTATCCCGTTCAGTATGAAGGCGAAGAATCCTCCCGCAACATCTTCTACACCGGTGCAGCCCCCAACCAGCAGGCCATTCCCGCTGTTGACTATCTGGCGAGCACAGAAGGCGTCGAGCGCTGGGTTCTGGCGGGCACGGACTATGTCTATCCGCAGACAACCAACAAGATCCTGAAAGCCTACCTGATGTCGAAGGGCGTCAAGGAAGAGGACATCATGATCAACTACACGCCATTCGGCCATTCCGACTGGCAGACCATTGTTTCCGACATCAAGAAATTCGGTTCTGCCGGTAAGAAGACAGCCGTTGTTTCCACCATCAATGGTGATGCCAACGTGCCGTTTTACAAGGAGCTGGCAAACCAGGGCGTGAAGGCCGAAGATATCCCCGTCGTTGCCTTCTCTGTGGGTGAAGAAGAGCTGGCTGGTCTCGATACAGGCCCGCTGGTTGGCCATCTTGCCGCATGGAACTACTTCCAGTCCGTCGATGCGCCCGTCAATGCGGAGTTCATCAAGGAATGGCATGCGTTCACCAAGAACGACAAGCGTGTGACCAATGACCCGATGGAAGCCGCCTATATTGGCTTCAACGCATGGGTCAAGGCCGTGGAAGCCGCAGGTACGACCGAAACCGACAAGGTTCTCGACAGCATTATCGGCGTCTCCGTGCCAAACCTGTCTGGCGGATACGCCACCGTTATGCCGAACCACCACATCACCAAGCCAGTTCTGATTGGCGAAATCCAGTCCGATGGCCAGTTCGAAATCGTACAGCAGACCGCGCAGGTCGTGGGCGATGAGTGGTCGGATTACCTGCCGGATAGCAAGGACCTGATCTCTGATTGGCGCAAGCCGATGGAGTGCGGCAACTTCAACGTAACCGCGGGCAAATGCGGCGGCAAGGGCATGTAACCTTGGCCCATCAACCCCTCTCCGTAACGGGGAGGGATTCCATACTGACTGACATGACCTCCTCACTCACCGTCATCCTCGGGCTTGTCCCGAGGATCTACCAACGGCAACCGCGTTCTCTCGGAGACGATGGAACGCGCCGCAGCGGCAGCAGATCCTCGGGTCAAGCCCGAGGATGACGATGGAGAGGGCAGAGGGGCTGTCCACTCTAGCGTAACCACACGGACTGATGCATCGCCGTCTCGTATATTGGGGAACTGACATGACGATCCGATTACTTCTTCAAGCCATGTTTCTGTGGCTGGCGCTCGGCATCGCGGCTCCATCCTTCGCCCAGCAGAGCGATCCCAAAGCGTTGATCGATGCGCTTGGCACGGCGGACTTCAAGCAAGCCGAGACGTTGACGGGCCAGATCGCAGCATCCGGCGATCCGCGTGTGGTGCCGGCGCTCGAAGCCTTTGCGGAAGGCGATCTCTATGTTCGTAAATCCGACAATCGCGTTTTCATGACAAAGGCAGCCGGTGCCAATTTCACGCTCGTCGATCCATTGACAGGAGAGAGCGCGGGCGAGGCTCCGAAAGCCGCCGTGACCAAGATTCGCGTCAACAACAACCTTCGCCGTGTCATCCGCGCCGCTCTGGGTGGCCTAACGTTGCTCAGCCCCGATAAATCCGTTCGCCTCGCTGCTGCAGACGCCGTCTTGAAAGCGCCGAGCGCCGAGAACCTGCAATTGCTGGAGGCGGCAATTGCCAAGGAAACCGACGCCCAAGTGCGCACACGGATGGAAGAAGCGCGGGCCGTTTCCGTGCTGGCCTCAGATCGATCCGTTGATGAAAAGCGCGCTGCTATTGACACCATCAAAAGCCTTGGTGGGCGTGGTGGGGTGAGCATTCTGATGGCTGCTGCGAATGTGACCGATGCCAGTCTGAAGCCTGATATCGATGCGGCAATCGCGCACATTGAAGGCACGCTTGCACTCTGGGATGCGGGCCAGAATATCTGGTACGGCCTGTCTCTCGGTTCAGTGCTGCTCCTGGCGGCGATTGGCCTTGCCATTACCTTCGGCGTGATGGGTATCATCAACATGGCCCATGGCGAAATGGTTATGATCGGTGCCTATTCCACCTTCATGGTGCAGGAGGTGATCCGCAGCCATTATCCCGGCCTGTTCGATTGGTCGCTGGCCATTGCGCTGCCCGTGGCATTTCTGGTCACAGGTGCTGTCGGTCTGGTGATGGAGCGCGGCGTCATTCGTTTTCTCTATGGTCGGCCGCTGGAAACCCTTCTGGCCACATGGGGCATTTCGCTGATGTTGCAGCAAGGTGTTCGCTCCATTTTCGGCCCAACGAACCGGGAAGTGGGCAACCCCAGCTGGATGTCCGGCTCGTTCAGCGTCGGCTATCTCAATTTCACCTGGAACCGCGTCTGGATCGTCTGTTTCTCGCTCTCGGTATTCTTTGCCCTTCTGCTTCTGCTGAAGCGTTCGGCCTTCGGTCTGCAGATGCGGGCGGTGACGCAGAACCGGCGCATGGCCTCATCCATGGGTATTCGCACGCCTTGGGTGGATGCTTTCACCTTCGCGCTGGGTTCCGGCGTTGCCGGGTTGGCGGGTGTGGCGCTTTCGCAGATCGATAACGTCTCGCCCAACCTTGGTCAGTCCTACATCATCGACAGTTTCATGGTGGTGGTGTTCGGCGGTGTCGGCAATCTCTGGGGAACCTTCGTCGGCGCGCTGACGCTGGGCGTCCTCAACAAGTTTCTCGAGCCAACCGTCGGTGCGGTGCTCGGAAAAATTCTCGTCCTCGTCCTCATCATCCTGTTCATCCAGAAGCGACCGCGTGGTCTCTTCGCACTCAAGGGAAGGGCGATTGAAGCATGATTACCGGCTTCCTTCTTCGCGCACTCGACCGCCGTATTTCGATTGCCATCGGCATCATTCTGGCCATTGCGCTCCTCGTTCCTGCATCGAACCTGCTTTTGCCTGTCGATAGCGCGTTCCGCATTCCGACCTACATCATGTCGATGCTGGGCAAGTATTTGTCCTATGCCATTCTGGCCTTGGCGCTTGATCTTGTCTGGGGTTATTGCGGCATTCTCTCGCTTGGCCACGCCGCGTTCTTTGCGCTCGGCGGTTATGCCATGGGCATGTATCTGATGCGGCAGATTGGTACGCGGGGCACCTATGGCCACCCAATTCTGCCGGATTTCATGGTGTTTCTGAACTGGAAAGAGCTGCCATGGTTCTGGCATGGCTTCGACATGTTCTGGTTTGCCATGCTGATGGTGCTGGTCGCGCCCGGTGTGCTGGCCTTTGTGTTCGGCTGGCTCGCCTTCCGCTCCCGCGTGAATGGTGTCTATCTGTCCATCATCACTCAGGCCATGACCTATGCGCTGCTGCTGGCTTTCTTCCGCAACGATATGGGCTTTGGCGGCAATAATGGTCTGACGGACTTCAAGGACATAATCGGCTTTTCTGTTCAGTCCGATGGTACGCGCGCTGTGCTGTTTGCCATGACGGCCATCATGCTGGCGCTGTGCCTGCTGATTGCATCCGGCATCGTCAACTCCAAATTCGGCAAGGTGCTGGTGGGTGTGCGCGATTCCGAAAGTCGCGTCCGGTTCCTCGGTTTTCGCGTGGAAAACATCAAGCTGTTTACCTTCGTCGTATCCGCCATGATGGCAGGCATTGCCGGTGCATTGTTCGTGCCGCAGGTGGGCATCATCAATCCGGGTGAGTTTTCGCCTGCCAACTCCATTGAAGTCGTGGTCTGGACGGCGGTGGGAGGGCGCGGAACGCTGATCGGCCCGATCATCGGTGCCATCATGGTCAATGGCGGCAAAAGCTACTTCACCGGCGCGTTTCCTGAATTCTGGCTGTTTGCGCTGGGTGGTCTCTTCATTGCCGTCACCCTGTTTTTCCCGAGAGGCATTGTCGGCAGCGTGCAGCATTATCTGGCGGGACGCCGCGAAAAGCAGCAGGTGGCGGCGAAGAATGCCGATGACGCGGCACAAGCGATACAACAGGCTGCGGAGTAGGCACCATGAACACGATTTCTGAAAAGAGAACAAAAAGCCTGCTTTATCTGGATGGCGTGTCTGTGTCCTTCGATGGTTTCAAGGCGCTGAACTCCCTGTCGTTTGTGGTGGAGCCGGGCGAGTTGCGCGCCATTATTGGCCCCAATGGCGCTGGCAAGACCACGATGATGGATATCATCACCGGTAAAACAAGACCCAATAGCGGCACGGTGCTGTTTGAAGACAGCATCGACCTGACCAAGAAGGACGAAGCCGATATCGCCCAGCTGGGAATTGGCCGCAAATTCCAGAAGCCGACGGTGTTTGAGAGCCATACGGTGTGGGACAATCTGGAACTGGCGCTGAACCGCAAGCGCGGCGTGTTCGCGACGCTGTTCTACACACTGACGAAAGACGACAAGGTTCGGATCGAGGAGATTCTCGCCACGGTTCGCCTCGGCCATCGTCGCAACGATCTCGCCGCCAATCTTTCGCATGGGCAAAAGCAATGGTTGGAGATCGGCATGCTGCTCGCGCAGGAACCAAAACTGCTCCTGGTGGACGAGCCTGTTGCTGGAATGACCGACGCCGAAACGGCCGAGACAGCGGTTCTGCTGAAGGAAATTGCCAAGACCCGATCAGTGGTGGTTGTGGAACACGACATGGGTTTCATTCGCGAACTCGGCGTCAAGGTCACGTGCTTGGCCGAAGGCTCTGTGCTGGCCGAAGGGTCGATTGATTTTGTCTCGAACGACCCGAAGGTGATCGAGAATTACCTGGGGCGATGATGCAGGGCAGCCGGTGGCACCAAAAACTGAAATGGGAGCGAATTGATGCTAAGCGTCGATAAGATCAATCTTCACTATGGCGCGGCACACGCTCTGCGGGGCATTTCGCTGAATGCAGAAATGGGCAAGATTACCTGCGTGCTGGGTCGCAATGGTGTGGGCAAAAGCTCGCTGTTGCGCGCGGTCACGGGTCAGCACGCGTTGAGCGGCGGCAACATCACATTCGCAGGTGAAAGCCTCAATGGTCTCGCACCCTATCAGCGCGCCAAGCGTGGCGTGGGTTATGTACCGCAGGGCCGGGAAATCTTTCCGCTTTTGACCGTGCAGGAAAACCTGCAATCGGGCTATGCGCCTCTGCCGCGCAAGGATCGGTTTATTCCAGACGATATTTTCAGCCTGTTTCCGGTGCTGCAACCCATGCTGTCGCGGCGTGGCGGCGATCTCTCCGGCGGGCAGCAGCAGCAACTGGCCATTGGTCGTGCGCTGGTGACGCGTCCTAAAATTCTGGTGCTGGATGAACCGACTGAGGGCATTCAGCCATCGATCATCAAGGATATTGGCAGAGCCATCAAATATCTGCGAGATTCAACCGGTATGGCCATTTTGCTGGTGGAGCAGTATCTGGATTTCTGCCGCGAGTTGGCTGATTACGTCTATATTATGGATCGCGGAGAGATCGTTCACGAGGGCAAAGCCGAGACGCTGGATACGGTAGAAGCCCGGCGCCACTTGACCGTCTGACGCTGATTTTCCACTCACGCAATGGGTGCGCGTCGTTAAATAAAATGAAGTCCTATGCGCCAATGCATAGCATTCATGCGTAATTTTAGCTTTTCATTAAATAAGCACGTGTGTTATTGGCATCGAAACTGCTGCATGCAAGACACAATGGCGAGGCCATTTGCGTGCCGCCCCCGTCGATCCCTTACATTCCACGTATTTTCCGGCATACTGCCGGGGAACTGTGCCAATAAAGGCGTGCCGATGAATTTTACCACTGCTGCTGGCCGGATGCTCCGGTTGGCCCGACCTGCGCTCACAGGCTTTGCCGTCCTCGTTGCTACGGGTTCGGCTGCATTTGCATCGACGTGCGGGGAGACCGCACAAGCTGGACGTCATGCTTTTTCGCTGATGTCCGATGGCTCTAAACGCGTTGGTGTCTATTTCGTTCCATCCTCTTATGATGGTCGCAAGAAAATGCCTGTGGTGTTTGATTTTCACGGCAGCAACAGCAATCCAAACGGACAGCTTGACCGCAGCGGTTGGGACAAAGTCGGCGAGCGCGAAGGCATCATTGTCGTTGCGCTGCAGGGTAGCCTTGGCGGGGAACTGCCCGGTACCAACGCATGGAATGTTCCCGGTGTGACCAAGCGTGAGGGCGGCTTGAATGAGCCGGGCTTCATTCGTGATGCTGTCACCATGATCAAATCCAAGTTGTGTGTGGATGAGGCCCGTTTTTACGGTTCGGGTTATTCCGGTGGTGGTCGCATGCTGTCGCAATATCTTTGCAGCGGCAGCAGCGATTTTGCCGCCGCTGGCTTTGTCGCTTCGCTTCGCGCCGGATATCCGATGGAAGACAGGGGCAGATGGTCGCCGGATGCATCAAGCTGCACGCCTGCGAAGCCATTGTCGATCATCGCGTTTGCTGGCCTCAAAGACCCTGCCAACCCTTATCAGGGCGGTGGCAAGCCCTATTGGCAGTATAGCGGTGAGGTCGCATTGAAGCGCTGGGCGGACATGGATGGCTGCAAGGGCGCTGTCAAAAGCAAGTCCACAGACAGCTTTACTCTGAATTCCTATGACGTATGCAAGAGCGGTGCGCGCATCCATTCCTATGTCATTGATGCCTGGGACCATGCCTGGCCGCGTGCAACAATGAAGGCTGAGATGGTCGCATCCGCCGCCGCCATTATCCGCAAGCCTTCCAGTGAGCCAGCGGGTAAGGTGCAGCAGGCTGTAGACCGGAAAATGCCAACGGAAATCGTTCGGCAGGTTGATGCGGCTGAAAGAATGTGGGACTTCTTCCAGAACACGGAAGGGCAGATGGTTGTCGACGCAACTGCGAAGACGGATTGCTCGGTAAAAGCGGTTCCCGCTTCTGCATCCGCAAAAGCTTCGGAGACGACGTGCAGCCAGACGAGCAAATCACCCCTCAACCCCGCCCGCAGCGCGCCCGAGGTAGAGGGCGCATTGTAACAAAGGCGCTCAATGGGCGCAGCCGTCTGGACGAATTGTTTCAGGAAGGCTGCGCCAAGATCAGGCTGCCCGATACATTCTCCAATGAAATGGAAGCCATTCTGATCAACTCTTCCGGCGGATTGACCGGGGGAGATGAAATAGAGTGGCAAGCGGTTGCTGGCGCAGGCACATCACTCGTCGTAACAACGCAGGCATGCGAAAAGGTCTACAAGGCCGCATCGGGCACGACCACAGTCACGGCCCGCGTTTCTGCCGGGCCTGACGCTAAGCTCCATTGGCTGCCCCAGGAAACCATTCTTTTTAATCATTCTTCGCTAACCCGCAGGCTGGAAGCTGACCTTGATGCTTCCGCGGAATTCATCGCCGTGGAGGCCGTTCTTCTGGGCCGTCAGGCCATGGGCGAGGCGATGACGGAGGGGCTTTTCCGCGACAGATGGCGCATTCGCCACGGCGGCAAGCTTGTTCATGCGGAAGAGCTTCTTCTGGACGGACGTGTGGGCGAATTGACCCAAGCAGCCCCGGTTCTTGGCGGGCAGGTCGCCTTTGCAACCCTTCTTTATATCGGGCCTCTGGCAGAGGCGCTTTTGCCTAAAATCCGGGCTATTGCCGGGTTTTCCGGCGGTGCCAGTGAATGGCAGGGAAAGCTCGTCGTGCGGCTCTCCGCATCTGATGGTTTCACCCTAAGAAAAATGCTGTTTCCGATCATTTCGCTCTTGCGAAACGGCGCGCCAGTGCCGAAAGTCTGGAATCTCTGACGCATGAATTGAACACATGTTCGAGCGTCGTCCATGCGTTCTTGAAAGCGCATGGCGCTCTAGAAACGGAACGATAATGAACCTCACTCCCAGAGAAAAAGACAAGCTTCTGATTTCCATGGCAGCCATGGTTGCACGTCGGCGTCTGGAGCGCGGCGTCAAGCTCAATTATCCTGAAGCCATTGCGTTGATTACCGATTTCGTCGTGGAAGGCGCGCGCGATGGCCGCGCCGTCTCCGAACTGATGGAAGCCGGTGCGCATGTCATTACACGCGATCAGGTGATGGATGGCATTGCCGAGATGATCCATGACGTGCAGGTAGAAGCGACATTTCCCGATGGTACCAAGCTGGTCACCGTCCATGAACCTATACGCTGAGGGACGACGCCATGAGCCTGGAGCTTCGCCCCAATTGTGAATGCTGCGACAAGGATTTGCCGCCCGATAGTCTTGATGCGATGATGTGCTCGTTCGAATGCACGTTTTGCAGCGACTGTGCGACGTCGGTCCTCAGTGGAAAATGCCCCAATTGCGGGGGAGAGCTGGTGCGGCGTCCGATCCGCCCTGCGGAAAAGCTGGTGAACAACCCGGCCTCGACCAAGCGGATATTGAAGGCTGAGGGATGCGCCGCCGCGGAAGCGGCGTGACGACGAAGGACAAGATCATGATTCCAGGTGAAGTCATTGCAGCAGACGGCGAGATCGAACTTAATGCCGGACAGCCGACGATAACTATTGAGGTTTCCAACACTGGCGACAGGCCTGTTCAGGTCGGCAGCCATTATCACTTTGCTGAAACCAACGCCGCGTTGGATTTTATCCGCGAGAAGGCGCATGGCATGCGTCTGGATATTCCAGCCGGTACGGCTGTTCGCTTCGAGCCGGGCCAGAAGCGCGAAGTGACGCTGGTGCCGCTTTCGGGCAAGCGCGAAGTCTATGGCTTTCGCAAGCTCGTGATGGGTAAGCTGTGATGGCGACGCATGGCCTGATGATTAAGAATGCTCTTTGCGCAGGCATTCTGGTGCTGTCGGCGACTTTGTTGATCGGCGCAAACGTGGCGCGGGCGCAAGAAGAAGAGCCCAACTGCGCCGAGCCGGTGACGCAAAGAGATATGAACGCCTGTGCCGATATTGAGTACGACAAGGCCGACAAGGATCTGAATGCGGCCTACAAGCATCTTCGTACGAAAATGAGCGATTGGGACAAGTCCGCAGACGAAGAGAGCAAAGGTGCGGTCGATGCTCTCGTTGCCGCGCAACGCGCCTGGGTGGCCTTTCGTGATGCCAATTGCGAAGTGGCTGGCTTTCAGGCACGCGGCGGAACGATGGAGTCGATGCTTATTTCTTCCTGCCTTGCCGATATGAGCACGAAACGCGCCGCAGAGCTTCGCGAGCTTTCCGACGGTTACTGATCCAGATGCTGCCTTTATTTTCTCCGCTTCCCAAGGAGCCTGATTTCCATGCCTTACAAGATTTCCCGCGCCGCTTACGCCAGCATGTTCGGACCCACGGTGGGCGACAAGGTGCGGCTTGCCGATACGGAGCTGTTCATTGAGATCGAAAAGGACTTCACCGTCTATGGTGAAGA
This sequence comes from Rhizobium sp. CFBP 13644, assembly GCF_014842165.1. Classification (NCBI taxonomy): domain Bacteria; kingdom Pseudomonadati; phylum Pseudomonadota; class Alphaproteobacteria; order Hyphomicrobiales; family Rhizobiaceae; genus Rhizobium; species Rhizobium sp. CFBP 13644. The sequence continues at coordinate 336,771 of NZ_JACYVF010000002.1, forward strand.
GGTGAAATTTGGCGGCGGCAAGGTTATTCGTGATGGCATGGGCCAAAGCCAGGCTACGCGGGCTGAAGGCGCTGTCGATACCGTCATTACCAATGTCGTCGTTGTCGATCACAGCGGCGTCTACAAGGCCGATATCGGGCTGAAAGATGGACGCATTCATGCGATCGGCAAGGCGGGGAACCCGGACACTCAGCCGGGTGTGACCATTATCGTCGGCCCCTCGACGGAAGCGATTGCCGGTGAGGGCAAGATACTAACGGCGGGCGGCATGGACGCCCATATCCATTTCATCTGCCCGCAGCAGATTGAAGAAGCCTTGATGAGTGGCGTGACCACCATGCTCGGCGGCGGCTCAGGCCCGGCCCACGGAACGCTCGCCACCACCTGCACGGGCGCATGGCACATTGAAAGAATGATTGAGAGCTTCGATGCTTTCCCGATGAACCTTGCCCTGGCCGGCAAGGGCAATGCCTCGCTGCCAGCACCGCTGGAAGAAATGATCCTTGCTGGGGCATCCTCGCTGAAGCTGCATGAGGACTGGGGCACGACACCGGCCGCCATCGACAATTGCCTGACCGTTGCCGATGCCTTTGACGTGCAGGTGATGATCCACACCGATACGCTGAACGAAAGTGGCTTTGTGGAAGACACGATCAACGCCATTAACGGGCGCACCATCCATGCCTTCCACACGGAAGGGGCAGGCGGTGGCCACGCGCCTGATATCATCAAGATTTGCGGCAATCCCAACGTCATTCCGTCTTCCACCAACCCCACGCGGCCCTATACGATCAACACGCTGGCGGAGCATCTTGATATGCTGATGGTCTGCCACCATCTCTCGCCATCCATCCCGGAAGACATCGCCTTTGCGGAAAGCCGTATTCGCAAGGAAACTATTGCTGCGGAAGACATTCTGCATGATATCGGTGCCTTCTCGATCATTTCATCCGACAGCCAGGCCATGGGGCGCGTGGGCGAGGTTGCCATCCGCACATGGCAGACAGCCGACAAGATGAAGCGCCAGCGCGGCCGCTTGAAGGAAGAGGTTGGCGAGAACGACAATTTCCGTGTTCGTCGCTACATCGCCAAATACACCATCAACCCCGCTATTGCGCACGGCATTTCTCATGAAATTGGCTCTGTCGAGGTTGGCAAGCGAGCCGATCTGGTACTGTGGAGCCCGGCCTTTTTTGGTGTGAAGCCGGAAATGGTTCTGCTGGGCGGCTCCATCGCTGCCGCACCGATGGGTGATCCGAACGCCTCAATCCCCACACCGCAGCCGATGCACTACCGTCCCATGTTTGCCGCTTACGGTAAGCTGCGCACCAATTCGTCGGTAACATTCGTGTCTCAAGCGTCGCTGGATGGCGGAATTGTTCAGCGTCTTGGCGTGGCGAAGAAGCTTCTTGCGGTACGCAACGTGCGCGGTGGCATCTCCAAGGCATCCATGATCCACAACTCACTGACGCCGCATATCGAGGTGAACCCTGAAACCTATGAGGTCCGCGCCGATGGCGAGTTGCTGACCTGTGAGCCAGCGACAGTGTTGCCGATGGCGCAACGCTATTTCCTATTTTGATAAAAAGACGACTTTTTTTGTGTCTTTCTATTTCTGATTGACACTGCCTCATCACAAGAGCTGCGAATCGTATGACGATCGCAGCTCTTTTGTTTTTAGTCTCTTGCCGATTCGCACCTCGATCCGGGACGAAAGCGGCCCGCCTCCCTTCAAACAGGCAAAGCTAAATCGTTAATGATTGCTGCGGGTTGCAAGCTCGCATCACGTTATTTTTATCCTTAGAAATGGCGCCGGCTATCATTTGTTTCTGCGCCGCCGCAACATTGCCTTGCCAGCCTTTTAAAGGGGATGCGGGTTTTTGAGGCGATGCGATGTGTCAGAGATTCACTCTTTGCAATAATCCACAAATATACCTTAAGTAGCTAAAAATTTAGACATTCGATTTACTGACAGCCAACCTATGAGGGTTATCGGTAAAGTCATGCAGGGTGAGGTGTGATGACTAAGCGTTTAAAGAAATTTATTTCGCTGGAAATGAGTTTGAATGATGCTGGTGAAAAGCAAAATACGCGTAGCTTTGCAGCCAAGATGGTCTTTGTCTCCATCATTCTGTCAGTCCTGGTGAGTTGTGCGGCCATTGCAGTCGGCGACTATTTCAATCTTCTGCCGCTACCGCTGTATGAGGCACTTGCCTATAGCGTCGTAATGGCCTGGATCGTGGGCGGTCTCGTGACCGGCATGTTGTGCAGTATTCTGTCCAAAGCCCTTCGCAAGCTCCATGATTCCCATGCCGAGTTTGAGCGGTTGAGCAAGACCGATACGCTATCAGGTCTTGCCAACAGGCGGGCGTTCAACCAGTGCTTTGAAGAAGTGCTGGATGATGCCTCGCTGGCGATCTTCGATCTGGATCGCTTCAAGGGGATCAATGACAGCTATGGCCACGCTGCGGGCGATGTCGTCATCAAGAAAGCAGCCGCGGCAATTGCTGATGTGTTCGGCGAGTTTCATTGCGTGGCCAGACTGGGTGGCGAAGAGTTTGCCGTGATCGTTCGCGGTGGGCTGCTGAAAGACCGGCTGATCATGATAGAACTCGCGCGGATTCGTGTTTCGTGCCTGACGATCACGTTCGACGCGCATCGGGTTCAGACGACAGTGTCCGTGGGCGTTGCCGATATTGATCCGTCACGCTCCAAACATGATACATTTGCGGCGGCTGACAAGGCGCTCTATCTGGCCAAGGCATCTGGACGAAATTGCGTGCGCCATGAGACTGATCTAGCACTCGCGCAAGCGGTCGGCGATCTCAAAGCAACATTGCTTGCCGCTTCATAGAGCCTTTCCGGCGAATGCTGGTTCACCTTCAAAGCTCTATCTGTTTGTTATACGCAATTCCGGACGCAAGACCGATTTCCACTTTTGCTGGAATTGCTCTAGTTTGTTGATTGCAGACGATTATTTGTCTTTATCCTACCGTCTTTCCATCACAAGCGGCTTGCATTCACGGGCGGCATCCTTCAGGTTTCAACGCTGATTGAAACCAAATTCTGGATAGCCCGATGCTGCGCGTACAATCCTATCTCCCTGCTGGCACACCCGGTGACGAACCCTCGGGTTACGTCACTCTCGCCCACGATCAGAGGCATCTGCGCCGCAAGCTTCTGCACCTGCAGAATGATGAGATGGTGATGCTGGACCTCAAGGAAGCTGTGCTGTTTGCCCATGGGGATTTGCTGGTTGTGGAAAATGGTGACCTTGTGGAGGTTCGGGCAGCGGATGAGAAGCTGTTTGAAATAAAGGCCAGAAACACGCTCCACCTCATCGAACTCGCATGGCATCTGGGTAACCGCCACCTTGCGGCGCAGATCGAGGAAGGCCGTATTCTGATCCTTCGCGACCACGTGATTCGCGCCATGCTTGAGGGCCTGGGTGCAACGGTGCGCGATGTGGAGGAGCCGTTCCAGCCAGCGCGTGGTGCCTACCATGCCCATGGTGGCCATAGCCATGGACACGACCACCATTCCCACAGCCACGATTGATGTCGGTGAGCCGTAACGTCGATGCATTGCTGAAGCTGCTGGCGTGGATGTCGCCAGCATTTCCCGTCGGGGCCTTTTCCTATTCCGGCGGGCTGGAAAGTGTAGTCAATGACCGACGCCTTTCCCGCGCCAGTGAGCTGCACGACTGGATTTCACTGCTGTTGCGGCGCGGGGCGCTTTGGAACGACGCCGTGCTCCTGGCGCAAGCGTGGCGATGCCATGCGGATGGTGAGGAACTGGCGGAACTTTGCGAACTCGGGCGAGCCCTCGCGGGTTCTGCGGAACGCTATCGTGAAACGGTGTTGCTCGGTGACGCCTTCTTAGCCGCTGCGACGGCCTGGCCGCAGGAGGTGTTGAGCCGCCTGTCGAAGGAAACGCCCTATCCGGTTGCGGTGGGTGCCGTTGCCTCAGCACATGGGGTCGGGATTGAGGACACACTTGCTGCCTATCTGCATTCCGGTGTTTCGCAATTCGTGTCCGCGGGCATACGTCTTGGTATCAGTGGGCAGAAGGATGGCGTGACGATCCTTGCCCATCTGGAAGCTGAAATTGCTGTTGTTGCCGCGCGTGCAGCGGCGTCGACGTTGGATGATCTGGGGTCGGCAACGATTCTCGCCGATACGGCCTCCATGCGGCATGAAATTCAGGAAACCCGGCTTTTCCGCTCTTAGCCGTTGAATGCGTCCGGTGGAAATCGCTAATGTCAGAACGATCTTGTTTGGAAGGAAAACGCGTATGAAATCGGGAAATGGCCCGCTTCGGGTCGGCATCGGTGGGCCTGTTGGCTCCGGCAAGACGGCGCTTACGGAAAAACTGTGCAAGGCCATGAGCGGTGATTACTCTGTTGCCGTGGTGACCAACGATATCTACACCAAGGAAGATGCCGAAGCGCTGGTGCGCATGCAGGCGCTGCCGTCTGAGCGGATTGTGGGTGTGGAAACCGGCGGATGTCCGCACACGGCGATCCGCGAAGATGCGACAATCAATCTTCAGGCGATTGCCGGTCTCAACGAGCGCTTCCCTGATCTCGACATCGTTTTTATCGAGTCGGGTGGCGACAATCTGGCCGCGACCTTTTCGCCTGATCTGGCGGATATCACCATCTATGTGATCTCCGTGTGCCAGGGAGAGGAAATTCCGCGCAAGGGTGGACCGGGCATTACCCGCTCAGACCTGCTGGTCATCAACAAAAAAGACCTTGCACCCTATGTCGGGGCCGATCTTGGCGTCATGGACACCGACGCAACCCGTATGCGCAAGGAGATGCCCTTCGTGTTTACGGATATGAAGCGCGGCGAAGGCGTGGACACGATTGTCGGCTTCCTGAAGCAGCACGGCGGACTGTAAGAAGCGGCCAACGCTGAAGCAGTTTTAAAACTGTTTCAGCGTGCCGACATCATTCACCTGAATGGTGCGTCCCCTGACGATCACGCCAGCATCCCTAAGGCTGGAGAAGGCGCGGGAAAGCGCTTCCGGTGCAAGGCCAAGCTTGCCTGCCAGAACGCTTTTCTGGAAAGGCAATCGCAGGGAATAGGATGTCGAATCGCCTGGCCCCTGCATAATGAGGTAATTTGCAACGCGCTGAGGTGCAGTTTGCAGCCGGTCATTGGCCACACAATCCATCGTGGTCAGTAGGCTCTTGGACAGGCACTGCACGACAGCTTTTGCGACCGACGGATCTTCCTCAATCAATGATCTGATGCGGCTGAGCTCTATCCGTGCCAGCGTACAGTTTTCGGCGACCTGTGCGCTGGACTGATAATGCTCCGAACCGAAGATGAGACACTCGTTGAATGTATCGCCCGGGCCGCAAATTCTGATATCGGCCTCGCGGCCATCCTTGCTCGTGCGATAAAGGCGGATATAGCCGCTCAGAACGCAAAACAGGTGCTCTGCAACTTCGCCTTCGCAAAAAAGCATTTGGCGGGCCGCCATGGTGAGGACGGTGGAAACCTCCATGAGTTTCCCCGGTGTTCCGTTATCGCCGCCACCCACCAAGGGGATCTGTAGGAGAATGCTCTTCTCTCTGCTGCTCAGCTTGACCATATCGTTCACGTCCGTCGCGCCCCCACGAAGTGCCATCAGAGCAGGGATGTGCTGTGCGGCCATGATTTCGCATGGCGCGAACGCTTCCAGTCTGAGGACAATGTTCCCATGACGCAGAGGATAACAGGTCCTGTCACATTGAACTTGATTTCAATCAATTCACTTGATTTTTTTGCTCTGGAAAATGGAGCGCGCCCACTATGTGAAAACGCCGGGGAGTGCCCGGCGCTTTTCAATGTAGATTGCGTGTTTTCACTCGGCTGCTAGCGGCGGCAGACGGAGCACGTTGTTGGAATTTCCGCCAGTTTTCTGGGCTGTTCCGGTTTTTTGTTCGATGTTCGCCACGCGCTCTTCCAGGCCAGCCAGCGCATCCTGATTGCTCCGTGCCGTTTCCGACAGTTCCTCATTTGACAGAACCGGATGCTCCTCTTCCTTCTTGCCGATGAAACGGCCGAAGAGGTGGGAGAGAAGCATCGATAGGTCATCCATGATGAGGAAGAAGGCCGGCACCACGATAAGAGACAGGACCGTGGAAACAATGATACCGCCAATGACCGCGATAGCCATGGGCGAGCGGAAGGAGCCACCTTCGCCAACACCCAGCGCAGACGGCAACATGCCCGCAGACATGGCGATGGATGTCATGATGATGGGGCGCGCGCGCTTGCGGCCAGCTTCCACCATGGCGTGAACCCGCTCCATGCCGTGGCGGCGCATTTCGATGGCGAAATCTACCAGCAGGATGGCGTTTTTCGTGACGATACCCATCAGCATCAGAATGCCGATGAGGACGGGCATGGAGAGTGCATTGTTGGTAAGGATGAGCGCCACCGCGACGCCCCCGATGGCCAGCGGCAGGGAAAAAAGAATGGTGAAAGGCTGGATCACATCCTTGAAGAGAAGGATGAGGACGACCAGAACCAGCAACAGGCCAAGCAGCATGGCGTTGGTGAAGCCTGACTGCATTTCGCCTTGCACCTTGGCATCACCGCTTTCGGCGAGACGCACTGTCGGCGGCAAATTCGTTTCCGCCACGATGCGCCGGAATTCCGCCGATGATGTATCGAGCGCCGTTCCGAAGGGAACATCCGAGCCAATGGAAACCACCCGGTTGCGATCATTGCGCTTGATGGAGCTTGGACCTTCCGAATAGTCGATGTCGGCCACGCTCGAAAGCGGAACGGTGGCACCCGTCGCTGTCTTGATTTTCAGCGCACGGATGGCAGCGAGATCGCGGCGGACATCCAGCGAGGCCTGAACGCGGATCGGGATCTGTCGGTCATCCAACGATATCTTCGTTAGCAGCGCATCGATATCGCCGATGGTGGCAACGCGCACGGTCTGCGATATCTGCTGTGGCGTGATGCCGAGGCGAGCGATCTCATCCTTACGCGGGCGAATTTGCAGCTCCGGGCGCGGCAAGGCACCTTCGGAGCTGACATTAGCGAGGATGGGCGATGCACGAAGCCGCGATTCCAGCATGCCGACGGCATTCTGCAAATCTTCTTCGCTGGATGACAGGAAGTTGAAGCTCAGTTCCCGTTCGGCGCGGTCATTCAGCTTGATGATGCGCACATCGGGGATGGTGTTCACCTTCGCGAAAATATCCCGCTCTACATCCCATTGCGGGCGTGTTCTGCCGGTGTCTTCGATCTTGGGAAGATGCGGGCCGATGAGAGGAATGGACCCAAGCCCTTTATTGACCAGCGTTTTCAAAAGCGAGTGGTCAATGTGCTGGAGAATGACGCGCACCGTTGCGCGGCGAAGCTCCAGATCACCCTTCGGCGATGCGCCGCCGAGAATGAACACGCTTTCCACGCCATTAATGTCACGGATCGCCTCATGGATTTTCGATGTCGTCGCGTCGGTTTCTTCAAGCGTGGCATTGGGTGGAAGCTCGATGGACAGGACGACGCGTGAGGCGTCATCCGGCGGCAGGAAGCTGCCGGGAACGCCGCTGAGCAGGATGATTGATGCCGCGAGGAAACCGATGGCACCGAGAAGCGTCAGGTAACGGGCCCACCATTTGCGGGTGGTTGCCGTTACCATGCGCGTATAGGACTTCATCAGCCAGCCATCATTATCGTGATGGTCATCGACCGCATCGTCGGAGCGCATCAGATAGGCGGCCATCAACGGTGTGATGAGACGCGCAACCATGAGCGAGAAAAACACGGAGAAGGCGACTGTCAGGCCGAACTGGATGAAGTACTGGCCCGGTACGCCGGGCATGAAGGAAACTGGCACGAAGACTGCGATGATGGTGAAGCTTGTCGCAATGACAGCAAGGCCGATCTCGTCGGCTGCTTCGAGCGAAGCACGATAGGGCGATTTGCCCATCTTGATGTGCCGGGAGATGTTCTCCACCTCCACGATGGCGTCATCCACCAGAATACCGGTTGCCAGTGTCAAAGCGAGAAAGCTGACAAGGTTGAGCGAGAAGCCCAGTACATCCATGACCCAGAAGGTGGGAATGGCCGATAAGGGCAGGGCAACAGCGGCAATCAGCGTCGCACGCCAGTTTCGCAGGAACAGAAGCACGACTATGACGGCAAGGATCGAGCCTTCGACCAGCGTGTGGAGTGCGGCCGTATAGTTGCCATAGGTGAAGTAGACGGCGTCGTCGACCATCTCGATCGAGACATTGGGGTGCGCTGCGCGGACCTTGTCCAGATTTTCCGCAACTGTCTCAGCCACGGAAACTTCGCTCGCGCCCTTGGAGCGGAATACCGCGAAGGTGACACCCGGATTGCCGTTGAAGCGCGAGAAGGACTTCGGCTCTTCATAGGTATCGGTGATGGTGCCTAGCTCCGACAGCTTTACGAAGCGGCCACTGGAGAGCGCAATAGTGGTGTTGGAAAGTTCGGCCACATTGCGGGAATCGCCCAGCGTGCGGATTGTCTGTTCGTTGCCCGCCACCTGGCCGCGACCTGACCCGAGATCGACGTTGGTGCCGCGCAATTGCTGGTTCACGTCGGCTGCCGTGATGCCATAGGCATCGAGCTTGGCGGGGTTCAGAGATACACGCACTTCGCGATCCGCACCGCCGTAACGGTCTATCTTGCCAACGCCTGACTGGCCCTGAAGCGAGCGCTTGATCGTGTCATCCACAAACCAGGACAGTTCTTCCAGCGTCATGTTGGGCGAGGAAACCGCAAATGTCTGGATTGCCTGTCCTTCGACGTCGATTTTGCTGACGATGGGTTCTTCAATATCCGAGGGCAACTCGCTGCGGATCTTGTCGATGGCGTCCTTGGTGTCCTGAACAGCTTCTTCGGTCGGCTTTTCGATACGGAAGAGGACTGTCGTCAGAGACTGACCATCGGTAACCGTGGATTGGACCTCATCGATGCCGCTGATCGAGGCAACCGCGTCTTCAATTTCCTTGGTGACCTGCGCTTCCAGTTCCGACGGGGATGCACCGCTCTGGGTTACGGTGATCGCCACCACGGGCACGTCGATGTTCGGAAAGCGGGTGATGGGCAGATCGTAAAATGCCTTGACGCCGAGAAACAACAGCAGGGCAAAGCAAAGCAGGGGCGCAATCGGGTTGCGGATGGACCATGCGGAAAAATTCATGGTTTGCTCTCAATCAGTTCGAGGCTGCGGCATCAGCCGGAACCGGGTTGATCTTGTCACCATCGCGCACGAATGCGCCTGCTTTTTCAACAACGACGTCGCCTGCGGAAATTCCGCTTTTGATTTCGACAAAGCCACTGTCCTGAATACCGATTTCCACGGCCACCTGCTTGACCACGCCATTTTCCACCCGCCGGGTGCTTGATCCATTGCGGCCCGAAGTGACTGCGGACAGCGGCAAGGCGAGAGCATTCGCGGATGAAATGACGACTTCGGCGCTGCCATACATGCCGGCGCGGGCAGGGCTGTCTGCGGGCAGAAGAATGTGCACGGAGCCAAGGCGGGTGGTCGCGTCAACGGTCGGCGAGACAAGCCGTACCGTGCCGTCGATCCTGTCGGTGCCGCCTGCAACCATGATGACAGCCTTTTGCCCAGCCTTGACCTTTTGAATATCGGTTTCCGAAAGATCGGCCACGAGTTCGATGGCGTTGTCCTTGATGACGGTAAAGAGCGGATTGCCGCTGCCGCTGGCAATGGCGCCAACGCGGGCATTCTTGGCGGAGACGATACCGGCAACCGGTGTCTTCACGCTTGTGCGGGAGAGTTTGAGATCGATATCGGCAATCTGAGCGTCCACGACCTTGATGTCTGCTTCGCCAACCGTCACGGATTGTCTCGCGGCTTGAAGGCGTGCCTGCGCCACATCTGCGGCGGATGCCGTTTGTTCCACCTGCGAGACCGAGCCGGAACCGGATTCGCCAAGACGGCCCGCACGGTCGCGCTGGCGCACCGCATCATCGTAATTGGCCTGCGCCTCGATAACCTGCGCCTTGCTTTGCGCCACGCCCGCTTCCGCCTTCGCCCTGTTGGCCTCAAGCTGGCTCTTTTGCAGGGTCAGGCTGTCTTTAGACAGTTCGGCAAGGGAGGCGCCGGCCTCCACCCTGTCGCCAATATCCACATTCAGCTGGTCAACCGACAGGCCTTCCACAAGCGGCTGCACGTAAATCTCATCCACCGGCTTAAGCGTCCCCGTTGCCACGACGCGGTCCACGAGATCACGGGTCTTGGCTTCGCTGACCACGATGGAGGGCAGGCCCTGGCGGTCTGCACCGCCCTGCGCGCTTGCCATTGCGGGCACAAACAAAGCCGAGGCCGTGAGAAGCAGGAGCCGTGTTGCGAGTGTGTTGCGGTGCATGTCTGTCCGTTCCAAGGTGCGGATCGCACGTCCACCACGCACATGCTGTGCCCTTGGAAAGTCATGCGACAATGAATGCAAGAAAATGTGCTGACAATCCGTTGCATTCACCTCGCAGAACACTGCTTCATCGGCGAGAATCTGACCCTTGGACTGGCCTTGTCTGGCGCGAGGTAAATATTCGAGTCTGTCGTTGCGGAATGTAAGTCGTAGCCCGGTTGAATTCAATCCAAGGAACGAATGGGTGACATATAGATTTGAATATAAGTAAAGAAAAATTTTAGGTAGCCGAGGTGCGCTGAATTGCGCACCTCGTTTCAATACCTCTATTTCAGAGCCGCATCCGTGATCTCTGAAGTGAATGCGCCTGTTGGCTCCTTGGTGATGACAGGGTCCGAGCCGCCGCCCATCAGGGTTTTGACCGTGCGGTCATAATCGGCCTTATCCAGCGCGCCGGTCGAGCCTGCGGTCAGCTTGGCGACCTCCGTCATCATGCCTTTCTGGTGGGCTTCAGTCTGTGCGCCGGAGGCATCGTTTTCCAGAATGATGTCAGCGGCATCGTTGGGGTTCTCTGCCGCCCACTTCCAGCCCTTCATGGAGGCGCGCACGAATTTGACCATGTTCTGCTTAAACTTGGCGTCCTTCAGCTTGTCTTCCAGCACATAGAGACCGTCTTCCAGCGTGGCTACGCCTTCATCTTCATATTTGAAGGTAACGAGGTCACTGGCCTTCACGCCGGCTTCCAGCACCTGCAAATATTCATTGTAGGTCATGGTGGAAATGCAGGCTGCCTGCTTTTGCAACAGCGGATCCACGTTGAAGCCCTGCTTCAACACGGTCACGCCATCGGCCCCGCCTGTTGTCGGGATTTTCAGATGCGCCATCCATGACAGGAATGGGTATTCATTGCCGAAGAACCAGACGCCGAGCGTCTTGCCCTTGAAATCCTCAGGCTTGGTGATGCCGCTTTCTTTCAGGCAGGTCAGCATCATGCCGGATTTCTTGAAAGGCTGGGCGATGTTGACCAGCGGTACGCCTTTCTCGCGGGTCGCAAGGGCTGAAGGGAGCCAATCTACAACGACATCCGCGCCGCCGCCCGCCAGAACCTGCGCGGGTGCGATATCCGGGCCGCCGGGCTTGATCTCCACGTCGAGGCCTTCGGCTTCATAGAAACCCTTGTCCTTGGCAACATAATAACCGGCGAACTGGGCCTGCGTGACCCATTTCAGCTGGAGTGTGACCTTCTCTGCGGCGTGTGCGTTAAACGCTGTCATCAGCGTTGCTCCGGCAAGAAGCATGGATGCAAGTTTGTTTCTCATCGCTGTTCCCTTTTTTTCTTTGTTTACGTTCGCCCACTGCGGACGGACGGATGCCAGAAGGTGACGGCGCGCTCTGCCAGCGCCACCAGACCATAAAAGCCGGAGCCCGCGATTGCCGCGACGGCAATCTCGGCCCAGACCATATCAACATTGCTCCGGCCCATTTCAGCCGAGATGCGAAAGCCCATGCCCACGATGGGCGTGCCGAAGAACTCCGCGACGATTGCTCCAATCAGAGCCAGCGTCGAATTGATCTTCAAGGCATTGAAAATAAACGGCCATGCGGCGGGAAGACGAAGTTTGACCAGCGTTTGCCACCATCCGGCAGCATAGGTGTGCATCAGGTCGCGCTCGATGTGGCTGGAGGCGGAAAGGCCCTGCACCGTGTTCACGAGCATCGGGAAGAAGGTCATGATGACGACCACGGCCACCTTGGACTGCCAGTCAAAGCCGAACCACATGACCATGATGGGCGCTATGCCGACCACGGGCAGTGCGGACACGAAATTGCCGATGGGCAGCAGGCCGCGTTGCAGAAACGGCGAACGATCAATGAGAATGGCAACGCCGAAGCCGAGGCCGCAGCCCAGCACATAACCCGTCAGTACGGATTTCAGGAATGTCTGGCGGAAGTCCGCCCACAGGATCGGCAGTGTGCTGATGAGGCGCAAGAAGATTGCGCTGGGGGCGGGTAGCAGAATGGAAGGCACGGAAAAGCCGCGCACCATGCCTTCCCACAGCATGATGAGAGCCGCACCGAAAATCAGGGGGACAGCGATGTCGTTGGCGCGTCTTGCCGCTAAGGCCTTGAAGCGGTGGCGCACCAGCCGCTCGTTCAAAGCCCATGCTGCAAGCCAGAACAGAATTGCGCCGATGACCCAGCCGGGATTGGTCATGGCCTTTCTCCCATTCGTTTCAACACGGCACCATGCGCAAGGCCGATGATGGAGACGAGGATCGCAGCCAGTGCCGCCGCCATGAAGAGGGCGGCCCATATCTGCACGGTTTGGCCGTAATAGGAGCCGGACAGCAGTCTGGCGCCAAGGCCAGCCACGGCCCCCGTTGGCAACTCACCGACGATAGCGCCGACCAGCGAAATGGCGATGGCGATTTTCAGCGAGGTGAAGAGGTAGGGCAGGGCCGATGGCCAGCGCAGCTTCCAGAAAATTTGGGAGGGTGATGCGTAATAGGTGCGCATCAAATCCAGCTGGATGCCTTCCGGGCTTCGAAGGCCTTTCACCATTCCCACCACGATGGGGAAGAAGCTGAGATAAGTTGATATCAGCGCTTTAGGCAGAAGGCCCGAGATGCCGATGGAGTTCAGCACGACGATAATCATCGGTGCGACCGCGATGATGGGGATCGTCTGGCTGGCGATGATCCACGGCATGACCGAACGATCCAGAGCACGGTTATGAACAATGGCGACCGCGATGAGAATGCCGAGTGCGGTTCCGATACCAAAACCCAGAAGCGTCGCCGAAAGCGTAATACCCGTATGGTAGATCAGGCTGCGTTTTGAGGTGACGGCCTTGTTGACGGTCGTATCCCAAAGCTCTGCGATGATCTGGTGCGGCGCCGGTAACACCGGACGCTCCTGCGCAAATGTCTGCGGCAGCAGTTCTGTGAAGCCCGGTTGCTCGCCAGCTCTTGCTGCCTGATCTCGTGCGAAGGGCATGTTGAGGTAGACGACCGCGACATGCCAGATGACGAGAATGGCGAAGATAATGGTGAGGACGGGAAGAACGCGTTGGCGCAACATGTCACCCGTCATAGCTGTGCCCCGCCTTCAGGCCTTCGCGGACTCGCTGGGCGATTTCCAGAAATTCCGGCGTTTCACGAATTTCGAGCGGACGCTCACGCGGCAGGGTGGATTCGATGATGTCGGTTACCCGGCCGGGGCGGGGAGACATGACGACGATCTTGGTGGAGAGATAGACGGCTTCGGGAATGGAGTGGGTCACGAAGCATATGGTCTTGCTGGTCGTGTCCCAAAGTTTCAGAAGCTGCTCGTTGAGGTGGTCGCGAACGATTTCGTCCAGCGCGCCGAAGGGTTCGTCCATCAAAAGCAGGTCTGCATCGAAAGCGAGCGCCCGGGCGATGGAGGCGCGCTGCTGCATTCCGCCGGAGAGTTGCCACGGGAACTTCTTCGCAAAGCCACCGAGATTGACGAGATCGAGCGTGCGCTCTATGCGCGCCTGCTGTTCAGCCTTGGTGTAACCCATGATTTCAAGCGGCAGCGCAATGTTCTTTTCAATGGTGCGCCACGGGTAAAGGGCAGCTGCCTGAAACACATAGCCGTAGGATCTGTCCTTGCGGGCGTTTTCCGGCGTTGTGCCGTTGACGCTGATGTCGCCCGATGTGTGCTTTTCCAGATCGGCGATGACCCGCAAAAACGTGGTTTTTCCGCAGCCGGAAGGGCCGATGAAGGAGACGAAATCGCCTTTCTTCACCTCCAGATCGACATTGGCGAGGGCGTGAACCGGGCCGTCTCCGGTCTCGAATGTCAGGCCGAGGTTTTTGGCTGATACGACGGAATAGGAAGTGTTCATCGTCATCTCAAACTCCGCTCGCCGGTATGCCGCTGCGTTCAACCTTGCGCGGCGCGACGAGTTCTTTCCATGTGGACAGCGCCTTGGAGACAGCGGGATAAGGCTGCCGCGCTACGAACTGCCCATGGCCTTCCATGGTTTTGATCGTACTCTCTTCAATTGCGACGACGCCGCGTGACAGGGTGAAGCGAGGCAGACCCTTAACGGTCTGACCTTCGAAGACGTTGTAATCGATAGCGGATTGCTGGCTCTTTGCGCTGATTGTCTTTTCAAGCGCTGGGTCCCAGACGACGATATCGGCATCGCTACCCACGAGAATGGCGCCCTTTCTCGGGTAGATGTTCAGGATCTTGGCGATATTGGTTGAGGTCACCGCGACAAATTCGTTCATGGTCAGGCGGCCCGTGGCAACGCCGTGCGTCCACAGAAGCGGAAGGCGATCTTCAAGGCCGCCGGTGCCGTTGGGAATTTTGGTGAAATCACCGATGCCGTTGCGTTTCTGCTCCGTTGTGAAGGCGCAATGGTCTGTTGCCACGCATTGCAGGGAACCGGCGGCAAGGCCTGCCCAGAGGCTGTCCTGATGCTGCCTGTTTCTGAACGGTGGTGACATGACGCGGCGGGCGGCGTGGTCCCAATCGGCATTGGCATATTCGCGCTCGTCCAGAATGAGGTGCTGGATCAGCGGTTCGCCATAGATCCGCATGCCGTTCTGGCGCGCACGGCGGATGGCCTCATGCGCCTGTTCGCAGGATGTGTGAACGACATAGAGGGGCGCGCCTGCCATATCCGCAATGATGATGGCGCGGTTGGTGGCTTCACCTTCGACGGATGCGGGGCGGGAAAAAGCGTGCGCTTCCGGCCCGTTATTGCCCTGCGCTAATAGCCTTGCCTGCATCTGCGCGACGATATCGCCGTTCTCGGCATGCACCATAGGCAGTGCGCCAAGCTCCGCGCAACGCGAAAACGAGGCAAACATCTCGTCGTCATTCACCATCAGCGCGCCCTTATAGGCCATGAAGTGTTTGAAACTATTGATGCCTTTCTCTTGAACTACAGTCTTCATGTCGTCGAAAACCTGCTCGCCCCACCACGTCACTGCCATGTGAAAGGAATAGTCGCAGGTTGCGCGTGTTGCCTTGTTGTCCCAGCGGCTCAGCGCATCCAGCAGCGATTGACCCGGCTCCGGCAGGCAGAAATCTACCACCATCGTCGTGCCACCGCTCAAGGCTGCGCGGGTTCCACTTTCGAAATCATCTGCCGAATAGGTGCCCATGAAAGGCATTTCCAGATGGACGTGCGGATCGATGCCACCGGGCATGACGTAGCAGCCGGTAGAATCCAGAACCGTGCCGCCGGAGAGGTCTGGCCCGATCTCGACAATGATGCCGCCTTCGATCTTGATGTCGGCCTTGTAGGTCAGATCGGCGGTCACGATGGTGCCGTTCTTGATAATGGTGGTCATTCCACGATCTCCGCAGTTTCGAGCACGGCATGCAGCAACACGTTGCAGCCGGCGGCTGCCCATTCAGGGAAAATGTCTTCGGCTTCATTGTGGGAAAGGCCGTCCACGCAAGGGCAGAAAATCATCGTTGAGGGTGCGACCCGGGCCGTCCAGCAGGCATCATGGCCCGCGCCGGATATGATATCCATATGGCTGTAGCCCAGTCTTTCGGCCGCATCGCGCACGCGACCTGTGAGGATGGGATCGAAGGTGACGGGATCGAAATGGCCGATGGCTTCAATGGTGCAGCCGACGCCAAGTTCGTCTGCAATCGCAGGCACTTCACGCTCGAAGATGGCCCGCATTGAATCGAGCTTTTCCTGCGAGGGCGTGCGCAGGTCGATGGTGAAGACCACCTTGCCGGGTAGCACATTGCGGGAGTTGGGCGAAAAGATCATCTGGCCCACGCCAGCCACCGCATCGGGCTGATGGGCCATCGCGACCTCCTGCACTTTCTCTATGATGCGTGCGGCGGCCAGCCCAGCATTGACGCGCATGGCCATTGGCGTGGAACCGGTATGCGCCTCCTTGCCGGTGAGGGTGACTTCCAGCCACCACAGGCCCTGACAATGGGTCACGACACCGATCTGCTTGTCATGCGCTTCAAGGATCGGGCCCTGCTCGATGTGATACTCGAAATAGGCGTGAATTTTGCGTGTGCCGACCTCTTCATCTCCGAGCCAGCCGATGCGCTTTAACTCTTCTCCATAGGTCTTGCCCGCCGTATCGGTGCGGCTATAGGCGTAATCGAGATCGTGTACGCCAGCGAAAACACCTGATGCCAGCATGGCCGGGGCAAAGCGCGCGCCTTCTTCATTCGCCCAGTTGGTAACAACAATCGGATGCCGCGTCTTGATATCGAGATCGTTGAGGCTGCGCACGACTTCCAGCCCTGCCAGCACACCCAGCACGCCATCGAACTTGCCACCTGTCGGCTGGGTATCGAGATGGCTGCCGATATAAACGGGCAAAGCATCCGGGTCGCTGCCGTGGCGGGTGGCGAACATGCTGCCCATGGCATCGACACCGACGCTCATGCCTGCCGCCTCGCACCAGTCCCTGAACAGTTCGCGCCCCTTGGCGTCGTCATCGGTCAGGGTCTGGCGGTTGTTGCCACCGGCAATGCCGGGGCCAATCTTCGCCATGTCCATCAGGCTATCCCATAGGCGATTGCCATCGATGGTCAGGTTTTTTCCAGGTACTTCCAGCATGCCAGTCTTTTCCTCACCTGTTTTGATGTTCATCATGCAAGGGGCGTGCCGTTCCCCTGAGGATTGAGCAAAATGTGCGGGAGAAGGGGTGGCCAGTTAATTTGACCGGCTGGTAAACATTGTGATTTCGGGGTTTGATGCCTAAAAGAAATAGGGGGAATTTCCCTGTGTGAAACCGATGTTTTCTGCTCGATTTTTCGCCACAGATTATTTTTTGCCCAGTCAGATCTGTCAATTGCATCCAAAAGAAACAGAGACCATCCATGGCCATACCCAGAGCGGCAAAAACACAGAAACGAACGCGGATTCAGGAAGAAAAAGAAGAGATCATTCTGGAAGCGGCTCTCGATGTCTTTTCCGTCAATGGTTTTCGCGGCACGACGATTGACCAGATCGCCGAGGTGGCGAACATGTCGAAGCCGAATGTGCTCTATTATTTCCGCACCAAGGAGGCCATGCATCGCGCCCTGATCGAGCGTGTGCTGGATACCTGGCTCGATCCGCTGCGGGCGTTTGATGCTGACGGTAACCCCGAGACGGAAATCAAATCCTATCTGCGCCGCAAACTGGAAATGGCGCGGGATTACCCGCGTGAAAGCCGCTTGTTTGCCAATGAGGTGTTGCAGGGTGCACCGCATGTGGAGGACGAGTTGAAAGGTCCTTTGAAGCAATTGGTGGATGAGAAAGCAGAGGTCATTCGTGCGTGGGCCAAGGCTGGACGCATTTTGCCATGCGACCCCTATCACCTGATTTTCTCCATCTGGGCCACCACCCAGCATTATGCCGATTTCGATGTGCAGGTGCGCTCCGTGCTTGGCTCCGCCCATGCGGGCGAGGGCCGTTTTGAAGATGCGGCACGCTTTCTGGAGCAGCTGTTCATGGGTGGTCTCGGCATCATTCCTGCCTTATCCAAAAAAACATGAGGCAAAGGATCAACTTTAATCTTTACTCTAATACTCATCTTTACTATTGTGCAGCGAGCCTGATCGAACAGGCGGCAATTTCTGTAAGGGTGAGGCATGGCGCGCAAAGAGAAGAAGAAGGCGGATAAGCACGGCAAGCGGGACGACCGCTCGCAGCAGGCAGAATCATCCGCCTCCCGGCCATCAGCGCCTTCTGTGCCCAAAAGCTTTCTCTATGTTGGCGGCCGTGACTGTCAGGTTGCGCATCTTCGCCAGATTGCAGGCAACTTCGATGCGGAACTGATCCATCACGATGGCGGTTTGAGAGAAGCGGTTTCGCGCATCGATACGCTTTTACCATCGGTGGATTGCGTGTTTTGCCCCATCGACTGTATCAGCCATGATGCTTGCCTGCGGGTCAAATCCGGCTGCAAGAAATTCGGCAAGACCTTCATTCCGCTGCGCAATGGCAGCAAATCCAGCCTTGAGCGGGCGCTTCAGACGATGAGCGACCGAAGAGCGGCAGACTGATGCCTATCGACGCGCGGCGCTGAAAAATGCCGCGCTTGCCAGCACCAGCCAACCCAAGATCATGCCAAGCCCACCCGCTGGTGCGGCCATGGGAAACAGGCTGGTTTCGGTAAAGTGCCGTGAGACGAGGTCTCCGGCAAACAGTGCCGTTCCCAGCCCAAGCAGGACTGCGGCGGGAGCAGCGGTTTTGATGCGGTCCCAACCCACATGAATGCCAAGAAGAATGGGCGCATGGGCAAGGCACATGGCTGAGGCATTGCCGAGCATTTGGGTTGCCCCGGTGTGTGTTGCCGCCGCCGCAAGCGCCACACCACCCGCGCCCAATGCGCCGGACAGGAAAAGAGTTGAAGGCCGCAGCCAAGTGTTGCTCATGCCGTTGCCTCTTCCTGATTTTGCATATGGAAGGCCAATCGCTCGACGGGCGCCCAGATGATCTCGCGCAGCTTTGGATTTTCGATGGTCTCATCCATCGCACGGCGGAAACACAGCAGCCACTCGTCGCGCTCGACAGAGCCAATTGGCGCAACAAAATGCCGCCTGCGCAGCATGGGGTGACCGTGCTTCTCCACATAGACAGGCGGGCCACCAAGATATCCGATGAGGTAATCGGTGAATTTCTCTTCGCTGCCTGAGATATCTGGTGGATGAATGGCCCGGCAATGTGCTGCTTCGGGCAGCGTATCCATCAAAACATAGAAACGCTTTGTCAGCGCGCGGACGGTCTGTTCGCCGCCAATTGCCTCGTAGAGCGTGATGGTCTCGTCTGCCAATTCATGCGGTCTCCATTTCCCTCGTTTTGCCGCTTTTGATTCGAAATCGCAACTGCAAAGGGCAGGTGCGGCAATTCGCTTCGCCGCACCTGAAGACGCTATCAGCCAAAATCGCGGATCAGGTTCAGCCCCTTCTCCAGCAGTGCTGCCGCCTCTTTCTCATTTTCGGCTTCCACATAGCAGCGCATTTCCGGCGCATTGCCAGATGGGCGGAAGTGAATTGTGCTGCCATCGGCAAGCGTCACGCGAAGGCCGTCAATATCGCTTGTGTCCTGCACTGTTCCCACAGGTGCCAGAAAGCTTTCCAGATTGGCGCGGGAGGAACGCAGATGGTCCATCAAGGCAGCGCTCTTTTCCTGCGCGAAATCCTGCAACCGGTCCGCAGCGGCAACCGGCAATTTGTAGGCGGCAGCGATGTCAGACAGCGGCTTTTTCTGGTCCGCCGTCAGCTTCAAGGCAGCCAGCAGCGGCAGGAAGCAGTCGCGTGTCGGGAGCGGCGAGATGGTTTGGCCATTGAGTTTAAATGGGGATGCCGTGAGGAAGCCGCCATTGGCTTCAAAACCGATGATGCCTTGCTTGCCTGCGGCCAGTGCCTCATCCATGCCTGCAATGACGAAAGGCGAGCCGACTTTGGTGCGCACAACATCAAAATCCCCGCTGGCTTCAATGCCGGAATTGGATGTTACGGGCGTGACGACCACATCGGCCTTTAGGAAGTTTGCGGTGATGAGGCCCAGAAGATCGCCACGAAGAGGCACACCCTTCTCGTCAGCAAGCAGGGGGCGGTCGCCATCGCCATCAGCGGAAATGATCGCATCGAAATGATGCTCGCGGGCCCAGGCTTCGAGCTTTCCCAGCGTATCAGGCGATACAGCCTCGGTATCGACGGGAATGAAGGTTTCGGAGCGGCCCAGTGCCACGACCTCTGCGCCATAATGTTTCAGGACATCCACGAACATGTCCCGCGCGACAGTGCTGTGCTGGTAGACACCGACCTTCAAGCCTGCGAGCGCCTTTGCGGGCAGAATCGCGGCGTTGCGCTGGAAAAACATGGCGGCGGTTTTCGCGGAGTGGTCTTCTGCTTGTGATGATTCCGTGTTGATGCCATCCGCTTCGACCTGCTTTGCAAGCTCGGCAATGGCCAGCTCGTCTTTCTTGTCGATCTCGCCATCAGGGCGATAGAATTTGATGCCATTGCGATCTGCCGGAATGTGCGAGCCCGTGATCATGAGCGCTGCGGCCTTCAACGAAAGACCGTAAAGCGCCAGTGCCGGGGTGGGCAGGGCGCCGCAATCTAGCGGAGTAAGTCCAGCGGCCTTCAGAGCGCCAATGCAGGTTTGCGCGATGGCCGGGCTGGAGTCGCGGAAATCCTGACCGATGAGCACCGGATCTCCCTTTTTTGCCAAGCCCGAAGTGAGCAGGTGTCGCGCAAAGGCGGTCGCGTAAATGGCGGATGCCTTGCCTTTCAAATCTTCAGAAAGTCCGCGAAGACCGCTTGTTCCAAACTTCAGGCTCATGGGAGATGCCTCCTTTATTCTGGCTTTTTTCATGCTGCGTCTATCACGACGACTGCCTTCATAACGCAAACAGGCCGTGCATTGATCCAGATGCGATCTGACTGTGGTTGTTAGCCGATCGGGAATCATCTCTCAAGTTTTGACAGAATGCTGGGCGCAAGACTATATCGTGCCCACGCCGCAGCCTGCGGTATGGTTGGAGAAGCAAGCGTGGACACTGTATCTATCGACAATCGCGGCGACTTCGGCCTCTGGGCCATTGAGCGCGCCAAGGCCATTATTTCGGCTGAGGGTTCAGACCTTGCCATTGCCGCACGGGGTGGCGACGAAAGCGCCATCCGCGAGGCAGCCAACAATCTTGGGACTGCGATTTCCGCCGCACTGCTGGAGGTTTACGACGGCCTTGTGCCGGAGGAGTGACCCTCACGCTGAAGGCCGGCATATCTCAACGCGATAAAGGCCGTGAGGCATGCGACAGCAAAAGCGTTGAGGTTGAGCAGCTTTGCAAGGTCAGGCGCGCTCCACATTTGCCACGCATCTCCGAGCAGATAGCGCGTGTAGAGAAATCCCGCAAAAACCACGCCGGTCATTCCCACTTGCCACAGCCTTTCGCTTTGCCGGAACGAGACTGCGACCAGCATCACGCAAGCCGCGAAAAACAGTTCCGTGCCTGACGCGACCCCGAAAAGCTTTGTCTCGAACACCGTATCGACGGTGCCGATGAGGGGTAGGGCGATGCGCGCTGCCAGTGGCGAGCGGCGCGCAAGGAAGGGGATGGCGAGGAAGAACAGCATCGAGATGACGCTGATCATGGATGCCTGAAAACCGTCTCCCAGAAGCCACCAGATCGTCGCGGGATAGAAGGGTTTGTTGAGGATGATAACCCAGGCAATGGTCACCGTCGCGGCTGTCAGGGGATCGTGTTTTCCATCCTGCACCATGGTTCAGGGCCTTGTCGGCGACAGAAGGTAGTGTCCTACACTCCACACTGTCCCGTTATCGTGTCCGAACAGGCCAGCGGTGGCCAGAAAGAACAAGCGCCAGCGGCGTCGCCACAGATTGGCATCTTTGCCATAGACAGCCTCCAAAATGGGTGTGATCCGCTCGGATTCCCTGTCGAAATTGGCCAACCAATCCATCGCGGTGCGCTTGTAGTGTTCTCCAGACCAGTGCCATTCCGCCTCTACGGTGTAAATCTCTTCAAAGCGATGCGGCAGATCGCGTGACGGCATGATGCCGCCGGTGAAGAAGTGGTGCGCAATCCAGTCGGCGGGGTCGCTCGGATCGAACCGATAGGAGCGGTCCTTGTGGGTGAAGACATGGATGAAAAGCTTGCCATCGTTCTTCAGCCAGCCGCGCGTTCGCTCAAACAAGGCGCGCCAGTTCGACATATGCTCGAACATCTCGATGGACACGATGCGGTCATATTGGCCTGATGGCGCAAAGTCGTTCATATCAGCCGTGATAACTGTCAGATTATGCACGCCCTGAAGCTGCGCTTCCGCCATGATGTAGGCGCGTTGCGAGGCTGAATTGGAGACGGATGTGATGCGGGCATTTGGAAACTGTCGCGCCAGATAGAGCGACAGGGAGCCCCAGCCGCAGCCGAGTTCCAGAATGTTCATGCCATCGACAATACCGGCATGTTTCACAGTTTCGGCAAGTGCTGCCGTTTCTGCCGCATCCAGGGTCGTTGCAGCACTTGGGTAATAGCAGCAGGAATATTTCCTCTGTGCGCCCAGAACCAGTGCGAAAAACTCTGCAGGCACCTCGTAATGCTGCCTGTTGGCTTCATCCGTGTGGGTGGCGACGGGGAAGTTTCCCATGTCCCGGACGAAAGCAAGTTCATCCTCGTGAGGCACTTTCTCCAGCTTTCGTTTCGTCCTGCGGCAGAGAAAATCAATCCCTGCCAGCGTAACGCCGTCGGACAGGGGTGCTTTTTCTACCTGATTGATCGCAAAAGCGAGCATGTTCATCCTAGACATCCTCTTTTCGTGGTCCGGGGAAAAATGCGTTGACGCGATGCTGCAAGGATCGGAATTTTTCGCCGCGAGAGCGCAGCATGTGCTCCTCAAGCGGTGGAATTCCCGATGCGTAGACCAGCAGCCAGTACATCATTGCAGGTGCTAAAAGGGTGGCCAGAAGCCAGAATGGCGAGCCCGTCAGCGCCAGCAGAGGCCATGTGCACCAGAACAGCCACTCGAAGAAATAATTGGGGTGGCGCGAATATCGCCAAAAGCCGACCTCGCAGACTTCGGTCTTGGCTTCCGGCGTTTTGCGAAACTGCGCGAGCTGACGGTCCGAGATGGCCTCTCCTGCCAAGGCAATTGCCGCTATCGCAAGGCCCAGAATATCGGCAAAGGTCGGGAAGGGCGTGCTGTTCGATGCGGCAATATAAATAGCGAGAACCAGAATAAAGGCCGCAAGCGCCTGTATCTGCAGGAACTGGAAGAGGCGACGACAGGCATTCTCGCCCCACTCCTCAACAAGCTTGGCATAACGCGGGTCTTCGCCGCCGCCCTTGGTGCGTGAACCAATATGGCTGCCCAGCCGGATGGACCATATCAAAATGATGATGAAGGCGGCGCAGCGCCGTTCAAAGGAACCGTCGGCAAAGACAATCGCTGCGATGCCACCCAGACCGACGGAAAAGGACCATATCGTATCGATCCAGCCGCTGGCTCCGGTTCTGCGTTGTATGGCCCAGGCCAAAACCATGATGAGGCTCAGGCCAATGGCGATGCCGATCAACAATCCATAATTCATCACAGTTACCTTCACCCGCACTGTTGCTGCTTGCGGTAGTCTACGGCGTGGTGAGGTAATCGGTTTCATTTGGCGCAGAAAAAAGCGGAACTGACGTTTTTTGTGATCCAACGCAACCTTAAAGCCGTTTAACCGTCTGCAACCGGGCTAGGTGAACGTCTCGGTGAGGAGATCGACATGAATTCGGGTTTGAAATACGCAATCTGCATGGTCGCCCTGTCGGCAGGTGCCGCGTCTGCTAATGATATCAACGGCGAATGGGCGCGTGGCGATGGAAATGCGAAGGTTTCGGTCAGCGCCTGTGGCTCTGATATCTGCGCAACAAATACGTGGATCAAGCCAGGCACGCCAAAGGAAAAAGCTGGCGACAAGCTGGTGATGAGCATCAAGCCGACAGCCGATGGCGAATATTCCGGCACGGCGTTCGACCCGCAACGCGACCTGACCTACAAGCTGACTGTCTCCGTAAAAGGCGACAGCATGACCACAAAGGGCTGTGTGCTGGCGGGTATTCTCTGCAAGGGCGTGAACTGGTCCCGCATCAAATCATAATCTGAAAACACAAAGGTCTGTCCATGAAAAAGAGCGCAATTGCCTTCATCTCAACACTGATCGTCTTTCTGGCGATCGATTTCGTCTGGCTGAGCCTGATGGCAAATGCGCTCTACCGCCCCGTGCTCGGAGACATGCTCGTCACCGAATTTCGCGTCGCGCCAGCGGTCATTTTCTATCTGCTCTATGCTGCAGGGCTGACCTTTTTTGCGGTTCGCGCAGGGCTGGCGACGTCGAGTTTCCGCACATCATTCGTCTATGGCGGCCTGTTGGGTTTGATGGCCTATGGCACCTACGACCTTACCAACCAGGCAACTCTCGCGAACTGGTCCACGACACTGACCGTCGCTGACCTGATCTGGGGCTCGACGCTCTCTGCCGTTGCCTCCTGCGCCGGGCATTGGATTACAGAAAAACTGTGTGGACGGGCTTCCCGTTGATCGTCCCGACGCAAAATGTCAAAGGTCTTCGAATGACTTATCTTGTGCCGGTGTTTGGTATTCTCGCTGCTTTGATGTTCGGAGAAAGTGCGTTGGCCTTGCAGAAAGCAGACAATGCTCAGTCATCAAGCCAAACCAGAACAGATGAAAAACGCATCGATGTTGGGGGCTTTGAGCTCAACAGTGTGTTGCTGCCCGCCAACAAGGGCGCAACGCTGCCGCCCATCGTGTTCATCCATGGTGCCAGCACCAGCCTCTATGACCCGATGTATGCGTTTCGGGAAAAGCTGGAGGGCAAGGCAACCCTGCTGTTTGTGGACAGGCCGGGACATGGCCGTTCCGATATCGGCCCCAAGGCCAATATCCTGCCGGATACGCAAGCCGACGCAATAGCCACGCTCATGAAAAAGCGCGGCATCAAGAAAGCGATTATTGTCGGGCATTCCTTCGGCGGCGCAATCACCGCAGCCTTTGCGGTTCGCCACAAGGAGATGGTTGAAGGCCTGGTGTTCCTCTCGCCAGCGCTTTACCCATGGCCAGGGGGAATTGCATGGTACTATAACGCCGCGCGGTTCCCGGTTACCGGCGTCCTGTTCAGCACGCTCATTGCGCCGGCTGCGGGTGCTATTGCCATTGATGGGGCGGTTAAATCCGTGTTTGCGCCCAATCCTATGCCGTCAGATTATATTTCCCGCACCCGTGCCTATCAGGCGCTGAGCCCGGTCGCATTCCGCCATAATGCGCAGGAAGTGGGTGGGCTGAATGGCTGGGCCAAGACCGCATCGCCTGCATTTCGCACCATCAAGGCGCCAACAGTGATCATTGCCGGAGATGTCGACGAGGTGGTTTCAACCGAGATCCATTCCCGGCATCTCGCACGCGATATCAGCGGTGCGGAATTGATCGTAGTGCACAATCTGGGACACAAGTCCGATTACGTGGCGAGTGATCTCGCCATTGCTGCAATGGAAAAAATTGCCGGTAAGCCCCGCAATCTCAAGGCCATTGCCAAAACGCTTGAAACGAAGATTGCAAATGACGGCCAGTAGGTGAGTGACGGCTGGCCGGTTTTACCTGGCCAGCCGCTCATCGCAATTACATGGCAGGCAGAACGGCGATGTCGCGCAGCGGCAGCTCAACGCCAGTGATGTCGCCAGCTTTGGTCGCTTTGCCGGTTTCCAGATTGACCGTGTAAAGGGCCGTACCAGCCACAAGCATGGCCGTATTCTTGCCATCCGCCGTCGTCTGGATGTCGAAGGCGTAGGTCGCAGGCTTGGTTTCGATGCCGAGCTTGCCGATTGACTTCAGGGTTCCATCATTGGGCTTGGTCTGCTGGATAAGAGCGCCGATTGTGGCGTCGATGTTGTACATCGCGGTCTTTTCCGGCTTTCCGTAGGAATTGGTATAGGCGGCAGCAACGATATTGGGCGTTTCACCCTTGTGCATGTCGGCATCTTCAAATGCCAATGTGCCGTCCACGGTCACTGCACCGGTATCAGGATGCACCCGGTGGTTCGTGGTTCCGGTCATGTAACGGAGACGGTCTGCCATAGGGTTGAAGTCTACGACAACAGGGGCCTGCGTCATGGTCAGCGGCTTGTCCATTTTTGCCACTTCGGTCGCGGCACCCGTTTCGAGGTTGATCGAGACGATTGTATTGTCAGCTGTTACGCCGACGACTATCTTGGTGCCGGGGCGAAAATCAATGCCGACGAGCTTTTCGACGCCAGTTACGTCCATGGTCTTGGTCACGGCTGGCTTATCGGTATCGAACATGACGAGCGTCTTGTCTCCCGCCAATCCTAGTACCGGCGCGGCAAAGGCGAAGGTGGCGCTTGTGGCAAGCAGGGCGGAGGCAATCGTTGCTGTGCGAAGAATGGTCATATCTTTCTCCCGTTTCTATCCGTTTCGAGAGGTGCCAGGCAATTTGCCGGTCAGTGCTCTCAAAGGTTAGACACATGGGGGTGGCTGTTTGGATGCAGCGGCCAAAATATTTTTTTGATTTGCATCTCGGCATCGATTCCGGGTGTATGTGTTGAAACGAATATGTGCGCCGGGAGAGGCTCTTTGGACGTCGGACAGACAATGGCAGATGATTTCGGTACAGCACTCAACGCCTGCGCCAAGGGGGACCGGAATGGCCTGCGGGTTATTTTCGATAAAGAGGCGGGCCGACTGATCGCTGTGGCGGAACGCATCGTACGACGACGCGATCTGGCCGAGGAAGTCGTACAGGAAGCATTCATCCGCATTTGGAAAAGCGCGCACCAATATGAGCCCGGACGAGGGTCAGCACGGGGCTGGATCTATGCCATCGTGCGCAACCGGGCGCTCAACATGCTGCGGGATGGCAAGCGTGAAGACCTGGTTTCGGACGATCATCTGGACACGTTGCAAGAGGCCAGCCACGTCGAGCACATCATGACATCCTGGCACAGGCTGGATCAGAACAGCAGGCTACGCGAATGTCTCTCCACGCTGGATGAAACAAGACGGCGCGGCATCATCATGGCTTATGTCGGTGGCTACACCCATGGCGAAATTGCCGGGCGATTGCAAATACCGCTCGGAACCGCGAAATCGTGGATCAGGCGCGGCCTTTCCTCGCTTCGGGAGTGCATGGCATGACCCAGCCCAAGCTCATTCAAGACATTGCGCTAACAGCAGATGAATATGTGCTGGGTCTTCTCGATGAGGAAAGTTATCAGCGGGTTACAGACCAGATCGATCAGAACGCGGAACTGCGTGCTGCCATCGCATCAAGCCGGGAACGGTATCTGCCGCTGGATATCTCGGTGGATGCGGTTGAGCCAAGCGCCGATCTCTGGTCGCGGATCGACCGCCGCTTGGCCGATGCCCCGTCGGCCGAAACTCCTCGACTGCGGCAACCCGCTTCCAATGACAACAGCCGGTCCCTCTGGAAGCGGACGGCCATTGCTTCGCTTGCAGCATCTGTGCTGTTGACGGCAGGTCTGGGCTGGTCGCTGATGCGTACCGCAGATCCCGTCGTCATCGCAATATTGCTGAATGAAGCGGGCGAGCCCCAGGCGATTGTGGAAGACTTCAGCAATGAGCACGCCAGAATTCGCCTGCTTGCAGATTTCACGGTACCGGAAGGAAAGACCATGCAGGTTTGGACATTGCCGAACCGCGACATGGGCCCCATCTCGCTCGGTCTTCTCGATGAGCACCGCTCCGCGAGCCTTGAAACGCCACGGCTGCCAACGCCAACAGACAAGCAGCTTTACGAGATCACCCTCGAACAGACCGGCGGTTCCCCGACTGGAAGACCGACAGGGCCGATACTCGTGAAAGGCTTGGCAAGCGCGGTTAGGTGATGTGAGCTTAGAAAGTGAATTGGCGCACCCGACAGGATTCGAACCTGTGACCTTTGGAATCGGAATCCAACACTCTATCCAGCTGAGCTACGGGTGCATCCGTATGTGCGACGAGTCGCATCTGGCAGTGGCTCGTTCTTTAACCTAGCTTGCCCTGCGCTTCAATGTGTAAAATTACTTCATGAAGTTGTGCTCGGACGATTTTTCCGAGTTTGCGCCGTGACTTTATCAGCATTCTCTTAGAAATTGCATATCGCGGTGCGTCGACGCGAGAATCTGACTGCTTATTAAGCGTTTGATTATTCCCGTTGCATTTGCATCTCGGAATTTGCGCGGCTGGCGGATTCTTTGCGTCCGACCGGCGTGATGCCGCGTTTTCATCTATTTCGTATCCGTCAGTGAATAAAAAATGGAAGTTTAAAGTCAGGCATTATTCATTAATAAATCTTGTTCTAATTAAGCTGGTTAGCTAGTTTATAAAGTCCGCGGGGGCGAATCAGAGGGGGCTAAAGATGATGTCAAGTCTCGGACTTGAGCAGGGCATGGATAAGGTGTTCCCCAGGGAGCCTGAAGTCCCGTCTCTGCTCTCAAGGGTAGAAGTAAATTATTCAATATTGTCAGACGCCGTCATTTATAGTCTTCGGCGCGCTCAGCTATCGGTTGTGAATGATTTCAACGAAAGCCTTCTGGCTTTTTCCCTCAGGCCGACCGATTTTCCGGTTCTCGTTCTCGTGGCGAACAATTGTAGCCTGAAGCAGAGCGATGTTGCCGAGGCACTTGGCATTCAGCGTGCCAACTTCGTGGCCATCATCGATGCGCTGGAAGACAAGGGACTGTTGCAACGCCGTCGCTCGGAAGCGGATCGCCGGGTTCATTATCTGGAAATAACGGAAAGAGGCAGGACTGTTCTGGAGGAAATTTCTCAGGTGTGGCGTGCGCATGAAGGTAGACTGATTGATCGGCTTGGTGGCGAGACGGCACGTGACCAGTTGGTGAGCCTGTTACGCTGCATTCAGGACTGATCGCCGTCGCGACTTCATGCTTCATAAAAAACAGGTGCGGTTTGGCCGCACCTGTTTTTGCTTGTGGCACTAATCAGGCGCGCATCGCGCCGGGGCCGGGGGTGGCGCCTGGAGGGACTTTTCCCAGAATGATCATGCCCAGAACCTCATCCTTGGTCACATCCTGCGTTCTGGCATGGCCGACCACCTTGCCGTTTTTCATCACGAAGACGCGGTCTGCGAGATCGAAGACGTCATGAATGTCATGGCTGATGAGGAAAATGCCGATCCCTTCCTTCTTCAGTTCCTTGACCAGATCACCCACCTGCGCGGTTTCCTGCGGGCCGAGTGCAGCCGTCGGCTCATCCATGATGAGAATGCGGGCATCGAACAGAATGGCGCGAGCGATGGCAACCGATTGGCGCTGTCCACCGGAGAGTGCCTTGACCGGCTCCTTGAAGCGCTTGAAGTTGGGGTTGAGGCGGCCCATCACCTCGCGGGCGGAGGCTTCCATGGCGACATCATCCAGCGTGCCCCAGGGAGTGCGCAGTTCACGGCCAAGATAGAGATTGGCCGCAGCATCAACATTATCTGCGACGGCAAGCGTCTGATAGATGGTTTCGATGCCGAACTTCTTGGCATCGCGCGGATTGCGAATATCGACATCCTCACCATTGATCAGGATGTCTCCGCCATCACGACGATAGGCGCCTGAGAGGATCTTGATCAGGGTCGATTTGCCTGCACCATTATGGCCCAGCAACGCCACGACTTCGCCGCGATGGAGATCGACCGAGGCGTTTTCCACCGCGTGGATGCCGCCGAAGGAGATGGAAATATTGCGCATTTCCACAAGCGGAGTGGTTTGGTCCGTCATATCGGAAACTCCTCTTATTCTTACTTGGCTCTGGCGCGGTAAACCGTATCCAGCCAGACGGCCAGAACGAGCACCATTCCGATGACAATGCTTTGCAACGGGGTATCCATGCCAAGCAGCACCATGCCGGAGTTCAGAGATTGCATGACCACGGCACCCAGGATGGCACCGGCGATGGTTCCAGCACCGCCCGCAAGCGAGGTCCCGCCGATGACGGCTGCGGCGATGGTGTAAAGCTCATCCAGCGTGCCCTGCGCGTTGGTCGCAGCATTGAGACGCGCAGTTGAGATGGCCGCGGCGATGGCGCAGAGTATGCCCATCAGCGCGAAAATGCGCACCGTCACCCACCGTGTCTTGATGCCGGCAAGAACGGCTGCTTCGGGGTTGCCACCAATGGCGAAAACATAGCGGCCGAAGCGGGTACGGTTGGTGATGAAATTCATGACAATGGCGATGCCAAGCGCAATCAGCACAGGTATGGCCACGCCAAGTGAAATTTCGAGACCCGTGTCAGGCCAAGCCATGTTGTTGGCTTCAGCGTATTTGCGTGCCAGATTGACCGGCATGTAATAGCTGTTGAGAACCTTGACGGAGCCCAGCACGATGCCGCAGCCCACCAGGCCCACAAAATATTCAGCCCAGATGGGCTTGAGTGGAAAGCCGAAGCGTTTTCTCTGCCTACGCGAATTGACGATGGAGAGAACAATCAGGACACAGGCTATGATGCCGACCACCCAGCTTGCCGTTGCGCCGATTGAGCCATCGGCACCGCCGCCCATCAGGCGAAAGCGGGTGTCCATGGGCGCGACCGTTGCGCCGCTCGTGACCATCCATGCGGCGCCGCGCCAGACCAGAAGGCCGCCCAGCGTCACGATGAAGGATGGTACATTCATGAAGGCGATGATGACACCCTGAAACGCGCCGATGGCCGCGCCCAGTGTGATACCGACGGTGAGTGCCACAATCCAGGACATCTGGTGGTCATAGCCCAGCCAACCGGGCAGGAAGCGGGTTTGCGTAACCGCCATGATCATACCCACGAAGCCGAGAATGGAGCCAACCGAAAGATCGATGTTGCGCGTCACGATAACCAGAACCATGCCGGTTGCCATGACGGAAACGGACGCGGCCTGAACCGAGAGGTTCCACAGGTTTCGTGATGTGAGGAAGAGGCCGCCGGAAAGGATGTCAAACCCAATCCAGATAACCAAAAGTGCCACGACCATGCCCAGAAGGCGGGTATCGATTTCCGTCGCGTTCAAGAAACGTCGCAACGGGTTTCCCCGTTCTGCCCGGGCCGCGGGTTGCGATGCGACAACGGTTTGGTCCGCCATATCTGCTGTTCTCCCTGAAATATTTCATGCCGCCCATCACGCCGGTGCGCCGCAAGGTTGCCCCTGCGGCGGTGCCGGGTAGACTGGCGAAACTCGAGGCCTAAACCTCGAGAATCTCGCTGAGCCTGATGTTGGCTTATTTGCAAGCGGCGACTGTGCCGCCCTTCACGCCCTGGCAAAGCTCACTTTTGGTGATCCACTTTGCATCCAGAACAACGTTCAGATTATCCTTGGTGATGGCCTGCGGCTCGAGGAAGTACGAGCTCATTTCCACACCCTTGGTGCCGCCCTTGAACTTGATGGTGCCTTCCAGCTTGTCCATCTTGGTGCCCTTGGCCAGAGCAACGGCCACTTCGCCGGCCTTCTTGCCCAGCTTGCGGCTGTCCTTCCAGACGGAAACCGTCTGGGTGCCGAGCGCTACGCGGTTCAGCGCGGCCTTGTCGCCATCCTGTCCGGAAACTGGAACGGAACCAGCAAGACCCTGGGCTTCGAGTGCTGCGACCACGCCGCCTGCCATGCCGTCATTGGACGAAACCACGGCATCGACCTTGTTGTTGTTGGCGGTCAGGAACTGCTCCATGTTCTTCTGGGCAATTTCCGGCTTCCAGCCGTCCGTATAGGCTTCGCCGACATTCTTCACCTTGCCGGATGCCATTGCGTCTTTCAGCACTTCCATCTGGCCAGAGAATACGAAGTCTGCATTCGGATCGGTCGAGCCGCCCTTGATGAAGACGTAGTTGCCCGTTGGCTTGATCTTGAAGACTTCCTTGGCCTGCAGGCGGCCGACTTCCTTGTTGTCGAAAGTGATGTAGTAGGTGCTTGGATTTTCGATCAGTCGGTCATAACCCACGACCGGAATACCTTCAGCGGCAGCCTTTTCGATGGCTGGGCCAATGGCGCTGCTATCCTGCGCCAGAACGATGAGGGCGTT
Organism: Rhizobium sp. CFBP 13644; assembly: GCF_014842165.1. Taxonomy (NCBI): domain Bacteria; kingdom Pseudomonadati; phylum Pseudomonadota; class Alphaproteobacteria; order Hyphomicrobiales; family Rhizobiaceae; genus Rhizobium; species Rhizobium sp. CFBP 13644. The sequence goes on from NZ_JACYVF010000002.1 coordinate 368,691, forward strand.
CGCGCCCTGGGCAATCAGGCTCTCAATGTCTGTTAGCTGTTTTGCAGCCGAGGTCTGCGCATCGGCAGAGATGTATTTTGCGCCAGACGCTTTCAGTGCGTCCTTGATTGCCGCCTCGTCGGTCTTCCAGCGTTCTTCCTGGAAGTTGGACCAGGACACGCCGACGACAAGTTCGGCAGCCACGGCAACCGTGTGCAGAGAAACGAGTACGGCTGTACCCGCCAATAGCTTGGCAAATGAATTCATGATGTCCTCCCGGGTAACGACGAAACGCGAGGCACCTCCATGCCTCTACGAACGCCTGAAAATCTGCCGAAAAACTAAAAAAGCATTTTTTCTCGACAGTCGAGAAATTAAATGTCAGAGAATCCTGACACTGTCAACAGAACTTGAAGCCGCTTTTTGCGGTCTTGGTTGCGGGCAGGCTTCACAGGGTTTATGGCGGTGAAAACAGGCGAAGGAACAGATTTGAAATGCCGGGGATAGCGAGCACAGAGCTGGTCCGGCAGCAAAACAGTTTGCGTGTTTTGAGCGCCTTGCGCCGCCACGGCAATGTTTCCCACACAGACCTTGCGGCATTGACCGGCCTTGCCTCGGCCACGGTTTCCGTCATCACCGCGGACCTTGAGCGTTTTTCCCTCATCGAACGGACCGAGCAACAGGCGGCGTCGGGCAGGGGGCGTCCGCGTGTTCTGTTCCAGCCCAACAGGCAGTACGGCTATGTGGCGGTGGTGGTCATCTCGTCGGATGCCGTCCAATATTCTCTTGTGGATTTTACCGGCAAGCTGATGGACCGTTTCGGTGAAAGCCGCACCACCGGCAAAGCCTCCGACTTTGCGCAATCGGTCCTGGCAGGGCTGCTCCGCCTCGTTGCCCGCTCCAAGATTGCCGCGAGTGCTGTCTTGCACATATCGATCAGCAGCAAGGGGTTGGTTGATCCGCCAAGCGCTACGCTCATCTGGTCACCGGTTCTGGGTGAAGGGCAGGTGGATTTTCGTGAGACTCTATCAGGGCATTTTCGCGCGCAGATCTATCTCTATAACGAGACGTTGCTGGTTGCCGAGGCATTGTGGATGCGGGAAAGAGCAGCGACGCCACCGCTTGGAGCTTTGTCGGCGCTTTCCTTGGGCCATAGTATTGGGCTGGGGGTTGCTCGCGATATGGGCGAAGGTCGCGCCGCTGTCGAGGCTCCAAATTTCGGCCATATGCTGCACATACCGGATGGTGCGCTTTGCCGATGCGGTGCGAAAGGCTGCGTTGAAGCCTATTGCGGCTTCTACGGGATTCTGCGCACGGCGTTCGAAGTTCCGACGAATACGATCCCGGCCAAATTCGTTCCTCTCGGAGAGGTGGAAAAGATCGCCGCATCGGCGCGCTCGGGAAATCGCATGGCGGCATTCGCCTTCCGCCAGGCCGGGCTCGCGCTTGGCAACGGGCTTTCGCGCCTGTTCAGCCTGCACGGCCCCATGCGGGTCTTCGTGACCGGACCCGGAACGCGGTTTTTTGATCTGCTGGAAGCCAGCATGCGTGAGGGCATGATGCAGACGAATGCCGTTCGCATCGGCGGAATGCCGCTCATCACAATTGAGCCAGATGAGCAGCGTTTGGTTTTTGATGGCCATATGGGGCTTGCATTGTCGCGTCTGGACGGAGATATCCTGATGTCTGGCACGGCTGCGCAGGTGACCTGACCGTGCGCGCCTGCACCGCCTAAGGAGACACTATGCTGAACATCGACACAAGCCACCCCATCTACCGGCCTCTCTGGGCGCGGCTTTTAATTGTCGGGTTCACCACCGCTTGGGCTGTCATCGAGTTCATCAATCACGAAATTTTCTGGGCAACCGTTGTCGGCGGCATCGCTGCGTATTCGGCCTATGTCCTGCTATACGCTTTCAAGCCCGCAGCTGATAAAGTTGAAGAGAAGGCTCCAGAACCTTCCGACGAAGCTTAAGGTCGTAGCGTTTATTGTTTACCCAGAAAGCGAATCGCCTGATCGATCAGCAGATTGGCGGCGGTCATTCGCAAGGCGGCATTTTCGCGAAACTCCGCATCTGTCGTATCGGGGTGGTTCAGCTTGGCAAAACTGCGGCGCTTTTCGCCAAGCGTCTCAACCGTGTCGCTGTCGGAAATTGCCAGCTCATCTGACACATCAGATAATGATGTCCGCGCAAGATGGGACGGCATTGTTTTCGGCTCGGGCAGGGGCTCCACGACGGCTGGCTCATCCTCCAGAAATCCCAGATAGGAATCGAGTGGCACATTGGCGGATGATGGTCCGTGCGTGGCTGTCTCGAACACTAAACTGGAATTGAATGCGCGAACGCCGGGCGGCATTTTCTTGACGGGTGGTTCGTCCTCCGCCTCTCGATCAAGGCGCTCCACCACTGACTGAAAAACGGACTGTCCGAACAGCATAGGAATTTCCCGGTTGGTTGGCGAAGATAACCATATGAATGTGGCGTCTGGCTTGCGTTGTCTTCGATATAGGTGGAATTCTTCTTTCCACCAACATTAGCCCATCAGATGCTGACTCTCCTCCAGCACAAGATCATAAAGCAGTTGCGCGCTGGGGGGTAGCACCCGGTCCTTGGTAATGATGAGGCTATAGGGCTTTACGCTGAGCTCGAAATCTGTGGGAAGAATACGGATGTCGCCCATTGGCGAATGCTGCCCCGAGACGAATTCCGCCATTTCATATGCCAGCGGCGCAATGGCGTTTGTTTGCGTCACGATGGCCAGAGTGAGCACAACCGAGGGCGTGTTGATGATGTTGCGGGGCAGCGCCACGCCGTGGGAGAGAAACACATCTTCCATGCTTCGCCGCAGCAGGGCACCAGGTGGCTGAAAAACCCAGTCATATTGCGAGAGATCTTCGAGCCTCACCTGAGGGTTCTCCAAAAGTGGATGATCCTTGCGCACGAGAAGGCAGGCCCGTTCAATGCCGATTTCATGCGCATTGAACAAAGCCGGGTCTATATCGTCAGGAATACGTCCAATGACGAAATCATGGCGAGCCGCCAGCAATTCTCGCGCCAGCACATTGCTCGTCTCAACCTGCACATTCACCTCTATGCCGGGATAGGTATCCATCGCCTTGCGAAGTGCGGGAACAACGAGGCTGATGGCCGGAGCGGTGACGGAGCCGATGAACACCGAGCCGCCGCTACCCGATTTCATCTGGGCCAATTCCCGGCCAGCTTCGCGAAGTTCAAGAAGAATCTTCTTTGAGCGCCTCGCCAGCGCCTCGCCAAAACGGGTCAGCACCACCCCGCGGGATGCGCGTTGACACAGCGGATTCTTGACGATTGCCTCCATCTCCGCAAGCATTCGCGATGCTGCAGGCTGCGTCATGTTCAAGGCTGCCGCCGCCGCGCTGACCTGCCCGTGTTCCTCTATCGTCACCAGCATGCGCAAATGCGACATTTTCAACCCCGCCCGCAACAGGGGGTTGTCTTCTGTCAGGGACTGAAATTCGAACGAATTCATTCCATTTCGTTCCATTGCGACCACTCCAATTCGTCCTGAAAATGAGCCTCAGGCAATTATATCGATTTAATATATCAAAAATGATATAGTTCTGGCAATTTATTCTATTTGACAGTTATATGGATTCAGAACAGTTTGCGCCTGTGCCGGGGAGGAGCGCCAAAAGTTCGGATTGCGTCTTTGCAGTCAGATCGAGTAAGCTAAACTCCTAATGCTCGGGCGTGAATTTGCAGGCGATTGTACGGAACAACGCCTGAAAGAAGGTTCCAAGGGAGAGAGTTAATGAAATCCATTATTTCGATGTTTGCTGCCTGTGCCATCGGCGCTGCATCATTTGCTGCACCTGTATGGGCGCAGGACAAGGGAACCGTTGGCATTGCCATGCCGACAAAGTCGTCTGCCCGCTGGATCGATGATGGCAACAACATCGTCAAGCAGCTCGAGGCAGCTGGCTACGCGACCGATCTGCAGTACGCAGATGACGATATTCCGAATCAGCTCTCCCAGATCGAGAACATGGTCACCAAGGGCGTTAAGGTCCTGGTTATCGCATCGATCGACGGCACGACGCTGTCGGACGTTCTCAAGCAGGCTGGCCAGCAGGGCATCAAGGTCATCGCTTATGACCGCCTGATCCGTAACAGCGGCGACGTCAGCTACTACGCGACCTTCGACAACTTCCAGGTTGGCGTTCTGCAGGCAACGTCTATTGCCGACAAGCTTGGCCTGAAGGATGGCAAGGGTCCATTCAACATCGAACTGTTCGGCGGTTCGCCAGACGATAACAACGCGTTCTTCTTCTACGACGGCGCAATGTCTGTTCTGAAGCCATACATCGACAGCGGCAAGCTCGTTGTTAAGTCTGGCCAGATGGGCATGGACAAGGTCGGTACGCTGCGTTGGGATCCTGCAACTGCGCAGGCTCGCATGGACAACCTCCTGTCTGCCTTCTACACAGACGCAAAGGTTGACGCTGTTCTGTCTCCTTATGATGGTATCTCCATCGGCATCATTTCCTCGCTCAAGGGCGTGGGTTATGGCTCCAAGGATCAGCCACTCCCAATCGTTTCCGGTCAGGACGCTGAAGTTCCTTCCGTGAAGTCGATCATTGCTGGCGAACAGTATTCCACAGTCTTCAAGGACACTCGCGAACTCGCTAAGGTTACTGTTGGCATGGTCAACGCTGCGATGCAAGGCAAAGAGCCAGAAGTTAACGACACGAAGACCTATGAAAATGGCGTCAAGGTTGTTCCTTCCTACCTCTTGAAGCCAGTCGCAGTCACCAAGGAGAACTACAAGCAGGTTCTCGTTGATGGCGGTTACTACAAGGCAGACCAGCTGAAATAAGACTATGATCGCGGCGGGGATGGACATTGGTCCATCCCCGCTTCTTCAAATAAGAACGCCGGATTGTACGGCGCTGGATTGCGATATGGATAATACCCTCCTCGAAATGCGGAATATCACCAAGACATTCCCGGGCGTGAAAGCTCTGGAGAATGTGAACCTGAAGGTTCGGCAAGGTGAAATACACGCACTTGTCGGCGAAAACGGTGCGGGAAAGTCGACCCTGATGAAGGTCCTTTCGGGTGTTTACCCTGCCGGCACCTATGATGGCGAAATTCACTATGAAGGTCAGCTGCGAAACTTCCGCGCGATCAATGACAGTGAAGAAATTGGCATCATCATCATTCACCAGGAATTGGCACTCGTTCCGCTTCTCTCGATTGCCGAAAACATTTTCCTCGGAAACGAAATCGCCACCAATGGCGTCATCGGCTGGCAAGAGACGTTCAACCGCACGCGCGAGCTGCTGAAGAAGGTTGGTCTCAAGGAATCGCCGGAAACGCTGATCACCGACATCGGTGTGGGCAAGCAGCAACTCGTGGAAATTGCCAAGGCATTGTCCAAGAGCGTGAAGTTGCTTATTCTCGACGAACCCACGGCATCGCTGAACGAAAGCGATTCGGAAGCTCTGCTCAACCTGTTGATCGAGTTCCGCAAGCAGGGCCTGACCTCAATCATCATTACGCACAAGCTGAATGAAGTGCGCAAGGTCGCTGACCAGATCACGGTTCTGCGTGATGGTATGACGGTCAAGACGCTCGATTGTCACAATGAAGAGATCAGCGAAGATGTGATCATTCGCAACATGGTCGGCCGCGATCTCGAAGACCGCTATCCGCCACGCGATGTCGCGATCGGCGAAACCATTCTGGAAGTGAAGAACTGGAACGCGTTTCACCAGCAGCACAGAGATCGTCAGGTTCTCCACGATATCAACGTCAACGTCCGCAAGGGCGAGGTTGTCGGTATTGCGGGACTGATGGGCGCCGGGCGTACCGAATTTGCAATGAGCGTGTTCGGCAAGTCCTACGGACACAAGATCAGCGGTGACGTTCTGGTCAATGGCAAGCCCGTCGATGTCAGCACTGTTCGCAAGGCGATCGATGCAGGCCTTGCTTATGTGACCGAAGACCGCAAGCATTTGGGTCTCGTGCTCAACGACAATATTTTGCACAACACCACGCTTGCCAATCTGGCCGGTGTTTCGTCCGCTAGCGTCATTGACGACATCAAGGAAATGTCTGTCGCAAATGACTTCCGCAAGCGTCTGCGCATTCGGTCGTCTGGCATTTTCCAGGAAACTGTCAATCTTTCCGGCGGCAACCAGCAAAAGGTTGTTCTGTCGAAATGGTTGTTCTCCAATCCTGACGTCCTCATTCTGGACGAGCCGACGCGTGGTATCGACGTTGGCGCAAAATATGAAATCTACACCATTATCAACCAGCTCGCCGCCGAAGGAAAAGGCGTTCTGATGATCTCATCGGAAATGCCCGAACTGCTTGGCAATTGCGACCGCATCTACGTTATGAACGAAGGACGGATTGTCGCCGAATTGCCGAAGGGAGAGGCGAGCCAGGAAAGCATCATGCGCGCTATCATGCGCTCAGGGGAGAAGAACTGATGAGTTCGGCCAATACATCCACCGAAGAGAGCAACGTCGTTTCAGTCGGCTCGTATATCCGGTCCAATATCCGTGAATACGGCATGCTGATTGCGCTCGTCGCCATCATGGTTTTCTTCCAGTTTTATACGGGCGGCATTCTGTTTCGCCCGGTTAACCTGACGAACCTGATTCTACAGAACTCCTTCATCGTCATCATGTCGCTCGGCATGCTGCTGGTTATCGTCGCTGGGCATATCGACCTTTCGGTTGGTTCCATCGTCGCTTTCGTCGGAGCAATTGCGGCTATTCTGACGGTCCAATGGGGTATGAACCCGTTGCTGGCAGCCCTGATCTGCCTTGGCGTCGGCGGCTTGATTGGTGCCGCGCAGGGTTACTGGATTGCCTATCACCGAATTCCGTCGTTCATCGTCACGCTGGCAGGCATGCTTGTTTTCCGTGGTCTGACGCTGTTTGTACTCGGTGGTAAGAACATCGGTCCATTCCCGGTTGACTTCCAGGTTGTCAGCACGGGCTTCCTGCCTGACTTGGGCGGCATTGAGGGCTTCAACACCACCTCAATGGTGCTTACACTGGCCATTACAGCTGTACTGTTCGTGCTTGCGCTCCGTCGTCGTCAGGTGAATGTGCGTCACGGCATCAGTGTCGAGCCGTTCGGCTTCTTCATGGTGCAGCACCTTCTGATTTCGGGCGCTATCCTGTTCCTCGGATATCAGCTGTCGACCTATCGTGGTCTGCCAAACGTGCTGATCGTGATGCTTCTGCTGATCGCGCTTTACAGCTTTGTCACGCGCCGCACGACCATCGGTCGCCGGATCTATGCGATGGGCGGTAACGAAAAGGCCACAAAGCTTTCAGGTATCAACACCGAGCGTTTGAGCTTCCTCACCTTCGTGAACATGGGCGTGCTCGCTGGATTGGCCGGCATGATCATCGCAACGCGTTTGAACTCTGCAACGCCAAAGGCTGGTGCAGGCTTTGAGCTGGACGTCATCGCGGCATGCTTTATTGGCGGCGCATCGGCATCCGGCGGCGTTGGCAAGATCACCGGTGCGGTCATTGGCGCCTTCATCATGGGCGTTATGAACAACGGCATGTCGATTGTCGGTCTCGGCATCGACTTCCAGCAAATGGTCAAGGGCCTTGTGCTTCTGGCTGCTGTGTTCTTCGACGTCTACAACAAGAACAAGGGCTGACCTTTCGTTCGGCTCATCTATCTGAATTGACTAAAGTGGCCGGTTTCCGGCCACTTTCATGAGATGTAGGCGTCAAACGTCTTTGAAAGGAAATATCGTGCTGATTTCTCAGATCAAGAATGCAAGCGGGATCATCGTCGCCGTTCGCGAAGAAGGCGGCCTAGCGCGCGCCGTCAACAATGCTGGTTCCGTCTATGCGCTGGCGCTCGAAGCGGCCAATAGCGGCAAGACGCTGGCGCAAGTTATCGAAGCGCGCGGCTATGGTGAGGTTGTCGACCTTGAAGAAGCCTATGCGGAAGGCAAGTTCCTCCCACCGATCACGCACCCCGATCCAGCGCACCTGCACCTGACAGGGACTGGGCTCACCCATCTTGGATCCGCCGCCACCCGTGACAGCATGCACAAGAAGACCAGCGAATCGTCTGAAGAAAGCCTCACGGACTCCATGAAGATGTTCAAGATGGGCCTTGAGAACGGCAAGCCGAAGGCTGGTGAAAAGGGCGTTCAGCCTGAGTGGTTCTATAAGGGCAATGGTCATGTGGCCACGGCACCGGGCGCTGCTTTGGTGTCGCCATCCTTCGCTCTCGATGGTGGTGAAGAGCCTGAAATGGCTGGCATCTACGTGATCGCCGATAATGGCCAGGCATTCCGCGTCGGCTTAGCGGTTTCCAACGAGTTCTCGGACCACGTGACAGAGCGGATGAACTATCTTTATCTCGCACACTCCAAGCTTCGTCCTGCGAGCTTCGGCCCAGAGATCCGCGTCGGCGCACCGCCATCGGATATCCGTGGAACATCGCGCATCTTGCGGGATGGCAAGGTCATCTTCGAAAAGCCATTCCTGTCTGGCGAGGACAACATGTCCCACACCTTCGCTAACCTCGAATATCACCATTTCAAATACGGTCTCTTCCGCGCTCCCGGCGAAGTTCACGTCCATATGTTTGGAACAGCGACGCTGTCTTTTGCCGATGGGATCAAGCCGGAGGCGGGCGACGTGTTCGAGATCGAAGCCGGTGGTTTTGGTCTTCCGTTGCGCAATGCGCTCAGAGTGGAAATGGAAGAACCGATCGTCATCAACCAGTTGTAAGGTTGGACATCAGTGATGAGAAAAGCCCTGGACTTCGGTCCGGGGCTTTTTTGTTGGTAGGTTAGATTCGACGATCTCCTTTGCCAGGTTTTTTTGTCCCAGGCTCGCGATCCATGATTCGGACCCGTATGAGCAGGGGCTGCGATGAGCATTGCCGATAGGATGGCGTGACCGCATGGTTGCGTTGCGTCTCCAATCTTTGATCCTGCCGTATGTTCCCGATACAATACTGGTGCCTATCAAAGACTTTGTCGTCATCGGCCGGGGTTCGTTATGCTTGCGTGCTGAATGCCGCTGTATTTCAATTCGATGGAGATGCGATTCAAATTCCTGGGCTTTGGGCCGGCGCCCGAGCAATTGCTCGGCACACTGATAGCCGTTGGCCTGCCCCCGAATGAGGAAAAAGTGCCAAGTGTCGCTGACGGCGTCCAGCTCTAGCGCAGGCCAGGGAGACGTTGGATGTGTTGGCAGGGCGTCCTGATGCTGCTTCACCTTGCGCCTGAAGGCGTTGAGGGCTCTAGGCTTCTCCCTAGCTGGATAGAGCGTGTGCAGCGCACTCACAGACTGGTGACGGGGAGTGGTAGCTGCTGACTAGATGACTAGCGATGCATGGAGATGCGTCCAGCCATGCCGTCTTGAATCAACAACAGGAAATTTAGGCCTGCGGAGTCCCGCAGTCACAAAAAAACGGCGCGACAAATGTCGCGCCGTTTTCATTCTTGGCAGTGCCTACAGCTATCAGACGTTGTTGTAGGCAGTCATAACTGCTGCGACCTGCTGGTCGTTAAGAGCTTGCACCTGCTTGGAAGAAAGTGAGTTCAGTGTCGCGTCAGTCAAACCGACGATTGCGGTGGTGGTTAGTCCTGCAAGAGCAGGGATGGCCAAAGCGGCAATCTCGGCTGTCGCAAAGCTATTAAGCTCTGCGGAGTTCAGTGTCGCTACCTGCGCAGATGTCAGGGCAGCGGCCTGGGTTGTCGTCAGCGCAGCGATGTTGTTTGAGCTGAGTGATTCGAACTGAGCGGTTGTCATTGCAGCAATCAGGGCTGGTGTGAAGGCTGCAACCTGGGTGGTGTCCAGTGCTGACAATGCCGTCGTTGTGATCGTCTTGACCTGTGCTGCTGTCAGTCCGGCGATCTGGCCTGTGGTCAGAACGTCAACCTGTGCAGATGTAACGGCACCGATCTGGGTGGTCGAAAGCTTGGCGATCTGTGCGGCGCTGAGGGCTGCAAAGTTGGCTGTCGAGAGGCTTGCGAGCGTTGTGGAGCTGATGCCTGAGAGGGCTGCCACATTGATCGCAGCAATCTCGGCAGTCGAGAAGCTGTTAAGCTCTGCGGAGTCGAGTGTTGCCACCTGTGCAGAGGTCAGTGCGCCAGCCTGTGTTGTGGTGAGTGCCGCAATGTTGGCTGATGCGAAGGCCTGAAGTTGCGTGGTGGACAATGCGACCAGCTGCGCGTTGGACAGTGCCACAACCTGTTCGGACTTCATGTTTGCGATAGATGCTGTGGTAATGGCCGCAACCTGAGCAGCGGTCAGTGCCTTGACCTGGTCTGTTGTCAGTTCCCGGATCTGTGCCGACTTGAGGGAAGCGATCTGTGTTGTGCTCAGCTTTGCAACCTGTGTTGCGCTGAGGGCTGTCAAAGCAGCCGTGGAGAGACCTGCGACCGCATCGGTGGTCATGCCAGCCAGTGCAGCAGCGGTCAATGCCTTGATCTCGGATGAGTCAAAGGTGTTAAGCTCTGCGGAGCTGAGTGTTGCGACCTGCGCAGAAGTCAGTGCAGATGCCTGCTTCGACGTCAGGGCGGCAATGTTGGCCGAGTTCAACGACTGAAGCTGATCTGTTGTCATTGCAGCAATCAGGGTTGGAGCGAAAGCAGCAACCTGAGTGGTGTCCAGTCCCGACAATGCTGTTGTTGTGATCGTCTTGACCTGTGCTGCTGTCAGTCCGGCAATCTGGCCTGTGGTCAGAACGTCAACCTGTGCAGATGTAACGGCGCTGATCTGGGTTGTCGACAGCTTGGCGATCTGTGCGGCGCTGAGGGCTGCAAAGTTGGCTGTCGAGAGACCTGCCAGTGTCGTGGAGCTGATGCCTGCAAGGGCCGTCACATTGATCGCAGCAATCTCGGCAGTCGAGAAGCTGTTAAGCTCTGCGGAGCTGAGTGTTGCGACCTGTGCAGAGCTCAGTGCGCCAGCCTGTGTTGTGGTAAGTGCGGCAATGTTGGCCGAGTTCAACGACTGAAGCTGATCGGTTGTCATTGCAGCAATCTGGGTGGCAGCGAAAGCCGCAACCTGGGTGGTGTCCAGTCCCGACAATGCTGCTGTCGTGATCGTCTTGACCTGTGCTGCTGTCAGTCCGGCGATCTGGCCTGTCGTCATAACGTCAACCTGTGCAGATGTAACGGCACCGATCTGGGTTGTCGACAGCTTGGCGATCTGTGCGGCGCTGAGGGCTGCAAAGTTGGCTGTTGAGAGGCTTGCGAGTGTTGTGGAGCTTATGCCTGAGAGGGCTGCCACATTGATCGCAGCAATCTCGGCAGTCGAGAAGCTGTTAAGCTCTGCGGAGTCGAGTGTTGCCACCTGTGCAGAGGTCAGTGCGCCAGCCTGTGTTGTGGTGAGTGCCGCAATGTTGGCTGATGCAAAGGCCTGCAGTTGAGTGGTGGACAATGCGACCAGCTGCGCGTTGGACAGTGCCACAACCTGTTCGGACTTCAGGTTTGCGATGGATGCTGTGGTAATGGCCGCAACCTGCTTGGCGGTGAGGGCCTTGACCTGATCTGTTGTCAGTTCCCTGATCTGTGCCGACTTGAGGGAGGCAATCTGCGTTGTGCTCAGCGTTGCAACCTGTGTCGCTGTGAGGGCTGTCAAAGCAGCCGTCGAGAGACCAGAGACCGCATCGGTGGTCATGCCAGCCAGTGCAGCAGCGGTCAATGCCTTGATCTCGGATGAGTCAAAGGTGTTAAGCTCTGCGGAGCTGAGTGTTGCGACCTGCGCGGAGGTCAGTGCAGCTGCCTGTTTCGTCGTCAGGGCAGCGATGTTGGCCGAGTTCAGCGACTGAAGCTGATCGGTTGTCATTGCAGTGATCTGGGTTGGAGCGAAGGCTGCAACCTGCGTTGTGTCCAGTGCCGACAATGCCGTCGTTGTGATCGTCTTGACCTGTGCGGCTGTCAGTCCGGCAATCTGGCCAGTGGTCAGAACGTCAACCTGTGCAGATGTAACGGCGCTGATCTGGGTTGTCGACAGCTTGGCGATCTGTGCGGCGCTGAGGGCTGCAAAGTTGGCTGTCGAGAGGCCTGCCAGTGTTGTGGAGCTGATGCCTCCGAGGGATGCCACATTGATTGCAGCAATCTCGGTTGTCGAGAAGCTGTTAAGCTCTGCGGAGCTCAGTGTTGCGACTTGAGCAGAGCTCAGTGCAGCAACCTGGCTAGACGTCAAGGCAGCGATGTTGCCAGAGTTCAGCGACTGAAGCTGATCGGTTGTCATTGCAGCAATCAGGGTCGGAGCGAAAGCCGCAACCTGGGTTGTGTCCAGCGCCGACAATGCCGTTGTTGTGATCGTCTTGACCTGTGCGGCTGTCAGTCCGGCGATCTGGCCTGTGGTCAGAACGTCAACCTGTGCAGATGTAACGGCACCGATCTGGGTTGTCGACAGCTTGGCGATCTGTGCGGCGCTGAGGGCTGCAAAGTTGGCTGTCGAGAGGCTTGCGAGTGTTGTCGAGCTGATGCCTGCAAGTGCCGCTACGTTGATCGCAGCAATCTCGGCAGTCGAGAAGCTGTTAAGCTCTGCGGAGTCGAGTGTTGCCACCTGTGCAGAGGTTAGTGCGCCAGCCTGTGATGTGGTGAGTGCCGCAATGTTGGCTGATGCAAAGGCCTGCAGTTGTGTGGTGGACAGTGCGACCAGCTGCGCGTTGGACAGTGCCACAACCTGTTCGGACTTCAGGTTTGCGATAGATGCTGTGGTAATGGCCGCGACCTGCTTTGCGGTGAGGGCCTTGACCTGGTCTGTTGTCAGTTCCCTAACCTGTGCCGACTGGAGGGAAGCGATCTGAGTTGTGCTCAGCGTTGCAACCTGTGTCGCGGTGAAGGCTGTCAAAGCAGCTGTGGAAAGACCTGCGACCGCATCGGTGGTCATGCCAGCCAGTGCAGCAGCGCTCAATGCCTTGATCTCGGATGAGTCAAAGGAGTTGAGTTCTGCGGAGCTGAGTGTTGCGACCTGCGCGGAGGTCAGTGCAGATGCCTGCTTCGTCGTCAGGGCTGCGATGTTGGCTGAGTTGAACGACTGAAGCTGGGAGGTGGTCAGCGCCGTGATCTGGGTTGCAGCGAAGGCTGCAACCTGAGTGCTGTCCAGCGCAGACAATGCTGTTGTTGTGATCGTCTTGATCTGTGCGTCTGTCAGTCCGGCAATCTGGCCAGTGGTCAGAACGTCAATCTGTGCGGATGTAACGGCACTGATCTGGGTTGTCGAAAGCTTGCCGATCTGTGCGGCGCTGAGGGCTGCAAAGTTGGCTGTCGAGAGGCTAGCAAGTGTTGTGGAGCTGATGCCTGCAAGCGACGCCACGTTGATTGCAGCAATCTCGGCAGTCGAGAAGCTGTTAAGCTCTGCGGAGCTGAGTGTTGCGACCTGCGCTGAGGTCAGTGCAGCAACCTGCTTGGTATCCAGCAGCGCTATGGTGCCGGATGACAGCGCGTCAAATTGGGTGGTGCTCAAAGCACTGACTTGGCCTGCGGTAAGGCCAGCAAACTGTGCTGATTCAATGGCCTGCAGCTGCGGTACGGTCAGTCCGATCACTGCCTTGGCAGTGATAGCACTGATTTGCGCGCTGTTCAGGGAGTTGACGGCGCTCGTGGTCAGCGCGTTCAGTTGCGTTGACGAAAGCGCGGCGATTTGGCTGCTCGACAGTGCATCCACGTCGGTGGACTTCAGGAGCGCTATACTGCTGGTCGATAGTGAAGAAATCTGTTTGATGGAAAGCGAAGAAATAATAGAAGTCATGGACGCGTGCCCCCGTTGATTACTGACCAAAGCGCCACTCGCCGCACCAATCCGACGCAGCATGCCCATGAGGCCTCATCCGATACCGGATAAGCTGCGCGCAAATTGATAGAGCGTCTCAATCTCGTCGATATCATCGATCGGTTGAGCGTCCATTTGGACAATAGCATGTTAAGCAGAACATGGCTCGTGTGAGCCGGCGCATTGGGGGGCATCATGCGTTCAGAACATTGAGTTCTGGTCCCTCCGCCATCATCCACTAGAGCTTCTTTTTTAAAAGCTTTCGGCGCTCAACTCGCACTAAAGGCCGTGCAAGCAAGAACACCTCATATGAACGGTGTGACTATCTACCAGCAGATGTAAAATTTCAGTTAATGCGCTAGTCTGACTCATGTTTGATCGAAGTTATATTCGATTTTCAACAGGCCAAATCATCTGAAGCACGGAAGGTGCTGCGCCAGATTGGATTAAATCGAAATCCGAACTCAAGTTTCGAAATAATGTTGGCTGACATTAGTTGTTTCTGAAATAGAAAATTGACATGATTCTCTATATCACGACTATTTTTGGCCTTGTCAATTTCGTGGATGTTTCTAGCAGTAAAAAATTTATCTAAAATCGTCATTTCTTATAAATAAAGCAGTTCTTTCTAATATTCTTTCGCGCGAATTGAATGCATTTCTTGGACTAACGCGAATTTGAGATGTCTAGCCTGAAGATCCTTTTGTAGCGCTATAGATAAGGCATCCCCCAAACAGAGCAAAGACCAGATGGAAAGACGGGGTAGGGTGCTGTTGACGAGGGCAGGCGCCTCTAAGCGAGATCTCAGCTCTGCGACTGGCTCTGCGCGTGCTCTACCTTTACCGATACCGTCAGGCTTTCATCGGAAAACCCCACGCGCATGCCGGAGACTGGTGCGCAATCGCGGTAGGAGAGGCCGCTGGCGATACGAACGTAGCGTTCATCCGGGCAGACTTTGTTCGCTGCATCGAAACCGACCCAGCCGAGGCCGGGAACATGGGCTTCCGCCCAGGCGTGGGTCGCGATCTGCTCTGCCACGTCTTCCATCATTAGATAACCGGAGACGTAGCGTGCTGGCAGGCCCATGTGCCGCGCGGCGGAGATGAAGATGTGGCTGTGGTCCTGGCAAACACCTTTGCCAGCTTCCAGAGCCTGTTCCGCAGTTGTCTCGGTGCCAGTCGATCCGGTCTCGTAGGCCACTTCGAGATGCACGAGCGCCATCAACTCGTGAAGTCTTTCCAGGGGCGTATCGCCCGTTGATTGCCGCACGAGTTCTCTGATCAGCTTGCCAGGCTTTGTCAGCGGCGTTTCGCGCATGAAAAGCCAGAGCGGCGCGTTGCCAATGTGGTCACCGAAGACGCCCGCCTTATCAAGCGTGTCAACCTCGCCGCAGGCGATGACCTTGACGGCCTTGCGTGGTCCTTCTGTTTCGACAAGTTCAACACGGTTGCCGAAATGGTCGTCGTACCGGACTTCCAGTGTGGCTCCATCGACCGTGACTTTCCAGTCGATGACTGTCTGCGTTGGCCCGGTTGCGGGCGTCAGTCGCAGTCGCTGCAAAGAATAAGGGACCGGCTCATCATAGAGATACTCGGTCGTATGGTTGATCTTCAAGCGCATGTCTTATCCCCGCGTCACGTCCGCTTACTGATAGAAGCGGTAGCCGTCCGTGATTTCCTGGCCCAACTGGGCGTTCTTGTTGACGAAAAGCTCGAGAAACTCGTGCAATCCCTGGTCCATCACCCGGCTTATTGTTGTTTTCTGTAGCGTTGCCAGAATAGTTGCAGCCGTGTCATGGGCTGCGTGCTTTTCGCCGTATTCTTCGCCAAGATGGCCAAGGTTGCTGACGATCTTCTCGTAACAATAGGCGAGAGAACGTGGCATTCGTCCGTTCAGGATCAAAAAGTCGGCAATGTTGGATGGTTTGTACTCGGCATCATAAACCCACCCATAGGAACGATGCGCAGAAACCGAACGCAGGATCGATTCCCATTGTGCGTTATCCAGCGAGGAGCCGACCTGGGCTGCCGCAGGCAACAGAACATAGTATTTCACGTCAAGAATACGGGCTGTGTTGTCTGCTCGTTCGATGAACGTGCCAATTCTCGAGAAGTTATACTGATCATTGCGCAGCATGGATCCGTGAAACGCACCCCGCACAAGACCAGCCCGATGCTTGATGACATCAATGACCTGCGGCAGTTCCGCCGCCTTGACCTTGCGGGCGAGGAGGCTCTTGAGTTCGATCCAGAACTCGTTCGTTGCTTCCCAGGTTTCTCGCGTCAGCGCTGTGCGCACCATGCGGGCGTTGTTTCTGCCAAATTCGATGCAGGACATGACGCTGGACAGGTTTGACTTGTCGCGCAGCATGTAATCGATGGCATCTGCCGATGTAACCTTATCATGCTGCTGGAGAAACTCTTCCCGTGCACCGGCGCTTTGCAGCACGCCGTCCCAGTCCTCGTCAGCATTGCCGCTGCGGGTGAGGGAGACGCGCATACCGGCATCAACCAGCCGCGCAATGTTTTCGGCGCGCTCAATGTAGCGGAACATCCAGTAGAGTCCGTTGGCCGTTCTTCCCAGCATGGCTTAGTCCTCCAGTACCCACGTATCTTTGGTGCCGCCGCCCTGGCTGGAATTCACCACGAGTGATCCCTGCTTGAGTGCGACGCGCGTCAGTCCGCCCGGAATGATCTTCACCTTATCGGACACCAGAACATAGGGCCGAAGGTCGACGTGACGTGGAGCGATGCCGTTTTTCACCATGATTGGCACTGTGGAAAGCGAAAGCGTGGGTTGTGCGATGTAGTTCGATGGCCGAGCACGGAGCTTGTCCGCAAAAAGTGCGCGCTCTTTCTTCGATGCCGTCGGGCCAACGAGCATGCCGTAGCCGCCGGAGCCATGAACTTCCTTCACGACGAGGTCAGCTAGATTGTCCAGCACATATTTCAGGCTGTCCGGCTCCGAACAGCGCCATGTCGGCACGTTTTCCAGAAGCGGTTTGCGGCCGGTGTAGAACTCAACGATTTCAGGCATATAGGAATAGATCGCCTTGTCGTCGGATATGCCAGTGCCGGGTGCATTGGCAATAGTGATGTTACCAGCGCGGTAGACATCCATGATGCCCGGAATGCCCAGAGCAGAATCTGGGCGGAAGGTGAGGGGATCAAGGAAATCATCATCGACGCGCCGGTACAGCACATCGATGGCCTCATATCCACGCGTCGTGCGCATCTTGACCTTGCCGTCCATGACGCGCAGATCCGAGCCTTCGACAAGCTCGACGCCCATCATGTCTGCCAGGAACGAATGTTCGTAATAGGCGGAGTTATGGATGCCGGGGGTGAGAACGGCAACGCGCGGTTTTCCCTTGCAGCCGGGAGGCGCCAGCGAAGCCAGCGAATGGCGCAGCTGATACGGATAATCCTCGACGCGCTGAACCTTGTTCTCGTGAAACAGTTCAGGAAACATCTGCATCATCGTTTCGCGGTTTTCCAGCATGTAGCTGACACCGGACGGGGTGCGGGCATTGTCTTCCAGTACGTAGAACTGGTCTTCGCCGGTTCGCACGATATCGGTGCCGACAATGTGCGTATAGACGCCGCCCGGTGGTTTGAACCCAATCATTTCGGGCAGGAAAGCCTCGTTACGTTCAATCAGCTCGCGTGGGATGCGTCCTGCGCGGATGATTTCCTGCTTATGATAGATGTCATCCAGAAACGCATTCAGCGCCAGAACGCGCTGTTCAATGCCTTGAGCCAGCTTGCGCCATTCGCGGCCGGAAATGATGCGGGGAATAATGTCGAACGGAATGAGCTTTTCAGCGCTGTCTGCATGCCCGTAGACGGCGAAGGTGATGCCGGTCTTTCGGAATATGTTTTCAGCATCGCGGGATTTCTGGATCAGGTGTGATCTGTCCTGCCTGCTGTACCATTCATTGTATTTTTCATACGGGCTGCGCGGCGTTGAGTCCGCATTTATCATTTCGTCAAATGCCAACTTTAGGTTCCCCATTTTTGTCCATTTGATTACAAGCACGCTCGCAATGCAAGAACCCAGCGTGATCTCGGTTCAGAATTTTTTCAACATAAACCGGTGCTAAGCACACAAAAAATAAGCAGTTTTGATAGTTGCTGCACGAAAATGCGGCAGAGGGTGAATTGGTTTCATCGTAAAATACGATTTGCTCACATGTCTTTATGGTTGCAGGCATACTCCTGCTTAATTTCCCGCCATTTTTTTCTGCCCCGCTCCTTTAACAGTAACGGGACGAGGTCGTGGCTCGTTAAGTGTTAGAGCCTGCGATTAGGGGTTTGTTAACCATAAAACCATACTCCTTGTTAATCGAAAGATCTATGAGCCGGGGGTAATATGTCTATTTCGCGTCGGGGCGTCCTGTTCGGGCTTCCACTTCTTCTTGCGGGTTGCGCGAGCACCAACTTCGTTCAACAGAAGACCAATTATGCCGCCTTGCCGAACGAAAAGTTCCCAATGGGTGCCATGCCGCTGGACAAGATCAGCCCTGAACTTCGCCGCCAGGAAGTCGCCTATGTGACAACGCACCCGGCAGGAACTGTCGTGGTGGATACACCTGCAAGACGCCTCTATTATATTATGGGCAACGGCCGGGCGATGCGCTACGGCGTTGGTGTTGGACGCCAGGGTCTTGCGCTGAAGGGCGATGCCTATGTAGGTCGCAAAGCCGAGTGGCCGAGCTGGACCCCGACAGCCAACATGATCCGCCGCGAGCCTGAGCGGAACCGGAAATATGCGGGCGGCATGCCGGGCGGTCCGAACAATCCATTGGGTGCACGCGCCATTTATCTCTACCGCGGTGGCAACGACACGATGTTCCGTCTGCATGGAACCAACCAGCCGCAGTCTATCGGTCATGCCATGTCCAGCGGCTGCATTCGCATGCTGAACCATGACATTGTGGATCTCTACGAGCGCGTACCAGTGGGTGCTCGCATCGTCGTCCTACAGGCCTGATCACCCAACAATTGCCTTGATCCAGCAGTTTGAAAGCTGGATCGCCCCTCCATTGCAACGGTACCATCATGTGTCGTTTTCTCGCCTATACCGGCTCTCCCGTCTGGCTCGACAGTCTCCTGATCGAGCCGGAAAGCTCGCTCATCACCCAGTCGCTGGCGGCGAGGGAGGCGAAAACGGTGGTCAATGGCGATGGGTGCGGCATTGGCTGGTATGGTGAAAGGGGAGAACCGGGTATCTATCGCGGCATCTTGCCCGCATGGTCGGATCGCAATCTCACCTCGCTGTGCCATCAGTTGCGCTCCAGCATGTTTCTGGCCCATGTGCGCTCAGCCACCACGGGCGGCGTATCCATGGCCAACTGCCATCCTTTCGGCTTTGGTCGCCACCTTTTCATGCATAACGGCCAGATTGGCGGCTACGAGAGGGTCAAGCGCGCCATCGAGGCGCATATCCAGGATGAGGTCTATTGTTCTCGCGCCGGGAATGGTGATAGCGAGGCGATCTTCCTGATTGCAGCGGGTCTGGGACTGGATAGCGATCCTGTCGATGCTTTGAAAAAGACCTTGCAGATATGTCTGGATGTGGTGGTTCGGGCCGATATTGACCAGCCGGTGAGGTTCAGTGCCATTCATGCGGATGGCGATAAGCTCCACGCATTTCGATGGTCGAGTGATGATCGTCCGCCGACGCTCTACTGGCGCAATATCGGCGCGGGGATAGCGGTCGCATCCGAACCCTTCGGAACCGGCGTGGAGAGATGGGACATCATCCCGGCCAACACCGTCGCAACGATTGTTGGTACGGATATTAGTTTTGAACCGTTCAACCCCGTTGAACAGCCCAGAATGGTAATGTCTGCCTGAACGGCAGAGCACATTCTATAGAATTGGATGCCTCGGTTGCTGACATTCCCGCGCGAAAACCTTCGGTGGCTGAGCGCCGGTTTTGCAATGCTCTTTGCGTCGTCCTTCGGTCAAACCTTCTTCATCTCGCTGTCAGGCGGTGAGATACGCCGTGACCTGGGCTTGAGCGATGGAGAGTTCGGCCTTCTCTATATGGGTGTCACCCTGGCATCTGCCGTTTGTCTTGTCTGGCTCGGCAAACTTCTGGATGTGAAAACGCCGCGCTTCGTTGTTGCCATCGCAACAATTGCGCTGGCACTGGGAGCAATCAGCCTGGCCTATGCCACCTCGCTGGCTTTGTTGATTTTTGGTCTGTTTCTCCTGCGTCTGTTCGGCCAGGGAATGATGGTGCACATAGCCTACACCACAATCGGGCGCTGGTTTGCAGCCGAGCGCGGGCGGGCCGTATCGATTTCAGCGCTGGGTCTGAATCTCGGACAGGCCATTTTGCCGCTGCTAGCCGTGGCGGCTATTGCCGGGTTCGGCTGGCGAACTCTGTGGGGCATGGTCGCGGCATTCATCGTATTTTTGTTGCTGCCATCACTCCTCGCACTCACGAAAATCGAACGTGTCCCGGTCGTTGCGTCGTCATCGCAAAACGCGGTCGTTTCCCGCAGCTGGACGCGGGGCCAGGTGTTACGCGATCCGTATTTCTACCTGCTTCTTCTGGGCATGCTGCCGCCTGCCTTCATCAGCAACACCATTTTCTTTCATCAGGTGCACCTGTCGCAATCCAAGGGATGGCCGGTCGAAACCTTTGCCTCAGCCTTTCTGCTCTATGCTGTCACGGCTGTTTTGAACTCGTTGCTTTCAGGATATCTGGTCGACCGGTTTTCAGCGCTTCGCTTGCTGCCATTCTACTTGTTGCCATTCGGTGGTGGCTGTGTGCTGCTTGGCACCGTCGATGGCCCCTGGGTCGTTTTCGCCTTCATGGTTCTTTACGGAATATCCGATGGCTTCTCGCTGACACTTTTTGGAAGCCTCTGGCCGGAAGTGTACGGCGTAAAATTTCTGGGGGCCATCCGCGCCGTCATCGTCGCCATCATGGTTTTTGCCTCAGCGCTTGGCCCCGGTCTTGGTGGGATTCTGATCGATTCCGGCGTTTCCTTCACATCTCAAATCATTGTCATGGGCGCCTATTGCATCCTGATTTGCGCGGTTTTGCTGCCGGTAACACGCCAAGCGCGTAAGCGGTGAAGCGGGGCATCGCGCCCTGCTTGCGGTCCTCTCCGATATGTGATTGCACAGGCGGTGAAGAGGTCGCAAGCCGTGTTGTTATTGGGCTTGAAACGTGTATTTCAAATGCTGCCTGTATTAGTCATGTTTAACTTTCAACAGTTCGCATTTACGCCTCGAGGACACACCTATGGTATTTTTTGAAAGACTGTCGCGCTATCAGCCCTACGCTCTGGCTGCGCTGCGCATCATCACAGCGCTTCTGTTCATTGAGCATGGCACACAAAAGCTCTTCGGCTTTCCCGTATCTCAGATGGAAGGCGCGCTGCCGCCCATGTTGCTGATTGCCGCCATTCTGGAGCTGGTCGGCGGATTGCTCATTCTCGTGGGGCTTTTCACCCGCCCGACGGCATTTGTGCTGTCCGGTTTGATGGCCTTTGCCTATTTCATCGCGCATGCACCGAAAAGCATTTTCCCGGTCCTGAACGGCGGCGATGGCGCCATTCTGTTCTGCTTTGTCTTCCTTTATCTGGTGTTTGCAGGCGCCGGTGCACTGTCGGTTGATGCAAACCGCCGCTAATTCATTGCCGATCTGACATCAACGCCGCTTGAGCCCACCTCAAGCGGCGTTTTGTTTTCAGTTCGCCAGCCTTGCCAGCGACTTCATCAGCCATGTCTGAATTTTGGCATTGAGCAGTTCCGGGCTGATCGGTTTTGACAGATAGTCATCCATACCGGCTGCGAGACAGAGATCGCGGTCGCTTTCCTGCGCGTGTGCCATGACACCTATGATCGGCACCCGGCTGGCATTCAACATACGATCTTCTTCCGCGCGGATGGCCTGCGTCGCGCGATATCCGTTCATGACGGGCATGGAGATATCCATCAGGATGATCGATGGACGAAAGGCTCGCCATATCTGGACTGCCTGTTCGCCATTGTCGACAATCCGGTATCTGAGGCCGGTCTGCTGAAGGATCTGGTTGAAAACGATCTGATTGACATCATTGTCTTCTGCAATCAGCACATCCAGCGAACTGGTAGTCCTGTTTGGTGCCAGCGTCGGAACATGGCTGACGTTGGGTGTTGCTCGCGTCAGGTTGAGCGGAGGTTGGGTCTCCGCGACAGTGCTTTTGGACGTGTCTTGAGCTGCTGAACGTCTCGCACGGTTCTTATGAACAAGTTCCGTCAGTGTTTTTCTCAGCAGTTCTGCCCCTACCGGTTTCATGAGTTGAACATCGAGTGCGTCGTGGTCTGCACTGGCCATGTCCGTCGAGGTCAGTGCGATCATCGCCGTGTCGCTCAGGCGCGGGTCTTGTCTCATCGTGAGGGCCAACTCCATGCCACCCAGAACCGGCACGGTATGGTTCAGGATGATGGCATCGATGGCAAAGCCGATGCTGGCTGCTTCCTTTAAAATTGCAAGCGCAGTCGCGGTGCTTTCTGCGGCGTAGGCGTCAACGCCCCAGCACGTCAATTGCTCGCTGAGGGCACCTTGAGCAGCGGCGTCGTCAATGACCAGCACGCTCAACGTGACGTCCTGGGCAAGTGCCGGTTCCTCCAACATGACCTGCGCTTCGGTCTGCGTGTTTTCGCCAACGGGCTCCTGCTCCTTCGGTGCCGCGTTGCTCTCGCGTTCACGCGCGATAATGTCGGTGCAGTCGAAGGCGGTGATGAGGATCTTGTCACCGCCGATGCGTTGCTCGAACAGGATGATCGGCCGTCCAGACTTGCTCTCGATCTGTTCCGATGTGGGGCCGTCTATCAGCTTGAGATGCTCGACGCCCTCTTCAACGCGCAGATTGTCGACATCGGAGCTGTCAAAGGCATTCTCCAGATAAGCACGATAATTCTGGCCTGCGAGGTCGATCTCTTCACTGATATCCCACAGCGTGTGAAAACACCCGTTGGCATATTCGATTGTCAGGTCCGGCCCCACAAGCATGATGCCGACTGGCAGAGAGTCCAGAATGGATTGAGCGTCCGGTTGCGGGTTTTCAGCTGCACTGGCTTGGGCGAGGGGGATGGGCAGAACATCGGGCTTCGGAGATGTGGAAGTCTCTTCATTGTGCTGGGCCGGAGGCATCGCCTCGAAAACCTCAAAGAGAAACAGGCTGCCATCTTCGGTTTCAAACCGTTCGCATTTTATGGCCGGGGCCTCGCCCGGACTAAAGCCTGCGCATTTCAGCGTTTCATCGGTTGCAAAAACGAGGCAGCGCCGTTCCTTATCGTCCCGGTCACCATCATCGGCCATGCCGTGTAATTGACGGGATGTCTTGCCGGTAAAATCTTGGCGGGATCGCCCGGCAAATCGCGCATAGGCGTCGTTCACGCAGATATATCGAAGCTGGCTATCCTTGATGCAGGCGGGCAGATCCAGCGTCATGACGCCGTCCCGCGCTTTCTCAAGCAATCCACCAGCAGCTATCAAGTCAGTCTCCGTCTATTCTGCGGCTTGCAATGGAATCAGCTTTAACGTGCAATGTCGTTCACTGTATAAACTATTGTAGAATGGTGACATTGGCCATGCAGCCTCAGTCGCATTAAGGTCTTTTTAACCGTCATTTTTAACCAATTATTCACTCTCTACTCTGGCTACAGCACCTGTGGCTTGCGCAACAATCAAAACATTCACTTGACTTTCCGAGCAAAAAAGACCAAATCCCCGTCAAGCTTTCCCCTTTAGGCGGCCGCGTGAGCCGCAGCGTCGAACAAACTAGATGATGCATGAAGGAAAAGCGCATTAATGCAGGAGCCGGCGAAACCGCCGCACTGAAGCGCAGAAAGTCATTCCAACCCACAAGTTCCCAATTCACGCGGGGTTCTTGACGCCAAGACAACCGGACCAGCAGGGCTGATCCGGGTTCAAGCGTTTTGGCGCCCCGAAAGGTATACTATTGACCAGTTTTAGCGAACTCGGCCTCTCCGAAAAAATCGTGGCCGGCGTCACCCAGCTCGGTTACACCACACCTACGCCGATCCAGGAAAAAGCGATCCCGCTTCTTCTTCAGGGTCGTGACGTTATTGGTCTTGCACAGACCGGCACAGGCAAGACGGCTGCTTTTGGCCTGCCGCTCATCGAAATGCTGTTGAAGCAGCCTGATCGTCCTGCAAACAGAACGACACGCACGCTTATTCTCGCTCCGACACGCGAGCTGGTGAACCAGATTGGCGAAAGCCTTCGCGGCTTCGTGCGCAAGACGCATCTGAAGATCAATCAGGTCGTTGGTGGCGCGTCCATCAACAAGCAGCAGATGCAGCTGGAAAAGGGCACAGATATTCTGGTTGCCACGCCCGGTCGCCTGCTTGATCTGATCTCGCGCAATGCGATTTCCCTGTCCAAGGTGACTTTCCTTGTGCTTGACGAAGCCGACCAGATGCTGGACCTTGGCTTCATCCATGATCTGCGCAAGATCTCTCGCATGGTTCCTGCCGAGCGTCAGACTTTGCTGTTTTCAGCCACCATGCCTGCTTCGATTGCAGATCTGGCCGGCAGCTATCTGAAGAACCCGGTTACCGTACAGGTTACGCCTCCGGGCAAGGCCGCCGACAAAGTTGAACAATATGTTCACTTCGTTGCTGGCAAGAACGACAAGACCGAGCTTCTCAAGAAGTCTTTGACCGAGAACCCCGATGGCCGCGCCATCGTGTTCCTTCGCACCAAGCATGGCGCTGAAAAGCTGTCCAAGTATCTGGAGCACATCGGCTTCAAGGTTGCCTCGATCCACGGCAACAAGAGCCAGGGTCAGCGCGAACGCGCTCTCAAGGGCTTCAAGGACGGCGAATTCAAGGTTCTGGTTGCCACAGACGTCGCAGCACGCGGTATCGATATTCCAGCCGTGACGCACGTCTTCAATTACGATCTGCCTGAAGTGGCTGACGCTTACGTGCACCGTATCGGTCGTACGGCACGCGCCGGTCTCGATGGCATCGCAATCGCATTTTGTGCACCGGACGAAACCCGTCTTCTGCATGATATCGAAAAGCTGATGAAGATCGAAATTCCTGTGCTGTCGGGTGAGCGTCCAGCTGGTCTGGTCAGCCCGTCGCGTGGCGGCAACAACAACCGTGGTGCTGGCAACCGTGGCAACGCCAATGCCAACGGTCCTCGCCGTCAGGGCGGAGAACGTGGCGAACGCGCCCATGGTGACCGCCCGCAGCGCGGCCCCCGTGATGGTGCTCCGCGTGATGCCGGTCGTCGCAATGGCGATTTCCGTGGCCAGCGCGCTGGTGAATTTGCACCGGTCGAGCGTGACAACGATCTTGAAAGCACATCGGATTTCAAGCGTCCAGCCGTTGAAGGTGGCGCTGGCAAGCCAGCTGCAAGCCGCAACCACCGTGGTGGCCAGGGTCGTCCAGCCCGCAAGGCTGGCTCGTTCGCGCCAGCCGGTCAGGGTCGTCCTGCCGGCAACGCGGGTCGCGGTCGCAAGCGCGGCTGATCAGATCTGATCTGAATATGGAAACGCCCGGATCTTTGTCCGGGCGTTTTTTATTGCGCGGGCTTCACGCCGCAGAGCATTTCTCGTTTGCCCGCAAAGCCGGGCCGACGCTCGACGGTAAAGCCTGCCGCACCCAGATTGCGCCGCACGAAACCAGCAGCGGCAAAGGTGGCAAATGTTCCGCCGGGTGCTGTCTTTGCAAACAGCGCCGACATGATCTCCAGCGACCACATATCCGGGTTCTTCGAAGGCGCAAAACCATCGAGATACCAGGCATCGAACATATCCCTGCTTTCGATGATGCCCTGCATGGCATCTCCGCAGAAAACGGTGAGACGTGTCTGCTCGTCCAGCGTGATATCGATCCACCCTTCCGGGTTTTGGGGCCACTGCGCGACGAAAGCCTTGCGCTCTGCGTCCAGTTGCGGCCAGTGGGACAGGGCGCGGTTCAGCTCGCTCGGGCTCATCGGGTAGAGCTCGAAGGAGACGAAATGCAGCGTGGCATCGGCGGGGCGGTGGAGTTTCCACTGCCGCCACGTTTCACACAGATTAAGCGCTGTGCCGAAGCCGAGTTCGCCGATGCGGAATGTGCCTTGCGCCGTTTCCCAGCGTTCCGGCAAGCCATTTCCAGCCAGCGATACGTGGCTGCATTCCTGCCGACCATCGGTCTGGCAATAAAAATGGTCGCCAAAGGCCAGCGAATAGGGCATATCGCCCTCTCGCCAATCCAGCATATTAGAGCCGGCTCGTGCCGGCATGTTTTCGTCGGGATGTGTCATGGTTCAAGCCGATAGTCTTCCCCGGCAAACAGGTCAATCACCTTTGCCCTCAAGCATCCCGTTGCTCATCATCGGCGGTGGTATTATGGGGCTGTGGGCGGCGGTGAAGGCGGAGAGGCTGGGTATCGACACTTTGCTGGTCGATGCAGGCAGGATCGGCAGTGGGGCAAGCGGTGGTCTCCTGGGTGCGTTGATGCCGCATATGCCGGACCGGTGGTCGGACAAGAAGCAGTTTCAGTTCGATGCCTTGCTGAGCCTTGAAGCGGAGGTTGCGCAGGTTGAAGCCGAAACGGGCCTTTCGGCAGGTTATCGCCGGTGCGGGCGCATCATTCCGCTTCCCAAGCCGCATCTGGTAGACATCGCAGAGCGACACCAGAAGGATGCGCTGATCAACTGGAACAAGGACGGACGGCAGTTTCACTGGCATCGTCTGGATGCGCCACTTGTCGATGGCTGGGTGGCTGCCGAAGCCGGGGATGCCGGTTTTGTCCACGACACGTTTGCTGCCAAGGTTTCTCCGCGCGCGTTGATGGCTGTGCTGGAACATTCTCTGCGCCAGGCCAGACATGTGCGCGTGGTTGAGCAATGCGGTGTTTCAAAACTCGACCCCGGCGGTACAGCGACCCTTTCGAACGGTCATCAGATCCGTTTTGGTCATGCCATGGTATCGGCGGGGCATCATTCATTCCCGATGCTCACTAACGCACTGGTCCTGCCCGCAACGCCAAGGCTTGGTCAGCCCGTTAAGGGGCAGGCGGCCGTGCTGGATGTCGGTGTCGATCCGGCAATGCCCGTGGTGTTTCTCAATGGCCTCTATGTCGTGCCGCATGAAGATGGCACGGTTGCTATTGGCAGCACCAGCGAGGAAGAGTTCGACGATGCCAATGCCACGGATGGAAAACTGGATGCGTTGATTTTGCAGGCGCAGCAGATTGTGCCACAACTTTCGGGCGCTAGAATCATCGAGCGTTGGGCCGGTTTGCGCCCCAAGGCTATCGGGCGGGAGCCCATGGTGGGTTGCCTCCCGGATCATCCGAAAATTATCGCGCTGACAGGCGGTTTCAAGGTGAGTTTCGGTTTGGCGCATCGTCTTGCAGACGCCGCGCTGAACGCTTTGATGGAAAAGCCTCTGGATGTGCCGGTCAGTTTTACGCTTGATGAGCATATCAGCGTTTTCAACGCAAAGATGTGAATTTAGGGCGTTCCACGTCGTCAATCTGTCACGCAAATCACCTAACAGCTTAGTTCATGCAATATAGCTGATGAAAACCGTTTCGGACGGCGAGGTGACCACGCATGCGATACGCAATTCATTTTACGCCATCCCCAAATGACCCGCTGACCCATGTTGCAGCTGCCTGGCTGGGGCGTGATGTCTATTCCGGCCAGACCGTGGAGCCACCTGCGGTTTCGAGCCTTGGCATGCAGGAAATCTCCTATCACACGGCCCTGCCGCGTCGTTATGGTTTCCACGGCACGATCAAGGCGCCGTTTCGGTTGTTGAATGATGTCAGCGAAGCCGCACTTCTGCGCGGGCTGATGCATTTTGCCGGAACCCATCAACCTTTTTCACTGCCACCGCTGGAAATTGCGAAACTGGGCAATGTCTATGGTCTGGTACCATCATGGCCATGTGAGATGCTGAATTTCCTTGCCGCCAGTGTCGTTCAGGAATTTGATCACTACCGCGCACCCTTGTCCGATGCCGATATTGATCGTGCCGACCCGGATCGCCTTTCGGCCACTCAACTCACGAACCTGCATCGCTGGGGCCATCCCTATGTCATGGATGAGTTTCGCTTCCAGATGACGTTGACCGGTGGGGTGGCGCCCGCAGATTGCGCGCGCGTGGAGCGGGCAGTGCGCAGCGTCTTTGCGCCAGCGCTTGAACGGCAGATCGAGTTTTCCAATCTGGCACTGTTTGTCGAGGATGAGCCGGGTGCGCCTTTCAGGGTCCATTCGCTGCATCCCATGGGGCGTGTGTCTGCCCGCAAGAGTGCATGACGCTGCTTTTGAAAATGCTCTCGACTTTCCGGCCCGCGATGTTACCGTTCACGAAATTTGCGTGAAGGTGATTTGATGATTTCCGCTGACTATCCCCGTAATCTCATTGGTTACGGCCGCCACACCCCTGATCCGAAATGGCCTGGTGATGCAAGAATTGCGGTGCAATTCGTGATCAATTACGAAGAAGGTGGCGAAAGCTGCATTCTCGATAGCGATAAGGCTTCAGAATCGCTTCTGTCGGAAATTGTTGGTGCGCAACCCTGGCCGGGGCAGCGCAACCTCAACATGGAATCGATCTATGAATATGGGTCGCGGGCCGGTTTCTGGCGGCTGTGGCGCATGTTTACCGATCTTGGAGTGACGGCAACCGTCTATGGCGTTACCTCGGCCATGGCGCGTAACCGCGAAGCAGTAGCCGCGATGAAGGAAGCCGGATGGGAAATTGCCAGCCACGGTTATCGCTGGCTGGAATATAAAGACTTTTCCGAGGAAGACGAGCGTAAGCATATTCTCGAAGCGGTGCGCCTTCATACGGAGCTGACGGGCGAACGCCCCTACGGCATGTATCAGGGCAAGCCATCCGACAACACGCTGCGGCTTGTGATGGAGGAGGGCGGCTTCCTCTATTCGTCCGATAGCTATGCGGATGATCTGCCGTTTTGGGTCAGGGGCCTGAAAGACGATCCGTTCCTCATCATTCCCTACACGCTCGACGCCAATGACATGCGCTTTGCAACGCCGCAGGGCTTTAATTCCGGCGATCAGTTCTTCACCTATCTGAAGGACACGTTTGACGTGCTCTATCAGGAAGGAGCAGAGGGTGCCGCCAAGATGATGAGCATCGGTCTTCACTGCCGCCTCGTTGGCCGCCCCGGTCGCGCAGCAGCACTGCGCCGTTTCATCGAATATGTGCTTGGCCATGAGAAGGTCTGGATACCGCAGCGCGTCGAAATCGCCCGGCACTGGCATGAGCATCATAGACCGGAGGCGCTGTAATGGTGGACCGAGTTGAGTTTATCAGCCGTTTCGGCGGTGTGTTCGAGCATTCGCCTTTCATCGCCGAACGCGCTTATGATGCCGGGGACATTCATGAACCGCTGACGGCGGGGGGTGTCCATTCCGCGCTTGCCAAGCAGTTTCGTGCCGCGAGTGACGAGGAACGGCTTGGCGTGTTGCGCGCCCACCCTGATCTTGCTGGAAAGTTGGCGATTGCGGGTGGCTTGACCGAAGACAGTCGCAACGAGCAGGCGGGGGCAGGTCTTGATCGTCTTTCGCCAGATGAACATGCACGCTTCACCCAGCTTAATGCAGCCTATGTTGAAAAGAATGGCTTCCCGTTTATCATCGCCGTCAAAGGCTTGACGAAGGATGACATTCTGCGCGCTTTTGAGACGCGCATCGATAACAATGCGCAAGACGAGTTCGCCACCGCGACGGAGCAGGTTGAGAAAATCGCCCTGCTGCGATTGTCTGTCTTGCTGCCTGATAACGCTGACGGTTCCGATCAGGCGCGTGCGGACCAGAGGTGAATGTATTTTGACTGATTTTCTGGAAATCCTGCCTCTGACCAAGGCGGCATTCGCGCCCTTTGGCGATGTAATCGAGACAGACTCCGCCACTGTCAGGCTCATCAATGGTGGCAACACCGAACGGCACCATGCGCTGGCAGCAGCAGATGTGACGGGCGAGGGCGCGCGGGTCGTCCTGAACATTTTTCGCGGAAAGCCTCGGCAGTTTCCCTATGCTGTTGATATGATGGAGCGGCATCCGCTGGGGAGCCAGAGCTTTACGCCCTTGAGCGGCAATCCGTTTCTGGTGGTTGTGGCGCAGGATGATGAGGGCAGACCCGGTAAACCTCACGTGTTTCTGGCGCGGGCAAGTCAGGGCGTGAACTATCATCGCAACGTCTGGCACCACCCATTGATGACGCTGGGTTCGACAAGCGATTTTCTGGTTGTCGACCGCGATGGGCCCGGCAACAATCTGGAAGAATCCTTTTTCGATCGACCCTATTTCATCACGGACCCTCAGCCATGACCGGCCTTACGACACATGTTCTTGACGCAGCCCACGGCACGCCCGCGCAAGGATTGAAGATTGACCTTTACCGGCTGGATGGCGAAAGCCGCGAAAAGCTGAAAACCGTTGAAACCAACAGCGACGGCCGTGTGGATGGCGGCCCTTTGTTGATCGGGGAAACATTCCGCGCCGGGCAATATGAGCTTGTGTTTCATGCAGGTGATTACCTGCGAACAAAAGGTCTTGTTCTGCCGGAGCCAGCCTTTCTCGACATCATTCCCATTCGTTTTGGCATCGCCGATGAAAGCGGGCATTACCACGTGCCACTGCTGCTTTCGCCCTATAGCTACTCGACCTACCGGGGAAGTTAAGCGCCATGATCTTTGCCGCCATCGCTGATATCCATGGAAATTGCGCTGCTCTGGAAGCGGTTCTCCGCGATATCGAGAGGCTTGGCATCACCGATATCGTCAATCTGGGTGATTGCTTCAGCGGCCCGCTCGATGCTGGCCGCACGGCTGATATTCTAGTGGGGCAAGCCATGCCGACGGTGCGCGGCAACCATGATCGTGCCTTGATCGATCGCCCTTTTGAAGAGATGGGCGACTGGGAAAAGCCTGCATATCAGCAGCTTTCGCCAGCCCATATCGCCTGGCTGGAGGCGTTGCCTTTCGACCTCGTTTTCAAGGATGTGGCCTATTGCTGCCACGGCTCACCGGTGGATGATCTGGGTTATTGGCTGGAGCAACTGGCGCCGGAAGGGTTTCTTCACCAGCGCGCGCGGGCTGAGATTGAGGCTCTGGCCGATAGCATCAAGCAACCGCTCATGCTGTGCGGCCACACCCACATTGCCCGCACGGTCCAGCTTTCGGATGGTCGGTTGATCGTCAACCCCGGCAGTGTCGGCTGCCCGGGCTGGAAGGATGATGAACCGTTTTACCATCAGGTTGAGGCGGGGCATCCACTTGCCAGTTATGCGGTGCTGGAAGAAACGGCGCAGGGCTGGCAGGTTTATGCGAGGCAGGTACGTTATGACAGTGCGACAGCGGCAGAGCTTGCACGCGCCAATGGCATGCCCGCTCTGGGCACGGCCATCGCCACCGGCTGGCTCGGCTGATTATCCCTCATTCGCCATCACGACACAGGAATAGGACTGCGCCTTCAAATCCTTGCAGGCGGAAAGGGCTGCCGCCTGGCTATCGAAGCCGGTAAACCGCGCGCGATAGAGCGTCGTTGCCCCACTGCGTACCGCTTCGGTGTAGGGCGCAATTCCTGTGTATGCAGAGACGATGGTTGGGCGGGCACTGCGCAGCAGCGACATGGCTGCGGCCTGAGTGTCCGCTGCCGCGATCTGAACTTCCCAGTCGCTGCGCTGAGGATCTGCCAAGGGATGAGACGATGACGTGTCTACCATCGCCATGGCGTTGCTGGCGGTGGCGATCTGCATGGCCACAGGATCTGTCCGGCGTTCCCGGAACATGGGCAATGGCACGGTGGCCAAGGCGACATAGAAGGTGCGGCTTGTGCTGGCGCTGGCAATCAGCTGCTGATTGACACCAGATCTGGATGCCTTCGGGACGGCCTGATCCAGAAGAGACGCCATTTGGGCATCGCGGCTACGGGCGGTCTTGCCACCAAGAACGACGCCCACGACACTGCGACCATTGTGGTTGACCGCGCTGACCAGATTGAAGCCGGAGGCATTGGTATAGCCGGTCTTGATGCCATCGACCCCGGTATAGCGCGCCATCAGGCGGTTGTGGCCGCGTATTGTTTTGCCGCGAAACTTAAAGGACTGCGTGGCGAAGAGTTTGTATTCTCTCGGAAAATCGCGCTGAAGCGCAAGGCCGAGCTTGGCCATGTCACGCGCCGTTGTCACTTGCGACTTGTTGGGCAGACCGGATGCGTTGCGGAAGGTGGTTTTTGTCATGCCAAGCTGGCGCGCCTTGCGCGTCATCATCTGCGCGAATTTCGCTTCGGAGCCACCAATGTGATCGCCCATACCTTCGGCCATATCATTGGCAGACTTGACGATCATGCCATAGACCGCTTCTCGCACCGTGAATGTCGTGCCTGCCTTGACCCAGAGTTTCGAGGGGATCACGGAGGCTGCGTGTCTGGACATGATGATTTTCTGATCCCAGCGCAGCCGTCCCTCGTTCAAGGCTTCGAAAACCATGTAGAGCGTCATCATCTTGGTGAGGGAGGCTGGATAATTGACCGTATCGGCATTTTGGGACGCCAGCACTTTGCCCGTCTTGGCATCCATGACGAAATGCGCGTAGCCCGCATGGGCCTCAGATGCTTGTAACGCAAAGACCATACTGAGAAACGCCAATGCAAAGATCCATGCTCCAGCCATTCCTTGTTTGATCGTTCCCAGCATCAATTCGCCCCTTGTTCGTCCATGTCTTCTGGTCCCGAGCCTACCGATAGATTGAGGCAACGAAACCGCTCAAACTTTAAAGATCGCTTTCATCCCTAATTAAGTATGAAAATCGACCCCTATTGGTGGCGGGTTATTTTCTTGGAGGATGACCGCCGTAAAATACGTTTCCGCCCAAAATCTTGCTCAGAGCGAGATGACGAAATGCCGTTGGGCGCGCGCAGTGATCTGGCCAACAGCGCGCCCAAACGCGCTGGATATTAGGGATTTTGCGGGGCTCTACGAATGCGGGCGGTCGTGCCTCTGACGAGACGGAGCGTGGGCCGTTCCAGTCTGGAAGGCAGCCGTGGAAGTTGAACGTCACGGCCATTTTTCTGGGTAAATTGAAGAAAGTGCCTCACGGGATCGTGACGACCACGGTCGCCTCGAAACTGCCTGCGCTCTCTTTTGAGAGCGCAGGTCTGGTTTCAACGAACGAGAATGCTGCGATCCACATCGGTCAGCAGACGCTTGCCGCACAGCGCCATGGTCACATCCATTTCCTTGCGGATGATTTCCAGAGCGGTTGTCACGCCCTGCTTGCCAGCTGCGCCTAGGCCATAGAGGAAAGGGCGGCCGATATAGGTGCCCTTGGCGCCGATGGCGATGGCCTTCAGCACGTCCTGACCGGAGCGAATGCCGCCATCCATATGGACCTCGATCCTGTCGCCAACCGCATCAACGATCCTTGGCAATATCTCTATGGAAGATAGCGCGCCATCGAGTTGCCGCCCGCCATGGTTGGAAACGATGATGGCATCGGCTCCCGTATCGGCTGCGGCGCGGGCGTCTTCCTCATCCAGAATGCCCTTGAGGATCAGCTTGCCGCCCCAACGTTCCTTGATCCATTCGACATCCTTCCAGGACAGGCGTGGGTCGAACTGTTCCGCTGTCCAGGAAGACAGCGATGACAGATCGGCAACATTCTTGGCATGCCCGACGATGTTTCCGAAGGTGCGGCGTTTCGTGCGCGCCATATCAAGGCACCATTGCGGGCGCGTTGCCATTTGCCAGATGTGTTTTGGCGTGAATTTCGGCGGTGCAGACAGTCCGTTGCGCAGATCCTTGTGGCGCTGGCCAAGAATTTGCAGGTCGAGCGTCAAAACCAGCGCCGAGCATTTGGCGGCCTTGGCGCGGTCGATGAGGTTGTTGACGAAATCACGGTCCCGCATCACGTAAAGCTGGAACCAGAAGGGGCGGGAGGTGACAGAGGCCACGTCTTCGATGGAGCAGATGCTCATGGTCGACAATGTGAAGGGAACGCCGAATTCTTCCGCTGCCTTGGCGGCCAGCATCTCTCCATCCGCGTGCTGCATGCCGGTCAGGCCGGTGGGGGAAAGCGCCACCGGCATGGAAACCTTTTCGCCGATCATTTCGGTTGCCAGCGACCGGTTGGTCATATCCACGAGCACACGCTGGCGAAGCTTGATCTTGGCGAAATCATCTTCATTGGCGCGGTAGGTGCTTTCGGTCCATGCGCCACTGTCCGCATAATCAAAGAACATCTTCGGCACGCGGCGTTGAGCCTGTTTCTTCAAGTCAGAAATCGTCAGTGCTTTGCTCATGGATGAAGCCTTCAAATTTGAATGTCTTCTTCACCTACCATGAGCGCGGGATTTGTAACATTGAAAATGTTGGCCTGTGGTCTGCGACGCGCAGCAAAAAATGCGGAGGACAAAACCGCATCACAGGAAAAAGCTCATAAAAAAAGGGCGGCACAAGCCGCCCCATTTTCGGTCTATCGTTGCTTTCAGAACTCTTCCCAGCTGCTTTGAACTGCGGCAGCCGATGCGCCGCCGCCGAAAGCGCCTGCGATCTTGCGGCCAAGGGCGCGGGCAGGGGATGGCGCCGGTCTGGACGCGGTTGACGCTGCTCTGACAGGTGCGGCCTGTGCCGGTGCCGCACGGGCTGCGCCATCTGAGGCGCCCAGGTTGAAGCGCTGCAGCAATTGGTTGAGAGAGGCTGCTTCCTTGGCAAGGCTATGGCTGGCCGCAGTCGATTGCTCGACCATGGCAGCATTCTGCTGTGTGCCCTGATCCATGGTGTTGACGGCAGTGTTGATTTCCTGAAGTCCAACAGACTGTTCACGCGAGGATTCAACAATCGCTGTGATGTGACGGTTGATTTCCTGGACTTCGCCAACGATGACTTCCAGAGCGCGACCGGTTTCACCGACCAGATGCACGCCGGAGCGAACGTGTTCGCCAGAGGTGGTGATCAGTGCCTTGATTTCTTTTGCGGCCTTTGCAGAGCGCTGGGCGAGTTCACGCACTTCCTGTGCGACAACGGCAAAGCCCTTGCCCGCTTCGCCCGCCCGTGCTGCTTCAACACCGGCGTTGAGCGCCAGAAGGTTGGTCTGGAACGCGATTTCATCGATGACGCTGATGATGTTGGTGATTTCGCCCGAAGAGTGCTCAATCTCGTTCATCGCAGTCACGGCCTGACGAACGACGTCGCCGGATTTTTCCGCACCTGCACGCGCCTTGGCCACGAGCCGGCCGACTTCTTCGGCGCGATTGCTGCTATCTTTCACCGTTGTGGTGATCTCTTCCAGCGCCGCTGCCGTTTCTTCGACAGAGGCCGCCTGCTGTTCCGTGCGTTTAGACAGATCGTTGGCAGCAGAGCGGATTTCATTGGCACCTGCATCGATCCCGCGGGCATTCTGTCCCACAGCACGCAAAGCGTCATTCAGGTTGCCGACGGAATCGTTGAAGTTGGCGCGCAGCGTATCGAGATGGGCCACGAATGGCGTGGTGATGCGATAGCCAACATCACCGGCGGCCAGACGTCCGAGACCCCGGGCCAATTCATCAACGGCAAACTGGGTATCAGCTGCGTCCTGCTCTTTCTGCGCTTCGCGCTCCAGGCGTTCTTTCTCGGAAAGGCTGCGGCTTGCTTTGGCTTCATCTTCCAGACGCGTGCGCTCAAGCGCATTTTCGCGGAAGATGGACACTGCCTTTGCCATCAGTCCAACTTCGTCGTTGCGGTCCTGTCCATCCACAGGGGCAGCGGTTTCACCCTGTGCAAGGGTCGTCATGCGTTCACGCAGCGCGGCAATGGGTGACGTAATTCCCTTGGCGGCAACAATAAGCGCGGCAAGAATTCCCAATGCGAATACGCTGCCAACGACAGTGAGGCCCATCAGAATGGCGGAATTCGTCGCGTCGGTCAGACCGTCACTTTCTTCTGCTACCGATTCTACGATCTTATCCAGAGCGCTTGCATTGTCTTTGGTCAGGGGAATAATCAGGGCGTCAGCCTTGGCCAAAACCGCGGCAGCTTCGGTGTTGCGGTCTTGCTGACCCAACAGAACAGCCTGATCCGTGAGGATGGTAACTTCCTTCGCTCTGGATATCAGCGCATCGATGGCTGCCGTTTCTTCGGGAAGGTTGTCTTTCGCCCCCTGAAGGCGCTTGAACATCGCCGTCTTGCTTTCATTATAAAGGGTAACCGCCGCCTGCAGACGCGGATCCTCTTTGTTATATGAAAGTGTTTGGTAGGCAGAGTAAGCGGCGGCAACCAGATTTCGATTGGCGCGAGCCAGTTCAACAGTGGACGTATTATCCTTGGAGATGAACTCGCTGTAAGCGTCGTCTGCTGCTTTGAACTGGACTGAAATATATGCAGTGCCGCCCATTCCTACGATGCAGAGCGGGACAATTAAAGATAGGATTTTGGTGCGAATACTCGCATTTTTTAAAAAAGACATCTTCCCTCGCGATTGGGTAATGGGTGCGAAAACGGTGCATCTGAGCGGCAGCGTGGGAGTCGCTTCGTTTCAAAGCAGAATGTTTTCGTGAAATGACGCTGCATGACAGGAGGGGATGCCGTCATGGCGACCGTGGGCATTACTGTCACTTCCACGATTAGAAAGTTACAGTTTACACAAACTTAATTTTGAATTGCGTGTTTTAGTAGTGCTAGTTCTCGCAGGATTATTTAAGCTCAATAAAGCTTTTGGTTGCGACGCCGGCTACATATGTTTCGCTGACGGTTCTGTCGTCCCCCATGGTCAGCATCAGGAACAATTCTTCCGTCAGGCTTTTGACGACTTCCATTTTCAGCGCCATGGCGGGCGTGGATGACGCGTTGAGAACGGTTATATCCGCATCGGTGCCAACGTCCAGAGTGCCGATGCGATCAACCATCGACAGGGCCTCGGCATTGCCGCGGGTCATCATATACCAGCTTTCGAGCGGATTGAGGCGCTCACCCAGAAGCTGTTGAATCTTGTAAGCCTCGTCCATGGTGCGCAACATGGAATAGCTGGAGCCGCCGCCAATATCGGTGGCAACCGCGATGCGCACGGGCTTTTCGCGCCGCTGCAACTTTCTCATCGGGAACAGGCCGGAGCCGATGAACAGGTTTGAGGTTGGGCAGTGCACGGCGACCGCGCCTGTCTCTGACAAGACATCCGCTTCCCGATCCGACAGGTGAATGGCGTGGCCGAGCAGGGTCTTGTTGCCCATCAAACCGTAACGCACGTAAATATCCGTGTAGTCGATGGCCTCAGGGTAAAGTTCGCAGGTATATTTGATCTCGTCCAGATTTTCCGACAAATGCGTCTGGATGAAGAGATCAGGAAACTCCTGCGCCAGTGCCTGCGCTGCTTCCATCTGCTTTGGTGTGGATGTGATGGCAAAGCGTGGTGTGATGGCGACGTGGTTGCGGCCTTTGCCGTGCCAGTCCGCAATCACCTGGCGTGTCTCATCATAGCCCTGTTCAGGCGTATCGAGCAGACCCTGCGGGGCATTGCGGTCCATCATGACCTTGCCGCCCACCATCAGCATGTTGCGCTTCATGGCCTCGGCAAAGAATGCATCGGCGGAGGTTTTGTGGACAGAGCAATAGGCAACCGCCGTGGTGGTGCCGTGGCGGATCAGCTCATCGTAAAAATGCGTGGCGATGCGTTGCGCATGCGCGCTTTCCACAAAACGGCATTCTTCCGGGAAGGTGTAGGTGTTCAGCCATTCCAGCAGATTGGCCGCATAGGAGCCAATGACCTGCATTTGCGGAAAGTGCACATGCATGTCGATGAGGCCCGGCACGATGAGGTGAGGGCGATGATCCTTCTCGAGGACACCTTCAGGGGCCTGTGCGCGGATGTCTGCATAGTCTCCGATAGCGCTGATCTTGCCGTCTTTAATCAACAGGCCGCCATCTTCGATATAGAGATAGCTGGCCGTATCATCGATGGAAAGCGGTGCGCGATTGAAGCTGAAAAGACGTCCGCGCAGCAGGAGCATGCTCATTGTGTTTTTCCTTGAGACACGGCGCTTTCATACCAGGCGGTCAGCACCTTGCGTTCTTGCGGCGTTATCGCCGTGATGTTGCCGGGGGGCATGGCATGGCTGCGGCCTGCCTGTAAATAGATTTCCCGCGCATGGGCTGCAATCTGTGCATCCGTTTCCAGTTTCACCCCCTTCGGTGTGAAGGGAACGCCCTCCCAGACGGGCTCTGCCGCATGGCACATGGAACAGCGGCCCTGCACCACATCCCGTGCGGATGCAAAATGCATATCGCTGGCAAAACGCTGCTGGGCAGGGGAAAGCGTAGCGGCTTTCTCTTCCTGCTCGCCGGTTAGTATCTTCGGCACTGTTGATAGCCACATGATGACGATGAAGATCAGCAGAGTGACCAGCCATGTCCATGTGGGCCGGCCCTTACGTGCATGTGTGGTGTTGAACCAGTGGCGGATCGTCACGCCCATCAGGAACACCAGCGCGGCGATGATCCAGTTGAACTGCGTCGCAAATGCCAGCGGATAATGGTTCGACAGCATGAAGAAAATGACGGGCAGCGTCAGGTAGTTGTTGTGCAACGAGCGCTGCTTGGCAATGCGGCCGTATTTTGGGTCTGGCGTGCGCCCTGCAATGAGGTCAGCGACGACGATCTTCTGATTTGGAATGATAATCATGAAGACGTTGGCCGACATGATGGTGGCGGTAAACGCGCCCAGATGCAGGAAGGCGGCACGGCCGGTAAAGACCTGTGTATAGCCCCAAGCCATGCCCACCAGCGCGATGTAGAGCACGACCATCAGGCCCCAGGTGTTGTTGCCCAGCGGAGATTTGCAGAGGAAATCATAAAACAGCCAGCCGACAGCCAGCGATGCGAGCGAAAGACAGATGGCCTGAAACTGCGTGAGTTCCAGCACCGAATGGTCGATGAGAAACAGGTCTGCGCCGCCGTAATAGACGATGCAGAGCATCGCAAAGCCGGAAAGCCATGTGGCATAGC
Source organism: Rhizobium sp. CFBP 13644 (assembly GCF_014842165.1). Classification (NCBI taxonomy): domain Bacteria; kingdom Pseudomonadati; phylum Pseudomonadota; class Alphaproteobacteria; order Hyphomicrobiales; family Rhizobiaceae; genus Rhizobium; species Rhizobium sp. CFBP 13644. The sequence goes on from NZ_JACYVF010000002.1 coordinate 407,423, forward strand.
TCTCCCATTTGAACCAGGTGAGATGTTCCGGCATCTGCGCGGGCGCCACCAGATATTTCTGGATATGATAGAAGCCACCGCCATGGACCTGCCACTCTTCGCCATAAGCGCCGACAGGCAGATGCGCGCGCTTGACCAGTCCCAGATCGAGCGCGATGAAATAAAAGGATGAGCCAATCCAGGCAATGGCGGTAATCACGTGCAGCCAGCGGACGGCAAAAGCCATCCATTCCCACGCAATGGCGTATTCGTACATTCTGTTCCCCTGACGTTTCACCGCACTGTGCGAGAAAATCCCACGTTAGAAAAGAGGGAACCGTTGTCTCGCCGCCCGTTGTCCGTCTGTTTTTTGATGAGTGATGGCTTGATGCTTACTTGGCCTGTGGGACAAGACTGAAAATCCAATCGCAGAACAAGGCGATCTTGCGCGATCGGCTGCGGTTTTCCGGATAAACCAGCCAATAGTTCGCGGCGTCATAGCTTAAAATATCGAAAGGCTGGATCAATCGCCCCAAGGCGATCTCGTCTGTATAGAATTCAGGTGTGAGAATGGCGACGCCCTGTCCGGCAATCGCCGCTGCCGCTTCGAAGGTCTGTGCGCCCATGCGGCTGCCCGTTCGCTGTAAAAACGACGGATCGTCTATGCCTGCGGCCTTGAACCAGAGCGTCCACCACGGGTCGGTTGGATCGATGATGCGAAGCTTCAGCAGGTCTTCAGGGGTCTTCACGCCTCCGATGCTATCTGCCAGCGAGGGGCTTAGCATGGGGCTAAAGCCCCCACGCATCAGCAAATGCGACTTCAATCCTGGCCAATTGCCTGAGCCAACGCGGATTGCGAGATCGACATTCAGCCCGCTAAAGTCCACGAAGTCCTGAGAGGTTTCGAGCCTGACGGCAAGATCGGGATTTTCGATCTGGAACGAGACAAGGTGGCGAGAAAGCCAGCGCGCCGCAAATGTCGGCGTCGTATGAATGAACAGCGTGCCTCCAGTGCTTTGCTTGAGGTCGGAGACCGCCTCCACAAGAGTCGTCAAACCATCTGTCACGCGCGGTGCTAGCCGCCTTCCGTTTTCCGTCAATCGAAGCTGACGGGGCTTGCGCTCAAAAAGTGCGGAGCCGACGAAATCCTCCAGCAGCTTGATCTGATAGCTGACCGCCGTCTGGGTCATGCCCAACTCCTCGCCAGCTTTGGTGAAGCTGAGATGTCGGGCGGCGCTGTCGAAAACGCGCAACGCGTTCAACGGAAAATTGCGGGACAGCTTCATAGATAAGTTCTCTTTATCCATAAGGTCTGAAGTTTCATTGGTTATTCCATAAAAACAGGAGCATTGGTCTCTCATAGCATCAAAAGAGCTCAGGAGAAATACAATGCGTACAGCCGCTTTCAGCGTCTGGCCACGGCTATTGTCGCGCCTATGGATTGGGATGAAATTTCCGCGTCACGTGACAGTGCGTCGGGATTGTCCGGAAGAAGAATTACACGATCATCTCAAGCGTGATCTTGGGCTTCTGGATGGACGGGAAGGGGTTGGTCCGGGGCGGGCACGGCGGAGCGATGCAATGCGTGAAGCACTTGCGCTACCACCAAGGCCGCTATGACGGCGGGGCGTTTGTCTTTGACTGCCTCTCCACCAATTGGCAGAACCAGCCGCTCCAGTGCGGACCTCGGCGCACCCTCACGCTCCAGCCAGTGCGCGAAGGTTGCGCGCTTGGTTTTCGAGCCGATCATGCCGACATAGGCAAGATCGCTGCGGGCAAGCGCTTCCTTCGCAATCAGGAAATCGAGCGCATGGTCATGGGTTACGATGATGGCCGCGCCGCCTGCCGGAATATTCTTCACGAAGCCTTCTGGCATGGCTGTCAGCTTCGATGAAACGGTGGTGGGCAAGCCTTCCAACTCGTCAGCGCGTGTTTCGATCACAGTCACGGATAGTGGAAGCAGCGATAGCGCTTGTGCCAATGCCTTGCCCACATGGCCCGCGCCGAAAATGACGACGGCGGGGCGAGACTGATCGTCCTGCGCCAGCCGCGCTTTAATGGCCTCCGCAATCTCCTCCGAAACCGGACTAAACCGAAGCAGGGTGCGCCCGCCGCAGCACTGGCCGATTTCTGGGCCCAGCGGAATGTCCATGCTATCGACATCAGTCTTGCCAGCCAGCATCGCCCGGGCGTGGTCAATCGCCATATATTCGAACTGCCCACCACCAATCGTCTGCCAGATCAGATCTTTTGAAACCAGCATGAAGGTGCCAGCCTCACGCGGGGCCGAACCTTTGACAGTTTCGATCTCTATGAGAATGCTGGGGTTTTTGCCATCCAGAAAGAAGGAGATGGGGGTGTCAGCCATGGGCGCGGGCTCCGGTCAAACCTTCCTCAGCCGTTCCACCGCCATCAGCACCCTCTCAGGTGTTGCGGGTGCATCCAGCCGCGGGCAGACTTTGTAATCGGCAACGCTTGCGACCGCCATGGACAGGGCTTCCAGAACCGAGATCGCCAGCATGAAGGGTGGCTCGCCCACGGCCTTGGAGCGGCCAATGGTCGGCTCCACATTCTGCGACCATTCCGCCAGCTTGACGTCGAAAATCTTCGGACGGTCGGAGGCAAGGGGGATCTTGTAGGTGGAGGGCGCGTGGGTACGCAGCCGTCCCTTGTCATCCCACCACAATTCTTCCGTTGTTAGCCAGCCCATGCCCTGCACGAATGCGCCTTCCACCTGACCGATATCGATGGCCGGGTTGAGGGATTTTCCGACATCGTGAAGAATATCGGTGCGCTCCATCATATATTCGCCGGTCAGCGTATCGATGGAGACTTCGCAGCAGGAGGCGCCATAGGAGAAATAATAGAACGGCTTTCCTCTGCCCGCCGCCCGGTCCCAGTGAATTTTCGGGGTCTTGTAAAACCCCGCAGCGGACAGCTGAACGCGGGCGAAATAAGCCTGTTTGATAAAGTCGTTAAAGGCGATTTCTTCCGTTCCGACTCTGACACGATTGGGCAGAAACGCGACCTCGTCTTGACCAACCTTCCATTTCTCCATCGCAAACTGAACAAGGCGCTCCCTGATCTGGCGTGCCGCATCATAGGCGGCCATGCCGTTGAGATCGGTGCCGGAAGAGGCCGCGGTCGCAGAGGTGTTGGGCACCTTGCCGGTGGTGGTGGCGGTGATCTTGACCCGGTCGATATCCACCTGAAACGCATCGGCAACCACCTGAGCCACCTTGGTGTAAAGCCCCTGGCCCATTTCTGTGCCGCCATGGTTCAGGTGAATGGAGCCGTCATTATAGACGTGGATCAGCGCGCCTGCCTGATTGAAGGCGGTCATGGTGAAGGAAATGCCGAACTTGACCGGCGTCAGGGCGATGCCCTTGCGGATAATAGGGCTGGTCTTGTTGAAATCGATAATCGCCTGCCGCCGTGCCTGATAATCGCTTGATGTTTCCAGCTCTTCCACGATGCGGGCGATGATATTGTCTTCGACCTCCTGATGGTAGGGCGTGGTGGTGCGGCCCGAGCCCGTCTGGCCATAGAAATTCAGCTTGCGGACTTCCAGCGGGTCCTTGCCAACAGCATAGGCGATTTCCTCGATGAAGCGTTCTGCACCCAGCATGCCCTGTGGCCCGCCAAAACCTCGAAACGCGGTGTTGGAAACGGTGTGCGTTTTCAGTGGCTTGGATTGAAGTTTTACATGTGGATAGAAATAGCTTGAATCCGCGTGGAAAAGCGCGCGGTCGGTGACCGCGCCTGACAGGTCCGAGGAGAAACCGCAGCGTGCCGCATAGGTCGCGTCAACCGCATGGATGCGGCCTTCGTCATCAAAGCCCAATTCGTAATCGACTCTAAAATCATGGCGCTTGCCCGTTGCCACCATGTCCTCGTCGCGGTCAGGGCGGATTTTAACGGCGCGGTTCAGTTTCTTGGCCGCGATGGCGCAGAGTGCTGCGAACTGGTTGCCCTGCGTTTCCTTGCCGCCAAAGCCTCCGCCCATGCGCCGCACCTGCACCGTGACGGCATGGGATGGCACTTGCAGGATGTGGCTGACGATGTGCTGGATTTCGCTCGGGTGCTGGGTGGAACTCCACACCGTGACCTCATCATCCTCACCCGGCACAGCCATGGCAATATGGCCTTCCAGATAGAAATGCTCCTGCCCACCGATGCGCATGGTGCCGGTCAGGCGGCGTGGCGCGACATCCATTTCGACCTCGGCATCGCCGCGTTGCAGCAGCATGCCGGGGGTCACCAGCGGCTCGCCGTTTTCGATAGCGCTGTCGATATTGCTCCAGTGCGGAAGGTCATTGTAGGTGATTTTCGCCTTGCGGGCGGCTTTGCGGGCAATGTCGCGCGTCTCCGCGAAGACGGCAAAGATTGGCTGGCCGTGAAATTGGACGAGCTTCTCCGCCAGCAAGGGCTCATCGTGACGCCCGCCGGAGGATACATCGTTTTCGCCCGGAACATCTTTTCCGGTCATCACCCAGAGCACGCCGGGTGTTGCTTCCACCTGCGACAAATCCATCGAGACGATTTCCGCATGGGCTCGGTCTGCCATGCCCAGCGCGCCGTGGATCAGACCAGCGGGTTCAGGAATATCGTCGATATATTCAGCACTTCCGGTGACATGCTTGTGTGCTGAATCATGGCGCATAGATCCATGAAGTTCGCCGTTTACTGCTGTTTTCTTGCGCTCGAATGTGTTGGTATCCATGGCCTTCACGCCTCCGCCAGCGCAAAGCGCTGCAACTCTTGGGCCTCACCTGTGGTTTCCAGGAAAAAGCGGGTCAGCAGGTTTTTCGCGGTCAGCAGACGATATTCGGCTGTGGCGCGCCAGTCGGTCAGCGGCTGAAAATCTGCCTCGATCACATCACGAGCCGCTTGAATGGTTTCAATGTTCCAGGCTTTGCCCTTGAGCGCGCCCTCAAGCGCCACGGCGCGCTTGGGCGTTGCCGCCATGCCGCCAAAGGCAATGCGTATGTCTTCCACCACGCCTGCGCCATCCAGCTTCAGATGATAGGCGGCACAGAGTGCTGAAATATCCTCATCGCGGCGTTTGGAAATCTTGTAGATCGCGCAATGGGTATCGGCTGATGGGATCGGCACGAAAAGTTTTTCCACGAACTCGCCGGAAAAACGATCCTGCTTGCCGTAGTCGATGAAGTAGTTTTCGAGCGGCATTGTCCGGCTGCCGGTTGATGAGCGCAGCGTCAGCGTGGCCCCAAGTGCGATCAGCGCAGGTGGTGTGTCGCCGATGGGTGAACCATTGGCAATGTTGCCGCCAATCGTTCCCATGTTGCGAACCTGCTGGCCACCAATGCGGTCAATCAGACGGCCAAGGGAGGGAATATGCTTTGCCAATATTGTGAAGGCATGGGCGTAAGTCACGCCAGCGCCTATCGAAATGCCGCCATCTCTTACCGAGATCGACTGAAGCTCGCTCAAGTGATTGATGAAGATGACGGAGGTCAGCGTCCGCATCTGCTTTGTCACCCACAGGCCGACATCGGTGGAGCCAGCCACGATGGTGGCCTTGGGCTCAGCCGCATAGGCGGAAGCGAATTCGGAAATGTTCGACGGTATGATCGTGCGACAGTCATCTTTGTTGATGATGATCGTTTCAGTCTGCTGGATCGCCCAGAGGCGTGACATGATGCTGGAGCGGTCCCGCTCGATCGGGTCGAACAGGGTGCTGGGTCTGGCAGCTGTCACGCTTTCAGCGGCGCGAATGATCGGCTCGTAGCCGGTGCAGCGACAGAGGTTGCCCTGCAACGCCTTTTCGATATCGGCACGGGATGGCTTGTTGCTGGTGAGCCAGAGGCCATAAAGCGACATGACGAAGCCGGGTGTGCAAAAACCGCATTGGGAACCATGATAGTCCACCATGGCCTGTTGCACCGGGTGCAGCACGCCATTCTTGCCCGCCAGATGCTCTATGGTGACGATATGCGCGCCATGCAGCGAACCGATGAAACGGATACAGGCATTGACGGTTTCGTAGCGCAGCGAGCCATCCAGAAGACGACCGACAAGAACGGTGCAAGCGCCGCAATCGCCTTCGGCGCAGCCTTCTTTTGTCCCGGTCAGTCTTTTTTGCAGCCTCAGATAATCGAGCAGCGTTTCCGTCGGACCAAAATCCTTAAGCGAAACGGTCTCGTTGTTGAGGATGAAGCTGATTGCGTCTTTCATGCCGTGCCTTCGTCTGCGTATGATTATTGTGCGGTCCAGCCGCCATCGATGGAAATATGCGTGCCGGTGATCTGTTTTGCGGCATCGCTGGCCAGGAAGATGGCGGTTGCGGCCACATCCTCGACCTTCACGAATTCTTTCGTCGCCTGCAGTCGCAAGAGAACGTCGTTCTTGACCTCGTACTCGCTGATGCCGCGTGCCTTGGCTGTGTCGGGTATCTGCTTTTCCACGAGCGATGTCAGCACATAGCCCGGGCATATGGCGTTGACGGTAATGCCAGTCTCGGCAAGTTCCAGCGCTGCGGATTTCGTGAGCCCGATGATACCATGTTTTGCCGCCACATATGCAGATTTATAGGGCGAGGCAACGAGACCATGCGCGGAAGCGATGTTGATGATGCGGCCTTTGCCTGCTGCTTTCATCAGTGGAATGACTGCCCGCATGGTGTGAAACGCGCTGGTCAGGTTGATGGCGATGATCTGGTCCCATTTTTCCGGCGGAAAATCTTCCACCGGTGCCACGTGCTGCACGCCCGCATTGTTGACCAGAATATCCACTGATCCGAGCTTGTCATGCGTCGTTTTTACCAGATCGGAGATCTCGTCGGGCTTTGTCATATCAGCCGCGTGGTAGAGAACGCGTGTGCCGCTTTCTGCTTCCATCAGCAGACGGGTATCTTCGATCTCACTCTCAACGCCGAAGCCATTCAGCATCACGTTGCAGCCATCATTGGCAAAGGCTTGTGCTATGGCCAGACCAATGCCGCTGGTTGAGCCTGTCACGATTACGGTTCGGTGCATGGCGTTTCCCTTTGCCCAACGTTGCAACGCTTGCTGGCAGGTTATGCTTAAAGCAGGGGAACTGGCAATCATATTTGACATGTGATGCGCATGCCGTGGCTTGACATTGTGAGCCGCGCATATTGTCTTGCGCCAAACTTTATTCCGGGAGGCATGCATGGGCGGTTATATTCTCGCCATCGACCAAGGCACGACATCGACACGCGCCATCGTTTTTGATGGTTCGATGCGGGTGGCAGGGACGGGGCAAAAAGAGTTCCGGCAGATTTTCCCTGATTCCGGATGGGTGGAGCATGATCCGGAAGAGATCTGGGAAAGTGTCGTCTGGTCGATCAAGCAGGCTTTGGAAAAGGCCGGAGTGAAGGCGTCTGACATCGCCGCCATCGGCATTACCAACCAGCGCGAAACCACGCTTTTGTGGGAGCGTGACACCGGCAAGCCGCTACACAATGCCATTGTCTGGCAGGACCGGCGCACCGCCAAGCTGTGCGAAAAGCTGAAGAAGGACGGGCACGAGAAGGTGTTCGCCAAGAAGACCGGCCTGCTGCTCGATCCGTATTTTTCTGGCACAAAACTGTCCTGGCTGCTTTCGAAGGTCAAGGGTGCGCGCAAGCGCGCCGAGAAGGGCGAGCTGTGCTTCGGCACGGTCGATACATTCCTTATCTGGCGGCTGACCGGCGGCAAGTCCTTCGTGACGGATGCCACCAATGCGTCTCGCACGCTGATGTTCAACATCGAAAAGAACGCCTGGGACAAGCAGCTTCTCGAAATTCTTGATGTGCCAGCGTCTGTTCTGCCTGAGGTTCTGGATTGCGCCGCCGAATTTGGCGTGGCGGATGCCGAACTTTTTGGTGCGCCTATCCCTATTCTCGGTGTGGCGGGTGACCAGCATGCAGCCGTGATCGGGCAGGCCTGCTTTGAGCCGGGCATGCTCAAATCCACCTATGGCACCGGCTGCTTTGCACTTTTAAACACCGGCAAAGACATGGTTCGCTCCAAGAACCGGCTGCTGACAACCATTGCCTACCGTCTGGATGGCAAGACCACCTATGCGCTGGAAGGGTCCATCTTCGTCGCCGGTGCTGCCGTTCAATGGCTGCGCGATGGGATGAAGGTCATCGGTTCCGCATCCGAAACCGGTGCTCTTGCCGAGAAGGCAGACCCATCGCAGGACGTTTATCTGGTGCCTGCCTTCGTTGGTCTTGGCGCGCCCTGGTGGGATGCGGATGCGCGTGGCGCCATGTTTGGGCTGACGCGCGGCACCGGTCCGGCAGAGTTTGCGCGCGCTGCATTGGAAGCCGTCTGCTACCAGACCGGAGATCTGCTGGATGCCATGCACAAGGACTGGAAGAACGCCAATGGCGACACCGTGCTGCGTGTCGATGGCGGCATGGTAGCCTCTGACTGGACGATGCAGCGCCTGTCCGACCTCATCGATGCACCGGTTGACCGCCCTGTGATCCTTGAAACGACAGCCCTTGGTGCCGCCTGGCTTGCGGGCAGCAAGGCGGGTGTCTGGCCGGATATGAAGGCGTTTTCTGAAGTCTGGTCTCGCGACAACAGGTTCGAGCCGCAAATGGATGACGAGACCCGCGAGCGCAAGATCAAGGGGTGGCGAAATGCCGTGCGGCGCACCCTGAGTTCAGTCTAGAACCGAAGCGCCGCCGTCTGGCCTATCGAATCTCTCGATAGGTCCTTTCGGCTTTTTGGGTTTGCCTCGCTCTCATTCTATCCCTATCTCTCAAGAAACATCATTGAGGGTTAGACATGGAATTGGGTCTCTATACATTTGCGGATGTCGATCCGAACGCGCCTGGCGGCAAGGGTGCCGAGGGTGCGCGCAGGCTGAAAGACCTTCTGGAAGAAATCGAGCTTGCCGATCAGGTGGGGCTGGATGTGTTTGGTCTGGGCGAACATCACCGCCCGGATTATGCGGTTTCATCGCCATCAACAGTGTTGGCTGCAGCAGCCGTGAAAACCAAGAACATCCGGCTGACGAGCGCTGTTTCCGTGCTGAGCTCGGATGATCCGATCCGGGTGTTCCAGCAATTTGCAACGGTGGATCTCCTGTCCAATGGCCGTGCCGAAATCATGGCGGGCCGCGGCTCCTTCATCGAGTCCTATCCGCTGTTTGGATATAATCTTGAAGATTACGACGAGCTGTTCAGCGAAAAGCTGGATTTGCTGCTGACGCTTCGCGAGAAGGAAATCGTGACGTGGTCCGGGTCGAAGCATCCGCCCATCAACGGACGCGGTGTTTACCCGCGCCCCTTCCAGGACCATCTGCCGATATGGATTGCCGTTGGCGGCACTCCGCAATCCGTGGCACGGGCAGGGGCCATGGGCTTGCCTGTGGCGCTGGCGATTATTGGCGGCGAATACCGCCGCTACGCGCCGCTGTTTGATCTTTACCGCGAGGCAGCACGCCGCGCCGGGCAGGAGCCAGCGAAGCAGAAAACCAGCATCAATGTGCATGGGTTCATTGCCGATACCACCGAAAAGGCCGCCGACCAGTTCTACGGGCCGCAGGCAAAGGTCATGAACCGCATTGGGCGCGAACGCGGCTGGGGACCGACCAACCGTGCGCATTATGACGTGGCGCGCGGGCCGGAGGGCAATCTGTTTCTCGGTGACCCGGAGCTGGTCGCGGAAAAAATCATCAAGGCCCATGGCGTCTTCAAGAACGATCGTTTTCTGCTGCAAATGGCCATCGGCCTCATGCCGCATGACCAGATCATGCGCGGTATCGAGCTTTACGGCACCAAAGTCGCCCCGATTGTGAGAAAAGAATTGACTGGCAGGAGCGATAGCGCGAAAGCCACGGCCTGAAAAACAACGGGACGACAATGGTTATTTCCTCCGAAGAAGAACTGGCGAAGCTGAAAGAGATTGGCCGCATTTGCGGGTTTGCGATGCAGACCATGGCCGATGCGATGGAGCCGGGCATGACGACGCTGGAAATGGATGCCATCGGTCGCAAGGTGCTGGAAGACAATGGCGCGCAATCTGCCCCGGAATTCTGCTATCAGTTTCCGGGTGCGACCTGCATCAGCGTCAATGAAGAAGTGGCCCACGGAATTCCCGGCCCCCGCATCATCAAGGCGGGCGATCTCGTCAATATCGATGTGTCAGCGGTGAAAGATGGCTTTTTCGGAGATACCGGCGCGTCCTTTGCCGTTCCGCCTGTCAAAAAAGAGATCGAGCGGCTGTGCCGGGATGGCAAGCGCGCCATGTGGACTGGTTTGCAGCAGATCAAGTCAGGCCGCCCGCTGGCGGATATCGGCAATGCCATCGGCGCCTTTGCGAAGAAAAATCGCTACACGCTGATCACCAATCTCGCCAGCCACGGCATTGGCCGCTCCCTGCACGAAGAGCCGACCGAGCTTGCCACATGGCCGGACAAGGATGAAACCCGCATCATGACCGAAGGCATGGTGTTTACGGTCGAGCCCTTCCTGTCCATGGGTGCCTATTGGGCCGAAGATGGCGATGACGATCCATGGACGCTGTTCAGCGACCCTAGCGCACCAACGGTCCAATTTGAGCATACCGTCGTCGCAACCAAGAATGGTCCATTGATCCTAACGCTTGCAGAGTAATTCCAGGTGGCTGCACGCATGCCTTGTTTAAGGGTTTCCTCATCTCCGGCTGCGGCAGCGCGCATCTACCTTACATCTTCGTAAGTTAGCGTTTGTTGCATTGCTGCACACGGATTTCTGCCCTAGTTTCCCGCAAAACTGCTTCGCCAATAATGGCTGACCTCAAAGCTCGCGAGAGTTCAAAACGTGTTTCATTCCTTCTTCCCAAAACCCAAACTGTTTTTCACCTCTGCCGTCGTCTGGTCGCTTCTTATGATTGGGCTTTGGTATGCTGGTGCACGAGGGTGGGGCAATGCAATAGGCCTGCCCGATCTGCCTGCGGGCCAGCCGCCTGCTACCGGCGTTACCGTTTTCTGGTCGACCCCATTTCTTTGGTTCTATCTCTATTACACAGCGGCCGTTGCGCTGTTTGCGGCTTTCTGGTTCGTCTATAGCCCGCACAGATGGCAGAACTGGTCAATTCTGGGCTCGGCGCTGATTATTTTCGCGACCTATTTCTCGGTTCAGGTCAGCGTGGCTATGAACGCCTGGTACGGTCCCTATTATGACCTTGTCCAGCAGGCTCTGGCCAAAACCGCTCCTGTTACGGCAGAGCAGCTCTATATGGGGCTTGTTGGCGTTACCGGTATTCTGTTCTTCGCCATCACTGTCGGCGTGCTCAATCTGTTTTTCGTCAGCCATTATATCTTCCGTTGGCGCACCGCGATGAACGAATTTTATATGGCCAACTGGGATCGCCTGCGCCACATTGAAGGCGCTTCGCAGCGTGTTCAGGAAGACACGATGCGTTTCTCCAGCACCGTCGAGGGTTTGGGCGTCGGTCTGGTGCGAGCGATCATGACGCTGATCGCATTTCTGCCCGTTCTCTTCACCTTCTCCGAGACAATCACGGAACTGCCGATCATCGGTGAGATTCCGCATGCGTTGGTGTGGGCCGCAATTGTTTGGTCACTGTTCGGCACTGGCTTCCTCGCTCTCGTCGGCATCAAGCTTCCCGGTCTTGAGTTCCGCAATCAGCGCGTTGAGGCGGCCTATAGAAAAGAACTTGTTTATGGCGAGGACCATGAAGACCGCGCCCGCCCTGCTACCGTGGCGGAGCTCTTTTCGAATGTGCGGAAAAACTATTTCCGTCTTTATTTCCACTATCTGTACTTCAACGTCGCTCGTATCTTCTATCTTCAGGCCGATAATCTCTACAGCCTTATCGTGCTCATTCCATCGATTGCGGCTGGGAAGATCACGCTGGGTGTGTTCACGCAGATCGGTAACGTCTTCGATCAGGTGCGTGGGTCGTTCCAGTATCTCATCAATTCCTGGACAACGATCGTTGAGCTTCTTTCCATCTATAAGCGCTTGAAGGCCTTCGAAGCTGCAATCGACGATAAGCCGCTGCCGGAGATCGATCAGCGTTACCTCAAGCGTGAAGCTGAGGATGGCGAGTTGGCTGCGAACAAGCCGACCTGACACAGAAAAGGGTGGCCATGTGCCACCCTTTTTCATTTCAAACCCATGCGGTTTTCAGCCCTGCGATTTCTGCGCCCGCCGTGCCTCGATCATCGGCATGGCCTGCGCGTAAGTCACGCAGGCGACATCCTGCCTGTTGCAGACCTCCCGCAGCAGGCGCTCCAACGCATTCCAGTAGGCGCCGCCATTCATCTTCACAAAGTGAAAGCCGAGTTGGAGCGGCATGCGCTCGCCATCATATTGTCTGTCGAAGGCGGCGCGGAAGGCCTGATAGGCGCGTTCCTCGAATTCGGCTGACTTTTCTCTGTTTTCGATGGCCATGGAATGGCGCACGAACAGATTGTAGTCCATGGCGATGATGGGCCGGTTGCTGGGGCCTTCTGGAATGAGCGGCAGACCGAAATGCTGGATGCCGTTTTTCATGGTCGGCCATGCCGGGCCTTTGGTAATGCTGGTGGCATCATAGACGAAGCCGTGTTTCTTCTGGGCAGCGGTCAGCGCTTCGCTTTGCGATAGATAGGGCGCGCGGAAGCCGTTGATGCCGTGAACGAGATCGCGCCAGCCCTGCGGCTCCACATCCTTCTTACCAATCATCTGCCACGCATTTTCCATGGTGCTGGTAAAGTTGGTGAATTCGGCATCCCACTGTTCTTCACTCCAGTTGCCACCATCAAAATGGCCACAGGTGTGGTTGGCAATCTCGTGGCCTTCCTGCCTGGCTGACCAGATATTCTGAAGGCGTGTCTCGACCTCTTCAACCGACTGGCCGAAGCCGACATTGGAGCGGCCAGCTTTCATGCCAGGTCCCTGATAGCTCTTGGCGCTCGTCTTGCGGTCCATGACCAATGTGCAGGCGAGGAAATAGGTGAAATGCGCGCCCACCTCTTTCGCCGTTGCGCGGCTTCGCTCCCAGAGCGAATTATCGCCAGCGCCATCGAAGGAAACCATGAGCAATTGTTTTGGCTTTTCCATCGTCTGTGCGCTGACGGGCGCGGCAAAGGCGACGGATAGGGAAAGAAGTGCAATAGAACGTAACATTATGACCACATCTGCAAAAGGTGGTGCTTCATGACCATGCAATAAGGCGAAGCTTTGATTTGTCTGCAAATTTCGTTAAATTGCGGCCGTTCGCGGGGCAAGCCGAAATCGGCAGTAGATTAAGGCTGGCGCTTTCGCAGCATTGTTTTAAGCATAGCCTCATACGCTTTGCGCGACATATTCAAAGGGCTCTCCATGCTATTGCTTGTTATCTCTCTCATCGTTCTTCTGGGCACGCATTCGGTTCGGATATTCGCGCCGGGCTTTCGCAATAAAATGATCGCGCAGATGGGTGAGGGGCCATGGAAGGGCGCCTATTCCGTCGTTTCCATTCTGGCCGTCGCCTTCGTCGCCTATGCCTTTGGGCAGGCGCGGCAGGTTACCGGCATACTTTATTCCCCACCCATCTGGACCAGCCATATCGCGCTGACCCTGATGCTGTTTTCGATGATCTGTCTTGCCGCCAGCCTCCTTCCGGCTGGCCATATCGCAACGAAGATGAAGCATCCGCTGGTTCTGGCGGTCAAGATCTGGGCGCTGGCGCATCTTCTTGCCAATGGAGAGACGTCTTCCGTCTTGCTCTTTGTGGCAATTCTCGCCTGGGGCGTCGTGGTGCGCATTTCGCTGAAGCGTCGCGCAAGGGCAGGTGAGGTGGTTACCCGCCCCTTCGTCTCTGCACGCTACGACATCCTCGCCGTTGTGCTGGGCATTGTGCTGTGGGCTGCTTTCATCTGGAAGCTGCACGAATGGTTGATCGGCGTTCAACCGCTCGCGATGTAAGAAAAACGAGTTTTCCCCTTACATATAAGGGAAAATAGGCTAGAAGGCCGAGCAATGACCGTGGTTGGCTTTTTGCGCTGGCCTCGGCCAAGGGCTTTGGCATGTCCGCAGACCAGATGAACGGTGACGGATCCGGTGCGGGTAATGGAGAATTCGATGGCAAACGAGAATGATACATTCGTCCGCGAAGTAAACGAGCAGATCCGCGCTGAGCAGATGAGCAATTTCTGGGGACGCTATGGCATTGTTGTCGTGGCTGCCGCCGTGCTTGTCGTTGCCGGAGCCGCCGGAACTGGCATTTATGAATACTGGAACAGCAACCGCGCATCGGCCTCTGGCGATCAGTTTGCCAGCGCGTTGAAGCTTGCCGCCGATGGCAAGAATGACGAGGCGCTGAAGGCTCTGGCCGATCTGGAGACTGCCGGTCACGGCTCCTATCCGGTTCTGGCAAAGTTCCGCTCTGCAACGCTTCTGGCCCAGAAGGGCGATACAGCAGGCGCAATCACGGCCTTTACAGCTATTGGCAACGATACATCCGCGCCACAGGTGTTCCGTGATACGGCCAAGGTTCGCGCCGCGTGGCTGCTGGTGGATACCGGCAGTTACGAACAGGTTTCCGCGCAGGCGGAAGTGCTGGCCAGCGAAGGCCAGGCCATGCGCAATTCCGCACGCGAGGCGCTTGGCCTTGCGGCTTACAAGGCTGGCGATTTCGTGAAGGCCAAGCAGTGGTTTGAGCAGATCATGTCTGATGCCCAGGCCCCGCGCAACGTCACGAGCCGCGCACGTATCATGCTCGATAATATTGCCGCATCCGGCAAGGCAGCGTAAGTTCGCGCCATAGTTTCAAGTTAGGGTTTCCCCATGAGTTTCACCGTCGCCATCGTAGGGCGTCCCAATGTCGGCAAGTCCACACTGTTCAACCGTCTGGTTGGCAAAAAACTCGCGCTTGTGGATGATACGCCGGGCGTGACCCGCGACCGCCGCCCCGGCGATGCGAAGCTCATCGACCTGCGCTTCACCATCATCGATACTGCAGGTCTGGAGCAATCCGGTCCGGAAACACTTCAGGGCCGTATGTGGGCGCAGACGGAGGAGGCCATGGAAGAGGCTGACCTGACGCTGTTTGTCGTGGACGCCAAGTTCGGCCTCACACCTGCTGACCAGACGCTGGCGGAAATGCTGCGTCGCCGAGGCAAGCCTGTGGTTCTGGTTGCCAACAAGTCTGAAGCACGCGGCTCCGATGGCGGCTTTTACGATGCCTACACTTTGGGTCTCGGTGAGCCATGCCCGATTTCTGCCGAGCACGGGCAGGGCATGATCGACCTGCGCGATGCCATCGTCGCGGCCATTGGTGAAGACGTAGCGTTTCCGAAGGACGATTTCGACGAGGCTGAGACGGATGTCGTGCTGCACCGCGGCGAATTTGGCGAGGACGAGGACGACGAGGAAGAAGAGCCCGTTTATGACGAGACCAAGCCGCTGCGCGTGGCAATCATCGGTCGTCCCAATGCTGGCAAATCCACCCTCATCAACCGTTACCTCGGCGAAGACCGCCTTCTGACGGGACCTGAAGCGGGCATTACCCGTGACAGTATTTCGGTTGAGTGGGATTGGCGCGGCCGCACCATCAAGATGTTCGATACCGCAGGCATGCGCCGCAAGGCACGTGTTACCGAGAAGCTGGAAAAGCTTTCCGTAGCGGATTCGCTGCGCTCTATCCGCTTTGCGGAAACTGTGGTCATCGTGTTTGATTCCACCATTCCTTTCGAGAAGCAGGATTTGCAGCTCGTCGATCTGGTCATCCGCGAAGGCCGTGCCGCTGTGCTGGCTTTCAACAAGTGGGATCTGGTCGAAGACCCTCAGGCGTTTCTGGCAGACCTGCGCGAAAAAACTGAACGTCTGCTGCCGCAGGCGCGTGGCATTCGCGCTGTGCCCATGTCCGGCCAGTCTGGCTATGGCCTTGACCGGTTGATGCAGAACATCATCGATACCGACAAGATCTGGAACCGCCGCATCTCCACAGCCAAGTTGAACAAATGGCTGGATGCGCAGGTTACCCAGCATCCGCCACCGGCAGTATCAGGCCGTCGTCTGCGCCTCAAATACATGACGCAGGTCAAGGCCCGCCCACCGGCCTTCATGATTTCCTGCACGCGCCCGGAAGCCATTCCGGAATCCTACACACGCTACCTCGTCAACAACCTGCGCAAGGATTTTGACATGCCGGGCGTACCGATCCGGGTGCACTACCGTGGTTCGGACAACCCGTTCGAAAGCAAGGCGAAGAAGAAGCGCTAGTGCCGGTCGTCGCCGATCTAGCCGCAAGCCTACCTATCACTCGACGTCATCCTCGGGCTTGACCCGGGGATCTAACTAGCCCCTACATTCACCGTGGTTGGATCCTCGGGTCAAGCCCGAGGATGACGGAAGTGGGGGTAGCGTACTCCAACGCAACCTCTTCCCATTGCAATATCGACAATACGGTTTCCCAGCGCAAAGCCGTAATTCTCAGGTAAAAACCCATGCTGATCAAGCAGACTGACTATCACCGCATCTATCGCGTCATCAACAGCCTGCTGGTCAACGAGAACGCTGATCCTGCATCGGCTTCCATGTATTTCAGCACCTTTGGTGCCTTTATTCTTGAGCATCATTACAAGGTCAAGGCCAAGCCGAAGGGTGGGCTTGCGGCCTATAATCTGGATGGCAAGTTGATCCTGTTTGCGGATCACCGCGAAGATGGCCATGTGACCGGAGCTGGCGAGAATTTTCACTGCTGGGTGGAGGCGGAAGGCTGGGCGATCGATTTCATGGCGCCAGCGTTTGCCGAGGCAGCGCAGGGGCTTTCTGTGCCGTCGAAAATGTTTCAGCGACCATTGTCTGAGATGGCAGTGTCGATCAACGATCTCTCGCAGTCGGGCGATTTCTATTACAAGTCCGAGCCGGAAGCGACTGCCCGTCGCTTTGCGGATTGGCGCAAGCACACCATGATCGGGGACCTTGCATCGGTTGCCGCAGGCTGGTTTCGGAAGTCGCCCAGGCAGATGCAGTCATCTATCTCCGTTGTCGATCAAAGCGACAAATCCACGACCATTCCTCTGGTCGGTCATGCCCTCCAGGGCGCATGGTAAGGCTGTATCGGGGAATTAAAAAGGACGGCCAGCGTGATCCCGCGGCAGCCGCCTGACGTCAATCAGCAGCCCGACCCCGCTCTAAAGATAGCGGCGGTCGCGTCCCGATGCGTCTTGTGACAGCCTTGCCCGGCTTCGTCCACATGTCTATCGGGAAAAAGCGTCGAATTTCAGCATATTTCTGCTGCGGGCTGCAATCCTTGATCCAAACTCCGGTAGTCCGCTGCTCGCTGCCGAGGTGACGTTGTCAAGAAACTGGTTCGATGCCTTTTCCCAGGAATAGGTTCGCGATAGTGCAAGTGCAGCTTCACTTGAACACTTCAGCGCATCCATGCAGGCGGTGCGCAAATCCGTGTTCAACGCACCAGCGCGGGGATGGTCGCCGAGAATATCGAGGGGGCCAGTGACTGGAAATGCTGCGACAGGCACGCCGCTAGCAAGTGCTTCTAAAATCGTATTGCCAAATGTGTCTGTCTTGGACGGAAAGACGAAAACATCTGCCTGAGCATAGGCGTCGGCAAGATCCTTGCCGGTTTTAACGCCGGTAAACAGAACGTCCGGGTATTTTTGCTGGAGCTCAGCGCGCGCGGGACCATCGCCCACCACGACCTTTGAGCCGGGCAGATCGAGAGCGAGAAATTCAGGCAGGTTCTTTTCTACTGACACGCGACCGACGGTCATGAAGATGGGGCGTGGCAGATCAAACGGTTGGGCCTGTTTTTCGCGGGGAAAGAACTGGGCGGCATCAATGCCACGGCTCCAGCGTTTCAGGTTCTTCACGCCCTTGGCATTCAATTCGGTTTCAAGGCTTGGTGTGGCCACCATGCAGGCGCTGCCGCCATTGTGGAACCAGCGCACGAAGGCATAGAGCCAGCTTTCCGGTACTGGAAAGCGTGCGGCCACATATTCCGGGAAGCGTGTGTGGTAGCTGGTGGAGAAGCGCATGTTGTGTTTCAGGCACCAGCGGCGTGCCATGAAGCCCAGCGGGCCTTCGGTTGCTATGTGGACGTAGGACGGCTGGCTTTTTGCGATTTCTTTCGAAACACGGCCATAGCTGGCCACGGAGAGACGGATTTCCGGGTAGGTCGGGCAAGGAACGGAGTGGAAGTTCTGCGGTGTGACCATGCAGACTTCGACGCCCATGCGCTCCAGCTCGACATTGGTGTTTTCAATGGAGCGCACGACGCCATTGACTTGCGGATGCCACGCATCAGTGACGATGGTTATTCTGGTCATGATATGCCGACCTCCGCGCTGACGAATCCCGAAAGGATGTCGGGCTCCCACGCGTGTATGGGACAGGCATGTTACAGCTTCATGTCAGGGAGCCGATCAGTCCTTCGGCAGCAGGCCCGGGTCGATCAGCGCACCATGGTGACCGATGACGGTGACGGCGGCCTTGGCCGCGAAAGCGGCGGCAGCCTCTGGTGTGCTGCCCGCGACCAGCCTGGACAGGAACGCACCGTTGAAACTGTCGCCCGCGCTGGTCGTATCCACCACCTTTGCTGACTGGACCGCTGGTGCATGGCAGCGTGTCCCTGCGAAATCCAGCGTGGCACCATTGGCGCCATCCTTGACAACGATATTTGCGACGCCCGCAGCGCGGTAGCGGTGAATGGTAGCTTCAACATCCGCATCGCCGAAATGTGCAGCTTCGTCATCGAAGCTCGGCATGACCAGTGTCGCAGCGCGTGCGCCATCGGTAATGGTGCTCAGCATGGTCTTTCGGTCGGCCCAAAGGCGGGGGCGGATGTTGGGGTCGAAGACCACCTGTTTTCCCGACGCTTTGGCGCGCCGCATTTCGGCAAGAAATGTATCGACAGCAACAGGCGTGCTGAGAATGGCAAGCGTTATACCTGAGAAATAGACCATGTCGGCAGCTTCAATCGTGCCGCGCAGGTGGTCCGCATCCGCTGCCAGTTGGCGTGCGGCTGATGTGCTGCGCCAATAGCTGAATGTGCGCTCGCCATCCTTCAGGTTGATGAGATAAAGCCCAGGCGTGCCGCCTTTAAGCCGGGAAATGTTGGCGGTTTCTATGCCTGCCGCCTTGATGAAGCCGAGCATTTCTTCCGAAAGAGGATCGTCACCTAGGGCCGTGAAGTAATCGACAGTCCAGTCCGCTGGCATGCAGGCGCGGGCGTACCAGGCGGTGTTCAGCGTATCGCCGGCAAAGCCTTTGCGCAGCAATCCGTCGCCTGCCTGAGAAAGCTCGACCATGCATTCGCCGATAGAAAGAAACCGTCCGCCCATACAATTGCCTCCCTTGAATGGATGTCCCGCATTACGATGCTTGCCGCAGGCTGGCAAGGGCAAGTCATCATATGAGTGACTTGTTGGCTGAAACTGACAGGATTGCCGTTTACGAACAGACCTTAGCTTTATATGCTTTGACGAGCTTAACCGGAGATTGCCCATGGCCGACCTGATTGCCTCTGCCAACACTTCCACACACGACGGAGACTGGTGGAGGGGAGCAGCGATCTATCAGGTCTATCCACGCTCGTTCCAGGATACGACAGGCGATGGTTTTGGCGATCTGGCCGGTGTGACGGAACGGCTGCCCTACATCGCGTCGCTTGGCGTCGATGCTATCTGGCTTTCGCCCTTCTTCACCTCGCCCATGGCGGATATGGGCTATGACGTGTCAGATTATTGCAATGTCGACCCCATGTTCGGCACTCTGGCGGATTTCGACACGCTGATTTCGGAAGCGCATCGCCTTGGGTTGAAGATCATCATAGATCAGGTGATTTCCCACACGTCCGACCAGCATCCCTGGTTCAAGGATAGCCGCGCCAGCCGCACCAACCCGAAAGCCGACTGGTATGTCTGGGCAGACCCCAAGCCGGATGGGACTGCTCCCACCAACTGGCTGTCGGTGTTTGGCGGGCCAGCATGGGAATGGGATGGCGTGCGCAAGCAATATTACATGCACAATTTCCTCGCCTCGCAGCCGGATCTCAATTTCCATAATGTCGAGGTGCAGGACGCGCTGCTGGAAACCGTTCGTTTCTGGCTGGAACGCGGGGTGGATGGTTTCCGGCTGGACACGGTAAACTACTATTTCCACGACAAGCTTTTGCGCAACAACCCGCCTCATGCGCCCGATAGCGATGATGCTGGTCTCGATGCGCCTGATGTGAACCCCTATGGCATGCAGAGCCATGTTTACGACAAGACGCAAATCGAGAACATCGCCTTTCTCAAGCGGTTCCGTGCGCTGCTCGATCAATATGAGGGTCGCATGACCGTGGGCGAGGTGGGCGATGGTGCACGGTCGCTGAAGACGGTGGCGTCCTACACCGCCGATGGCGACAAGCTGAACATGTGCTACACGTTCGACCTTCTTGGCGGGGAGTTTTCCGCAGACCATATCCGAGGCGCGGTTGGCGGTTTTCAAAAGGCCGTCACCGATGGCTGGGTCTGCTGGGCTTTTTCCAACCATGATGTCGTACGCCATCTCAGCCGCTTTTCCGAAGGGCCGGAGGAGCAGACGCGCGTGGCAAAGCTTGCCTTCAGCGTGCTTGCCACATTGCGCGGCTCCATATGCCTTTACCAGGGCGAAGAGCTTGCGCTGACAGAGGCTGAGCTTGCATTTGAAGACCTGCGAGACCCCTATGGCATACGGTTCTGGCCTGCCTTCAAGGGGCGTGATGGATGCCGGACGCCAATGGTTTGGGAAACGGGACAGCCCAGTGCTGGCTTCACGACTGCGGAAAAACCGTGGCTGCCGGTGCCTTACGCGCATGCCATGCTGGCTGCCGATGGGCAGGAGCGCAAGCCGGACTCGGTGCTGAGCCACTACAAGGCGGTAATGGCGTTCCGCAAAAACCATGCAGCCTTGCGAGATGGCGACATGGTGTTTCTGGATACGCAGCAGGACCTGCTGGCCTTTACCCGAGCAAAGGGACAGGAACGCCTGCTTTTCGTGTTCAACCTCACGCGGGAGCCGGTGGAGTTCCTCATTCCAACTGATCTCAAAGTTGATGAAGTGCTGACAATGCCGGGCTTCCAGCCGCTGTTCGACGAGACCACGGTCAAACTTGATGGGCTTGATGTGTTCTGCGCGATTTTGGCGTGAGTGGTGGGCCTCTTAAAAGAGGCCCTTCGTCATCTCCGGGTCAAGACTAAGCACGAATTGCCAGATCAGTTCTTTATCAAACTGGTCGTCCCGTCCCATCATCCAGCTCAGTGCCTGTTGCGATGACCAGCCCTTCTTGTAGGGGCGTGTGGAGGTCAGCGCGTCGAAGACATCACAGATGGTGCTCATGCGCACTTCGGTGCTGATGGCGTCAGCTTTAAGCTGCTCGGGATATCCATTGCCATCCAGCCTCTCATGATGAGAGCGACAGATGTCGAGAACAAGCTGGGGCATATCCGTGTTTGCGGATAGCAGCTCGTAACCCAGGCTGGTGTGTTTTTCCACCACCTTGCGTTCATCAAGGTTCAGGACAGTCTGCTTTTGAAGAATGTGCTTTGGAATATAGAGCTTGCCGATATCGTGCAGCATGCCGGCCATGCACAGGTGCTGGACCGTTTCTTCATCCATGCCCTTAGATCGGCCAAAATGAAGCAGCAGGGCACCAACGGCAACAGAGTGCATGTAGGTTGCGCTATCGCGAGACCGTAGCCGTGACATGCCGATGTAAAGCGATGGATTTTCTTCCATCGTTCTCGCAACATCGTCCACCAACGGCTTGAAGGATTGCACGGTAACAGCTCGACCCTGGCAAATATCGCTGACCAGTGATTTTGCTGATTCTGCCTGTCCCTGAATTTTTGCGGCAGCTTCCAGCTTTTCCTGTCGGGTGGCGTTCGTCAGGTTTCTCTCGGTGGCGGGTGTGGCCCAGCCGGTGGGGGCGCACCCCAAAGACGTGTTGATGAAGACGCCGCCGCTCTCGGTGCTGCAAATCAGATCGATCTCTTCGCCAGACCGGATAACGAAGCGCCGCCCGAGGGTTGGGCTATCCTGCCACGCACCCTCGATAGCTTCAACGAACATCCCGACTTTGAGTTGCGACTTATCGATCTTCGTTACAGTCACGTGTTGCCCCGATACTCAAGCTCCATCCATCAAAGCTTGTTATCTAGCGCGACTCCGTTAATTCAATATGAGTATTTTCGATTATATTGTTATGGTTGTACTTTATGGAATGAGCGCGAACCGATCCACATCCACCATGCCCATATCCGAAATTTTCAGGTGCGGAATGACTGGGAGCGGAAGGAAGGCAACCTGCAAAAACGGTTCTTCCAGCGTTGTTCCAAGTGCATAGGCGGCCTTGCGTAGCTCGTGCAGCGTATCACGCACGGTCTCATAGGGCTCTAGGCTCATCAGGCCTGCGACGGGCAGGGCGATTTCTCCCGTAACCTTGCCATCTTCAACCACCACGAAGCCGCCCTTGATATCGCTGAGGCGGTTGGCAGCGCAGGCCATGTCGTCTTCGCTGACGCCAACCACGCAGATATTGTGGCTGTCATGCCCGACGGTTGAGGCGATTGCGCCCTTCTTCAGCCCGAAGCCCTGGACGAAGCCATTTGCATGGTTGCCATTTTTGCCGTGGCGCTCGATGACAGCGACCTTGATGATGTCATTGTCCAGATCAAGGCTTGTCTGGTTTCCATCCGTGGGAAGCTTGTAACGACGATGCTCGGTGATGATCTTGCCCGGCATAACGCCGATGACGGATGTTTCACCGTCTGTGACGGGCACGCCGAAATGCGATGCCAGAACGGGGCGTGCCTTGACGCTATCGAGCCCTACAGGCGCGATGGATTTACGCGTGGCGAAAAGCTCATTGGTCACTTTTCGTCCAGCTGAGAACACCATGTTGGCCTTGCAGTTCTGCAAGCTGTCAATCACCACCAGATCGGCGCGCCAGCCGGGCGCTATGAGACCACGATCGTTGAGGCCGAATGCCTTTGCGGCTGAAATGGATGCGGCACGATAGATGGCTAGCGGCTCCACGCCGCTTCCGATGGCGGTGCGGATCATATAATCGAGATGGCCCTGCTCGGCGATATCAAGCGGATTGCGGTCATCCGTGCACAGCGCCAGATAGGGCGACAGGCGCTCGGTGATGATGGACATCAGGGAGTGAAGATCCTTGGATACCGATCCTTCGCGCACCAGAATATGCATGCCCTTGCGGATTTTCTCCATCGCCTCTGCGGCGGTGGTGCATTCATGTTCGGTGCGAATGCCAGCTGAGAGATAACCATTCAGCGCTGTGCCGGAAAGCAGTGGTGCGTGGCCATCAATGTGCTGGCCCTGAAAGGCCTCCAGCTTCGCCATGCAGATCGGGTCTTTGTGGATCACGCCCGGAAAATTCATGAACTCGGCAAGGCCGATGACCTTCGGGTGGTTGCGGAAAGGCAGCAGGCTTTCGATTGGCAGGTCGGCGCCGGATGTTTCCAGATGGGTGGCAGGTACGCAGGAAGACAGCTGGACTCTGATGTCCATGATCGTTTCCAGCGCGGAATCGAGAAAGAACTGAATACCCTCTTTGCCGAGCACATTGGCTATTTCGTGCGGATCGCAGATGACGGTGGTGACGCCATAGGGAAGCACGCAGCGGTCGAATTCATGCGGTGTTACCAGCGATGATTCGATGTGCAGATGCGTATCAATGAAGCCGGGCACAACGATCTGGCCGGTAATGTCGATCGTTTCGACACCCTCATAGCTCTCGCATGTGCCGATGATCGTGTCGCCGCAGATTGCGATATCGGACGCTACAAGCTCGCCTGTAACCAGATCGAAAAAGCGGCCGCCCTTGAGAACGATATCAGCCTTCTCGCGACCTGTTCCCTGATCGATCCTGCGTTCTAGTGTCGATACCACGCTTCACCTCATTTCGATTTTTAGCTGGTCACGATTAAGCCAGACGAGCCGATGGCTTGTCCACCATGATGTGCCATAAAAGAAAACCGGGCGCGTCGCCGCACCCGGTCATATCAGTCATAACAGCGAAATTACTCGGCAGAAACGATCTTGCCGTTTTCCCACTTGTAGAGCGAGAAAGCCTGCGATGTCAGGTCGCCTGTTTCGCCATAGGTCAGCTTGCCGATGGCTGTTGCAACAGGCTCACCAGCCTTCAAAACCTTCGCAACGGCTTCCGCATCTTCAGCGCTACCAGCCTTTTCAATGCCTGCTTTCAGCACTTCAACAGCTGCATAGGCATTCAGCGTGAAGGCTTCTGCTGGAATGTTTGCGGCGGTCAGGGCATCAGCCGCAGCCTTGGAGTCGGTGCTCTTGGTCGCATCTGCTGCATTGGTGAAGATGGTGCCCGCAGCAGCGTTTCCGCCAATGCTCCAGAACTCGGAGTTCGACAGGCCATCGCCACCGATAACGGTTGCCTTGGCGCCAACATCGTTCATCTGGCGAACCAGAAGGCCCGCTTCAGGGTGGTAACCGCCGAAATAGACAACATCCACATTTTCAGACTTGAGGCGGGTCGTCAGCGCGCTGAGGTCTTTGTCGCCTGCCGTCAGTGCATCATACATGACTTCGGTCACGCCGCCTTCATTCAGCGTCTTCTTGAACGAGTCAGCCAAACCCTTGCCGTATGCACCCTTGTCATGAATGATCGCAACGCGGCGGTCCTTCAACTGTGCCAGTACGAGTTTGCCAGCGACCTGCGCCTGCTGGTCGTCACGGCCGCAGGTGCGCAACACGTTCCACAATTCGCGGTTTGTCAGGTCAGGTGCAGTGGCCGTTGGCGTTACCATCAGCACGCCGTTTTCCGCAAACACATCAGAGGCAGGAATGGCAACGCCCGATGTGACGGGGCCGACAACGAAACGGATGCCTTCGGCAACCAGCTGGTTGGCGGCAGATACGCCCTGCTTTGGCTCGCCACCATCATCAGCGAGCTTCAGGACAACCTGCTCGCCCAGAATGCCGCCATTCTTGTTAATAACGTCAACGGCGGTCTGCGCGCCTTTTTTGACCTGATCGCCATAGGCTGCGACGGGGCCTGTGAGCGGCGCAATAAGACCGATTACGATCTCAGCATGCGCCATTGGTGCGAAAGCGACCGATGCTGCCAGCGTCAGGCCAGATAAAATTTTGAAGGTCATTCCAGTTTCTCCTTGGGTTGGGTCCCGATGTGCCGCCGCAAGCACGGCGCTAAAAGCGCGCAAACCTCTTTCGGCGGGCGGGACTGGTGTCGTCTCATGTTTGATTTCCGACATCCTGCCGTCGTCATACGCATCAGAGGCGATTTCGCAAGCCATGTTTGATCCAAAGCGTTCGTGGGCGCGTAAATCCTGTGTGAGCGCAAAGTACTGGCCGCGTCAGAATAATAAATGGCTGCTGGTTTTTCATCGCTTATAGAAGGATAATACCGGCATGACGCCGACTGACGAAGAGTTTTTACAGAACCTGCCAGTCTTCCTGCATTTT
Organism: Rhizobium sp. CFBP 13644; assembly: GCF_014842165.1. Lineage (NCBI taxonomy): Bacteria > Pseudomonadati > Pseudomonadota > Alphaproteobacteria > Hyphomicrobiales > Rhizobiaceae > Rhizobium > Rhizobium sp. CFBP 13644. The sequence goes on from NZ_JACYVF010000002.1 coordinate 432,819, forward strand.
GAGGATGTGGCAGACCCTATGCTGTATCGTGCCCTGCCGGATGGCTGGGCGCTTGCGCTTGCAGACATCACCGATTCCACGGGTGCGATTGATGCGGGCCGCTACAAATCCGTCAATATGGCGGGTGCTGGCGTCATTTCCGGAATTCTGAACGCCCTGCAAAGGCACGACCTTCCCTTCATTTTCGGCGGCGACGGTGCTGTGGTGGCCATTTCGCCCTCGCAGATCGATGCTGCGCGGGAGGCGCTGTCACGGGTGCAGACGTGGGTCGCAGATGATATCGGCCTGACACTGAGAGCTGCCATCGTGCCGCTATCAGCCATTCGCGAGCAGGGACTTGATGTTCGCGTGGCGCGGCTGCAAGCCAGCGATGATGTGTCCTACGCCATGTTTTCTGGCGGCGGTAACCACTGGGCCGACGAGCAGATGAAAAACGGCCGCTATCTGATCCATCCGGCCGAAGCCGGTGCGCGCCCTGATCTGACGGGTCTTTCGTGCCGTTGGGATCCGATCAAAGCGGCGCGGGGCAAGGTGGTGTCGATCATCGCGCTTCCGGGTCCCAACCAGGATGCACAGGCATTTCGGGATCTGGTGGCAGAGATCGTGGCGCTGGCCAATGATGATGGACGTGGTGGCCATCCGGTTCCCGCCGAAGGACCCCCGCTGGGGTTCATCAAAGAGGGAATGTTTCTGGAAGCAAAAGCGCTTTCCAATTACCGCGACCGGATCTCGCAGGTCCGCAAGCTTTCATGGGTACTCTTCCAGACAGCGATCATCACCGTTCTGTATCGGTTTCGAAAAACGGTGGGACGGTTCGATCCCGTGCAATACAAGCGATCGGTCGCCAGCAATACGGATTTTCGCAAATTCGATGACGGCCTGAAAATGACCGTGGATGTGGACGTCGACAGCTTGAAAAAGATCAGGGCCAGGCTGGAAGTTGCGGCGCGTGAGGGTATCTGCTTTTATGGTCTGCACGAGCAGGACACGGCACTGATGACCTGTATCGTTCCATCCCCGCTATCCAAGGATCATATGCATTTTGTCGATGGCGGTGAGGGAGGCTATGCTTATGCGGCGGCCAACTTGAAGGCGCAGATACAGGCATTGGAATAGGATGGGAAGAAGCGCCATGCGGCTGGAGGACACATGGCGCTTTGCTCGCTGTCACCCACGCTGTCGGCTTTAATGAAACCATTCAGCGTAGGGCGTTTGCGCTATCATTCAGGCAGCGGTCTTTTCCGCGCTCGGTGCGCAGTAGATTCCCTCGAGTGTCGCCAGGATCTTCTTCACGGAATCCGAAGTGCTGGAATAGTAGATCGTCTGCGCGTCGCGGCGTGTCTTCACCAGGCGCTGTGCGCGCAGCTTGGAAAGGTGCTGGGAAAGCGCTGACTGGCTCAGGCCAACCTGCGTTGCAAGAACGCCGACTGGAACTTCACCTTCAACCAAACTGCAAAGAATCATCAGCCGCTTGGGATTGGCCATGGCGGAAAGGAGACCCGCTGCTGCAGTCGATTGTTCTGAAAGAGTTTCTGTATTCATATTCTCACTTCTCCTGAGTGAACCCGCCCCCGCGGCTGCCTCATTGGCAAAACGAAACGTTATATGCCCTGATTGTACCAATTCGGCCAGATCGTTGTATATACCTAAATCTAGGGTAAAGCCCCTGCTTCATTAGAGAATTTTCACATTCTGTCATTTTTGCTTGTTATTGACGGAAAATAGTCGAATGTTCTACTTTACCTCGTCTCAACCCATTCTTACGGGTTATTTTTTACATTTTTGCGGCTGTGTGGGTATTTCATTTTCGCGTTTTCAAGACTTTGGCGGGTGCGGATTGGTTTACAAATGCTAAGCGCCCCCAAATTCTCTCACCTTAATTTAAAGTGATTGAAAATCGGTCTTACAAATCCGTTTTGGACACTCGTCCGCGTTGACATCACGCCTGTGCATTGCCGTGGCCGGGCTGGCCACGGACTGATTTGACCGGCATCGGGTGATTTATTTTCGCCGGTGAAGCGTCAATCCACGAACGACGTCATCCGAAGTGACCGTGCCGACCACCACGCCATTGTCGACGATACCAATCGCGCCGGGCTGTTTCGCCATGGCATCGAGAATGTCGACTAGCGGTGCGGTGGGGCGGGCCGTGCCGCTGACGGAAAGCCCGGCATTTTCCGCCGTCACGCCTCTTCGCATCACGTCTTCCGCCGTCAGCATGGAGATCGGGTTCATGTTCTGCACAAACTCCGCCACGTAGCTGTTGGATGGGTTCCTGACGATATCTTGCGGCGTGCCGCATTGGATGATGTGCCCACCTTCCATCATGGCGATGCGGTTGCCGATGCGGAAGGCCTCATCCAGATCATGGCTTACGAACAGGATCGTCTTTTTGAGCCGGCTCTGAAATTCCAGAAGCTCATCCTGCAACCGGTGGCGGATGAGGGGATCGAGTGCCGAAAACGGCTCATCCATCAGCAGGATCGGCGCTCCTGTTGCGAAAGCGCGCGCCAGCCCGACGCGCTGTTGCATGCCGCCGGATAGTTCCCCCACCTTGCGGTCTGCCCAGTCGGACAGATTGACGAGTTCCAACTGCTCGGCCACGCGTTTTTTGCGCTGGGCTTCCGGCAGGCCTGCCAGCTCCAGTCCAAAGCCGACATTGTCGGCTACGTTGCGCCATGGCAGCAGCCCGAATTGCTGAAAAACCATGGATACCGTGTGCATGCGCAGATCACGGAGTGATTTTTTCGATGTCTGATAGGGGTCGATATAGCCTTCAGGTGTTTTGACGCTGACGCTGCCGCGCACAACGGGTGCCAGTTGGTTGACGGCGCGAAGCAGTGTCGATTTTCCGGAGCCCGAGAGCCCCATCAGAACGAGAATTTCGCCTTCCTTTACGGCCAGCGAGGCATTGGCCACGCCCAGCACGAGGCCTGTCTCTTCGTTGATTTCGGCTCTGGTTTTCCCTGCATCCAGCATGGCCAGTGCCTTTGCCGGATTGTCTCCGAAGACGATATCAACCCGATCAAATATGATGGCGTCACTCATGCCTCATCCTCCGAGCCAGGTAAGCGGAACAGGCGGTCCAGTATGATCGCGACGATCACGATACAGAGGCCTGCCTCGAACCCCATGGCGATGTTGACGGTGTTGAGCGCACGAACCACCGGAACGCCTAGCCCATTGGCGCCGACCAGCGCGGAAATGACCACCATGGACAGTGACAGCATAATGGTCTGCGTCAGTCCGGCCATGATTTGCGGCGTAGCGAAGGGCAGTTCCACCTTGCGAAGCACTTGCGATGGTGTCGCGCCGAAGGCGACGGCCGCTTCGACAAGTGCGGGTGGGGTGGAAATAATGCCAAGCCTTGTGAGGCGAATGGGGGCCGGCAGAGCGAAAATGACCGTTGCGATCAGGCCCGGCACCATTCCCAGCCCGAAAAGAACCAAAGCTGGAATGAGATACACGAAGGTCGGAATAGTCTGCATCAAATCGAGAGCGGGGCGCATGATGGAATAGGCCCATTTGCGCCGTGCAGCGAATATGCCGAGCGGAATGCCAAGCACCATGCAGGTCACACTGGCGGCAATGACGAGAGCCAGGGTTTCGGTCGTGGCTTTCCAGTACCCAAGATTGATGATGAGCAGTAAACCGAGGGCCGTAAACAGCGGCATGCCGATGGAGCGGCGCATCCAGGCTGAGAGCGCTGTGAGCAGCGCCACGATGATGAGCGGATGGGGTGCCTGGAGCAGATAAAGCAGAGCGTCAATGACGCTTTCGAAAATGAACGATAACCAATCGAAGAAAAAAGAGAGATTTGTGGTCAACCAGTCCACAGCCTCTTTGGCGTATCGACCGATCGGTAAACGGTTTTGAGAAGCGCTGAGCCATTCCACGGTAAGAGGAGACCTTTCGTGAACGGAGTCATGATCGTCTTCCGGCAGTGACGCCGGAAGACGGGTTCAAGGCACTGACGTCAACGGCTAAAGGCCGAGGGTCTTTTTCGCGGCGGGCAGGGCATCGGCGCTGCCGTCCCTGGTCTTCACACCTGCAAGCCATGGCTCAATGGCGGATGGATTGGCTTTGAGCCACGCGGTCGCAGCCGCTTCACCCTCTGCGCCATCATTCAGGATCTTGCCCATGATCTCGTTTTCCATGGGCAGTGTGAATGACAGGTTTTTCAGGAAAGTGCCGACATTGGGGCACTCTTGCAGATAACCTGCGCGCACATTGGTGTAGATGGTGGCGCCGCCGAGATTGGGGCCGAAGACATCGTCACCGCCGGTGAGATAGGTCAGCTTGAAATTTGCGTTCATCGGGTGCGGTTCCCAGCCAAGAAAGACGATTGCGTCGCCAGACTTCTCAGCGCGTGCGACCTGCGCCAGCATGCCCTGTTCCGATGATTCAACAACGTCGAAGCTCTTGAGGCCAAACGTGTCCTTTTCCACCATGCCGAGGATCAGGCGATTGCCGTCATTGCCGGGCTCGATGCCGTAGATCTTGCCGCTCAGGGCGTCGCTATGGGTGGCGATATCCTTGAAATCCTTGATGCCAAGCTCTGCACCCTTGGCATTGGTCGCAAGCGTGTACTTCGCGCCGGTCAGGTTTTCGCGCACCGTCTCGACGGATTTGTCGTCACGATAGGCCTTGATATCGCCTTCCATCGTCGGCATCCAGTTGCCGAGGAAAACGTCGATATCCTTGTTTTTCAGGGAGGTGTATGTCACCGGCACCGAAAGAAGCTTCACGTCGGTCTCGTAGCCAAGGCTTTTCAGAATGACGGAGGCTGTTGCAGTGGTGGCGGTTATATCTGTCCAGCCCACATCCGAGAGGCGGACAGTTCCACAACTGGCCGGTTCTGCAGCGGAGGCGCTTGTGGTGAAGAGTGCCATTGCAGAAACTGCTGCGGCGAGGACCAGACAGCGGTGATTTTTTGCAAGCATTGCTTACTCCCTGTTTTTTAAGTTCCCTTGCCATTATCAATATCTTCGAAGCACAATCAACTCACGCGCAATTGCGACACGGCGAAAAAAAATACGTCGCACTTTAGGGTTGCGGCAAAAGCTGTGTTTATTGCCGCCATGGTCTTGCCCTTTGTCTGCTCCAGCCTGCAAAAGACGCCAACACAGGCCTGGAGGGCAAGATGGCAAAGCTCTATTTCAACTATGCGGCAATGAATGCCGGCAAATCCACCATGCTTTTGCAGGCGTCCTATAATTATCATGAGCGCGGCATGCGCACTGTGATTTTCACCGCTGCATTCGATAATCGCGCCGGCTTCGGCAAGGTTGCGTCTCGCATTGGCCTGTCTTCTGATGCGCTGGTGTTCGATGACAAGACAGATATCTTCAAGGTGGTGCAGGAACTGCATGCGCAAGAGCCTGTGGCCTGCGTCTTCATCGATGAGGCGAATTTTCTGTCGGAGCACCATGTCTGGCAGCTGGCCGCCATTGCCGACACTCTTGGCGTGCCGGTCATGGCCTATGGGCTGCGCACCGATTTCCAGGGCAAGCTTTTCCCGGCATCTAAAGAGCTTCTGGCGATTGCCGATGAGTTGCGCGAAATTCGCACGATATGCCATTGCGGGCGCAAGGCCTCGATGGTGGCGCGCTTCGATTCCGACGGCAAGGTCGTGAAGGAAGGCGCGCAGATTGATGTTGGCGGCAATGAGAAATACGTCTCCTTCTGCCGCCGCCACTGGGTAGAGGCCGTCAAAGGAGAATGAAATCCCGCTCTGCGACAGATTGGCCCATTTGATTTTGGTCAAGGACCGCAGCGCCGCGCAGGGATAGGACCGGTGACGAAGAGACCGCATTGTTGCGGTTTCGCACTGGAGTTAGCCTCATGACAAACACTGTTCTGCGCCTTTTGACCGGTATCGCGCTTGCCGGATTTCTGACCGTTCCTGCCATCTCTGCCGAGATCGAAATCAAGATGCTCAACAAAGGCGCTGATGGCAAGGCGATGGTGTTTGAACCAGCAGCCGTCAAGGCAAACATCGGCGATGTCATCACCTTCGTACCTGTCGACAAGGGCCATGATGCAGCGGCGGTTAAGGGCATGATCCCTGACGGTGCCGAGGAATTCAAGGGCAAGATGAACGAGGCCCTGAAGGTCACGCTTGAAAAAGAAGGGGCTTATGTCTTCAAGTGCACGCCTCACATGGGCATGGGCATGGTAGCACTTGTAGTGGTTGGCGATGCGCCTGCCAATCTGGATGCCGTCAAAGCTGGAAAGTTGCCCAAGAAGGCGCGCGACGTGCTGGATGCAGAGATCGCAACGCTCAATCTTTGATTTGCTGTTTTCATCTCCCGCATTGAGAAAAGGTCGCGCATATTGATATGAGCGGCGCTCTTGCGCGCCAACCGATTCGGGAGACGACCACTCATGGGAAAATTGCCGCCTTTTGATAGCCTGATAGAAAAGGCTAGAGGCGATGCGGAGCGGGTGCACGCACTTTCCGTGCAGCTCGCAGCCGCGCTGGGTGTCGTCCCCGAAGGCTCTTCAAACGGCGTCTACGAAAATGAGACTGCGCACATCGCACAACTGCGTGCCATGAAGGCGGACTTCGAAGCCGCTCTTTTGGCTCTCATTCACGATATCTCAGTGCGTACCGACCGTGCTTATGCTGCTTTCGATGCTGTTGACGAAGTGAGCGGCTTTCAGGCCTTCATGGCATTCTTCAGACGCAGGGAAGCGCCATCCTTCAAGGTCATCCGCACGAGAAAATTGGCCATTGCCGAGGGTCTGAGGATGCTGCTTCTGGAGGCTGCGACCGGGCACGGCCTGATCGATGACGCAAAAAAGTGGTTTTCTCCGTTGGTCCTCTCGTGCGAGCCGCAAATCCTGTCCAGCATGGAAAAGCGTCGCGGCATTGTGTCTGCCGTGGATGAGGCGCGGCAGCGCGACAGGGAGTTGGCAGCCTTGATCGGCACGGTGAGACGCAAGATCACCAATGCCAGCGATGAGGATCGCCAGCAAGCATTGCGGGCGGAGGAAGAGGAGGCTGGCACCCGCCATGCGGAAGTTCTGCTTGAGCGCGAGAAGCTGGCTGATGCCCATCAGATTCTTGATCGCCAGGCCGTACTGCTGGCTGATTTGATAGATGTGCTGAACGACCTCATGGTTGTCTTCACGCTCACCATCAACAAGATTTCTGTTGAGGCGGAGCGATGCATTCAACTCTATGATGCCGTTTATGGATCGATGGAACCGCTATTGGCGAATGCGCGCCCGCATTCCTCGAAAGCCGAAGATGAGCCTGACGCAATACCGCTTGGCGCTTTTCTGCCTTTGTTGATGCTACACACGCAGGGCACTGTGACCATGCAGGATATCGAGAAACGCAAGGCGCGGGCCGATCAGGCGCTGTCTTTACGCAGGTCCGACACAGCAAAAGCGGGTGCCCAATAAATCTGGTTGGGAAAAACGCTTGTTGTTCCGTTGTATCATGGCTTTCGGCACCATATGTGAAGGACGGTCGATCCGGTCTGGATCGTCATGGTTGTCGTACTGGAGTTCAGGCCGCCTTAATGGGTGGAATTCTCCAGCTTGGTCAAACTGGGCATAAGGTCTTTCGGGTCGCCACTTGGTTCCGGGCCATGCGCTAAGGAGAGTTCAACAATGCTCGATCCGGTCATCGCGTTTTTCAAGCGTATTTTCGCAGCGCTTGGGAGAGGTGCATCTGTTGTGATCGCATGGCTTTTCTGGCCGTTCCGCGCTGTGAGTGGCTGGTATGGAAACCGCCAGGGTTTCATCAAGGTGCCGATTGCCGCAGCGCTTGTCTTCCTCGTTGGCCTCTATGGGTATTTCATCTGGCAGACGCAGGTCTGGACCAACTTCAATCCTGATTACGTCAACAATTACAAATTTTCCGAACGGACGCTGGCCGCTGGCCAGGAGCTGCCGGTAGCAGCGGTCGCCCCCGCTGCAGCTCCGGCGTCGACCTCCAACTCTGAGACACCAGCCACTGCCACCGCGCCAGCGCCCGTTGTCGCGCAGGCGAGAAGCTGCCAGAGTTCGGCAATTGTCGATATGTCAGCGGATCTGATCGACTATAATGTGGACCAGAATTCATGGATTTCTTCCATGTTGCTATACCGTCTCGGCCTGTTCGGCATGGATTGGGACAGCACGCCGTTTCTGGATAACAAGGCGTCATTCCAGCGCGGCGTCAATCAGGCTGTCCGCCGGACTTCGGTCGAGCTGGTCGATTCGATCGGCCGAGTCCGTGGCACATCCGGTATTGACGCCAACTTGCAGAGCGCACGCGGCAATCTTCAGTTCGACGAATATTCCTGGTATTTCGGCCTGAACCCATTCGGCCCGAAGACGCCTAGCCCGAGCTACTACCGGTCTGCGGCTGAAAGCCTGCGCAAGTTCAATGTCAGCCTTTCGCAGTGCAATTCCGTATTCGATGGCCGCGCCGATAACCTCATCCAGTTCATTGATCGCATTGCCAACGATATTGGCGGGACATCAGCCATTCTTCGCGAGCGTTCGGAAAACTACAATGGCGGCTGGTTCGATACGCGGGCGGATGATCGGTTCTGGTTCGCTTACGGTCAGCTTTACGGCTATTACGGCATTCTCTCGGCTGCCGGCGCCGATTTTTCTCAGGTCATCCGTGAACGTAACCTGACGAGCCTGTGGAATGATACGCTGCTACAGACGCGCGCTGCGCTGCGTATTCAACCATTCATGATCTCGAATGGCGATGAGAGCGGCTGGATCATGCCATCACATCTGGCGACGATGGGCTTTTATGTGCTGAGAGTGCGCTCGAACCTTGTTGAACTCAGATCTGTTCTGGACAGATAAGATTCAGGCTGGCGCTTCCTTCGAGGGGGCGTCAGCTGATCAGCTTGAGGCGGATCGATTTAGCGACGAGTTGTGTGCGGTTGACGCAATCGAGTTTGCGGATAGCATTGTTCAGATAGGCATTGATCGTGTGATCGGACAGAGACAGAATCTGCCCGATTTCGGCTGATGTCTTGCCCTGAGATGTCCAGTGGATGACCTCAAGCTCACGCTTTGTCAGCTTGCGGGTCGCTGCCATTTCCGTCCGGCGCAATTGTTCATAGGCGTCGAACGCATGGATGGCAATCATGCCGATTTCATTCTTGGCAGTTTGCGACGGTTCTTCGCAACTCCCATCGAAACGCACCAGATGCCTGTCTCCGTTTACGGAGTTCGTTGGCACAAGCAGTCCGTTCGTAACGCCCGACTGCGTGAGCAGCGCGAGAATCCGTTTTACTTCCGGCTTGCTCTCATCGAGGTCTTTCATGTTCCATGATTGCGGGACCATGGATGTTGCTACCCTCGGCAGGACCGGGCAGTAACGGAGCAATAGCAGCTCATCATATTCGCGGATGAACCGCATCGGAAGGGATGTTTCGACGAGCGTTGTGGCAAGCAAATCTTCGCCGATGCGCGGCACGCGCATCAAGCTTGCATAGGTATAGCCGAATTCCTTTGCAGCGCCCTGAAGAACTTGCAACCAACGCGGGCGGCTCTCTGCCGCCGATAACTCTCTACCAATCAGTGATTGCCGTTCGAGCGCGATCATAATGTTTTCGTTCATAAAATTACTATGTTAACGGTGACAAATATACAAATCCTCCGAAAATTCCACTCTTTATTTCAAGTTTGGTTCCTTGTTCAGACATTATTCCAAATACTTTTAATTCAAATGACTTCTTAAAAAACCTTGACGTCACTTTGCATTTGCAATGGCGCGCATCACTACAGGATAGGCGCCAATGTTTTCTTTAAGATTTAAATAAAAGTCTAATAATATCTTCTCGATTTTATAAATCCGACTTTTCTTTTACATTCTTTGTCTTGGACATCAACTGTTCGAGATAGCCAAGCATCACCGCAGAGACCACAAATGCTAGATGGATGATCGTAAACCACATCAGCTTGCTGTCTGAATACTGGTTCGCATTCAAGAAAATCTGCAGGAGGTGGATAGAGGAGATGGCAACGATGGATGACGCAACCTTGATCTTGAGGCTACCCGCATCCAGCTTGCCGAGGAACGAAACCTTGTCTTCGCCTTCGTCGAACCGGCTGACGAAGTTCTCGTAGCCGGAGATCATCACCATAACGATCAGGCTTGCCACCAGTGCGGCGTCAATTAGCGCCAGCATTGCCAGAATCATCTCTGCATCCGTGTAGACGAAAACATTCCCCGCGATTTTCAGGAATTTGAATCCGAAGGAAATGGCATAGACGGCCAGAGCAGCCACCAGGCCCAGGTAAAACACGACGAGAAGCCATCGGCTGGACAATATGATGCGTTCAACGAGTAGCTCCAGAGATTTCATCGGATCTTTCCAGATTGGTTGAATGGGTGAACAATGGCTTTTCGTGCACTGATCTAGGCAGTCTCCCAAAAAGGTTCAAGGTTGCTATCAAACCGCGCCGCACGGGAATGTAGGCGTAATATTTCTGCAACAGTGAGGCGCCCTGAGATATATGAGACAAAAAATCATATTTTAATAATTGACTCTAATAATCATGTTTTATAGGTCTCGAACCACGGCGGGGCCGTGAAGATTTAAGGGTATTTATCAAGCCACATTGCGACGGCACCTCGCGTTGCCGCGCGCTTTCGTGTGCTCGCATTCAGGGGGTTCCAATGACGATCCGCGGTTCTCAATCAGCCTTGCTGGTTTGCACAGCTATGGCGCTCGTTTCCAGCAATTCCGCAGGTCATGCTCAGGAAACAACTGCTCAAAACAACGGCACGACCGTTCTCGAGCGCATTACGGTCAAGGGCAAGCGCGTCAAGGCGGGCGATGTTGCAGCCAACACGCCGCTGGCAAGCAGGACGACTGCGGAAGAGATCAGAAAAAAAGACATTACGAGCCTTGGTGATCTCGGCAACACCACAGAACCCGGTGTTGATTACGTGGATCCCAAGCCTGGTCGGATTGGTGGATTGTTCGTGCGTGGTCTCGGCGGAGCTCGCGTTGTCACGCTTGTGGACGGCATTCCTATTCCGTTTTTCGAAAATTTTGCCCGCGCAGGTCAGGCAACGTCGACCATGAGCAGCGGTGCCTCCAGCTTTGATTTCTCGGCTCTTTCTGCTGTCGACGTCATCCGTGGCTCCGATTCTAGCCGCATCGGCTCAGGTGCGCTGGCCGGTGCGTTGGTCTTGAAAACACTGGAACCAGAAGATCTGATCAAGGATGGGCGTGACTGGGGCGGTGTTGCCAAGCTGACCTATGATAGCGAAGACAAGAGTGTTGGTGGAGCCGTTGGCGTTGCGCGCAGGATCGAGAACACCTCTGTTCTCTTCCAGGGCGCGTACAAGCGCGGGCAGGAAACAGATAACAATGGATCCAACGATATCCTTGGAATTCGTCGCACCACTCCAAACCCCGGTGATTACGATCAGAATAACCTGCTGTTCAAGCTCCGGCAGGATCTAGAAGGTGGCCATCGTATCGGTTTTACGGCCGAGCGTTTCCAGTTGAAAAGCGACACGGATCTGAAGACGCTGCACGGCACATATCTGCCCGGCGCCTATTCCGGTTATGATGATACGTTGCGCGAAAGATTGTCGATCGATTACGAGTTCGAGGCGCCATCGGCGGATATGTTGATCGATTCAGCCCGTCTGACTGGCTACTGGCAGGCCTTGTCTAAAGAGTCCGGTTCGGGTGGTTTGCAGCTTAGCAATGCTCCTATCGCTCGTGATGATTCCATGCGCGAAAGCACGTTTGGTCTCACCGGCGGTTTGGTTTCCACCTTTGACACGGAAAATCTCAATCACACGGTCCGTATTGGCGGAGATGTCTCGGTCTTCGACTTCAAAGAGTGGTTCACCTCGGTCACGGGGGCGTCCTCAGCCGCCTCCTCGGCAGATATTCCGCATGTCGATGGCCGTCGTGTTGGACTTTACGCAGAAGACGAAATTGCTTTCGCCAATACTGGCTTTCGTCTGACGCCCGGCATCCGCTTCGACTATTTCGACTACGACCCATCAGGCGATATCGCTACGCATTCGGCCTATGCGACGCTGGGCCTTCCCAAAGATCGGGATGGTTCGCGCTTCTCGCCAAAGCTCATGGCAAGCTATGATCTGACGCCCGAGGTAGAACTGTTTGCGCAGTGGTCGATGGCTTACCGCGCACCAACCGTGAATGAGCTTTATCTCAGCTTCCCCAGCATCTCGCGTGGTTATTCAGTTGAGGGAAATCCTGAGCTCGAGCCGGAAACCAGCAATGGCTTCGAGATTGGTGCGAATTACGATACTGCCGATCTGAAAGGTCGGGTTGCGGTATTCCACAACAAATACAAGAACTTTATCGAGCAATATCAGACGACGACAAGCCTGTTTCCAACCCCCGCAACGCCGGGTGTTCCTGGCTCGGGCAGCCCCTTTGGTTCGCTGTTTACCTATCGCAACCGGGCCCATGTTGAAATATCCGGTGTCGAAGCGAAGGTCCGCAAAGAATTTGCCAATGGCTTCTTCGCGCATGGATCGCTTGCATACGCCTACGGCAAGGACACCGACAACAACGAGTTGATCCGCACGGTGGCTCCATTCAAGTCTGTTTTGGGTGTAGGATATTCTGCTGAAGTCTGGGGCACAGAGTTGACCGGCATCTTCACTTCCGGAATGCGTGACGACCACAAGGCCAACACCTTCGATGCGCCCGGCTATGGCATTGCAAACCTGACTGCTTGGTGGGAGCCAGAGCAGACAAAGGGACTGCGTATCCAGGCAGGCGTCTACAATCTGTTTGATAGGAAGTATTGGAATGCAGTCGGGGTGCGCGATGTCAATCCGACGACTGTGTCGAGTGCCAACCAGCCGGTCGATTTCTATTCCGAAGCCGGTCGCTCCTTCAAGGTCTCTCTCACGCAAACGTTCTAGTGAGCGAGTTTTTCAGCAAAGGAAAGGCGGGGCTACGTGTCCCGCCTTTTCCGTTTTAACGGCAATATAAGTACCCGCCCTTGCGCTCCAGCACATCCATATGGAGGTGATCCTGGTGGGTGGCGTCGCTGCCGGGAGAGAGAACGGTGCGGAAGAAGAGGCATGCGGCGGTGGTAATGGTGCGCTGGAACGCGCCTTCCATGGTGCCGTCTTCGCCACGCGGCTTCATGACAAGCGGTTCGCCCTTGTCGAAGGTCAGTGTCGCAATATCGACAGCACTGCCTTTTGCGTGTTCGGAAATCTTGCCGGTGCTTGCACTGTTGCGGTTGCGGCAAATATAGGTCGAGGCATTGCCGAAGGCGGTGACGCTTCTGTCTGGCAAAGCGATTTTTGCCGTCGGGACCACAACGTTCTTGGCCCAGCGCGAGAGCGCAAGGGCTGCTTCACAGCGCATCGTGCCTTCCGGCTCCAGTTTGATGCCGGGGATCACCACGGAGAGTTCGAGCGGCGAAGCGATGCCGCAGCCGTCCTCTTCACCCGGGATCGGCGGAAGTTCCTTGAATTGCGCACCTAGCTCTTTGAGTTCTGTAAGGCAGGCTTTGAGCTCTTCGGGATTTTCTGCCTTTACCGGATCGCGCGGCGGCTCTTCAGGCTTTTTCTCGTCTTCTTTCTTTGGCTCATCCGGCTTTGCGCTGGGTTCCGGTTTTTCCTCCGGCTTCGGCACGGTGCTTTCTGCAGGTGGTGGAACCGGCGCGTCCTCTGCTTTTTTCTCCGTAGGAGAAGCAGTAGGGGCGGCTGCGGGCGCTGCGTCCTGCTGCTCCGGTTTGGGCTGGGGAACCGGCACATCCTGCGGCGGTTGCGAGGCGGAGATCAGCAGCCCACTGGCTGCGATTATCATAAGGCGGAAAAGCATGTGACCGATCAGTCCCCCATTGCGGCACAGGCTCAACGCTTCAACATGCTTTCGGTTCAAATCCGCTTGCCATCGCGTGCGGTTGCCGCTAACAATTTGCTCCATGAACACACAGTCGAAGAACATTGCTATCTGGTGGTGGGGCAGCTTTACGCGGCCTTGAGCACCCATGTCCTAGACTAAGTCCAAGCCGCCCGAAGTTTCAGGCGGCTTTTTTGTTTTATGCCGCCCTCTCATCGGGCTTTAGAAACGGGAAGCGGAAGAGATGGTAACGATTATTCAGGATGACGGCTCGGAAACATACGAGACCAAGGGCGGCGTGAAAGTGACACGTCAGCGCCGTCCCGCAGAGTACGCAACGGCAATCGACAGCTATGTATCGGGGCTGGATGAGCGCCGGGGTGTGGTCTTTTCGTCAAACTATGAATATCCCGGTCGCTATACCCGTTGGGATACCGCCATCATCGACCCGCCGCTTGGCATTTCCTGCTTTGGCCGCACCATGTGGATCGAAGCCTATAATGGCCGTGGCGAAGCGCTTCTGTCGTTCATCACCGAGAAGCTGAAGGCAACGCCTGATCTGACGCTCGGCGCCTCCACCGCCCGCCGTCTGGACCTCGCCGTCAACGAGCCGGACCGGGTGTTTACGGAAGAAGAACGCTCGAAAATCCCAACCGTGTTTACGGCCCTTCGCGCCATTGTGGACCTGTTCTATTCCAGCGCCGATTCGGCCATCGGTCTGTTCGGGGCCTTCGGTTACGATCTTGCTTTCCAGTTCGACGCCATCAAGCTCTCGCTGGAGCGCCCCGAAGACCAGCGCGACATGGTTCTGTTTTTGCCCGATGAGATTCTCGTGGTGGATCACCATTCCGCAAAGGCCTGGATCGACCGTTATGATTTCGAAAAGGACGGCGTCACCACCTTTGGCAAGCCTCAGGATATCGCGCCTGAGCCATTCGTAAAGACGGACACCATTCCGCCGCGCGGAGATCACCACCCCGGCGAATATGCGCAGCTGGTGACGCACGCCAAGGAAAGCTTCCGTCGGGGCGATTTGTTTGAGGTTGTGCCCGGCCAGAAATTCATGGAGCGCTGCGACAGCAATCCTTCGGCCATTTCGCGCCGTTTGAAAGCCATCAATCCATCGCCTTACTCCTTCTTCATCAACCTTGGCCATCAGGAATATCTGGTTGGCGCTTCGCCGGAAATGTTCGTGCGCGTCTCCGGTCGCCGCATCGAGACATGCCCGATTTCAGGCACCATCAAGCGCGGCGAAGACCCGATTGCCGATAGTGAGCAGATCCTCAAGTTGCTCAATTCCAAGAAGGATGAGTCGGAGCTGACCATGTGCTCCGACGTTGACCGTAACGACAAGAGCCGCGTGTGCGAGCCGGGATCGGTGAAGGTCATCGGTCGCCGCCAGATCGAGATGTATTCGCGCCTCATCCACACGGTTGACCACATTGAAGGCCGCCTGCGCGACGATATGGATGCGTTTGATGGCTTCCTGTCTCACGCATGGGCTGTCACCGTTACCGGTGCGCCAAAGCTCTGGGCCATGCGCTTCATCGAAGCCCATGAGAAGAGCTCGCGCGTCTGGTATGGCGGCGCCATCGGCATGGTCGGCTTCAACGGTGATATGAATACGGGCATGACGTTGCGCACCATCCGCATTAAGGATGGCATTGCGGAGGTGCGGGCAGGGGCCACCTTGCTCAACGATTCCAACCCGCAGGAAGAAGAAGCCGAAACCGAATTGAAGGCATCAGCCATGATATCTGCCATTCGCGATGCAAAGGGCCAGAACTCCGCAGCGACCCAACGGGATTCTGCCAAGGTCGGCACCGGCGTCAAAATCCTGCTGGTCGACCATGAAGACAGCTTTGTGCATACGCTGGCCAACTACTTCCGCCAGACGGGCGCCACGGTCTCCACCGTGCGCTCTCCGGTGGCAGCAGAAGTGTTTGATCGCTTCCAGCCTGACCTCGTCGTCCTGTCTCCCGGACCGGGCAACCCAAGCGATTTCGATTGCAAGGCGACGATCAAGGCGGCACGGTCCCGCGATCTGCCGATCTTCGGTGTATGCCTTGGTCTTCAGGCGCTGGCGGAAGCCTATGGCGGCGAGCTTCGTCAACTGGCCGTTCCCATGCACGGTAAGCCATCGCGCATTCGCGTACTGGAACCCGGTCTGGTGTTTTCAGGCCTCGGCAAGGAAGTCACCGTGGGTCGTTACCATTCGATTTTTGCCGACCCGGCGACGCTTCACCGCGATTTCATCATCACCGCAGAAAGCGAAGATGGCACGATCATGGGCATCGAGCACAGCAAGGAACCGGTCGCAGCCGTTCAGTTCCACCCGGAATCCATCATGACGCTGGGCGGCGATGCTGGCATGCGGATGATCGAAAACGTGGTGACGCATCTGGTGCGGAAGGCAAAGACCAAAGCTGCCTGAGGGCATCAAAGACAATCGGCGGCGTATTCAAGCGCCGCCGTTTCCCTTTAGCGACGTGGGTGATGCTGAGTGAAGGCCTTCAAATATCTGAGCATCGCGTTCACGCTTATTCTCTGCATCATCGCGCTGGGCACGCTGGTTCCCGCACCCGTAGCCAAAGACCACGCATCTGTGGCCGCGCAGCCATCGCGCCGCATCCTCATTCTCGATAATCCCATCCACACGGATATCGCCCTGCCGGTTGATGCCGAGCTGCTGGAGCGTTTTGCGTTCTTGCGTGAGGCAAGCCTTGCTATTGAGGAGCCCGGCGTGCGGTATCTCATTTTCGGCTGGGGCGGGCGGGCATTTTACACGCAAACGCCGACATGGGCCGATTTGAAGCCGTTGCCGGTGTTGAAAAGTCTGACGCTCGACCGCTCGGTCATGCACATCGCCCTTGCAGGCGAGATTTCCCCCACCGAACCCCATGTCGCGGCGCTCGATCTTTCTGAGAATGGGTATCGGGATATGTTGGATTTCATTCTTGGCAGCTTTGCTGAGGTCGAAGGCAAAAGAATACCGCTCATCGGGCAGTCCTACGGACAATATGACGTGTTTTTCGAGGCGAATGGGTATTTCAACGTCCTGCTCGGCTGCAACACCTGGACGGCGGCAGCACTTCGGCAAGCTGGTCTGCGTACCGGGTGGTGGACGCCTTTGCCGCCACTGCTTTCTGCCTCACTGTGGTTGCACAACGATGCTGCTCCATCGTTGACAAGAACACAGCGATGACCACAATCTGGATTTCTTTGGACAGGGGCGCGCGACGATGATCGACTTTCACCAGCTATTGCTGGTCTACATTGCTTATATCATCGCCGTGGCCAGTCCCGGCCCCAGCAACATGACCATCATGGGCATCGCCATGAGCCGTGGTCGGGCACCGGCGCTCGTTCTGGCCATGGGCGTCATGACCGGCTCGCTGTTCTGGGCAGCGCTCACCGCCACCGGACTTTCCGCCGTTCTGGCGACCTATGCCAACGCTCTGTTTTTCATTAAGATCGCAGGCGGCATCTATCTTCTCTATCTCGCCTATAAATCTGCGCGTTCAGCTTTCTCTCCAGCGGCTGCTCAGGCCATTGTCGATGAAACACCAGTCGGTCGCGCTGAATACTGGCAGCTCTACCGTCGCGGCTTGTTGCTGCACCTGACGAACCCCAAGGCCATTCTCGGCTGGATCGCCATCATGTCGCTGGCTCTGAAACCGGGCGCTGGCGCCTCGACGCTTGTCGCCATCATCGGCGGCTGTGGCTTGCTGGGCATGGTCATATTCTGCGGTTACGCGCTGGTCTTTTCCACAGCCCCGGCCATCCGTATTTACCAGCGCTCCAAGCGCTACATTGAAACGGTTCTTGCGTTGTTTTTTACCTTTGCCGGTATCAAGTTGCTAATAAGCCGCGTGTAATCTCTTGACCTGGCGACGGCTTTAATCATAGAAGCCGCTTAAATGAACCGCGCGCACGGAGCCATCCGTGCGCGCGGTTCGTGCGTTTTGGGGTCCAATTCTGCAATTCATTCGCAACCGCATGGGGACAGGACATGAACGAACAGGGTCACGCGCTCGTCAGGAAACTCGCTTTCTGGGGCATCCCGTTTTCCATTATGGTGTTGTGCCTGAAGCTATCTGCCTGGTGGGTCACCGGCTCGGTCGCGCTGTTGTCGGATGGCCTGGAATCCACCGTGAATGTGGTCGCGGCCTTCATCGCCTATTTCGTGATCCGCTACGCGCAAAAGCCCGCCGATGACGATCACCAGTTCGGTCATCACAAGGCGGAATATCTGTCCGCTGTGGTCGAGGGCGTGCTGATCGTCGTTGCAGCTCTTCTCATCGTCAAGGAAGCGTGGAGTGGCCTGATGGCGCCACGCCTGCCGGATGCACCGGCGCTTGGTCTCGCCATCAACGCCTTTGCTGGTATTTTAAATGGCATATGGGCAACGATTCTCATCCGCGTTGGAAAGAAGCATTCCTCTCCGGCACTTCTGGCAGATGGACACCACATCATGTCGGATGTGGTCACCTCGGGTGGTGTTCTGATCGGTCTGGTTCTGGCAATCATGACGGGCTACGCCATTCTTGATCCGGTTCTGGCTATTGTCGTTGCCATCAACATCCTGTTTCAGGGTTCCAAGGTCATTCTGCATTCCCTCGGCGGCCTTATGGACCGTGCTGTGGAGCCGGACGAAGATGTGGCTATCAAGAAAGCCATTGCGGAGAACTCGACTGGCATTCTCGGCGTCCATGACCTCAAGACGCGCAGGGCAGGGGCGGTTGCCTTTATCGATTTTCACGTGGTGGTTCCCTCGGCCTTATCCGTGGGAGCAGCGCATGAAATTTGCGACCGGCTTGAAGATGCCATAAAGGGCGTGATACCCGGTGCCGTCCTCGCCATTCATGTGGAGCCTGAAAGTGAACAGGCTCATGGCGTTCGGGTAGAGTTTCAAGAAGCAGGAGTTTGAACCATGTCAGTCACGGATGTTTCCGGCCTGTCGCAGCTGGGCGCGCAAGTCGCTTCCCCCGAAAGCCCTGAAAAGGCCGTTCTGGAAAAAGTGCCGAATGGCAATGCCGGTACGGATTATGTCGTGCGCTTCACTGCGCCGGAATTCACGTCGCTTTGCCCCATGACCGGGCAGCCGGATTTTGCCCATATCGTCATCGACTACATTCCCGGTGATTTTCTCGTGGAATCCAAGTCGTTGAAGCTTTTTCTGCATTCCTTCCGCAATCATGGTGCGTTTCATGAGGACTGCTCGGTTTATATCGCCAAGCGCCTTGTAGACCTGCTTCAACCCAAGTGGCTGCGAATCGGCGCTTACTGGTATCCACGCGGCGGTATCCCAATCGACGTATTCTGGCAGACCGGCGCACCGCCAGAGGGCGTCTGGCTTCCCGAGCAGGGGGTCGCGACCTATCGCGGTCGCGGCTAACCCCGAACCCGATCTACTCAGACGAGAGAGCCGCTGTCGCCTGAGTCGAAATCAGCGTCGTCTGCGCTGTCGTCGTAGTCAGCCTGTTGCACATCAGAGTTGTCGTCATTGCTGGCGACATCCTGCTGCTTGTTGTCATCACCATAATAGTTGTTGATGACGGTTTCCTCGACTGGCGCTGCGGCAGTTCCCGCACCACCGAGACCAGATCCCCAACCGGATGAGGCAACATGATTGGAAAATATGCCGCTGAGGGAATTGGCCAGCAGCATGCCACCGGCAACGCCCGCTGCCGCGCCCAGCGCCCCTTGCAGAAAACCTCCGCTGCCACCGCTCGCACGCCCAAAGGCCGAGGGCTGCTGGTTGCTCCAAGGGCCACTGGGCTGCGGAGCATCGTTGCTTCGTCCCCATGGTCCCTGCGCCTGAGAAGGCTGAGATTGACCTGACATGTCATTGCGATAGCTCGGCGCTGGCGCAGGTGCAGCGGATGCTTGCTGGGGGCCACCGAAAATCGAGCTGAGGAAGCCACCTTGTTGGGCGGCCTGTGGTGCGGGATTGCTGCTTTCGAGCTGGTGAATGCGCTCTTCCAACTGGCGAATATGTACCGCTGCCGCTTCAAGCCCTTTTTCCTGCACGATGACGGCTTGGGCCAGATAATAGGGGGCGGAGGGATCGTCCTTCACGGCCTGCGAGATCAGCGTTTCCGCCTGAGGATCGCGCGGCGTTGAGGATGCAGACTTGACCCTGTCGAACAGGGATCTGATGAGTTGGGTTTCTTCTGGTGACATTGGTAGCCTCCTTGGCGTGCCGAGAAACGCACACCAAGGAAGTAGGGTTCAATTTCGACTTTTAAAAGCCGTCTGCGCCTTACATTTTTGTAAGGTTGAAGACCTCGATCTTCAGCCGCCGAAGACCAGCGAAAGACCTGTGAGTGCGGTCAATCCACCGAGGATGCGCACTGCGACGGTGCCAAGCTTTGCAATGGCCATTCCAAGCGCGATGCCTGCAACATGAAGGCCCATAGTGGCGACCACGAAGCCGACGCCGAATTGAAGCGCACCTGCGCTGCCCAATTCGCCGCCATGCGCGTGACCGTGGAAAAGCGCAAACACGCCGACGATGGCAGCCGCAACGCTCACCGGAACGCGGGTTGCCATGGCAACCAGCAGGCCAAGCGCGATAATGGAGGCCAGAATTGCCGGTTCAACGAATGGCAGTTCGATACCGCCAAGAGCCAACAGAAAGCCGATTGCCATGGTGCTGACGAAAGCTGCCGGGATTATCAGCAGAGCCTTGCGATTATCTGCAGATGTAGCGATCTGGGCTGCCCAGATGCCGACGGCGACCATGACGAGAATATGATCGGCACCGAACAGCGGATGTGAAAACCCTGCCATGAAGGAGCCGTGTTCTTCCGGGTTCAAATGGGCGAAGGCCGGGAGTGTGGTTGCGGCCAGCGTTGCAGCAGTGAGTGATAGTCTTTTGAACATCGTTCCCTCTTCAATCTTTCAAACAGGAGGCAAGGCGCTTGGGTCGCCCTGGCAAGTCCAGATATTAACGATATCGTAGGGACGAATAGGCTGTCCATGCGTCATTTGACGGTGCCTTGTTTATTAAGCAGTTCCGCGCCTTGCCTTTTTCGCTCATTGTTTTACGACACAAATCACACTATGTCCGGTAGGTAATGAATTACGTTGGAGACCGCCACATGAACGAAGACGAAGACGACAAGAGCAAGGAACTGCCGATCGGCAAGGAAACGGAAGCGAATCTTTTCAAGTCGCGTTCGATCTTCATCTATGGCGGCATCACCCAGGAGTTGGCGCAGAAGGTTTGCACGCAGCTCGTGGCACTTGCCGCAGCCAGCGATGACGACATCCGCGTCTACGTGAACTCGCCCGGCGGCCACGTCGAATCCGGCGACAGCATTCACGACATGATCAAGTTCATCAAGCCGAAGGTTTACATCATCGGCACGGGCTGGGTCGCTTCCGCTGGTGCGCTGATCTATGTGTCGGTGCCGAAAGAGCGTCGTCTCTGCCTGCCAAACACCCGCTTCCTGCTGCACCAACCATCCGGCGGCACACGCGGTATGGCATCCGATATCGAGATCCAGGCACGCGAAATCATCAAGATGAACAAGCGCCTGATCACGATCTTCTCCAAGGCAACAGGCCAGACGGAAGAAAAGATCGCCAAGGATATCGATCGCGATTACTGGCTGGGCGGCGAAGAAGCCAAGGCATACGGTCTCGTTGGCCGCATCGTTGAAAGCCAGTCCGAACTTTAAGAGTTCGACATTTGAAATTTCAAAAGCCCGCGCTGGTCTCAAACCGGCGCGGGCTTTTTCATGTCTTGCTGGCCCTCATTGAGTTCAGGGAATCAGCCGATCACCACGCAGCGTCTCGAATAGCGCGAAGAACGCGTCATCCGTCGGCTGGTAATCCAGGAACCCCATGCGGCGGCTTTTGCCCATGTCTGTCACAACCTCAAGAGGGCGACCGAGATCGGCGTCCGTGTGCCATGGCGATGCCAGGCGGTTGAGGTCGGGTTCGGCAAGGTTTTCGCGGAGCGCGATTTTCTGCCAGATTTCGGCGTCATCCTTCATCTGCTCTTCCAGCGGAATGACAGTGCCATCGAATGGAGCGGCCTCAATGCCAAACCAGTCGGCAATGCGCTCCCACATCCAGCTCCAGCGGAAAATGTCGCCATTGACGATGTTGAAGGCTTCGTTCTTCGCTTTTGGCGTTTCCGTGGCCCAGAGCAGTTGCTTGGCCAGAATTTTGGCATCCGTCATGTCCGTCAGGCCATTCCATTGCGCGGAAGAGCCGGGGAAGCGGAAGGGGCGGCCTGTTTCGCGGCACAGGGTCGCATAGACGGCCAGCGTCGTGCCCATGTTCATGGCATTGCCGACTGCCTGACCGATGACAGTGTGCGGGCGGTGGACGCTCCATGAAAAACCATCACGTTTGGCCGCTGAGAAGACTTCGTCCTCTTGCGCGTAATAGAAGTTTTCCACGTCGAGGCGGCCTTGCTCCTCGCGGAACGGCGTCTGCGGCAACTTGCCTTTGCCATAGGCTTCGAAAGGGCCGAGATAGTGCTTGAGGCCGGTAACCAGTGCCACATGGCGTGTGGATCGACCAAAGCTCAGGCCATCCAGCAGATTGCGCACCATGGCTGAATTGACGCGGATGTTTTCGGCTTCACTCTCCTGACGCGCCCATGTGGTGATGAAAACGGCGTCGGGTTTCACATCCACAAGGGCTTTTGCCGTTTCAGTCGCGTTTTGCAAATCGGCCGCAACGGGAATGATGTGCGCGTGCTGCGCCGGTTTGCGCGAGAGGCCATAGACCCGCCAACCCTGTTCCAACAGAAGATTTGCCGTAGCGCTTCCCACGATCCCGCTTGCGCCTACCACCAATGCCGTT
This sequence comes from Rhizobium sp. CFBP 13644, assembly GCF_014842165.1. Taxonomy (NCBI): domain Bacteria; kingdom Pseudomonadati; phylum Pseudomonadota; class Alphaproteobacteria; order Hyphomicrobiales; family Rhizobiaceae; genus Rhizobium; species Rhizobium sp. CFBP 13644. The sequence continues at coordinate 455,471 of NZ_JACYVF010000002.1, forward strand.
TTAACCATGCTCGAACTCCATTTTTGTAAGAGCTATAATTAGGCATTCCGCATAGTGTCGTGTAGACGGCACGGATTGGGGACATGGATACCAAAGGGTGACCACGATGAAACCGGGAAGCCACGAAGCGGAATGGCGCGAGGATTGTGCGCCGAGGCGCGTGCTGGAGCTGTTTTCGACCAAATGGACCAGCATGATCTTGCACACGCTGCATACTCTCCATGAGGGAACGGCCCGCACCGGCGTGCTGGAGCGAAGCCTGCCGGGCATTTCGAAGAAGATGCTGACGCAGACGCTGAAGGAGATGGAGCGCACCGGGCTTATTACGCGCCATGTTCACGCAACACGGCCACCCGCCGTGGAATATACTCTGACAGCACTCGGCAACAGGTTTCTGGAGCCTGTGGAGATGCTCTATGCCTGGGGCAGGGACAATGCCGATGCGCTGGATCAACTAGGAGAGCGGTCAACCTCGCGGCGCAACGCTCAGCCTTAAGCTTTGGAAGCAAGCCACAGCGTGTGGCGCGCACCGCCGCGCTTGCCATTGGCGCGAACGCTGACTTCGTCGGTAGCGAAACCGGCCTGCCGCAGGCGGCGCGTGAAGGCGGCGTCCGGCCCTGAAGACCACACCGCGAGTACGCCTTTCGGGCGCAAGGCGGATCTCGCGGCTTGCAGGCCATCGGCATCATAGAGGCTGTCATTCGATGGGCGTGACAGGCCATCCGGGCCATTATCGACATCCAGGAGAATGGCGTCATAAACAGCTTTTTTCGAGCGGATGAGCGCACCGACATCTCCGACATGAATGTCCACGCGGGCATCATCCAGCGTGCCCTTGTGCAAATCTGCCATCGGGCCACGCGCCCAGGCAACGACCGCCGGCACCAGTTCAGCGACGGTCACGCTTGCGTCCGCCGGTAATGCGCCCAAAGCTGCCCGCAGGGTAAAGCCCATGCCCAGCCCGCCGATCAGAATGCTCTGGTTCGGTCGCCCTGCAATGCGTTCGCATGAAAGCGTTGCCAGCGCTTCCTCGGAGCCGCTCAGCCGGCTGTTCATCAGCTCGTTTGAACCGAGCATGATAGAAAATTCCTGGCCGCGCTGCTTGAGGCGCAGCTCGGTGCCATCGCCCGGAATGGCGGCTCGGTCCAGTTCTATCCAAGGAAGCATCTGATTTCTCGCTGTGCATTTTATCAGATGGAACATCTACACGGGCAGACAGATGAGAACAACCGCGCCCTGCAGGCGGCCTGGCGGCCATATGCGGCTTGTCAGCGCTCGCGTTTTTTGATCTGTGACGGAGATTATCGTTTCCCATTGCAAGAGCCCCCATATGCTGAAAGATTTTTCGCTCCAAAGCCTTTTCATGGGGTGCCTCACGGCATTTGTGGGTTTTGCCAGTTCATTCGCCGTGGTTCTGCAAGGCCTGAAGGCTGTCGGCGCAACGGATTACCAAGCTGCGTCGGGACTGATGGCCCTGTCGGTTTCCATGGGCATCTGTGCCATTGTCCTGTCGGCCACAACGCGGCTTCCCGTCTCTATCGCATGGTCCACGCCGGGCGCTGCGCTTTTGGCCACGACAGGCATTATCGAGGATGGGTTTGCGGGTGCCATTGGTGCCTTCATCATCTGCGCGGGGTTGATCATCATTGCGGGTCTGTTCAAGCCACTGGGCCGGGCGGTTGCCTCCATTCCTGCACCGCTTGCCAATGCAATGCTATCCGGCGTCATCATCGGCCTTTGTTTCGCGCCCATCAAGGCCATCGGCTTCAATCCGGCGCTTGGCCTGCCCATCATTCTGGCATGGATCGTCGTCGGGGCCATCAATCGATTGTTTGCAGTGCCCGCAGCACTTGCGGCCTTTACGCTGGTCATGATCTTCGGGGTGGATATTCCTCCGGGTGCCATGGATAGCGTGCTGCAGTCGCTCGCGCCGCCGATGGAATTCGTGATGCCTGTGTTTCATCTGCAAGCCATTGTTTCCATGGCGCTGCCGCTGTTCATCGTCACCATGGCCTCGCAGAACATTCCCGGCATCGCCGTGCTCAAGGTCAATAATTACCATCCCGAACCGGGGCCACTCTTCGTAACAACAGGCTTTTTCTCGTTGCTGGCAACGCCATTCGGTGGCCACGCGGTCAATCTCGCTGCCATTACCGCCGCCATGTGTGCAAGCGAAGATTCTCATCCCGACCCCAGCCGTCGTTATTGGGCTGCCATCATCAGCGGTGTCGGCTACATTATTTTCGGCCTTCTGGCAGGCGTGGTCACCGCTTTCGTGGCGCTTGCACCGCCTGTGCTCATTCAGGCGGTTGCCGGGCTTGCACTGGTAGCTGCATTTTCCGGTTCTGCGGTTGCGGCTTTCAAGGAGCCAGACACCCGTGAAGCCGCTGCCATCACCTTCCTCATCACCGCATCCGGCCTGTCCTTTGGCGGCATTTCGGGCGCATTCTGGGGCCTTCTCGGTGGTGGATTGATGATGCTGCTGACGCGATTTGTGAAACGCCTGAAAAAGTGAAGATGCCCTTGCAACTGAAAATTTCGCCGCTTATAAGATTCGCATGACCCATTGCACCGCAACCATATCAGGGATGAGCACGCAGATTTCTGCGAAGGCTTGCCCATGCGGTGCACTCTCGCTTCTTAGCCTCGACCTTACACGCGGTTGCCGGGTCCAGTGAGGAGCGCCCGGCGGCCGAAAGCCCGCTGGTGCGAACGCTCCTCAAGTCAAAATTTTCATTTTACTGGATTTAAGACCCGTTAGGGTGCGCATTCGACGACGGCTTTCAGCCCGCGATGCGTGGAAGGAGCAAGATAATGGACGCCAAGACACCAATTTCCAAGGGCATGCCGGACGCCAACGTTAAGTATCGCCCATACCCAGTCATCGACATCAAGGACCGCACCTGGCCATCGAAAACCATCGACAAGGCGCCGATCTGGTGTTCAGTGGATTTGCGCGATGGTAACCAGTCGCTGGTCAACCCCATGGGGCATGACCGCAAGGCGCGCATGTTCAAGCTGTTGCTGGAGATGGGCTTCAAGGAAATCGAGATCGGTTTTCCCTCGGCATCGCAGACAGACTTCGATTTCGCCCGCTGGTGTGTAGAGCAGGGCGGTGTGCCCGAAGATGTTTCCCTGCAGGTGCTGGTGCAGTGCCGGCCGGAACTGATTACCCGCACCTTCGAATCGCTGGAGGGCGCTAAAAATCCGATCATCCATTTCTACAACTCCACATCGGAATTGCAGCGCCGCGTGGTGTTCGGCAAGGATGTTCACGGCATCAAGCAGATCGCGGTTGATGCGGCCAAGATGATTACCGACATGGCTGCTAAGGCCGGTGGCGGATATCGTTTCGAATATTCCCCCGAGAGCTTTACCGGCACTGAACTGGAAGTGGCGCTGGAGATTTGCAACGCAGTGGTCGAGGTGGTCAAGCCAACGCCAGACAACAAGCTGATCCTCAACCTGCCTTCGACCGTGGAAATGGCAACGCCGAACATCTATGCCGACCAGATCGAGTGGATGTGCCGCAACATCGACAACCGCGAAAACGTCATCATCTCGCTGCATCCGCACAATGACCGTGGCACTGGCATTGCCGCCACGGAACTGGGTCTGATGGCGGGTGCCGACCGTGTGGAAGGTACTCTGTTCGGCAATGGTGAACGTACCGGCAATGTCGATGTCGTGACGCTGGCGCTGAACATGTACACGCAGGGTGTCGATCCCGAGCTGAACTGCCGCGATATCGAGCGCATCAAGTCGGTCTACGAATATTCCAACGAAATGACGATCCCCGAGCGTCATCCTTACGTGGGTGAACTGGTCTACACCGCGTTCTCTGGTTCGCATCAGGATGCGATCAACAAGGGCATGAAGGCGATCAAGGTTGCCAACCACCCTGTGTGGGAAGTGCCTTATCTGCCCATCGACCCGAAGGATGTCGGTCGTTCCTACGAGGCTATCATCCGTATCAACTCGCAGTCCGGCAAGGGCGGCATCGCCTATATTCTGAACGAGGATTACGGCATCAACCTGCCGCGCAATCTTCAGGTGGAATTCCGCGAGGAGATCCAGCGCATCACCGATGAAGAAGGTGTCGAGCTGCCCGCCAAGCGCATCTACGAACACTTCATCGAGCGGTATGTGACGCAGTCTGACGCGCGGCTGAAATTTGTGGATCACCACACCTATCCAGCTGGTGATTTCAAGGGCATGCGCGTTGTTGCGGCTGAGATTACGGATAATGGTGAGATCAAGCGCATCGAAGGAAAAGGCACCGGCCCCATCGATGGCTTCATCAATGCGCTGTCGACCTATCTGGGCATCGACCTCTCTGTGAATGACTATTCCGAACACTCGCTGCAGCACGGTTCGAACGCCTCGGCCATCGCTTATGTCGAGATGGAGCATCCCGGCGGCAAGCTGTTCGGTGCGGGCATCAATACCAACATTGTTGGAGCATCGCTGGAAGCGATCGTTTCCGCCGCTAACCGGGTGTTGGAAGCGCGCGCGAAATAAGCATCATCCCCATTCCTGTGCTATCAACAGGAATGGGGACTATCTCCCGGATTATTCTTTGTTGCCCTGTTCGGCGGGGTTGGCGAAGCCGAGCGGCTTGCCATTGCTGTAAAACACCCGCACGTCTTCCAACTCAACGCCTGTGGCTTTTTCGTTGAGGCCGTAGCGTTCGCAGGTCACGTCCCATGTGCCGGGGCCACCATCGATGTGAAAGAGATTGTATCCCGCGCGTGGCTTCTTGCCGCCCGGGCCCTGGCTGGTGGAGGCTATGCACACGACCGGCGTGTGGTCACGCCCGCGATGGGTGTTCAGCCAGTAGACCGTGTTGAGGTGGGTGTGGCCGTGCAGAACGAGTTCTGCGCCACCGGTGGCAATGGCGGCGGCGAAGCGGCGAATGCCGATCATGCGCTTGTGGGTGGCCGCAGCGCCCCTGATGGGTGGGTGGTGGATCATGACAACACGAAACAGGCCTTTTTCGCCCGCTTCTTTCAGCAATTGCGCGGTGGCGCGAGCCTGTCTGCGTCCGAAATATCCAGTGGCGGAGAAAGGTGGCGTGGCTATCGATGTGGAGCAGCCGATCATGGCAACGGGACCGCGAACCCGCATATAGGGGAAAATCTTGCGGTCTTCGTCCCAGTTCTCCGGGTCTCCATCACCGCGCACGAAGGGGTACCATGCGGCCATGGCCTTGTCATGCGCGCCGGGCACATAGGCGTCATGGTTTCCCGGCACAACCGACACCTTCAGCGGGTCGCCGATTTCCTCAAGCCAGTCTGCGGCAGCGCGGATCTCGATGCCGGTAGCCAGATTGACCAGATCCCCCGTAATGGCGATATGGTCCGGCGCCCTGCTTTCCATATCATCGACGATCTTTTCCAGCGTATCGCTGAAAAGATGCTTGCGGCGGTTGAGACGCCAGTTCACAAACCCAAGAATGCGCTTGGATGCGAGTTCGCGAAAGGTGAGCTTCGGCAGCGGGCCGAGATGAATGTCGGAAATATGGGCAAGTTTAAACATGCGTTCAGACATAATCTATCCATGTTGGAGCGTACAATGCGAAATCTCGATTTTTCAAAGGGATAAGCGCTGAACGTGTGAGAGTGAAGCCCTATCCGGGGTATCTTACTTGAGTTGACGGAGAGTTGAGACGTGACTGAAAACCATGGGCGGGGCGAAGGGTTCCGGCAATTGCTGCGGAATGTTGCCAAACGCCTGCTGCACACGTTCTTCTTCTTTCGTCGCGGGATGACGCTTGGGGGCCGCGCCGCTTGCTTCGATGGGCAGGGTCGGGTGTTTCTGGTGCGCCACACCTATGTGCCGGGCTGGCATATGCCCGGCGGCGGTGTCGAGCGTGGCGAGACTTGCGTGGCGGCACTTCACAAGGAAATTCGTGAGGAGGGCAACCTTGTTGCGAGCTCTGCGCCTCAGCTCATCCATGTCTATTTCAACAACCGCACCAGCGACCGCGACCATGTGATGTTTTATCGGCTTGAGGTCACGCAAAGTGTTGCGAAAGTGCCAGACCGCGAAATCAGCGAGAGCGGATTTTTTGCTCTGGACGCTTTGCCTGAAGGCACGACGCCCGCCACCCGCAGGCGTCTTGCGGAACTGGCGGGCGACAGGGCACCCGATGACTATTGGTAGGTTTTAGCCCAGCCGTTCCCGGCCATGCGCCTTATCCAGATCGAGTTCAGGCCCGACAGGCACGATGCCGGTGGGGTTGATGGTCTTGTGGCTACGGTAATAATGCTCCTTGATATGCCGCATATTGACCGTCTCCGGCACGCCTGACGTCTGGTAGAGATCCCGCAGATACCCAGTCAGGTTTGGGTAATCATGAATGCGGCTGATGTTGCATTTGAAGTGGCCGACATAGACAGGATCAAACCGCACCAGCGTGGTAAACAGCCGCCAGTCTGCTTCCGTCTGGTCTGAACCAAGCAAGTATCGCTTTGTTGCAAGGCGCTCCTCCAGCATGTCGAGCGTTTCAAATATTTTGACGACGTGCTCCTCATAGGCCTCCTGCGTGGTGGCAAAGCCCGCCTTGTACACACCATTATTCACCGTGTCGTAGATGCGATCATTGAGGGTGTCGATTTCGCCGCGCAGAGCCTGCGGATAGAAATCGCTTGTCGACCCTGTCAGGCCATCAAAGGCTGAGTTGAACATGCGGATGATGTCTGCGGACTCATTTGAAACGATGGTTTCCTGGTGCTTGTCCCACAGCACAGGCACGGTCACGCGGCCGGAATAGACAGGGTCCGCCTTGGTATAGACCTGCCACATCGCTGAAAACCCGAACAGATGATCTTCCGTTGCGCCCGGCGTGCGGGCGTCGTCAGCTTTGAATTCCCAGCCATTTTCCAGCATCAGCGGATCGACGACTGAAACGGAAATGAGGTCTTCCAGTTTTTTCAGCTTGCGAAAAATAAGCGTCCGATGCGCCCAAGGGCAGGCCAGAGAGACATAGAGATGGTAGCGATCTTTCTCCGCTTTGAAGCCACCCTTGCCGGAAGGACCTGCTTCGCCATCTGCGGTGACCCAATTGCGAAACTGCGAGGCGCTGCGTTTGAAGTGGCCCTTGGTTTCCTTGGTGTCGTACCAGACGTCCTTCCAGACACCTTCGACCAGCATACCCATCTGCGATCTCCTTATGGTTGTTGGCGCACTGTAAGCCATGCGCGAGCGCAGGCGAACCCTGGAGGCAGTGAACAGTGCGTTTCGTTTATGATTCGCCACACAAGGTAAATGGTTCTGGCCACGGATTTGTTCTGGACGCGTCGGAATTTTCCTGATATCGGCGTTTATCACAATTCTGAGGAAGTTCTGCTTTATGACCGCACTACGGATGCTCCGACGACGCTGACCCGCCGAACGCCTTAACCGGCGCAGCCGTCATATCGTCATGTCCGTATCCAACGTTCCGGTCCCTTCATGTCCAAGCACGAACTTGTCTACCTCACCGAAGACGCGTCCCATGACGCCATCATCGAACTGATCAACGCAGAAGCCTTCGGGCCCGGCCGCCACACCCGCGCTGCCGCCCGCATTCGCGAGCAGGGTGCGCATGACCGCTCGATTTCCTATATCTGCGCCGATGACGGCGAAACGATTGCGTCGGTGCGCATGACGCCGGTTCTGGCCGGTAATGTCAAAGGCCATATGCTCGGGCCTCTGGCCGTGCGGCCCTCCCACAAAAATCTTGGCATCGGCCGCGAACTGGTGCGGATTGCCATCGCTGCGGCCAAGCGCAAGGGTTCGGAAGCCGTGATCCTCATCGGTGATCCGCCGTACTACATGCCGCTGGGCTTTGAAAAAGTGGCCTATGGTGCACTCGATTTTCCAGGTCCCGTTGATATGAACCGGGTTCTTGTCGTGCCCCTGGCTGCCGACACGCATGAGCGGCTTGTTGGCAAGATCGGCTGGCGGAGTTGCGCCGCGACCGTTGCCTTGGAGCTTGAAGAAGAAGGCTACGGCGCGCCACTGCGTGCGATCGGCTAAAGCTTCTAGGCCAGGGGTTTCTTCAGGTAGGTCAGAGCCGTCGTTTCGGTGAAACCTTCGATCTGGCCAAAAATCTCATAGCCGCATGCCTGATAGATCGCCAGCGCATCCGGGTTCATCGTGTCGATATAGGCACCCCTGCAACCGCGCTTGCGGGCTTCGTCTTCTGCCATGGCTAGCAATTTCGGCCCAAGACCCTGGCCTCTCATCTCTTCCGGGATGAAGAGGAGCGATGTGTAGAGCCAGCCACGCGCCGTATGGCCGCTGAGCCCCCCCGTCACGATGCCTTCCGCATTGCGCAGGGAAATGACAAGCTCACGCCAATCACTCGGGCCAAAGCGTTCTACATTATAGGCTTTCAGAGCCGACAGAATTGCGGCTTCGCTTTCCTTATCCGGCCCGTCGCTGATGGTGATCTGAGGTTCCGTCATCGTCCTTCACGCCACCAGAGTGCGGAAAATGCCATCAGCAGGGCCGCAAGGCCTGCAAAACCGGCAAAGAGCGGCAGCGTGTTGACGCCCTTCAGCACCGTTTCATCGGTCAGGCGAATGAGCATGCGGTCATTGTCTGCAACACGAATGTCTCCGCGAACCGGCAGAAATTCTGGCAACACCACACGACCGTCATCATTGACCACGCGGTGGATGCTGCCTTTCGTGGCATCGACCAATGGCTTCAACGGCTCGGTGGTCGAGATCATCGCCTTGAATTCCGGCGCATCGACAGCGCCGACATGGACAAGCGTGGTGAATTCGCCGTTGGAGATTTCGTAGAGGCCGGTTTCATCCATGCGCCGCTCGATCTTGTAGAGACCGGGCTCTGCCTCGGTGAATGCCATGGTTTCTGTCTTGCGGGTGGGGAACCTGACGGTGGCATTGCCGGGATTGTCGCCAATGGTCTGGCGCGTGATTTCCAATGCGCGGCCATTGGCACGCGCCGTCAGCGCCTCTTCCTCAAGTTCCGGTTCCTTCATCAGCCAGTGGGCGATGCGGCGGTATAGCCCCACATGCGGCCCGCCGCCTTCATAACCACGCGCCCACAGCCAACCCTGATCAGAGAGGAGCATGGCGACACGGCCTTCGCCCTGCCTGTTCAGCACGAGAAGCGGGTCCTGCCCATCTCCCAGCATCACGGTCTGGCCCTGCGGTTGCTCGACGCCGACAGTGCGGAACCAGCGGCCCCATTGCGGCGGCTCCTGGCCTGATCCTTCCAGTCCTCGCGTTACGGGGTGCTTCTTGCCTGCTTCAGACAGGCGCGGGTAAAAGGCGGATTGATGGACCTCGCCGGTGGGCTGCGCGGGTAAAACGGAGGCCAGCGGCGTCATGGCAATGGAATCCTGGCCCGCATGTTCAGGGCCTGCAGCAATCAAAAGCGCGCCGCCCTTTTCCACATATTGGGCGATGTAATCATAATAGAGGATCGGCAGCACACCGCGATGCTGGTAGCGATCAAAGATGATGAGATCGAAATCCTCGATCTTTTCCACAAACAGTTCGCGTGTGGGGAAGGCGATCAGCGAAAGCTCGTTGATAGGCGTTCCATCCTGCTTTTCCGGCGGGCGCAGAATGGTGAAGTGAACCAGATCAACCGATGTGTCCGATTTCAGCAGGTTGCGCCATGCGCGTTCGCCCGCATGGGGTTCGCCGGATACCAGCAGCACGCGCAGGTTCTGGCGGATACCTTCGATGACGTGGACGGCGCGGTTGTTGGTGGTCGTCACCTCACCGGGAAGCTCGGCCACGGAAAATTCCATGACGTTGTTGCCGCCGCGTGGAACCTTGAACTGGAACGGCACCGGCTGGCCGGGCGTCGCCTGAATTCTGGCGAGTTCCTGACCGTTCATCTTGATGGTGACATCTGCCTGGCCACCTTGCGAGCGACCATCATCGAAAACTCGCAGCGTCAGTTCCTGCTGTTCGTTGACGATGCCAAAGCGCGGTGCGCGCACCACTTCGATGCGCCTGTCGAATTCATTGGCGCGGCCGGTGATGAGGCCGTGGACAGGGGCCTTCACACCCAGCGTCTGCTCGATGTCCGATGTGACGTTTGGAATGTCATGGATCTGGCCGTCGCTCAGGAAAATCGCACCGCCGACGCGCGTGGGTGACACATCCGATATGGCAGCCGCAAAGGACGAGAACAGGTTCGTGGCTGGTGAATCGCTGTTGGCATCGTTGGTGACTTCCACAATGCGCGGTTCGATGCGCGGGAAGCGGGCGAGACGCTCGCGCAGGGCGGCAAGCGCCTGATCCGTCTGTTCCGGGCGTTGCTGCACGTCCTGACTTTGCGAACGATCGACGATGACGGGAACGATGGTGGAAAGCGGTTCGCGTTCCTCATTGCTCAAAAGCGGGTTGGAGATGGCCAGCAGCAATGCGGCGAGCGCCAGCCCACGCAGCCATGCGCCGCGCACGCCACGCCAAAGGCCGATGATGGCCAGCAGAAACGCTGCGGCGGCGAGCACAGCAATCAGAACCCAAGGCAGGAAGGGGGAAAAGGCCAGTGTCATATCATTGCCCCAACCGCTGGAGGATGTCAGGGACGTGGACCTGATCGGCCTTGTAGTTGCCGGTCAGCATATACATCATGATGTTCACGCCGGTTCGGAACGCATGTTCGCGCTGCACTTCATCCGGTGGCACCGTGGGCAGAACCGGCGCGCCGTTGGCATCGATAGCCCAGGCACCGGCAAAATCATTGCCGGTGATGATGATGGGTGACACGCCATCGCCAGATGAGGATATGCCTGACGTCGTTTTGGCCGCATCCTGCCGGGATTCCACCCACAATGGGCCTTGCGCGTAGCGCCCCGGAAAGTGGTTCAAAAGATAGAAAGAGCGCGTGAGCACGTGGTCGGTCGGCACAGGTTCCAGCGGCGGAATGTCTACATTGGCGAGAATTTCCTGAAGGCGCTGACCATTAGCGCTGGTGCCGCCCATATTCTCAAGCGATGAGAACTGGTCTCGCGTATCAAACAGAACGGTGCCGCCCGCGCGCATATAGGCATCGATGCGGGAGATGGCAGCGGTGGATGGCATGGGTGCTGTGGCTGAAATCGGCCAGTAGATGATGGGGTAGAAGGACAGCTCGTCCTTGGAAATATCCAGCCCCACCGGCGCGCCGGGCTCAAGCGTGGTGCGCCATGTCATGAATTCCGTCAGGCCCTGCAATCCCTGTTCGGAGATGCGATCCACGTCATCTTCACCTGTTCGCACATAGGCGAGATGAGTGGTATCAAGCCGCTCGAATATGGCTTCATCGCCGGGTTTGGGGTCGTCGGCACGAGCAATGTCGGGCGAGAAGACCGCAAGGCTTGACCCGAGCAAGAGCAGGATGGCCGCAGCCGAGCCGCGTGCGCGTGGCAGGCGGGAAAATACGCCGTTCATGAAGAGAACAATCAGCGTATCGGCAAAGAGCATGAGGAGAGCCGCAATGAACAGAGCAGGCCTCAGCGATCTTGCCTCTTCTCCCACCAAACCTTCGCGCACGGTTGCCATGCCGGCAAGCGAGGCGTCGATGGGGCGCAGCACCGTGCCCTGTGGCAACAGGTTGAGCGCAACGAAACCGGCTTCCGTGCCGTAAAGGCCCGGCGGGTTGTCGAAACTGGCGCGAGGCGACTGGCCAGCCTTGATTTCCAGCGGCCGGGCAGACCCGATTTCCGTCGTCAAAGCGCCCTGTGCGTTCAAAATGCGGTAAGGCGCCAAGGCGGCGGCGGGCGCATTGGCAGATGCCGAGGAGCCGCCAACCTGTGACAATTGGACGATACGGCGCAGCATTTCCACGAAATGACCTGAAATCGGCAAATCCGACCAACTGGCTTCTGCGCTGACATGGAACAGCACGATGCGGCCTGCATCGACATTGCGGGTTGTTACGAGCGGTGTGCCATCGGCAAGGCTTGCCCATGTACGCTCGGAAAGATCAGGTGTGGGCTCCGCCAGAACCTGACGCTTGATGAGAACACCATCGGCCTTCGGCATGCCTGCAAAGGGACCGAAATTGGGGAAATCTGCCAGCGGCTGAGGTTCCGCCCAGGAAAGTGCGCCGCCCAGGGCGCGCTCACCCTGTCGCAGTGTGACGGGCACCAGCGGGTCATCGGCAGGGGCTGCCGCAAGGCGCGGACCCGCGAACCGGATCAGCGTGCCGCCACGGGAGAGCCAGCGCCCGATGGGTTCATAGGTTTCCTGCGGCAAGCGACCAATATCGGCCATGACAATGACCGATGGGCTGGATTGCAATAATTCGGGGATCGCCACCGCAAGGTCCGCCTGTCGTTGCGGCACCAGATCGACATAGGGCTGGAGGGCGCGGCTGATGTAAAACAGCGGCTGAAGAAGCGGCTGGAAGTCATTGCCTGTTTCCCCCGCCAGAAGGGCAACGCGGCGGCGGCGAAAGCCATCATCCAGAAGACGGACAGAGCCTGCGCTCGACAATCTCTCCACCGACAGGCGGGCAAAATCATTGCGCAGTTCAAAGGGCGCGCTCAAAACCGCCGTTGTTTCAGCCGCGCCGGGCGCAAAGGTCGCGTCGTCGCTGGCGAGCATACGGCCTTGGCTATCATGGGCGTTGACGGTGAGGTTGGCAGGGCCGTCGGTTTTAAGACGCGAGAGCGACACGGTCATGGTTTCGGCACCGTTTTCTGCGCCGGTAATGGCGGTCACAGCCTGTCCATCACCTTCGACCACGCGAAATTCGGCTGGATTGATGCTGGCAAGATCGGCAAGTGCGGTCTGGTCATCGGGTGTTGCGACCCCATCGGTGATGTAGGCGAGGGTGCCGGGTGTCGTGCCATTCATGGCTTCGTTCACGGCTTGCGCGGCGCGTACTCTGTCTGGCACCAGAGGCTGCGGTCTGGCTGCCGCCAGTTTTTCAAGCGCTCCCGCCGATGTTCCGGGTTCGGAATCGTTATCGCGGTCTGCCGTGAAGGTGATGGAAACAGGACGTTCGGCTCGCTCAGCATCCCCAATCAGGGCTTCTGCGGTGCGCACGCGCCGGTCCCAATCTGGTGCAGAGGCCCAGCCATTGTCCATGACCAGCACCAGCGGACCATCACCTGCCAGCGTGTTGTTGCGCGGATTGATGACCGGGTCTGCCAGCGCGAAAATAACGGAGGCGGCCAGCAACATGCGCAGCAATGTCAGCCACCACGGGCTTTTAGACGGCGTTTCCTCCCGTTTCAGCACGCTTGCCAGAATGCGAAGCGGCGGAAACACCTCTGCCTTCGGGCGCGGCGGTGTCAGCCGTAGCAGCCACCATATGGCGGGCAGCGCCAGAAGGCCGATGAGAATATAGGGGCTGGTGAAAACGAAGGGCAGGGCGCTCATGTCCGGCCTCCGGTCTTGGCCGTGGAGGGCGCGCCCGAGAGATACATGTGCATGGCAACAAGCGCTTCTGATGCCAGATGATCCGTGCGGTGAAACACGAAATTCCACCCCAGACGACGAAGTGAGGACGACAAGGCATCACGCCGCGCGAGATAGGCGCGTGTGTAATCGTCACGAATGGTTTCGGCACGACCGGAGGTCAGCTTTTCGCCGGTTTCGGGATCGGAAAATTCTGTGCGCCCGCTATAGGGAAAGATCTCCTCTGCGGGGTCGGCAATTTCCACCACATGGCCGCGCATGCCGCGCCGTGCAAGCGGCGAAAGGCGCTCCATGACAGCAGTTGCATCATCCAGAAAATCCCCGATCACGACCAGATCGCTGGAGCCACGGATCATCGCCGTATCCGGCAATCCTGTCGTGGCGGGCGCGTGCATGATGGCTGTTGCGAGGCGTTCTGCGGCATTGCGGGCGGAGATCGGTTCCATAATGCCGGGACAACCGATGCGCTCTCCCGAGCGAGCGAGAATTTCCGCCAGCGCCAGCATCAGCACCAGTGCGCGGCTTTCCTTGGAAACGCTGCCCAGCGTGGACTTGAACATCATCGATGGCGAAAGGTCCGCCCAGAGCCAGATGGTGTGGGCCGCTTCCCATTCCCGGTCGCGGACATAGGTATGGTCATCGCGTGCCGAACGGCGCCAATCGATGCGCGAAAGGCTTTCGCCCTCTGCATAGGGCCGGAATTGCCAGAAATTTTCGCCGATACCGCGTTTGCGGCGACCATGCCAACCCGCGGTTACCGTGTTTGCAATGCGCTTGGCTTCCACCATGCAGTCGGGTACTAGTGCGGCGCGTTGGCGCGCACGGGCAAGAACGTCGCTGCCATGCGTCTGCTCTACGATCTGGCCGATGGATGCCACATGCACTCCTAATCCGACCGGGTGGTCAGTGTTTTGCTTGTTCCACAAGGCTTGCAATCACATCACGAACCGACATGCCTTCGGCACGGGCGGCAAATGTCAGCGCCATGCGGTGTTCAAGAACCGGCTCAGCCAGCGCGTAGATATCATCCAGCGAAGGTGCAAGGCGGCCTTCATAAAGCGCGCGGGCTCTGGCCGTCAGCATCAGCGACTGACCGGCGCGCGGGCCGGGTCCCCAAGCCACGTTCTTATCCGTCAAGGCATTGCCATGGCCGGGACGCGCCGAGCGCACCAGCGCCAGAATGGCATCCACCACCGTGTCGCTGACCGGCATCTGGCGAATGAGGGTCTGAATTTCAATGAGGCGATCGGCTTCGATCACGCGGCGCGCTTCGCCGGAGGCGGTGCCCGTCGTGTCGAGCAGGATCTGACGTTCGGCGGCGAGATCAGGATAATCCACATCCACCTGCAACAGAAATCGGTCGAGCTGGGCTTCCGGCAGAGGATAGGTGCCTTCCTGCTCCAGCGGGTTTTGCGTGGCCAGAACATGGAAGGGCTTTGGCAGGTCATAGCGTTCACCTGCCACGGTGATGTGATATTCCTGCATGGCCTGCAGCAGTGCGGATTGGGTGCGCGGGCTGGCGCGGTTGATTTCGTCGGCCATCAAAAGCTGGCCGAAAATCGGGCCCTTGATAAAGCGGAAAGAGCGGCGGCCGCTCTCATCCTGATCCATGACTTCCGAACCGAGAATGTCTGACGGCATGAGATCGGGCGTAAATTGAATGCGGTTGGCATCCAGACCGAGAACGGTGCCGAGCGTCGTCACAAGCTTTGTCTTGGCAAGGCCGGGCACGCCGACCAGAAGCGCGTGGCCACCGGAGAGAACGGCCAGCAACACATTCTGCACGACCTTTTCCTGCCCGAAAATAACCTTGGAGACTTCGGCCCTGACTGCCGCGATATCCGACAGCGCTGTTTCGGCAGCGGCGATGATCGCTTTCTCGTCGAGGGTTTCGCTGGTGTTGATCATTCCCATATCGCTCTCCTCAAACTTAAGCCGCAGCCTTCGTTCCAAACCGGTCACTCATCGCATACAGGACTGATTTCGCGCTGCCTATAGCTTATTGCCATACTGCCCGCTGACAAGCATCCTTTGAATGACTATCTCGTTACCATCAAGCGACCACATCAATAGGTGACAAAGCAGGGCTCGAATATGGCGGATGAGACGATAAATTCGGCGAAAGACGCAGCGGGCCTCGCCGCGATGATTTCCCATGCCGCTGAACAGAGCGGCGACAAATCCCGTGGCCCGGCACCCGTCGAGCGCTGGGATCCGCCTTTTTGCGGGGATCTGGACATGGAAATCCGGGCGGATGGCACATGGTTCTACATGGGCACGCCCATTGGCCGCGCCCCCTTGGTGCGGTTGTTTTCCACGGTTTTGCGCAGGGATGAGGACGGCCAAACCTATCTCGTAACACCTGTGGAAAAAGTGGGCATCCGTGTCGTTGATGCCCCCTTTCTGGCGGTGGAGATGAATGTGGCCGAAAAAGACGGCGTGCAGATGCTGACATTTCGCACCAATGTGGGTGATGTGGTGGAAGTTGGCCCGCAAAATCCGTTGCGGTTTGAATTGAGCGGTGAAAACAAGGCGTTGAAGCCTTATCTTCGGGTGCGGGGTCGGCTCGATGCCCTCGTTTCACGGGCGGTCATGTATGATCTCGTAGAATTAGGCGAGGTCATTGAAATTGAAGGAAAAGAGATGTTTGCCGTAAGGTCCGGCGGGGAGGTTTTTGCCATCATGCCTGCCGATGAGCTGGATGCGCTTTCAAGATGAGCGTCGATGTGATGGACTTTTCGGCCGGTGACTTCCGCCAGCGTGTGCTGTCCGATGGAGAAGGCGTGGCCGAGCGTGAAGATGGCGACCATATTCTCAACCCCGATGCGCGCCTTTTCGGCGATGGTATCACGCTGAAAGATGCGGCGGTTCTGGTGCCGATCGTGGACTATGGTCGCGACGCGCGGGTCATCTTCACCCAGCGCACCTCAACGCTTCGCAAACATTCCGGCCAGATTTCCTTTCCCGGCGGTGGCATAGATCCGGATGACCGTTCTCCTGAGGATGCTGCCCTGCGGGAAACGGAAGAAGAAATCGGGCTGGATCGGAGTTTCATCGAAACGGTAGGGCGCTTGCCCGATTATTTTTCCGGAACGGGTTTCCGCATCAAGCCGGTGCTCGCAGTGGTCAAACCGGGTTTTGACCTCACGCCGAACCCGACCGAAGTAGCAGAGGTTTTCGAGGTTCCGCTATCATTTCTGATGCAACCGACAAACCACAGGCAGGCAAGCCGCATCTTTCAGGGGAAGGAGCGGTTTTTCTACGAAATGCCCTATGGCGAGCGTCACATTTGGGGCATTACGGCGGGCATTGTACGCCGCATCTATGAAAGGTTCTATTCATGAGCAACGTTGCCGGACAGGACTGGTTCTTGAAACCAGGTCTCCAGCGGATTCTGGCGCTTTTGAATGCCGATGGTGGTGAGGCGCGCATCGTCGGCGGTGCTGTTCGCAATGCCCTGATGGGCATGCCGGTGGCAGATATCGACATGGCGACGACGCTTCCGCCTCAGGATGTGGTGGAGCGGGCGCAAAGTGCGGGCATCAAAGCCGTGCCAACCGGCATCGAGCATGGCACGGTTACGCTCGTTCTGGATGGCGAAGGCTTTGAAGTCACGACCCTGCGCCGTGATGTGGAAACCGATGGCCGCCATGCGCAGGTCGTTTTCGGCACCGACTGGAACGAGGATGCGCAGCGCCGCGACCTGACGATCAACGCGCTCTATGCCGACGCCTCCGGCGAGGTGATCGATCTTGTCGGCGGGCTGGCTGATATCGAAACGCGCAATGTTCGTTTCATTGGTGATGCAGATACGCGCATTGCCGAAGACTATTTGCGGGTTTTGCGGTTTTTCCGCTTCTTCGCCCATTACGGTTCCGGTCGTCCCGATGCGGATGGGCTGCGGGCCAGCGCGCGCGCCAAGGACAAGATGTCCACACTCTCTGCCGAGCGCGTGTGGAGCGAAATGAAAAAGCTCCTCTCGGCCACCGATCCATCCCGGGCACTTCTGTGGATGCGCCAATCCGGTGTGCTTTCTCAGGTTTTGCCGGAAACGGAGAAATGGGGCATCGATGCCATCCATGGTCTTGTAGCCGCTGAGCAGGCGCTGGGGTGGACGCCGGATGCGCTGGTGCGCCTTGCAGCCATTGTGCCTGTGGATGCGGAGCGCGTCGCGACTATGGCTTCACGGCTTCGCCTGTCCAACGCTGAAGCGAAGCGCCTCAAGCAGTGGGCGTCTGCGCCTGTTATCGATACTGCTATCACCGATGCCGCTTTTGATCGCCTGCTGTATCGCACCGGTGTTGAGGGAATAACTATGCGCCTGATGCTTTCGCTCGCCGCAGCACGCGCAGATATCTCCGTAGGCGAGGGAGCCATGCAGAAGATTGCGCGTCTCTCGGCGTTGCTGTCTCGCACGCAGAAATTTGTGCGCCCAACTTTCCCGCTCACCGGCGCGGATGTGTTGGCCGCCGGGGTAGCGCCGGGTCCGAAGGTTGGCGAGATTCTTGGGCAGCTCGAGGAAAAGTGGATCGAGTTCAACTTCTCACTGGACCGGGCAGCCTTGACTGCCCGGCTGGAAGGAGCGGTGAAGGATCAGGCCTGAACCTGATCCTCATTGCGGATGCGCGTCTTGATGTTTTCGACCATGTTCTCTCGAATGACGTCTTCGCCGTGGGCTTGGCGCATATGGTCGACTGCGCGTCGCACAACTTCGGCGTCTTCGTCTGCACGTGTGTGCCACTCACAACCCGGCACCAGGGTTCCGCATTCATAAAGTCTCATCATAGGCCTCC
This sequence comes from Rhizobium sp. CFBP 13644, assembly GCF_014842165.1. Lineage (NCBI taxonomy): Bacteria > Pseudomonadati > Pseudomonadota > Alphaproteobacteria > Hyphomicrobiales > Rhizobiaceae > Rhizobium > Rhizobium sp. CFBP 13644. The sequence continues at coordinate 473,649 of NZ_JACYVF010000002.1, forward strand.
CTTATGAGAAGCGTCAGGGCGGAACTTTCGCTTGGAAGGTTCTGCCCTCCGCATCAGCAAACGGGTCGGCAAGATAGAAGGTTCCGTGTCAGATCGTGTCTCGAAGTGCCCAGCAGTGGAATACGGATGATGTGGCTGCAGCCGGTGCACGCGACGGCACAACGCCGTCATCATTGGCCGCAGCATTGTTCGCAAGCCTGCGCTTGACCTGCTCTGCATAAAAGGAAAGCGGCAAATCTCTGTCGCCGACCGCCCTCATCTCCAAGGCTAGCCGGTTGATCAATTCTGGAGTTGGTAGAGCCTGGGATTGGCTATTGCCAAGGCCAGATATGGGCATGCTGTTTGAAGTAATCATCATGATATCTCCTCCAGTCCATCTACAACTGGAAGCGTATCACTGCCTTCAAATCTTAATAAGAGCTAAATTTCTTATTCACTGCCTAACCCTGTAACAAAAGGGAATTTTTTTGTGATCTGTCAAGGCCAGCGCACCACGGGAGGCAGCGACGACAGAATTGAGTCGACATTGCCGCCGGTTTTCAGGCCGAAAATCGTTCCACGGTCGTAAAGAAGGTTGAATTCCACGTAGCGGCCACGGCGAATCAGTTGTTCATCGCGGTCTTCTTCCGTCCACGGCAGGTTGAAATTGCTGCGCACGATCTTCGGATAGACCAGATTGAAGGCGCGGCCGACATCCTGCACGAAGGCGAAATTGTCGTTCCAATCGCCCTTTCCTTCTTCCGGGTGGAGCCAATCGAAGAAGATACCGCCGATGCCGCGTGGCTCGTTGCGGTGCTTGAGATGGAAGTACTCATCGCACCATTGCTTGTAGCGCGGATAATCCGCCACGGCGTGGCGATTGCAGGTGATTTCGAACACGCGGTGGAAGATCTGGCTGTCATTGTCTTCCTGCGTGCGGCGTCGGTCCAGAACCGGCGTCAGGTCCGCGCCGCCGCCAAACCAGTGGCTGGAGGTCACGACCATGCGCGTGTTCATATGAACGGCAGGCACGTTGGGATTGACCGGGTGGGCAATCAGCGAAATGCCGGATGCCCAGAAGCGGGGGTCTTCTTCCGCACCGGGTATCTGGTTGCGGAATTCCTGCGAAAACTCGCCATGAACGGTGGATGTGTGAACGCCGACCTTTTCAAAGACGCGGCCTTCCATCATCGACATCTTGCCGCCGCCGCCTTCGCCATTGTCTCGCTGCCATTCCTTCTGCACGAAACGGCCTGGCGGCTGGTCGGCGAGGGGGCCTTGCAGCTCGTCTTCAATCGTCTCGAAGGCGGTCACGATCGTGTCACGCAGGCTCTCGAACCAGGCCTTGGCAAGTGCCTTCTTGTCCTCGATGTCGTCAGGCAAGCCCTTTGGCAAAACCGGCCGTTCCATATCGATCTCCTAAGCGTCGAATCATTGCAATTGGCCCGGTTTAGCAGTCGTGCAGCAACGATACAAATTCGACTCGCCAAGTCCCGTGCTTCACACTATCTTTTGAACAGAGAGGTTGTGTCATGGCGAAATTTACCGGCCCGCCGCCGCTGGATGGCTTGAAGCGCAGGATCGATGCCCACAGGCAGGATCGCGCCGCTGCCGGTGGCCGCAAGAATGACAGACAAGGCATGTTCGTTCGCCAGACCTTCTGCCTTGCCCGCGAAGAGGCGCGTGCCAAGGCAAAGGAGTGGTTCGATGAATATCCCAAGGCCGCCTATTGGACCGAAGTGGAAAGCTGGCGTCCGCTGGATGGCGACCGCATAGAGTTCACCATGCGCCGCCTCCCTTCGGCAGATTAGCTTTTACGGCTGTCAACCGCCCGGAGCCTGCTTTCGCCCAACACGCCGCCCTGGTCCAGAATGGGATGCGCCACGGAAACGATGTGGGCGTTAACGCGCTTGAGATCGCGCAGGATGTCCAGATGCAGCGAACTGGTTTGCAGGCTCTGCGTCAGCCCGTCGCGAAGGCGCTCCAGATGGCGGCTGGATGACCGCTTTTCCAACCGTCTGATATCGACCTTGATTTCCATCAGATGGCGGGCGAGATCGAAATCGCCGGTCACGAAAACGCTCTGGGCGGCGCGCAGGTTCTCGATGGTCATGTCGAACAGTGTTTTCAGCTCGTCATAGCCTTCATTGGAAAATTTGAAGCCATTGACGATTTTCTTGCGGATCTGCTCACACAGGCCCTTTTCGACGATATCGCCAATATGTTCGAGGTTGATGGCGTAATCGATGATGGTGATCGAGCGGCGGGCGGCGTCTTCGTCCAGCCCTTTGCGGCCCAGCTGAGACAGATAGATCTTCACATCCTGCTGCAACATGTCGACCTTGGTTTCCAGCGCGGCGATTTCGGCCAAGGGGGCAAGGTCGTTGTGCTTGAACGCGTTTTCAGCGCGGATCAGCATGCGTTCGATGGTGTCGCCCACGACCAGCACTTCGCGTGTTGCATTGGCAAGCGCCACGACGGGCGTATCCAGCGCGCTGGCATCGAGAAAACGCTGGCCTTCCTCGGCTTTCGCGTCATCCGGCACCATCTTCGCCATGATGTCCGAGATCAGGCCTGAAAACGGCCAGGCAATGGCTGCGAGTGCCAGATTGAAGATCAGATGGGCGTCCACCGGCAGCATGTCTTGTGAAAGCGGAAGCTGTTGCAGCAATGTCGCTCCATAGCCCGCGAGCGGCAACGCGACGAGGCAGCCCACGGTGCGCACGAAAAGATTGCCGAGGGTGATCCGCCGGGCCGATGCCGGGGCGGAGAGGGTGGCGATGACAGGCGGGATGGCGCCACCGATATTGGCGCCGAGAATGAGAACGATGATCAGCGCGGTGGAGAGAATGTCTGCGGATGCCAGCGAGAGGATCAACACGACGACCGCAAGGCTGGAGGATGACACGAAGGCAAGCGTTGCGGAGAGAAGAAGGGCGACCGGCCAGGCATCATCCAGAAGGCCGATGAATGCGCCGAGTGCTGGAGAATCGCGCATTGGTTCGGTCGCGGCACTCAACAGGTGCAGCGAAAGCAGCATCAGGCCAACGCCCACCAGCGCCGTGCCGCCGCCTTGCCGTGCGCTCGATGTTCCCCTGCGCACAATGATGCCAGACAGGATGAGCATGGGCGACAGCCATGCCACGCCAGTCGCAAATATCCAGGCGGTGACGGCGGTGCCGATATTAGCACCGAGAAGAACCACCTGCGCCATGCGCGGGCGAATGAGGTCTCGCTCCGCAAAGGATGCGACGGTTAGAGCCGTGGCTGTGGAACTCTGCAAGGCGATGGTGGCGAGAAAGCCTGACAGCATCGAGCGCGGTCCGCTTTTTGTGCCGGTTGCGAGCACGATGCGCAACTTGACACCAAAGGCCCGTGTAACGCCGTCCTTCACCTGAGCAAGGCCGAACAGCAGAAGTGAAACCGCGCCGAGCAGGTTGACGATGATGATGGTGGATTGCATGCTTGGTCGCCCTCCGTCCGTCAGTCTTCTATCGTGAATACCTTTCCTTGCCCGAAACCGTTCTAGCCTTCGGACGACATGCTGCGCGGAAAGTTTTCGGAGGTAGGACTCTTTCGTTGGCTAATGAATATAGGCCTGAAATACCCTGCCGTACAGGGCTGATTACGACATTTAGACGCGAAATGGCGATGGACCTATCGCCAGGCCGTCTGTCGTAAAGCCTCCCCAGTGATCATCGCAGCCGACATGGCAACGTTAATGGAGCGCTGCCCTTCCACCATCGGAATGATCAGCCGCATATCGGCCTTGTCGTGGACGTGATCGGGAACGCCGGCGCTTTCACGGCCAAGCAGCAGTATGTCATCGGCCCGGTATTCAACGTTCACATAGGGCAATGCCGCCTTGGTGGAGGCCAGAAGCAGCCGGCGGCCGGTGGTTGCGCGCCACTCTTCAAAGCGCTCCCAGTTGACATGACGCGTCAGTGACGCCGTGGAGAGATAATCCATGCCTGCGCGTTTCAGGTTGCGGTCTGAAATATCAAATCCGGCTGGCTCGATAATATCAACGCCGATGCCGAGGCAAGCGGCCAGCCTCAAAATGGTGCCGGTGTTGCCGGGAATATCCGGTTGGTAAAGGGCGATCCTGATATCGGGCATGCTGATGTCTTTCCTGAAGGGCTTCAAGCGACTTATCATGGTCCGGAATGCAGAAACAAGGAACCGCGCCTAGCCAATCTGTTGTCGTTCGGTCGCAATCGCGTGTTACGGCTCAACCCTGTTGAAACTTGTGGTGGTTTGGTGCTGGTCAATGCTTATTTTTTGAGCTACAGATGCGCAACTTCAACACCAGCCATGGAGGTTCAGATGGATAAAATTGTTCGACATCGCCTTCCGGCCTTTGTAGCGCCTCTGCAGGCCTAGGTGTTTTCAGCGGTCCATCCGCATCTCTCAAAATCCCGTCATGTGGCTGTTGCGGCCATATTCCATTGTATTCCCGTTGTGGCTGCGAGCATCTCAGCTCCCTGCGCCGTTTCATCGGGTTGTTTATGTCCGGAGCTTGGCCATGTTCGGCTGGTTTGAAAAACGCCTAAATCCATTTCCCGCTTCCACGCCCGTGGTGCCACCGGCTAAGCTTTTGCCGTTCATGTGGCATTACGTCAAACCCGCCGCACCGTGGTTGCTGCTCTTAGGCTTGATGTCTATGGGGATCGCGATTGCCGAAGTGATGCTCTATCAGTTCCTTGGCAATATCGTTGATTGGCTGTCGACGGCCAACCGCGAGACGTTTCTTCAGGATGAAGGCTGGCATCTGGTCGTCATGGCGGCCATTGTGCTGGTCGCGCTGCCGCTGATGGGTTCGATCCACACCATGACGATGCACCAGACGCTGGCTGGAAACTTCGGCATGATTGCCCGCTGGCACATGCACCGCTTTCTGCTGCGCCATTCCATGACGTTTTTCGCCAATGAGTTTGCGGGCCGCGTTTCCACCAAGGTCATGCAGACGGCGCTCTCCATTCGCGAAGTGGCGTTGAAGATCATCGACGTTTTCGTCTATGCGATCAGCTTCGTCATCTCCATGCTGTTCATGGTGGCGGCTGCGGATTGGCGTCTGGTCATACCGCTTGTCGTGTGGCTGGCGATCTACATCTCCATCCTGACCTACTTCGTGCCCAAACTGGGACGTCTGTCCAGTGAGCAGGCCGATGCGCGATCCCTGATGACAGGCCGCATCGTGGATAGCTACACCAACATCGCAACCATCAAGCTGTTCTCACATGCTGGCCGCGAGGAGGTCTATGCCCGCGAAGGCATGGACATGTTCCTGGGCACCGTCCACCGGCAGATGCGCAAGATTTCGGCCTTCAACATCGCCATCGATATCAACAATGCCTTTGTCATGTTCTCAACGACTTCGCTTGGCCTGTATTTCTGGCTGACCGGCTCGGTCACTGTCGGTGCGCTGGCGGTTGCCATCGGTCTTTCCATGCGCGTCAACGGCATGTCGCAGTGGATCATGTGGGAAGTCACATCGCTGTTTGAAAATATCGGCACGGTCTATGACGGCATGAGCATGATGTCCAAGCCGCACGATATCGTTGATGAGGCCGATGCGCCTGTGTTGTCTGCATCAAAGGGCGAAATCCATTTCGACAACATCCGCTTCCACTACGGCAAGAACAAGGGTGTGATTGAAGGCCTGTCTCTGGATATCAAGCCCGGCGAAAAGGTTGGGCTTGTTGGCCGTTCCGGCGCTGGCAAGACAACGCTGATGAACCTTTTGCTGCGCTTCTACGATCTCGAATCGGGCAAGATCCTCATCGACGGGCAGGATATTTCCACCGTCTCGCAGGATAGCTTGCGTGCGCTGATTGGCGTTGTGACGCAGGATACATCGCTGCTCCACCGCACCATCCGTGAGAACATTGCCTATGGTCATCCCGGCGCCTCGGATGAGGAGATCATTGCAGCGGCAAAGCGCGCCAATGCGTGGGACTTCATCGAAACGCTTGTCGATATGCACGGTCGCCAGGGGCTCGATGCGCAGGTTGGCGAGCGCGGCGTGAAACTGTCCGGTGGCCAGCGCCAGCGCATCTCGATTGCCCGCGTGTTCCTGAAAAACGCGCCGATCCTCATTCTCGATGAAGCAACGTCTGCGCTGGATTCGGAGGTCGAAGCGGCAATTCAGGAAAACCTGTTTGCCCTGATGGAAGGCAAGACCGTCATCGCCATCGCGCACCGCCTGTCAACGCTGACAGAAATGGACCGCGTAATCGTTCTTGACGCGGGCAAGATCGTTGAGGCTGGAACCCATGCCGAGCTTGTGCAGCATGGCGGCATTTATGCCGACCTGTGGCTGCGCCAGTCCGGTGGCTTCATCGCTGACGAGGAACCCGACATGAAGGCGGCAGGGGAGTAGGTTAGGCCTCTAAACGGTTGCGGCATAGGCTATGCTTGGGGACAGGTCCGAGCATAGCCAATACCCATATTACAAAAATATAATCTGCCTTGCGCTTTGCCGTTTAAGCGATTCCGCCTATATCCAGATTATGGTCATTACCCGCATTTTCCGCTTTTTCGAGAACTGGATCAAACCCTTCGATCGCAAGGATGATCTGCGGCCGCCGCAGGATACGCTGCCGTTCATCTGGTTCTATCTGCGACAAGCCAAGGCCCCGTTTTTTGCCATGCTCGTTCTGGGCGGCATGACAGCGGCCATAGAGGCGGCCTTGTTCTGGTTCGTCGGGCGGCTGGTGGATATTCTCTCTGGTATCGAGCCGGGGGCGGGCTGGGCCGGGTTGATTGCCAGCCATGGCTATGAACTCGTTGGCATGCTGGTTCTGATTGCCGTTGTCCGCTTCGTCGTGACCATGCTGACGGCGCTTGTAGATCAACAGATCATTACCCCCGGTTTTTATAATCTTGTGCGCTGGCAATCCTACAGGCATGTTGCTCGCCAATCACTGACGTTTTTCCAGAATGATTTTTCCGGCCGCATCGTTACCAAGGTCTGGTCTGGGGGGCAGGCGGCGGGGGATCTCGTCACGTCGCTCATGGAAAGCGTCTGGTTCGTCGGTATCTATTCAGTGTCGATGCTGTTTCTGATTGGCGGGCTGGATTGGCGACTGGCCGCTGTCGTCGTGCTGTGGGTGGGAATATTCTCGCTTCTGGCGCGCTATTTCGTGCCGCGCATCCGCCTGCATTCCAAGGAAACCGCCGAAGCGGCTTCCATGCTCTCAGGCCGCATGGTGGATGCCTATAGCAACATCCAGACGCTGCGGCTGTTCGGGCGTGACGATGCCAATGATCGCTATATGCGCGATGGCTTCGATACATTCCAGAACAAGACCATGATGTTCACGCGCTTCATCACCGGCGTGCGGGCTTCCATGGCGTTGCTGTCCGGCATCATGATCACATCGATGGCGGCTCTCTGCATCGATCTCTGGCTATCCGGCAAGATCAGCTCTGGTGCTGTCGCCTTCACGCTCGCACTTGTCCTGCGGCTGAATTTCCTGCTGGGCAGATTGATGACGCAGTTCAACGGTATCATGCGCAATTTCGGCACCGTGCAAAACGCCGCGGAACTGATTTCCCAGCCTATCAGTCTGGTTGATGCGCCCGCAGCCGCCGCACTTGTCGTCTCTAAGCCCGGCATTCGCTATGAGGACGTCAGCTTCCATTATGGTCGTGCCAAGGGCGTGATTGATCATTTGAGTCTCGATGTGCAGCCGGGTGAGAAGGTCGGCATTGTGGGCCGTTCTGGTGCTGGCAAGTCCACACTCGTCAATCTGCTTCTGCGTTTCTATGATGTGGAGCAGGGTCGCATCCTCATCGACGGACAGGATATTGCCAAGGTCAGCCAGGAAACGCTGCGCGCCCATATTGGCATGGTCACGCAGGATACATCACTGCTGCACCGCTCCATCCGCGATAACATCATGTTCGGGCGCATGGATGCCACCGAAGAGCAACTGCTCGCGGCCATCCGGCGCGCCAAGGCGGATGACTTCATCGAACGTCTGGAAGATCAGCGCGGACGCAAGGGGCTGGACGCCCATGTGGGCGAGCGTGGTGTGAAACTTTCAGGCGGCCAGCGCCAGCGTATCGCCATTGCCCGCGTGATGCTGAAAGACGCGCCGATCCTCGTGCTTGACGAGGCGACATCGGCGCTGGATTCGGAGGTCGAGGCTGCCATTCAGAGCAATCTGGACGAGTTGATGCGCGGCAAGACCGTCCTTGCCATTGCCCACCGTCTGTCCACGATTGCCGCACTGGATCGCCTGATCATCATGGATGCCGGGCGGATCGTGGAGCAGGGCACGCATAGTGAGCTTGTGGGCAGTGGCGGTCTTTATTCCGAGCTATGGGCGCGCCAGTCCGGCGGTTTTCTGCCAGCTGACGCAACGGTGCCGGAAAAGCTCTAGGGCGCCGCTATCGCGAAATCGGCAACCAACCCGTAATGGTTGGAGCCATGATTGTTGGCTAGGCGTTCGAGCTTCATCAGGGTTGCCGGTTTTCGTGCGAAGATGTGGTCGATTGCGATGCCGAAATCACCCGCCGAGATTGGCCATGTCGCAGGCTCCCACGGCGCTTTTTTTAGATCGGTCGTCAGGAGAAATTCCTGCATGTCAGGGGCAATGCTGGCCGAGTTGAAATCACCGGCGAGAATGAGCGGGCCTTTCACGGCAGTCAGCCTGGCGCGGATGCGGCCCAGTTCATTTCGGTGATACTGATCGAAATACGGCTTTGCCAGATGCGCTGCCGCAAGCGTGAGCTTGATGCCATCGATATCGACCATCGCCGTAGCAAACCGGTCGCGGCTGATATAGCTCGACGATCTCACGCGGGCATTTTCCAGCGGGCGTTTCGAGAGCATCAGAAGATCGCAGGATTGCGTGCCTTCGCCACAACCGAGGCGGTAGGGATAGGTCTGTTGAAGGCGCGGCAGGACGTCTGTCAAAGCCGCCGCTTCCAACACGTATACGGCATCCGCGTTCGAGGCGAGGATCGTGTCGGCGATTGATTCGGCGTTCGCGCTGTTGTCCATCAACACGTTGAAGGAGAGCAGGCGGAAGGGTTTCGAACCATCAGGAGCGAAGGCATCCGTCACGAATTCCGTGTGCATGTAAGCCGCGTGTGCACTGAGTGTGAGCGCCCAGACAAGCAGAATGATAAAGACGCGGGACCGCAACACGACAAGGCAAAGTGCAGCAAAAAGTGCTGTGACGACTGCGATGTGAAGCTGGAAGCTGTTGACGAAGCCCAGGAGCCAGAAATCAACGATATAACGGATACTTATCACGCCCAGCGCAAGAACTAGCGCGCAGGCGGTGACGCAAGTGAGCCTCGATTTCAATTCAAAAACCTCGTGTGTCGGCTCTCCCTGATTCTGATTAGCATGGGCCTTATCTCCGCACAATGTTGCAGGATGGACAGCCACGGCGGAAAAGGGTGAAAAAAATGGGGCGGAACGTAGAATTACGGCAGCTTTATGTGCTTTGCTCTTGCCAAGGTCGGCGATATTTTGCGATCAAGCAGAATAGGCGCGATTTATTGTCGCGCACGAACCAGGGCGCGGGGGATCGAGTTTGTCCTGGATCAAAACAGAGCTGGAGGACTCATGCGACTTTCAACGAAATCAGCGCAGAGGATGGTGTAGCGGTGAGTGAGCACGTAAATGATCATGACGCTGCGGGTGAACCCACCCGTCGCGATTTTCTCTATTTGGTAACGGGCATGGCGGGCGCTGTCGGCGTTGGCGCTGCTGTCTGGCCATTTATCGACCAGATGCGTCCTGATGCGTCCACCCTGGCGCTTGCATCTATCGAAGTGAATGTGGCGAGCGTCGAGCCGGGCATGTCATTGACTGTCAAATGGCGCGGCAAGCCGATCTTCATTCGTAACCGCACGCCGAAAGAGATCGAAGAAGCAAACGCCGTCCAGCTGGCCGAGTTGAAAGATCCGGTTGCGCGCAACGCCAACCTCGACGCCGCAGCGCAGGCGACCGATGTGGATCGTTCCGCCGGTGCCGGCAAGGAAAACTGGATCGTCATGGTCGGTTCCTGCACGCATCTGGGTTGTGTTCCGCTGGGTCAGGCCGGTGATTTTGGCGGGTGGTTCTGTCCCTGCCATGGCTCGCACTACGATACGGCGGGCCGAATTCGCAAAGGTCCGGCGCCGGAAAACCTGCACATTCCGACCTTCGCATTTACATCCGATACCGTGATCAAGATCGGATAAGGGGACATTTAAATGAGTGGTCATTCCAGTTATCAGCCCTCGACCGGTATCGAAAGATGGGTCGATTCGCGCCTGCCGCTACCACGTATGGTCTATGATAGTTTCATAGCCTATCCGGTGCCGCGTAACCTCAATTACGCCTACACATTCGGCGCAATGCTCGCCGTCATGCTGATCGTGCAGATCCTGACCGGCGTCGTGCTGGCCATGCATTATGCCGCAGAAACGACGGTTGCGTTCAACTCCGTTGAAAAGATCATGCGTGACGTGAACCACGGTTGGCTGTTGCGCTACATGCACGCCAACGGTGCTTCCTTCTTCTTCATCGCGGTCTATCTTCACATTGCGCGTGGCCTTTACTACGGCTCCTACAAGGCACCGCGTGAAATCCTCTGGATTCTCGGCTGCGTCATCTTCCTTCTGATGATGGCAACCGGCTTCATGGGCTATGTTCTGCCCTGGGGTCAGATGTCCTTCTGGGGCGCGACCGTTATCACCGGCTTCTTCACCGCGTTTCCGGGCGTGGGTGAGTGGATCCAGCAGTTCCTGCTCGGTGGCTTTGCCGTTGACCAGCCAACGCTGAACCGCTTCTTTGCGCTTCACTACCTCTTGCCCTTCATGATCGTCGGTGTGGTTATCCTCCACATCTGGGCGCTGCACGTGACAGGCCAGACCAACCCGACAGGCGTTGAAGTCAAGACGAAGACGGACACGGTTCCGTTTACGCCTTACGCAACACTGAAAGATGCGCTGGGCATTTCCATCTTCCTGCTCGTCTACGCATATTTCGTCTTCTACATGCCAAACTTCCTCGGCCATGCTGATAACTACATCATGGCTGATGCGCTGAAGACACCTGCGCATATCGTGCCGGAATGGTACTTCCTGCCGTTCTACGCCATGCTGCGCGCCATCACCTTCAATGTCGGCCCGATCGACTCCAAGCTTGGTGGCGTTCTGGTGATGTTTGGTGCGATCGTTGTTCTGTTCTTCCTGCCATGGCTGGATACATCCAAGGTTCGCTCCGCTGTCTACCGCCCATGGTACAAGATGTTCTTCTGGGTCTTCGTGGTGAACTCCATCATGCTCGGCTGGCTCGGCTCGCGCCCTGCAGAAGGCACCTACGTGACGCTTTCGCAGATCGGAACGCTCTACTACTTCGGCTTCTTCATGGTCATCATGCCGCTTCTCGGCCTGTTCGAGACGCCAAGGCGCATCCCGAATTCCATCACTGAGGCTGTTCTGGAAAAGAACGGCAAGACTGCCGCGGCGCCTGCTGCTGCTGTCAAGATATGAGCGCGAAAGAAGGACGATTACAATGAAAAAGCTTGTAACGAGCATCGCGCTTATTGCTCTCATGACTGGTCTTGGTTCTGCGGTTTCCGCCGCAGAAGAGGGTCACGATCTCAAGGCGCAGACCGAGCATGCGATTGCGGGTGGGCACTTCCCCATCCTCAAGCCGCATGAAGAAAAATGGTCTTTCGCTGGTCCCTTTGGCAAGTATGACAAGGCACAGCTTCAGCGTGGATTGAAGGTCTACAAGGAAGTCTGTTCCGCCTGCCATTCTATGAGCCTTGTGTCCTTCCGCACGTTGGAAGGTCTTGGATATTCGGAAGACCAGGTCAAAGCATTCGCTGCCGAATATGAAGTGCAGGATGGCCCGAACGCCGATGGTGAAATGTTCACCCGCAAGGCCGTTCCATCCGATCACTTCCCGTCGCCTTATGCGAACAAGGAAGCGGCTGCAGCATCCAACGGCGGCGCTGCACCACCGGATATGTCGCTGCTTGCCAAGGCACGCGGTATCGAGCGTGGCTTTCCGCAGTTCCTGATCGACATGATCCCCGTTGTTGGTGGATATCAGGAAGGCGGACCGGATTATATCCATGCTCTGCTGACCGGATATCAGGACGCTCCTGCCGGTATCGAAGTTGCTGAAGGCACGCACTTCAATCCCTACTTCAACAGCGCAATTGCGTTGAAGATGGCACCCCCGATCAGCAGCGATCAGGTGACCTATGACGATGGCACACCGCAGACGCTGGACCAGTATTCGCAGGACGTTTCCGCGTTCCTGATGTGGGCTGCAGAGCCGCATCTGGAAGAGCGCAAGCGCACCGGTTTCATGGTCATCATCTTCCTGCTGATCTTCACGGCACTGATCTACCTGACCAAGAAGTCGGTCTATTCCAGAACAGAGCACTGATCGTCTCGGCACTGATGAGTTGGAAGCCCTTTCGGTTAAGACCGGGAGGGCTTTTCTCTTTGTGGGATATCAGAAGCTGTTAAACCCGTGGTCACAACGATGAATTTTCGGTTGTTGTCTATTGGTCTGCCGCGTCCAAATAGGTAAAGTCGCAGGACATTCGACCCCTCCTGAAACCATCGGAATTTTCATGACCGCTATTGCCTCGGAACTTGCTGCTGCCATTCGTTCGATCAACGACTATCCCAAGCCAGGGATCATCTTCCGTGACATCACCACGCTGCTCGGCAATCCGCGTGCATTTCGCCGCGCTGTCGATGAGTTGGTGCAGCCCTATGCCGGAATGAAGATCGACAAGATCGCTGGCATGGAAGCGCGTGGCTTCATTCTGGGCGGTGCCGTGGCGCATCAGCTGTCCGCTGGCTTCGTGCCCATCCGCAAGAAGGGCAAGCTTCCGCACACCACGGTGCGCGTGGCCTATAGCCTGGAATATGGCGTCGATGAGATGGAGATGCACGTAGACGCCGTTCAGCCAGGCGAGAAGGTCATTCTGGTGGATGATCTGATCGCGACCGGTGGCACGGCTGAAGGTGCGGTCAAGCTTCTGCGTCAGATGGGCGCTGAGATCGTATCCGCCTGCTTTGTCATCGACCTACCGGATCTGGGCGGCCGCAAGAAGCTTGAGGATCTTGGTGTCGACGTGCGGACGCTGGTGGAATTTTCCGGTCACTGATCCGGATCGCCCTTGAATGGCAAGGGCGACGCCGGAATTGTGTCGCCCTATTCGAATTCCAGAACATTGCTCTGGAATGTCACAACCGTCTTGCCGTGTTGGTTGACACCTTCGTTGAGGGTCGTGTTCAAAAGCACGCCGGGCCGAGAAGCCAGCGGGCGTGATGAAATCATCGTCGCGAAATAGGTCACGTCGTCCCCGGCATAGACGGGGCGCAGCCATTTGAGATTGCGAAAGCCCGGGGAGGGGCCAAGCTTGGGTGGTTCGATACCTTCCGAGGTCAGGCGTCTAACCTCTTTGCCCCAATAGGCTAGAAAGCACTTCATCCACGACGCGCTGGTTTGCCAACCGGATGCGCAGAGACCTTCAAAGACTGAGTTCTTTGCCGCGTCAGCGTCGAGATGGAACGGCTGCGGATCAAACTTCGTCGCGTAGCGAATGATGGATTCGGCGGAAAAATGGACCGTACCAAGTTCAAGTTTCACATCCGTCGGGTAAAGCTCGATAAACTTCATGATGCTGCTTTCCCTGTCGTGGCCAGCATGGCGTTCACTTCCGCCACGCAAACTGTCTCGCCGCGCTGGTTCTGCAATTCATGGCGCAATTTGATAACGCCCATGTCGGGGCGAGAGCGGGAGACGCGCTGTTCGACAACGGTCGATGTGCCGCTGAGCGTGTCATCGGCCAGAACCGGTTTTTTCCATTCGACAAAATCGACACCAAGCCCCGCCTGTGATGGCGCGTCCTTCATGTAGCTGTCCACCGTCATGCGCATCAACATGCCGCATGTGTGCCAGCCAGAGGCCGCAAGCCCTCCCAAAATACTGGCTTTGCCTGCCTCTTCAGAGAGGTGCATGGGCTGAGGATCGAATTCCATCGCAAATTCAATGATTTCGTCTGCAGTCACTGTTTTCGGCCCCAGCGGAAAACTCCGACCGGGCGTAAAATCTTCAAAGGCATATTTCACTCGCGAACTCCTCCTTCGCTGACTTCGACCAGAACGTAAACTAGCTTCGCGGTTTACGTAAAGGTAAAATAGGCGCGCGCATGCAGAATTTTGAGTTGCCAAAACGCAAACGGCCCGCGACGAAGCGCGGGCCGTTTGTTTCAATAGATCGTCAAATCAGGTGTTGAAGCGGAAGTGGATGACGTCGCCGTCATGCACCACATATTCCTTGCCTTCATCGCGGCCCTTGCCTGCTTCCTTGGCGCCGACTTCACCCTTGAAGGCAACGTAATCGTCATAGGCAATGGTGAAGGCGCGGATGAAGCCGCGTTCGAAATCGGTGTGGATCACGCCGGCAGCGCCGGGTGCCTTGGTGCCGCGCACGATGGTCCAGGCGCGGGTTTCCTTGGGGCCTACGGTGAAGTAGGTGATGAGGTCCAGCAGCTGGTAACCAGCGCGAATCAGGCGGTCGAGACCGGCTTCTTCAAGGCCTAGAGCCGACAGGAATTCTTTGGATTCCTCTTCTGGCAGCTGCGCCACTTCAGACTCGATGGCAGCAGAGATGATGACGCATTCTGCACCCTGCGCCTTGGCCATTTCAGCCACGGCCTTGGTGTGCTCATTGCCATCAACAGCATCGCCTTCCGCTACGTTGCAAACGTAAAGCACAGGGTGCGATGTCAGAAGGTTGAGGCCCTTCAGAACTTCGATCTCGTCGTCTGCCAGTGTCTTCAACAAAAGACGGGCAGGCTTGCCGTCGTTGAGCAGCTTGATAACCGCTTCCATGACGGGCAATTGCGCCAGCGAATCCTTGTCCTTGGAAGAGGCGCGCTTGCGGGTCTGCTCAACGCGACGTTCAAGGCTTTCCAGATCGGCCAGCATCAGCTCGGTTTCAATTGTGTCAGCATCACCAACAGGGTTGATGCGGCCCTCGACATGGGTGATGTCATCATCTTCGAAGCAACGCAGAACGTGAACCACCGCGTCGACTTCGCGAATGTTGGCAAGGAACTTGTTGCCCAGACCTTCGCCCTTGGATGCGCCACGCACGAGGCCCGCAATATCCACGAAGGAAATGCGTGTGGGAATGAGTTCCTTGGAGCCTGCAATATCAGCCAAAACCCGCATGCGTGGGTCCGGCACGGCCACTTCACCCGTGTTGGGTTCGATTGTGCAGAAGGGGTAGTTTGCCGCCTGTGCAGCCGCTGTTTTCGTCAGCGCATTGAAAAGTGTGGATTTGCCCACATTGGGCAGACCGACGATACCGCATTTGAAGCCCATGGCTTGAACCTGCCTCTGTTCTCTTGAGAATTCCGTTAGTCGAGCCTTTTGCGGAAAGGGCAGGGCAAGGTCAAGCCTTGAAGCCGCAAACCTTCAGGATTCCCCGCAAAAGCAGCTTAGACGGCGGGTTGCCCCATGCCGAGCCAGCCCGAAATGAGCGCCCAACCGCCGTAGATCAGGGCAACACTTGTCAACACGGAGAGAACTGCGAGAACAAGCCCCACCAGCACTGCCACATCGTCGCGCTGCGCCAACCCCAGGGCGATGGCGAGAACCGCAAGACCCGGCAGCACGTTACCGAATGGAATGGGCAGTGCGATCAGCACCGCCATGATGAAGACGACAATGCCAAGCCCGGCCGAGCCCAGCATTCGGGTCAGCACATGGCCGCGCGGGCGCAAAAGGCTTTCCAGCTTCGCCAGACGCGGCGCGGCTTTTTCCGCCGTCAGTTCTATGATGGACCGCGACACGGACAGGCGACCGAGGAAGGCTGGTAGCTTCATGCTCTTCGCGCCGAAAATGATCTGCAGCGATAAGATGGCAAGCGCCGTTCCGAAAATCATGCCTGCTGGAATGCCCGGCGTTGGAATGATGGCGGGGATAGCAAAGACCAGCAAGACAAAGGCAATCGCCTTGTCGCCGAGTTTGTCGAGCAGCCCGGCCAGCGTAACCTTTTCCGGCAGCTCCTGCGGCAGCCGTTGCAACAGCTGCGCCATGGTCTGGTGGGGAATATCCTCACGCATGGACGAGATATTCGCGTGATGCAGGAAATGAGCGGCGATCGGCGTCTGATGTTTTCATCAGCGTGAAATGGGTATGCTGCGAAAAGTTTCAAGCGGCGATGCGGTTGCTGCCCACGATCTCAGTCCTTCTTGGCAAACATCCGTTTCAGCATTTCGGCCATGGGCCCGGTTTCCGGCAGCTTCTTTGGCTGGGCGAAATTGCGCGCTGCGTGGATATGCGATGGCGCGGCGGGCTTTGCTGGGCCTGCGGCTTTCTTTTCCTCGGATTTCACGCCAGCGGCCAGCGCCAGCTTGTTCATCAGCTGCGAATCCTCGCCTTTCACCAGCATTTCGGCATTGTCGGCAATGGCATCGATCAGCGGCTCCAGCCACACCTTGTCGGCCTTGGCGAAGTCTCCCAGCACATGGCCGTTGACACGCTCCTTGTCGCCGGGATGGCCGATGCCCAGCCGCAGGCGGCGATATTCCTTGCCGCAATGGGCATCGATGGATTTGAGGCCATTGTGACCGCCATGGCCACCGCCAACCTTGATGCGGGCGCGACCCGCAACCAGATCCAGCTCATCATGGATGGCGATGATGTCGCCGATCTTGACCTTATAGAAGCGCATGGCTTCACCGACGGATTCGCCTGAAAGGTTCATGAACGTCAGAGGCTTGAGGAGAAGCACTTTTTGCCCTGCGATCTCGCCTTCGGAAATCTCCGCCTTGAACTTTTTCGACCAGGGCGCAAAAGAGGGCAGGCGTTGCAGTGCATCGACAGCCATGAAACCGATATTGTGGCGATTGCCCGCATATTGCGTGCCGGGATTGCCAAGGCCTGCAATGATGATCATGGACGCTTCCGCTTCGTTCGTTGGACCGATGCCTTCACCATCGAAAAATCAAGCGGAAGTCAACGCTTTTGTCGCGGCTTTTGGCTAGGGACGCGTTATGAGGCCGTGTTTTTCAAAAATCTGGCGCTGGGTTCCGTCCGAAATCATGCCATTGAGGACATGCTGCATTTTGGCAATCAGAGGGTCAGGAACAGAAAGATTGCACGCCATGCCGAGGCTCTGGTGGGTCAGAACAGCCACTTCCACAAACTCGCCGGGCGCAAGTTTGTTTAAAGAGCTTTCAGACATCGGCATCAGATCAATGCGCCCCGCCGCCAGCTTGACCAGGGTCGTGTCAAAATCTGCGCTGAGATCGATCCGCTTGAAATCTAGGGATTTCAGAACGGATTCGGTATAGTCGGTCCGCTGCGTTCCCACGACATAGGCCTTGGCATCCTCTAGACTGTTGATCTGCAGGCTGTGGTCCTTGCGCGCAACCAGAATGTTGCGATCCGTATGGAGGGGGAAAACCCATTTGAACAGGGGCTGGCGCGCAGGCGTGCGGGCTGCTGCTGCAACGCAGTGCATGGGTTCGGATTGGGCCAAGGCCAAAGCTCTAGCCCAGGGCAATATGTCCGCTTGATATTCAATGCCGCTACGCTCAAATATGATCTTCAACTGGTCCATATAGACGCCGCTCGGGCGTCCCTGGCTGTCCCTCACATTGTAGGGCGGGTAGTTTTCAGTTGAAATGTGCAGCCGCTCGGCTGAGGCCGGTAGAGCCGCGGCAAACAACAGCAGTGCTAATAGAGTTCGCAACATTGACGTTCATCCTCCCCGATGACGTTACGCCCTGACGTTTGCCGTTCGTTGTAGTCCCTGCTGTTCGAAAGCAGCCATGAAGGTGCTGATTGGCTGCGGTCTTGCGTAAAGATATCCCTGTCCGCAATCTACGCCAATATCTTTCAGCATGGCTTCCTCTTCTGCTGTCTCAATTCCCTCGGCAATCACGATGCAGTTCATTCTGTGCGAAATGGCGTTGATGCCTTCCACAAGCATGCGGCTTCTGTGGCTAATCTCCGCCACCTCATCCCGGATGGAGCGCGTAAACGACTGGTCGATCTTGATGATATCGATCGGGAAGCGGTTGAGATAGCTCAGCGACGAATAACCGGTGCCAAAGTCATCCAGTGCGATCCGGCATCCCAGTTCGCGGATGGCGCTCAGAACGGCTCGAATTTGCGGGTCGTCATGCATCAGCACGGCTTCGGTAATTTCTACCACAAGCCGGTTGGGCAAAATGCCGTAACGGTACAGCAGGCCGGCAATGCGCGTGGGCAGACCGGGTTCAAACTGAAGCGCAGAGAAATTCACGGCAACATAGGCATTGAAATAGGCGGGGACATGCGAAATAGCGGCGAGGTCACGCAGGGCGTGTTCAAGGATGGCGTTGCCGATGCGCCTTATCGTGCCGTTTTCTTCGGCAACATTGATGATTGCTGCGGGCGAAAGAATGCCCTTGCGTGGGTGGTTGAGGCGCATCAATGCCTCAAAGCCAACCGTTTCGCCATTGGTCAGGTTGCGAATGGGCTGGAAATGAGCCTCCAGCCAATCGCCGTCCAGCGCCTGTTCAATATCCTGCTCAATGTCTGCGCGCTCTCGCGCCTGCGACATGATCGACGGATCGAACATCTGCGCGCCGTTCTTGCCCGCACGCTTCTTGCTGTACATGGCCATATCGGCGTTTTGCAGAAGTTCGGATGCCGTTTTTGCGTGGGTGGGGTAAAGCGCCAGGCCGATACTGGCACTGAGGCGCACGTTGTGGCCGACAGCGTCGAAAGGCGTATCGAAAATCGAGCAAATGGCATCGCATAGCTTGTTGGCGCGTCCATCAGCCATCGGTCCTGTCAGCAGGATCGCAAACTCGTCACCGCCCAGCCTCGATGCCGTATCGAGCGGGGTGAGAAGCCCCTTCAAGCGGTCGACAAAGGTCTGGAGCACGGCGTCACCCGCCGCATGGCCAAGATTGTCGTTGATCATCTTGAAACGGTCGAGGTCGATGAACAGGCAGGCAAGCTCGGTATTGTTCGCATCGGCCTCGAGAATCTTATCATCAAGAATGGCTTCAAAGCCCTGGCGATTGAAGAGCCCGGTCAGATGGTCGGAAATGGCCTGCAAGCGATTGCGCTGCTCCGATCGGCGAAGCTCGGTCACGTCGGTCATGACGCTCAAGCCCTCGGAGCGATGGTGGCCATCGCCAAGATCCAGCGTCTTTTCCGCAATCAGCACGTCCATGTGGCGGCCATCGCCGCATTGAAAATGGAGCGTGAGTTCGGAACTGCCCGCAATGGCGTCAGCTGTTGCTTCATGGTGTTTGCGCAGGACAAACCGCGCCCGATCTTCGGGGACGATCAGTTCGGCGAAACTGCGGCCCAGAACATCTTCGCGCTGGTAGCCTGTGGCCTCCACCCAGTAATCGCTGACGGCGGCAATGCGGTCTGCCGGGTCGAGGGAGAACAACATGGCCGGGGTGCGATTGTAAATCTCTGTCGTGCGCAGATGCGCCTTCTTGATTTCCTGTTCTTCCCGTTCCAGCTGAATCTGCATTTCATTGAAGCTGCGCGCCAGCCGTCCCATTTCGTCCTTGGAGCGCCAGTCGACATGGTGGCGGGAGCCGAGCCTGCGTGTCGCCTCAATGGCCGCAGTCAGCCGCAGCAAGGGTTTCATCACCATCAGCCGGTTGCCAATGATGGCTGCGGTGAACAGGGTGAAGATCGCCAGAATGAAAATCGAGATGAAGGCCAGCTCGATATTGCTCAGCGAATTGAACAGTCCAACATTTTGAAAGAAAACGGTGATGGTGCCGACCTTTGTCTCACCATCCAGGTTCTTGTAATTGATGTCGCGTGAGATTGAGGACGTATCGCCTGAGGCAACGGAACCTGCTGTCTGGGTAATGTCCAGATGACCGAGCGTATCGCGGACTTTCACCATGTAGACGGCGGGATCGGTAACGAGTGTGCCAGTGATCTGGTTGATGGTCTCGTCATCAAGGTCCCAAAGCGGGCGGCCAAGTGCCTGCGAATTGGCAACCAGCAGGATTTCCAGGCGGTCTCGCTGGGTGGCGACCGACTCATGGTGGGAAAGCATAAGCAGAATAGTAAAAAGCGGCGCGACCAACGCAAGAAGTGCGCCGGAAACAATCGCGATAAAGCGACTTTCAACGGAATGGGTCATCTGCAGCTATATCGTCCTTTGTCCTTCAAACCCTTGCCGCAGAGATGCGATAAAAGCTTCATGTTCGAATTACGACGCGTCCGATAGTCGGTGCAAAGCCTTGGCGTGGCTCTACAACCGACAATACGCAAAGTCGTAAACCCAAAGCTTTGACTTATCGTTTCCGGGCATGATTAACCCTTGCTGAAGACAAGGCCGAAACGGCCGGTGTTGCTGTTTCGTTGTGGAAAAAGTCCATAAAAAATGCCCCGCATCTTGCGATGCGAGGCATTGAAGAGAGAGCGATGGACAGCGCAGATGCGCTGAACAGATTACTCGGAAGCGCCTTCGGCTGCTTCTTCCGTTTCATCAACAACTGCAACAGTTGGTGCAGCGATTGTCGCAACTGTGAAGTCGCGGTCAGTGATGACAGGAGAAACGTTCTTTGGCAGCTTGATATGCGAAATGTGAATGCTATCGCCGACCTTGAAGCCATCGAGGTCAACAGTGATTGCTTCAGGAATATCATCCGCAGGCACGTGGGCTTCGATTGTGTGACGAACGATGTTCAGAACGCCACCTGTCTTGATGCCAGACTTCTCTTCGTTGATGAAGTGAACTGGAATTTCAACAGTGACCTGCGAGTTGCCAGATACGCGAAGAAAATCGACGTGCATCATGAAATCGCGGACTGGGTCGCGCTGGTAATCCTTTGGAAGGACCTTGTAGATCTGGCCGTCAACGTTGATCGTTGCGACAGTCGTCATGAAACCACCGGCCTGAACGCGCTTGGTGACTTCATTGGTCGAGATAGCGATAGAAACCGGGGCTTGCTTGTCACCATAGATGACAGCAGGAATCAAACCGTTGCGACGAAGTTCACGAGAGGACCCCTTACCAACTCGTTCGCGCGCCTCGGCCTTGAGCTCATACGATTCTTTGCTCATGGCATAATCCTTTTAGGTTGTCTGGAGAGTTCATTCCGGCGTGCCGGAGCAAACTGGAGAAAGCTCTTTCAAAAGCCGTCTCGCCCGCGTTGCCTCCAAGGGTGTCTACACGGATGCGGGCGCTATAGTATAAAGACGGTTTAAAGGCAAGTCCGTTCAGCCCCGGCCTGCGTCCCAGCCACGCCTTATGCCTGACAACCGGGCCGCATCAACACGGATGACGCTTTTTTTCGTTGAAAGAGACACGCATCAGGTGCACCATCGGTTCAAGATCGGGAGGAGATCATGACCAACGGCACGGCACATGCTGACCACGTGTATCGAAGCGCCAGCCAGCCTTCGGCTGCGGCAAGTTCACCCATCATCGCATCGTGGCGGCGGTGCATGACCATGCACCATCTGGCACCTGAACAAAGCAGCGAGCCCATCTTCCTGGGCGATGCGGAGTTTCGCCGCGCCCGGGAAATCTCGGCACGCCTGATTGCCGAAAGTGCCGACGAGCTGGACCGCATTTTTCTGAGCGTCGGCAAGGCCGGGTGTTGCCTTCTGTTGACGGATGCGGATGGCGTTGCGCTGGAGCGGCGCGGTGCGGCGACCGACGACCGGGATTTTCGCAGGCTTGGCCTGTGGTCTGGTGCCGTCTGGAGCGAAGCGAGTGTCGGCACCAACGGCATCGGCACGGCGCTGGCCGATGAGCGGTCCGTGACCATCTACCGCGACCAGCATTTCTTCTCGTCCAACATCAATCTTTCCTGCACCACCGCGCCCATTCGCGATCATCTCGGCCATGTCACCGGCGCACTGGACATTTCCACCTGCCGCGATGACGTCAATGATCTCACATTCTCTATGCTGACCCAGGCAGTGCGGGATGCGGCCCAGCGCATCGAGGGCAATTTGTTCCGGGCGGCATTCCCCGGTGCCCGCATCCTCATGCTGCCATCTGGTCAATCGGCTGCTTTGTCGCTTCTGGCCGTGGATCAGGATGATATCATTCTGGGCGCTACACGGGCGGCACGTCTGGCCTTGAAGCTGGATGATGCGCATCTGGCTGCTGGTATTCCAGCATCTGATGCCCTGCGGGAAGAGCGGCATGACAAGGGGGCAGAGCTGGCTGAGGCTGAGCGTGCAGCGCTTCGCCGGGTTCTGGCGCGTGCCGAGGGCAATATCAGCAAGGCGGCAACTCTGCTGGGGATCAGCCGCGCCACGCTTCACCGAAAGATGAAGAGGCTCGCGGTCCACTAAGGTGCATCTGTCGCATATGTGAAACACTGTGCACTGCGGTATTGCGGCGGCACCCTATGAAGGCCAGAATTCTGGGTTCACCATTCTCCCCAGGCGATCCGATACAGGTCGCATTTCATCAGGGAGGATGAACGCATGAACATTCAGGTCCAGCAAAAAGCCGGCGAAGCTCCATTCAAATTGAAATACGGAAATTATATTGGCGGCCAGTGGGTGGAGCCGAAATCCGGACGTTATATGGATAATCTGTCACCCGTGACAGGCCAGAAGATTTGCGAAGTTCCCCGTTCAGACGCCAGCGATATCGAGTTTGCGCTGGATGCTGCGCACAAGGCGCGCGCCGCCTGGGGAACGACGAGCGCGACGGAACGCTCCAACATTCTGTTGAAAATTGCCCAGCGCATCGAGGATAATCTCGAGCTTATCGCTCGCGCCGAGACATGGGACAATGGCAAGCCGCTGCGCGAAACAACGCATGCCGATATTCCGCTGGCGATTGACCATTTCCGTTATTTCGCCGGTTGTATCCGTGCGCAGGAAGGCTCGATCGGTCAGATCGACAATGACACGGTCGCTTACCATTTCCACGAACCGCTTGGCGTCGTCGGCCAGATCATTCCGTGGAATTTCCCGATTCTAATGGCGACATGGAAGCTTGCACCGGCGCTTGCCGCTGGCAACTGCGTGGTTCTGAAGCCGGCGGAACAGACGCCAGCGTCAATTCTGCTCGTCATGGAGCTGATCGAGGATCTGCTGCCGCCGGGTGTTGTCAACATCGTCAATGGCCTTGGCCTTGAGGCCGGAAAGCCGCTGGCGCAGAGCAACCGCATTGCCAAGATCGCCTTCACCGGCTCAACCTCGGTCGGCAAGGAAATCATGCGCTATGCCGCTGATAACGTTACCAACATCACGCTGGAACTGGGCGGCAAGTCCCCCAACATCTTCTTTGCCGATGTGATGAATGAGGATGATGCTTTCCTCGACAAGGCACTCGAAGGCTTTGCCATGTTTGCGCTCAACCAAGGCGAGGTGTGCACATGCCCGTCCCGCGCTTTGGTGCACGAATCGATCTATGATCGCTTCATGGAAAAGGCCATCAAGCGGGTGGAGGCCATCAGCCAGGATGACCCGCTGAACGCCGCCACCATGATCGGCGCTCAGGCTTCGCAAGAGCAGTTCGACAAGATCATGAGCTATCTGGAGATCGGCAAAAAGGAAGGCGCGAAAGTGCTGACTGGCGGCGACAAGAAATCGCTCTCCGGCAATCTGAAAGACGGCTTCTACATCCAGCCGACGGTGTTTGAAGGCAACAACAAGATGCGGGTGTTCCAGGAGGAAATCTTCGGCCCCGTCGTATCCGTCACCACCTTCAAGACGGTCGAGGAAGCCATCGAGATCGCCAATGACACGGTCTATGGCCTTGGCGCTGGCGTGTGGAGCCGCGATACCAATCTTGCCTATCGGGCAGGGCGCGGCATCGAAGCGGGTCGCGTCTGGACCAATTGCTACCACGCCTATCCGGCTGGTGCAGCGTTTGGCGGTTACAAGCAATCGGGCATTGGTCGTGAAACCCACAAGATGATGTTGGATCACTACCAGCAGACCAAGAACCTGCTGGTTTCCTACAGCCCCAACAAGCTCGGCTTTTTCTGAGGCCAGCCGCTTCCAATCGCCAAACAGCAAAAAGCCGGGGCAAATGCTCCGGCTTTTTCATTGATACGATGATGAAAAATATCAGTCGAAGAGACCAGAAACAGACTGTTCCATGGCCGTGCGGTTGATCGCCTCGCCGAGCAGGGTGGCGGTGGTGATGACGCGGATATTGTGCGCGGACTGTACAGCGGTCGTTGGCTGAATGCTGTCTGTGATAACAAGTTCACGCAGCTTGGACGATGCCACGCGCGCAACGGCACCACCGGACAGAACGCCGTGGGTGATGTAGGCGGTTACGCTGGTCGCGCCGTTCTTGAGAAGAGCTTCTGCCGCGTTGCAGAGCGTGCCGCCGGAATCGACGATATCGTCCATCAGCAGGCAGTCTTTGCCGGTCACGTCACCAATCACGTTCATGACTTCGGACTCGCCGGGACGATCACGGCGCTTGTCGACGATGGCCAGCAGACAGTCGAGACGCTTTGCCAACGAACGGGCGCGGACAACACCGCCAACGTCAGGGGAAACGACCACGACGTTCTTGGTGTCGTAATGTTCCTTCACGTCGCGCGCCAGAATAGGGGCGGCGAAGAGGTTGTCGGTTGGAATGTCGAAGAAGCCCTGGATCTGTCCAGCATGCAGATCAAGCGTCAGAACGCGGTCTGCACCGGCTTCGGTAATCAGGTTGGCAACCAGCTTTGCCGAAATCGGTGTGCGAGGGCCAGCCTTGCGGTCCTGCCGAGCGTAACCGAAATAGGGAAGAACCGCCGTGATGCGCCTTGCTGAGGAACGACGCATGGCGTCGATCATGATCAGCAGTTCCATCAGGTGGTCATTAGCGGGGAAAGACGTGGACTGAACGAGGAAGACATCCTCGCCACGCACGTTTTCTGAGATTTCTACGAATATTTCCTGGTCAGCAAACCGCTTTACAGTGGCATTTCCAAGAGGGACATTCAGATACTTGCAGATCGCTTCGGCCAGATGCCGGTTCGAATTGCCTGCGAAAACCTTCATTGTTGCCGCCTGTTTCCATGCCAATGCTGAAGATCCTACAACGTTGCTCGCTGTGGTCTCCGCGTCGTTCTACGGGAAGGAATACCCGACCCGAATGGGTGCCGGACATGCCGTTTTGCCATGGGCGCTTTAATAGCGGTGTTGCCCGTGAATGCAATAGGTCAGAGGGTGTTAGCCTTAATTTTCATGAAAACTTTGTGACTCGGTCGAAGCTTATCCGCCTTGATTCTATCACAGGTTGCTCATCCGCGCTGAGCATTTTTCCATGACTGGTAATCCTGCAGTGTTTTGGCCGCGATTTTTTGCATGGCCGCGTCTGTTGCGCCAGACCACGGGTCTGCTCCGCGTGCAGGCACAACTTCCTGGCCCTGAAGTCGGTGAAGCCGCGCGCCATTCGCATCCAGCACATCCCACACATAGACAATGGTCACGTTGCCGCCATCGGCAAAGGCTGAGAGATAACCTTTCAGAATATTTTCAGCCGTGGTGTCCGAGGAGGGACGGATGGTCAGCCCTTTTGCGCGGGCTTCCGCACCCAATTGTCTGGAAAGCGGAGTGACGGCCTGAACGGGCGCGCCGATGATCGGCAAAAACCGGATTGTGCCAGCTGATGCGCCTGATGGGAGGGCCACCGTCTTTACCTCTGGCTGCGGCTGAGCCGCAGGCATGGGCTGGTTTGCCACCGGCTTGCCGTATTGAACACCGCTGGACATGGCCTGCGCCTGGGCCTGTCGGGTGTTTTGCGGGGCGTAGGCTGGAACCTGAGATGTTATGCCCGTCGGCGTGCGGTCAGCGGCGGCGGCGACCTGATCCAGATCACCCTGATTGACCGGAGTCGATTGCACGTTGCTTTCCCCCACATTCACAAGCGGGGTCAGCGTATCGGTGGTGTTGCAGGCCGATAGAGCGAGGGTCAGGATCGGGATTGCGATGACCAATCCTAACCGGCGCATGTCAGATGTCCCTTCATCACGTCCTCCGCCCAACCATCATATTTTTGTAATGTAGGGTTTGAGGTCGTTGCGAGTCAAATCGAGTTTAGACCGTCAACAGATCAAGGCTGTGGCGCGAGAGTGATTCCGGTGCCCCTTCCGTGGTGAGGTAGGTCTGGCCAAGGGTCATCGCCGCGCCGGTGTCGCTGTCCATGATGATCATGTGAACGAACAGCGTCATGTTGGGCAGGATTTCCTGCGTGTTGCCCGCATAGAACATCTGGTGTTCCATCCATGAGGGCGAGAAACGAGCGCCCAGAGAATAGCCGCAGGCATTCAGGCGGTGGCGCGTCAGTCCGCGCTCGTCCATGATGCGGGCGTGGACATCGAAGACATCCCCGAAGGTGTTGCCGGGGCGCAAAACCTCCTCAATGGCTCGGATGTTCTCGGCACAGGCGTTGTAAAGCTCCTTGTGACGGAAATCCGGCTCGCCGATGATGATGGTGCGCATCATGGCGGCGTGGTAATGGGCGCTGACGCCAGCCCATTCCAGCGTCAACTGGTCTTTCGCATCCAGTTTGCGGCGTCCCGCCTTGTAGCGGCACAGAAGCGCGTCGGGGCCAGAACCGATGATGAACTCATTGGCGGGATAATCGCCACCGCCCGCAAAGACAGCACCCTGCATGGCAGCAAGAATATCCGCTTCGTCTGCTCCTGGGCCCACGATCTTGAGCGCGGCATCCAATGCATCATCCGCCAATTCACCAGCGCGTTTCGCATAGGCGACTTCTGCGGGGCTCTTGACCAGTCTCAGTCCGCTGACGACGGCCGATGCATCGATGATCTGGCAGAAGCTTGCGAGTTGATTGTCGAGGAGGCGGGCAACTTTGCCCGTCATGCCGTGGGTATCGAATTCGATACCGATACGGCAGCCAAGCAGATCCATATCGCTCAGCAGGTCTTTGAGGTCGAGTGTTGGATCGGCATTGATGCGATCCACCCAGATGACGATGTTTTCGATGTTGGAGGTCTGGCGTGCCTGGCGCAGATCGGCCGAGCGCGTCAAAAGCGTCATGGTGCCATCGGCCTTGACCACCAGCGTCTGGAAAAAGCAGTAGCCGAATGTGTCGTAGCCGGTCAGCCAGTACATGCTTTCCTGCGCAAACAGCAGGATAGCGTCCAGCTTTTCCTCTGCCATCTTCTCGCTCAGGCGTGCGCGGCGTGCCTCGAATTCGGCTGCGTCGAAGTGCAAGGCCATATCAGTTCTCCAGAATTGCTATTGCTGAAATCTGCCGTCCATAATCCGGCTCGCGGAGATGCGTAGTTCGGCGGAACGAGAAGAACCTGTCATCATCCGGGTAGGTGCAGAGATCGAGATTTTCCGCCGTTACGCCAGCGCCAGCCAGCCGGTCGATGGTCAGTTGCTTCAGGTCGAAAAAGGCATGGCCCTCATTGGGTGAGGGCGAAAGGTAGGTCGCGTAGGCAGGGTTCATGTCTTCAAGGCTTTCGACACGCTCCGGTCCGACCTCGTAATTCAGGCGGCTGATGGAGGGGCCGAGGCTTGCCACGATCCGCTCCCGCTTGGCGCCAAGGCCAATCATCGCCTCGATGGTGTTTTCCAAAACGCCCGTAACGGCGCCCTTCCAGCCCGCATGGGCCGCGCCCACGACGCCGGCCTCTGCGTCCGCAAAAAGAATGGGCCCGCAATCGGCGCTGAGAACGCCAATGATGATGCCCGGCGTGGCCGTTACCATGGCGTCGGCTTCCAGTCTCTCGCCATTATAGCTCCCGTCGATGACGTTCACATCGGGAGAGTGCATCTGGTGCACGGTCGCCAGTTTTTCCACTGGCAGTCCGAACCATTGGGCAACGCGCCTTCTGTTTTCCATCACCGACTGGCGGACATCATGAGAGCCCAGCCCGACATTCAGACCACGATAGATGCCTTCCGAGACACCGCCGTGACGGGTGAAGAAGCCATGGCGAATGGCCTTGTTTGCGCCCGCGGCCAGCAATGGGCTCTGGATGGGCAGCGGCAGAGTTTCGTCCTGCATACGGTGTCATTCCTTGGCGATGTCGCTGATTCTGAAACGAATATTCGCGTGCGAGTGTTTCCGGTTAAGCGCATCTCTTGCGATGCAGACGGCAGATTCTCTGCTTCGTATTTATCCAATGGTGGCCCAGGGGCGGTGCCCCTGTCAATCCAGGGGGCGGAATGGCAGCAGATGCACGGGCGCGCTGGACACTGCCAGCACTTTGAACAGTTCCCCCATTTTACCCGCACCTTCACCCGCCAACCGGTTGACGGCCTGGGCAATTTCCATCTCCTGATCCGGGGTGGCTTTGGATGCCAGCGCCTGCGCACGCTCCCGCAAGCCAAGGCCATAGAGGAAATCTCCCTGCGGCAGACAGCCATTGACGTGAACGCCAAAACTCTCCGCGGTCCTCATGAGGCTTTCAAAGTCCACATGGCTGGTCAGATCGGCCTCGCCGGGATGGGCCAGAACCGGATCATATTCATGCATGCGAAGCGCCTGCAACGTGTCGCCAAAGCCTGAGACGATGTAGCCATAATCGATGATAAGCGCCACGCCGCCCTGACTTTTCAGCCTTTGTGCAATGGCTGTCATCACAGCTTCGCGGGCAGGGGAATATTCGAATATGGTGCCGATCGGCTGGCGCTCCGGCAGGGGCGGCAGCAGGGTGGGGTCAATGCTGGCAAGTCCGGCTGTGAAGATCAGTTCGTTATCGGCATCCATCGCCACCACGCGTTCGCGGAAGCCCTGCGGCGTTTTCACGAACTGGCGGATGGGAATGGCGTCGAACAATTCGTTGGCGGCAATCAGCAAAAATCCCGGCGGCACGTCGACGAAACTTTCATGCCAGGCAATCTTGTCGCCATGGGCGGCCAGCGTCTGGCGCTGAATGTCGCTCAGTTTCGGGCTGGTTTCC
Source organism: Rhizobium sp. CFBP 13644 (assembly GCF_014842165.1). Taxonomy (NCBI): domain Bacteria; kingdom Pseudomonadati; phylum Pseudomonadota; class Alphaproteobacteria; order Hyphomicrobiales; family Rhizobiaceae; genus Rhizobium; species Rhizobium sp. CFBP 13644. The sequence goes on from NZ_JACYVF010000002.1 coordinate 502,517, forward strand.
ACCAGATGGACCGTCATGGCGTCATAGAGCGGTGGTGCGATGCGCTGGATGACCCGCAGCATGTCAGCCATCATGGTGCCGCGTCCCGGGCCGATCTCCACCAGCCGCACAGGCGCAAGCGCGCCGTGCCGCTGCCATGCGTGGACGATGAACACGCCGAGCATCTCGCCGAACAGTTGGCTGATCTCTGGGGCGGTGACGAAATCTCCGGTGCGGCCAAAGGGTTGGCGCGTTTTGTAGTATCCGTGTTCCGGGTCTGCGAGACAGAGCGCGAAGAAGTCGGTCACGCTCATGGGGCCATTGAGGCGGATGAGGGACTTTATGCGGCGTGCAAGTGGTGTCGGCATGGTGTCACCCGGTCCCTATGCTGCCGAAGCGCGGCGCGCGCGTAGAACTGCCCAGACGCCCAGCAGGAACATGGGTGTTGATAAAACCATGCCCATGGTCAACCAGTCCCCGGCAAGATAACCGATCTGCGCATCCGGCTCACGGAAAAATTCCACAAAGATTCGCGACAGCGCGTAGCCGCAGACAAAAACACCCGTCACCGTACCGGGGCGTCGCAGCGCCTTGAAGCCATAAATCAGAATGGCGAGGATAATCAGCAGGACGATGCCTTCAAGCGCTGCTTCATAAAGCTGGCTGGGATGGCGCGCAAAGGGGCCGCCCGTTGGAAAGACCACCGCCCACGGCGCATCACTCAACCGACCCCACAACTCTCCATTCACGAAATTGGCGAGACGGCCGAAAAACAGGCCGATGGGTGCAACGGCGGCAATGATGTCGAACATGCTCCAGACGGGAATGCCGTTGCGGCGTGCAAACAGAACCATGGCGATGGTGGTGCCGATGAGGCCTCCATGAAACGACATGCCACCATTCCAGATCTGCAGCGCGCGGATCGGATTGGCGATGACGGCGCCCATATCGTAGAACAGAATATAGCCTATGCGTCCACCAAGCACGATGCCGGCGGCGGCCCAGACGATGAAATCATCGAGGTGGACAGGTGTGATCGGTGATTTTTCGTGCGGCCACAGGCGATCGGTAAGGCTCAATGTCCGGGCATAATACCAGCCCAGCATGATGCCGAAGACATAGGCGATGCCATACCAATGGATTGGCAGGGGTCCCAGGTTGAACGCCACCGGATCGATATTAGGGAAAGGCATGATCGAGAACTGGGCCAGCGGTGCAAACAAATCGCGTATTCCATTGTCATTGCGTTGAGAGCAAGGAACTCAAGAGTGCTACGGTTGGGCGCCGGATACCTCTTCTATTCTTTTACCCGGCGAGAAAATGGCGATTGAAAGAGGTATGGTCAAGGCGATTCTTCGGCGCAATGATGGCCGGGCCTGCGGCGTTTGAAGCGGTGTCGCTTCCTTATTTTTCTTGCAAGGCGGCGGATGAGTGCCTACCTGAGATGCATGACCCGGAAGAGCAAATGACCTTTCCAGATATTCATGAGGAAACAGCACCATGACAACGACCGGAACCAACCGAATTTTCGATGAATTCGCCAAGATCATGACTGATGCGGCCGGTGCCGCGCAGGGAATGCGCAAGGAAGTTGAATCCGCTTTTCATGCGCAGGCCGAGCGTTGGCTGAACAGCCTCGATCTCGTCAAGCGCGAGGAGTTCGAAGCCGTCCGCGAAATGGCCATTCAGGCCCGTGACGAGAATGACGCTCTGCGCGCACGCATCGAAGCCTTGGAAGCGAAGTCCTCCACGACCGCTTCATAAGCCACTTTTCCGACCGCTGATTCTGATGCCGGGCCTTCCCAAAGGTCCGGCATTTTTCATTTTTGTATCATTTCGAAGCAGTTTGCGCCGCAGTGGGGATTCGGGACTCACAAGCAAGCAATTTCATTCAGTTTTTTTTAACGTCTGTGGAAACGTCCAAAAAACACAATTGGCAGAGTCAGTTATGACTCACAACTGAGGTTTCGTAAGAGGAGATATACACAGTTCTGATTGTAAAAACGGGATGCCGGGGGTGGCGCGGGGACTCGCTCGTTATACACTGATTTTCAATGATGATTCGAAACGAACCCCGTAAGCTCCAGACATGTTTGCAGCGTTATTCTGGCGGCGTCGGGCATCATCCGTAAGTATTGAAATCCGGCATTTGCGTGTGCGTTTTTGTGCCTTTGCGTGCGAGACAGAACATTCATTTCCGGCTGAGAAGGTGCCGTATGAGCCTAATGGAATTTGAAGTCGAGCGTTACTCAAACCCGGTCGATATGATCGAGTTCGTTGCCGCGTCCAACGACTGGTCGTTCGAGCGCTCCGGCGAAGATGAAATCGCTATGACCGTCGAGGGCAAGTGGGCTGATTATCACGTCTCGTTCTCGTGGATGGAGCAGTTCGAAGCGTTGCATCTGGCTTGCGCATTCGATCTTAAGATCGCCGATCACCGGGTCAATGAAGTCATCCGCCTTCTGGCGCATGTCAACGGCCAGACGCTGATGGGGCATTTCGATCTGTGGCGTCAGGAAGATGTCGTCATTTTCCGTCAGTCCTTGTTGCTGGCAGGTGGCGCGGAGCCAACAAACCAGCAGGTCGAAGTGCTGCTCTCCAGCGCGCTTGAGGCTTGCGAACAGTATTTCCAGGCATTCCAGTTTGTTGTCTGGTCCGGCATGGAAGCCAAGGCTGCCATGGAAGCCGCGCTGTTCGAAACAGTTGGGGAAGCCTGAGCCTATGGTCTCGCTTGCATCTGGTCCGCTTGTTCTCATCGGCGCTGGCAATATGGGCGGCGCCTTGCTCTCTGGCTGGTTGAAAAAGGGCGTCACGGGTTCCTCGGTCATCGTGATCGATCCCGGTCCATCCGACGCTATGATGGGCGTGATTACGGAAGCTGGTGCCACGCACCTCACCGCGCCACCGGAAAATACGGTTGCGGGCATTCTGTTTCTGGCCGTCAAGCCGCAGTTGATGGATGTTGTTCTGCCTGCGTTGAAATCCATGGTCGGGCCACAAACCGTTGTCGTGTCCATCGCGGCGGGTAAGACGCTCGATGGTATCGAAACCCTTCTTGGTAAGTCCGCTGCCATCCGCGCCATGCCGAACACGCCTGCCATGATCGGGCGCGGAGTGACTGGTGCGTTTGCCAATGAGGCGGTGAGCGAGCAGCAGCGTTCCCTCGTCGAGACGCTGCTGAAGGTCAGCGGTCCGGTTGAGTGGGTTGCGACCGAAGGCGATATCGACGCAGTTACAGCTTTATCGGGCAGTGGCCCTGCCTACGTCTTTTATCTCGTGGAGTGCATGGCAGAGGCAGGTCGCAAATGCGGCTTGCCGGCGGACCTCGCCATGCGCCTGGCACGGGAAACCGTCGCGGGGGCTGGTGAATTGCTTCATCAGTCCCCCGAGGACGCTTCACGCCTGCGCAAGAACGTCACGTCGCCCGGCGGCACGACTGCGGCAGCACTTTCTGTTCTGATGGATGACAATGGCATGCAGCCGCTGTTTGACAAGGCTATTGCTGCAGCCAGAAAACGCGCTGAAGAGCTGGCTGTTTAAAGAGGGCCTCGATGAGTGAGTCGATCACCTATGCAGACTTCGAGAAGGTCGATATCCGTGTCGGCACTGTTGTCGAGGTCGAGGCCTTTCCCGAGGCGCGCAAGCCTGCATTCAAGCTGAAAATCGATTTCGGGCCAGAGATCGGCGTCAAGAAATCCTCTGCCCAGATCACTGTGCACTACACGCCTGAAACCCTTATGGGGCGGCAGGTTATGGCGGTGGTCAATTTTCCGCCACGCCAGATCGGTCCTTTTCGCTCTGAAGTCCTGACGCTTGGTTTTGCTGACACCGACGGTGCCATCGTGCTGGCCGGTGTGGAACGTGCCGTTCCCAATGGCGAGAAGATGTGCTGAGGCAAGCGGTCTCCGCGATCTCAGACCGGGATTTTCACGATCACCCTCAATCCACCCTGCGGACTGTCATCCAGCGTCACGTCACCACCATGGCTTCGGGCGATGTCGCGCACGATAGACAGGCCAAGCCCGGTGCCGGAGGCATCCAGATTGCGCGCTTCATCCAGGCGATGAAACGGCTTGAACACATCCTCCCGTGAGTGCTCAGGAATACCGGGGCCATCATCATCGAAGACGAAGCTAATCGATTTCGGGGCCTTGCGGATTTCAACGGCGAGCGTTGTGGCATAGCGGTGGGCGTTTGCGGCCAGATTTCCGAGCAGACGAGAGAATGCGGTGGGGCGAACAGAAAGCTCCTGAATGCCGTTCAGCTGATAGCTGAAGGTCTTTCCGCAGGACTGGAAATCATTGGCGAACCTGTCGAATAGGGGCCCAAGTTCCAGCGTTCCGACCGTCTCCTCCGTGTCGTCCCTTGCGAAAGCCAGATAGGCCTCCAGCATGGACTGCATGTCATCGACGTCCTTGTCCAATCCCTCCAGATCGGGGTTGTCAGCCGCCAGCGCCAGCTGAAGCTTGAAGCGTGTGAGGATGGTGCGAAGGTCGTGGCTTACGCCGTTCAGCATGGCGGTCCGCTGTTCCATCTGCCGCTCGATGCGCTCCCGCATCAGGATGAAGGCGAGGCCAGCGCGGCGTACCTCATCGGCACCTCTGGGCGAATAGGCTGTCATTTTCTGCCCACGACCAAAGCTTTCTGCGGCTTTTGCCAGCGCCAGAATGGGCCGGATCTGACCACGCAGAAAAAGGATCGAAATTCCAAGCAGAACCAGCGAAGCACCCGCCATCCAGACGAGGAAGATATGCGTGTTGGACGCATAGGCCTGGCTGCGACGCGTGAAGACGCGCAGAGTTTTGTCATCAAGCTGGATGCGTATTTCCACCAGCGCACCATTGCCGAAAGTGTCGAGCCAGAACGGCTTGCCAATCTGCTGGCGAATCTGGTCCGCCAGAATGGTGTCGAGGATGGAGAACAGAGGTTGGGGCCGTGCTTCCGGCAGCTCCTGCTTCGGCTCGATATAGACACTGAGATCGAGCTTCTCGCGCGCGATGTTGATGACCCGCTGGTAGTCGTCTTCCTCAGGGTCAGTTTCCAGCAATTCGATGACAGCTGCAATATCGCGGGTCACGGCGGCAGAGAGGCGCTCCGTTACAAGCTGCCAATGGCGTTCCATGAACACAGCAGCGACAACGACCTGCAATAGGACCATGGGCAGAATGATGATGAGAAGCGAGCGTGTGTAGAGGCCTGTCGGCAGCCAGTGCCGCAGCCAACGGGCGGAAGAACGCCAGGCTCGCATGGGGGCGCTGTCTTGAACTGCGGTCATCAAATCGCCGATTGCCATTTTCGCCCACTCTCACTCGCCTGCGCGGGGCACAGGCTTTAATCGACACTCAGACGATAGCCGATGCCACGCACTGTCTGCAGGTAAACCGGGTTTGCAGGGTCGTCCTCGATCTTGCGACGAAGCCGGTTGATCTGCACATCGATGGTGCGTTCGCCCACATCTGCCTCCGCATCCACAAGCTCGTGGCGCGGAATGGTTTCGCCGGATCGCAGAGCGAACAGAAGCATGATGTCCTGCTCGCGGTCGGTCAGCCTGATGATGTCGGCACCGCGCCGCAATTCCTTGCGCGGCACGGAGAAATTATAGGGCCCAAAAATGATTTGTTCGATCTTGGGCGTGTCAGGAGACGCGTTGCGCCTCAAGATGTTGTTGATGCGTAGGACCAGTTCACGCGGATCAAACGGCTTTGCCAGATAGTCGTCGGCACCAGCCTCCAGACCCGCAATCCGCGCATCAGCTTCCGAACGGGCCGTCAGAAGAATAACGGGAACGGACTTGTTTTCGTTGAGTGACTTGGTCAGCGACAATCCGTTTTCGCCGGGCATCATCACATCGAGGATCAGCAGATCGAAGCGTATGCCCTCCATCTTGCGGCGTGCTTCGGCGGCATCTGCTGCTGCGGTAATGCGGTAGCCCTTGTCCCCCAGAAAGCGCTGCAGCAAAGCGCGGATTCGCGAGTCGTCATCAACGATCAGCAGGTGAGGGGCGTCGTCATCCGCCAATGGCTGCCGGGGCGAATTGCTCACCATGTCATTCCTCCACTGCGTTCAAAACTCTGTCGGTGGCGGGATCACGCATGCGCGCCAGAAATTCGCGCACGCAGGCGCGCGCTTCTGGCTGCATGGCTTCCAGCGCCCGGTCGATGCGGCGAGACTGGGGATCGCTGAGTGCCAGCGCCAACTCACGTCCCGTCAGTGTTGGATAGAGCCTGCGCTGTCGGCGATCTTCAGGCCCGGCCATCTGGCGGATATAGCCATCATCGATCAACTGCTTCAGCACGCGGGCAAGGCTTTGCTTGGTAATCTGCAACGTGTCCAGCAGGTCGGCCACCGTCATGCCCGGCTGGCGGCAAACGAAATACACCACGCGATGATGCGCCCGGCCATAATCCAGCTTGGACAGGATCACATCAGGGTCGGACACGAAATCCCGGTAGGCAAAGAAAAACGCCTCGATCGTATCGAAGTCGATCTTTCCGTCATCGACATGCGGAAGCGCAGGGGCTTGCTTGGAAGCGGTCTTTTTCAGCGACTGCGCAGGCACTGTCATTCCTTCATTCTGGCTGGCCACGGGTGCCGGTTGGTACACACGCCGAGACACTACCCGAAAATGCGGCGAACGGGAGGATAGGCGTGATCATTTTGTGTTGCGATCGATAATATGGTGTCGGCTGGACATCAACATCAATATGGGCAAGCAGGCCGGTGAACGCAAAAGAGCGCGGACATGCCGCGCTCTCCTGTCGTTCAAATCTGAAATCGAATGCTTACTCGTAGACGTAAACAACACGACGTGTGCTTGGCTCTACCAGAACCGCACGGTCGTTGATGCGAACATAGCTGTATTCGTAATCAGGAACTGTCACCATCTGTGCACCAGCCGGAACAGTCGTGCCAACAACGACGTCGCCATCATAGGTGATCGTTTCACCCGGATGCTGGTCAATGTAGGTCATGACCTGCTCAGGTGGGTTTACTTCGCCAACGCGGCCGAGGTTTGGGTCGCCCGGGTTCGGCTCTGACTGAACATTGGATGTCTTCTCATAGGTCACCACAGGCACGTTGATGTCGCTACGGCGCTCACGAAGAATAACCGGCGCGCCTTCATACATCACGTTGAGATAATCGGCATTCGCCCAACCACGCAGGCCGTTTACCTCGACGCGGCACCAAGCGCTGCCGTCGATGCAGCCATCAAGCACAGCATCGCTGCCGCGTGTTGCCAGACCGACTTCCGGGTAGTCCTCGCCAGGACCGGACCGCACGGAAAGATCGGACGCAGTCGTGGCCACCATTGCTGCATTGGCATATCCGGCGAGCAACGCAAAAGCGCCACCGGCAATCATGATCTTGAGCTTCTTGTTCATTGGTCTCACTCCTTTGAAGGTCGGGGCAAGAACGCGCGAACATCAGGTCTGTTCCGAATTTCATGATCGCTAAAATACAATCTGCTCATACCGATTGGATATTGCACAGGCTTCGCAAACGCCGCCGCTTTGTTGTTTAACCGTGATGAGCAGTCTATAGAGATGCTGTTTTTTGAGAAGGAGAGACCATGGGTAAGCTACAGGCGGGCATTATTCCCGTGACGCCATTTCAGCAGAACTGCACAATCCTTTTCGATGAAGACACCAAGGAAGGCGTCATTGTCGATCCGGGTGGCGATGTCGATGTCATCATCCAGACGGTGACCGAAAACGGTATCAAGCTGAAAGAAATCTGGCTCACGCATGGCCATCTCGATCATGCTGGCGGGGCAAAGGAGCTGAAGGAAAAGTTGTCTCTGCCTATCATCGGCCCGCATGAGGATGACAAGCCGCTTCTGGAGCGCATCGAGACGCAGGCGCAAACCTATGGCATTCCCGGCCTTCAAAATGTGTTGCCGGATCGCTGGCTGGAGGATGGGGCCACCGTCTCCTTCGGCGATCACGTCTTTGAAGTTTACCATTGCCCCGGTCACGCCCCCGGCCACGTCATTTATTACAACCGTGCGCAGGCTTTCGCCCATCTTGGTGATGTGCTGTTCAGCGGCTCGATTGGCAGAACGGATCTACCGGGTGGCAACCACGAGCAATTGCTGGCCTCGATCCGCGACAAGGTGCTGCCATTGGGTGATGACGTCGGCTTTATCTGCGGCCACGGCCCCGGAGGCCGCATCGGCGAGGAGCGCCGCACCAATCCCTATCTCAAGGGCATCTAGTCGGCAGCCTAAAAGGTTGCAATTGCGTGAGTATTACACGCGCGACGGCAGGGTCGCGCGTTTCAACCGCCAGTGGGCATTGTGTGTTCCTGCCCGCAAATCAAAAAAACCCGGCATTCCTGCCGGGCTTCAACGAGAATAGAAAGTCGTCAGAGGTTAGCCGTCGATCTGGAGATTGACTGCTTTTGGTCCTTTGCCGCGACGATCAGGTTCAGTGTCGAAGCTTACTTTCTGGTTTTCCGAAAGAGCGGACAGGCCAGAAGCCTGTACGGCAGAGATATGAACAAAGATATCGGCGCCACCATTGTCTGGTTTGATGAAGCCGAAGCCCTTGTCTGTATTAAAGAATTTAACGGTGCCAGTCTCGGCCATGCATCAGGTCCTTTTCGCTCTGCCCGTGTTCAGCTCCAGGCAGCATTACAGTTTTGCCCGTGAGGGCGTACGGCAGGCAGTTTTTGAATGTTGAGAATATGGACCTTTGCGTGGAAAGCTTTTGACGTTCTGATCAACGTTATTTTGTCCCCGCCGCTCGGAGTTTTTATCCCCGAGGCATTTGTTTTTTAGGCCTTCCCATGCTCGTAACTCGCCTGAACAGCAACAGATTGCTGTGTTTATTCTAAATTGGCAAGCAAAACTTTTGGAGCAAATTCCGCGCCCGTTCACCTCTTTCAAAGCGGTTTTTGCGGCCAATAGCAGATTTTTTCTCGTGCTTTAGCAGTTGTGAAACGAAAACATCGCAATCGATAGGATTTTACACAAAATTTCGCGCAAAAAGAGTAAAGCTTTTCGGAGTATAGGTTCGCGTGAAGCTGTGTATTTTAAGAAATGCCCGTGGGGTTTTTGCGTTTTGACAATTCAGGAACCAGTTCAACCAGCAATATTGCGGTGAAAATAATGGCGCAGCCAATATAGCCTGCGGGCGAAATTTTTTCCTGCAGGAACATTGCCGCAAACATGGCCCCAAACAGGGCTTCGGACGATAGAAAGATCGCTGCCTGAGGCGCTGTCGTATAGCGTTGACCGATGACTTGCAGCACGAAAGCCAGGCCCGAGGAGACGAGACCGACATAAAGGATCTCATAGATCGAGGATGCGATAGCCGTGTAGTTGATAGGCTCCACGAAAGCGCCCGCGAGCATGCTCAGCACTGCACAGACGGCAAACTGTGTGCAGGAGAGTGCAAGGGGCCGGTTGCTTTGCATGACGAACCGCCCCGCCAGCGTGATCTGGATTGCCCAGAAGAAGGCGCAGACGATGCTCAGCATGTCGCCGGTGGTCAGGCTGCTCATGCTTCCTCCCGACAGGAGAAAAATACCGCACAGCATCATCAACGCGCCGGGCCAGACGACCCAATGCGGGTAGCGTCGGTAAATGACGACGGCGATGACCGGCACGAAGATGACATAGAGGGCGGTGAGGAAACTGGAATTGGTGACGGATGTCGTCAACAGCCCGACCTGCTGGGTGGTTGCTCCCATGAGGAGGGCAAGACCGACGAGAATGAAAGCCTTGAACTCGCCCCGGCTCGGCGGTGACTTCAAGCGGCGTGTTTCCATCATGGCGAAGGGCAGCACGGCAAATGCGGCAATGGCAAAGCGCAGACCCACAAACCAGAGCGGGCCAATCGTATCCATGGCGGTGGATTGCGCAACGAAGCCGCCACCCCAGATCGCAGCGGCGAGCAAGAGAACGAGATTGGCTTGAATGCGGGTCATGGGTCACCAAAAGCAGGGGCCGTGCCACTGCATAACCCTTTTCAACGTGGCGCTGATCTATCAGCTAAGAATTGCCACGGCAAGAACAGGGAGGGGCCTTTGCAGATGGTTCGAAGCGGGCCGATCAGTCGCGGCGCTGGCGCTGGAATGTCTCGCGAATGCTGTTCACTGTCAGCATGATGCCACCAACGGCCAGGGTCGCAAAACCTGTGACCAGAAGAACGATCACGAATATGCGGTCGGATGCTTGGGAGATGGGCGCGGCGGCAATGGCGGATGTGTGGATGGGATCTACCATTTCAGCGGCATGGGATGATGTGGCCAGCCCGGCTGCCATGGTGATCATCACGATAAGGGCGGCCAGCGCCATCCATAGCGTGAAAAGTATCCGTTGCATTCTCAGCCGGTCTGCAGACTTCCGATCATTGAGAAACATCGTTGCGGTCCCTGTTGCACGTCGTTGCGTGTCGATTTTTTTTAAGAAATGGAAGTCATGCGTCGCTGCAATCAGATTGCGCGACGAGGCTTTAAAATTGGCTTGGAAGTGGACGCCATGGCGACCGAAATCGGACCGTCCGGCGTATTTATTGTGGCCATATCAAGGCAGTGGTTAACGGGGTTTAAACAGCGTTCAAATTCCGCGTTTTCCGAAGGTGCGAACCGGTTTTGGACCACGCGGCTCAACCGGTGCTTTCGGGCGTGAAGCCTCCTGGCGCGGAGCGGCATAAGCCGGTGATCGCGCTCCGGAGGCAAGCTCCGGGAACCGGTCGTCGAAGGTCGTCGGCGCCAGCTCGGGGCGGGCCAGCGCATAGCCCTGCATCAGCGAGACACCGAGGTCCCTGCAGATGGCGATTTCACGTTCTTCCTCGAGTGCTTCGAAAATCGGCTCGATACCTTCGCTCTCGAACTGTTTGACGATGACGCGCAGCAAAGCGGCCCCTGCCGAATTGCGCATAAACTCGCGCGCCCACGCTGCCTCGAATTTCACGTAATCGGGCTTGATCAGCTTCACGCGTTCAATATCGGTATCACCGGCCACGAAGCCGGGAAGGGCAACGCGAAAACCCATGGCGCGCATGTGCCCGGCAAAATCTGCAAGAAGGCTCGCCTCGGAAGCGCCATTCTCGGCGATTTCGCACACGATGCGATCCGCAGACATGCCCGCTTGATGGGCCGAGAGGCGCATACGCTCCACTTCCTGCCGCATCTTGGCCGGGGTGCGAAACAGGCCGGGATGAAAGTTGACGAAGATGCGGGCGCGTGTGCGTTCCAGGGCGCCGGTGTTCAATATGTGGATGGTGCGCAGAATGCTGTCTATGGCCTCGATATCGCCGGGGCGCACCTGGGCAAACAATTGGGCCGGTGGCACCAGCTCAAGCCCCTGATAGGGGCGAACAAGACCCTCGAAGGAATCGATGTCGAGACGCCCATCGGGCAGGCGCCGGAAGATCGGCTGAAGCGCGGATTTTAGCGTAAATGGCGCATAGGTCGTGGACCAGGAGCCATCAGCTTCGCGCACAAGATTGGAGAAAATGCTTTTCGGTGTCATGTCGGTGTACCCGGAAGATCATTTCAACCTGTACACAGTAACGCAAAAGCGTTTCGTGCTGGTTAAGCAGCTTATAAAATGCCGTTGGGTAACGTTTTGATGGCATTTGGTCTTGAAAGAGACCTTGTCTTTCTACATACCAAGTCGCGCAGAGGGCGACCGTCGCAGACCTCTGCCGATGTCAATTTCAACAGGACCGATAAAAATGGCCTTCCTTGCCGACATTCTTTCCCGCGTAAAGCCTTCCGCTACCATCGCCGTTTCCCAGAAAGCCCGCGAATTGCAAGCGCAGGGTCGCGATGTCATTGGTCTTGGCGCAGGCGAGCCGGATTTCGATACGCCCGACAATATCAAGGAAGCAGCCATTGCCGCGATTAACGCCGGCAAAACGAAATACACGCCGGTTTCGGGTATTCCCGAGCTGCGCAAAGCCATCGCTGAAAAGTTCAAGCGTGAAAACGGCCTCGACTACAAGCCAGAGCAGACAATCGTCGGCACGGGTGGAAAGCAGATTCTTTTCAATGCCTTCATGGCAACGCTTAACCCCGGCGACGAAGTTGTTATTCCAACACCTTATTGGGTCAGCTACCCGGAAATGGTGTCGATCTGCGGTGGCACGCCGGTGTTTGTTCAAACAACGCTGGAAGGCAATTTCAAGCTGACGGCGGAAGCCCTGGAAAAGGCCATCACGCCGAAGACCAAGTGGTTCCTGTTCAACTCGCCATCCAACCCATCGGGTGCAGCTTACACCCATGATGAGTTGAAGGCGCTGACCGATGTTCTCGTCAAGCACCCGCATGTCTGGGTTCTGACCGACGACATGTATGAGCACCTGACCTATGGCGATTTCAAATTCGTCACGCCTGTCGAAGTCGAGCCATCGCTCTATGACCGCACATTGACGATGAACGGCGTTTCCAAGGCCTATGCAATGACCGGCTGGCGTATTGGTTACGCCGCTGGCCCGTTGCAGCTCATCAAGGCCATGGACATGATCCAGGGCCAGCAGACGTCAGGCGCGACATCCATCGCGCAGTGGGCAGCCGTGGAAGCGCTCAACGGCACGCAGGACTTCATTCCGGCCAACAAGAAGATCTTCGAAGGCCGTCGTGATCTGGTTGTCTCCATGCTCAATCAGGCCAAGGGCATCAATTGCCCAATGCCTGAAGGTGCGTTTTACGTTTACCCATCCTGCGCTGGCCTCATCGGCAAGACAGCCCCTTCGGGCAAGGTCATCGAGACGGACGAGGATTTCGTGACCGAGCTTCTGGAAACGGAAGGCGTTGCTGTCGTTCACGGCTCTGCTTTCGGCCTCGGCCCTAACTTCCGCATTTCCTATGCAACATCTGAGAAGTTGCTGGAAGAAGCCTGCAACCGCATTCAGCGCTTCTGCGCAAACTGCCGCTAATCGCGATTTTCTAATATTGAAGGCCCGGTCCAGACCGGGCCTTTTTGATTCATAGCCCCAAAAACAGCAGCATCACGAAGGCTGCGAACAGAATGAAGTGCGTCATGCCCTCGATGGCGTTCGTCTCGCCGTCATTCAGGTTGATGGCGGCTGCGAACAGGGTGATAAACACCATCACCGTCTGCACCGGCGTCATGGCCATTATGAAGGGCTGGCCGGTGTAAAGCGCAATGCCCTCCATGACCGGCACGGTGAGGATGACGGTGGATAGCGATGCGCCCATGGCGATGTTGACGACCGACTGCATGCGGTTGCGAAGGGCAGAACGCATGGCCGTCATGATTTCCGGTGCTGCCGAAATGGTTGCCACCACAACGGCCATCAATGCCAGCGGCGCGCCGCTGCCTTCCAGCCCGTTGCTCAGGAATGCCGACATGAATTCCGCCAACGCGCCGATGATGACGACGCCGATCAGAATGATCGCAATCGAGTAGGAGGCGGGGCCGTTTTCATCGTGCTCATCCGCTTCCTGCTGCTGCTCGGCGGTGGATTTCTTGCGCTCGTTGCGCGGATAGCTGTAGCTGAAGAAGTAGCTGTGTGGACCGACCTGCATCTTCAGGAACAGCGCATAGAGCGTAATCATCGCACCGATGGTGAAGATTGAATAATAGTGCCACTTCGCCTGCGGAATGAATTCCGGCACGATCATCGAAATGCCCATGGCTGTGAGGATCATTACGACATAGGTGCGCGCCGAATCGTCATTGTAAGGCTGTTCGCCGTGGCGAAGGCCGCCCAGAAGGGCGGCGATGCCGAGAATGCCATTGATGTCGATCATGACTGCGGAATAGATCGTATCGCGCACAAGTGTGGGCGAGGTGGATTCCTGCATGATGATGGCAAGGATCAGCACCTCTACGGCCACGGCAGAAAGCGTCAGGATCATCGTGCCATAGGGGTCTCCCACCTTGGTCGCTAGAATTTCGGCGTGATGGGCAACCCGCATCGACACCAGAATAATGACGCCGATCAACGCTGCAGCGACGATAAAGGACAGTGTCTTGCTTTGCTCCATCACCATATGCTCGGCGAAATAAGCGGCAACGGCGCAAGGCACGGCTGCAAGCAGCATACGCTCCTGTTTCAGCCTGGTGGCAATCGACATATTCGGCCTTCCGTATCATGGACTGATCAAAACCAATGCTGCGGCAAGATGTGACATTTGCACATTGGGTGATTTGGTAGGATAGTGGTGTTCAAGGACCTGGCGATTGTGCCGCGATCTCGTTCTTCAAATGCACGTTAGCGGCAAAGGTTGCCACGCTCCTTCAATCTATCAGGAGGAAGTGCGCATGACCAAAGTGGTCTACGAGATTGTTGAGCATGATGGAGGCTGGGCCTACAGGATGAGCGGCGCTTATTCCGAGGCATTTCCATCCCACTCCGACGCCGTTCAGGCAGCCCGCATTGCCGCTGCCGAACAGCAGGTGGGCGGTGAAGACGAAGAAATCTACTATCAGGATGAACGCGGCCGCTGGCACGTGGAACACAGCCTTGGTGGCGATAGGCCAGAGGCCGAAGTGGTGGACCGTAGTCCCGGCTGACCGACGGGGCGTCAAATCGCCCATGCATCGCCCAAGTTTTCTCGATGGTGCGGTACGCCGCGCATCCCCATGGGAATACGCGGCGTCTGATATCTGCGTTTAGGCAAGCGCCGGGTAGTCGGTGTAGCCTTCTGCGCCGCCGCCATAGAACGTCTGCTGGTTCGGCTCGTTGAGCGGTGCGTTGTCCTTCAGGCGCTGCACCAGATCCGGGTTGGAGATGAACGCCTTGCCGAAGGCAACCGCATCAACCTTGCCGCTGTCCGTCGCGCTGATGGCTGTTTCCCGGTCGTAACCGTTGTTTGCGATCCACAGGCCCTTGCCGCCGGCATTGGTATAGGCGGCTTTCAGCGCGTCATAATCGAAGGGCTTGTCGCCCTGCTTGAAATCACGCGGACCACCCGTTGCGCCTTCGATCACGTGGATGAAGGCAAGGCCGCGGCTACCCAGTTCGCGTGCAACATATTCAAACAGCGGCTGAGGCTCTGCTTCGAAAATGTCGTTGGCAGGTGTGACCGGGGAGAGGCGAACGCCTGTGCGGCCTGCGCCGATTTCCTTGGCCACCACATCCACGATTTCGAGCAGGAAGCGTGCGCGGTTTTCGATCGAGCCGCCATATTCATCGGTACGCTGGTTGGTGCCGGATTTCAGGAACTGATCGATCAGGTAGCCATTGGCCGCGTGGATTTCTACACCGTCAAAACCGGCATCGATAGCGGCGCGGGCGCCCTTGCGGAAATCATCCAGAACGACCGGAATTTCGCTGAGGCCCAGTTCGCGTGGCTCGGACGTCTCGGCGAAGGTGCCGGTGCCGTCATCATTGATGATGTAGGTCTTGGAATTGGCCCTGATGGCAGATGGTGCAACCGGCTGGCCGCCGTGGGGCTGGAGCGATGTGTGCGAGACGCGGCCAACGTGCCAGATCTGAGCGACAATCTTGCCGCCAGCCTTGTGAACACCCTCGGTCACGGCCTTCCAGCCGTTGATGGATTCCTGCTTGTAAAGGCCGGGAACATCCGCATAGCCCTGTCCCTGCTGGGAAACGGGCGTGCCTTCAGTCACGATCAGGCCCGCCGTCGCGCGCTGCTCGTAATAGGTGGCGTTCAGGTTGTTGGGAATGGCGCCCGGGGAGCGGTTGCGCGTCAAAGGGGCCATGACGACGCGGTTTGCCAGGGAAATATCGCCAGCCTGGGCCGGTTCGAACAGTTTTGTCATGAAATTGCTTTCTCTTCTTGGAGGTCGAGAGCGCCGAAATAGGCGCGCTTAAAGCTTCTGGTTCAGATAGCTGAGAAACTGGGAGATATTCTCCTCGTCACGCTCATAAAAATTCCACTGCCCAACCTTTCGCGATCTGACCAGCCCGGCTGCCTGCAAGGCAGCGAGGTGGGACGAGACTGTCGATTGCGATAGGCCCGATATCTCGAACTGGTGCGCACACACGCCCATGGTAAAGGGATGTGCCTGATTGAAGTGCTGTTCCGGCTGCTTCAGCCATTCCAGAAACTTCAACCGAACCGGATGAGCAATGGCCTTCAAGGCGTCTTCGTGGTTCATATCTTTCTCGTATATCTGTCCATTACGATATTTATATCGGGGATGATCGATATCAAGGGGAGGGCGCAAATTTGTTTCCCCGGGCTTCCCAGGCCAAAAAAAAGGCCGCTGGATCTCTCCGCGGCCTGACAGTTTGAAGGTCGAGACCTCCAGAGGGGAACAGCTGATGGGGCCAACAGGAGCCCGCTACAGCTTTAGAGAATATGGAATTGCAAGCGTTCAAGAACAAGGGCCATTTGTTCAACAAACGGCTGTTCATCAGAAAATTATTGCGGGTAAAAAAAGAGGGCCACCGGATTACTCCAGGGCCCTTATAAGTGTGAAGGTTAAAAAACCTCCAGAGGGGAACAGCTGACGCGGCGGAACTGGGAGGAAAAGCCGCCGTGTGCATCAGCTGTGTGCGATATGATGCTTATTTGGGCATCGATCAACTGTTTTTTGTGCAGGCCAGCCCTGCGCCCCACGCATCGCTCGGAAATCTTGTCATATTTATTTCGCATTGCTTTACACAATGACATAGGCCAGCAAGGCGATATTGCCTGCTAATTCTCTGTTTCGAAACGATAAATACGAATTTTTGGAATCAGAAATTCCAGTTGCGCGCCTTGGCAACAACGAAATCCCGGAAGACTTTCAGCTTGGCCGCATTCTTCAATTCATCCGGGTAGCAGAAATAGGTATCGAATGACGGAATATCTGCGGGCAAGGAAAGTTGGATAAGGCCGGGGTCGCGGCCAACAATATAGTCCGGCAGGCAGGCGATGCCGATGCCCAGCAGGCAGGCGCGCTTGATGGATGTCTGGCTGTTGATCTGCAAATGCGCAAGACGGGTATTGTCCGATGAGCGCCCGGCATTTTCCAGCCAGTTCACGTCCAGAAGATAGTTCGGCGCTGGCTCTCCAAACGAGATGACCTTGTGGTTATCCAGATCCTCGATGGACTGAGGCTCGCCATAGCGGTTGATGTAGGACGGGGCTGCATAGACGTGCATGTGCACGGTAAACAGCTTGCGCTGGATCAGATCGGACTGCTGCGGCTGGCGCAGGCGAATGGCGCAGTCTGCGTGGCGCATGTTCACATCCAGCTCCTCATTGTCGAGAATGAGCTGGATCGACATTTCCGGGTAAAGCTGCAGGAACTCCTGCACCTTGTCCGTCAACCATCCCTGGCCAAGGCCAACGGTGGTGGTAACGCGCAATTTGCCGCTCGGCTTCTCCGTCGTTTCGGTCAGCTGCATCTTGACCGTTTCAAGCTTCAGCAGAACGTCGTGCGCCGTGCGGTAGAGCAACTCGCCCTGTTCGGTCAGGATAAGGCCGCGCGCGTGGCGGTGGAACAGCTTGACGCCGACATCCTGCTCAAGCGCGCTGACCTGACGGCTGATGGCAGATTGCGAAAGGTGCAGTTTGTCTGCTGCATGGGTGAAAGATCCAGCTTCGGCAGCCGCATGAAATATGCGCAGTTTGTCCCAGTCTAACGGCATAGGCATGCGGTGTGTCGCCCTTCTTATTCTGCGGCAACGGCAAGCGGCGCTTGCGCTGCGAGATATCTTTCGGCTTCAAGTGCAGCCATGCAACCCATGCCTGCGGCAGTGATGGCTTGGCGATAGGTATCATCCGTCACGTCGCCGGCGGCGAATATTCCGTCCACATCGGTCGCGGTCGAATCGGGTGCTGTCCACATGTAGCCGTTTGGCTTCAGCTTCAGCTTGCCTTCGAACAGCTCCACAGCTGGCGCATGGCCAATGGCCACGAATACGCCGTGGACCGGCATCTCGGTGATATCGCCGGTCTGCGTGTTGCGAATTCTAGCGCCGGTAACCGATGGCGGCATGGGGGGCTTGGCGGGCGTGCCGACAATCTCGGCAATCTCGCTGTTCCACAGAATGTTCACATTCTCCTTTGCGAACAGACGCTCTTGCAAAATCTTCTCGGAGCGGAAGCTATCGCGGCGGTGAACGACGGTGACTGACTTGGCGATGTTTGAAAGATAGAGTGCTTCTTCTACGGCGGAGTTGCCGCCGCCAACGACGATTACATCGCGGTTGCGATAGAAAAAGCCATCGCAGGTGGCGCAGGCGGAAACGCCAAAGCCCTGGAAATGCTGCTCGCTCTCAATGCCAAGCCACTTGGCCTTGGCGCCGGTGCAGATGATCAGCGTATCGGCTGTCCACACAGCGCCGGAATCGGTTTTGACCGTGAAGGGGCGGTGGGTGGTTTCAACCTCGGTCACGAGGTCGTTCACGATCTCTGTGCCCACATGGATTGCCTGTTTCAGCATCTGGTCCATCAGAAACGGACCCTGAATAGGATCGGCATAGCCGGGGTAATTCTCAACATCAGTGGTGATCATCAATTGGCCACCCTGTTCCATGCCGGCGATGAGAACAGGCTCGAGCATTGCACGGGCGGCATAGATTGCGGCTGTGTAGCCTGCGGGACCGGAGCCGATGATCAGGACTTTTGCGTGACGGGCAGACATGGAACATTCCTTTCAAAACAAGGTGGCAGATGGGGACAGCCATGTTCCTGGCTCTATCGCGATACACCTTTTCGTTGTCTGGTATTTAAGGGCGTCCTGCGCCGATATTCAAGGGCAGCCTTGCGTTTCCAACAGCCCATACGGAACTCTACACGTAATTTTGTGTCGTGCCATTGAACTATTATTGCGAATCCCGCCGTGAAGAGTAGAAGGAAGCATAAAGCCGAACAAGGAAGACCCGCGTGGCCAGCGTCGAACTCGATGCCATCGATCTGAAAATACTGCGCGAACTGCAGCGCGATGGGCGCATGACGAATGTGGAACTGGCAGACCGCGTTGGTATTTCCGCGCCGCCATGCCTGCGCCGGGTGCGCAAGCTGGAAGAGGCCGGTATCATCGAAGGCTATCACGCCATGCTGAATGCGCCTAAGCTTGGCTTTGACCTCGTGGCCTTCTGCATGGTTGGGCTTAAGCGCCAGTCCGAAACCAACCTCAAAGCCTTCGCCGCCGCCACAGAACGGTGGCCGCTGGTGCGCCAGGCATGGATGGTCTCAGGTGAAAGCGACTTCCTCCTCCACTGCGTCGCCGAAAACCTCACACGGTTCCAGGACTTCGTGATCGAAGTGCTGACTGCGGACGAGCATGTGGATACCGTGCGCACCATGCTGACGATACGCCAGGTCAAACGGGTTGGGCTGGTTGGGGTGTGATGCGAAATCTTTTAAAGTATTTGTCTTCGACTGTTGTTGAAAGCTGAGCATATGAATATCGACATTTCAATCGTAGCAGGCCGCCGCCCCGACCTCCTTGAAAGAACGCTGGAAAGCTTTTCGCAGAATGCTTTCCGCTTTCATAATGTCGTCAACGTCTATGCCAACATCGATCCCATTTTTGGCGATGCGGACGATGAGGCGAAATGTATTTCGCTTTTGCAGACCCACTTCAACGCCCCGGTCATCCAGACACCGGAAGTGGCGGGTTTCACGGCTGCGGTGAAAAGGTTGTGGCAGGGCACAACCGCGGACTATGTATTCCACCTTGAGGATGACTGGATTGCGCTCGACACCCTTGATCAGAGGGTCGAGGACTGCTTTTCAGGCGACGTCAAACAAGTCTCGTTTCACAGCGCCAACCAGAATTGGGATATAGGTCGAAAAGGCCATTTGCACCGGGGCAAACATTATCTGAAATTCCTCGGCCTAAAGCTGCCGACCGGCACATTTCCAAAATTCACAACGTCACCCTCGATCATTGACGGCAAGGTAGCGCGTAACTGCGCAAAGCTGATGGACGTGGCTTTTGATCCAGAAAAGCAGTTTTATTCCAATGTGAACAAAGACATGGAAACCTACATAAGCGGCTTTAACAACTACATATTCTCTCCCAAGGGTGTGCCTGTGGTGGAAGACACTGGGCGAGACTGGCGTGACCAGCGCGGCATACAAAAGAAGATTGTGAATTCGGCAAGTTCTTGGGTGAAGGAGTAGCATCACGCCCGAACAATTTTGATGACTGTTTGGATGTGAAGAGCCAGAAGAACTTTCTTCTTACCTGCGAAAGTACCACGGGATTTTTGCGCAGGGTGGATTTTACTTCCGCCGAAGAGGAGCTGAGTAATGTCACTATACGCAAACAAAAGACAATAATGTCACAAAGCGATTTTACTAATCTGTTTTTGTCCGTGGGCGCATTACTCCCTCCTTACGAAAAATCGGCCTACAGCGTTAAGGGGTCGGGTATCGTTCAAAATGCAGTCGCGGCGCGTAAACCAATAGTCTACAGGAACGGCATGTCGATGGCCGATTTCCTAGGTCATGGAAATGCCGTCGCCGCAGACCAGGATCTCGCTCGCGGCCTTATTGCCATAGCTTCCAACGGCAAGGCATTTTCACGCGCAGTCGATACTGCTGCCTCTTATTTAGAGAGGATCAGCAGTCAGAATCCATTCTTAAGGGCCCTAGAGGATAATTCGCCGGTTCGCTGTTTGTACATATATGTGATCACTTCCATCACAGTTTGGACTGAATCGGATAGCATCAACTGAGATCCAAAGTTGTCGAATACGGAGAAATTTCTATATCTCAGCATCTGTAAGCGACTTAGAGATATATTATATTTTCTGACGATTCCTGATTCTGAATGTCGCACTCAAAATATATATAGCAATGAGATTTTTCGAGTAATTTAAGGCTAGAGACACCAAAAAAGATGCAAAGTAAAACAGTGATTTGCCGGGCAAGTCACTATCATGGCCTACATTCCCGCATCTTGTCTTCAAGGCCATTGCAAATTTGGGCAGCTCGGTTTTAAAGACTGTTCGGTAGGCCGTCGGCCACAGGTCGCCGCACTTACAGATGTAGGAGAACGAATGCAAAAACAGGGTGTCTCCGCTTTCATCATTTGCCTTAATGAAGAGGCATATCTCGGCAAGTGCATAGAAAGCCTAGAAGGCTGCGCCGAAATTGTGATCGTCGATTCCGGGTCGACGGACGGTACTCAGGCTCTGGTGCAAAGCTATATCGACCAGGGCTGGCCTATCAGGTTCATGTTTGAGCCATGGCGTGGCTATGCTGGCCAGAAGCAGTTTGCGCTGGAGCAATGCACGCAGGCCTGGTGCCTGAATATTGATGCCGACGAGCGGCTGGATGCGGCGTTGCAACAGGCCCTACCGCAGCTCCTTGAAGCGCCCGATACCATTGTCGGCTGGAAAGTCGCACGTCGTCCGTATCTCATCGGCTATGGCTACACGCCGGAAAACGTGCGTGAACGCAAGAACCTGCGGCTTATTCGTAATGGCAAGGGTGCCTATGATCTTTTGCAGAAGGTCCATGAGGGTATCGTGCCGTCAGGAGCAGTGAATGCTTCGGAGAAGGGCAGTTTGCTGCATTACCGGCCGCTGATTATCGATGAGCAGATATTGAAAGAAAACAAATATTCGACGCTAAAGGCTGACCAGCAATTTGCAGAGGGTCGCAAGGCTCGTCTTTCGAGTTTGCTGGTCTCGCCGCTTCTCTATTTTCTGCGCCTCTATTTCAAAAATGGCCTCTGGCGCTGCGGCTTACCAGGCTTTATCGAGGCGGCGACAGGCGGGGTCTATGCGTTTCTGACCCAGGCCAAGATTTATCAGCGTCATGCGCTGAACCGTCGGCCCAACGTCGATACGATCGTGCGCGAAAGGAACACGTGATGAAAGTGCTGCACATTCATTTTGGAAAAGAGGGCGGTGCAGAACGTTTCTTTGTAAACCTCGTAAACGCATTGGGCGAGCAGGGCGTTGAACAGCGCGTGTTGATCCGTCCGGGGCGCAGTTGGCGGGCCGCTATCGAAAACGCAGCGGTTGTATATGAAGGTGTATTTCGCCGAATTTCGCTGTCCCGGTTTCTGTTGTCATGGCGCCTGAGAAGGATCGTCAAAGATTTCAAACCAGATGTGATCATGACATGGCAATTGCGTGCGAGCCGTTTCATGCCGAATACCAAAACAGCGCTTCGAGTTTCCCGGCTGGGAGATTACCCGGAGCATTTGGGTTATTACCGAAACTCGGAAGTGCTTGTCTGTATAACGCCTGATATGGCGGAACGGGTAAAGAGCCTGGGTTGGGAGCGACGCATCGATGTTATTCCGAATTTCAGCAACGCGACCCCCATTCCGCCGATCTCTCGGCGTGCGCTGGACACACCTGAGGATGCCTTCGTCGTTGTCGCCATGGGACGGTTCGTAAAGCGTAAGGGGTTTGCGCATCTCATCCGCGTCATCAAAGATATGGAGGGCGCCTGTCTCTGGTTGCTGGGCGATGGTCCAGAGCGAGAAGAGCTATCCAAACTGGTGGAAGAGCTTGGTTTGCGGGATAGGGTCAAGCTTCCGGGCTGGAAAACCGATGCATACGCTTACCTTGCTGCGGCAGATGTTTTTGCCATCACCTCTCTGCATGAGCCGCTGGGCAATGTTTGCTTTGAAGGCTGGGGAGCCGGAAAGCCGACTGTTGCGTTTCGCGCAGAAGGCCCGTCCTTCGCCATGACCAATGAGGTCGATGCCTTGATGGTGGATTGTGGAGACGAAAAAGGTCTGGCCGATGCCATCAACCGGCTTCGAAACGATCCGGCATTGCGCGAAAAACTGGTTGAAGGTGGGCACGCAACAACCCGCGAGAGGTTCTCCAAGCAGGCCATTACGGACGCCTATCTGAAGCTGTTCGAGAAGGCGTCGATCAAATGAGAGTCCACCATTTTCACTTCGGGAAGGATGGCGGCGCAGAGCGATTTTTTGTCCATCTTGTCAACGCTTTTGCCAGGCGTGGGGTAGAGCAGAGTTGCGTGATACGGAAAAATCGCGTTTGGCGGAGGGATATCGAAACGGTAGCAGATATTACAGAGAGCAATTTCCGTAATGTCTCGCTGGATCGGTTTCTGCTTCCCATCAAGGTCCACGCGATGGCAGAGTCTCACAAGCCGGATGCGATCATGGCATGGGCACCGCGTGCCAGCGAATTGATGCCAGCCTATAAGGGCTGCATCAAGCTTTCTCGGCTGGGGGATTATCCAACCAAGCTGGATTATTTCAAGAATACCGACATCATCGTCTGCAACACGCCCGGTATCGGCGAACGCGTTCGCAGCCTGGGATGGACCCGTGGCGTTGAGGTGATTTCCAATTTTACGGATACGCAGGAAATAGCGCCCATTGCCAAAGCTCTGCTTGATACACCGGAAAATGCCCCGGTGGTTATGTCGATGGGCCGTTTCGTCAAGCGAAAGGGTTTTCACACCCTAATCGATGCCGTCGCGGCTTTGCCTGGGGTCTATCTCTGGCTGGTGGGCGATGGTGAGGAGCGGGAAAGCCTTGAGGCGCAAGTGGATGCACGCGGCATGCGTGAGCGGGTGCGCTTCCTGGGATGGCAGGACGATACACGTCCTTACGTTTCGGCTGCGGACATCTTCGTCATGCCCTCAAGCCATGAGCCGCTGGGCAATGTCATTCTCGAAGCATGGGCGCAGAAAAAACCTGTGGTCTCGTCCAGATCGGAAGGACCCATGTGGTTCATGCGCGATGGAGAGAATGGGTTGCTGACGGATATTGGTGATGACGCCGGTTTCGCGGCTGCCATCAGCAGCCTTTTGAATGACAAGGCGCTGTCCCAGCGCGTAGCGGCTGGCGGACATGAGACCCTGATGCGGCAGTTTTCAGAAGAAGCCGTTTCCTCCGCCTATATCGAACTCTTCAAGCGCAAGCCATAAGAGCTTCGTAGACGCTTCCGAGTTTTGCCGCTTCGCCGTCGATGGTAAAATTCTGCGCCACGTGCTGGCGCGCAGCCAGCGATGCCTCGGCGCGCTTTTTGTCGTCGCTCATCCAGCTTGATGCGGCTTGGCTCATGGCATGCAGATCGTCACGTGGAATGGTGGTTCCGGTCGCATGTTCCACAATCAACTCAGGGAACGCGCCGACATCGGTCGCGATAACCGGCGCTGCCGTTGCCATTGCTTCCAGGGGCGTCAGGCCAAAGCCTTCCCAGCGTTGGGGAGCTATGAACAGGTCTAGGGTGCGATACCATTCATTGATGTTGGTGTGCTCGCCCACAAACAGAATGCGGTCTGCAAGGCCTGCAGCACGCACCTTTTCCTTTAGGCGATTTTCGAATTCCACATGCGGCCCGGTGGCGCGGCCAGCAATGATGGCAGACCAGCCCGGCTGTTGTGGCAATGTGGCAATCATCGCATCCACGAAAAGGTCCGTGCCCTTCTGCTTGCGCACCCTACCAAAGCAGCCAACATGTTTCTGGTTGGGATCAAGACCCAGAGCGCGTTTCGCCTGCGCCTTGTCTGCCGGTGGGCAGAAGCGGTCAGTATCGATGCCGTGCATGATGACGGTGCTTGGCAGGTCCATATAGGACGCCGTCTTGTTGCTGGTCGCGATGATGGTATCCATGCGCGAAATCAGAAACTTCGTCCAGCCACTATGCTTGCGCTGGGACGCGGATGTGAAGACCACTTTCAGCTTCATGCGCAGCACATCCCGCAGGATGATGGCGGGAAGCATTTCAATATTGCGCCGCGCATGCCAGACGCGGGGCTTTTGTTCAGGTCCCATTTGCCAAAGCTTCCATAGGTCACGAAAGCGAACATGCGGCAGGCTGCTAGGCAAGCCCGGGCCGATGGCCGCCACCTTCTGCCCCTGCCTGTTCTGGACAGGCAGAAGCTGAATGATCGTAGAGGTTACGCCAGAGAGCCTGCGCTTGAAATTCGGCGCAAGCACCTGGACATCGGCCAAGTCAACATAGGGCAAGATTGATAACTCGGGCAGGGGGGATCAACCCCAGTTTACGGAGAGGATCTCATAGCCGCGCGAACCGCCGGGTGCATTCACCTCGATGCTGTCGCCAACTTCCTTGCCGATCAGCGCGCGGGCGATTGGCGACGAGATGGAAATGCGGCCCTGCTTCACGTCAGCTTCCTGATCGCCCACGATCTGGTAGGTCTTCTGCTCGTTGGACTCTTCGTCGATGAGCTTGATCGTCGCGCCAAACTTGATGGTGGTGCCAGACATTTTCGAAAGGTCGATAACCTCGGCGCGGGCCGTCAGGTCTTCAAGCTCGGCAACGCGGCCTTCATTGTGGCTCTGCGCTTCCTTGGCAGCGTGGTACTCGGCGTTCTCCGAGAGGTCGCCATGGGCGCGTGCTTCGGCAATGGCTTCGATGATGCGCGGACGCTCCTCCTGCTGGCGGAAGCGCAGTTCTTCCTGCAACTTGATGAATCCACCCTGCGTCATTGGCACTTTTTCTACCATTTTTTCTTCCTTCGCATTCGATCTGCGGTACCCGCAGACACAAAAAGAAACAGGTTCCGGAGCAAAACTACGGAACCATGTCAAAATCACAATTTCCGACACTATATCAGAAGACCGGAGTGATTTGCCAGATAATTTGAAGCCATCCATTTCTAGCAGATTTACGGCCTGATCATATTCAGTTATTGACTTATATTGCAAGAACATATAGTGAACATATGCATGAAAAAGTCAATAAAAGAGCGTTTGGCAGTCCTTTCCGATGCGGCAAAGTATGATGCATCCTGCGCCTCCAGCGGCACGTCGAAGCGCAATTCATCCGCTTCCGGCGGGCTGGGTTCAACCGAAGGTTCGGGCATTTGCCACGCCTATGCGCCGGATGGGCGATGCATTTCGCTGCTCAAGATTCTTCTGACCAACTTCTGCATTTATGACTGCGCCTATTGCATCAACCGGTCCTCCAGCAATGTCGAGCGGGCGAGGTTTACGGTGGAAGAGGTCGTCTGGCTGACGCTCGAATTTTATCGCCGGAATTACATCGAGGGCCTGTTTCTGTCGTCGGGCATTATCCGGTCGTCAGATCACACGATGGAAGAGCTGGTTCGGGTGGCAAAAGAATTGCGCGTCACCCATGGTTTTCGCGGCTATATCCACCTCAAGTCCATTCCCGAGGCATCGGCTCACCTGATCGAGGAGGCCGGGCTTTATGCCGACCGCCTGTCGATCAACATCGAACTGCCGACGGATCGCGGCATCAGCCAGTTCGCGCCGGAAAAGCAGCCCGTGAATATCCGCAAATCCATGGCTGACATTCGCTTGAAAATCGAGGAGGCGGGTGAGCCAACACTTCAGACCAAACGGGTCCGAAAATTCGCACCAGCGGGCCAGAGCACGCAGATGATTGTAGGTGCCGATGGCGCCAATGACACCACCATCCTGTCAACCAGCGCGCGGCTTTATGGCAGCTACGGTTTGCGCCGTGTCTATTATTCAGCCTTCAGCCCCATCCCGGATTCGTCGAAAAACCTGCCTCTTATCAAGCCGCCCTTGATGCGCGAACATCGCCTGTATCAGGCAGACTGGCTCTACCGCTTCTATGGTTTCGACATCGACGAGATTGCCTCGACCCAGAAGGACGGCATGCTTGATCTCGATATTGATCCGAAGCTCGCCTGGGCGTTGGCAAATCGCCAGCAATTTCCTGTCGATGTGAACAAGGCAGATCGCGAAACGCTGCTGCGGGTTCCCGGCTTCGGCACAAAAACGGTGAAATCCATTCTCTCTTCGCGCCGGTTCCGGCAATTGCGGCTGGAAGATATTGCCCGCTTTGGCGTGTCGTTGAAGAAGGTCAAGGCATTCGTTGTTGCCGCTGGCTGGTCTCCGGGCAAGTTGACGGAACGTCCAGACCTGCGGGCCATGTTTGCCCCGCAGCCAGAACAATTGTCCCTCCTGTAATGTACCTGATTTCGCTGGAGGGGCGGGGGGATTTTAGCGAGTGGCGCGATGCCGCTCGGCGGTTCCTATCGGCAAGTGTCGCACCACACGAAATCGATTGGCGGTTTCGTGGTGAGGAAACAGGCCTGTTTGGTTTTGAAGAGGGCGACCGTGTTCCAGAGGTGGATAGCGCCGCCAGCGTGAACGTACCTTCGGCCTTCATGCCCTTGGCACAAACCATTATCTGTCACAGCGATCCCTCCCGTTTCGCGCTGCTCTACCGTCTCCTGTGGCGGCTTTCGAAGGACAGGGCCTTGCTTGCGTTCAAGGCGGACGCAGATGTGGCGGAAGCGCGCAAGATGGAGAAAGCGGTTCGGCGCGATAGCCACAAGATGACGGCTTTCGTGCGCTTCAAGGAAGTGCCGCTGGGTGAGGGCATCGCGGGCCGCCGACGGTTTATCGCCTGGTTCGAGCCAGATCATTTCATCGTCGAGCGCAAGGCATCCTTTTTCCAGCGCCGTTTCACAGATATGGACTGGATGATCCTGACCCCGAACGGCTCAGCGCGCTGGGATGGCGAAACTCTGGAAACCTCGCGGCTGGCGGCGTCAAAGCCCGATCTCTCAGACGAAACAGATGAGCTGTGGCGCACCTATTATGCCAATATTTTCAATCCGGCGCGGTTGAAGATCAAGGCGATGACAGCCGAAATGCCAAAGAAATACTGGAAGAACCTGCCCGAGGCAGACCTCATTCCCGATCTTATTCTGAACGCGGAGAGGCGGGTTCTGGAGATGGGCGCGAAGGCGGCAACCGAGCCGCAGCTTTTCCACCATCGCCTTCAGGCCGCGGCGGAAAACAGGCCACCACCAGTCCTGCCGGATGCCGATACGCTCGAAGGTTTGAAACATCATGCGCAAGGCTGCACGCTTTGCCCGCTGCACTGCAAGGCCACCCAGACCGTGTTTGGGGAGGGGCCAGCCCATGCCGATGTCATGATTGTTGGCGAGCAGCCGGGTGATACGGAGGATCTTGCCGGTCGGCCCTTCGTCGGCCCGGCGGGAAAGGTCTTCGATCAGGTGATCGGCGAGGCGGGCATCGACCGCAAGGCGCTTTACGTGACAAATGCCGTCAAGCATTTCAAATATGAAGCACGCGGCAAGAAGCGCATTCACCAGCGCCCGGATGCGGGCGAGGTGCAGCGCTGCCGCTGGTGGCTGACGCGGGAGATCGATCTTGTGCAGCCGAAGCTCATTGTCGCCATGGGCGCGACGGCTGTGTTTGCCCTGACGGAATTGAGGGAGAAGCTGTCAGACCTGCGGGGCAGGCCGATACCGATGGAAGGCGGCAGAACGCTGTTCGTCACTGTCCACCCGTCCTATCTTTTGCGGATACCGGATGATCAACGGAAAGCGGAGGAGTTTCAGCGGTTTCGTGACGATATGTTGGCTGTCCAACGGTTGATGGAAATGGGCGCGAGGTCTGCCACCGCTGTCTCAGTCTAAGAGGCCAGTTTCTCAAGGAGCGAGCCAAGGCGGTCGAAATTCTGCTCGTTGGCGGCGTGAATGAACAGTTTCAAGTCCAGCAGCTCATCCGTCGCATCAAACACCATTTGCCAACGCAATGTCGTTCCCTCTGGCTCTTCGATGAAGTCCATGGCCATCGTGTAAACATGGATGGGCTCGTGATGCTCAAAGGTGATCCGTTCCGGCACCACAACGTCGCGAAACGTCGAGACGTTGTGAAACTCGTTGCCGTCAGAGGCTGTCATTGTCAGCTTCCACGTTCCGCGCGCACGAAAATCGAATGCGGTGATGGCGTTGGTAAAGCCGTCTGGCCCCCACCATTTTTCCAATAGGTTGGGATCGGCAAACGTCTGGAAAAGCGTTTCGCGATCAACCGGAAACAGTCTCTCGTTCAGGATTTCTATTGTCTCGGTCATGGTTCTCTCTACACCCTCGTCGAAGGGCAAACACAGAACAAAAGAAAACCGGCCAACATAAATGCAGGCCGGTTTTGCTAAGATGGGGACGGTCTAGCCTGGATCAGAAATAGCTCTGCAATGGCCGTACATCGAGGCTGCCTGCCTTCAGCGCCTTGATGGCAAGTGCTGCGGATTCGGCACCCGAAATCGTCGTGTAATAGGGCACCTTCTGCATCAGCGTGGCGCGGCGCAGCGATTTCGAGTCCGAGATCGCCTTGTTGCTGTCGGTCGTGTTGATGACCAGCTGGACCTGACGGTTGCGGATGGCGTCTTCGATATGCGGACGGCCTTCCTGCACCTTGTTGATCTTTTCAGCGTTGATGCCCTGTTCAGCCAGGAAGCGCTGCGTGCCGCCGGTTGCGAGAACCCGGAAGCCGATCTCCACCAGCTGGCGGATGGCAGGCAGAACCCGTTCCTTGTCATCATCGCGCACCGAAACGAACACGGCACCGGAGCGTGGCAGGTCAACGCTTGCACCCAGCTGCGCCTTGGCGAAGGCCAGGGCGAAATCTGTGTCGAGGCCGATGACTTCACCGGTCGAGCGCATTTCTGGTCCAAGCAGAATATCGACACCGGGGAAGCGGGCAAACGGGAACACGGCTTCCTTGACGGCGATGTGCTTCAGGTTGCGTGGGTCAGGCTTCTCGCCATAGGCCGCAATGGCCGCATCCAGCTTTTCACCGGTCATGATGCGGGCTGCAATCTTGGCAATCGGTGCGCCGATGGTCTTGGCGACGAATGGCACCGTGCGCGATGCGCGTGGATTGACTTCCAGCACGTAGATCGTGCCGTCCTTGATGGCGTATTGCACGTTCATCAGGCCGCCGACGTTCAGCGCCTTGGCCATCGCTGTTGTCTGGCGTTCCAACTCGTTAAGCGTTTCCTCGGATAGCGAGCGTGATGGAAGCGAGCAGGCGCTGTCGCCGGAGTGGATACCGGCTTCTTCGATGTGTTCCATGATGCCGGAGACGAAGACGTTCTCGCCATCGCACAGCGCATCCACGTCCACTTCGACAGCATTGGTCAGGTAGCTATCGAACAGCAGCGGGTTCTTGCCCAGCAGCGTGTTGATCTGGCCGGTCTTGTCGTTGGGGTAGCGCTGCTTGATATCCTCAGGCACCAGACCGGGAACCGTGTCGAGCAGATAGGTCTGCAACTGGCCCTCGGAATGAATGATCTGCATGGCGCGGCCACCCAGAACATAGGAAGGGCGAACGACCAGCGGGAAGCCGATTTCCGACGCCACAAGGCGCGCCTGCTCAACCGAGTAGGCGATGCCGTTGTTTGGCTGTGCCAGATCCAGCTTCATCAAAAGCTTCTGGAAGCGGTCGCGGTCTTCGGCAAGGTCGATCATGTCAGGCGCTGTGCCGAGGATCGGGATACCGTTCTTTTCAAGTGCTTCGGCCAGCTTCAGCGGCGTCTGGCCGCCGAACTGCACGATAACGCCAACCAGCTCACCCTTCTCCTGCTCAGCACGGAGAATTTCGATCACGTCTTCGGCCGTCAATGGCTCGAAATAGAGGCGGTCGGATGTGTCGTAGTCGGTGGACACGGTTTCCGGGTTGCAGTTGATCATGATGGCTTCAAAGCCAGCATCCTTCAGCGCGAAGGCGGCGTGGCAGCAGCAATAATCGAACTCGATGCCCTGGCCGATGCGGTTTGGGCCACCGCCGAGAATGACGACCTTCTTGCGATCCGAAACCTGCGCTTCGGAGCGCAATTGGCCGACGAAAGGCGTCTCATAGGTGGAGTACATATAGGCGGTGGGCGAGGCGAACTCGGCAGCGCAGGTATCGATGCGCTTGAACACAGGGCGCACATTCAGGCTGTTGCGCAGTTCCGCCACTTCCTTGGGACGCTTTTTCGTCAGGCTGGCAAGGCGCGCATCAGAAAAGCCCATGGCCTTCAGCGACCGCAGGTTTTCAGCATCCGTTGGCAGGCCGTGCTCACGCACACGCGCTTCCATGTCCACGATTGCCTTGAACTGGGCAATGAACCATGGATCGATCTTGCTGTTCTCATGCACTTCGGCTTCAGACATCCCCATGCGCAGAGCCTGTGCCACCATGCGCAGACGGTCTGGCGTTGGCGTGCCGATGGCAGCGCGAATGGCGTTCTTGGAGCCTTCGCCTTCTTCGTAGCCGGGGATTTCGATTTCATCGAGACCCGTCAGGCCGGTTTCGAGACCGCGAAGCGCCTTCTGCAGAGATTCAGCGAATGTACGGCCAATCGCCATGACTTCACCGACAGACTTCATGGCGGTGGTCAGGATTGGCGATGCGCCGGGGAACTTTTCGAAGGCAAAGCGCGGGATCTTGGTGACGACATAGTCGATGGATGGTTCGAAGGACGCAGGTGTCGCGCCGCCGGTGATGTCGTTGTCCAGCTCATCCAGCGTGTAGCCGACAGCGAGCTTTGCCGCGACCTTGGCAATCGGAAAGCCTGTTGCCTTGGATGCGAGAGCGGAAGAGCGCGAAACGCGCGGGTTCATCTCGATGACGACGAGACGGCCATCCTTCGGGTTGACCGCGAACTGCACGTTCGATCCGCCGGTTTCAACGCCGATTTCGCGCAGAACCGCAATCGATGCGTTGCGCATCATCTGGTATTCTTTGTCGGTCAGTGTCAGCGCGGGCGCAACGGTGATCGAGTCGCCGGTGTGAACGCCCATCGGGTCGATGTTCTCGATGGAGCAGATGATGATGCAGTTGTCCGCCTTGTCGCGAACCACTTCCATCTCATATTCCTTCCAGCCGAGAACCGATTCTTCGATCAGCACTTCGGTGGTTGGAGACGCGTCGAGACCGCCGCCGATGATTTCAAAGAATTCCGAGCGGTTGTAAGCAATGCCGCCGCCCGTGCCACCCATGGTGAAGGAAGGGCGGATGATGGCTGGCAGGCCAACCACATCAATCGCCTGTGCGGCAATGGCCATGGCGTGGCTGATGTAGCGCTGCTTGCGGTCTGTCTCGCCAAGGTTCCACTGGTTCTCGAGGTTGTCGAGCGCCTTGTCCAGCTCTGCGCCGGAAAGCTTGGCTTTCAGCTCTGCGCGTGCGGCTTCATGCGTCTTGCGGTCTGCGTCCTTGATGTCGGTGGCGTTGGCCAGCATCGACTTCGGTGTTTCCAGGTTGATCCGCTTCATGGCTTCGCGGAACAGAGCGCGGTCTTCCGCCATGTCGATGGCTTCAGGCTTTGCGCCGATCATTTCAACATTGTAGCGGTCGAGAACGCCCATGCGCTTCAGCGAGAGGGCGGTGTTCAGCGCCGTCTGGCCACCCATCGTTGGCAAAAGCGCGTCAGGACGTTCCTTGGCAATGATCTTTGCGACCACTTCCGGCGTGATCGGCTCGACATAGGTCGCGTCCGCCAGGTTGGGGTCCGTCATGATGGTTGCGGGGTTGGAGTTGACGAGGATGACGCGGTAGCCTTCCTCTTTCAGCGCCTTGCACGCCTGGGTGCCGGAATAATCGAACTCACATGCCTGACCGATGACAATCGGACCAGCGCCGATGATGAGGATGGATTTGATATCTTGGCGCTTCGGCATAGCTCTCGTTCCGCTTTTCGTGTTGCGCAAAAAACGGCCAAGGTGAAACTCACCGGCCGGGGGCGCAATTCCAATCTTTTCAGGCTAGAAGCGGCTTATAGGCAAATGTTTTGGCGAACGGAACCCCGAATCTTCGCTTTCCGACAGGAAAGTGCAATGATCATGGAACTGTCTTGCGGATTGATCCTCTCAACGACTAAAACCGTATTTATATTAGAATGAAATAAAGTTTATTCCAGAACGATAGAACGAGGCATTATGATATCAGTCCATTATCTCGACAATTCCCGCGCACACCGCATCCTTTGGCTGCTTGAAGAACTTGGGCTTGAATACGACGTAAAGGTCTATGCACGCGGGTCTGACATGCGGGCGCCCAAAACCCTGAAAGACGTGCATCCACTCGGCAAATCCCCCGTGATAGAGGATGGTGGAAAAATCTACGCCGAAAGCGGTGCGATCATAGAGTATTTGATCGATACCTATGGAAAAGGCGCGCTCAGGCCAAAGCAGGGTACGGATGCCTACAGGCGTTATGTCTACTGGCTGCATTATGCCGAGGGCTCTGCCATGCCATTGCTTGTGATGAAGCTGCTGTTTTCCCGTATTCCCCGTCAGGTTCCCTTTCTGCTGCGTCCCGTTGCAACTCTCATTTCCAAAGGTGTGGCAAGCAAATTCATCAATCCGCAACTGAAAGACAATGTTGCCTTTTGGGAAAGCGAGCTTTCGAAAGATGGCCTGTTTACCGGCGGTGAACTGACTGGCGCAGACATCGCAATGAGCTTCCCGGTGGAAGCCGCCATGAGCCGCGTGGATGGCGTTGATGCACAGCCTGCTATTCGGCTTTACCTGGATACGATCCGCGCCCGTCCGGCCTATCAGCGCGCGCTTAAAAAAGGCGGCGCTTATGTCTATGCCAAGAGCTGACCTAACGGAACGCTTTGCTCCATCCAGCGTTTAGGCAGGTCATTCAAGGGGAGACACATATGCAGTGGAGAGGGCGTCGGCAATCCGACAATATTGAAGACAGGCGCGGAATGTCATCCGGCGGCTCTGGTGGCGGTGGCTTCCGCCTACCCACTGGCGGGCGCGGCGGCGGCATCGGCATTGGCGGTCTCGTCGTCATCCTTTTGATCAGCTGGGCGCTTGGTATCAACCCGCTCACACTCCTGTCTGGCGGTGATATCGGGTCTGATGGCGGCAGCCAGCAGACGACTGGCACGCGGCCACAGGGTCAATCCAGCGATGAGACCACGGCTTTCGTCCGCACGGTTCTGGCCGAAACGGAAGACACCTGGGGTAAGCTCTTCAGTGCTTCTGGCGAGAGCTATGAAAAGCCGACCCTTGTTTTGTTTGCAGGTCAAGTCCGCTCTGCATGTGGCACGGCGTCGTCTGCCAGCGGCCCGTTCTATTGCCCTGTCGATCGCAAGGTCTATCTGGATACGCAGTTCTTCCGGGAGCTGGATAGCCGCTTCGGCGCGTCGGGTGATTTCGCGCAGGCCTATGTCATCGCGCATGAGGTGGGTCACCACATTCAAAACCTGACCGGCGTTCTGCCTGAGTTCAACCGCCAGCGCCAATCCATGGGCGAGACCGAAGCCAACAAGATGTCCGTGAAGGTCGAGCTACAGGCAGATTGCTACGCAGGCATCTGGGGCAAGTCCACGCAGCAGAAGGGCATTCTGGAAGCGGGCGATCTGGAGGAGGCCATCAATGCCGCCCACCAGATTGGTGACGATACGTTGCAGAAGAAGTCGCAGGGCTATGTCGTGCCGGATAGCTTCAACCACGGCACATCGGCGCAGCGCGCAGAATGGTTCCGTCGTGGCTTCGAAAGCGGCCGGGTGGAAGATTGCGATACGTTCTCCGCTGATATCTAAGCTAGGCGAGAAGCAGCGCCGTCACATACATGCCGAGCGCGAATATGCTGTGCGCGACGATATTGAGGGCGCGCACCTTCCATGGGTTGGGCGTCTTTGATGCCGCCCAGCCAATGCCGAGGCCCGGCTGTAGCAGGAACCAGCCTGCGCCAACGGTCGCGATGCCCACCAGCCACGGCAGCAAGAATGTGGGTGCTGCAAACCATCCATCAGGCACGATGAGAGCAAGAACAACGCCATAGACAATGCCAACCGCATAGTGTGACGCCCAGCCAAGGGCGTTCTCATGCGCGTAGGGTTCAGCGTTTGCGATTGTGTCGTGGAAGACCTTGCCCTTGGGCAAATGCCAGAACCAGCGGCCTATCGGACCCCAGTTCGCGGCAGGCTGGTGGAAGAAGCGGTGAAGTATGATGGCCCACACGTCCATCAAGGCGGTGCCGCCAATACCCATTAAAATACCAGCCCAAATCATATCCGACATGATTACCCCCACTGTTTTGCTGGCGGCAACCTCTAGGCTTTTTTACCACTTCGACAAGGGCAGGAAGTGCGTGGATTGGCAGCATGATGTGGAAAACCGTGGCCGCGTTAGCGGCCACGGTGTTGTCGGGTCAGGTGCGCACTACGCGGCGCGGCTGTAGCGTTGCTCACGCTGCGCGTTGGCCAACTGGAACTGCGCCAGCAGGGCGTTGAGAGCGGCGGCTTCCGTCGCCAGTCCGTGGCTTGCTGCCGTCTGTTCTTCGACCATGGCCGCATTTTGCTGCGTGCCTTGATCGATGGTGTTGATGGCGGTGTTGATCTCCTGCAAGGCGGTGGACTGTTCACGCGACGCCAGCACGATGGCGTTGATGTGCTGGTTGATTTCCTGCACTTCCGCAACGATGGTGTCGAGCGCCTTGCCAGCATTGCCAACCAGCGAGACGCCGGATTCAACCTGTGTCGTAGAGGCGCTGATCAACACCTTGATTTCCTTGGCGGCGTTAGCAGAGCGTTGCGCCAATTCGCGCACTTCCTGCGCCACCACGGCAAAGCCCTTGCCGGCTTCGCCAGCGCGTGCCGCTTCCACACCCGCATTCAGAGCCAGCAGGTTGGTCTGGAACGCGATTTCATCGATAACACCGATGATCTTGGAAATGCCGGATGAAGACTGTTCGATGCCTTCCATGGCCTTCACCGCATCGCCAACAACCACGCCGGACTTTTCAGCATTGCTGCGGGCACGGGCAACCAGACGACCGACTTCTTCAGCGCGCTTGGCGGAGTCCTGCACTGTGGTGGTGATTTCTTCCAGTGCTGCTGCAGTTTCTTCCACCGATGCGGCCTGCCGTTCCGTGCGCTTGGCAAGTTCGTCGGCGGAATGGCGGATTTCGCTGGCACCGGCGTCGATGGCACGTGCATTCTGGCCAACATTGACCAGCGCGCCGTTTAGCTTGCTGATGGATGCGTTGAAATCTTCACGCAACCGATCGATGCGTGCCACGAATGGCGTGGTGATGCGGTAACCCATGTCGCCATCGGAAAGATGCGCGAGGCCCTTGGCGAGGGAATCGACGGCGAACTGAATGTCGGAGGCATCCTTTGCGGAGAGTTGTTCGCGCTCATTGCGCTCCCGTTCGGAAAGGGTGCGGGTCTGTTCCGCGTCACCTTCCAGGCGACGACGCTCCATGGCGTTGGTGCGGAAGACGGCAACGGCTGCGGCCATGGAGCCGATCTGATCCGTGCGCTCCTGACCGGGAATGGTCACATCCAGATTGCCAGAGGCGAGCTGTTCCATCGCCAGCGTCATCTGCGAAACGGGCTTGATGACAAGGCTGTTCACGAGGAATGCGAGGAAGGCGATCATGCCCGCGACGGCCAGAATGGTAGCGACAACGGCGGCGATGCGGAACTGCGTAATGGATGCGAAGGCCGTGTTTTTGTCGATGACGAGGCCGACCGACCATTCGACACCGGGAAGGCCGGGCACCGCGATAAAGCTGGTGATCTTGTCAGCATCGCCAATGCTGGTCTGGGAAACGGCCTGAGAAATTTTCGGCGTTGCGACCGGGAAGAGATCAGCAAGCGTCTTGTTGATCATTGCTTCGTTGGGATGGATCAGGATCTTGCCATCCTTGTTGACAAGAAACGCATAGCCTTCGTTGCCAGCATCAACGGAGGCGATCATGGAAACCAGCGTTGTCAGCAGGAAGTCGCTTGCGGCAACACCAACCAGCTTGCCATCGCGCTTGACGGGCAGGGCGGCGCTTACCACTAGCTTGCCGGTGGTGGCATCGGTGTAAGGCTCGGTCAGAACGGTGGCATTGGCCTTGACGGCAGCCTGGTACCACGGACGCTGGCGTGGGTCATAACCTTCGCGCATCTTGGTCGATGGGAAGTTGTTGAACGCACCGGTCTCATCGCCGAAATAAGCGGACTTGAATTCGCGCGCCAGCACATCGTTGTGCAGGGCAAGCTCCAGCTTTTCCTTCGTTGTTGCCGTTACCATCGATGCGCCGACCATTTCGGTCATCATCACGCGGCCATTCAGCCAGTTGGCAATGCTCAGCGCAGACTGTTTTCCGGCAGCATTGATCTTGTCTTCAACGAAATGGTTGGCGGCATCACGCTGCAAACCATCAATATAAAAAGAGAAACCTACGAAAGCCGCGACGACCACGCATGAGGCGGCAGCGACGATCCGCGTCATTAAATTGGATTTTTGAGACACTAGCTGACCTCGGAAAGAGACCGGTGGGACCGGGTTTAATGGAGACATGCCCAATGGCGCGTACAGCGTGCGTCATGCACCCAGAAAATTGCTTATCATCAAGAATCTGTAGTGTTGAACGGTAAACAAACCCTGCAAAATTGACATGGTGCGTGATGTTGAGACCGCAAACTGTTGTAATTTATAATATATTATATTTTGATGACAGTTTTTGCGGGCGATATCATTCTTGCGCCAAGGGCGCGAATATCATAATCAGGGCTCGCGCTTCCCACACAGGTTGTATTGGGCGGCGGTCTTGCATTTTTGAGGTGAGCTAATGTCTTCGTCTGTTGCGGTTGAACGAGCTCCGCTGGGTCTAAACTCATGGGGCGCACATCTGCGTGCAACGCTTGCGCTTGGAATTCCACTGATCGGTGCGCAGCTGGCGCAGCTTGGCATTCACACCACCGATATGGTGATTGTGGGCCAGCTCGGCGCTGAAAAGCTTGCTGCCATGGTTCTCGCAGGCCAGTTCTTCTTCGTGGTCTTCATCTTCGGCTCGGGCTTCTCCGTGGCCGTGGTGCCAATGGTCGCCAATGCCTACGGGCAGGGGAATGCCATACAGGCGCGGCGCGCCTTGCGCATGGGCATGTGGGTTGCCATCGCCTACTGGCTTTTGACCGTGCCACTGTTTCTGAATGCGGAGAAACTCCTTCTGGCGCTGGGTCAAAACCCGGCAGTCTCGGCGCAGACAGGCGAGTATCTGGCCGTCGCGCAATTCGGCCTTTTGCCAGCATTGCTGTTTTATGTCATTCGCGGCCTTGTCAGCGCCATCGGCCGTGCGGGCATTGTTCTCTATGCCACCATCGCCATGTTGGTGCTCAATGGCTTTCTGGCCTATGCGCTGGTGCTCGGTCACTTCGGTGCCCCGGCCTTCGGCATGATTGGTGCTGCCTATGCGGCTGTCATCGTCAACACCTTCAGCCTCATCTTCATCATCGTCTATATCCAGACGCGCGATGAAACACGCCGATATGAATTGTTCGTGCGCTTCTGGAGGCCGGACTTTCACGCTCTTTGGGAGGTGGTGCGCCTCGGCTTGCCCATCAGCATCACCATTCTGGCAGAGGCCACGCTGTTTTCTGCCGCCTCCATCCTCATGGGGCAGATCGGCACGCTTGAGCTTGCAGCCCATGGCATCGCGCTGCAACTGGCTTCCATCGCCTTCATGATTCCGCTCGGCTTGGGGCAGGCGGCAACCGTGCGGATCGGTGTCGCGCATGGGCAGAATGATTATCCCAACCTCGTGCGGGCGGCGATCACAGTATATGGCGTGGCCTGTGCAATCGCTGTGTGTGGTGGCTTGTTGTTTGCCATTGCGCCTGAATATCTCGCCAGCTGGTTCCTCGACCCCAGCCTGCCCGGTGCCGCGGATGTTCTGGCCTATGCCAGCACGCTGGTCATTATCGCGGGCGTGTTTCAGCTGGTGGATGGCATGCAGGTGGTTGCCGCCGGGCTGCTGCGCGGTTTGAAGGATGCGCGGGTGCCGATGATCCTTGCGCTGATTTCTTATTGGCCCATTGGCTTCGCACTTGCCTGGGTCGCCGCATTTCCGCTCGGCTTTGGCGGACCCGGCGTCTGGTTCGGTTTCGTCGTCGGCCTTTCGGCGGCAGCCTTGCTGCTGACGACCCGCTTTTACGTGATGGTGAAGCGCCAAATGCAAACGGCCCGCTAACAGAACCTTGGCGGGCCAGATTAAGCTGTTCTGCCGGGCATATTTCCATCAGGATCAGCAACGATTGTCTCGACCATACCTTTTGGTATGCTCTTCACCAACCATCGCCGCCCTGACGAAAATCTGCTCCGGCAAAACACCTCAATCTGACCCGCCAAGGTTCTATGGCGGGCCGTATATTCTCTACATTTCCTAGAGTCTTATCAGCGCTCTGCCAGCGCTGCTTCGCCCTTTTTCTCCCGCAGCAGGTTCACGAAGCGGCGGAACAGATAGTGGCTGTCCTGTGGGCCGGGCGATGCCTCGGGGTGATGCTGTACCGAGAACACGGGCTTGCCGACGATGCGCAGGCCGCAATTGGTGCCATCGAACAGAGATGTGTGAGTCTCTTCAATGCCCTCTGGCAAAGACTTCGCATCCACCGCAAAGCCGTGGTTCATGGAAACGATCTCCACCTTGCCGGTGGTGAAGTCCTTGACCGGGTGGTTTGCGCCATGGTGGCCCTGATGCATCTTTTCAGTCTTTGCACCAACGGCGAGGCCGAGGATCTGGTGGCCAAGGCAGATGCCGAACATCGGCACTTCCGTCTTGATCAGATCCTGAATAACTGGAACGGCGTACACGCCCGTTGCAGCCGGGTCGCCCGGACCGTTGGAGAGGAACACGCCATCGGGTTTCAGCGCCATGATGTCTTCAGCGGACGTCTGGGCAGGAACGATCGTGACCTTGCAGTCCAGACCGGCGAACAGGCGCAGAATGTTGCGCTTCACGCCGAAATCCACGCAGACGACATGATACTTGGCTTCGGTCTGCTGAAGTTCGCTGTAACCCTCGTTCCAGACCCAAGGCGTTTCGCTCCAGACGGAGGACTGGCCGGATGTGGCTTCGATGGCAAGGTCGAGACCTTCAAGACCGCTCCAGGCCTTGGCTTCTGCCTTCAGCGCGTCGATGTCGAAAACGCCGTTCGGGTCGTGGGCGATGACAGCGTTCGGCGCGCCATTTTCGCGGATCCAGGCTGTGAGTGCGCGGGTGTCGATGCCGCAAAGGCCGATGATGCCGCGAGCCTTCAGCCATGCATCGAGATGCTTGGCGGCGCGGAAGTTGGATGGCTCGGTAATATCGGCCTTGAAGATAACGCCGACAGCGCCGCGGCGTGCGGCGGGCGTCAGATCTTCTATGTCTTCGTCATTGGCCCCGACATTGCCGATATGGGGGAAGGTGAAGGTAACGATCTGGCCCAGATAGGACGGGTCGGTCAGGATTTCCTGATAACCGGTCAGCGCGGTGTTAAAGCAGACTTCCGCCTGAACCTTGCCGGTTGCGCCGATGCCGGTTCCCTCGATCACGGTGCCATCGGCCAGAACGAGCATGGCGGTGGGTTTGCGGGTGGTCCAGGGTGCTGTCTCGGTCATCTCGTTTCCCGTTTCTGCCACTTCGGCCCGCCTCTTGAAAAGCAGGGGTAAAGCGGTCATCTTTTTTCGCGGATAAGGGCGCGCGAAAGCCTTCGCGTCGTAACCTTCGTTAAAATCCTGTGCAGGTGCCGGAAAATAACGAAAGGGGGGCGAAGGGTCAACCACGCCCACGAGAAATCCTAGGAATTTAAAGGCATCTGAATCAATGGCTTATGCAAATGATTTGCCGATGCATGGTTGCTCGTTTATGCAGCGGGCGAAAATATGACGGAAACGCCTTGCCCGGATTTGCCGGTGGAGATGGCTTTCCCAAGGAGAAATGACATGATCCGCGATACCTTCGCCGACGCTATGAAAGACGCCATGAAAGCCCGCGATACACGCCGGCTCTCCACGATCCGCCTCGTTCAGGCTGCCATCAAGGATCGGGATATCGCCAATCGTGGTGTTGGCAAGGATGCGGTGTCAGACGAAGAGATCCTGCAGATTCTGGCCAAGATGATCAAGCAGCGCGAAGAATCGGCCGGGATCTACGATCAGGCCGGACGCGCTGAGCTTGCCGAGCATGAGCGCGAAGAAATCGCCATCATCAAGGGCTTCATGCCGGAAGAAATTCCGCAGGAAAAGGTGCGCGCCATCCTCGAAGGCGTCATTGCCGAGACGGAAGCCTCTGGCTTGAAAGACATGGGCAAGGTGATGGCCGTTCTGAAAGAACGTTATCCCGGCCAGATCGATTTCGGCAAGGCATCGGCTTTGATCAAGGAATTGTTGAAGTAGGCCATGCGCTCTTAAAAAGATAAAAGGCAGGGCATATGTGGATGCCCTGCCTTTTTTGTTGCTGGGAAACGCGCTCGGGGGAAAGCGCTTGTTCGACGGAACGGGGAATTTCGCTCGAACCTTCCAGCATGCGACGACGCCGACTTTGAGCCGGTGAGGAGAGATTGAGCCGTTTTTCGCTCTGCTTCAACTTACAAATAGGTAATGTTTCGCGAGCGCGCTGCCTGTGAATAACGGGTATCACCCGTTTCGGCGCTTGGTAATTGCGCGTTGGTGGGCTTATATAACAGACTGGCCAAAACAGGCACTGATCCCAGGTAACAATGCGCTTTTCAAACTCATTTCTCGACGAGATACGTGACCGAGTGAACATCTCTGATGTTATCGGCAGACGTGTGACGTGGGACAGGAAGAAGAGCAACGCCTCCAAGGGTGATTATTGGGCATGCTGCCCGTTCCACGGTGAAAAGAGCCCAAGCTTCCATTGCGAGGACCGCAAGGGGCGCTACCATTGCTTCGGTTGCGGTGTCTCCGGCGATCATTTCCGGTTCCTGACTGATCTCGATGGCATGGGTTTTCCCGAAGCCGTGCAGCAGATTGCCGATATGGCTGGCGTGTCTATGCCGCAGCCGGATGTGCAGGCGGAACGCCGCGAGCGCGAGCGCGCCACGCTGCAGGACGTCATGGAAATGGCGACGCTGTTCTTTCAGGACCAGTTGCAGACGGCAGCCGGTGCGCGGGCCCGTGCTTATCTTCGCGATCGTGGGTTGACCGGCCGCACCATTGAAACATTCCGCTTGGGCTTTGCTCCCGATAGCCGCAATGCGCTGAAGGAACATCTGGCTTCCAAGGGCATTGCCAAGGAACAAATGGAGGCCTGTGGTCTGGTGGTGCATGAAAATGTGCCGGTATCCTATGACCGCTTCCGCGACCGCATCATGTTTCCCATTCTGTCCTCGCGGGAAAAGGTGATTGCCTTTGGCGGGCGCGCCATGGCCGCCGATGCGATGGCGAAATATCTGAATTCCAACGAGACTGAGCTCTTTCACAAGGGCAATGTACTCTACAATTTTGCGCGTGCACGGCGCGCCACCCAATCCTCCGGCACTGTCATTGCCGTTGAAGGCTATATGGATGTCATTGCGCTCTATCAGGCGGGCGTCGAAAATGCCGTGGCACCGCTCGGAACGGCGCTGACGGAAAACCAGCTCGACCTGTTGTGGAAAATGTCCACGCAGCCGGTGCTGTGTTTCGATGGTGATGGCGCGGGCATC
Organism: Rhizobium sp. CFBP 13644; assembly: GCF_014842165.1. NCBI lineage: Bacteria > Pseudomonadati > Pseudomonadota > Alphaproteobacteria > Hyphomicrobiales > Rhizobiaceae > Rhizobium > Rhizobium sp. CFBP 13644. The sequence goes on from NZ_JACYVF010000002.1 coordinate 544,525, forward strand.
CGCGCCGCCAGCCGTGCGGCAGATCTCGCCTTGCCGCATATCAAGCCGGGGCGCTCAGTGAGCTTTGCCCTGTTGCCTGACGGTAAGGACCCAGATGATCTGGTGCGCCATGAGGGCAGGGCACCGTTTGACCGGGTGCTGGCCGAGGCCAAGCCGCTGGCCGCGATGATCTGGAGCCGTGAGACGGCAGCCGTCACATTCGACACGCCCGAAAAGCGCGCCGAGCTTGAAAACCGCTTGCGGCAGATCGTGTCTGTCATTGGCGATGAAACGGTCCGCCGGTTTTACCAACAGGACATGCGCGACCGGCTGAATTCGTTTTTCCAGCCGCAGTTCCAGCGCAGCAATGGGCCGAACGGAAATTTCCGGCGTAATGATGGCAACAATAATCGTCCCGGGCAGAGAACCCCGGCGCGTGGAACGACCACGGGTTCGGGTAGCATTTCAGATCGGCTCAGCCAATCCGGCCTGGTGAAGGGATATCTCGGCGCACCCGCCTTGCGCGAAAGCGTGCTGGCGTTAACCATCGTCAATCATCCGCAGCTTTTGCTGGAGGAATATGACGAGATTGCCGCCATCGATTATGAGAACCGCGATTTGCAAAAGCTCTGGTCGCAGGTTTTGACCTATGCGGGCGAATGTGCGGCGGAACTTTCCCGCGATGGTCTGGTTCAACGTCTGGAGGCCCAGGGTTTCGATGCGCTGCTGAAAGCGATGAACCAGCAGGTGCGCAATGCGCGTCTGTGGACAGCGACCGAACAGGCGGCGCCGGAAGATGCGCGTGAGGGATATACGCAGTCGCTTTCGCTTCACAAGCGCACCAAGGCGCTTCGCTGGCAAAAGATCGACCTTGAGCGTGAAATCGCGGAAGCAACGGAAGCGGGAGACGGCGAGCACATGGTTCAACTGATGCGCGCCCTCTCGGAAGTGCAACTGGAGATCGGGAGAATGGAAAATCAGGAAGCGATCATCGATGGTTTCGGCGTCATGTCCGGCAGGGTCAAGGGGCCGGCCTATGGGCACGGTTAAGTGTTTGATGGCGGCGCAGGCTTGTGTTTTGCGCAGATAGACCTAAATAGGGGTTAAGTTGGTGAAGGCCCGCAAAATGTCGCTGCAATGACGGCTTTTTTGGTTTTTGGCCCTCGGTCTGGCCATAAAGGCTTGACGTGAAGGGAAATAGCGGGAATCACCATTCCAGGAAAGTAAGGTGGAATGGGCCTTGGCGGATCGAAACTGCGTAGAGAAGCATTTTTGGATGCACTGTCTTGATATTCCGCCAGTGGGAGCCGTGATTAAGCGGCAATTAAAGATCATTCCGTTAGGTGTTTGACAGTGATTCGCGGCCATTGCCGGATGCTCCAAGGGGCAAACGGTCATGCGGCGAAGCGGATTAGCGTCAGGGAAAGCGACGAGATAGATGGCAACCAAAGTCAAAGAAAACGAAGAAGCTGAAAACGAACGCGATGCTGCGACGGATGGGCCGCTTCTCGATCTTTCGGATGACGCGGTCAAGAAAATGATCAAGGCCGCGAAAAAACGCGGCTACGTCACGATGGATGAGCTGAACGAGGTTCTGCCCTCGGATCAGGTCGACCCTGATCGCATTGAAGACATTATGGCGATGCTCAGTGAAATGGGTATCAATGTCGTCGAAGACGAGGATGCCGAAGAGGCAACCACCGAAACCGAAGACAAAGAAGCCGACGACGAAGAGTCCGAGGGTGGCGAACTTGCGCCGTCCGCTGGCACCGCTCTCGCCACCGCCAAGAAGAAAGAGCCAACCGATCGTACCGACGATCCGGTTCGCATGTATCTGCGCGAAATGGGCTCTGTCGAGCTTCTGTCGCGTGAAGGCGAAATCGCCATTGCCAAGCGCATCGAGGCTGGCCGTGAGACAATGATCTCCGGCCTGTGCGAAAGCCCGCTTACGTTCCAGGCGCTGATTATCTGGCGCGACGAATTGAACGAAGGCACGACGCTTTTGCGCGAGATCATCGATCTCGAAACCACCTATTCCGGCCCTGAAGCCAAGGCTGCGCCGCAGTTCCAGAGCCCTGAAAAGATCGAAGCAGACCGCAAGGTTGCCGAAGAGAAAGAAAAAGCCCGCCGTCTGCGCAATCCCGGTGGCGAAGATGATGTGACCAATGTTGGCGGCGAAGGCCTTCCGCATGAAGAGGAAGAGGAGGACGATGACGAGTCCAACCTGTCTCTTGCTGCGATGGAAGCTGAACTGCGCCCGCAGGTTATGGAAACGCTGGATACGATTGCCGATACCTACAAGAAGCTGCGCAAGCTTCAGGATCAGCAGGTCGAGGCTCGCCTTGCTTGCACCGGCACGCTGTCCACCGGTCAGGAACGTCGCTACAAGGAATTGAAGGATCAGTTGATCACGGCTGTGAAGTCGCTGTCGCTGAACCAGAACCGCGTCGATAGCCTTGTCGAACAGCTCTACGACATTTCCAAGCGTCTGATGCAGAATGAAGGCCGTCTGTTGCGCCTTGCCGAATCCTACGGCGTCAAGCGTGACAGCTTCCTTGAACAGTATCACGGTGCGGAACTCGATCCGAACTGGATGAAGTCGATTGCCAATCTGGCCGCCAAGGGCTGGAAGGAATTCGCACGCGAAGAAAACAACACGATCCGGGATATCCGTCTGGAAATCCAGAATCTCGCTCAGGAAACCGGCATCTCGATTGCCGAATTCCGCCGCATCGTTTCCATGGTCCAGAAGGGTGAGCGCGAGGCGCGTATCGCCAAGAAGGAAATGGTCGAAGCCAACCTGCGTCTGGTGATTTCGATTGCCAAGAAATACACCAACCGTGGTCTGCAGTTCCTCGATCTCATTCAGGAAGGCAATATCGGCCTGATGAAGGCGGTCGACAAGTTCGAATATCGTCGCGGTTACAAGTTCTCGACCTATGCGACATGGTGGATTCGTCAGGCCATCACCCGTTCGATTGCCGACCAGGCGCGCACGATCCGTATTCCGGTGCACATGATCGAAACGATCAACAAGATCGTTCGCACATCGCGCCAGATGCTGCACGAAATCGGCCGCGAACCAACGCCGGAAGAACTGGCTGAAAAGCTGGCCATGCCGCTTGAAAAGGTCCGCAAGGTTCTGAAAATCGCCAAGGAGCCGATCTCTCTCGAAACCCCTGTGGGTGACGAAGAGGATTCGCATCTGGGTGACTTCATCGAAGACAAGAACGCGCTTCTGCCAATCGATGCTGCCATTCAGGCCAACCTGCGCGAAACAACCACGCGCGTTTTGGCATCGCTGACACCGCGTGAAGAACGCGTTCTGCGCATGCGCTTCGGCATTGGCATGAACACGGACCACACGCTGGAAGAAGTCGGACAGCAGTTCTCGGTTACCCGCGAACGTATCCGTCAGATCGAAGCCAAGGCGCTGCGCAAGCTCAAGCACCCAAGCCGTTCGCGCAAGCTGCGCTCGTTCCTCGACAGCTAAGGCCTAGTGATACGACAGATTGAAACCCGGTCAGTTCTTTTCTGGCCGGGTTTTTGTTTTTCAGGATGGTATTTGCATGTGTGAGGGGCGATTGCTCTCACGATTTAAGGACATGATGTTCTGATGGAACCGATGGCTAAGAACAGATGGTGGCAGGGGAGCTGGACGATTCCGGTTTCGCTTCTGCTGCATGTTCTCGTCGGCGCGACCTATCTACTGTCTTCCAACTTCACGCCTGCGCCAGCTGAGCCTGAAACGGTGAGCGTTGAAATGGTGGAGCCGCCGAGGCAAGAGCCGCCACCAAAGCCTGAGGAAAAGAAAGCCGAAGAGCCACCGCCGCCGCCCGCGCCGGAAAAACCAGCAGAGCCGCCACCACCACCGCCTCCGCCGCCCCAACTGGCGCCTGTCGCCATCAGGCCCGGCCCGACGCAGTTGGATGAACGCGACGAGCCCGGCCAGCAGGATGCCGGTGGGCAGGAGCAGAAAGAGCCCGAGAAGCAGCCAGATGTGGCGCAGCCTGCTCAGACGCTGCCTGACGTGGCTGAGGAGAAGCCTGAGCCTGCTGCAGCGGCTGAGAAGGCCACTGCAGACGAGGGCGAGATTGCTGCGGCTGAAGCACCGCCGCTGCCTGACGTGGCAACCGTTGCCTTGCCTGTGCCCAAGCCTGAATCAAAGCCAGCGCCGGAGCCAGCAAAGGCAGCACCTGATGGTGAGGAGGGGCCTAACCTCAAGCCCGCCAAGAAGATATTGGTCGGGGCAAAACGCCCCGGTGCCATGTTGCGCCAGATCATGGGCAACCTGAAGCCAAAGGATCGCGTGGCGCAATTGTGCGTGGCCGAGGCGATGGCTCAGATCAAGCAGGAGCGAAACGGGCAATATGACGGCCTTGAGCCGCATACAGGCAAAAACTATCCAATTGCCGGAAACCTGATGAATGCGCAGGGCGCATTCAATGTCGGTACGCAATGGTTCCCGATCAACTATCGCTGCGAAGTCGATATCGACAACTACATCGTGACCGACTTCCGCTACGCGATTGGCGCAAAGCTGACGCCTGATGACGTCAAGCGCTTGAAGCTTGTCGTTCGCTAGCCCCTATCAGGCAGGAACCTGCTTGCCGACAAGCTTACCGATGGATGCCAGCAAAGCATCCTCATCATAGGGCTTGTGGATAACAGGCACGTGGGAAAATTCCGGCGGTATCATGATGCCATCGGCATAGCCGGTGGCGAACATGAACGGAATGCCACGGCGCAGAAACTCATGGGCAACGGGTATGGAGGTATCCGAGCCGAGGTTGATGTCGAGAATGCCCACATCAGGCGTCACATTCTTCAATTTCTCCAGCGCGGTCGTCGATGACGTTGCTGTCTCGATATCTGTAATGCCGTGCGCTTCGAGCATGTACTCGACGTCCATGGCAATCAGCATCTGGTCTTCGACAAGAAATACCCGCAATGGTTCCTCCGGGGAATAGGGTCTGGAATAGGGCCGCTCCGATGCCGCAACTGCCTCTGGAGAGGTCGTGGGTCCCGGCGTTGCGTGGCGGGCTGGCAGCAGGATTTCGGCTTCGATGCCGTGCGGTGTGTAGGTGATCTTGCTTTTTCCGCCGAGGTCATAGGGAACGCTGCGGTTGATCAGCGCCGAGCCAAAGCCTGTTCTGGTCGGTGGTGTCAGCGTGCCGGGCACTGTCTCGCGCCAGGAAACAACGCAGTCACCGATATCGTTCAGTTCCCACAGCACGGAAAGCTTGCCACCGGCTGGCGCAAGCGCACCATATTTCGCGGCATTCGTTGCCAGCTCATGCAGAACCAAAGCCATGACCGAAAAGGCGCGTGCGTCGAGAAGAACACTTGGTCCACGCGCCTCGACTTCGGCATTCGGGGACCGGTGCGGAGAAAGCTCGGCATCCAGCAGATCCCGAAACAGGCCGCCGCCTTCACCGCGAATGACCTGGTCATGCGCAAAGGACAAGGCCTGAATGCGCCCCTTCAGGGCCGAGACATATTCCTCGAGCGTGCGTCCTTCCTGCGTGGGGTTGCCCACCAGAGACTTGATAATCGCAAGCACGTTTTTGACGCGGTGGTTCAGCTCTTCGTTCAGCATGCGTTGACGCACTTCTGCCTGCGCACGTTCCCCCGCCATCAACTCGCTGTGGCGGAAGGCAACCTCCACGAGGGCAACGCGGGCTGCCTCGGCAATCTGCCGGTCATCCTCGGTCCATGGCTGTGCCTGTTTGTAAACGGTCTCCTTCCACAGCGCAAAGCTCTTGCGCGGCGTCAGGCGGTCGCCAAGTGGGCCGGTCTCGTAGGATTTTTCTGGATTTCCACCCCAGTTCAGGGTCTGCACCAGTTCGCGACGGAAGAACAGCAGATAGTCATCCTTGACCTGCGACAGCGGAACAGCCAGCACGCCTGCAATCTCTCCTGAGAGATGTTCGGCTTCCGGCAAGTTGTGAATGAGTGAGTGGGTTGCCCACACGCGCCCTTCCGCAATGGAACTGACCAGTCGCCCCAGCTGCGGCGCCATATCTTCCGAAGGCGCGTGACCCTGGCTGCACCAGCGCCCATTCATCCACACAGCCACACCATCGCAGGGAAGAAGCGACCGGAAGTCAGCAAGGTTCTCCACCACCAGTTCTTCGATATTGTTATGATGTGCGGCAAGACGCAGGAACTTGTCCAGCGAGGCATGCGCCTCCTGCGCTGTGATGAGTTTCCGCTTCTGCTTCAGTGCCTGAAGGTGGAGGGAGAAAAACTCCCCGAACATCTCCGCTGCAATGCGTATGGGCATCGGCAGGATGCGGGGCGAATAGTGGTGGCAGGCAATCAGCCCCCAAAGTTGACCATCGATGATAATCGAGATCGACATGGAAGCCGATACGCCCATATTGCGCAGATATTCGCAATGAATGGGCGAGACGCTGCGAAGATGCGCAAAAGAAAGATCGAGCGGCTCACCCGATAGATCCAGCACAGGCTCCACCGCAATGCGCTCGCCGTTGGAATTGGAAATGATCCGCAATGTGTTTTTGAGATAAAGCGTTCGCGCCTGCTGCGGAATGTCGCTGGCGGGAAAATACTGGCCCAGAAAGCTTTCCAGCGCCGGCTGCTTTGCTTCGGAAATTACCTTTCCGGCACCATCCTGCTCAAACCGGTAGACCATCACGCGATCATAGCCCAACATCGCCTTGACGAGCCGCGTGGCGCGGGAAATCAGGCTGTCCACGCTATCGGCTTCGCGGATGCGGTCGATCATCAATTGCGCCGTGTGCAGAGGCTGCGCTTCCTCGCTGGCCGGTTCCAGCTCGATGATGGTCACGGATTTGTAGCGATGGATTGCAATGTCGAACAGCGTTCCAGCGGGCAGCTTGACGCTTGGCAAGAGCGCAGGGCGGCTGCGGTTTGCGGTCACCGTCAGCGCATTTCTCAAATCGTGAACGACAGTGGCGCCGAGAAATTCCTCAATCGGCTTGCCCGTCATCGAGGCAGAAATTCCCAGCATCTCGGCGCAGTTGACCGAATGGCGAAGCACCGTGCGCATGGCACTGTCGCAGGCAATCAGGCAGCCATGCGGCTGTATGTAACCGGGAATATGGATGGGTTCCCTGTCGCAGTTGGTAAGATCGACCTGCTGGTTTGGCGACGTCATAAAGTAGTCTTTCGATTTGGGAGAGAGGCCGTATCTATCGAGTTTCGTCTCATCCATAACCGAATATGCGATGTCGAAGAAGCATTGAGCCTTTGTGTGGAAACTGCAAGGGGATTGGTGTGGCTGCGCACTTGAAGATCGTCATACATGCGTCGTGCCGTTCCCCGTTGTGCTCGGTGTCACGCCCAACGCTCGATATGAAGAGGGCGCGCACAACATCACCTGTGCAGTAGAACGACAAGTCTCGGGATTTTGTTCCAATCAGAAATGCTAAACTATGGGAAGATTTTGCGGCCAGCGTTAATCGACCCCGTACCTTAGCCTTTACGGTCAAACCGTTCCAAACAGGATTTTCGCCACAGATAATGATATGGGTCGCTGCCACCTCATTCCCGACCTGAAAGTGAACATCGCCATGCCACAGAAGTTGATCGGTATTTCCACACGCGGGCAAGGGCTTTACGAGTTTACGGATGCGGCGCTGGCTTTCGTCAGATCGGTAGACCCGGAGGAAGGGTTGCTCACCGTGTTTGTGCGCCACACCTCGTGTTCGCTTCTGATCCAGGAAAATGCAGATCCGGATGTGCAGCGGGATCTCAAGACGTTTTTTGCACGCATGGTGCCGCCGTCCAGTGATCCATCGATGGATTGGGTCGTCCATACTGCGGAAGGCCCTGATGATATGCCTGCCCATATCAAATCAGCGCTGACGCAGGTCTCCATCGGCATTCCTGTCACCCATGGCGAGCTTGTGCTGGGAACGTGGCAGGGCATCTATCTTTTCGAGCACAGAGACCAGCCCCATAACCGGCAGATCTTCCTTCATCTCTCAACTTGAGGGATGGCGTCGAAATTTAGCAATCATGAATACAATCTGAATGTCCGGTTCTGAAAACATTCACACCGCTCTGGATATCGTCAGGACAGTCGACCGGGCCTTCTGGCATCCCGGCGAATGACAGGAAACGGAGTATGACAATGATCAGCACATTTGCAAAAGCAGGCGTTGCGGCCCTCATCGCCATCAGTGGCATTTCTGCGACGGCATCCACCGCGTCGGCAGGTCCAGATGTTCGCTACGGAATTTACGTGCAGGATGGCTATCGCCACGGCGGCCACCACGGCTGGGGCCGTCCAGATCGCGGCCGCGATCGTTGCGCACCCTGGATGGCTGAAGAAAAGGCCAACCGCATGGGTCTTCGCCGCACACGCGTGGTTGATGTTTCCCCGCGCCGCGTCGTCGTTGCCGGCATCAGCCGCCATGGACGGGATCGCGTTGTTTTCGCCAATGTTCGCGGTTGCCCGGTTATCCGTCGCTAACGGCACCAAGTCTATTTGAAAACAAAAATCCCCTCGTCATTTCAGTGGCGAGGGGATTTTCTTTTGTGGGGTGATGAGGCGCTAAACTGCGCCTCATCAGATGTTACTGTTGCAGCGCAAAGGTTACGTTGACCGTCACCTTGTAGCTGTTTTCACCCGCTGCAATCGGCACGCTATCCGATTTTTCCATTGCCGCTGCGCGCATCATCGTCTGCGGAACGGGCAGGGGCCGGTGCATGTTTTCACTGATCTCGATGATCGGACCCAGCTTCACACCGGCAGCCTCGCTCAGCGTCTTGGCCTTGGCTATCGCATCAGCCACCGCAGCCTTGCGCGCTTCCGTTACCGTTGCTTCCGGCTTGTCATTGGTAAAGCTGATGTCTCCGCCCTGGTTGATGCCCAGCTTGACCGAGCTGTCCAGAATCGAGCCGAGCTTGGCAAGATCGCGCACCCGCACCGTCAGCCCGTTATTGACCTGATAACCGGTGATTTCAGGCGCGATATAGACGCCGTCTTTAGGCTCGAACTGCTTGTACACAGGCTGAACGGACAAATTGCTGGTCTGCAAATCCCTGTCTGCGATGCCTGCAGCCTTCAGCGCGGCCTGTACCTCGGTCATTGCCTTGCTGGATTCACTCATTGCAGCCGCTGCCGTTTCGGCCTGCTTCATCACGCTGAACGACAAAACCGCCATATCAGGCGCGACGGCGGCATCGCCTTCACCGGATACGCTGATGACCGGCTCGCGTTTCGTATTTTCCTGCGCCGAAGCAACAAGCGGCGAGGCAACCAGCGCGGTAAACGCACACAGCGCCATTGAGCGTACTCGTATCGATGTCATTAAGCTTCCTCTTCATCATGTCCCTGATACGTGTGTTGCAGGAGATTATGTAGCGAATACGGCATAGTTCACACGTCGCCGGTTACAACGGCTTGTCGCGTCCAGAAATTTACGTTAAAGCCAAATCCGCGTCGGGTTGAACCATTGCAACCCCCGCATTCCGGCAAGGCTTCACGCACCGGAAAGGGCCTGTAGCTCAATGGTTAGAGCCGGCGGCTCATAACCGCTTGGTTGGGAGTTCGAGTCTCTCCAGGCCCACCATTTTTCATTTTACGCTCTTGCTCGGACTGTTCTGGCTCAGAGATATCTGGGTACCTTTGCTTCCAGCAATTTGACAAGCGCTGGGTCCATGAAGGTGTAATTGTCTGGAATATCCATGCATATCAGCCGTTTACCCTTGAGGGCAGTTCGATATCGGGCCTGCACTTTCGTGCGATGAGCCTTTTCCATCACGAAGATGATATCGGCCCATTCGATCAGTTCGTTAGAGAGCGGGGTCTCGGCGTCGTTGTTGGTACCGGCGGAAGAGACTTCTATGTGCGGCCAGGTTGAGAACACCTGTTCGGCGGTTGGGCTGCGGAGTTTATTCTGGCTGCAAACGAACAGGACGTTTTTCAACCTGATGAGCCTTCTGTTGGTTGCTGCGCGCTATTATCGCGGCTGTGTTGTGATAATGCGACTGATATAAAGTTGCTGATTGAATTTTCGGTCGAAAATGTGTGACAGCTACTTTAGTGAAAATATCATCTGTGGTTGCGTAAGGAGAATGTCCAGTGAGTGTGATGGTTGATGATCCCAATAATCGTAGCACTGGTGTCTTCGGCATTGTCATGCGCGTCTTGCTGGTCTCGCTGGTGGCTATCATGGGGTGGAACATTCTGCTGCCGGGGCTGGATCCAACTTTCGTGGATACACGGATAGGAAATGACGGTGCGTCGCGGCTCTCCATTTTGGCGGTGGGTGTGGGTCCAGTCCTGAACGCACTGGCGCTCGGGCAAATTGTTCGACTGGTTGCTCCGCATCTCTACAAGAGCACCGCTCTGCTGATTGTCGAAAATGTTGTGGCGCTATTGCTGGGCTTCTATCAGGCCGCTGGCATCGCCCAATCATTTTCAATGATGGGTTTTCTGGTTGATGAAAGCGCTTTTGCCTATTGGGTCATCGTCGCATCATTGGTGGGCGGCGTTGCAATCTCCTTGTTGCTTGCGCGGTTGGTTGCTTTGCCAGGCCTTGTTGCGGGTTTCTGGATTGTGTGGGTTCTGCCCGCACTGATTGGCCTGCCCGGCGAAGTTTCGTCTTCATTCGAACTTTTACGCACAGGTGCGGCTGATGGTGGGCAACTGCTGCTGGTTTTGCTCGTAATCGTCATCGGTGTCGCGCTGAGCTGGTTCGCCGCGCACTCGGTCATGCGGATCTCACGAGAGCGGACCGACTTTGCGGGCATCAAAAACCATGTGCATGTGTTGAATGTCGTCGTGTGGCCACCACTGCTGGCTGCCATCGCCGGTAGTTATCTTTTGACACCACTTGCGTATATCGCGCCCTTCCTGTTCGAAAATGCCACGTTGCTGAACATCTACACATCCGGAATCATGCCCGTTCTCATCGTCGTTTTCGTCTTCGGCTATCGCCGCTTTTTTTCAAATGCAGGCGTCACCATGCCGGTGTCAGTCGCGCTCGTGGTCGCGGTAACGCAGATCGCCTTGTTGCTGGGGGGAGGGTTTGTAACAAGACAGATGCTGTTGCCGCTCCCTCTCAGCAGCACCACTTTGCTTGTGCTGGTCACCGTCATCTACGCCCTTGTCGATGCAATCTGCAGGCCGTCAGCGCAGGCTACTTGAGCAGTCACGAAAAGGTGTTGCCTGCGGAGCGGTGGCCGGTGTTTCCCCTTTTGGTGGATCGCAGGCGGTGCGTGTAACTTGACACGCCCTGCGGGCCGCCGCATCGATGGGATGACATGCAGATTGATGAGGGAGGCACTATGACGAAACAAACGGCCACAGCGATAACAGGCGTGCCACGCGCATGATTTTCGGCATTGTTCTCTCCGCGATCCTCATCTGTGCGTTGATCGCCTATCCCAAACATCTCAAGAAGATCGTTGCCGCGCTTGCCATCATCTGGGCAGCCACGGCGGCCTATGTTCTGTTTGACTGGCTGCGGGCGGGTGAGCGGGTTGAGGCCATCATCGCCACTGCCAGCTTTGATCCGACCTGCGTGGAAGCGAATGCGCCGATCCGGGTGACTTTTCACAACACCAATGATGTCGCCGTGCGGCGTTTGACCTATACGCTGGAGGGTTTTGAGGCAGCGTTCAGGGCTTCCGTGTCGTTTGATCCCTATCAGGTCAGTGAGCGACGGCTGGAGGCGCAGGAGACTTTTGCTGCGTGCAGACCATTCCGGTTGCGCAACAATGAAAATGTCGATCCCCGGAATTTGGAATGGCGGGTCACGGTCAACTCTGCAGAGTTCGAATAGGCGAGATTGGTCGTGCAAACGACGATGTTCACGGTTTTTTGAAGCTGCACGAATCGTTCGAAAAAATCAGCTTATATAAACTGGCTATCAATGCTTTCGCGTCATTATGCCTTTGGCCGGTGACGTCGCGTGCAAGCGCGTTACAACTTCAGAACCCTTGTCTGGCCATCTTCGCAGTGTCATGTGAACCCCCACGTCTTGCACTACCAAGAAGGTTTTCAGTTGGTTTCAGTATCACGCGTCCTGAAAATTGGCATTCTCTGCCTCATCGCCGTACCGGCAACAGTCGGTGCGCATATGGGGTTCAACCAGTTGACTGGTAACTTCCATGAGGTCCTGCCCGGTGAGCTTTACAGATCGGGCCAGCCCAGCGGCGATGATGTCCAGAAATACGCCCAGCAGTTCGGCATCAAAACGATCATCAATCTGCGCGATGAAAATCCCGATGGCTGGTACAGCGACGAAAAGAACGCCGCTGATCGCAACAACGTCAAGATGATTGATTTTCCTATGAGTTCCGCCCGGGAACTGCCACAGGCTCAGGCCGAAGAACTGGCGCGGATCATGAAGGATGCGCCAAAGCCCGTCCTCATTCATTGTGAACATGGTGCCAACCGCACTGGTCTTGCATCGGCGATCTATGTCGGTGCTGTCGCGAAAAAAAGCGAAGCGGATGCCGAGTTCCAGCTTTCACCCTTTTACGGCCATGTGCCCATTCCCGGTGTGGGCCGTTACGCCATGTACCAGTCCTGGGATGATTTTGAAGAGACGATCGGGTTCTGATCGAGACCCGCTTTCCGTTTCGTCACCCTCGGGATAAGCCCGAGGGTGACGGAGACTTTAAAACCGCCCGCCTTTTTCCGAAATAACCTTCGTCAAGCTGCCATCTGCTGGAAACAGCGGAATGAGGCAGGCTTGCAGCGCGTGGTAAATATCGCCCTTGCCGGGGAAAATCGTGTTGGCGGGTGCCAGATTTTCCGTCAGTTCCTCGTGCCAGCCGCCATGCTTGTGGTCGATAAAGCTGTTGGCAATGGTGCTCCACACGCGGCGATAGCTGTCTTCGTAGAACTCGTCAGCGGGCAGATGCTCATTGAGGAAGTGCGCGGCACCGGCTGCTTCGCACATCGGCCACCACAGCTTTTCGGTCTTTTTCGGCGTGTTGTCCCAGTCCAGCGTGTAGAAGAAGCCGCCCTTGGTGCGGTCCCAGCCGAGAGACATGGATTGCACGAACAGCGCCTTGGCCGCCGCTGGCATCCACTCATGCTTGCGCTCACCCAGCACCCAGAGCTGGAGAATGAGGCGTGACCATTCCAGCCAGTGGCCGGGGGTCGTGCCGGAAGGGCGGAACATTTCGTTGCCGCTGTAATCCTTGGTGAGCACCCAGTTCTCGTCAAAATGCTCGGGCACGCGAAAATCCAGAGCGCCCGCAGCGCGACGAATGACGAGATCGGCAATGCGACCGGCCTTGCTCAAGTAGGATGTGTCGCCCGTCACTTCGAATGCCGCCATCAGGGCTTCGGTCAGGTGCATGTTGGAATTCTGGCCGCGATAATTCTCGACAGGCGACCAATCACGGTGGAATTCCTCGTGGATCGCGCCGTATTTTTCTTCCCAGAACCGTGTTTCGAGAACCTCGGTAATATCCGCCAGCATCTGGTCGGCCAGCGGGTGGCCAACGGCCTTGGCGGAGGATGCGGCCAGCAGCACGAAGGCGTGGCCGTAACCCTGCTTGGTGGCATCGACGGGCCCGTTCTCATCCACCTGCCAGAAATAGCCACCATGCTGGGCATCGCGGTGGTTGTTCCACAGATAGGTCATGCCGTGGTCGATCACATCGCCACAGCCGGGTCTGCCCAGCAGGTGGCCGAGCGAAAAGCAATGCACCATGCGGGCCGACATGTGGATGCCGCGCACGGGATTTTCCGCCTGCAAGGCCAAGCCCTGCCGGTCCAGGTCGAAAAACCCACCCTTGGGGTTGATGGCGTTGTACTGGAAGAAATCGAACAGACCTTCCGCCTGCTTGGCCAGCCATTGCCGGTGCCAGGGCAGGGTGCTCCAGTTTGACTTGCCGTGATCCGCTTCGGTCATGTTTTCCTCCGTATGATATGCTCCAGCAATTCTCTATATCTTTGGGACGTAACAGTGTCATCCATAACGGAAATTTCGTATCCTTGGCGTAGAAGGGTCGTGAAACCTGGAAATGAATGATATATTGACATAAAGATATCTTTATGTGACTGACAAAAGACGAAACACATGGGAATGAGGAGTGTGCCGATGTTGGACGATCTGTTTGGCCCTACGGGCAACAAGCGTGACGGCGCGGAAATCCTGAAGGCGCTTCAGCAGGCGGCGCGGGAACGCATACTCATTCTCGATGGCGCGATGGGAACGCAGATCCAGGGGCTTGGCTTCGATGAGGATCATTTCCGTGGCGACCGCTTCATCGGCTGTGCCTGTCACCAGCAGGGCAACAACGATCTTCTGATCCTCTCCCAGCCGGATGCGATTGAGGAAATCCATTACCGTTACGCCATGGCGGGTGCGGATATCTTGGAAACCAACACCTTCTCCTCCACCCGCATCGCGCAGGCGGATTATGAGATGGAAGGCGCGGTCTATGATTTGAACCGCGAAGGCGCGTTCATCGTGCGCCGTGCCGCCCAGCGGGCTGAGCGCGAAGATGGCCGCCGCCGCTTTGTGGCCGGTGCCATTGGCCCAACCAACCGCACAGCCTCCATTTCGCCAGATGTGAACAATCCCGGCTACCGCGCCGTCAGCTTCGATGATCTGCGGCTTGCCTATGGTGAGCAGATCGACGGCCTGATCGATGGCGGTGCCGATCTCATTCTCATCGAAACCATTTTCGATACGCTGAACGCCAAGGCCGCCATCTTTGCCTGTGAAGAGCGTTTCGCCGCCAAGGGCATTCATCTGCCTGTGATGATTTCGGGCACGATTACCGACCTTTCGGGCCGCACTTTGTCTGGCCAGACGCCAACCGCGTTCTGGAATTCCGTGCGCCACGCCAACCCCTTCACCATCGGCCTCAACTGTGCGCTGGGTGCCAGCGCCATGCGCCCGCACCTTCAGGAATTGTCCGAGGTTGCCGATACTTTCGTCTGTGCTTACCCCAATGCGGGTCTGCCGAACGAGTTTGGCCAGTACGACGAAACGCCTGACATGATGGCAGCGCAGGTGGAGGAATTTGCCCGCGAAGGTCTGGTCAACATCGTCGGCGGCTGCTGTGGCTCCACGCCGGATCATATCCGCGCCATTGCCGATGCCGTTGCCGGCCACGCGCCGCGCAAGCTGCCGGAGCATCGCTCCTTCATGTCGCTGTCTGGCCTTGAGCCCTTCACGCTGACCAAGGACATTCCCTTCGTCAACGTGGGAGAGCGCACCAATGTCACCGGCTCTGCCAAGTTCCGCAAGCTGATTACGGCTGGCGATTACACGGCAGCTCTGGCCGTTGCCCGTGACCAGGTGGAAAATGGCGCGCAGATCATCGACATCAACATGGATGAAGGCTTGATCGACAGCCAGAAGGCCATGGTCGAGTTCCTCAACCTCATCGCTGCCGAGCCGGATATCGCGCGCGTGCCTGTCATGATCGACTCATCCAAATGGGAGATCATCGAGGCTGGCCTGAAATGCGTTCAGGGCAAATCCATCGTCAACTCCATCTCGCTGAAGGAAGGCGAGGAGAAGTTTCTGGAGCAGGCAAGCCTCGTGCGCAATTATGGCGCCGCCGTCGTCGTCATGGCGTTTGATGAAGTCGGTCAGGCCGATACCTATGAGCGCAAGGTGGAAATCTGCACCCGCGCCTACAAGCTTTTGACCGAAAAGGCAGGCATTCTGCCCGAAGATATCATCTTCGACCCCAACGTCTTTGCCGTCGCCACCGGTATCGAAGAGCACAATAATTACGGCGTGGATTTCATCAACGCCACCCGCACAATCCGTGAAACCATGCCGCTGGTGCATATTTCCGGCGGGGTTTCCAACCTGTCCTTCTCCTTCCGCGGCAACGAGCCGGTGCGCGAAGCGATGCACGCCGTGTTCCTGTACCACGCCATTCAGGCGGGCATGGATATGGGTATCGTCAATGCGGGTCAGCTGGCGGTCTATGAAAGCATCGACCCGGAACTGCGCGAAGCCTGCGAAGACGTGGTGCTGAACCGCCGTGCCGATGGCACGGAACGGCTGCTCGAAGTGGCCGAGAAATTCCGGGGCGGTCCGGGCCGTGAAGCCAGGGTTCAGGATCTGGCCTGGCGCGACTGGTCGGTTGAAAAGCGTCTGGAACATGCACTCGTCAACGGCATCACCGAATATATCGATGCGGATACGGAAGAAGCGCGCCTTCAGGCCGCCCGCCCGCTGCATGTCATCGAAGGTCCGCTGATGGCGGGCATGAATGTGGTGGGTGATCTGTTCGGCTCGGGCAAGATGTTCCTGCCGCAGGTCGTCAAATCCGCCCGCGTCATGAAACAGGCCGTGGCCGTTCTTCTGCCCTACATGGAAGAAGAAAAGCGCCTGAATGGCGGCGAGCAGCGCAAATCCGCTGGCAAGGTGCTGATGGCAACGGTGAAGGGCGATGTGCACGATATCGGCAAGAATATCGTCGGCGTCGTTCTGGCCTGCAACAATTACGAGATCGTCGATCTCGGCGTCATGGTGCCAGCCACCAAGATTCTGGAAACGGCGATTGCTGAAAAGGTCGATGTGATCGGCCTGTCCGGTCTCATCACCCCATCTCTGGATGAGATGGTGCATATGGCGGCTGAGATGGAACGCCAGGGCTTTAACATTCCGCTGCTGATCGGTGGCGCGACGACGAGCCGCGTGCACACGGCGGTAAAAATCCATCCGCGCTACGAGAAGGGTCAGGCGATCTATGTCACCGATGCCTCGCGTGCGGTTGGCGTGGTCTCGGCCTTGCTGTCGGAAGATCAGAAGCCAGCCTATATTGAAGGCATCCGCGCAGAATATGCCAAGGTGGCGGAAGCCCACGCCCGCAACGAGCGTGAGAAGCTGCGGCTTCCGCTCGCACGGGCGCGTGCCAATGCTCACAAGGTGGACTGGTCGGCCTATCAGCCGGTCAAGCCGCAGTTCCTCGGCACCAAGACCTTCGAGACCTACGACCTTGATGAACTGGCGAAGTACATCGACTGGACGCCATTCTTCCAGACATGGGAACTGAAGGGCCGTTATCCCGCTATTCTCGAAGATGAGAAGCAGGGCGAGGCAGCGCGCCAGCTTTTTGCCGATGCGCAGGCCATGCTGAAGAAGATCATTGACGAAAAGTGGTTCCGCCCACGCGCCGTCATCGGCTTCTGGCCCGCCAATGCTGTGGGGGATGATATCCGCCTGTTTACGGATGACACTCGTTCGGAAGAACTCGCAACCTTCTTCACGCTTCGCCAGCAGCTTTCCAAGCGCGATGGCCGCCCCAATGTCGCGCTATCAGATTTCGTGGCGCCACAGGATGGCGGCGTGACGGATTATGTCGGTGGCTTCGTGGTCACGGCGGGCATCGAGGAAGTGGCGATTGCCGAACGCTTCGAGCGCGCCAATGACGACTACTCCTCCATTCTCGTCAAGGCCCTGGCAGACCGCTTCGCCGAAGCCTTTGCCGAGCAGATGCACGAGCGTGTGCGCAAGGAATATTGGGGTTATGCAGCAGGTGAGAGTTTCGCGCCGGATGAACTGATCGGTGAATCCTACGCAGGCATCCGTCCAGCCCCGGGCTATCCCGCCCAGCCTGACCATACCGAGAAGGAAACGCTGTTCCGCCTGCTGGATGCGACCAACGAAACCGGTGTTGTGCTGACGGAAAGCTATGCCATGTGGCCGGGCTCCTCCGTCTCAGGCCTTTATATCGGCCACCCCGAAAGCTACTATTTCGGTGTCGCCAAGGTGGAGCGTGATCAGGTTGAGGACTATGCGCAGCGCAAGGGCATGGCCGTAACAGAGATCGAACGCTGGCTCGGACCGGTGCTGAACTACGTGCCGACCGAGGCCGCCAAAGAGGTGGAGCCTGCCTGATACTCCACGCGAGGTCGTTACCGGTCTGATTCCGGTTTCGGCCTTTAGCTGTTGATTTTAAAAGGAAAAGGCGGAAAGCGGCACTGCCAGATTTGAAGTATGCACTTTCTGTTTCAGACCCGGTGGTCGTCAATGTCTTCATAATCTGACATTCTTCGGGTCGCGTTATGATTTGACGGAGGATAGGGCAATGGCTGAACCCCAGGAGCACAATCAATTCGATGGCCCTCAGATGCATGGAGCGCATTACAAGAACGCTGATATGTCAGGCGCTAACTTTGATGGTGTAAACCTCGCAGGCGCGCAGTTTTACGCCGTCTTGACGAAGGCAAGTTTCACCGACACCAATTTAAGCGAAGCGGTCCTTGACGATATCAACATGGCAGATGCGCGCTTCAATAACGTCAATCTGTCGGGAGCCGTCATCACGAATGCCAACCTATCACGCCTCACGATAAGCGGCGTGACATTGGCAGACTCGGACATCAGAGACGCCGATCTAACCGGCATGCGGATCAATGGTGTTCTCGTAACCGATCTGTTCAGGGCTTATGAACAGGCAAAAACCTGACGGCCATTTATTCCCGAGGCGACAGTACGGGCGCGGATTGCTTCCAGCTAGCCAAAGGCCTATCGCCTGATGTCACTCGAACCGGTCGATAATGCTGATGCCGCTATCGGTAAACGTGTTCATCCCGGGCAGGGCGGTGACGGCGTCTGTGAGCGAGATGTGGCGGCCGATTAGCTTTTCGGGGGAGAGCTTGCCGCTGCGGATCATGGCCAGCATGTCGTCATAGCGCCAGGCCTGCATGCCGTGGCTGCCGTAAATTTCCAGCTCGTGGGCAATGACCCGCGCCATCGGAATTTGTGGCATGGAATGGTCCGCCAGCATCAACCCCACCTGCACGTGGCGGCCGCGACGGCGCAGATTGCTGATGGAGTTGCAGCAGGTCTGGGGATGGCCGAGCGCATCGACGGAGACATGCGCACCGCCGCCGGTAATCTCGCGCACGGCTTCGCTCACATCGGCAACCTCGCGGCTGTTGATGGTGGCGGTTGCGCCCAGTTGCCGCGCCAGCGCCAGCTTGTCTTCGGCAATATCGATGGCGATGACCTGCGCGCCAAGCCCCGCGCCGATCATGATGGCGGAAAGGCCAACGCCGCCGCAGCCATGCACGGCCAGCCATTCGCCACCCTTCAAGCGGCCCTGATCGACCACGGCGCGGAAGGATGTGGCAAAGCGGCAACCGAGGCTCGCCGCCGTATCGAACCCCATGTCTTCTGGCAGATGCACAAGATTCTGATCGGCATAGTCGATAGCGACATATTCCGCGTAGGAGCCCCAGTGGGTGAAGCCCGGCTGGAACTGTGTTTCGCAGACTTGGCTGTTGCCGGAGCGGCACTCCTGGCAATGGCCACAGCCGGACACGAAGGGAACGGTGACGCGATCACCCACCTTGAACCGCATGACGTTTTTGCCAACGGCTGAAATCACACCCGCAAATTCATGGCCCGGCACATGCGGCAGCTGAATATCTGTGTCATGGCCCATCCAGCCGTGCCAGTCGCTGCGGCACAGACCCGTTGCCTTCACCTCGACGACAACGCCGCCCGGCGTTGGTTCCGGGTCCGGCAGGTTGGCTATGCGGGGTGCCTCACCGAAGGTTTCGTAAAACAATGCACGCATGACTATTCTCCTGAGACGACTTGAGATCGCGTCCTTTAGCTGGAAACGATCTAGCCGGATTTCTGAGGACGAAACAGTGCGTCACTCTGCTACAATCATCAAATCTTCTGATGCAAATTTCAGCGTGATGCGCTCGCCAATCGCTGGCGGTGTCTTGCCGGGATCATTGAACATGTCGAAGGACAGCGTCGCGCCGCCCACATCCATGCGGGTGCGGATGACCGAGCCTAAGAAGTGGCTGGAGGTGACAAGGCCCGATATCGCGACATCGCCGATGCTGGCTTCGCCCAGCGAACCCGCCTCGGGGCGCAGCGCCACCGTCACCTGCTCGCCATCTTCCTTGTTCAACGGCTTTTTCAGCGAAACCTGCTGATCGCCAATGCGGATGGTGCTGGTGGAGGCATCCACCACGGTCGCGTCGATGAGGTTCAGCGTGCCGACGAAGGACGCCACGAACCGCGTGGCCGGTTTGTTGTAGATGTCGAAAGGCGAGCCGATCTGGTCGGCGCGTCCGGCATTCATCACCACGATGCGGTCGGAAATGGTCAGCGCCTCCTCCTGATCGTGGGTCACGAAAATGGTGGTGATGCCGAGCTTGCGCTGAATGCTGCGGATTTCCTCACGCAGCGAAACGCGGATCTTGGCGTCCAGTGCCGAAAGCGGCTCATCCAGCAGCAGAACCTGCGGCTTTGGTGCCAGCGCGCGCGCCAGCGCCACGCGCTGCTGCTGCCCGCCAGACATCTGGTAGGGGTAGCGGTCCGCCAGATGATCGAGGTGGATCAGCGCCAGCATTTCCTTCACACGCGCATCGATCTCGGCCTTGGGCTTGCCCGCAATCTTCAGACCGAAGGCCACGTTCTCGTAGACATTCATATTGGGAAACAGCGCATAGGCCTGAAACACCATGCCGATATTGCGCTGGTTGGGTTTCAGGCTCGTCTGGTTCTTGCCGTTGATGGTGATCGCGCCTTCGCTCGGCGTCTCGAAACCGGCAATCATGCGCAGGATCGTGGTCTTGCCGCAGCCCGATGGCCCGAGGAAGGAAACGAATTCGCCCTGCTCGATGGCCATGTTGAAATCATGGACGACCTGCACCGCGCCGAAGGATTTTCTAATGTTCTGAAGTGTCAAAAAGCTCATAAAATAAATCCTCAGGCCTTGGGAGGCGCGCCTTTGTGATAGCGCGAGACGAGTTGGATAAGGCCCAGGCAGCCCCATGTGATGCCGAAGGAGATAACGGCGAGCGCGGCAGGCTCATAGGCACGGTTGGCACCCAGCAATTGCATATAGGGGCCAAAGGCCGGGCGGTTCAAAAGCGCCGCCATGGTGAATTCACCGATGACGATGGCAAAGGTCAGGAACGCGCCGGAGAGAACGGCAACCAGAACATTCGGCAGAATGATCCGCGCCAGAATGGTGGTCCATCCGGCGCCCAGACTTTGCGCCGCTTCCGTGAGTGTGGCGATGTCGATGGTGCGAAGCCCGGTATCGACGGCGCGGTACATATAGGGCAGGGCAAGCGTCGTGTAGCCGAAGATCAGCAGCAGGTTGGTGCCGGATGTCGATCCCGTCAGCGGCAGCCAGCTGGAGGTGTTGTAAAGCCTGATATAGCCGAAGACGATGACGATGGCCGGAATGACGAGCGGCAAAAGCGTGATGAACTCGATGACGGGCCGAAGGGCTGGCAGTTTCAGCCGCACCCAATAGGCCGTTGGCACCACAAGCAGGATGCCGAAAATAATGGTGCACAGCGCCATCATGATGGAAAAGGTGAATGTCTCCTGAAACCGCGGGTCGCTGAGAACCTTGCCATATGCGTCGAAGGAATATTCGCCGCGCCGCATTTTGAGCGAGAAATTCGTCATTCCAATCAGCGGCAGGGCGAAGTAGAGGAGGCCGAACAGCAATGCGCCCCAGGCAAAAATACGCTTCATTTCAGCCACCTCTCGCTGCGTGTGCGCATCCAGATATAGAGCGTGTTGGCAATGCAGGTCACAAGGATCATGCCGAAGGCGAGCGCGTAACCGAGATGGGGATTGCCCAGAACGTCACCACGAATTTGCGCAAACAGCAGAATGGGCACGATGTTGAGCGAGGAGCCCGTGAGCGCTATTGCCGTTGCGACAGCACCGAAGGCATTGGCAAACAGCAGAGAGAAGGTGCCGAGAATGGAAGGCAGCAGAATGGGAAAGGCCACCATGCGCCAGTACTGGAAGCCGCTGGCGCCCAGAATTTCCGCAGCTTCGCGCCATTCGCGCTTCAGGCCATCCAGAGCGGGCGTGATGATGAGGATCATCAGCGGGATCTGGAAGAAGAGATAGGTGACGGTCAGGCCCCAGAAGGACAGGATGTTGAAACCCAGAAGCCGCAGATCAAGCCCGAGCTGGGTTTTCAAAAACACGGTCACCAAACCGACAGGGCCGAGTGTGGCGATGAAGGCGAAGGCCAGCGGCACGCCTGCAAATTGCGATGCGACACCGGAAAAAGTCAGAAGCGGCGAACGGATTTTCTGCGGCAGACCACCCAGAACAACAGCGGTGGCAACGCCAAAGCCGATGAGACAGCCGAGCAGGGCGGAGGCAACGCTGATCTTGATGGAAATCCAGTAGGCGGAAAGAATGGATTCGGTGAACAGGCCAGCAATGTTTTCAAGCGTGAAATCGCCTTCCGGGTTCTGAAAAGCGCCAAGGACGATCTTCATCGTCGGCATGATCAAAAAAAGAAGAATGAAAATTGCAAATGGCAAAACGCCAAGCCATTCCAGCTTCGGGCGAAACCGTCCTGGTGGTCGCGAGGGCGCGCCCATAGTGTTTGATGACATACCACGTTCCCGAACGCCGCTATCATAGCGGTCTTTTCATTGTATAAAACCATCTGCCCCGAACTTTGAAAAGTCCGGGGCAGATGTATTGGTCGTTACTTCACGTTCGCGCCGACAACCTTGTCCCAGCCGCCGGTAACAGCAGCCTTGTTGGCATCAACGTCTTCCAGCGTCGGGAAGACAGCCTTTTCATAGGCTGCTGCTGGTGGCAGGGCGTCCAGAAGATCCTTTGGAATCTTGTTGGCCTTGGCAAGAGCGTTGAAGCGGATTGGGTGGCAGAAGCCCTTCAACCAGCCGAGCTGACCTTCGTCAGAATAAAGGTGCTCCATCCACAGCTTTGCAGCGTTTGGATGTGGTGCGTAGGCAGAGATGCCCTGCACGTAAACGCCAGCCAGAACGCCGGATGATGGCACGACAACTTCTGTAGGCGGGTTGCCGTTCAGAGTTTTCGCCCATGACAGCGCGTTATAGTCCCATGCAACGACGATTGGCGTCGCGCCCTGGGCCACGGTGCCAGCCTTGCCGATAACAGGCAGGAAGTTGCCAGCCTTGTTCAGCTCGCCGAAGAACTTCAGACCAGCTTCGCCAGCTGCCTTGCCGTCCTTTGCACCGCTGGCAAGACCAGCTGCGAGAACGCCGAGAATGGCCTGGTTGGAGGCGCGTGGGTCACCAGCAAGAGCGACCTGGCCGGAATATTCAGGCTTCAGAAGATCGGCCCAATCCTTTGGCGTGTTGGTCACGAGATCCTTGTTCACGAACAGGGACATCACGCCGTAATAATCGCCGTACCAGTAGCCTTCGGCGTCCTTCACATTGTCAGGAATCTCGTCCCATGTGGAAACCTTGTAAGGCTGCAGAAGGCCTTCCTTCTTGGCCTGTGGGCCGAATGCGAGACCGACGTCGATCACGTCAGGAGCCTGTGGGCCCTTATTGTCCTTGTTGGCCTTGATGGCTTCCACTTCGTCGGCAGAGCCAGCGTCCGGGTTCAGTTCGTTGACCTGAATTTCAGGATACTTGGCCTTGAAGGAAGCGATCACGTCGCCGTAACCGCACCAGTCGTGGGGCAGGGCGATGGTCGTCAGCATGCCTTCCTTCTTGGCGGCTGCAACGAGTTCTGCGCTCGGTGCGGCAGAGGCAATCGCGGTAGATGCGATGACCATTGCTGTGGTCAACGATAGCAGTCGGCGGCTGTGCGAGATCACGGTTAGTTCTCCTCTGTGTCTAATGCGTCTGGCGACGCTGATACGTGGGTTGCATGAATGTTATGTGACGCTTTCCCCGGACGGTTTCCCGCCGTCATCATGGCCTCTGCCATTTTCTTGCCATCATTGCGCCCATTCGTCGCCATGATATTTAAGAAACGACATAAATAATTCGTGTTGCGCCTTTCCCCTCCGAAGCCGCTTCTCACTTCTCCTCATTTTTCGGTTTTCGAAAAAGGCGGGTCTGTTCGAACAGGCCTTCCAGCGAGTTCATGCGCTTGCGGGTCTCATCCCAACCATTGTTCTGCACCGCCTCGATCAGCGCCTCCACGACGAAGAGAGTCACCACCGAGCTGTCCCAGGCCGAGGGCGCTTCGATACGCACGCGGAATGTGTGTTCTGCAAAGCGCGAAACGGGGGAGGTCCACTGGTCGGTGAACAGCAGAATGCGCACGTCATTGTCATGCGCCACCTGCGCCAGCGTCACCATGTCCTGCTCGTATCGCCTGATGTCGAAGATCACCAACACATCGCCTGCATTCATGTTCAGCATATATTGCGGCCATGAGCTGGAATTGGATGACATCAGCGCTGTCTTTGGGCGGATGACCTGCATGTGGGTGAAGAAATATTCCGCAATGGCACCGGTAATGCGTCCACCGACGAAGTAGATGCTGCGTTTTCTGTCCGCCAGAAGAGCTGCGGCATTGTCAAAGGATGCCGTATCGAGATCGCTCAGTGTATCGCGTAAGTTTCCGGTGATGGCATCAGCAAAGCGGTTGAGAATATGCAGGCCGGGCGCGTTGCTGGCCCATCGGTCATGCTTGGTAATCGGGTTGGAAATGGTGGCGTCCAGCTCCTGATGCAGCCGTCCCTGAAATTCAGGGTAACCCTTGAAGCCGAGCTTCTGCACCATGCGCGCAACGGTTGGCGTTGAGACACCGGCATTCTCGGCAACCACGGTCATGCTGCCAAGGCCCGAAACCGGGTAATTGCCGAGAAGACTTTCCGCTAAGCGCTTTTCGGCACGCGTCAGGCTCTCGTAATGAGCCTGGATAACGTCCGAAACGGTCGCGGCTGAAGTGTGCAAATTTTTCCCCTAGCCGGTCTTTTCGCCGGTCTGTTAGCGCAGATTAAGATACGGGGGGCGAGCGGAGTCAATCAAAAAAATGAAGAGAATATTTCAAAAATCATTTGACACTTCGGCGTGTGTGAAGAATTCTTTCCCAACTGTCGGGGGACAGTGATGTTGGCAGCGGGGGTACACCATGACGGTGCAAACGACGTTTTTCACACATGACGAGCCTGCGCCCGTTGTCGTGGAAAATCCGCACGGTGCAGGCCGCATTCTCCTTGTCTGCGAACATGCCTCTTGCACCATGCCAGCCCGTTACGGCACCCTTGGCCTGAGCGAGGATGTGCTGAAAAGCCATATTGCCTGGGACCCCGGCGCATTGGCTGTCGCAAGGCTCCTGTCGCAAAGTCTGGATGCGACGCTGATCTACCAGAATTATTCGCGCCTGATTTATGATTGCAATCGCCCGCCGGAATCGGCCTCGGCCATGCCTGTCATCAGCGAGATCTACAATATTCCCGGCAATCTGGCTCTTGACGATGCAGAGCGTTTCGCCCGCACCGCGGCACTCTATATCCCGTTCCAGTCCGGCGTCCGCGACCTGATTGACGCTAAGGGCGAGGCGGCTCTCGAGACCGTTCTCGTCACCATGCACAGCTTTACCCCTGTCTATCACGGCAAGCACCGCGAAGTGGAAATTGGCCTTTTGCATGATGCCGATGCGCGGCTGGTGGATGCGATGATGGAGCATGCAGAGGGCAGCAATTTCCGGGTCGAGCGCAACGAACCTTATGGCCCGCAGGATGGTGTCACGCACACGCTTCGCCTGCATGCGCTGCCCTCAGGTCTGTTGAACGTCATGATCGAGGTCCGAAACGACCTCATCGAAAATGAGGAGGGGCAGCGGGCTGCTGCCGATTTTCTGAGCGGACTTTTGAAAAAGGCAATCGCCGCTCACAGCCCATGAGGACTTGAGGACAATGAAGACCGCTGCATATCCACAAGAAGGCCATGAGGCCCGGAATGCAGCGTGGGAACAGCAGACGTGCAGGGCGTGGTGGGTTTGCCCATCATGCCGAAACTGGGGCAAAATCGGCCATTCCGGCTGACAGCCTGTTTTTCTTGATCAGGAGAGAACGGCATGGACAGTTCATCATCAGGCGTCAGCTATAAGAAAGCTGATGCATCCTATTTCGAAAAAAGAGGGCTCTCGCGTTACGCGGGCGTCTGGTCGCTCTGGGCGCTGGGCGTCGGTGCGGTCATTTCAGGCCATTTTTCCGGCTGGAACTTCGGCTTTGCCACCGGCGGCTGGGGCGGCATGCTGGTTGCGGGCATCATCATCGCCATCATGTATCTGGGGCTCACATTTTCCATCGCGGAAATGAGCCCGGCACTGCCGCACACAGGTGCTGCCTATTCCTTTGCGCGCACGGCCATGGGCCCATGGGGCGGCTTTATTACCGGGCTATGCGAAAACGTCGAATATGTTCTGACCCCCGCCGTCATCGTCACCTTCATTACGGCCTATGTGAACTCCATTCTGGGGCTCGATCCCGTCTATTCTCCGCTCTTGTGGGTGCTGTTCTACGCCATCTTCCTCGCGCTGAACGTCTACGGGCTTGAACTATCCTTCAAAGTAACGCTTGTTATCACGCTGATATCGCTCGCTGTTCTCGTCTTCTTCTGGATCAGCGCCATCCCCAACATGGATTTCTCGCGCTGGGCGCTCAACATCGGCGTCGGGCCAGACGGTGCAGCGGTTGAACTTCCCGAAGGTAATGGCTCCTTCTTCCCCTTCGGCATTTCGGGCGTTCTGGCCTCACTGCCTTTTGCGGTCTGGCTGTTCCTCGCCATCGAGCAGCTTCCTCTGGCAGCCGAAGAATCGGTTGATCCCAAGCGCGATATGCCAAAGGGCATCATTCTCGGCATCATCACATTGATGGTTTCGGCTTTCATGATCGTGCTGCTCAACCCCTCGCTGCCCGGCATCGGCGCATTCCATCTCGGCTCGTCGTTGGAGCCGCTGCTGGATGGTTTCAAGGCCGTCTATGGTGATGGTGGCGTGGTTCTGCTCGGCTTCGTGGCTCTCACGGGCCTCATCGCCAGCTTCCACACCATCCTTTATGCGCAGGGTCGCCAGATCTACTCGCTCTCGCGGGCGGGCTATTTCCCAACGCTTCTGTCGGTCACACACCCCAAGTTCAAGACACCGCATGTGGCCATGCTCACAGGCGCGCTGGTTGGCCTTACTGTCATGATGATCATCTGGTTTGCGCTGGGTGCCACGCAGGGCGGCAGCATCATCGGCAGCGTGTTGCTCAACATGGCGGTGTTCGGCGCGATGTTCTCTTACATCATGCAGGCCATCTCTTTCATCATGCTGCGCCGTAACCTGCCAGATATCGAGCGGCCTTTCCGCTCGCCGCTCGGCATTCCCGGCGCGGTCCTCACCATCATCATTGCCGTCATAACCTTGCTCTATCAGGTGCAGGACCCGAACTTCACCAAGGGCGTCATCTGGGTGGCGCTGTGGTTTGCCGTCGCGATAGCCTATTTCGCGCTGGTTGGCCGTCACCGCCTCATCCTTTCGCCGGAAGAGGAATTTGCGCTGGAGCACAAGCAGGCCGCACTCAATGCGGCGGCGTCAAAAGCTTGAACCAACTCCAAAGGGCGACCGGCAACGGTCGCCCCATTTGAACAACAGGAAACGAGAAAATCATGACGACGACCTACACATTCGACGAATTGAAAAAGGATGTCGCTGAGCGGCGCATAGACACGGTTCTGGCATGCGTCGTGGATATGCAGGGTCGTCTGATGGGTAAACGGTTTCAGGCTGAGTTCTTCGTGGAAAGCGCTTACGAGGAAACCCATTGCTGCAACTATCTGCTGGCAACCGATATGGAGATGGAAACCGTTCCCGGTTACAAATCCGCCGGTTGGGACAAGGGTTACGGCGATTATACACTGAAACCAGACCTCTCCACCCTGCGACGTGTGCCGTGGCTGGAAGGCACGGCACTTGTTCTGTGCGATGCCTATGACCACCACACCCATGCCGAAGTGGCGCATTCGCCGCGCGCTATTTTGAAGAAGCAGGTGGCGCGGTTGGAGGCCATGGGCCTCAAGGCCTTCATGGCCACAGAGCTGGAATTCTTCCTGTTCGACCAGAGTTTCGAGAACGCCCGTGCCAGTGCCTACCGCGATCTCAAGCCCGCAAGCCCCTATAGCGAGGACTACCACATCTTCCAGACGACCAAGGAAGAAGAGGTGATGCGCGCTATCAGAAACAATCTACAAGCCGCTGGTATTCCGATTGAAAATTCCAAGGGCGAAGCCTGCGCCGGTCAGGTCGAGCTGAATGTACGCTACGCCGATGCGCTCACCATGGCCGACCGCCACGCCATCATCAAGAATGCCTGCAAGGAAATCGCCTGGTCCAAGGGCAAGGCCGTCACTTTCCTTGCCAAGTGGAATTACGATGCCGCTGGCAGTTCCTCGCACATCCACCAGTCGCTGTGGAGCCTGGATGGCAAGACGCCCATGTTCCTCGATAAAAACGGCGAATACGGCATGTCGGATATGATGCGCCATTACGTGGCAGGGCTTCTCGCCCATGCCAGCGAAACGACCTATTTTCTGGCGCCCTATATCAACTCCTACAAGCGTTACATGGCTGGCACATTCGCGCCCACCAAGGCTGTGTGGAGCCTGGATAACCGCACGGCGGGCTACCGCCTCTGCGGTGCCGATAGCAAGGGTATCCGCATCGAGTGCCGCATTGGCGGGTCAGATATCAATCCGCATCTTGCCATGGCGGCCTTGATTGCGGCAGGTCTTGACGGCATCGAAAACAAGTTGGAACTTGAAGCCCAGTTTGAAGGCGATGCCTATGGCGGCAAGAACATCAGGGAGATCCCCAAAACGCTGCGCGATGCGACCGAACACCTCAATGGTTCAAAGATGCTGCGCAGCGCGTTTGGGGAAGATGTTGTCGATCACTATGTTCGCGCCGCAAAGTGGGAGCAGGAAGAATATGACCGCCGCATCACCGATTGGGAAGTCGCGCGCGGTTTTGAACGGGCATAACAACACCTAAAGTTACAGAAAGAACCACCATCATGGTCATGATCCAGAATATTTCGCCGATCGACGGTTCGGTTTATGCCGAGCGCGAGGCGATGTCGCTGGACGCGGCACGGGCTGCCGTATCGAAAGTGCGCGCCGCGCAAAAGTCATGGGCGCGCCGCCCCTTGGAAGATCGCGTTCAACTGGTGTTGAAAGGCGTAGCACGGCTGAACGAAATGGCCGCAGAAGTCGTGCCGGAACTGGCCCATATGATGGGCCGTCCGGTGCGCTATGGCGGTGAGTTCAAGGGCTTCAACGAACGCTCCAACTATGTGGCGACGATTGCCGCCGATGCGCTTGCGCCTCTGGTCATCGAGGAAAGCGGTAATTTCGAACGCCGCATCGAGCGTGAAGCCCATGGCGTCGTCTTCGTCATCGCGCCGTGGAACTACCCCTATATGACGGCCATCAACACCATTGCGCCCGCGCTTATGGCTGGCAACACGGTTGCCATCAAGCATGCCGCGCAGACGCTTCTGGTGGGTGAGCGCATGGTCCGCGCATTCGTGGAAGCGGGCGTGCCTGAGGATGTGTTCATCAACCTCTTCCTCGACCACCAGACCACATCGGCGCTGATTTCCGAGGGCCTGTTCAACTTCGTCAACTTCACCGGCTCCGTCGAAGGCGGTCGCGCCATCGAGCGTGCCGCTGCCGGAACCTTCACCGGCCTTGGTCTGGAGCTTGGTGGCAAGGATCCCGGCTATGTCATGGAAGATGCCGATCTGGACGCGGCGGTCGATACGCTGATGGACGGCGCGACGTTCAATTCCGGGCAGTGCTGCTGCGGCATCGAGCGTATCTATGTCAACGAATCCCTGTTCGATGCTTTCGTTGAAAAGTCCGTGGCCTGGGTGTCCAACTACAAGCTTGGCAATCCGCTAGAGCAGGAAACCACGCTGGGGCCGATGGCCAACAAGCGTTTTGCCAAGGTGGTGCGCCAGCAGGTGGCGGATGCCGTTTCCAAAGGCGCGAAGGCGCTGGTCGATCCCAAACTCTTTGCCGCAGATGATGGCGAGAGCGCCTATGTCGCGCCGCAGATCCTCGTCAATGTTGATCATTCCATGGAATTCATGACGGAAGAAACCTTCGGCCCTGCCGTCGGCATCATGAAGGTCAAGAACGACGACGAAGCCATCGCGCTGATGAACGACAGCAAATACGGCCTGACCGCATCGCTGTGGACGCAGGACGCGGCAAGGGCAGGGCGCATTGGCCGCGAGATTGAAACCGGCACCGTGTTCATGAACCGCGCTGACTATCTTGACCCCGCTCTGTGCTGGACCGGCGTCAAGGAAACCGGTCGCGGCGGCTCGCTTTCGGTCATCGGCTTCCAGAACCTGACCCGTCCAAAATCCTACCATCTGAAGAAAGTCACCCAATGAACATCGTCGCAAACTGGAGCTATCCAACCCCGATCAAGATGGGACGCGGCCGCATCAAGGAACTGGCCGACGCCTGCAAGACGCTGGGCATGAAAAAGCCGTTGCTGGTCACAGACCGTGGCCTTGCCACCATGGCCATCACTGGCCACGCACTGGATATTCTGGAAGAGGCAGGCCTTGGCCGCGCTCTCTTTTCCGATGTCGATCCCAACCCCAACGAGATCAATCTCGATGCGGGCGTGAAAGCCTTCAAGGATGGCGGCCATGATGGCGTCGTCGCCTTCGGCGGCGGTTCGGGTCTGGATCTGGGCAAGGCCGTTGCCTTCATGGCGGGCCAGACGCGCCCCGTCTGGGATTTCGAGGATATTGGTGACTGGTGGACCCGCGCTAATGCCGATGGCATTGCGCCCATTGTGGCCGTGCCCACCACCGCAGGCACGGGCTCGGAAGTGGGACGCGCCAGCGTCATCACCAATTCCAAAACGCATGTGAAGAAGATCATCTTCCATCCGAAATTCCTGCCCGGCGTCGTGATCTGCGATCCAGACCTAACGGTCGGCATGCCCAAGGCCATCACCGTTGGCACCGGCATGGATGCCTTTGCCCATTGCCTGGAAGCCTATTCCTCGCCCTTCTTCCACCCGATGAGCGCCGGTATCGCCCTTGAGGGTATGCGTCTCGTCAAGGAATACCTGCCGCGCGCGCATAAGGACGGAACCGACATCGAAGCCCGCTCCAACATGATGGCCGCCGCCGCCATGGGTGCCGTGGCCTTCCAGAAGGGGCTTGGCGCCATTCATGCGCTCTCGCACCCCATCGGTGCGGTTTACAACACCCATCACGGCATGACCAACGCCGTCGTCATGCCCGCCGTTCTGCGCTTCAACCGCCCCGCTATTGAAGAAAAGATCGCCCGCGCCGCTGCCTATCTCGGCATCGAGGGCGGCTTTGATGGTTTCTACAATTACGTGCTGGAGCTTCGCCACGAACTGGGCGTTCCTGAAAATCTGACGGCACTCGGCATCAAGCCCGACCGCGTGGACGAGCTGACCGCAGAAGCCATCAAAGACCCAAGCTGCGGCGGCAACCCCGTGGCCATGACGGCTGAAAACACCAAGGCATTGTTTCTGGAGTGCTTCTAACGGTTGAACCTTGCTGGCGGGTGCTTTGCACCCGCTGGCGGCTTATGACCATGCGGCGAGAGACCGACGTGCGGCACGTCTTCTCCCCATCAAAAATAAAATAAAAAAGTTTTCTCAATCTCTCAAAGACCCATGCCTACAATCTGCGCATCTTCACTGTTCGCCATGTATCGCGAGACATGAACGAGCAGGTGAAGAGTGGTGGCTGGCCGCAGACGTGTGGCTATTCATCAGGTGATAGTACCTGTCGGCCCGACCATTTGGCCTCGAAATTCCATTAACGGGTTTCGAGCAGGCCAAGCGGGAAGGCGGCAGAGAATGCAATGAACGACAGTCCAGACCGGATCATTCACGATCCGGTCTGGATAGACTTTGAGACCTTGAGGCCACGCAAATGCGCAGCCAACACCAATACACCAAAGACAACACCGCATTTGCGTGGTTTCTCTTGGGGGCGATGATGGATCAATCACGGGCGCAACGCGCTGCGTGACCGGCGAAGCTTGTCCGGTTTTTTGATAGTTCTAAACGGACGTGAGTGACGGCACTGCCTAAAATTGCATCCATCGTTACCAATTCATTAACCATATTGGTTAACAATATATCACGCACCATGAATATGGCGGTGCGTTGAAGAGCGATGATTTCAGGCTCTGCATTCGGGGGGCCTTATGCCAGTTATTACATTCGCAAATACGAAGGGCGGCGCAGGAAAAACCACTGCCGTTTTGCTGCTTGCCACCGAACTTGCCCGCATGGGTCACCGCGTCACCGTGCTGGATGCCGATCCGCAATTGTGGATTTCGCGCTGGGCGGACATGTCTGGCCCCATGCGCAACCTCTCCATCATCTCCAACGTCACCATGGCGTCGATGGAGACCCATATTCGCGAGAACAAAGCCAACACCGACTGTTTCATCATCGATCTGCCCGGCACCAAGAACCCGCTTTTGACCATGGCGCTCGGTATTTCAGACCATGTGCTGATCCCCGTTCAGGGCTCTGCCATGGATGCGCGTGGCGCGGCCGAAGTGCTTGAACATCTCGAGTTTCTGGATCGCAAGATGGGCATCAAGGTGGAGCATTCCGTCGTGCTGACCCGCGTCAATGCCATGATCAGCACCCGCTCCATGCTGGTGGTCAAGGCACTCATGGCCGAAAAGAACGTGCGCGTTCTCAACACGCCCATCGCCGAGCGCGCCGCATTCCGCGATGTCTTCGACTGTGGCGGCACGCTTGAGGCGCTGGACTGTCACAAGGTCAGCAATGTCGACAAGGCGCTGGAGAATGTGCGCAGCTTCGCAAACGAGGTGCTGCGCCTGATGCCGGCACGCGTTATTCGCTCAGACCGCGATATGAAATTCTTCCGCCGCAGCGCGGCCTGAAAACAAAGCACTTGCATGCGTCCGACCCTTTGAGGAGCCGGGCGCATTATTTTGCTTGATTTGGAAATGATCGTTTCCTATATTGCCTGCATGAGCAACGCACAGGCATCCTCACCCTCCATGCGCCAACGCGGTCGTCCGCGTGAATTCGATGTCGATACGGCCATCGATAAGGCCATCGGCGTGTTCGCCGAACGCGGCTTTCACGCAACCTCGGTTGGAGATCTGAGTGAGGCGATGGAGCTGACGCAGGGCAGTCTCTACAAAGCTTTCAAGGACAAGAAGGATATCTATATCGCCGCTGTGGAGCGTTACCGTCTCGTGCAGACGAAGCGTTTTGAAGCCGCTGTTCAAACTGGCAAGACCGGGCGCGAAAAGCTTCTGGCGGGCATGAACTTCTACGCGGATGCTTGTGTCGGCCGCTCCGGCGGGCAGGGTTGCCTCGTGGTTGGTGCTGCTGCCGATCTCGCCTCTCTGGATGATGATATGGCGCGTGTGGTGCGCGGTGCCATTGAGGCGCGTGAGAAAATTCTGGCGCGTCTGGTGCGCGAAGGACAGGCGGATGGCTCTGTCTCAAAGGCAATGGATGCGGATGCGCTGGCCAGGACGGCCCTGTGCCTTCTCTATGGCATGCGCGTGGTCGGCAAGACGGGCCTTTCCAAGCAACAGTTAGACGGCATTGTCGAAGTCGCCATGAAGGTCTTCGACTGATTTTGCTGCACATTTTGGAAATGAATATTTCCTAATTAGGAGGCGTGAGATGACATCGACAGTGCTTGGCGCAGAGCCCGCACAGGAAGAGGCGATCTCTTCGGCCATGATTTTTCTGCTGGCGAGTGCCTGTGGATTGATCTGCGCCAATATCTACTATGCCCAGCCGCTTGCGGGCATGATCGCCGCAGAACTCGGATTGTCAGCCGGAGCAACCGGGTTGATCGTGACGCTGACGCAGATTGGTTACGGCCTGGGTTTGCTGTTCGTCGTGCCGTTGGGCGACCTGATCGAGAACAGGAAGCTGATTGTCATCACTGTTGCCATGGCCGTTGCGGCGCTGGTTGCGGCAGCGGTCGCACCGCATGCGGCACAGTTTCTTGTCGCCGTGTTTCTCATTGGCGTCAGCTCCGTTGCGGTGCAGATGATCGTGCCTTTGGCCGCGCATATGACGCCGCCTGCCACGCGAGGCCGCGTTGTCGGCAGCGTCATGAGTGGGTTGATGGTCGGCATCATGCTGGCGCGGCCTGTCTCCAGCCTGCTGTCTGAATTCATCTCATGGCGCGGCGTCTTCTTCATGTCGGCAGCTGTCATGGCCGTGCTGGCGGTGGTTCTCTACCGTCTTTTGCCGCGCCGCATGCCGGATGCGAAGCTTCCATACCGCAGCCTGCTGGCCTCCATGGGCAAGCTTGCCGTCAGCACCCCGCTGCTGCAACGCCGCGCTCTCTATCAGGCTGGCATGTTTTCAGCTTTCAGCCTGTTCTGGACGGTGACGCCTCTGTATCTCAGCGGCCCAGCCTTCCGGCTGTCGCAGGGTGAAATTGCGCTGTTTGCGCTGGCGGGCGCTGCCGGTGCGGTTGCCGCGCCGATCGCCGGTCGTGTGGCCGACCGTGGCTGGACGTGGGGTGCCACATTGGCTGCATTGCTGGCGGCAATGGCGTCGTTCCTCATCACCCACATCGCGCCGGAAGGCTCTCATCTGTCGCTGGCCCTGCTCGTCGTTGCAGCGATCGTGCTGGACTTCGCCGTCACCACCAATCTTGTGCTGGGCCAGCGCGCTATCTTCACGCTGGGGGCGGAGTTCCGCAGCCGTTTGAACGGCATCTTCATGGCAACATTCTTCATGGGCGGCGCGGCTGGTTCCGCACTCGGCGGCTGGGCCTATGCGACAGGACAATGGACTGCCGCCTCATGGCTCGGCTTTACCCTGCCAGCACTCGCCTTCGCCTTTTTCCTCACCGAGCGTCGGTCTGAGAAGCGCCGGATGCGCCTGGGGTAATTTCCCTTTGCCTGATACGCAGCCCTTACGAAACTCAGGAATTTCGTGAGGGTTCAAGCTTCAGATGGGAGGCGTCAGCCAGTGAGATCACAGCCCGGCTGCGGAAAAAGTCGTCTTGACGGAGATGCGTGATGCTTCCCGACTTTGCGGGGAAGCTCAGGAAGCCTGAGGCATCAATCGGTATCTTCATCCATGCGGCGATGACCATGCTCAGTGTGAAGCCGTGGGTCACAATAATTTGGGTTGCGCATGGCCGATCTAAAATCGCATCCACGCAGGGAAAGACGCGGGTCGCGACATCGCGTCGGGTTTCTGCGCCTTCGATGCCGCAATCGTAATCTAGCCGATCATCATCCGGTGCGGGCCTATAGCGTGCATCGAGCCATTCTTGCGGCTGCCCGCCGGCAACGCCGTAACTGATTTCTCGCAGATTGGCTGTTTCCACCACGTTTACACCGAGGCGTCGGGCAATAGCCTCGGCTGTCTGGGATGCCCTGAGAAGGTCAGAGCTGTGGATTTCCACCGGTCGCTGGCCTACGAGCATCGCCAGACGTTCAGCGGTGGCCTCGGCATCGCGCTGACCGCGCGGCGTGAGGTCAGTATCATACCAGCCTCCAACTTTGTTCTCCACATGATGGATGGACTCCGTATGGGTCACGACAAAGAGGTCTTTCAAGGATGCCATCCCTCAGGTTCCTTTCGCACAAGCCGAATTCAGACGTGAAAGGACTCGATCCTGATTCTGATGTGAATTCCACATAAAAAAAGCCCAGCGCTTGAGCCGGGCCTTTTTGGGTTTGAAAGCTACTTATTCGGCGAATTCCACAACCACGCCGGGGCGGACCATTTTAGCGAGTTCCGTGGCATCCCAGTTGGTCAGGCGGATACAGCCGTGGCTGTTGGTCTTGCCGATCTTGGATGGTTCCGGTGTGCCGTGAATGCCGTAGGTCGGCTTGGAGAGCGCGATCCAGACCGTGCCCACAGGGCCGTTGGGGCCGGGCGGTATCTGCAGGATCTGGGTGTTCTGGCCCTGCGTGAAGTTGATCTTCGGGTTATAGGTATAGCCGGGATTGAGCGCGATGCGCTCCACCGTGTGCGTGCCGGATGGCGATGGTGTATCCGAAGAGCCGATGGTGGCAGGGTAGGCGGCAATTAGCACACCCGTTTCATCATAGGCGAAAACCTGCCGGATGCCCTTATGCGCCACGATGCGCGCAACCTGGCCCTTTTTCGTATCGCCGGGGCTAACCACTTTGATGATGGTGCCGGGTACGGTGAAATCGACGCCGGGGTTCAGCTCTTTCAGATAGGTCTCATCCATGTGGAAACGCTCTGCCAGCGCTTCCGATGTGGAAGTGTAGGCCATGGCTGGAAGCTGCGCCTTTTCGGCGTAGTCATCTGGAATGGAGGCGACATAGGGGCCTGCCGCGTCGGCTGCCGTAATCGTATAATCCACGATGGCCATGCCACCGGTGTTGCGCAGGCGCTCCAGAATATCCTCGGTGTTGTTGGGGTCGAGGCGCTCGCCAGTCATGTCCTGCCAGGCGGCAATGGCCTTGTCGACATTATCGCCCATCTTGCCATCGATCACGCCGGGCGAAATGCCTTCGCGGTCGAGAAACACCTGAAGCGCCACGATTTCCTGACGCGAACGATTGACCGGCGCCGTGACCGGCTGGTTGCGCTCGATCAGGTGATCGGGCTGCGGCACGGCAGCCGTTGTGCTTTCACCGGGAATGGGTTCTCCCAACGGGCCGCTTTCAACCGCGCCGGGGCGGGAAACGGAGCCGGTATAGGGATCGATATCGCTGCCATCGCCGCGATATTCCCGGTAATCCTGACCACCAATGTTGCCACGGGCACCATATTCCTGCTGCGGCTCGCGCATCTGGCCGGGGGCAGGCGGGTAATAATTATCGTTCTGCTGCGGATAATAGGGATCGCGACGACCACCGCCGTTTGGCATCTCGGTCGCGACAAGATTGCCGTAGCGATCATAATAGACCGTGCGACCCATGCGGTCTCGGCTGATCACAATATCGCCACGCTCAGGCATGAACTCAAGCACACGACCATCGGGCGAAACCAGCATGGGTTGCTGGGCCTGTGCATGGACGGGCACAAGCAAAGGGGTCGCCGCGACAGCGAGAGAGAACATTGCGTTAATTAAAAGTTTCACGATTCTGCGATCCCTTGGGTTCTTGCCCAATACACACACGTTAATCTTGACCCTATTGTGAAAAAGGTGAATTCGAAGTTAACGCAATCTTAATTTTACAACACGGCGATAGCATTTGCGTGATCGCCATGTCGATGAATGATTGAAGGAACCTTCCATGCGTGCTCTGAAAGCCGGAAAATCCCCCACCATCTTGTTAGACGAAACGTCTGTGCTCGATATCGGCTCCTGCATCGTTGATGGCACCGATATCGCTCCCGGAAGAGCCATTCCCGATGATGGCGACCCACGGATCGACCATTCGCTTGAAGGCTTCCTGTTTACCTGTGGACCCGACCACATCCGCCATCCGCAGCCCATAGCGGGGGCGGCGAGTGGTGAGAAATACCCGTTGCACGGTTCATTTTCGTCGCATGCAGCCGAGATAACCGATTGGGTGGTGTCGGACGATAATGCGCTGGCAGCCGCAAGGGTTCCCGTGCGGCTGGCGGATGGTGGCACGGCGCTGCTGAAGCGCGAATGGCGGATTGACGGGGCGACCGGTGTGGTGAGCCTTGATGACGTGGTCACCAACACCAGTGAACGTGCTCAAGCGGTTTTTCACATGTATCATATGAATGTGGGTGCACGTTTGTTTGATGATGGCGTGAAGCTTTCCGGCGCCATGTTTGAAGGTGGCGGTTTTGGCTGGCGGTTTGGCGAGGAGCCGGGCGGTGCGTTCTGTGTTCCGGCAGGTGAGGGCACGCAAGGCTGGGCGGAGATGACGCTGGGGCCGATTGCCGCGATTGGCGGGAAGACGCTGAAGGTCGCATTTCGGACCGATACGCTGCCGCACCTGCAGATGTGGCGCAACCAGAGCGACCCGGCGCATGTGATGGGCATCGAGCCTGTTTCGCACCGCTGGGTGGACCGCGGCGAGTTGGAGGCTGCGGGTGAGTTTATCATGCTGCAACCGGGCGAAAGCCGCTCCTATGGTTTGCGGTTTTCCATTCTCTGAACAGCCTTCTATTTGGAAAGGCGCGTCATTGACGCACCGGTTTTAACCCCTTACACCGGGTTCGGAATTTGGGACGGTGAGGGTTGAGACACCCGATTGCCGCCATCACCGGAGGACATGAAAATGGATATCAGGCGCATTGACGACGAATATTCCGTAACCGGCCAGATCAGCGTTGCCGATCTCGACGAGGTCCAGGCGCTCGGCTTCAAATCCATCGTCTGCCACCGCCCCGACGGTGAAGAAGAGGGACAGCCGCAGTTTGCCGACATTGCAGAACGGGCCGAGGCGCTGGGCATTGCAGTTGCGCATGTGCCGGTTGGCCGGTTTGGCGTGGATGCCGATGCGGTTGCTGGCATGGTGGATGCTCTGGATGAGCTGCAACGCCCCATGCTGGGTTACTGCCGCTCCGGTGCGCGCTCCACAGCCATTTACGAAAAGACCCACCACCTGCGCGGCTGAGTTTCAGCCTTTTAGACATTAGACGATCAACAGGAGATTTCAGCATGAGCATCAAGCGTATCGAACCCGGCAAGCGCATGAGCGCCGCAGTCGTTCACGGCAACACCGTTTATCTCGCCGGTCAGGTTGGTGAAGGCACGTCCGTGACGGAGCAGAGCAAGTCTGCACTGGCTGAAGTCGATCGCCTTCTGGCTCTGGCTGGCTCCGACAAGTCGAAGATCCTTCAGACGATCATCTACATCTCGGACATGTCCACCTTCGGCGAAATGAACGCCGTATGGGAAGCTTGGATCGACCCTGCCAACCCACCAGCCCGCGCCACCAGCGAAGCAGCACTGGCAACGCCGGATTACAAGGTCGAGTTCATTGTGACTGCCGCTATTTGAGTGGTTTGAAATTTGCAGAAAGCCGGTCCTTTGGGCCGGCTTTTTTGTTTTCGGGGGGGGGCGTACAGCGCTCACTTTCGTCATGCTCGGGCTTGTCCCTGATATCTGCAGGGTTTCAATTGTGGCAATGTGGTTAGATCCTCGGGACAAGCCCGAGGATGACGATAGCAACGGCGTTTTGTGTTTAATTCTAATGTTTTAAGAGCTTTCACTCGTAGCCTGATTCAACGCCATGCCAAACTGATTCACATCCACCACCCGCTCATCAAACCACAGCCGCGCAAGGTCGCTTGCCGAGGTCAGATTGATGCCGTCCGGATCGATCGACGTGATTTTCCATGCTCCGGATTTTTTGCCTGCAAGGGCAGCGAGCCTTGAGGCTTCGCCCCTGATGGCGTTGAGGCGGGCGATTTCTGTGTCCGCGGCTGCCATCAGTTCTTCTGCGCCTGATAGATCGGTGCGCAGATCTGCAGGCGTGATGTTGCTGGCGTTGCGAGCCGGGCCGCCATTGATCTGCACGCCTTCCACCTTGAGGCGGTAAAGCTGCGTATCTGGCAAGGAGAGATAGAGCTTGGCTTTGGGGTAGCGGGCGATATAGCGCGCCTTGGCGAGCGGCACGTCTTCAGCGCCCATCAATTCGGCTTCTCCCACAAGCGTCAGTCTCGGCAGCGTCAGCGCATCACCCTTGGTGAAGGCGGCCAGAACAAGAGAGATACGCGCATCCGCCTCTATGTTGCGGGCATGGAGTGCCAAACGGGCGGTAAAGAAGAAGGGTGTTCCATCCGGCTCGATGGCGATGTTTGTGGCGGTGTTGTAGGGATAGCCGCTTTCAGGATCGAGCGTGGCAAGGCCTGCGACGCGGCAGGTGTGCAGCACATCGCGCGCCACGCGGATGGCCTCGAAGGGTGCACCGGCGGAAGGTTCGATTTTTGCGCCGCGTGGGGTGATTGCTGCAATCGTCTGCTCTGCCATGATGCTCTCCGTTTTCAGACACGGTTTACATCATGGCAGGGCAATTTCCATTGCCTGATATCAGTTGCCTTCGCGAATTTGCGTCAGCGTGCGGGCAGGGGTGATGGCCTCAGGGTCTAGCTTGATCTCGATGATCGCAGGCTTGCCACTGGCGCGGGCGCGCTCATAGGCCGGGCCGAAATCTTCCGTCTTCTCGACAATCTCGCCGTGGCCGCCATAGGCCTTGGCGAAGGCGACGAAGTCCGGGTTGACGAGATCCGTTGCGCTGACGCGACCGGGATATTCCCGCTCCTGATGCATGCGGATGGTGCCATAGGTGCCGTTATTGACCAGCACGGTGATGATGGGCAGGCCATAGCGCACGGCGGTGATGAATTCCTGCCCGTGCATCATGAAGCAGCCATCGCCCGCAAAGCAGATCACTTCGCGCTGCGGGAACAGATGCTTGGCGGCGACTGCGGCTGGCAGGCCATAACCCATGGAGCCGGATGTGGGTGCCGATTGCGTGTTGAAGCGGCGGAAGCGGTGGAAGCGGTGCACCCAGGTTGCGTAATTGCCAGCGCCATTGGTGAAGATCGTATCTTCCGGCACGTTGGCTTCGATCCAGTCCATGATCGGTCCCATCTGCACCGGGCCGGGGCCTGTCTTTGGCGGGGTGGACCATGTGCGATAGGTCGCATGCATCTCTGCGGTGCGCTCTGCCCAGACGGGGTTTTCAGGTGCTTCGAGCGTTGAAAGCGCTTCGACGAATTCGCCGGGGGCGGCGCAAATGGCAAGGTCTGGCCGGTAGACGCGGCCAAGCTCTTCGGCCTGCGGGAAGACATGCACCAGCGTCTGCGACGGGTAGGGAATGTCGAGCAGCGTATAGCCGGATGACGGCATTTCCGACAGGCGGCCACCGAGCAGAATGATGAGGTCCGACTGTTTGATCTCTTTCGAGAGCGCCGGATTGATGCCGATGCCGACATCACCCGCATAGGACGGGCTCAGGTGATCAAACAGCATCTGGCGGCGGAAGGAGCAGCCGACCGGCAGCTTGAAGCGTTCCGCAAAGGTCTTGAACTGGGCTACGGATTCTTCCGTCCAGCGTGTACCACCGAGGATGACCATGGGGCGCTGAGCAGTGGCTAGCAGCTCGGCAAGCTTTGCCATCTGCTGCGGGCCGGGGTGGTTTTCGACAGGCGTGTAGGGCTTGGCCGAGGGTGCTTCGACCAGTTCCACCAGCATGTCTTCCGGCAGGCTGAGAACCACGGGGCCGGGGCGGCCCGATGTGGCGACGGCGAAGGCGCGGGTGACGAATTCGGGAATGCGGCGGGCATCATCGATTTCGCCGACCCATTTGGCGAACTCGGTAAAGGCGCGGCGATATTCGACTTCCTGAAAGGCTTCGCGCTCACGCGCATCGCGCTGGACCTGACCGATGAACAGGATCATCGGTATGGAATCCTGCATGGCGATGTGCAGACCGGCAGAGGCATTGGTGGCGCCGGGGCCGCGTGTGACCATGCAGATGCCCGGTTCGCCCGTCAGCCGCCCCCAGGTGTCTGCCATCATGGCCGCGCCGCCTTCCTGCCGGCAGACGACGGTTTCGATGCCGCTTTCGTACAGCGCATCCAGCACGGCCAGATAGCTTTCGCCCGGCACACAGGCCACGCGGGAAACGCCATTGGCTTTCAGGGCTTCGACAATCAATTGTCCACCGGTTCTCTTCATGGCGTCAGGTTCCTTTCAATCTCGATCAACTCGGCCAGCACTTCCTGCTGATGCTCGCCAAGGCGAGGGCTTGGGCGGTTATAATGGAGCGGCGTTTCGGACAGCACGATGGGTGTGCGCACGCCGGGAATAACGGTGCCGTCTGCGGCCTCAAGATCCACCCGCAGGCCGCGTGCCTGCACCTGAGGATCAGCAAACATGTCCTCGATGGAATTGATCGGCCCGGCGGGCACGGCGTTGGTTTCGCAGGCGGTCAACAGGTCGCGTTTCAGCCATTTCAGTGTTTCGGTTGAAACAAGCTGCCGCACCTCGACCTTGTGGGCGACGCGGGCCTTGTTGGTGGCATAGCGTTCGTCATCGGCCACCGCTTCGATGCCGAGGATTTTGCACAGGCGGCGGAACTGTCCGTCATTGCCAACGGCCAGAATGAGGAAGCCATCGGCGGTGGGCACGACCTCGTAGGGGGAAATATTGGGGTGGGCATTGCCCAGCCGTGACGGTGCCTTGCCTGACATGAGGTAATTCATGTTCTGGTTGGCCAGCACGGCAGATTGCACATCCAGAAGCGCCATATCGATATGCTGGCCCTGGCCGGTGCGCATGGCGTGGATGAGGGCGGCCTGAATGGCTGTGACGGAATAGATGCCGGTGAAGATATCGGCCACCGCCACGCCCGCCTTCATCGGCTGGCCATCCGGCTCACCGGTGATGGACATGAAGCCCGACATGCCCTGCACGATATAATCATAACCGGCGAAATCCGCATAAGGTCCGGTCTGGCCAAAGCCGGTAATCGAGCAATAGATGAGCTTGGGGTTCAGCGCCCGCAGGCTCTGGTAATCCAGCCCGTATTTTTCCAGCCCGCCGCGCTTGAAGTTCTCGATGACGACATCGGCGGTTTTGACCAGACGGCGCACGGTTTCGCGGCCTTCGTCGCTTTTCAGATCGACGGTGATGGAGCGTTTGCCACGGTTGGTGGAGTGGTAATAGGCGGCGGACAAGTTGTCGCCATCCTTGCTCTCCACAAAGGGAGGCCCCCATGCGCGCGTATCGTCTCCGCCATCAGGGCTTTCTACCTTGATGACGTCAGCCCCCATATCCGCCAGCATCTGTCCGGCCCATGGGCCCGCCAGAACACGGGCAAGCTCAATCACACGAATGCCTGCAAGCGGCGGCTGTTTTTTGCTGGAAATGTCTGCCATGTTTTTCTCACATTTTCAGAAATCTATAGCCGTGCAAACTTCTGCGTGCATGTGAAATAATCTCATGGCCTTATTCCGTTTTGGAACTTCGATCAGCCCTCTGTCTCTGTCACCTTCCGCGTCCACGCCGCAAAATCTGCGGCGGGGACTTCCCAGCCGATTTCGTTCAGGGTTTCGTGGCGCATGCCGGGATAGATGCGGTCTTTGACATCCGTGAAGCCTGCGGAGCGGAATTGTTGCGCCAGCCAGACGATTTCGCGGCCATTGTTGGTGGCGGCGTCTTCATTGCCGCTGACGAGGAGGATGGGCATGGCTTTGGGCAGACGCGAGATGAGTTTGGGCCCGCGATAGGACATTTCAAACACATCCTGCCACAGCGAGACGCTGGCTTCGAACTGGCAGAGCGGGTCTTCGACATAGGCATCGACTGCTGCCTTGTCGTGGCTCAGCCAATCGGCAGAGGTGCGCTTTTCCGGCATCTTGCTGTTCCAGATGCGGAAGGTTGCCTTGGGCAGAATGGCGCTGGGAACGTCTGAGCCCTTGAGCATCTTCTCGGTGCGCAAAATGACCTGCGCTACACGCCCCATGATGCCGGGGTTGAGGTTGGAGTTCCACACCGACAGCGCATCGAAACGGTCCGGGTGGCTGACGGCGGTGTTGAGTGCGATGAGGCCGCCCATGGAGTGGCCGAAGAGAATGACGGGAAGGCCGGGGTGACGTTCGCCAACCATGGTCCTGATGGCCATGACATCGGCCATCACCTTTTGCACGCCGTCTTTCCATGCGAAGCGCCCGATGGGGGCGTCATCGGCCTTGGTGCGTCCGTGGCCACGGTGGTCATGGGCATAGACCTCAAGCCCCTCAGCCGCCATGGCCTGCGCGAAGCGGCGATAGCGCCCGGCATGTTCCACCAGCCCATGGCAGATCATCAAAACGCCGCGTGCCGTGCCCACGGCTGGCTCGTGCCGATAAGCGACCGATGCACCTGAAGGACTTGCCAGTCGATTGATTTCACTGAAGGCCATATCGTCCATTCATCTCTCCGCGGCTCACGCTTATTGTTGGGGTAGAGGTTGCTCCCGGCCCCTAATTACCTTACATAGCGGCAAATTTCCCATTCGAATTTTCAAATCTGACGCGGAGCATTCGCTACAATGGCACGTCAATTCATCTACCACATGTCGGGGCTGAACAAGTCTTACGGCGCCAAGAAAATCCTTGAGAACGTCAACCTGTCGTTCTACCCGGATGCCAAGATCGGTATTCTCGGACCAAACGGTGCGGGTAAATCCACCGTACTGCGCATCATCGCCGGTCAGGACAAGGACTTCACCGGTGAAGCCTGGTTGGCCGAAGGTGCGACCGTTGGTTACCTCGAGCAGGAACCGCATCTGGACGAAACCAAAAACGCGTTCGAAAACGTAATGGTGGGCGTGGCTTCCAAAACAGCCGTGCTGGACCGTTACAACGAACTGATGATGAACTATTCCGACGAAACAGCGGATGAAGGTGCCAAGCTTCAGGACATCATCGACAGCCAGAACCTGTGGGATCTGGAACAGCAGGTCGAGATGGCCATGGAAGCCCTGCGCTGCCCGCCAAAGGATAGCGACGTTTCGCTGCTGTCCGGTGGTGAGCGTCGTCGTATCGCGCTTTGCCGTCTGCTTCTGTCGCAGCCGGACCTGCTGCTGCTCGACGAACCGACCAACCACCTTGACGCTGAAACTATCGCATGGCTGGAAAAGCACC
This sequence comes from Rhizobium sp. CFBP 13644, assembly GCF_014842165.1. Lineage (NCBI taxonomy): Bacteria > Pseudomonadati > Pseudomonadota > Alphaproteobacteria > Hyphomicrobiales > Rhizobiaceae > Rhizobium > Rhizobium sp. CFBP 13644. Next base: position 588,807 of record NZ_JACYVF010000002.1, read on the forward strand.
TGCGCGATTACCCCGGCGCTGTGATGATGATTACCCACGATAGATACTTCCTGGATAACGTTACCGGCTGGATTCTCGAGCTCGACCGTGGCCGTGGCATTCCTTACGAAGGCAACTACTCTGCCTACCTGACGGCGAAAGCCAAGCGCATGCAGCAGGAAGCCCGCGAAGATGCAGGCCGCCAGAAGGCAATTTCGCGCGAACAGGAATGGATTGCATCCAGCCCGAAGGCACGTCAGGCCAAGTCCAAGGCGCGTATCAAGTCTTACGAGCAGCTGGTGGATGCCGCCGACAAGCAGCGCCCCGGCGACGCGCAGATCATCATTCCCGTGTCCGAGCGTCTCGGCCAGGTGGTGATCGAGATGCAGGGCATCACCAAGGGCTTTGAAGGCCGCACGCTGATCAACGATCTCTCGATCAAGCTGCCACCGGGCGGTATCGTCGGTATCATCGGCCCCAACGGTGCCGGTAAGACGACGCTGTTCAAGATGATTACCGGTCAGGAAAAGCCAGATAGCGGTACAGTTCGCATCGGTGATACTGTTCAGCTTGGCTATGTTGACCAGAGCCGTGATGCGCTTGACGGATCCAAGACCGTTTGGGAAGAAATTTCCGGCGGCGCTGAAATCATCAAGCTCGGCAAGTTCGACATGAACTCCAGAGCCTATTGCGGTGCGTTCAACTTCAAGGGTGGCGACCAGCAGCAGAAGGTGGGCAACCTTTCCGGTGGTCAGCGTAACCGCGTGCACCTTGCCAAGATGCTGAAGGCAGGCGGCAACGTTCTGCTCCTCGACGAACCGACCAACGACCTTGATACCGAAACGCTCGGCGCGCTGGAAACAGCACTCGAAAACTTCGCTGGCTGCGCCATCATCATCAGCCATGATAGAATGTTCCTCGACCGCCTTGCCACGCACATTCTCGCTTTCGAAGGCGATGGCCATGTGGAATGGTTCGAAGGCAACTTCGAAGACTACGAACAGGACAAGGTCCGCCGCCTCGGTGCCGACGCACTGAACCCTGGCAGCCAGGCCTACAAGCGCCTGACGCGCTGATCCTAAAGTTGTAAATTGTCAAAAAGCCGCTGCATGTTTTTCGTGCAGCGGCTTTCTTTTTGTGCAGTATATTCCACTCATCTTGAGAAATAATTTTTATATTAGAAATAACAATTCGTATTTAGGCTTATTTAATCAGTCTCTCCCCTATTTATACTCCTGCATATGAATTGCACGTGTGACGGGCATGACGGTCCCGGACCGGGAGTGAAATGTCATGAAGTTGGTTGATGTTGCAATCAGTAAGCGCCTCTGGACTGCGGTCGCTCTGCCGATGATTGCTGCAGGTTATCTGTCCTGTGTCAGCTTGGTCGAGCGACTGGGTGACTACCGCGAGATGAACAATGTGGTCGTTATTGAAGGCCAGTTGAAGAAGCTCAGCGATATTGCTCACTCACTGCAGGTCGAGCGTGGTTTGACTGCCGGGTTTCTTGGCTCGAAGGGTGCGAAGAATGTTGCGGAGCTTTCTGCTGCGCGGAGCCAGACGGATAGCATCGCCAACCAGTTCGATTCCATTTTGAGTGTCCTTGGCGAATTGAGCGATGGAACCACATCCAGCAATTTCTCCACAGCCAGCACAAATCTGACCGCAGCCGTGAAGCTGCGCCCTTCCGTCGATGCCTTGTCTGCGACGGGTCCTCAGGCATTCAGTGCCTATACGTCAGCTATTGGCAATATCGTGTCCATTGTCGTGAGCATGACCGGTGAGGTGAGTGATCCCGATATCGCCCGCCAGATGGGGGCCTATTCCGAACTGATGAAGGCAAAGGAATTTGCGGGGCAGGAGCGTGGTCTTGGCAATGGCTTCATCAACGCGAAGAAAATGGACCCAACCCGCTTTGCGGAGTTTGCTGCGATGGCTGGTGGCCAGAAATCGCTGATCGATACATTCATTCTGGCGCAGCCCCGTGAGCGCGGCGCGAAATTCATTGAACTTCTTTCTGGGGTTACCAAGGACATATCGGATTTTCGCCAGCGCATTCTGGCGCAGGGGCAGGATGCCGATTTGAGTGGGCTGGATAGTGCCGCATGGTTTGCAATGGCGACGAAACGGATCGACGTCCTGAAGCAAATCGAAACCGAAAGCCTGGAGCAAATCCTAAACCTTGCGAAAAATCGCGCCCATGACGCGTACCAAAACCTGATCTTGATCGGAGCGCTGACGCTGTTGGGTGGCATTGCCATGGTCGTGTTGTCGAGCGTCATGGCCATGACTGTCGTCCGGCCCATCAGAAGCATGGTCGCCTCCATGGGCAGGCTTGCCAACGGTGATATTGACAAGACGGCTGCTCCTTCCGGTCGCAAGGACGAGATTGGCGATATGGAGCAAGCCGTTGAAATCTTCCGGCAATCTGCGCTGCGCAACCGTGAGCTTGAAGCTGCGGAAGCTGGAAGCCGTGCGCGGGCCGAAAGTGAGCGTGTTGAAATGCAGCGCGTGGCCGAAGCAGAGGCCCAGGAACGCCTCATTCAGGCCACCAGCGCGTTTGCTCAAAGCATGAAACGACTGGCGAGTGGCGACATGCTGTGCGAGTTGCACCAGCCTCTCGCATCGCAGTTTGAGACATTGCGCCAGGACTTCAACAGCTCAGTGCGCCAACTGCGCGAAACCTTGACCAGTGTGGGCCAATCGGTTTCGACGGTGACAAGCGGATCGCACGAGGTCTCGTCCGCATCTGGCGATCTTTCGAAGCGCACTGAACAACAGGCTGCCTCGCTGGAGCAAACGGCGGCGGCGCTGGAGCAGATTACCGTCAATGTTACCTCCACGTCGAAGCGCTCCGCAGAAGCCCGTGGCGTGGTGCGGAGTGCCCGTGAAAAAGCGGGTCGCTCCGGTGAAGTCGTGCGTGACGCAATTGCCGCGATGGGGAAAATCGAGGAGTCTTCCAAGCAGATCAGCCAGATCATCGGCGTTATCGACGAGATCGCATTCCAGACCAATCTTCTCGCTCTGAATGCGGGCGTCGAAGCTGCGCGTGCTGGAGAGGCGGGCAAGGGATTTGCCGTCGTTGCGCAGGAAGTGCGTGAACTGGCGCAGCGTTCTGCCAAGGCCGCAAAGGAAATCAAGGAGTTGATCAGAAACTCCGAGACTGCGGTGGGTGAAGGTGTCCGTCTGGTCAGTGATACGGGTGCGGGTCTTGGTGAAATTGCCGAACTGGTGCAATCCGTCAATTCGCACATGGAAGCCATTGCAACCGCCGCGCAGGAGCAATCTTCCGGCCTTTCCGAGATCAATTCCTCGATCAACCATATGGACCACACCACACAGCAGAATGCAGCCATGGTGGAAGAGATGACGGCAGCGGGTGCATCCCTTGCACGCGAAAGCGCAAATCTGAACGATCTGCTCTCGCATTTCCAACTCGGACAGCCCGCTCGTGCCAAGCCGATCGAGGTCGCGCCCCGTGCGGTGTCTCCGCGCCCGGCGCCACGCAGCGTGCCGATGAGCCACGGCAATGCCGCCCTGGCTGTGGCGAAGGATTGGGAAGAGTTTTAAGGCTCTCCATAGGGCTGCGGGTGGGGCGCGCTGCCGCGAAGGCAGTTAGCGCCTGTTCCGCAACCATCTCCAGCGTCCACGACGAGAAAAGGGCATCAGCGAAAGCTGGTGCTTCGGCCACCCTCAATTTTGAAAGCTTTAGAACTTTTACGAATTTTTATTTGGTGGAGCATAGGCTCTCAGAATGAGTCCTTATGCAGCGATTCGTCTGCACGGAGAGACCAATATTTATTGTCGTCAATTCCGGTAGATTTGGAATTATCAATTTTCAAAAAGCTGCTTTGTAATCCGGGGGTTACATGTTTTCGATTCGAAATATTCTTGTCAGCGCCTTTCTCATTGTGAGCATCCTGCTCTGTGGTCTTGTCGGGTCTTCGACATATTCCGCATTTTCGCAATATCAGGTCAGCCGCTCGGTGAACGAGTTGGCCAATCTGGATCGCGCTCTTTTCAACACTCTTCTCAATTTCCGCAGTGAGCGCGGTGACAGTGCGAGCGCACTGACGATGCCTCGCAGTGCGGGTGCGGCATCCTATGAGAGCGTTCAGAAGGCGCGGGCAAAGGTTGATGCTGCGCTCTCACAGGCGACTGGCGATTCCGACAGCGTCATTACCCCTGAAATCAGCAGCACGATGACCGCGATGCGCTCCGTCTATAGCCGTCTTCAGGAGCAGCGCAAAAAGATCGATCAGGCGGTAACGCTTGAACTGGACCAGCGTGAAAAGGGAATGGACAAGGTCATTCTCGATCTTGGCAACGAGTTCCTGAATTCGCTTGAGGCCACCTCGCTGGCGATTGAAAGCGAAATGCGCAGCCTCGACCCGAGCTCTGTCGCCCTCATTCAAATCCGCTCGCAAGCCTGGGCCGCACGTGCATTGGGTGGCAGCGGCGCTGTTGTTGTCAACGGCGTGGTTTCTGCCAATCGTGGCCTGAATGCTGCGGAGGTTAGCAGCATCATTGCAAACGACGCCGGTGTTGAGTTCGCCTGGAAATCGGTTCGTGTTCTTGTCAACCATCCCCATATCGCTCAGTCATTGAAGGACGAGCTGACCAAGGCTGACAACAGCTATTTCAAAGGCGATTTTGCCACGTGGCGCTCCGGCATTCTCGCCAAGTTGAAAGCGGGAGAGAGCGCTGGCGTGACCATTGATGAATGGCGCCCGAAGATTACCGCAGCGCTGGGCACGATCGCCTCTGTCGCTTCGCTGGCCATGGATGAGTTGAACCGTGTCGCCACGGCACAAGAAGCTGCCTATCTTCAGTCCCTGATCTTCTATTCCGTGCTTCTGATCGTTGCCATGGCAATCGGTATTGCGGGCATCTTCATCGTTGTTACCCGTGTGACACGGCCGATTTCGAGCCTGACGAGCTGCATGGGCAAGCTTGCCGATGGCGATCTGACCGTCGCAATTGATGGCGCAAGCCGCCAGGATGAAATTGGTGGCATGGCGCGCTCCGTGGAAGTTTTCCGTGAATCCGCTATTCGCAACAAGCAGTTGGAAGCCGATGCTGAGGTTAACCGCAAGCGCTCTGAAGAAGAGCGTGTGACGATGCAGCGGCAGGCCGAAGAAGAGGCTGAGGCGCGTCTTGTTCAGGCCACCAACACCTTTGCGGCCAGCATGAAGCGGCTGGCGGCAGGTGATATGCTGTGCGAGCTGAATGAGCCGGTGGCATCGCAGTTTGAAATGCTGCGCGGAGACTTCAACAGCTCTGTTCGGCAACTGCGTGAGACACTGGCAAGTGTCGGCGTCTCGGTTTCGACCGTTACAGGCGGTTCGCACGAAATTTCGTCGGCATCTGACGATCTGGCCAAGCGGACCGAACAGCAGGCTGCTTCACTGGAAGAAACGGCTGCCGCGCTCGAACAAATCACATCCAATGTGACAGCGACATCCAAGCGGTCCACTGAGGCCCGCAGCGTGGTGCGCAACGCCCGCGAAAAGGCCAGCAGCTCCAGCGATGTGGTGCGCAACGCCGTTGCCGCCATGGAGCGGATCGAGCACTCCTCCAAGCAGATCGGCCAGATCATCGGCGTCATCGACGAGATCGCTTTCCAGACCAACCTTCTGGCGCTGAATGCCGGTGTGGAAGCCGCCCGTGCGGGTGAGGCCGGCAAGGGCTTTGCCGTTGTGGCGCAGGAAGTGCGTGAGTTGGCGCAACGTTCGGCCAAGGCCGCGAAGGAAATCAAGGAGCTGATCAGCAATTCCGCGGTTGCGGTGGGTGAGGGCGTGCGTCTGGTGAATGATACGGGCACAGGGCTTGGCGAGATTGCCGAGCTGGTGCAGTCCGTGAATATTCACATGGAAGCAATCGCGACAGCCGCGCATGAGCAATCCGTTGGGCTTGCGGAGGTCAATACGGCGGTGAACCATATGGACCAGGCAACGCAGCGCAACGCGGCGATGGTTGAGGAAATGAATGCCGCAGGTGCATCGCTTGCGCAGGAAAGCGCAAATCTGAACGGTCTGCTCTCTCACTTCCAGTTGGGACAACCGGGTCGTGCCCAGCCTGTTGCGACAGCGCCACGAGCGGCTTCTGCCCGCCCGGCGTCTCCACGACCGGCGCCACGCAGCGTGCCAATGAGCCACGGCAATGCCGCGCTGGCCACGAAAGAATGGGAAGAGTTCTGAGGCAATCCTCTCCTCTTTGATCTGGCTTTTGAGCCTTAGAATAAAGCCGCCGCATCCCATGATGCAGCGGCTTTTTTGCGAGAAAATTTGAGACTATAGATCTGTCGCAGATCCTACGACCGCTCATTCCAAGCGGATAGCGTCATCACGCCCGGAATATCTGGCCGGGCTTGTTCTGGCAGGATTGCGATGTATTCCAATTGGTGGCCGTCCGGATCGTTGAAGTAGACGCTGGCGGCAGGCATCCATGGGAAGACGATGGGCTCATCGATTTCCGCGCCGGTCCCGCTTTGAGGGGTAATCCCTTTTGAGCGCAGGTAGGTGGGCGCGGCGATGACCTGATCCAGCGTTGTCTGGAATGCGATGTGCAGCTTCATCTGGAGCGGGCTGCTGTGGATGGACCAGAGGCCAAGCATGGAGGTTTCTCGGCTGCCGATCCAGAAGAAGGCGACGTTTCGCTCGGGGATGGTGTGTGCCAGCTCAAGCCCGACGATATCGCGGTAGAAATCGATTGATCGCTCAAGGTCCGTGACGGTCAGGTGGGTCTCATACAGTCCTTGGATGGATATCATGGGTCAACTCCTTTGGTCGTTCAAAGCGCCTTCGTGCGGTGCTTGATTGATGGGCTGACAAGGTCCATAGAACCTCAACCATAGTTGAGGTCAAGGGGCATGGCGGCAGAATTGAACATTCATCGGGAGCTGTCGGTTGGCGAGGTGGCCAAGCGGTGCGGCGTTGCCATTTCCACGATCCATTTTTATGAGGCGAAGGGGCTTTTGACGCCTTTGCGCAATGCCGGAAACCAGAGGCGCTACCCTCGAGAGGTGTTGCGTCGAGTGGCCATCATCAAGATTGCCCAGCAGGCTGGCATACCCCTTGCGGAGATTGGCAGGGAACTGGCGGCCCTGCCGAACGGTCGCACCCCCAATGCGCAGGACTGGAACAATCTGGCCACATCCTGGCGTGCTGCTCTGCAAAAGCGGATCGACAAGCTTATGCAGCTGAGAGATGACCTGGAGGGATGCATCGGGTGTGGATGCCTGTCAGTGGCAGATTGCCCATTGCGCAATCCCGGCGACAGACTGGGTGCTGAGGGGACGGGAGCTGTGCTTCTGAAATAGATCGCCGTTGCAGGCTGTTAACCCTGTGCGGACTTGCGGCAATGTCGGTCGGATTTTGTCGCTCTGTCGGTTTCTGCCATCTTGCATCTCCTCTGAAATCGTATAAAGATATCTTTATATGTTGATTGAGTTGAGGTTGGTGCATTGGCTCTAGGGCTTGATAATCTGGTGGGGCTTTTGAAGGCGGCGGGCGAGCCAACGCGGTTTCGGTTGCTTGCGCTGTTAGGCGCTGGCGACCTGACGGTGACGGATCTGACGGAAATTCTGGGGCAGTCGCAGCCGCGCATTTCCCGCCATCTCAAGCTTCTGGCTGAAGAGGACCTGATCGACCGTTATCAGGAAGGCGCATGGGCCTATTTCCGGCTGAAGCAGGATGGCATTGCTGCGGAGATGGTGAAGCAGTTGCTGGCGGCTGCATCGCGCAATGACGCCGTGCTGTTGCGGGATTCCGAGCGGCTTTCAGCCGTCAAACGGGTGCGAGCCGAGCGGGCGCAGGATTACTTTTCCCGCAATGCTTCCGCCTGGGATGAGCTTCGCCGTCTGCACGTGAGTGATGATGCGGTGGAAGGCGCGCTGCAGAAGCTGATTGGCACAACACCGGTTGATTCCATGCTGGATCTTGGCACCGGTACGGGTCGTATCTTGCAGCTATTCAGCGGCATCTACCGCCGCGCAATCGGCATTGATGCCAGCCGTGACATGCTGGCGGTTGCCCGCTCCAATCTGGACAAGGCCGGTGTGGCGCATGCGTCCGTGCGGCACGGCGACATTTTGAACCTGCCGCTTGAAAGCCAGGATTTCGACCTCGTGGTGGTGCATCAGGTTTTGCATTTTCTCGACCACCCGCAGATGGCACTTGCCGAGGCTGCGCGCATGCTGCGCCCCAATGGTCGTCTGGTGATTATCGATCTGGCTCCGCATTCGCTGGAATATCTGCGGGAAGAGCATGCGCATGTGCGCCTCGGCTTCTCCCACCAGACGATGGAAGAGTGGCTGAAAAAGACCGGTCTGAAGCCCGAAACGGCTGTTGACCTGCATTCGGGAAATGCGTCTGCCCAATCGCTTGACGTTACAATATGGGTCGCGCGCGATCCGCGCCTGCTGATGGCTGGCGAGGAGACGATGGACGCACCGCTTCTTTCCGCCGGGAGGGCATGAGATGACAAAGACCGACACAGACCGCCATGCGAACGAAAGCTTCAAGCTTTCCTTCGAGTTCTTCCCGCCTAAAAGCGCCGATATGGATGTTCAACTGTGGGAAACGGTTGAGGAACTGTCGCGCTGGAACCCGGATTTCGTTTCCGTGACCTATGGCGCAGGCGGCACAACCAAGGCCCCGACACTGCAAGCGGTGCAGCGCATGATTTCCGTTGCCGGACTGTCCACCGCATCGCACCTGACCTGCGTTGATGCCAGCAAGCAGGAAGTTCATGACGTGGTGGCCGAGTTTCGGGACGCAGGCGTGAAGCACTTCGTGGCGCTGCGTGGCGACCCTTCCACGGGCGTTGGCACCGATTACAAGCCGCATCCTGAGGGCTATGAGAATGCAGCGGCGCTAGTGCGCGGGCTGCGTGAGCTGGGTGATTTCGAAATCTCTGTTTCGGCCTATCCCGAGAAGCACCCGGAAAGCGAAAGCGATGCTGTCGATATCGATATGCTCAAGCGCAAGGCTGACAATGGTGCGACCCGCGCTCTGACGCAGTTCTTCTTCGACAATGATATTTTCGAACGCTACATGGAGCGCGTGACCAAAGCGGGCATCACCATTCCCGTAGTGCCGGGCATCATGCCAATCCAGAACCTGACGCAATTGAAGCGGTTTGCCGGTCGCTGCGGCACCAGTGTTCCGTCGTTTCTGGATGACCGTTTTGCCGGTTACGATGATGATGCGGCGGGCAGGGCAAAGGTTGCGGCAGAGGTTGCTGCCGAGCAGATCCTTGACTTGCAACGGCGCGGTATCAACGAATTCCACCTCTACACCATGAACCGCGCACCGCTGGTGAACGCTGTTCTGGAAAATGTGGGCTATCGTCCGCTGCGCAGGTCAGCCGCGTAAGCGGTTTGGCCTTTCAAATTGCTGAAATGACAAAAGCGCAGGTTTGGCAAAACCTGCGCTTTTTACTGTGATTGATAATCAACTGCTTGATGTTGGCGACAACCCCAAGGTGCGTGTCAGATGAATAACATCACTCCGATAAACGCGAACGCCACACCAACTGCTAAGGCATTAAGAGAATTTGTAAGTCCCATGCTCTGCCTCCTTTACGTTGACAGTAAGCATTATGACCCTTTTGTGTCGCTTGAAAAGCGAAATCTATATTGCGGCGCACACAAAAACGGCCACAATTTCAGAGCGTTGGAGCCAATCCATTGAAAAACAACTTATATTACGATCTGTAAAATTGAGTGCAAATTGTGAAAAAACGTAAACGGCCATGGTTAATGCCATGGCCGTTTGTCTTAATGGGTTAGAATCCGTGGTTTCGGCGTATCAGAGCGCGTCCAGCAGAGCGCGGGTTGGCCAGCCATCTGCGGGCAGACCGAGGCGCTGTTGCTCACGCTGGACCGCGATGCGGGTGCCAGAGCCGAGAATGCCATCGATCTTGCCGACATCATGGGTCTTGGCATCCAGCTTGGTCTGAAGTTCCTTCATTGCCGCATCATCAAGACCTGGCTCCGGGTTGCCCTTGGCATAGACAGGGGCGCCCATGAAGCGGGTTGCGAAATAGGCAGCCGAGGTGGTGTAGATGAAGGACTGGTTCCATTCCAGATAGATGTTGAAGTTGGGGTAGGTGAGGAAGGCCGGGCCCTTGCGGCCCTGAGGCAGGATGAGGGCTGCGGGCAGGGCGGCAAACGCCTTGTCACCGTTCTTAGGAGCAACGCCGAGGTTGAACCACTCGCCCGCTGTCATCGTGCCGCCGAGACCGGATTTTTCCCAAGGGAGGTTTTCCGGTACGGACACTTCCTCGATCCATGGCTCGCCCTTCTTGAAGCCGAGATGCTGGATGAACTTCGCAGCGGTCAGGATGGCATCCGGGCTGCTGGCCTTGACGTTGACGTGGCCATCGCCATCACCATCTACGCCGAAGGCAATGATGTCCTTTGGCAGCATCTGCACCTGGCCGATTTCGCCTGCCCATGCACCGGTGTTGGTGGCGGGATCGAGATCGCCGTGCTGAACCATTTCGGTCAGCGCGATGAGCTGCGGGCGGAAGAGTTCCGGGCGGCGGCAATCATGGGCCAGCGTGACCAGTGCGTTGCGGGTGTTGAAGTCTCCCTGAACAGCGCCGAAATCTGTTTCCATGGCCCAGAAGGCGGCGATGACGCCTGCGGGAACGCCAAATTCTTCTTCGGCGCGCTTGAAGGTGGTGTTGAATTCCTGGATTTTCTTGCGGCCCATATCCAGCCGTCCCTGACTGACGGTGCGCTGGGAGAATTCAAGGAAGGTCTGGCGGAAAACGCCCTGGGCGCGGTCTCGCGACAGCACCTTCTGGTCGATCTGCGCACCTGACAGAGCCTTGTCAACGGCGTCAGCGGATACGCCCTTGGCGACCGCATCAGTCTTTACGCCAGCAAGGAACGTTGCGAGATCGCCACCGCAGGCTACCTGCTTTGGATCATCGGGCGAGACCGCCGGGGTGACAGCGAGCGCAGAGCCGCAGGACAATGTAAGGAGAGTGGCAGCAAGTGCTAGGCTGCGGGGCGAAAAGCTGGACATTAAAATACCTCAAGTGAGCTTGTGACCCTGCGTTCGCCAAAATTTGTGGCAGAAGCGTGGGCAGACGCGGAGAAAAGCCCACCGCGCCATTTTGTTTCCCGGACATGCGAATATTTCACACGTGATCTGCCATAATTTCCAGGAAAATCAAGGTCACTTAGCCGCGCGGGTGGTTGGCTGAGGCCATCCATTGACGCCAGTTTTTCTCGGAACCGGCGAAGACGTTGATATCTGTGGGGGTGCTGATGCCGGGGATGACGCCGGTGCCGGTATATTGCCAGAAGGACCATTGCCGATCGCTGTAGATCTCAGCTGGGTGGGCGGCGGTGGAGCGGACCCAGAAAGGGTAGTTCTTGAACTGGCCGACCAGATTATCGCGGTGGAAATCCACGCTGGTGTAGATGATGGGCCGCTTGCCGTAATGCGCTTCGATGCGACGCATGAATTTCAGCATCTCAGAGCGCACCACTTCCGGTGCAGGGCGCGTCTTGCAGGTGGGGGAGGCGGGGTTCCACTCCACGTCCAGCACGGGCGGCAGCTTCATGGATTCCTTCGGAACGCTGCGAATGAACCAGTCTGCCTGCGCATCCGCTGTCGCGCAGAAATAATAGAAGTGATAGGGCGCATGCGGAATGCCAGCGGCTGCGGCCTCGCGCCAATATTCTTCAAAGCGGGCATCCAGACGGTCGGTACCTTCCGTTGCCTTGATGAAGGCGAAGGATACGCCGGATTTCCGTACGGTCTTCCAGTCGATTTCGCCATTCCACTTGGACACATCGATGCCATGCACCTCATGCTTATGGGGAGATCTGGAGCCGAATTCGTGGGGATCATTATCCTTGAAACGGGGCTGGGCCAAAGACGCCGTTTCGAGGAAATCGTAGCTGGTGGAAGTGCAGCCGCTGAGCAGCAGAACGGTCGATAAGATAGCCGGAAGAAGCCGCTGCATGATAATCCCAGAAATACGAATGGCAGTCCGCGCTGCCCGGAGAAGGGCGCGCCGTAATCTCTCATTTACCATAACAGGGTAAACAAGGTGTTATGGCAAGCGCCAGCCCCTTCGATTTCCGTCATCTCACGCGGATGTCAGGCCGTTTCATTCTTTGGGAAGTGTCAGAACTGCCCGCCAGGCATAGCCACGGGCAATGGGTTCGAATTCCAGTGTTGCACCGTGGCTGCCCGCAAGTGTTTCCAGCACGTAGCGCATATTGGCGCGGGGGGTAACGTGGAATTTGGCAAGCCATGCCTGAAGCAGGCTGCGGAACCAGGTTGGCAAATGCTCCTGCTGGCCGAAATCCACGATGTGCAGGGAGCCGCCGGGGGCAAGTGCCAGCAAGGCGCGCTCCACGGCCTTTTCCCAATCCGGGATCATCGAGACCGCATAGGAAATCATGATCCTGTCAAAGCCGGAGGCGCGGCCAAATTCTGATAGCTTGAAGGTGGTGGCATCCGACACGCGCAGGATTGGGCGCTCGCGGTGGCTGCCGAAGTTTTCGCTGGCGGTGGTCAGCATTTCGGACGAAATATCCAGACCATACAGTTTTGCCGTGGGGAAGAGCTTTGCGGCGCGCAGGAGGTTGCGCCCTGTGCCGCAGCCGACTTCCAGCAGGTTGCCATCCATCGGAACATCGAGTTTGTCGATGGTCGTATCGCGGCCCAGAAGGTAGTATTTTCGCGTCAGATCATAGATGTGGCGCTGGTGGCGGTACATCTTGTCCATGAGGTTGGCGTGGTTGACATCACCAAGGCTGATTGGATCGCCGATGCTCTTCATGCCGATGCCCTCTGATAGATGTGGAAGCCGCCATAGATGCCGGAGCGGTCGCTTGCGTTCAGCTCCTGCGAACGCTCGGCCAGATAGGTCCATTGCGCGCTGATGTCAGGCGACAGGCGGCCTTCGATGACGCTCTTCTCAGCGGCGGTGCGGAAGATGACGCGGGCGTCTGGTGCCGCCGTGCGGCTGATCTGCGACCACAATTCGTTGATCTGCGTGTCCGTCATCCAGTCCTGCGCATCCAGAAGCACGTAGCGGTCTACCGAGGAGGCGGGCTTGGAGGCCAGAAGCTCGGTGAAGGTGGCGTGGTGAACGGAGACGCGGGAGGCGTTTTCGCGGATGGCTTCGTAATAATCGCTGCGCAGATAATCCGGCAAATTCCCTTCCTGGGATTGCGGATAGCGGCGCGCAAAGGCCTGCCATGCGAAGTAGTTCTCCTTCAGCGGAAAATCGCAGGCGAGCTTTTCAAGGCGCTGGCGCAGAACTGGGGCAATGGTGTTGCCGTGCGAGAGGCTTGCCAGCTCATCATACTGGCGTGGCGGAATGCCGAGGCCGAAGAGCGAGCTCTTGCGCTTCGTCAGCCAGCGGATCATTGGCTTGTCGAACAGGGGCGCGACCTTCTGATCGAAAAACTGGCGCTGCTCATCCATGGAGCGGGCATTGGCCATATCCGTCAGCTTCACGCCGTGCAGGCGCGCCAGCACGTGGCCTACGCCAATAAAGCGGCCGAGAAGGCCGGTGCGATAGATATTGCGATCAAAGACAGTGATGCGGCGGCGGCCGCTCAAAGTGCGCTTGGACCAATAGGCGCGGGTCTGTGCATCGAGATTGGGGGCGATGAACTGGTCATAACCGGAGCTGTTGGAGCGGACATCGGCCACGCCGAACTGGCGCACGACATCGCCGTGGTTCGGAAGGTGCCGGAATGCGGCGAGCTTCAGCTTGTTAAGCGCGATATGATGGGGATTGAGATCAACCACATCGATGCGTGAAGGATTGCGGGAAAGATAGGCCAGAACGTTGCAACCGCCGGAGCCGATGGTGACGATGCTCTGGCCATCGCGCAGCTCCATGGCACGCATATCGACATCAGGGTCTTCCCAGATCTGCGGGTAGACCAGGCCGGAGAACAACACGCCGAACAGGCGTTCCGAAAGGCCGCTGGTGGACAGGGCCTTGTGCTGGAGGAGGGCACTCTTGAGCTTAACGTTTTTGCTGAAACCGGTCTTTGGCGCCACACTCGTCATCTGATTCCACCTCTCATTCGGTTCAGAGGCGTTTAGCGGCGGGACGCAACAGTTTGATGACGGGCGTGTATGGACAAGCCGGGCGTAGCTTCACGCAGCCGAACGCCTTCGCCACGGATGGGGCGACCGGCGGTCAATGGCTGAGCGGATGCGAAGAACCGATCTCCCGACCTGTGGGGAGATGCAGAAATATGGAGCGGCAGGATTACTTGCGCAGAACGTGCAGCATGCCCTTGCGCTTGGCGTCGTAATAATAGCCGCGCGCATAGAGGCGAACCGCGTTGTCGCGGTCGTTATCGGCAACCATCCATGCGCCGCGCAGGTATTTCACGGCATATTTAAGGTTGGTTTCTGCGTCGAAGAGGCCGGAGGCCGGGCCATCAAAGCCCATGGAGCGGGCTGTGGCGTGCTTGATCTGCATCAGGCCGAAGTGGCCGCCGTTAATGGCGCGCGGATTGTAACGGCTTTCACGCATGACCACACGGTGGACCAGATCTTCCGGCACATCATACATGGTTGCATATTTGGTGATGAGACCGCTGAGCTGCTGGCGTCCACCCATGGCGGTGGCCAATGGAGATGTTGTTAGACCTTCGCGGGTGCTGATGGCTGCAAGGGCGGCGTTTTGCGGTGCCGAGGCATAGGCCAGCATCGCGCCCTGCGGCTTCGGCACGGGAATGACGCTCTGCTGCTTCATCATTTCTTCCGTCAGCGGAATGGCGGCGGCAGAAGGCGTGCCGGGGGCGCTTGGCGCTGCCGGGAAACCGCCCTTGAGGGCAACGACCTGAGGAAGAGCGGCGCTGGTAGCGGCCTGCTGGGTGACGGCTGCGGCGGCAGACGTTGTTGCGGCTGGTGCCGCAAGCGCTACCTGCGTGACGGGTGCTTGTGCTTGAACCTGCGGCTGCATCTGCGCGCTGATGGCGGCTGCGGCTGCAATTTCGGATGCTGGTGGAAGTGCGACACGGCCACCCTTGATGGCGGTGGCAGTCGGCAATGGATTGGTGGTGGTTGCTGCGGCAAGCTGGGGAGCTGCGGGCGCCGTTGCTGATGCTGTGGTGGTGGCGGAAGCGGGTTGTGCTGAAGCTGTGGCTTCCTGCGTGGTAGCGGGTGTTTGGCTGGCGGTATTTTCAGATGCTGGTGTAACCGCTGTCATCTGCGGGCGGGGGCTGTATTCGACGCTGGTGCATCCTGCCAGTGTGAGCGCCACGCCTATTGTTGACGACAGAAACAGCGCCGATTTTCGACGAAAATTGCCTGAAATTTTCATTCTGCCGCCTTTAACTGCACTGCCGGTCTCAAGCCCAGATTCAAGCGAAACGGGCAGTCCCTGTGGCGCGATCATTAACCTATCGTAAGGTTTCGGGCAAGCGGGGACTGAGTAGCAAATTCTTATGCAGCGATTTTGCGATATCCCGCCGTGACGGCGCGACCGGCGATGAAGCTCTTACGCTTTGAATTTGCTGGTTTTTTGGAAACGGACATGCGCCGCACGGATGTAATGGTAAAGCGTGCGAATACCGCCTGCAAGCTAAGGCAGACAAGCGCGATGAGAAGAAGGACCGCCTGCATCTGCGTGACCATTTCAACCACATTGCGTGTGCCGTTTAAAAACTGCATGAGGAAGGCGACAAAAAAGCCGAAATACCGCAGGCGCAGGGCGGCTGTCACGAAGCAATCGGAAAACACGGTGCCGAAGGATTTTCCGCGCAGATTGTCGTTATCGGCATTGGCCTCACGAGCGGCGGGGGTGGCGATTGTCCAGAGAACGAACAGCATCAGCCAGGCGGTTCCGGTCCAGCGCAGGATATCGATGAGAGAAGACGGCATCAGCTCGACGCCGACCACGATGATGGACGCGGCGGTGACGGTGGTGACGATGCCAAGGGTTGCGCCTGAGACGGCGGCAAGCGTGGCGCGCTTGCCACGAATGGAAGCGTAGCTGGCGACCTTGAATGATATGAGTGAGGGCAGTGTGAAAAGAATGGCACAGGCCAAGCAGAACACGAGCCAGACTTGCACAGACATTGCTTTCCTCCTTGCCCTCCCTGCACGTATTTTTTGTTAACCTACAGCATTGCCCCAGAAACCGAAACGGATTTATGGGTCTGAAGGTTCATAACGTCAGAGCGGTGTGTTTGCGCCACACTGTGCTGTTTGCCGCATCATGTGGCGCAAAGAGGCGCTTTTATGCTCAGGCTGCCTTATAGGGCTGGCCGATGTGGTTCATGACTTCGTCGAACCATGGCGTGGACAGATCGAAGTGCTTGCCGCCCTTGATGCGCGGGAATTCGATGGTGCGCAGCTTGCCGCCCTGATCCTCATCATGGCCGGTGACGCCGGATACCTTGTTGAGCGCGCTTTCGACCGCCAGATCAACCATGCTCTGGATGAGGCGAAGGTCCTGACCGTTGGCAGGGGCGGAGCGGGCGTAGTAACCCGACTTCTGCACCATGGTGCGTTCTGCGCCGATGAGGCCGGCAAACTGCTTCTGGAACCAGCCGCCGACATTGATGGTGTCGATCTTGACGTGGCCGAAGGCATCGCGCTTGACGGTTTCGCCTGATGCTTCGCGCTCGGCAACGATCGAATCAAGGCCAGCGCCTTCCGACACGAAAAGCGTGACGAAGCCGGTCTTTTCCATTGTCTTCTTCAGGCGCTCGGCTTCGGCCTCGATATCAAAGGCCATTTCCGGCAGATAAAGGCCATCGATGCTTTTCAACTGCTCGCCCATGAGCAGACCCTCGACATATTCATTGCCGCTGGTCTTCTGAATATAGGCGCGCGCCGTTGCTGCCGTGAGCCAGCCGCAGTGGCGGCCCATGACTTCGTGAATGACGAAGGTCTTGGGCGCAGCACTCTGTTCATTGCTGACATTATCAAAAAAATTCGCGCCGACTTCAGCTGCTGTCCATGCGCCCAGCGACTGTTTGATGGGAACGACGTCATTATCAACCGTCTTAGGCAGGCCGACGACGGTGAGGTTATAGCCATTGGCACCGAGATAGGCGGCGAGGTCGGCCGCCGTGGTATTGGTGTCATCGCCGCCGATGGTGTGGAGAATCGTGACGCCATCTTTTGCCAGGCGATCTGCCGCAACCGCCAGCGGGTTCTCGCCTTCCTTGACGAGGCCGCGCTTGGCGCAGTCTGCGGCGTTGGTCAGCTTCACGCGGCTGTTGCCGATGGGCGAGCCGCCATAGCGGTGCAGAAGATGAGCCTTTTCGCGCATGCTGGCGGTGATTTCGACGCTATCGCCCAGCAAAACGCCCTGATAGCCGGACCGATAAGCCACGATATCGATGTCAGGCGCGATGTCGCTGTAACGCTCGATCAGGCCGCCCACGGCAGAGGAGAGGCATGGTGCAAGACCGCCTGCGGTCAACATTGCAACTTTCTGTTTGGCCATCGTGGCACTCCTTCGTGTTTGTTCAAACGATCTCGCCAAAGATCCGCTGGGGCAAATGGATGGAGCAGCCAATGGGGCATGTAAAGTGAATTTCTCAAGAAAATCGGGCATTTCGCGGCAATTTTCGAAGGCGCTGGGCGGCGTGGCCGATATAATCGTTTCAATTGGCTGGCAGCTGCAAAGGCGAGATACCAGCCTGTGGAAAACAGTGGTGCTGGCGTTCGCAGAGTGTTTCCGAGAGCCAGAAAATGGCGATCTGAAGATGAATAAAAGTTAATGACATGCGACCTTTATGTATATTGCATTCATGCGGTGGCATCGTATGATCGCACTCATGATGTACGATTTCGCCTGTTTGCAACTGACTTCGCTTTGGGAACGACTGCTCGGCGCAATTGGCGATGCGGCGGGCAACGTGCTTGGCCGTGTGATAGAGGCCGTCAGGACCGTTTTTGAAGGCGATCCTGAGACCCGTCGTCAGGTGTCTTTCTCCATTGCGATCATCGCTCTCTCTGCGAAAATGGCCAAGGCCGATGGCATGGTGAATGATGCGGAAGTGAAGGCGTTTCGCCAGATTTTCGACTTTCCCGAAGAAGAAGCTCAGAACGTTGCCCGACTTTATAATTTGGCGCGGCAGGACGTGGCTGGTTACGAGGCCTATGCCGAGCGCCTGTCCGGCCTTTGCGGTTCCGGCGAGCAGAATTGCGAGATGCTGGAAAGCGTGATCGACGGTCTGTTCCACATCGCCAAGGCGGATGGTTTGATCCATGAGCGCGAAATGGCGTTTCTGGGCCGAATCGCTGAAATCTTCCGAATCACGGACGATCATTTCGAAACCATCATGGCGCGGCATGTGCATATGGATGGGCGCGACCCGTATCGTGTTCTCGGCGTTTCGCCAGCGGATGATTTTCTGGATATTCGCAAGCGCTACCGCACGCTGGTGGCCGAACACCACCCGGACAAGCTGATTGCGCGTGGCGTTCCAATGGAGCTGCATGCCGCGGCCAATGAGCGTATGGCGGCGCTGAATGCAGCCTATGCGGCCATCGAGAAAGAACGCCGCGTCGCATGAGTGAATTCAAAGCCGATTATGCCGGTGCGCTTGTCGCGCCTTCGCCCAACCATGGCGAGCGGGTTGGTGTTGCCGGTCCCGACATGATTATTCTTCACTACACAGGCATGGGCACCGCCGACAGCGCGCTATCCTGGCTGTGCAATGAAGAGAGCCAGGTTTCCAGCCATTACTTCGTTTTTGAAGATGGGCGGATCTTGCAGCTCGTTTCCGAGGGCCAGCGGGCATGGCATGCCGGAAAAAGCTTCTGGGATGGTGATGTCGATATCAATTCGCGCTCTGTTGGTATCGAGATTGCCAATGCCGGTCATCCGGCGGGGCTGCCGGACTTTCCCGATGCGCAGATCGAGGCGGTGATCCAATTGTGTCGGGATTGTGCGCAACGGTGGTCCATTGCGCCTGAGAAGGTGCTGGGACACTCCGATATTGCGCCGGTGCGCAAGATCGATCCGGGTGAGAAGTTCCCATGGGATACTCTGTCGCAGCATGGCGTCGGGCACTGGGTTGAGGCGGCACCCATTGGTGGCGGACGGTTTTTCCAGCGCGGCGATAGCGGACAGCCGGTCGAGGCGCTTCAGTCGATGCTGTCTCTCTATGGTTACGGCGTTGAAATAACGGGCCTTTACTGCGAAAAAACAGAGGGCGTTGTTGCGGCTTTCCAGCGGCATTTCCGGCCTGTTCTGGTGGATGGTATCGCAGATTTTTCGACCATCGACACGTTGCACAGGCTGATATCGGCGCTGCCAAGGTTTAGCGGCGTCTGATGGAATGGCGGCCTCTCTACACGGATGCGTGACGCGGTTTTTTGCGTCTTGCCACAGTATATCCTCATTGAGCCACTTAATACGTCTCATTAACCGATGATCTGTTTCATTTTGAAACGGTCATTGTCAGTATCAATGATGAAGACGTGCGACGGATTGTTCCGATGACCTTCCTATGTGGCGCGCATTAACGCTGCCGTACGCAGTCTTCAGCCCGGAGACGTTTCATACCCATGAGAATTGCCTATATTGCTGTTTCGGCTTGCCTTGTTATGCTTGCCGTACAGAGTGGTCCCGCTTTTGCCGCAGAAGGGGTTAAAACCAAGACCGTCACGCTGGAAACCTTCATTCGCAAGCCGGGTTATCCCATCCCCGAAAGGGCGCTTCCGACAAAGCTTCACAATGGCTATTCCGAGCTGATCGTGAAATATGCCACGCGCTATGGTGTGCCGACCAATCTGGCGCATGCCGTGGTATCGGTTGAAAGCAAGTTTAATCCCAAGGCGCGTGGCAGTGCCGGTGAAGTGGGGCTGATGCAGATCAAGCCTGCGACTGCGCGCATGATCGGTTATCGCGGCACGACGAAAGCGCTCTATGATCCAGAGACCAATATTCGCTGGGGCATGCAATATCTGGCGATGGCGCACCAACTGGGCGGCGGGCAGGTCTGCAATACGATTTTGCGCTACAATGCCGGCCACGCCGCAAAGCGTATGAACCCGGTTTCCAAACAATATTGCGGCAAGGTGCAGGCGCTGTTGCAGGGCTGATGGCCGATTTGGCGCTTTTGCACGCGGCCTGACTTTGCTAGGCAGTGGCATAGCATTGCGGGAGCGGACCATGCCGGATTTCAAATATATCGTCGTCGGTGCAGGCATGATGGGGGCGGCTGCGGTGCGCCACCTTTCAGGCGCGACTGACGGCGTGGCGCTGATTGGCCCCGCCGAGCCCGTGGATCGCAAGAGCCATGAGGGCGTGTTTTCCAGCCATTATGACGAAGCCAGAATCACGCGCAGTTTCGATGGCGATCCCGTCTGGGCGGAACTGGCGAAACGCTCCATCGGGCGCTATGCGCAGATTGAAGCAGAGAGCGGCATCCGGTTTTATCACGAGGCGGGTTGCCTGTTTGCCGGTAACGGCAAGGGGCTGGGCGGTGATTATGTGACCGCTGCCATGGCTGCACGCCCGGCTGGAAACAGCGGGATCCATGTGCTGGACGGATCAGGCCTCGGCGCACGCTTTCCGATGTTCGATCTGCCTGACGATCACCATGGATGGTTTGAGGCGCGCAATGCCGGTTACGTCAATCCGCGTGCGCTGGTGAAGGCGCAGATCGCGATCGCCGAACGTCAGGGCACAAAGCTGATCCGCGAGACTGCGGTGCGGATTGCAGATACGGCTTCCGGTGTTGAGGTTGTGACGGATGCGGGCCAGCGCTACACGGCGGATAAGGTGATTGTCGCGGCGGGCGGGTTCACCAATATGGCTGATCTCTTGCCTTCGACAGTCGATATGGCGGCGACAGGCCGGACGATTGCGTTTTTCGAGCTGGATGAAGAAAAGCAGCAGGACTTTGCCGCCATGCCATCCACCATCGTGCTGGCGGAAAATGCCGATGACATTGTCTATATCCTGCCGCCGGTGCGATATCCCGACGGCAAGATCTACCTGAAAATTGGCGGTGAGAGCGAGAAGGGGAGGCTGGAGACGCTGGCTCAGGCGGTGTCATGGTTCCACTCCGATGGTACGGAAAGCGAAGTGGCGTTTCTGGTGAAACGTGCCATTAAGCTGATGCCGGGGCTTGAAGGTTGCCCTGTCACGTCAGGCTCCTGCGTCGCCTCCATTACCCGCACGGGTTATCCCTATATTGGCTACACGCAGTCTTCCAACATCGCCGTGCTGACCGGCGGCAACTTTGTTGCGGCGAAATCATCCGACGAGATCGGTCGGCTGGGGGCTGTGCTTTTGCTGGATGGGCAACTGACAGAAGATGATTTTGCGGCGCAGATGGTGCCGGTTTTTGTGTAAGTTTGGTGTTGGTGGGTTTGGCTTACCCCCACCAACCGATCCAACCCCAACTCTCTGGAATCGATTCAGCAAACTGCTACAACGTGTTGTGACGGAATCGAAAATCGGTGAGCGCGTTCATGGCAACACAGTTTCAATATATCGTGGTGGGTGCGGGTATGATGGGGGCTTCTGCTGCCCGATATCTTGCTGACGGCTGTGATGGCGTTGCCCTGATCGGTCCCGGCGAGCCGCAGGATATCAAGAACCACAAGGGTGTTTTCGCCAGCCATTATGATGCGGCGCGGATAACCCGGACGATCGATAGCAATGCGGACTGGGCGCGGCTCGCCAACCGTTCTATTGCGCGTTACGCAGAGATCGAGCGGGAGAGCGGCGTCGAGTTTTATGGGGAAGTGGGGTGCCTCATTGTCGGCAAGGCGCGGGGCACGGGCTATTCCTATATCGAGAATGTGTGTGCGGCGGCTGACACGCTGGGTGTTGCTGCTGAGGTGCTTGACGATGCAGCACTTGCGCAGCGCTTCCCCTATTTTTCCTTCGAGGGTGGATGCGAAGGCGTGTTCGAGAGGAACAATGCCGGTTTCGTCAATCCGCGTGAACTGGTACGGGCGCAGATCGCGATTGGACAAAAGCGCGGTGTGACGCGCATCGATGATATCGTCGTCAGCGTGCGCGAAGACGGCGGTATCGCGACGGTGACGACTGCTTCGGGTAAAAGCTACACCGCAGAAAAAGTGCTGGTTGCGGCGGGTGGGTTTTCCATTGCCGAGGGGCTGTTGCCGCAGCCGCTGGAGATGGTGGTGTGCGCCCGCACTGTTGCCTTTTTCGAGATACCGGAGACCGAGCTTGGTCGCTACGCCGGTATGCCTTCGCTGATCTATGAGCCTGCCGATGCCAGCAAGCACATCTATCTTTTGCCGCCGGTGCGCTATCCCGATGGGAAATTCTATCTCAAGATTGGCGGAGAGCCGGTGGACGTGCCGCTTGGCAGCGACCAGGCAATTCGTGACTGGTTCCGTTCTGGCGGAAATCCCGGGGTTCGCGATGATTTTTCAGATGTTATTGAAATGCTGATCCCATCCATCGACCGCTCACGCATATCCATGGCGGCTTGCGTTACATCCTACCCGCCGAGTGGTTTTCCTGCCATCGGCTATACGAGTGCGCCCAACATTGCCGTGCTGACCGGCGGCTGCGGCGCATCTGCCAAGAGCTGCGATGAAATCGGGCGTCTGGGTGCCAAGCTGATCGTTGACGGTGCGATTGGCGATGAAGGCTATGATGCGGATTTCAAGCCGGTTTTCGCGATGTAATTTGCCTGTGGCCGATTTTCTGTTGGCATTCGCGGTGGAACCCGTCTAAGGAGCCGGTGCCAGTTGGCCGGGCAGCCGCGCTTTACCAATGTCGAAAGACGGTAGGGTGAGGAAAGTCCGGGCTCCACAAAGACACGGTGCCGGATAACGTCCGGCGGGGGCGACCCTAGGGAAAGTGCCGCAGAGAGTAGACCGCCATCTATCAGATGGTAAGGGTGAAAGGGTGGGGTAAGAGCCCACCGCGCCGCTGGTAACAGGGGTGGCATGGTAAACCCCACCGGGAGCAAGACCGAATAGGGATGACGTGGGGTTCGCGCAAGAGGACCTACAGCCGGTTTTTGGGCGAGTCATCCGGGTGGGTTGCAAGAGGCGGTGTGCAAATGCCGTCCCAGATGAATGGCTGCCACGTTCCGGGTCAAACCGGGGCCATACAGAACCCGGCTTACAGGCCAACTGGCAAATTTCCTTTTTTAAATCAGGCCCTTGGTGCGTGCTCGGCGCGCGCGGTTAAGTATTTGAAATTGCTGATAAAGCAAGTTTTCATGGGCGGTTTCTGGTTGCCGCGCGCCAAGTGCTTGAATGGACACGGTAAACCATTCGTTAATCTTAACGGGATATGAATGTTCGATCCGAAGGCAGCATCCCGCTGGCTTCTCCCATTGACGCCCAAAGTGTCCCATGATATCCCAAATGCACACCACAAAGGGTCGTGTTTTTGACCCGCAATCAATGAGACGGAGAGGCCTGCAAGGGTCCGATGGGCATTATGTCCTACCGGTCAGCGATGTGTCGTGCGTAACGGTGTTGCCTGTCGAGGCGGGTTCAGGCCCTGCATTCGGCGGTTTTGGCGAGTTTAAAAATGGGTCGCTTTTTATCGAACGTGACGAACAGGATCGACGCCAAGGGGCGCGTTTCGGTTCCGTCGCTGTTTCGTTCGGTGCTGGCGGAGCGGGGCATTCAGGAGCTTTATTGTCTCCAGGATTTTGCATTTCCGGCCATCAGCGTGGGCGGTCCGGACTTGCTGGAACGATACGAACGGCAGATCGCCTCCATGGATGCGTTCTCGCCGGAAGCGAACGCGATGTCGCTGCTGGTTCACGGTGGCGGCGTTTTCATGAAGCTGGACGGCGAAGGGCGTCTGATGGTCACGGATTTCATTCGGGAATTCACTGCTATCAGCACGGAAGTTACCTTTGTCGGTCGGGCGGATCATTTTCAGTTGTGGCAGCCGGAAGCGTTTTACGAGGCGCAGAAGGCAGCAAGATCGGGGCGCGGCTTTACCGCTGTTCGCCCCGGATAGGACGGGGAAACGGAATGGCGGCGAATTCTGGCGGACGATCTTCTGAAGCCGGTGGCGGACCGGTTCGCCACATTCCGGTTCTTCTCCATGAAGTCCTAGGCGCGCTTGAGCCTGCGCCCGGCAAAATCATTCTCGACGGCACCTTTGGTGCAGGCGGATACACCCAAGCCATTCTGGACCAGGGTGCTGATGTGATCGCGCTCGACCGTGACCCCAATGCCATCGAAGGCGGGCAGGGGATGGTTGCGGCCAATGGCGGACGCCTCACGCTCATCCAGTCACAGTTTTCCAACCTTTCTGCCCATGTGCCTGCCGGTGGCCTCGATGGTCTGGTGCTCGATATCGGCGTGTCCTCGATGCAGATCGATGAGGCCGAGCGCGGCTTCTCGTTCCAGAGAAACGGGCCGTTGGACATGCGCATGTCCGCGTCTGGCGTTTCGGCGGCTGATGTGGTGAACCGCGCCAAGGTTTCGGACCTGATCCGCATTTTCGGTTTTCTGGGTGAAGAAAAGCAGCCGGGCCGCATTGCTCGCGCCATTGAGAAGAAGCGTGCCGAAGAGCCGTTTCGTACCACCCGCGATCTGGCCGGGTTGATTGAAATCGTTACCCCGCGCAAGGCCAAGGACAAGATCCACCCTGCAACGCGCGTGTTTCAGGCGCTGCGCGTTTTCGTCAATGACGAGCTGGGCGAGCTGGCGCAGGCGCTGTTTGCAGCCGAGCGTGCGGTGAAGCCGGGTGGCCGTCTCGTCATCGTGACCTTCCATTCGCTGGAAGACCGTATCGTCAAAAAGTATTTCGCGGATCGTTCCGGTCGCGCGGCGGGCTCGCGCCACATGCCGATGGTGGCGGATACGCCTGCGATTTTCGATGCCGTGGGCAAGTCGATGATTGCGGCGAGCGACGAGGAGGCAGAGATCAATCCGCGGGCTCGTTCCGCCAAGCTGCGCGCCGGTGTTCGCACGAACGCTGCCGCCCGGCCTGCCGATCTTTCGATCTTCGATCTGCCCGATCTCGCAAGTCTTGCAAAGATGGGAGGTTGATATGCTCAGAACCTTCGACTTCGTTCTGATGGGTGTGATGGTGGCTGCGGCTGTCGTGACCTATTCGATCAAGCATCAGGCCGATTTGAAGCTGGATTCCGTGCGCAAGCTGGAAGCCGAGATCAAGCTGGAGAAGGACACGATTGACCTCCTGCGTGCCGACTGGGCGCTGCTGACGCAGCCGAACCGTCTGCACCGGCTGGTCAACGCCTATCAGGGCGATCTGGCGCTGGCACCGACAATGCCGAACCAGCTTTCCCAGCCCAAGGAATTGCCGATGCTGCGCTCGCAATTGCCGCAGCCGCCCGAGCCGGTGGGCATGAGCGTGGAAGATGTAATTGCAGCCGCCATGAGTGGCTCCAAGCCTGGCGCAACATTGGGTGGTGTAAAACCCAAATCACCGCCCGCAGGTCAAATCGCGGTGAGTGGTGGGGTGCCTGTTCCGCAGCCACGCGCAAAGGTTGCGCGGTCAGCGCAGCCCATGCCGGTGGCGCGCGCCCAGCAGGGTGACGAAACCGGTGACATGGATGAAACGATAACTGGATCGGTGGACTGATGTCTTTTCTGTCTCGCGTCATGGTTCTGAAAAGCAGGGCTCATTTTTCCGCAAGCACCAGTGGCTTTGCCGACCATGCTGCCTTTGAAGGTGCGCGCAAACGCCGTGCCACCCAGGCCAAGACCCGTGTTGGCCTGCTGATTTTCGGCTTTATCGCATTTTATGGTGTGGTTGGCGGGCGGCTGATTCAATACGGACTGACACAGCCTGAAACCGTTTCCAGCATTGCGCCCGCAGACCGTTTGATGGCATCGCGCCCCGACCTGCTGGACCGAAATGGCGAGGTGCTGGCCACCGATATTAGGACCGTTTCGCTGTTTGCAGAGCCGCACCGCATCGTCGATGTCGATGAAGCGATTGAGAAGCTGCAAACGGTTCTGCCCGATCTCGATACGCGCGGCACCTACCAGAAGCTGAAATCCGAATCACGTTTCCAATGGCTCCGCCGCCAGCTGACGCCGAAGCAGCAGAGCCAGATTCTTGCGCTCGGCATTCCCGGCATCGGTTTCCGTCCGGAAAAGCGCCGCTTTTATCCCGGGGGTTCGACCGCTGCGCATGTCGTGGGTCACGTTAATATCGACAACCGCGGCGTTGCTGGCATGGAACGCTATCTCGACAGCCAGGGTCTGGCCGACCTGACGGCGCTCGGCATGACGTCTGACCAGCCGCTGGAGCCAGTCAAGCTTTCGATCGACCTGCGCGTTCAGGCCATCGTGCGTGAAGTCGTGGCCTCCGCCATCCAGAAATTCCAGGCGATTGGTGCCGGTGCCGTTGTTATCAATGTGCACACCGGCGAAATTCTCGCCATGGCATCTCTGCCGGATTACGATCCGAACAATCCTGCCGAAGGTGCGAAAGAGGGCTGGCTGAACCGCATGTCGAACGGCACGTTCGAGATGGGCTCAACCTTCAAATCCTTCACCATTGCCATGGGTCTGGATTCCGGCAAGGTTCACATCAACGATACATTCGATGCGCGTGCGCCGATCCGTATTGGCGGCTTCACCATCAAGGACTTCCACGGCAAGGGCCGCGTTCTCTCCGTTCCTGAAATCTTCCAGTATTCATCCAACATCGGTACGGCAAAGATTGCCGACACGGTTGGCATTGAAGGCCACAAGGAATTTCTGACGCGGCTTGGCCTGTTGACCAAGATGCAGACGGAACTGCCTGAGGTTGCCATGCCATCGCAGCCGCGTGTGTGGAAGAAGATCAACTCGGTGACCATTTCCTTCGGTCACGGCGTGTCCACCACCCCGTTGCAGACGGCGATTGCCGGTGCGGCGCTGGTGAATGGCGGCAAGCTTATCGAGCCGACTTTCCTGCCGCGCACGGTCGGGCAGGCGGATCAGGTGGCAAAGCAGGTGTTGCAGCCCGGTGCCAGCAAGGACATGCGTTTTCTGTTTGAATGGAACGGCGTGAATGGTTCTGGCCGCAATGCGCGTGTTGAAGGCTTCAATGTGGGCGGCAAGACCGGCACGGCCGACAAGGTCGTCAATGGTCGCTATGTGCACGACAAGAACTTCAACGCCTTCCTCTCGGCCTTCCCGATGGACAAGCCGGAATATGTGGTTCTGTCCTTCATCGACGAGCCGAAGACGGACAAGGGCAATGGCGCAGCGCTGGCTGGTTCTTCTGCCGCACCTATGGTGCATGACATAATCACCCGCTCGGCAGCCATTCTTGGCGTGAAACCCAAGTTCGGCAAGGACGGTTCGGCCTTGCTGGTGTCTTATTGATTGGTACAGCTTATGACGGACCGGCGAATCGCGCCGGGGGGACAAGACGGACACATCGATGAATTTGCGAGATCTCTCCGGGACTGAGTTCCCGGAACTGAATGAATTGCTTGGCACTGATGCCGGCGTGCTGAATATTACCGGGATTACGGCAGATAGCCGCAAGGCTGTGCCGGGATCGCTGTTCGTAGCGGTGGCAGGCACCAAGGCCGATGGCAGCACCTATGTGGCGGATGCCTTGGCAAAGGGTGCGGTTGCGGTTGTTTCCAGCCATGCCATCGATGCTAGCGTGCCGATTCTCGTTGTCTCTGATCCGCGCCGTTTTCTCTCCCTTGCCGCCGCCCGTTTCTACGGTAAACAGCCGGAAACCATGGTGGCCGTGACCGGCACTGCGGGCAAGACATCGGTCGCCTCCTTCACACGACAGATCTGGGCGATTGCTGGCCATGCCGCAGCGCAGATTGGCACCACGGGTGTGATTGCGCCGGGTCGCGAAGACTATGGTTCTCTGACGACGCCTGATCCTGTTTCTCTGCATGCGCTTCTGGCCGAGCTTGCATCTGAAGGTGTGACCCATGCGGCGATGGAAGCCTCCAGCCACGGCCTCGATCAGCGCCGTCTGGATGGCGTGAAGCTGGCGGCTGCTGCCTTCACCAATCTTGGCCGCGACCACATGGACTACCATCCTACGATGGAAGACTACATGGACGCCAAGATGCGGCTGTTCGATACGCTGCTTCAGAAGGGTTCACCCGTTGTCATCTATGCGGATGATGCGTGGTCGGACCGCGCTATCAAGGCCGCGACCGAAGCAGGCCATGAGGTGCGCACCGTTGGCCGCAAGGGCGATTATCTGGCGTTGAAGCGCGTCGAGCATTTCCGCCACAAGCAGATGATCGAAGTGCATCATCAGGGCAAGATTTACGAGGTTGATATTCCACTGGCTGGCGATTTCCAGGTGGCGAATGCGCTGGTATCCGCAGGTCTTGCGATTTCCACCGGCGTTCCGGCAGCGGTGGCGCTGAAGGCGCTGGAAAAGCTGGTGGGTGCCGCTGGTCGTCTTGAGCTGATCGGCCAGACGAAAAACGGTGCGCTGGCCTATGTGGATTATGCCCACAAGCCGGATGCGCTGGAAAATGTGCTGACATCCGTGCGGCCTTTTACATCGGGCCGTATCATTACCGTTTTCGGTTGCGGTGGGGATCGTGACAAGGGCAAGCGCCCGATCATGGGCGAAGTCGCGACACGGCTTTCCGATATCGTCATCGTGACGGATGACAATCCGCGCTCGGAAGAGCCGCAGACTATCCGCTCCGAAATTATGGCTGCGGCGCCCGGTGCGCTTGAAATCGGCGATCGCGCCAAGGCCATCAGCCATGCCGTTTCTCTTCTTGGTAATGGCGATACTTTGATCGTAGCGGGCAAGGGGCATGAGGAGGGTCAGATTGTTGGTGGCGTGACGCTGCCATTTTCAGACCATGAACAGGTGCGAACTGCGCTGGGAGGATTGAAGATTTGAACTGGTTATGGACAGTCCCGGATTTGGTCGCCGTCATGGCAGGCCGTCCGGTTGGCAACCTGCCGCAAGGCATTACAGGCATTTCCATCGATAGCCGCACGGTGCAGGCGGGCGAAGCCTTCTTCGCCATCAAGGGCGACCGGGTGGACGGCCATGATTATGCAAGCTTTGCCGTCGCCAATGGCGCGGGGCTTCTGGTGGTGTCTGAATCCAAGTTGCCCGCTCTCGGGCGGCTGACGGTGCCGATGATCGTGGTCGAAGACGTGCTTGCCGCCATGGTCAAGCTGGGCATTGCCGCCAGAGCGCGGACCTCGGCGCGTATCATCGCGATCACCGGTTCAGTCGGCAAGACGACGACCAAGGAAATGCTGCGGCAGGTTCTGGCCCCATCGGGCCGGGTGCATGCGGCGGTGTCTTCCTTCAACAACCATTGGGGCGTGCCGCTGACGCTGGCGCGCATGCCTGCCGATACGGAATTTGGCATTTTCGAAGTGGGCATGAACCACGCAGGTGAGATCAGCCCGCTGGTCAAACAGGTCAAGCCGCATCTGGCCATCATCACCACCATTGCTGCCGCCCATCTGGGCAACTTCAAAGATCTGGAAGAGATTGCCGCTGCCAAGGCGGAAATCTTCGACGGTGTGTTGCCGGGCGGTGCCGTTATTCTCAACCGCGACAATGAGCAGTTCGAGCAGCTGGAGCGCGCGGCTTTCGATGCAGGCATCGAGCATGTTCTGACCTTCGGACAGCACGCCAAGGCCGATTTCCGTCTTGCCGATTTTGAAAACACACCTGACGGTTCGACCATCTGGACTATCATCAATGGCGAGACCAGCGAGTTGCACATCGGTGCGGCTGGTCGCCATATCGCTGAAAACGCGATGGCGGCCTTGGGCACGGTCGCAGTCACAGGCGCTGATCTCGACAAGGCCTTTGCAGCACTTGGAACACTCGAGGCCGTCAAGGGCAGGGGGCAGCGCCATCGCCTTTCCGTCGGTGAAGGTTCGTTCCTGCTGATCGACGAGAGCTACAACGCCAACCCGGCCTCCATGCGTGCCGCGATTGCGCTTCTGGCTGCGGCTGAAGTGAAGGGCAACGGACGGCGCGTTGCGATTTTGGGCGACATGCTGGAGATGGGCGAGTTCTCGGCGCAGGTGCATGAGGAATTGTCCGGTCCGCTTCTGTCGGCTGGCATCGAGCATGTGTGGCTTGCGGGTGAGTCGATGGCTTTGCTTCGCGATGCCTTGCCGGAAAGCGTCAACGTCGCTTGGTTCCCCACAACGGCGGAACTGAATGAATTCGTGCTGAAATGGGTGCAGCCGGGCGATGTCCTGATGATAAAATCATCATTGGGCATTGGTTTTGGCAAGATCGTTAATGCACTTCTTGACAAGTATCCTGCATTCCCCGAGACGGAACGCCAAACATAGAGAGCATTGAGGGGCCGGGATGCACATGCATCCTTCCTTGAGATCTTCTGAAACAAAAACATGGAGCGGTGGCGGCTCAACCTATCTGCCCGCCGCTTCAATCGGCCTTTTGAAAGGGCATACATGCTGATCTGGCTCGTTGAACTGTCGGACCACGTCCAAATTTTCAATCTGTTCCGTTACATTACTTTCCGGGCCGGTGCGGCACTGTTTACCTCTGCCCTCATCGTTTTCCTGTTTGGCCCCGCCATCATAAATTCCCTGCGCATTCGCCAGGGCAAGGGCCAGCCTATTCGCGCCGACGGACCACAGACCCATTTCAAGAAGGCCGGTACGCCGACCATGGGCGGGTTGATGATCCTTGCGGGTATTCTCGGCGGCTCGCTGCTGTGGGGCGATCTGTCCAACGTCTATGTCGTTTCCGTGCTGATGGTGACGCTGGGTTTTGGTGCCATCGGCTTTTACGATGACTATCTGAAGGTGACCAAGCAGAGCGACAAGGGCTTTTCCGGCAAGGCGCGCCTTGGCATCGAATTCGTCATCGCAGCCATTGCCGTGTTCTTCATGATGAAGGTGGCACTTGCCACCGCGCCGCATGGCGGCACGCTGGGCAGCTCGATTGCCTTTCCCTTCTTCAAGGATTTCGTGGTCAATCTCGGCTATTTCTTCGTGCTGTTCGGTGCCTTCGTCATCGTTGGTGCTGGCAATGCGGTGAACCTGACCGATGGTCTCGATGGTCTGGCTATCGTGCCTGTGATGATTGCAGCAGCGACCTTCGGCGTGATCGCCTATCTGGTCGGCAACGCGATTTTCGCCAATTATCTCCAGATCAATTTCGTGCCCGGCACGGGTGAGCTTGCTGTCATTGTCGGAGCCGTTATCGGTGGTGGCCTTGGCTTTTTGTGGTTCAATGCGCCGCCTGCCGCCATCTTCATGGGTGACACCGGTTCGCTTGCGCTCGGCGGCCTGATCGGTTCCATCGCGGTTGCCGTCAAGCACGAGATCGTCATGATCATCGTTGGTGGCCTCTTCGTCATGGAAACGCTGTCCGTCATCATTCAGGTGTTCTGGTTCAAGCGCACCGGTAGACGCGTATTCCTGATGGCGCCGATCCATCACCATTTTGAAAAGAAGGGCTGGACGGAAAGCCAGGTGGTGATCCGGTTCTGGATCATCTCCGTCGGTCTTGCCATGCTTGGCCTTGCCACTCTGAAGCTGAGATAATCCGATGATCCCTGTCACCTCGCTTGCCGGTCAAAACGTTGCGCTCTTCGGTCTCGGTGGCTCCGGCCTTGTGACCGCACGGGCGCTGGTGGCTGGTGGCGCAAAGGTGACGGCCTTTGACGATAATCCCGGCAGTGTTGCGAAGGCGCAGGAGGAAGGCATTCCGACGGCTGATCTTCGCGGGCTGGACTGGTCAAAGCTTTCCGCGCTGGTTCTGGCCCCCGGCGTGCCACTGACGCATCCCAAGCCGCATTGGTCTGTTGATCTGGCCCGTGCAGCCGGTGTCGAGGTGATCGGTGATATCGAACTCTTTGTGCGAGAGCGCCGCGCGCATGCGCCCGATTGCCCGTTCATCGCCATTACCGGCACCAACGGCAAATCCACCACAACGGCGCTAATCGCCCATATTCTTAACGCATCTGGCCGCGACACGCAGCTGGGCGGCAATATCGGCACGGCGATCCTCAGCCTCGAGCCGCCGAAGGCTGAGCGGTTCTACGTTGTCGAATGCTCGTCCTACCAGATCGATCTGGCGCCGACGCTGAACCCGACCGCCGGTATTCTGCTCAATCTGACGCCTGACCATCTGGATCGTCACGGCACGATGCAGCATTACGCCGATATCAAGGAACGGCTGGTCGCGGGCAGCGATACGGCGGTTGTTGGTGTGGATGACAGTTACTGCACATTGATTGCTGACCGCATCGAGCGTGCGGGCGTCAAGGTTTCCCGCATTTCCAAACGCAACGTTGTGGCCAATGGTCTTTATGCCGAGGGCAGCCGGATCATGAAGGCCGAAGGCGGCACTTCTTCACTGCTGGCCGATCTGGATGGCATTCCGACGCTGCGCGGCAGCCACAATGCCCAGAACGCCGCCGCCGCCATTGCCGCCTGCTTTGCCGTTGGCGTTTCGGTTGATGAGGTGAAGGCGGGTCTTGCATCCTTCCCGGGCCTCAAGCACCGCATGCAGCCGGTTGGCCGTCGTGGCAATGTCACCTTCGTCAATGACAGCAAGGCGACCAATGCCGAGGCCGCAGCGCCCGCACTTTCCAGCTATGATCGCATCTACTGGATTGCCGGTGGCCTGCCGAAATCAGGTGGCATTTCCAGCCTTTCGCCGCTGTTTTCCCATATTGCCAAGGCCTATCTGATTGGCGAAGCGGCTGCCGAATTTGCCGCCACGCTGGGTGAGGCAGTTCCTTATGAAATTGCCGGAACGCTTGAGAAAGCTGTCGAACATGCTGCCGCAGACGCGCAGGTGGATGGCCGCGACGGCAATGTCGTGATGTTATCACCAGCTTGCGCAAGCTTCGACCAATATAAGAACTTTGAAATACGTGGTGATTCGTTCGTCTCGCATGTCGCAGCACTTGAAGGTGTGACGATGCTGATTGGGTTGAAAAAGGAAGGCTGACGAGATGGTAAGCCGTATAGACCGTGGACCGGTTGCGGAATGGTTCTGGACCATCGACCGTTTTTTCCTCACCGCGTTCATCGCGCTGATGGGTATCGGGCTGATGCTGTCCTTTGCCGCGTCTCCCGCGGTTGCGGAGCGCATCGGCCTCAACAGCTTCTTCTTTGTGGAGCGTCAGGCCATGTTCATGGTGCCATCTGTGGCCATCATGCTCGGGCTTTCCTTTCTGTCTCCACGGCAGGTGCGCCGCGTGGCGGTTATCATATTGATCTCATCACTGCTGATGATGATCTTTGCGCTGTTTTTCGGCATTGAGGTCAAGGGTGCGCGCCGCTGGATTTCGGTTGGTTCCTTCTCCATTCAGCCGTCAGAATTCATGAAGCCCGCCTTCGTGATCGTCTGCGCCTGGCTGTTTGCCGAGCGTGCCCGGCATCCTGAAATTCCCGGCAACCTGTTTGCCATCATCACCTTCGGTATTGTTGCAGCGCTTCTGATTGCCCAGCCGGACTTCGGCCAGACCATTCTGACGTCTGTGGTTTGGGGCGGCATGTTCTTCATGGCCGGTATTCCGTGGTTCTGGATCATCATGCTGGGTGGCCTTGGTGTGGGCGGTATCATTACCGCCTATCTCATGCTGCCGCACGTGGCTGGTCGTATCGACCGGTTCTGGACGGGTGAGGGCGATACGTTTCAGGTTGATACTGCCCGCGAGGCCATCATTCGCGGCAACTGGTTTGGCCAGGGTCCCGGCGAGGGCATCGTCAAGCGCATCATTCCTGACAGCCACACCGACTTCATCTTTTCCGTGGCGGCAGAAGAATTCGGCATTCTTTTCTGCATGCTGCTGGTTGCGATCTTTGCCTTTATCGTGCTCAGGGGCCTGAGCCACGCTTTCAAGGAAAAGGATGATTTCGTTCGCTTTGCGGTCGCTGGTCTGGTGTTGCAGCTTGGCATGCAGTCTATGATCAATATCGGCGTTAATCTGGAACTCATGCCCGCCAAGGGCATGACGCTGCCGCTGATTTCCTATGGTGGTTCGTCCATGATGGCGATCTGCGTGACAGCGGGTTTCCTGCTGGCGCTGACCCGCCATCGCCCGGAAAAGCGTGCGCAGGAGCGCAGTTTCTTCCGGGTCAATGCAGGCCTTCCTGCGGAGTAAAAATATGAGCAAGGGTATTGTTCTGCTAGCCGCCGGGGGAACCGGCGGCCATGTGTTTCCGGCCGAGGCGCTGGCCTATGAGCTGAAGGATCGCGGTTACGCCGTGCATCTGGTGACAGACAGCCGCGCCGAGCGCTATGCGGGCAAGTTTCCGGCCGATGAGATTCACGTCGTGCCATCGGCCACCATCGGCTCGAAAAATCCCATAGCGGTTGCGAAAGCGTTGCTGACCCTGTGGAAAGGCCTTCGCGCTGCGCGCCGTCTTGTCACGAAGTTGAAGCCTGTGGCTGTTGTCGGTTTTGGCGGATATCCCACCGTGCCGCCACTTCTGGCCTCAACGGGTCTTGGCGTGCCATCGCTGATCCATGAGCAGAATGCCGTGATGGGGCGCGCCAACAAGGCTTTGGCCAAGCGCGTGAAGGCGATTGCAGGTGGATTTCTGCCTGAAACGCAGGGGGAGTATGCAGTCAAGACAGTGGCGACAGGCAACCCCGTTCGCCCTGCCGTGCTGGCTGCCGCCGATGTTGCCTACACGCCATCCAACGCAGGTGAGCCGTTCCAGCTTGTGGTCTTTGGTGGAAGCCAAGGCGCGCAGTTTTTCTCCGCCGCTGTTCCCGCCGCAATCTGCCTTCTACCAAACGAGGTTCGCGCCCGCGTTTCCGTGACACAACAGGCGCGCCCGGAAGATAAGGACAGCGTCATCGCGTCCTACAAGAAGCTTGGCGTCGCCGCTGATGTTTCGCCGTTCTTTGGTGATATGGCAGAGCGCATTGCCGGCTCCGATCTCGTCATCAGCCGTTCCGGCGCTTCGACCGTTTCGGAGCTTTCGGTCATCGGTCGCCCATCAGTTCTGGTTCCCTATCCGCATGCCCTGGACCATGACCAGTCAGCCAATGCCGCAGCCCTTTCGGCTGCCGGTGGTGCTAGCGTCATCAAGCAATCTGAGCTTACGCCACAAAAGCTGTCTTCGCTGCTGCTGGAGGCCATGAACGATCCTGATCGTCTGGCGCAAACGGCGGCGGCTGCGAAAGCAACTGGCAAGCCGAATGCGGCTGGCGCTCTCGCTGATCTGGTCGAAGCCATTGCGCGTGGAGTGCCGGTCGCACAATTCAAAACAAAAAACAAAGGAGTGCATTCATGAAGATGCCGAAAGCCATAGGTCTTGTCCATTTTATCGGAATTGGCGGCATCGGCATGAGCGGCATTGCCGAGGTGTTGCACAATCTCGGCCACCGCGTTCAGGGCTCCGATCAGGCAGACAGCGCCAATGTGCAGCGTCTGCGTGACAAGGGTATTGAGGTTTTTGTCGGCCAAGCGGCCGGAAACCTTGGTGATGCCGAAGTTGTCGTGGTCTCGACCGCCATCAAGAAGAACAACCCGGAGCTGATTGCAGCGCGCGAAAAGTCCCTGCCGATCGTTCGCCGCGCCGAGATGCTGGCCGAGCTCATGCGCTTCCGCAATGCGATTGCCATTGGCGGAACGCACGGAAAGACGACGACGACCTCGATGGTCGCAACGCTTCTCGAAGCAGGCAATCTGGACCCGACCGTCATCAATGGCGGCATCATCAATGCTTATGGCACCAATGCCCGCATGGGTGAGGGTGAGTGGATGGTGGTGGAAGCCGACGAATCCGACGGCACCTTCCTGAAACTGCCCGCCGATGTGGCCGTCGTGACCAATATCGACCCTGAGCATCTGGACCACTACGGCAATTTCGATGCGGTTCGTGCCGCATTCCGTCAGTTCGTGGAAAATGTGCCGTTTTACGGCTTCGGCGTTTTGTGCATCGACCATCCTGAAGTGCAGACGCTGGTGGGTAAGATCGAAGACCGCAAGGTCATCACTTACGGTGAAAACCCGCAGGCGGATGTGCGTTTCTCCAACGTGCGTATCGATGGCACCAAGTCCATCTTCGATGTGGAAATCCGCCGTCGCCGCACGGGCAAGGTCTTTACCTTTACTGATCTGGTTCTACCCATGCCGGGCCGTCACAACGTATCTAACGCAACGGCGGCGATTGCGGTGGCAAACCGTCTTGGTATTTCGGTTGAGGACATCAAGAAGGGGCTTGCCTCCTTTGGGGGCGTGAAGCGCCGGTTCACGCTGACCGGTTCTTCCAACGGCGTTCAGGTGTTTGATGATTACGGTCATCACCCGGTTGAGATCAAAGCCGTGCTGAAAGCGGCGCGTGAAGCTTGCAGCGGCCGTATCATTGCGGTGCACCAGCCGCATCGTTATTCACGTCTTTCCAGCCTGTTTGAAGATTTTGCACATTGTTTCAACGATGCGGACACAATTCTCCTTGCTCCGGTCTATGCGGCGGGTGAAGATGCAATCGAGGGTGTGAACTCCGAGGCGCTCGTAACAGCTGCAAAGGCTGCCGGCCACCGCGATGCTCGCCATCTCTCCTCCCGCGACGATCTGGCCAGGACTGTCGCAGGCATTGCGAAATCGGGTGACTTCGTGGTTCTTCTGGGGGCTGGCAACATCACGCAATGGGCAGCCGCGCTGCCCTCGGAATTGGATAGCAT
This sequence comes from Rhizobium sp. CFBP 13644, assembly GCF_014842165.1. Classification (NCBI taxonomy): domain Bacteria; kingdom Pseudomonadati; phylum Pseudomonadota; class Alphaproteobacteria; order Hyphomicrobiales; family Rhizobiaceae; genus Rhizobium; species Rhizobium sp. CFBP 13644. Next base: position 625,344 of record NZ_JACYVF010000002.1, read on the forward strand.
TTCAGGAAAGTCTGCATGAGACAGGTGGATGGGGTAAAGTTGCTGGAGAGACTCGGCAATGGCGTGAATGAACTCAGGGGACGTTTGACACCGGATTCGCCGATGGACCGCGTGACGTGGTTCAGGGCAGGTGGTTTGGCGGAACTGATGTTCCAACCCCATGACGTGGACGACCTCATCGCTTTCCTCAAAATTCTGCCTGAAGACGTGCCTCTGACCGTTGTTGGCGTGGGTTCCAACCTGCTGGTGCGCGATGGCGGCATTCCGGGCGTTGTCGTGCGCCTGTCTGCCAAGGGCTTCGGTCAGGTTGAGCTGGCCGGGGAGAATCGCATCAAGGCTGGCGCGATTTGCCCCGACAAGCATATCTCGGCCATGGCAATGGATAACGGCATCGGCGGCTTCCACTTCTATTACGGCATTCCCGGCTCCATCGGCGGTGCGCTGCGCATGAATGCAGGCGCAAATGGCGGCGAAACGCGCGAGCGGGTTGTCGAGGTTTATGCCGTGGACCGACAGGGCAACAGCCATGTTCTGTCCAACGCCGACATGGGTTACAGCTATCGTCATTCTGACGCGTCGAAGGACCTGATCTTCACTGGTGCCCTGTTTGAAGGCTACCCCGAAGACCGCGCCAAAATTCGTGCGGATATGGATGCCGTGCGCCTTCACCGCGAAACGGTCCAGCCCATCCGTGAACAGACCGGTGGTTCGACCTTCAAGAACCCCGAGGGTCATTCGGCCTGGAGCCTCATCGATGAGGCAGGTGGTCGTGGCATGGTCATCGGCGGTGCGCAGATGTCGTCGCTGCACTGCAATTTCATGATCAATACCGGCCACGCGACCGGTTATGATCTGGAATATCTTGGTGAAGCGGTGCGCAAGCGCGTGTTCGAACATTCCGGCATTCGCCTGGAATGGGAAATCAAGCGTCTGGGCTTGTTCATGCCGGGCCGTGAGGTTGAGCCTTTTCTTGGGCACGCGCAGTAATGTCTGATGGCGGCGTGAGCGAGCAAGATCGTCGCAGGCATGATCTTGTGGCAAACGAGCGCAGGAAACTGTTGGCAAATGCACTGGACCGCCTCTCGACGGCGTTCCTTGCGATCGGTGTGGTGGGCCAGATATTGTCACTCACACCGACTTCCGCGACTATTTTGAACGTTTATGTGATGGCCGGTTGGATTTCGGGCGCTGCTATATTACATTTGATAGCTAGACGCGTCCTCGGAGGTCTGAAGGCATGAACTCTCAAGAGTTTTTCTGGTACGTTTTTCCCTGGTTGGTAACGGGATCCGGCGTTTGCTGGCTGATATACGACAAGTACGTCCACCGCGAGCGATAGCAGGCTATCGCTCTGCGCGATCCTCTCGTCCGGGAAATATCCGCCATGAATTCCGCGACTTTTTTCTTTCTCTATATTCTGCCTCTACTCCTTTGCGCTGGCGTCTGGTCGGCAATCTGGATCAGTGATGCGCACCGCGCCCGGCGGGATAAGCTGCAAAGTCGAATGATGCGAAGACACTAAAAAACCCGCGAAGCCAATGACTTCGCGGGTTTTTCTTTGGGTTTGATTCAAACCTCAGACTTCATCCTTGCGCGACAGCAGGATGCAGGCCAGCGTGATGATGGCCGCAGCGCAGAGGTAGTAGCCGACATAGGTCATGCCGTAATTCACCTGCAGCCATGTGGCGATATAGGGTGCGAGCGACGCACCGAAAATGCCGGCCATGTTGAAAGTGATGGATGAGCCGGTGTAGCGGACCGTGGTGGGGAAGGGAGCGGCGAGGGCCGTTCCGATAAGGCCATAGGTCATGCCCATCAGCGCCATGGCAAGAGCTGCGAACAGGAAGATCATGCCTTCACCACCGCTCATCAGGCCGGGCAGGAAGAAGGAGAAGCCTGCAATCAGCACCGTGGTGATGATGAGGATTTCACGACGTCCGAAACGCTCGGCAAGCTTTCCGGCAAAGGGAATGAAGAGACCGAAGACGATGGAGCCGAGGATCTGCACTTCGAGTGCGTCCAGGAACGGGATTTTCAGGATCTTGACGTTGTAGGACAGAAGGTAGGCGGTGCCGATGTAAAACAGCACGAAGGTAGCCAACGCCACGAATGTGCCAAGCGCCAGGCTGCGTTTGTGGTTGCGGAAAAGCTCCGCCACAGGCACAGCCACGCGCTCATCCTTGTCGATGGCTTTCTGGAATGCGGGTGTTTCCGTAATCGAAAGGCGAACCCACAGGCCAACGGCAATCAGGATGATGGACGCGACGAAGGGAATGCGCCAGCCCCAGCTGAGCAGGGCTTCCTGAGACATGAAGTGAAGCAGGATCCAGAACACGCCCGAAGACAGGAAGAGGCCGAGCGGCGCGCCAAGCTGCGGGAACATGCCGTACCAGCTGCGCTTGCCGGGCGGTGCGTTTTCCGTTGCCAGAAGCACAGCGCCACCCCATTCACCGCCAAGGCCAAAGCCCTGACCGAAACGGCACAGCGCCAGAAGCAGCGGCGCCAGAACGCCAGCTGTCTCGTAAGAAGGCAGCAGGCCGATGATGACGGTGGAAACGCCCATGGTCAGAAGGGCGGCGACAAGTGTCGTCTTGCGGCCAACGCGGTCGCCGTAATGGCCAAAGACCACGGCACCCAGCGGGCGGGCGAAGAAGGCGATGGAGAAGGTGGCGAAAGATGCCAGAAGCGCTGTCATCGGGTCATTGTTCGGGAAGAACAATGTTGGGAACACGAGCACAGCGGCGGTCGCGTAGACGTAGAAGTCGAAGAACTCGATGGTCGTGCCGACCACGCTGGCAGTAAGAACTCGTGCAGGCGAATTTGTCTTTACATCGTTCGCATTGTCAGCGGGCGGCGATATGGGAGATATCGCGTCGGTCATTTTTTGAATCCGTTGTTAAGTAACACTTATCACTCTTGGGAGGGATTGCGGTGGGTTAACGCAATTTTTTGTCCTTTGGAACGATCCAGACGCAATATTGCGAAAAAAAGCCCGATTTTCTGCAATGTTTCATATTGGCTCGCGCCGTAGGCGCGCTCAGCTGCGCTCTTCTGGGCCGGTTTTTGTCCCGATTTTCACCAGAAATGGCTGGGGAAAACGCGCTGCCGTTAACTGTTTGGCCTTGCTATTGCGGGCCATCGCTGGGGCGCATGCCGCGATTTTATTTTATCCAGCTGGTAATCTGAATCTTGCAATGGCCGCAACTCTCTGATTCCAAGGGAGGAATTCGCACCTCTAGTGATTCTTTAACAAAAATCACGTCATCGGGGCCATCGGTTAACGAAAGTAAACACTTCATTAACCTTAATGGCGCTTAGTGATTGGTGACGAAGCGGACGAGAGAATCGCAGAGCCAGCTAAGGATCTGCAATTTTTGTTCAGGTGATTTTTGTGTCAGAGGTTTTCATGAGCGGCAAACACGTAGCTGTTCTTATGGGTGGGTTTTCTTCAGAGCGGCCGGTCAGCCTCTCATCGGGAGAGGCTTGCGCCACAGCTCTGGAAGGCGAGGGCTACAAGGTTACGCGTGTTGACGTGGACCGGAATGTTGCCGCGACGCTTTCTGCGCTGCGCCCTGACGTCGTGTTCAATGCGCTCCATGGTCCTTACGGCGAAGATGGCACCATTCAGGGCATTCTCGAATATCTCGAAATCCCCTATACCCATTCCGGCGTTCTGGCGTCCTCTCTGGCGATGAACAAATCGCAGGCCAAGAAGGTTGCTGCCGCAGCTGGCATTCCTGTCGCTGTCGAGAAGGTGCTGAACCGTTTTGACATCGGCAACGAGCATCCGCTTGCGCCGCCCTATGTCGTCAAGCCCGTTAGCGAAGGTTCCAGCTTCGGTGTTGTGATGGTCAAGGAAGACCAGTCGCACCCGCCGCAGATCCTCGGTTCCAGCGAATGGCGTTACGGTGATGCCGTGATGGTCGAGCGCTATATTCACGGTCGCGAGTTCACCTGCGGCGTGATGAATGGTGAGGCTTTGGCCGTTACCGAAGTGGTACCGATGGGCCACGCATTTTACGATTATGATGCGAAATATGCGAAGGGTGGCTCAAAGCATGTCATTCCTGCGGAAATTTCACCAAAAATTTACCAAAAAATCCAATCATTGGCGGTGATGGCGCATCAGGTGATTGGCTGCCGTGGCGTAAGCCGTTCCGACTTCCGCTACGACGACCGTTTCTCAGAAGAAGGTGAATTGATCTGGCTTGAGATTAACACTCAGCCGGGCATGACGCCGACCTCCCTCGTGCCCGAAATGGCAGCTCATGCAGGACGCTCCTTTGGCGAGTTTGTCCGCTGGATGGTGGAGGACGCTTCGTGTTCGCGATAGCAGGCAAAAAGTCGTCAGTTAAAAAGCGCGAGCAATTCGCTGCTGCTTCCGGTGATGAACGGATGGTCTTGCCGCGCCGGTTGCGCAAGGCGTTTCGCTTCGGCGTTTCGCTGGCGACTGGGCGTGTCCACATTCCCGCACACACCGGCACGCTGGCTACGGCTTTGTTCTTTGCAAGCGTTGGCCTTTACGGCATGTCGCTGGGTGGCCACACAAACGTGGTAACGCAGGCAACGACATCTGCCGCTGGCTTCGCCATTGAAGACGTCAAGGTATCCGGCAATATTCAGACATCGGAAATCGATGTGTTCCAGCTTCTGGGCCTGGACGGCGCAACGTCGCTGATCGCGCTGGATGTGAATGCTGCGCGCAAGAAGCTGACGGAACTGCCCTGGGTGGAAGATGTGGATGTTCGCAAGATCTATCCCAAGACCATCGAAGTGCGCCTGAAAGAGCGTGAAGCCTTCGGCATCTGGCAGCATGGTTCGGAGCTTTCGCTCATTGAGAAGAGCGGCAGCGTCATCGCGCCTCTGCGTGACAACAAATATGCCGGTTTGCCGCTGTTTGTGGGTCGTGATGCTGAAACGGGTGCTGCTGGCTTCGTGGAAGAACTGGCCGACTGGCCGGAAATTCGCAACCGCGTTCGCGCCTATGTTCGCATTGCCGGCCGTCGTTGGGACCTGCATCTGGACAACGGTATCGTCGTCAAGCTGCCGGAAGAAAACGTGCCAAAGGCGCTGCAGCTTCTGGCGCGCATGGACATGGAAGAAAAAGTTCTCTCGCGTGATGTCGCCGCTGTCGATCTGCGTCTTTCAGACCGCACGACCGTGCAGCTGACAGAGGGTGCGGCTGAGCGTCGCCAGAAGGCTGTCGAAGCACGCACCAAGGCGATCAAACTGGCGGAGAAGAACACATGAGCTTTTTTGGTTCTTCCCAGTTCGGCCTCCCGCGGTTGAAGCCTTTGTCTTCCAAGCGCAGCCACGTGGTTTCGGTTCTTGATATCGGCTCCACCAAGGTTGTTTGCATGATTGGTCGCCTCACGCCGCGTGAGGAAACCGAAGTGCTGCCCGGACGCACGCACAAGGTTGAAGTCATCGGCATCGGCCACCAGCGTTCGCGCGGTGTGAAATCCGGCGTGATTGCTGATCTGGATGCGCTGGAAGGCGTCATTCGTCTGGCTGTCGATGCAGCCGAGCGCATGGCGGGCCTGACGGTCGATAGCCTGATCGTCAATGTTTCCGCAGGCCGTCTGGCCAGCGATATCTATACCGCCAGCATCGATCTGGGCGGCCAGGAAGTGGAATCGGGCGATCTGCGCAAGGTTCTGATTGCGGCCAGCCAGCAGTCCCTGCGGCAGGACCGGGCCATTCTGCACTCGCTGCCAACAGGCTATTCGCTGGATGGAGAGCGCGGCATTCGTGACCCATTGTCCATGTATGGCGATATGCTGGGCGTGGACATGCATGTGGTGACGGCTGAGCGCACAGCGCTGAAGAACCTGGAACTGTGCATCAACCGCGCTCACTTGTCAGTGGAGGGCATTGTTGCCACACCTTATGCCAGCGGCCTTGCGGCATTGGTGGATGATGAAGTCGAGCTGGGTTGCGCGGCCATCGATATGGGCGGCGGTACGACGACGATTTCGGTTTTTGCCGAGGGTCGTCTGGTTCACACCGATGCTATCGGCCTTGGTGGTCATCATGTCACCACGGATCTGGCGCGTGGTCTTTCCACACGTATCGAAGATGCGGAGCGGTTGAAGGTCGTTCACGGTTCGGCGCTGGCCAACGGTTCAGACGACCGGGACATGATTGCTGTTCCGCCGATTGGCGAAGATGACCGCGACCAGCCTTCCCAGGTGTCTCGCGCGCTTGTCAGCCGTATCGTGCGGGCCCGCATTGAAGAAACATTGGAACTGATCCGCGATCGTATTCAGAAATCGGGTTTTTCCCCGATTGTTGGAAAGCGTGTGGTTCTGACCGGAGGTGCCAGTCAGCTGACCGGCCTGCCGGAAACGGCGCGGCGCATTCTTGCCCGCAACGTGCGCATCGGCCGTCCCATGGGCGTGTCCGGCCTGCCGGTCGCGGCCAAAGGCCCGGCCTTTTCCACAGCCTGCGGGCTGATGATTTATCCGCAGATCGCGGACATAGAAATCCACGCGGCGCAGAGCGGAATGTTCTCGCCGTTCGGAACAGGTAGTGGCCGGATAGCCCGTGTCGGGCAATGGCTGAAGGAAAGTTTCTGACCTCTGTCTGCCCACAGGCAGGGGACTGAGCAAAGTTGAGATGAATTGGTCTGCGGGGCGATGCGGCCAGAGAAAGAAGGAATGTTAAAATGACGATACAGCTGCAAAAGCCTGATATCACCGAGCTGAAGCCACGTATCACCGTTTTCGGCGTTGGCGGTGGCGGCGGTAATGCTGTCAACAACATGATCACGGCAGGTCTTCAGGGCGTCGACTTCGTTGTCGCCAACACGGACGCACAGGCCTTGACCATGACGAAGGCAGACCGGGTCATTCAGCTCGGCGTCAATGTTACCGAAGGTCTGGGCGCAGGTTCGCAGCCAGAAGTCGGTCGCGCTGCTGCTGAAGAGTGCATCGATGAAATCATCGATCACCTGAACGGCACGCACATGTGCTTCGTAACAGCCGGCATGGGTGGCGGTACCGGTACCGGTGCTGCTCCAGTCGTTGCACAGGCTGCCCGCAACAAGGGCATTCTGACGGTTGGCGTCGTGACCAAGCCTTTCCACTTCGAAGGCGGTCGCCGCATGCGTCTGGCCGAACAGGGCATTGAGGAACTGCAGAAGTCCGTCGATACGCTGATCGTCATTCCAAACCAGAACCTCTTCCGTATTGCCAACGACAAGACGACCTTTGCCGATGCCTTCGCAATGGCTGACCAGGTTCTCTACTCCGGCGTTGCCTGCATTACCGACCTGATGGTGAAGGAAGGTCTTATCAACCTCGACTTCGCTGACGTTCGCTCGGTCATGCGCGAAATGGGCCGTGCAATGATGGGTACAGGCGAGGCTTCCGGCCAGGGCCGCGCAATGCAGGCTGCCGAAGCGGCCATTGCTAACCCGCTGCTGGACGAAACATCGATGAAGGGTGCGCAGGGCCTCCTGATCTCCATCACCGGTGGTCGCGATATGACCCTGTTCGAAGTCGACGAAGCTGCGACCCGTATTCGCGAAGAAGTTGATCCGGATGCAAACATCATCCTCGGCGCGACATTCGACGAAGCTCTGGAAGGCCTCATCCGCGTGTCGGTTGTTGCTACAGGCATCGACCGTGTTCCTGGCCAGATGGAGCGCAACGCAGAAGAACTGCGCCAGGCTGCTGCTGCAAAGCCACTTATCCGTCCTTCCGCGGCCGTTGCTTCTGCTCCGGCCGCAGTGCAGCCTGCCCCAGTGATGCAGGCACCAAAGACGACTATCGACCCTGTTGCCCAGACCATTCGCGAAGCCGAAATGGAACGGGAACTGGCACTGGCAGCTGCTGAACAGCGGCTTCGTCAGGCCCAGGCAGAAGCCGAATTCCGGCCTCAGAGCAAGCTGTTCGCAGCTGCTCCAGCGGAAGCACCGGTTGCTGCTCGCCCCGCAGCACCGGTGCACACTGCACCTGCGCCAGCCTACCATGCTCCAGAACAGGTCGCAGCACCTGCTCCTCGCATGCAGGCTCCGGCTCCGGTTTACCAGGAACCAGCTCCAGTCGCCCGTGCGCCTGAGCCAGTTCGTATGCCAAAGGTCGAGGACTTCCCTCCGGTCGTAAAGGCTGAGATGGACCATCGCGCCCACCCGGCTTCTGCTGTGCCGGAAGAGCGTGGCCCAATGGGTCTTTTGAAGCGGATCACCAATTCTCTTGGTCGCCGTGATGAAGACGAAGCCGTTCCATCCGACATGACGGACGCGCCGAGCGCTGCTGCACAGCGTCGCCCGCTGTCGCAGGAAGCCAGCCTCTACGCACCACGTCGTGGCAACCTGGATGACCACGGCCGTCAGACGCCATCGTCTGCCAGCCAGCATGATGACGACCAGCTCGAAATTCCGGCATTCCTTCGCCGCCAGTCGAATTGATCTGTCGATTCTTGATCTCAAGCGATACCCGGGTCCCAAAGGCCCGGGTATTTCGTTATAATGAGGTGAATTTGCTGCCGGTTAATTTAGCAATTTCAAACGTTTGGGTCTGTTACAAAGCGAAATCAACAGTGATTTGAGATAGCGTCTGACAGTGCGTATGTATGACCCTAAGGCGAGAGGGTAACGTGGCACAGCCTAAGGTTATCGTCCCCGGTTGAAATTTGGATCGTGCGGGTATATCGCGCAGGTTCACATGAAAAGGCTTACTCGCATGACCATCGGACTGCTCGGTTTCCAGACAACAATCGCCAACTCCGTTCAACTGAATGGCATTGGCGTGCATTCCGGCAACCCGGTTTCCATGACGTTCCAGCCGGCGGAAGCGGGCACAGGCATCGTGTTCAGCCGCCAGCATGACAATGGCGACATGACCGAACTGAAAGCCGTTTCGGCCAATGTCGGCAATACCGATCTTTGCACCGTCATCGGTCGCTCGGCAGCGCAGTCCGTTGCGACGGTTGAGCATGTGATGGCCGGTATCTATGCCATGGGCATCGATAACCTGATCGTCGAAGTCGATGGTCCAGAAGTTCCGATCATGGATGGAAGCTCTGCGCCTTTCATCGAAGCCATCGAATCAGTTGGCACTGTTAATCTTGGTGTGAAGCGCCGCTACATCCGCGTGGTGAAGCCTGTGCGCATCGAGGCTGGTGCATCATGGGCCGAGTTCCGCCCCTATGACGGCACGCGGTTTGAAGTCGAGATCGATTTTGACACGCCGTTGATCGGTCGGCAGACATGGAAGGGCGATCTGACGGCTGAGACCTTCAAGAACGAGCTTTCTCGCGCCCGTACCTTCGGTTTCATGCGTGATGTCGAGCGCCTTTGGGCTGCTGGTTACGCGCTGGGTTCGTCGCTTGAAAATTCCGTCGTGATTTCCGATGATCATACGGTCATCAACATGGAAGGCCTGCGTTACGAAAAAGACGAGTTCGTGCGCCACAAGACGCTGGATGCCGTTGGCGATCTGGCCCTGGCAGGCGCGCAGTTCATCGGCTGCTATCGTTCTTATCGCGGCGGCCACAAGGTCAATGCCAACGCGCTGAAGGCGCTGTTGAGCGATCCAACCGCCTATGAAATTGTAGAAGCGCCAGCCGCGCGCAGCCCGGTTGTTCGCGCACGGGAGTTTGTTCCTGTGCAGCAGCAGCTGGAATTTGCGCCCTGGTCTGCGTAAGCAGTGAATTGTTGAAAGAAGAGCCGTCCTTTGGGGCGGCTTTTTTCTGTGCGGGTCAAAGATAATCATCAACGACAGGGTGCCGCGCCATAAAAATGCGTTATTGCTTCATCATTGCGTTGCCCTACTAACGCTTTTATGGCTAGAAACGCCTTGTAGAAGCCGATGTTCTGTATTGACGCAGGAAGTGGGAACTGACGAATGAAGCGTGTAGTGTCTGGTGCAATGAATGGAACGGTACGGGGAGCACTCGTATCGCTAATGCTGATCGGCGCCGGAACGCTTGTAACGTCTTGCCAGTCCGATCCCGATATCGACATTACAAAGCTTGGCGTTGAGACTGATCCGCCTGACGTTCTGTACAAGCAGGGCCTTGCCAACATGAATGCTGGCAACATGACGGAAGCTGGTCGCAAGTTCTCCGCCATCGACAAGCAATACCCGTTTACAGAATGGGGCCAGAAGGCGCTTGTCATGAACACGTTCATCGCAACGCGCCAGAATCAGAACGAAGCAGCCATCACCTCTGGCTCGCGCTTTCTCAAGCAATATCCCCGCGCCAAGGATGCGGCCTACGTTCAGTACATGATTGGTCTGGCCTATTCCAAGCAGATCGCCGATGTGACGCAGGATCAGCGCGCTGCACAGCGCACGATTGACGCGATGAACAAGGTTGTGAACGATTATCCAACCTCTGAATATGTGCCGGATGCGCAGGTCAAGATTCGCTTTGCTCGTGACCAGCTGGCTGGCCGTGAAATGCAGGTTGGCCGTTATTATCTCGAGCGCAAGGAATATCTTGCTGCCGTTTCGCGCTTCCGCATCGTTGTCGAGCAGTACCAGAACACTAACCAGATCGAAGAAGCTTTGGCGCGTCTGACTGAAGCCTATTATGCCATGGGCCTGACGGATGAGGCACAGACAGCTGCTGCCGTTCTTGGCAACAACTACCCTGATAGCCAATGGTACGGCGATACCTACAAGCTGTTGAAGGGGCAGGGGCTTGAGCCACGCGAGAACAAGGAATCCTGGATTTCCCGCGCCGGCAAGAAAATCGTGGGTGCCTGAGAATAGAGCATAAGACATGTTGGTCCAGCTATCGATCCGCGACATCGTTCTGATCGAACGGCTCGACCTAGGGTTCGAGGCGGGCCTTTCTGTGCTCACCGGTGAAACGGGTGCGGGCAAATCCATTCTTCTCGACAGCCTTTCGCTGGCCCTTGGCGGGCGCGGCGATGGCGGCCTCGTGCGCCATGGCGAAGACAAGGGGCAGGTCACAGCAACATTCGAAGTGGGCATGGAGCATCCGGCCCGCCTTTTGATGCGTGACAATGGCCTCGATGACGATGGCGATCTGATTTTCCGTCGCGTTCAATCCGCCGATGGTCGTACCAAGGCCTATGTCAACGATCAGGCCGTTTCCGTGCAGCTGATGCGCCAGCTTGGCCAGCATATGGTGGAAATCCACGGTCAGCATGATGACCGCGCGCTGGTCGATACCAACGCACACCGCACACTTCTCGACGCATTTGCGGGTTTGACCGATGAAGTCGTCTCGGTGCAATCGCTCTACCGCACCTGGAAGGACGCCGAGCGCGGCCTCAAAGTTCACCGCGCCAAGGTGGAAGCCGCGGCACGCGAGGCGGATTATCTGCGCGCATCCGTTGAAGAGCTGGAAGTTCTGGCGCCGCTGGATGGCGAAGAGGACGAGCTTGCCGAACGCCGCGCTGTAATGCAGAAATCCGAGCGCATTGCGGGCGACATTGCCGAAGCGAGCGATTTTCTGAACGGCAACGCATCTCCCGTGCCAGTCATTGCCTCGATGATGCGACGTCTGGAGCGCAAGAGCCACGAGGCGCCCGGTCTTCTGGAAGAAACCGTGCAGTTGCTGGACGCGGCGCTCGATAATCTTTCCAACGCGCAGATGGAAGTGGAGAGCGCGCTGCGCCGCACCGAGTTCGACCCGCGCGAGCTGGAGCGCGTCGAGGAGCGTCTGTTTGGTCTGCGCGCTGCGGCCCGCAAATATTCCGTTCCCGTGACTGAGCTTCCGGCGCTGGCCGAGCGCATGGTGGCCGATCTTGCCGATCTGGATGCGGGCGAGGAAAAACTTGCTCAGCTGGAAAAGAATCTCGGCATCGTGAAATCAGACTTCGACCGGGCAGCCAATTCTCTCTCGGAAAAGCGCCACACCGCGGCATCGGCCTTGTCTGAAGCCGTGATGGCCGAGCTACCAGCGTTGAAGCTGGAGCGGGCGCGCTTTAGCGTTGAAGTGACCAGCGGCGAGGCATCTGCGACGGCTGATGGTATCGATGTCGTTGAGTTCCACGTGCAGACCAATCCCGGCACGCGCCCAGGGCCGATCATGAAAGTAGCGTCCGGCGGCGAGCTTTCGCGCTTCCTGCTGGCGCTCAAGGTCGCGCTGGCGGATCGCGGTTCTGCGCCCACGCTGGTCTTCGATGAAATCGACACCGGCGTTGGAGGTGCTGTGGCAGATGCTATCGGCCAGCGGTTGAGACGGCTTTCGAAAACCGTGCAGGTTCTGTCTGTCACCCACGCACCGCAGGTCGCCGCCCGCGCTGCGACGCATCTGTTGATTTCCAAGGGACCATCCGGCGATGGTTCTGAGCGGATAGCCACCCGCGTAACCACCATGCTCCCCGAACACCGCACGGAGGAAATCGCCCGCATGTTGGCCGGTGCATCCGTGACCGATGAGGCAAGGGCAGCGGCGGCGCGCCTGCTGGCGGCGAAAGACTAACGGCTGACCGCCACTGCCATGCCCGAACCTATCATCAGGCCACCAGCCGTACGGTTGACCCTGCGCACGATTTTAGGCGAGTGCAACAGCGTGCGGGCGCGCACGGCCAGCGCGACATGTCCGCCGATAACGACAGCTTCAACCGCGAGAATGACGAACGCCAGCGCGGCCAGATGATCCACGGTCAGTGATGCACCCACGACATTCGGGAGCAGGGCGACATAGAAGAGCGGCATTTTCGGGTTTCCAAGATTGAGCGCCATGCCGGTTGCGAAGATCGAAAACAGATTTCCACGGGCTTTGACGGATTGCAGATCCGGCACCACAGGTTCTGCCGTCCACAATTTAATACCCATCCAGATCAGATAGGCAGCGCCGCCATAGCGCAGCACGGTCATGACTGAACCCATTTCAGCTGCAAGCATCGATAGGCCAAAGGCGGCGAGTGTGAGGAAAACTAGGATACCCGCAACTGTGCCCGCGCCATAGGCCAAACCGGAGGCTGCGCCATGGGTGATGGTGCGGGCAACGATGGTCATATTATCGGGGCCGGGGCTTGCTGCAAATACGAAGAAGGTGGCAGCAAAGGCGAACAGCGTCATCGAATCCATCAGTGTGCTCCGCGTGAGAAACAATCTGAATTGTGATGTTACGCGAATGCGGGGCGTTGAAAAGTGGCCCGCCTTCGTTAAAAACGAAGTCTGTTCAAGCATGAGGCCCGTTCGATGTCGCAAGATCAAATCCCGGTGGAAAAATTGTCCGAGCTTGAGGCTTCTGCCGAGCTGGCATTTCTGGCCGCCGAGCTGGCGCGGCATGATGCGCTTTATCACGGCAAGGATGCGCCGGAGGTATCAGACGCTGAATATGATGCGCTGAAGCGCCGCAATGATGCGATCGAGGCGGCGTTTCCTGATCTGGTGCGCGCTGATAGTCCTAGCGCAATTCGTGCGACTTATCTGCCGTCCAAACAAGACTACGAGAAGGTTGAGCAAAAGATTAACTTAATAGCGGATGACTATTTATTCGTTGCTCAAAATTTAAACAAAGCGGACTTGGTTTCTGCACTCCGTACCTTTTATAACCAGGGCGGGCAGACAGTAATCGATGATATGTTCAAATTTCATGAACGAATTCAGGGGAAAAAGGGTGCTGACAAAGTAGAGGAGATCAGGCGTTTTATATCGTCTAAGTCATCCCGAACAGAAAAAGAACTTCGAACACTTCGAGACTTTGTACTATACGCTGACGATAAATATCATATTCATGATGATCCGATCCTCTCTGATTTTGAATTTGATAATATCAAGCGATTTTATGCTGGATTCTTGGAATTTAGCGACAAGTTTTCTGCCCTCAGAGACGAACTCCAAAACCGCGTTGGGGCATCGCCTGCACCTATTTTTCAGCAGATCCGTCATTCTCGACCTATGTTGTCGCTCGAAAATGTCTTCGCCGACAAAGATGTTATTGATTTTATCAGCTCCGTCTATCGCTTCCTCGGGAACCTGCCGGATGATTCGATTGCCTTTACCGCTGAGCCGAAGATCGACGGGCTTTCCATGTCGATCCGCTATGAGAACGGCAGGCTGAAAACGGCGGCGACCCGTGGGGATGGCACGACGGGCGAGAATGTGACGGCCAATATTCTGACCATCACCGAAATCCCCAATACCTTGCCCAAGGGGGTGCCTGATGTGGTGGAGGTGCGCGGTGAGGTCTATATGGCCAAGAGCGACTTTCTGGCGCTGAACGAGCAGATGGAAGCGCAGGGCAAGCAGACATATGTCAACCCGCGCAACACGGCCTCCGGCTCGCTGCGGCAGCTCGATGCCAGCGTGACGGCCAAGCGCAAGCTGCGGTTTTTTGCCTATGCGCTGGGTGAGGTTTCCAATGCCGGGCAGCCGACACGCATTGCCGATACGCAGTCCGGCATCGTGGACACGTTCCGGGAATGGAAGTTCCCCGTGAACCCCTTCATGAAGCGATTCACATCCGGCCAGGAACTGATTGAACATTATAACGAAATCGGGATCGCCAGACCCGATCTCGATTACGATATCGATGGCGTGGTCTATAAGGTGGACCGGCTGGATTTGCAGGAGCGCCTCGGTTTTCGTTCCCGCAGCCCGCGCTGGGCAACGGCACACAAGTTTCCGGCGGAACAGGCTTTCACGACCGTTGAGAAAATCGAAATACAGGTGGGCCGCACCGGTGCGCTGACGCCCGTTGCGCGGCTGACGCCCATCACCGTTGGCGGTGTCGTCGTGACCAATGCAACGCTGCACAATGCCGATTATATTGAGGGCATCGGCAACAATGGAGAGCGTATTCGCCCTGAGGATCACGATATTCGCGTGGGCGATACGGTGATTGTGCAGCGGGCAGGCGATGTTATTCCACAGGTGCTGGATGTTCTGGTGGAAAAGCGGGATGCCGGTTCAAAGCGGTACGAATTTCCAAAACAATGCCCGGTGTGCGGCAGCCACGCTGTTCGCGAGCGCAACGAGAAGACCGGCAAGCTTGATTCGGTGACGCGTTGCACAGGTGGTTTTGCCTGCTCGGCCCAGGCCAAGGAGCATCTCAAGCATTTCGTCTCACGCAATGCCTTCGATATCGAGGGGCTTGGTACCAAGCAGATCGATTTCTTCTTCGAGAGTGAAGACCCGGCGCTGATGATCCGAACGGCGCCTGACATTTTCACGCTGAAGGCGCGGCAGGAGAAATCGCTGGCCAAGCTGGAGAATATCGACGGCTTTGGCAAGACCAGCGTGAAGAAGCTGTTCGACGCGATTGATGCCCGGCGCGAGATCGACCTCCACCGGCTCATCTTCGCGCTCGGCATCCGCCATGTGGGGGAAACGACGGCGAAGCTGCTGGCGCGAACCTATGGCACTTACGAGCAGTTTGAAGCCGCGATGAAAGAGGCTGCCGACACGAGCGGCGATGCCTGGGCAGAGCTCAACAGCGTCGAAGGCATTGGCGAGGTGATGGCGCGCGCCATTGTGGAGTTCTATCGTGAGCCGCGCAATCTCGATGTGATCGACAGGCTGATGAGGGAATTGCGCCCCAAGGAGGCCGAAAAGCCATCGACTGAGGGAAGCCCGGTGGCGGGCAAGACGGTGGTGTTTACCGGCTCGCTTGAGAAATTCACCCGCGATGAGGCCAAGGCCCGCGCCGAGGGGCTTGGCGCGAAGGTCGCAGGGTCCGTTTCCAAAAAGACCGATTATGTGGTCGCAGGACCGGGCGCTGGCTCCAAGCTCGACAAGGCCCGCGAACTTGGTGTGCAGACGATGGATGAGGATGAGTGGCTGGCGCTGATCGGCGGATAGATCGCGCTATTGCGGGGCTTTCCTGCGAAACAGGCGCCCGTCGATGGCCACAAGGCCTGCCGCGATCATGGCCATGCCGATGACGTGCTTGGCTTCCAGTTGCTCTCCCAACACCAGCGAACCCAGAAGAATGGCGCTGACGGGAATGAGGAAGGTGACCAGCGCCAGGTTGGTTGCACCTGCGGATGACAGGATGCGGAAGAAGATCAGATAGGCGAGCGCGGTGGAGAGCAGGGCGATGCCAAGTAGCGCGGCCCATGCTGCCCCGCTTGGCATGGCGAGTGACCAAGGCTGATCGATGACAAGCGCCATCGGAATGAGAACCAGAGACGATGCGGAAATCTGGCCGGTAGCGGTGACGAGCGGAGGCACGCCCATGACCTTGAAGCGGCGGCCGAATATGCCCGCAAAGGCGTAGGAGATCGCAGCGCCGAGAATGGCGAGCTGGCCCCAGAGGCTGGAGCTCTCGCCCGTTAGCGCCGATGGGCCAATCATGGTGGCAACGCCTGCAAAGCCGATGATGATGCCCACAAGCTTGTTGATAGTGAGCTTTTCATCTGCAGTCAGCACATGGGCGACGATGACGGTGAAGAGGGGCGTGGTGGCGTTGAGAATGGAGGCGACGCCGCTCGCGATTTGGGTCTGCCCCCACACGATCAGGCAGAAGGGGATGATGTTGTTGAGCAGGCCCATGCCGAAGAAGGCAGGCAGGACGCGCTTATCCGTCGGCCAACGGTGGCCCATCAACCGGCAGATCAAGAGAAGTGCGACGGCAGCGATGGAGACGCGCAGGGTGACGATGGTCACTGGCGGCAGTTCCCTGACGGTGATGCCGTTGAAAAAGAAGGAGCCACCCCACAGGACCGAGAGAGCGACGAGCAACGCCCATTCGGTTGCGTTCATGTGTCTGTGCACTGCCATGTTCTTTATCCCCCAATGATCAGCCCGGATATTGGTCTAGTGTCGCCCTGTGCCCTCTACCACCCGTTTCCTGTGGCATGGTTCATTTTCGCGGCGTTTTCCTTTATGCCGTGGCAATACCAAACGGGAATCGCCTTTTGAAAACCATCGCCATCGATTTTGAAACCGCCAATGAAGAGCGGGGCAGCGCATGTTCCGTGGGTCTGGCCTGGATCGAGAATGGTCAGATCGTGCGGGTAGAAGAGCGGCTGATTCGCCCGAAGGATATGCGCTTTTCGCCTTTCAACGTCGCCATTCATGGCATCAAGCCACGCGATGTGGAAGACGCGCCCGAGTTTCCCGAGGTGATGGAAGAGTTCATCGACGATCTCAGGGATGCGACGATGATTGCGCATAATGCGGCTTTCGATTTTAGCGTCATGCGGGCGAGCTTCGACAAGTATCGCCAGACTTATCCGCAGCTTTCCTATCTGTGCAGTGTGAAGATGTCTCAGCGGGTGTGGCCGACGCTGCCATCGCACAAGCTCAACATCATCGCCCACCATCTTCAACTGCGCTTCGTGCACCACAATGCAGCGGAAGATGCCGTGGTGTGTGCCGCTGCGGCCATTGCGGTGGCGAAGGCGGTTGAGGTGGAACACATCCACCATATCCCCGAAAAGATCGGCATGGTGGCCGGGCGCTTGCATGCCTCAGGTTATGCGCCCTGCACGATGCGCAAACGCTGACCATAAGCTGGGCTTGTTGTCTGCGCCGCAGCACCTATCTCTATGTCATCTCAACGAGGGCTAGGGTTATGGTTTCAAAGGTACTTTGCGCAATGGGTGTCGCCGCTTCGGCTGTGCTGTCAACCGCCGCCTATGCTGAGGTTGTCGGCAAGGTGGGGGTGGACTGGACGGGCAACGACATCGTTGTCGAGGCTATTGCCGATCCTGAGGTAAAAGGTGTGACCTGCCACGTGACCTATTTCGATCGCGGCGTGATTGACCGGCTGAAGAACGGCAACTGGTTTGAAGATCCATCCAACAATGCTATTTCATGCAGCCAGACTGGCCCCGTGGAAGTGGGCGATATCGATCTCGGCACGAAGGGTGAGGAAGTCTTCCGGCAGGGGATGTCGCTGGTGTGGAAGAAAATGGTCGTCAACCGCATATACGACAAGGCCAACGATACGCTGGTCTACCTCGTGCACACACGCGAATTGACCGATGGTTCGGCCAAGATGGCGATTTCGACGGTGCCGCTTTATGGGCAGACCGTGACATGGAAAAACGGCAAGCCGTAAGGCTCGCCGTTTCTTCAAATACAATGATGATGCAGCGTTGCCTTAGGCGGCTTCGCGCGACAGTTCGTCTGCAATGACCGTATCGAGGTTGAGGAAGCAGACCATGCTCTTTTCCAGCGCGACGATGCCGCGGCAGAAATCGCGCTGCTCTTCTGGAATGATTTCCGGCGCAGGCTGCAGGTCTTCGGATTTGATGGTCATCATGTCGGAAACCTGCTCGACCAGAAGGCCGACAAGCTTGCCGCCGATATCGGTAACGATGATGGCGGAGCGCTCAGATGGCTCGGTCATTTTCATGCCAAGACGGCAAGCCATGTCGATGACCGGGATCACTGCGCCGCGCAGGTTGATGAGGCCGAGAACATATGGTGGTGTGTGCGGCATCGGTGTGACCGGCGCCCAGCCGCGAATTTCGCGGATCACCATGATGTCGATGCAGAATTCCTGATCGCCGAGATGGAAGGAAACGATTTCAAGATATGCGCCGGATTGCTTGATGGCGTTTGACATGTTCTGAACTTTTCCTGGCGGCTCTCTGGCAGGCCGCTTCGATTCTGGGAATATGCGGTGTCCGAAAAACTCCGGGTGACATCATGTCAGTGCTTTACCGACCGCTGGCGATCATATTGCACAAAAACCATTTAAACTTTCCCTAACGGCGCACCGCAAGAGCTAATACAAGCACATTATTTTTGTTTCGCGGCTGTTTGTTTGGCACTATAAGTGTGTTCATGAGATTTCTACTGACAGCACAGATGAAACTGCTTTACGCAGCGGTAGCCACCGTTGGTGTTTCGCTGGCTTTGGTGCTGACGTTTCAGGGCTGGATGCGGCATGGAACGGACATTTTTCTCGCCGCCGTGCAGAGTGGTGTTGCCTGGTGTTTCTGAAGCCCTGCGGGGTTTGAGACAAATCAGCGCGGCTTGCCCAATCGGGCCTTTCAACAATTGCCGAGACCAATGCGTCTGGGATAGAAGCATGGCCCAGATGCCGGGTTGTGGCTGATTGAGGAATGCTATGAAAAACATCCGTATTGCGCTTTGGGGCGCTGTCGCTGTCCTGCTTGGCGTTATGGGCTGGTTGACCATGGAGCTGACCAAGAGCCGCGACCAGATGGTCGAGGAAGTCTATGGTGTTCCGTTCCAGCTTGTTGCCCAGAATGGACAGCCCATTACCGAGAAGGCCTTTCAGGGTAAGCCGACAGCGCTGTTCTTCGGCTTTACCCATTGCCCCGAGGTTTGCCCGACCACACTGTTTGAGCTGAACGGCTGGATGGAGAAGGTTGACCCTGCAGGAACCAAGCTGCAGGCCTATTTCGTCTCTGTTGATCCAGAGCGCGATACGCCCGATATTCTCAATCAGTATGTCTCCAATGTTTCCAAGCGCATCACCGGCATTACAGGAGATGCTGACAAGATTGCGCAGACGCTGAAGGGTTACCGCATCTACGCCAAGAAAGTGCCGGTGGACGAAAAAGATCCTAATGGCGATTACACCATGGATCACACGGCATCCGTGATCCTGCTGGATGGCAAAGGCCGTTTTGTTGGCACCATTGCTTACGGCGAGAACCCTGATGTTGCCCTGCAAAAGCTGGAAAAACTCGCGAAAGGCTGATGTCGCATCAACAATATCGGCTGAAATCCATTGGACTATAGCCGCTTTTATGGCAAAGGCTGACGCTTGAAACATCTGCAGAGAGAGCCTCAGCCGTGAGCGAAATCCGTCTTTATGTGTCCACCACCGAAGTCCAGTCCGGTGAAGTTCTGGATTTGCTGTCTGAGGTGTTCGGCGAGGAAGATATTGCCATCGCCAATACCGAGGTGGATGAGAAGCGCGATATCTGGGAAACATCCGTCTATCTTTACGCCAACGATGAAGACGATGTTCGCGCCCGCGTGACGGAAGCTTTGGCATCCGCATTTCCGCAGCTGACCGTCGAGCGCGAAATCATTCCCGATGTGGACTGGATTGCCAAATCCCTCGAAGGACTGACGCCAGTGCGGGCAGGGCGCTTCCTCGTTCATGGTTCGCATGACCGCGACAAGGTTCGCATCAACGATCTGGCGATTGAAATCGAGGCCGGTCAGGCATTTGGCACGGGCCATCACGGCACGACGGCTGGTTGCCTTGAGATGATCGAGCAGGTGCTGCGCTCACGCACCATTCGCAATGCGCTGGATCTGGGCACGGGCAGCGGCGTGCTGGCGATTGCGGTTGCCAAGATGCGGCCGGTGCCGGTGCTGGCAACGGATATCGACCCAATCGCCATCCGGGTTGCAAAGGAAAATGCGAAGCTGAACGGCATCGTTTCCGGCATGTCTCTGGAAACGGCCCCCGGTTTTCATTCCGATGCGTTTCGCAAGCATGGGCCTTTCGACCTCATCATCGCCAATATTCTGGCCCGCCCGCTCATCAAGATGGCGCCGCAGCTGGTCACGCATCTGGCCCCTGGCGGCACGGTCATCCTTTCGGGCATTCTGGCATCGCAGCGCTGGAAGGTGCTTTCGGCCTATAATGGCATGAAGCTTTCCCATGTGCGCACCTTGTGGCGCAACGGCTGGGTTACCATCCATCTGCGTAAGGATTGAGTGTTGTAAAGACATGCCTTTCGGCTGGACGTTGGCGAGTGTGACGCGATAAGGTCCGCTTTGATATCAGGCGTTCGGAAAGCAGAGCATGTTCCAGTCATTCGAAAACAAATCCACTCCACAATTCGGCAAGGCACGTGTGGAGGCACTTCGCGCCACCTTTGACGCCCTTGGTATCGATGGTTTTCTCGTGCCACGTGCGGATGAATATCAGGGCGAATATGTACCAGCATGCGCTGAACGGATGGCGTGGCTGACCGGCTTTACCGGTTCCGCAGGCGTGGTGCTGGTTACCCGTCATGAAGCGATCGTGTTTGTCGATGGACGCTACACCACGCAGCTTGTCTCGCAGGTGGACCCATCCGCATTTCGGGGTGGTGATCTGGTTGGCGCGCCGCCTTCCAAGTGGCTGGCAGACCAGGCGCCGGAGGGTTTTCGCCTGGGGCTTGACCCGTGGCTGCACACCGGCGCTGAGCTGAAGCGTTTTGAAAAGGCCTTGTCGGACAAAGGCGGCTTTGTCGTTCTGTTGGAAAGTAATCCGCTTGATCCGCTTTGGGAAGATCGCCCTGATGCGCCGATGGAGCCTGTCACGATCCAGCCGGATAGCGTCACCGGCATTCACGCGCAGATGAAAATCGCAACCATCGGCGAGATCGTCTCAGTGCGCGGTGCCAATGCTGTTCTCATGACCGACCCGTCCTCCATTGCCTGGGCCTTCAACATTCGCGGCAATGATGTGCCGCACACCCCACACCCCTTGGCGCGCGCCATTGTCTATGCCGATGGCAGTGCCGACCTGTTTCTGGATGAACGCAAGGTGGGTGATGAGGTCAGAGCGCACCTCGCCCCGATTGCAACACTTCTGCCGCCGGAAGAGATTGAAGCGCGGCTGCACGCCATTGCCAGTGCGGCAGGCCGCGTTCTGGCCGATGCGGATGTTACGCCCATTGCGCTGACGCGTTCCATCACCGAAGCGGGTGGTGAGGTCGTTGAGGCTCCCGATCCGGTCAAGCTGCCGCGTGCCTGCAAGAACGAGGCGGAAATTGCCGGATCAGCGGCTGCCCATGTGCAGGACGGCGTTGCGATGGTGGAGTTTCTGGCATGGCTGGACAAGCAGCAGCCCGGCACGCTGACCGAAACAAAGGCCGTTACAGCGCTTGAAGAGGTGCGCACACGGGTGGGGCAGATGATGCAGAACCCGCTCAAGGACATATCTTTCGATACGATTTCAGGCGCAGGCGAAAACGCCGCTATCATGCACTACCGCGTGACGACGGACAGTGACCGTGCGTTGAACGAGGGGGAGATGTTCCTCATCGATTCCGGCGCGCAATATATCAACGGCACCACGGATATTACCCGCACGGTTGCCATTGGTGCTGTGCCAGAAGAGCAGAAGCGTTTCTTCACGCTGGTTCTCAAAGGCTTCATCGCCATCAGCGTTGCGCGCTTCCCGGTCGGCACACGGGGCTGCGATCTCGATCCGCTGGCGCGCATTGCGCTGTGGAAGGCGGGGGCGGATTATGCTCATGGCACCGGCCACGGCGTCGGCTCCTACCTTTCGGTACATGAGGGGCCGCAGCGTATTTCCCGCGTTTCGCAGCAGGAGCTGCTGCCCGGCATGATCCTTTCGAACGAGCCCGGATATTACCGTCCCGGCGCATTCGGAATTCGTATCGAAAACCTCGTCCATGTGCGGCCCGCAGAGGCAATCGAGGGTGGCGAGTTGCCGATGCTATCGTTCGAGACGCTGACATGGTGCCCGGTCGACAGTCGCCTGATCATCGTTCCACTGCTGACCGAGGAAGAGCTGGACTGGCTGAATGCCTACCACGCGCAGGTTCGGGAAAAGCTGACGCCGCTGATTGAGGATGCGGACGTGCAGCAATGGCTTGATGCAGCCACGCAGCCGCTTACACGATAGCGAAGTAGCGCAGAGCGACGACAAGCGCCCAGCCTGATGCCAGCATGATCAGGCCGGGGAAGCGCAGGCCGATGATCAGTGCAAAGACGATGCCGATCTTGACCTCGTATCCGCCTTCGAAAAAGGCGGGTGCGACTAGCGTGGTCAGCACCGCGACGGGAACGGCGTTGAGGCCAGCCTCCATGCGGGGAGGGATGGTCTTCATGCGCGTCATCAGCACATATCCACCCACGCGGGTGAAATAGGTGGCGATGGCGCCAGCGATGATGATGATCAATGTGTGAGGGTTGAACAGCTGTTCCATCAGATCGCCTCCACCTTGTCGATGCTGTCATCGGTCTTGGCCGGTGGCAGGATGACGGCCAGAAAAATGCCCACCACTGCGCCAATGCTGACATGCCAGGGAGAGCCGACGAAATGGTAGGCGGCAATTGCGCCCACGGCACTGGCCAGCATGACGGGGTAAAAATTGGCACGCATGCGAAAGCCCAGCAGCGTTCCCATGAAGTAGATGGGAAGCAGCACATCGAAACCGGCGGCCTTAGGATCGCCGATCAGATTTCCGAGTGACGCGCCGACGACGGTCGAGATCATCCAGAACGTATAAACAATGGCCGCATAGCCCATGTAGGAGTGGAAGCTTACGCGCCCCTCGGTTTCCTTCAAGCGCACCGATTCGGCAAATTGCGGATCGACCAGAAAGAAGAAACCGAACGCTTTTTGGGCGATAGACCATTCCGGCACGATGCGCACCATGGCCGCAGAATAGAGGATATGGCGAAAATTGACGGCGAAGATGGACAGCACGACCAGCCAGGCAGGCAGGTTCTGGTTGAAGAGGTCGATCCCCACAAGCTGGCTTGCCCCGGCATAGATGACGCCACTCATCAACGTTGCCTCAACCAGTGTGAGACCATTATCAATGGCAATGGCGCCGAAAAGCGCGCCAAAGGGAATAACGGTAAAGGCAACGGGCAATCCGAGCCGGATGCCGGACTGAAACGTAGTATGTGCCATGGGAGGATGCGGTCCAATGCCAATAGGAAACTATGGTCGCCGCTCGTACCATCGCGCGATATTTCAACACAAACGAATTTAAGGAATGATTAGATTGATTTCTTTGAAGCGTGATTTGCGCTGGAGCGCAGCGGGGAGGCCGGGATGGTGGACGTGGTGATCGATAAGCAGCACAAGGTTGTCATGGTTTCGACCACGCGTGCCTTTCTGGCCGATGAACTGGACCTCGATATCGGTGCGCTTCAGGCTGAGATGCTAATTGACCGGCTGGCTGAAATTCTGGGACCCGTCTTCTATAATCAGGGACTTCGCGATGCCCATGACGCGATCCGTAGGCGGATGGAGGACGCCGCCGCAGATATCGACGTGTTGGAAAAGTACGTTTCTATTCGCTAGAGATTCAGAATGTCGCTGCTGTTGAGGATCGCGACGCCTTTTTCGCGCATTGCGACCACGGCGTTTCGAATGCCTTCGGGATCGATCCCGCGGCTGGCATCTTCGATGAAGCGCACTTTGACATCAGGCAGCATCTCCAGCGCATCCTGCACTGAAAAGCTGACGCAATAGTCCGTGGCTATCCCGCAGATATCGAGCACCTCAACGCCCTGCCGCTCCAGATAATCCGCAAGGCCGGTGGTTGCCAGCTGGTCATTGTCGCGGAACGCCGAGTAGCTATCCACGGCCGGATTTTCGCCCTTCTGCTGGACGTAATCGAAGGCATCGGTGATCAAATCCGGGTGAAACTCGGCGTCTTCCGTGCCCTGGACGCAATGATCTGGCCAGAGGACCTGAGGTTTGCCGGAAAGCTCGCCCATCTCAAAAACGCGCTTGCCCGGATGCTGGGATGCGAAAGAGCCGTGATTGGCCGGATGCCAATCCTGCGAGGCGACGATGAGATCATAGCCGCCATTGGCGATGAGCGCATTAGCGATGGGCACGATGGCATCACCATCCGCCACGGCCAGATTTCCGCCAGGGCAGAAACCATTCTGGATATCGACCAACAGCAGCGCTTTCATATCGTGTCCTCCGAGATGGAGCGTGGAAGATGCCAAGCGAACCGACGCGGCGCAAGCCTAAACATGAGCGCTGTTGATATTGATCATGGCGCGCATTTGAGCCGCCGTAATAATATCCAAATCAGCAGATAGCCGGAGCATTATCGATGAGCGAATCGGTTGCCGTCCCCATCGAAATCAAGGCGATACGTTATCTGGCCGCAGCGACCGAATTTGGTGTGGTAAGCCGGTACTCGCTGCCTCGAATATAAACATTCAAGCTTCACAGACTTCAGTTTCAGGGGATTTGTAAAGACTTTGGTTACCATAATTCGGCATGCTCAAAACCTGTTCACCATGAAGTGGGTGCCCGCTGCACCTGGTCTTCATGGTCCTAACCCGATGGCCGGTCTTGTCCGGTCTTGCGTAACTGGTTTGAGTAAAGTGTATCATGGCGTCATTTTCCGTGGCCTGTAACGATGCGCGCGTTGGCAGCGCTTTCCCCAAGAAACGTAAGTCCGTGGGCTTGAGCAAGTTTTCGGCTCTCCTGGGCGGCGGTTTGCTGGCAAGCGTTTGCGCCGTAACGGCCTTTGCGTCGCTTCACGGCATGGCGCAGGCCTCCCACGGGGTGCAGCGCTTCGACAAGATGCTTGTTTCCGGTCTGGAGCGCACGACGCTCGACGTGGTCGAGCGCAATGTTCACATCCGCAAATTCTCCCGCCTTGCGGCAACCGGCCATGGCAGCCAGAAGGCCGTGCGTCTGGCCGCAGAACACCACATTGGCGCCAAGGCATTTGCCGACCGTTACGGCGCGACCGTTGCGATGAACGCGCATGCCCAGGCCACCGCGCAGGCTCTTGCCGCGCTGAAGCCTTCCGCCATCGTCGATTCGGCGTTGGGGCGCACGGCTGATGCGCCCGAACTCGCCATGCTGGAAACGCAGGCGAAGGAGCATCCGGCGTTTGAAGTGGCGCTTGGAAGGCCGCAAGCCACTGCCGATGCGGAGATCGATCTGCTGCCGGAAACCGTTCCGCTGCCGAGCTTCCGCCCCGAAATTGCGCGCGCTGCAGATGTGGAGCCAACACCGCGTCCAGCCAGATCCTCATCCGTAGACAATCAGCTTGTCGCTCCGGCTTCCGTTCCGGCGCCTGCGCCCAAAAGCCCACCAACCAACACGATGGTGGCCTTTGCGCGGCCTGATAATCCGATGCGCGAAACCAAGATGGATGCGGTTCCATGGCCTGATCGCGGCAATGGCACGGCGATCTATGATATTTCCGCAGGCGTGGTTCATCTGCCCAGCGGCGAGAAGCTGGAAGCGCATTCCGGCATCGGCAAGATGCGGGACAACCCGGATTTCGTGCATGTGAAGATGCGTGGCTCCACGCCGCCATCCAGCTATCGTCTGACGATGCGCGAAGCACCGTTTCATGGCGTCGAGGCCATTCGCCTGACACCGGAAAGCGGTGTGAACCCGCATGGCCGTGACGGACTTCTGGCGCATACCTACATGCTGGCACGGCGCGGCGAGTCCAATGGCTGCGTTGTGTTCAAGGATTACAACCGCTTTCTGGCAGCGTTCAAGCGCGGCGAGGTCAAGCGGATCGTGGTGGTGCCGAAGCTTTCCGGGCGTGCTGCCATGACGGCGAGTGGTGCTTCCAAGAGCAACAGCAAGACGCTTTTCGGCATGTTCTCACGCCGCGAAACCGATAGCTGACGCGACTATTTTTTTACGCAATTCCGGACGCAAAACCGGTTCCCACTTTTGCTGGAATTGCTCTAACGCTTGCGCTGCGTCAGTGCCATTCCGCACAAGATGAGAAAAACGCCTGCGGCGCTGGCCCATAGTTTCGGTGGGTGTTCGCTGAACAAATCCAGCACCACGCTCGATACCATCTGGCCGCTGATGACCAGAAGGGCGGTGTTGACCGCACCGATGCGGGGAATGAGCCAGCTTCCCGAAGCGATGAAGATGACGCCGATGGGGCCGCCGATAAAGGCGTACCATGGGGCATCGGCTGCGCCTTCCGGCCACAGGCCACCGAGCGCGAGTCCCAGTACCGTCAGCACGGCAAAGCCGACGATGTGGTTCCAGAAGGATGCGATGAGCGGTGAGTTGGAGAGGCTCAGCCGACCGTTGATCTGGCGGCTGAGCGCCACGAAAACGCCGCCCGCAAAGGCCATGGAAACCCAAAGGATCATGGTGCTCTCCCCACGAGTGTGATCAGCGCGCTGCCGCTGAGAATGAGGGCGACTGCACAGAGATCAATGGCATCTGGCCGGCGTTTGGGCAGGCCGAACATTCCCCAGAAATCGGCCAGCAGGCTGAAGATAACCTGACCGGCGAGCCCGAGAGCGATTGTGCCAGACAGGGCAAGCGGCGAATTGACCGCAGTGGAGGTCAGCATGACGATGGCTGCGCCGACGACACCGCCGAAATAGGCCCAGACCGGGGCTTTGGGCCGGACGGGCTTTTCGCCAACTTGCTTTTTCGAGAGGATGGCGAGGTAGATCACCGCCGCCACCGTTCCGGTGCCGTGCGCCGTCCAGGATGAAAACAGCGCGTTGCCATAATGGGCGAGCATGCCGTTGAAATGAACCATCAGGGTCAACAGGCAACCGCTGGCAAAGGCAGCTGCGATGTGGAGCGGGTTGAGGCGGGTGGGGGTATCGCTGGTCATGATGCGCCGAATGCTGAAGAGATGGGCGAGCCTTAACCGATATGGGTTTGAAGCGGAAATGATTTTCCTTGATGTATGACCCCAGATGCTGTGAACGAATTTTCGCTGGAACGAATACGCGTCTCGATCGTTATCGCGGCATGAAAAAAACGACCCGCAAGCCTCTGAACCGCATGACTGTTTTCGTCATCTCCATTTTCGCTCTGGCCATCGTGGTGGCCGCCGTTTACCTGATCGGCTTCACGCCCGGCGAAACGCCCATCGCGCAATAATCTGTTTTGAATAGTCAAAAGCCGCGCTCTGCATTTGTGCAAGCGCGGCTTTTGCGTGTTCGCTGGTTAGGCCTGAGCCAGATCAGGCAGGCTTTTCTGCCCGCTCCACAAAACCGTCGAGAACCCGTTTTTGCCCGGCGCGATCAAAGTCGATAGTGAGTTTGTTGCCTTCGACGCTCGCGACATTGCCATTTCCGAATTTCAGATGGAAAACGCGGTCGCCGACGAAGAATTTCGATGGCGTATCGGCCACCGATT
The DNA here is from genome assembly GCF_014842165.1 of Rhizobium sp. CFBP 13644. Classification (NCBI taxonomy): domain Bacteria; kingdom Pseudomonadati; phylum Pseudomonadota; class Alphaproteobacteria; order Hyphomicrobiales; family Rhizobiaceae; genus Rhizobium; species Rhizobium sp. CFBP 13644. The sequence goes on from NZ_JACYVF010000002.1 coordinate 653,028, forward strand.
TGGCGACGAGTTCGCCATCGATCGTGCGTGTTTTCGGGCCGCTTTCGCCGTAGCCGATGCGCTCGACAGCGTGGCCGGAACGGCTGCCCCAATTGTCGCGCGTCGCGTCAGATTTGTTGGCCTGCGCACGCTTCCATCCCGGTGTGGAATAGGTGTTGGTGAAGGGGTCGGCGGAATCAAAGCGAGACTGGCCGTAGCCGCCGCGCCCACCATAGCCGCCGTAATTGCTATCGGACGCCGAGACTTCGACGTGGTTGGGCGGCAACTCTTCCAGAAAGCGGGAGGGGATCGTGGCTTGCCACAGGCCATGGATGCGGCGGTTGGAAACGAACCAGATGTGGCAACGGCGCTTGGCGCGGGTGATGCCGACATAGGCCAGACGACGCTCTTCTTCGAGGCCGGAACGCCCACCTTCATCGAGGGAACGCTGGTGCGGAAACAGTCCTTCCTCCCAGCCGGGCAGGAAAACGGTTTCGAATTCCAGACCCTTGGCGGAATGCAGCGTCATGATCGAGACGGCATCCAGCTCGGCGTTCTTTTCGGTATCCATGACCAGTGCCACATGCTCAAGGAAGCTGCGCATGCTCTCATAGGCTTCCATGGAGCGGATCAGTTCCTTCAGGTTTTCCAGCCTGCCGGGGCCTTCGGCGGTCTTATCCGCCTGCCACATGGCGGTGTAGCCGCTCTCATCGAGGATCTGTTCGGCCAGCACCGTGTGCTCTGTGTTTTCCAGCAGGGTCTGCCAGCGGCGGAAATCCTGCACGACATCGAACAGCGCCTTGCGCGCCTTGGGCTTCAACTCGTCCGTCTCGATAATGTCAGCCGCTGCCGCCAGCATGGGGATGTCGCGGGCGCGGGCATAATCATGCAGGTTGCGAACGGTCGTATCGCCAAGGCCACGCTTTGGCGTGTTGATGATGCGCTCGAAAGCCAGATCGTCTGCGGACTGGCAGACGAGACGGAAATAGGCCAGCGCATCACGGATTTCGAGACGCTCATAGAAGCGTGGACCGCCGATAACGCGGTAGTTGAGGCCAAGCGTTACAAACCGGTCTTCGAACTCGCGCATCTGGAAGGACGCACGCACCAGAATGGCCATGTTGTTCAGCGGGTGCTTGGTGCGCTGGAGCTGTTCGATCTCCTCACCGACGGCGCGGGCTTCCTCTTCCGAATCCCAGGCCGCGTGAACAACGACCTTTTCATCGTCGGGTTCGCTTCGGTCTGTAAACAGTGTCTTGCCAAGGCGGCCTTCATTATGCGCGATCAGGTGACCGGCAGCGCCCAGAATATGTTCGGTGGATCGGTAGTTGCGCTCCAGCTTGATGACCTTTGCGCCGGGAAAATCCTTGTCAAAGCGCAGGATATTGTCCACCTCGGCACCGCGCCAGCCATAGATCGACTGGTCGTCATCGCCCACGCAGCAGACATTTTGCGGCTCGCCCTTGGGGCGCTGCGCCAGAAGCCTCAGCCACATATATTGGCAGGTGTTGGTGTCCTGATACTCGTCCACCAGAATGTAGCGAAACTTGCTGTGGTATTCTTTGAGAATGTCCGGGTGATTACGGAATATGGTGATGGGGTGCAGCAGCAGGTCGCCGAAATCACAGGCATTCAGTGTTTTCAAACGTGCTTGATAGGCGGCATAGAGTTCGCGGCCCTTACCGTTTGCAAAGGCGCGGCTATCGCCTTCTGGAATATCCGGCGGTGTCAGACCCTTGTTCTTCCAGCCATCGATCATGCCGGCGAACTGCTTGGCGGGCCAACGCTTGTCATCAAGACCTTCGGCCTGAATGAGCTGTTTCAGCAGCCGCACCACGTCATCCGTATCGAGAATGGTGAAATCCGACTTCAGGCCCATCATTTCGGCATGTCTGCGCAGAAGCTTGACGCCGATGGAGTGGAAGGTGCCAAGCCACGGCATGCCCTCAACCGCGCCACCGACGAGAACGCCGATACGTTCCTTCATCTCGCGCGCGGCCTTGTTGGTGAAGGTCACGGCCAGAATCTGGCTCGGATAGACGCGGCCTGTTGCCAGAATATGGGCGATGCGCGTCGTCAACACGCGGGTTTTGCCGGTGCCGGCACCCGCCAGAACCAGAACGGGGCCTTCCAGGGTCTCGACGGCTTCGCGCTGTTCCGGGTTGAGGCCTGCCAGATAATCGGGCGCAGCGCGCCCCTGATCGCGTGCTGCCATAGCACGCGCCGCGATGCCCAAACCGCCCGGCGCTGGAGGTGCGGCGGGCTGGCGGCGTGGCTCGGAAGGTTCCTCATCGAAGAACGGCATATCGTCGAAACTGTTGCTCATGCGGCCCAATGTAGTGATTCGGGGCGGAAAGGCCAGAACCATGTTCTGCTTTTATTCCTCTTTCAACTGTCAACGCGCCTGTTTCAGGGCATTTTCACTGAGGCCGTGGGAGCATCGAACCCGTATGGAGCGTGGCCGGAGGCTGTTTAAAAGCGTCGTAAATTACCATTATGTAAGAAACGGATTTGTGCGTTGCGTTGTTTAAGGTGAGCAAGGATACTGCTGTAAATACAAGGCGTCCGCACTAAAATGGAATGCGGAGACAGTCGAAATCAATTCGGAGACGTGTATGCGGGTTTGGAAGCAGCTTGGTGTCGGTCTGGCCGTCGTGGGGGCGGGGTTCTGTCTTTGGGCCTATAATTCACCAGACGGCAAAGTTTTGCTGGCCAAGGTTGGACTTGCAAGCCCGGAAAAGCCTGCTGCAGAGGCCGGTGGCACGGCAGCCGCTGGTGGTGGGCAGCGCGGGCAGGGCGGTGGAAGGGGCAACAGCGCAACGCTGGTCGCGCTCGCACCCGTCAAGTCCGGAACCGTGAATGACCGTCTGAATGCAATTGGCAACGGGGAGGCTATTCAGTCTGTCGTCGTCACGCCGCAGGCTTCGGGGCTGATTTCCGAAATTCTCGTATCATCGGGGCAAAGTGTCAAAAAAGGCGATGTGCTGGCGCGGCTGGATGATGATGAGCAGGTCATTGAGCGTGAAAAGGCGCAGGTCGCGCTGCGCAGCGCAGTCGAGAAGTCCACGTCCTACGCGAATTTGCGTTCGGTTGCGCGGCTTGATGTGCTGGATGCCCAGATTGCCGAGGAAGCGGCGAAGCTTGCGCTGAGCACAGCCGAACTCAATCTGAAACGGCGCAATATCGTTGCCCCTATCGACGGCATCGCCGGTATTGTTGCGATCAACATCGGCGATAACGCAACGACGCAGACCAGTATTGTCAGCATTGATGACCGTTCGAAAATTCTCGTCAACTTCTGGGCGCCGGAGCGTTTTACCACGGCCATCAAGGTTGGGATGCCGGTGGAGGCGACATCGATTTCCCGCCCGGGCGAGAAATTCTCCGGCAAGGTTGAGGCGGTCGATAACCGGGTGGACGAAGCCAGCCGGACGGTGCGTGTGCGCGCCGTTTTCGAGAATGCGAGAGACGATCTGCGCGCTGGCATGTCCTTTGCCGTCACCATGGGCTTCACCGGCGAAAATTATCCCTCTGTCGATCCGCTCGCCGTGCAGTGGGATGCCGAAGGCTCCTATGTCTGGCGCGTGAAGGACGACAAGTCTCACAAGGTTCGCGTTCAGGTCGTTCAGCGCAATCCGGATTCCGTGCTGGTCAAGGCTGACCTTGCGCCGGATGAGCCGATCGTGATCGAAGGCTTGCAGCGTGTGCGCGAAGGTGGCGCCGTGCGAACGGCTGGGCAGAAGAAAGCACCGGAGGTCGCCAGCCGATGACAGACCAGACCACGACCAGTGCAAATGATTCCAAGGCGACGTTTACAGCACTCTTCGTGCGCCGGCCCATCCTGGCAGCTGTGGTGAACACGCTTCTGGTGGTTGCCGGATTGGCAGCCCTTGTTGGCGTTGATGTGCGCGAATTGCCGGATGTCGACCGCCCGGTCATCTCCGTGCGCACGACCTATGACGGCGCATCTCCGCAGACCATCGATCAGGAGGTCACCCAGACCATTGAGGGCGCTGTTGCGCGTGTCAGCGGTGTGAAATCCATTTCTTCGTCATCGCAATTCGGCACAAGCCGCGTGACGATGGAATTCAACGACAGTGTCGATATTGCGGTGGCTTCGAACGATGTGCGCGATGCCATTGGCCGCATTGCCAACCAGATGCCAGATGATGCCGACGAGCCGCAGATCATCAAAGCGGATTCCGACAGCCAGCCCATCATGCGTCTTGCGGTGACTTCCACCAGCCTCAGCATGGAAGACCTGACCAAGCTCGTTGATGATGAAGTCATCGACCGGCTGGCCGCCGTGGATGGCGTTGCCGATGTGGAGCTTTATGGCGACCAGGAAAAGGTCTTCCGCATCGACCTCGATCAAAGCGCGCTGGCAAGCCGTGGTTTGACGGTGACGGATGTGTCCAATGCGCTTGGCACTGCCGCACTGGACGTGCCAGCAGGATCGCTGAAAAGCTCGACCCAGGACATTGTCGTGCGTGCGACAGCCAACCTGACGACGCCAGCCGAATTTGAAAATCTTATTGTCAGAGACCGTGTCCGCCTTCGTGATGTGGCCAGCGTGATGCTGGGCGCGGATGATGAAACCACGTCGCTGCGTTCAAACGGCGTGCAGGGCGTGGGCCTTGGCGTCATTCGTCAGGCCCAATCCAACACGTTGAGCATTTCGACCGGCGTAAAGGCGGCGGTTGAGGCCATGACGCCCAATCTGCCCGAAAATACGCGCATCGTCATTACCAGCGATGACGCGGTGTTCATCGAAGGTGCGCTGCATGAGGTGGAGCTTGCGCTTGGCCTTTCCGCGCTCATCGTCGTCGTGGTGCTTTACCTCTTCTTCCGCGATTGGCGCGCAACGCTGATCCCGGCCATCACCATGCCCGTCGCGCTGATCGGCACCATCGTTGCCATCTACATGGTCGGCTTTTCCATCAATATTCTCACACTTCTTGCCATTGTTCTGGCCACGGGCCTTGTGGTGGATGATGCGATCGTGGTGCTGGAAAACATCGTCCGCCGCCGGGCCGAAGGCATGGGGCCGCGTGCCGCAGCCGTTCTCGGCACGCAAGAGGTATTCTTTGCGGTCATCGCCACCACGGCAACACTGGCTGCCGTGTTCATTCCCCTGTCGTTCCTGCCCGGCCAATTGGGTGGTCTGTTCCGCGAGTTTGGTTTCGTGCTGGCATTCGCGGTCGGACTGTCTTCCATCGTCGCGCTGACGCTGTGTCCGATGCTGGCATCGCGGATGTTGAAACAGGAGATGAAGGAACCATCGGGCCCGCTGGCCTGGTTCGGCAATGTTTTTGCGTCCACCTACAAGACCACGCTCTCTGCCTGCCTCAACAATCCGCTGATCGTCGTCATCGTGGCTGTTGCCTTCGCGGGCGCGTCGTGGGTTGCGTTCGGCATGGTGCAGAACGAGCTGACGCCGCGCGAGGACCGTTCCTCGGTGATGCTGCGCGTGACGGCTCCACAGGGCGTGAGCCTGGAATATACTCGCGACCAGTTGCAGCGGATCGAGGAAAATCTGCAGCCGCTTCGCGACAGTGGCGAAATCCGCAATATCTATTCCATCTCCGGCATGAATGGTTCAACCAACACCGGCTTTGTGGTGCTGACGCTGGCCCCATGGGCAGACCGCGAGCGCACGCAGAACCAGATCGCGCAGGATATCAATGCTGCGGCGCAGACGGTGCCCGGCCTGCGGGCCTCGGCATCGCAGCCCAACAGCCTTCGTATTCGCGGTGCTGGCAATGGTCTCAGCATGGCGATGATCGGCACCAACTATGCGGCGCTGAACGAGGCCACGCAAAAGCTTCTGACCGGCATGGAGCAAAGCGGCCTTTTCGATACGCCGCGTCTGGAAAACGAACCCAATCAGGCGCAATTGTCGGTCTCGATCGACCGCGAAAAGGCGTCCGATCTCGGTATCGACATTACCGGCCTCTCCACGGCCATGCAGTCGTTGCTTGAAGGCCGCTCCATCGTTGATGTCTTTATCGATGGCGATGCCGTGCCTGTGCGACTTCTGTCGTCCACGCGCCCGATCGACGACCCCACCGACCTTGAAAACATCTTCATGAAGGCAAAAGACGGGCGAATGGTGCCGATGTCCACCATCGCTTCGCTGAAGGAAACGGCCGTTTCACCGCAGCTGAACCGTGAGCAGCAATTGCCATCGGTCGGCTTTACCGCAAACCTTCGGGAAGGTGTGTCGCTGGGAGAGGCCGTTGCGCGGGTCAATGAGATGGCGGCGACCGTGATGCCCGCGGGTGCGCGTTTGCTGCCGCTGGGTGAAGCGGCCACCTTGCAGGAAAACTCCAGCGGCATGTTGCTGACCTTCGGCTTTGCCATTGCCATCATCTTCCTCGTGCTGGCGGCGCAGTTCGAAAGCGTTCTCAGCTCCGTCATCATCATGTCGACGGTACCGCTTGGTCTGGCCTGCGCGGTCATCGCCTTGCTCGTCACCGGCTCCAGCCTCAACGTCTATAGCCAGATCGGCCTTGTGCTGCTGGTTGGCGTCATGGCCAAGAACGGTATTCTGATCGTGGAGTTTGCCAATCATCTGCGCGATCAGGGCGCCACGGTTCGTGAGGCCATCGAAAAGTCGTGCAGCATTCGCCTGCGGCCTGTCATGATGACCATGATCGCCACGATCTTGGGCGGTGTTCCGCTCGTCATGGCGCAGGGTGCTGGTGCAGAGGCCCGTATTGCGCTTGGCTGGGTCATTGTCGGCGGTCTGGGTCTGGCAACGCTAATCACCCTCTATATTACGCCAATCTCCTACCTGCTGATCGCACGTTTTGCGAAACCGCAGGCGGATGCCGACATTCGTCTGCACAGGGAGCTTGAAACGGCCATTCGTCGCCGTGCCCTTGAGGAAGACAAGCCGCTGCTTGCTGCGGAGTGATGAACTGACGCGCCGCCGTTTTGCCAAGCGGCGGTGCTGGACAATCTCAATGCCGTGGCACATATCAACCGGACTTGCCGTAAAAGGTTGAGTCCGGTTTTGCATTTCAGGGGAGAGAAACATGGCGTTGAAGGATGTGGTGGCTGGTGCGAGAAACGAAGCGGGCATTGCAGCCGTGCTGGACACTCTGAAACAGCAGCTCGGTGACAAGCTCCAGACCGGCCAGTCCTTTCGCGAACAGCACGCGCACACGACGACCTATCTCACCACGCAATTGCCTGATGGTGTGGTCTTTGCCGAAAATTCCGATGACGTGAAGGCCGTCGTCAAAGCCTGCGCTGCCCATAAGGTGCCCGTCATCCCGTTCGGGGTCGGCTCTTCGCTGGAGGGTCAGGTCAATGCGCCGATGGGCGGAATCTCGGTCGATTTCAGCCGCATGAACCGCATTCTTTCCGTCAATGCAGAAGATCTGGACGTAACAGTCGAGCCCGGCGTAACGCGCGAGCAACTGAACACCTATCTGCGCGATACCGGCCTTTTCTTCCCGATTGATCCCGGTGCCAATGCGTCCATCGGCGGCATGGCTTCTACGCGCGCCTCCGGCACCAATGCTGTGCGCTATGGCACCATGAAGGACAATGTGCTGGCGTTGACCGTGGTAACGGCCGATGGCGAGGAGATCAGCACCGGGCGGCGTGCACGCAAATCCTCTGCCGGATATGATCTGACGCGGCTTTATGTGGGTGCCGAGGGTACGCTTGGGGTCATCACATCGGTCACGCTGCGTCTTCAGGGTATTCCTGAAAAGATCGCGGGCGGTGTGTGCACATTCGATACGATTGCCGCGGCCTGCGATGCCGTGATCATGACGGTGCAGATGGGCATTCCCGTCGCCCGGATCGAGCTTCTGGATGCTGTGCAGATCCGTGCCTGCAATGCCTATTCGGGCTTGTCCTATGAGGAAAAGCCAACGCTGTTTCTGGAGTTTCACGGTTCTGAAGAAACAACGGCGCTGCAATCTGCGCAGTTTTCTGAGATTGTTGAGGAGTGCGGCGGCAGTGCTTTCCGCTGGACCAGCGATGCGCAGGAGCGCGCCAAACTTTGGAAGGCGCGCCATGATGCCTATTGGGCATCCAAGGCGCTCGCACCGCATCTCGATGCGCTTTCCACCGACGTCTGCGTGCCGATTTCACGCTTTGCCGAATGCGTGACCGCGACCCAGCAGGATATCGTCGACAACAACATGCTGGCACCGATTGTAGGCCATGCGGGCGACGGGAACTTCCACGTTCTTGTGTTGTTTGATGGCAAGGACCCGATAAGTGTGGCCCATACCGAAGCCTTCGTGGCACGTTTGAACCGACGGGCGATCGAGATGGATGGCACCTGCACGGGTGAGCATGGGATAGGGCAGGGCAAGATGAGCTTTCTGGCCGAAGAGGTTGGTGGCGCGCTGGATGTGATGATTGCCATCAAGCGGTCACTTGATCCAGATAACATCTTTAATCCGGGTAAGCTTTTTCACGCCCAGTAGGTGCAGGAATATGGGTGAAACCTGAAATGCAGCTTGCTCTGGCAGGGAAAAAAGATAGGTTTCATCGTCAGTTAAGGGAGACATCGGGTCGTGCTCGGACGCATATTGGTATTTCTGGGCGGACTGCTTGTGGTGGCACTGTTTTCAGCGCTGCTCATTCCTTATTTCATCGACTGGACGGATTTCCGGCGCGATTTTGAAGATCAGGCAAGCCGTATTCTGGGCAAGAAGGTCGTGGTGCATGGCCGTGTCGAAGCGCGGCTACTACCATTTCCCTCCGTGACGCTGCATGATGTGCGCGCTGGCACAGATTCGGACGGCTCGCCCCAGATTCAGGTCGCCCGCTTTTCCATGGATGCCGAGCTTGCACCGTTCCTGTCTGGCGAAGCGCGCATTTTCGATATGCGGATCGAGGAGCCGAAGGCCCGTATCCGTTTGTTGAAGGACGGCACGCTGGATTGGACACGCGGAAGCCGCGCCGTCATCCCGGCCAAAACCGTTGTTCTTGAAAATGTCAGCATCGATGGCGGGCAAATCGAGTTCATTGACGAGCAGTCGGGTCGCAACCGCACGGTAACTGGCCTCAGTGCCGATATGTCGGCCAAGTCGCTTGCCGGGCCATGGACCGCAAAAGGACGTGCGGCTGTTGATGGTCACGCAGGGTCGTTTTCTCTTTCCAGCGGTGAGCCGGAAGCCAATGCAGGGCGCATGGGCCTGCGCCTTCGCCTCATGCCTGATGAACATCCGGTTGAGATTGATCTGGACGGCGCCATTGCCGCCACTGAGGGACGTCCGGTTTACAGCGGCTCATTTGCCTTCAATTTCCGCCAGGATGAGAACCAGAAAAAAGACGCCAGCCAGTCCATCTTCACCGCGCCACGGACGAAGGGCAGCTTTGAGCTTACCAATGGCCGTGTGCGGGTGCCAAGTTACCGCATGGAACTCGGCGGCGAGACCAATCCGTATATCGTGACGGGTGAGGCGACGCTGGATACCGGAACCGCACCAGAATTCCTGCTGACGGCTGATGGTCAGCAGATCGATTTCAACCGCTTTGCGCCCGCACCTGTGCAGACCGGCAAAACATCGCGGGTTCCAACTGTGCCCGTGCGCCAGCGCATCGAGGCATTTGCGAGCCTGATTGCGCGCATTCCGGTGCCGCAGGTTCCGGGTAAGGCCAGCATCCGGCTTCCAGCACTTGTTTCCGATGACACGACCATCCGCGACATCCGTCTTGATATTAGGCCCAACGGTTCCGGCTGGCAGGTGGAGAATGCAGTTGCCGTGCTGCCTGGCCGCACCCAGCTTGAGGCCAAGGGCTCTCTGACGTTGACGGGTGGCCCAGCCTTCAATGGTGATATGCTCGTTGCCTCCAACCAGCCTTCGGGGCTTGCCAACTGGCTGTCCGGCACGGTCGATCCGGCCATTCGCCAGCTGAATGCTGCGGGTTTCTCGTCCACCGTTTCGCTGACAACGCAGGCGCAGCGCTTTGAAAACCTCGAACTTGCCATCGGGCAGGCATCGCTCAAGGGTCGCCTTGCGCGGCAGGCGGAAGCCAATGGCGCAAGCATTGATGTTGAACTGGCGGGTGACGAGATCGATCTCGATGCCCTGAAGGCGCTTGGTGGCCTTATTCTGGGCGATCAGGTCGGCAGCTCGGTTCTCGATCACCGGATCACCGCCAAGTTCAAGGCGGACCGCATCAACATGGCGGGCGTGACAGCCAATCAGGTGGAAACGGCGTTTACATCGGCGGGTGGCGTTCTTTCGCTGGAAACAATGAATGCCGGCAATATTGCCGGTGCCGAGGTTAGGGCAAAGGGCCAGTTGAAGGGCTCTGCCAATGATTTTTCCGGCAAGGGAACAGTCAATCTTCACGCTGCCGATATGCAGCCTTTGCTTGATCTCTTGCGGCAGAAAGTTCCAAGCCATCCACTGGTGGAGCGGCTTGTGCGAAGCGCGCCATGGTATGCGAATTCCGACATTGCCGTTGATCTCGCGGTCGATAAGAACAATGGCGGGGCAAACGCAGCCGTTTCCGGCACCATCAACGGCAGCCGCGTTTCTGCCGTGGTGAAGTTGCCTGATGTTCTCACAGACACTGACGATACGGCACTGACGCTTGAGGCTGTTCTCAAGAACCAGTCTACAGCCATTCTGTTTGGGCAGGCGGGGCTTGATCCCCTGCCTTTCGACGCTGATGGCGAGGGCCTGTTGTCCTTGAAGCTCAACGGGACGCTCGGCTCTCCGGTTCAGACGGAATTCCGCTTCTCGACGGAGCGCACGCATTTTTCTGCCAATGGCAGCTTTGGCCTGAAGCCGGAAAACTTCGCTCAGGGCAGCGCTGATGTGTCGCTGGAAAGCGCGGATATCGAGCCTTACCTCATTATGAATGCGGTTGGCCTGCCGCAGCTTGGTGGCGGCATGTCCACCAAGGCAACGGCGAAACTTAGCTCGGATAAGGACAAGACGACGCTTTCGGCTCTTTCGGGCCAAGCGGGCGGCAACGCATTTTCCGGTAATCTGGCTGTTGCGAAGGCTGCACCTTACAAGCTGACCGGCGATCTTGCACTGAACAGCGTCGATCTGACGTGGCTTGGCGATACGATGTATGGGCCGGTTATCGACCCTGAAACGGGCGCACTCAGCGCAAAGCCGGTTTCTCTTCCGGCCTTCCCCAAGCTTGATGCCTCCCTTTCCATCAAGGCCGCCAATTTCGACACGGGTTCGTTCGGAACGGTGACAGGCCTTTCTTTTGCGCTCAACCATGCCAATGGCACGCTTTCGCTTGACGACATGGTGGGTGACTGGATGGGCGGCAAGGTATCGGGCCGTCTTGCCATGGCAACGGGAGACGGTGCTGGCATTTTCCGAACCAAGATTGCTGTCTCGGGTGCCAACCCTGAAGCCGTGATGTGGAAAAGCGGAGAGAAGCCGGTGGCTAGTGGCCTCTTCGGTCTGGATTTGACTGCTGAATCCACCGGCAAGAGCGTAGCGGAGCTTCTATCGTCGGCGGGCGGATCCGGCGAAATGCGTGCCGGTAATCTTGTTTTGCGCGGGTTGAACGCATCGGCTTTCCAGCAGTGGCTTCAGGCTGCCAATGGCCTTGAGGGCAATATCGATGCGGCGAAAGTGCGTCCGCTGGTGGATGCCCATCTCTGGCAGGGAGAGATCCCGCTGGGGGATGTGTCCATGCCGTTCACGCTCGGCGATGGAAACCTGCGCATGCAGAATGTCACGACTTCCACACCACAGCTCGCCTTTGATGGTGACCTCATGCTCGATATTGGCGACAAGACGCTGACCGGTGGTTTGGGCCTTGCTTATAATGCCGGCAACGAGGCGTTGGCGGGCGCCGAGCCGTCCCTTCGCCTCAACTTTACTGGACCACTGGCCGAGCCAGCACTGACGACCGATGTGTCGGGTCTAACCGGATATCTGTCCCTGCGGGCCTTCGAGCGCGAACGCAGGCGGGTGGAAGCCTTGCAGGCCAGCGTTATGGAGAAGCAGAGACTGCGGCGTGAAGTGGCGCTTTACCGCTTCCGGGCCGCCGAGCGACAGGCCGCGATCAAGCGGGCTGAGGAAGCCGAAAAGGTGCGCAAGGCGGAAGAAGAGCGTTTGCGCAAGGCTGAAGAAGAGCGTATGCGTGCGATGGCGCAGGAACGGCTTGAGGCCGAGAAAGCCTCGCAGGAGCGTTTGAAGCGGGAGCAGGAAGCCCAGCCAAAGCCCGCGACTCCTCCGGTGTTCTCCGTACCCCCAACAGGCGACATCTTCAGCCAGCCTCCGGCACAAAACGCTCCCGCGCGGTAAGGCCCTGGACGCGCATTGATGACTTGTTCGCTCTGTGCCGTGATGCGGCACAGCTAGTGCTAAGTGGGACCTGTGGGAGCTACTGGCTCTTCAGCCAGTTCAGCACATAGACGCGCAGGGAAGAGGAAAGATTGCTGTCTTCCGGGCGGTTGTCATCAATCTCGGCAAGTAGCGCCGCAAAGCTCATCTTCCGCTTGTCTGCTATAATGCGCAGCTCGTCCCAGAAAGCATCTTCAAGCGAGATGCTGGTGCGGTGGCCGTGGAGTGTGGTGGAGTGCTTGCGGATCAAATTTGCGGCTTTCCAAACTGATTCAACGCGCTGCCATCCGGATTCATTTCTTGCGCGTAAGCTCATGATATTGAATCGGTTTCATTCCGGTGACGTCGGGTAACTCCGGTTAAGCCTGCGAGGTTCCGCAGGTGCGGAAATCTCCTGACGCCTCGCTTGGTTGCTCAGAAATGCGAGACACACAAGCGGTCGGGGAGCGTCAGGATAAGGCGCTCCCGCCAACCAGCACTATTCCAGCGGAACGGCAACGAAACGCAGATTGCCCTGCGCGTCTGCCACCATCATATGGGCATTCTTGCGCCCGGATGATTTCAGGCCGTTGACGCGCACCGCCACATCGCCGGGCACTTCCATGAAGTCCTGCGCAACCTCCACAATCACATCGCCAGCCTTGACGCCCTTCTGCTCGGCAATCGAGCCGGGTTCCACGCCTGCAACAAGCACGCCTTCGACGCTTTCCGCGATACTCTTTTCCGCGCGCAACTCGTCCGTGAGCACGACAAGGTTCATTCCCAGAACCGTTTGCGCAGCTGCGCGCTGGTCTGGTGCCTGCTGCTCTGTCGGATTGTCGTTGTTGTCCTGCGGTTCAGCCATTTCGCCGTTCTCGCCATCATCCGGCATGGCATCATCGCTGCTGGCGCCGGGCTGCTTTTCTTCGGCGGTATCCTGCAACTGGCCTAGCTTGACCTTGACGGTCTGCTCCTTGCCATCGCGAAGAATGGCAACATCAACTTCCTTGCCGACTGGGCTTTCGGCAACAACGCGCGGCAGGTCGCGCATTTCCTGAATTTTCTTGCCGTCAAATGTCAGAACGACGTCGCCCGGCTGAATGGGGCCGTTCTCGACGGGTCCGCCTTTGACCACGCCGGAGATCAGCGCGCCGCGGGCCGCGTCCATGCCAAGGCTTGTGGCGATATCGTCTGTGACAGGCTGAACGCGCACGCCGAGCCAGCCGCGGCGGGTTTCGCCAAACTCGATGAGCTGCTGGACGATGTTCTGCGCCAGTTCTGTCGGCACGGAAAAGCCGATGCCGATGGAGCCACCGCTGGGAGAAATGATGGCGGTGTTGATGCCGATCACCTCGCCCTTCATGTTGAAGAGCGGACCGCCGGAATTGCCCTTGTTGATCGCCGCATCCGTCTGGATGAAGTTGTCATAGGGACCGGCGTTGATGTTGCGTCCGCGCGCCGAAACGACGCCGACGCTGAGCGAGCCGCCAAGGCCAAACGGGTTGCCGACGGCCATGACCCAATCGCCAATGCGCATGGCGCGGGAATCACCGAATTTGACGGCTTTGAGTGGCGTCTTCGGCTCCACCTTCAGCACGGAAAGATCGGTCTTGGTATCGGTGCCAACGAGCTTTGCTTTCAGCTTGTTGCCATTTGGGAAGATCACCTCGATATCATCAGCACCTTCGATGACATGGTTGTTCGTCACCACATAGCCAGCCGGATCGATGACGAAGCCCGAACCGAGCGAGCTGACCTTGCCGCCGCTATCGGGGCTCTGGTTGTCGAAGTAATCCTTGAAGAATTCCTGAAACGGAGAACCCTCGGGAATATTGGGCGGTGTCGGGCCTTTCCCTTCCGCCTTGACGCTCTGCGATGTGGAGATGTTGACCACGGCGTCCATGAGAGGTGCTGCAAGATCAGCAACCGAAGCTGGTCCGGCGCTTTGGGCGCTGGCGCTCAACGGCATGGCCAGCCCGCCTGCTAAAACTGCAAATCCCGCGACCGCCGCGATGCTGCTGCGGAAAGGCGAAAGAGTGGTAACGGGCATACAGCGTCCTCGCATATTGCTAACCGGGTCTCTGCTTAATAGCCAAGCATAAGGCGGAATGATGAAGTGTAAAAATACCTTTTCGTGAATAAGCAGAAAATCAGGCTTTCATCCACGATTAAAGCGTGGATGGCGTCTGACCGCTTTTCATCTCTTGGTCAAACCCATCCGGGCTTGCAGAATGATGCCACAAAACAGCAAAAGGGCCGATGTTTCCACCGGCCCTTTCGCGTCACTCATTAAGGTCAGTTCGCGGGCGCAGCAGGTGCCGCAGGGGCTGCGGGCTGTGCCGGTTGCGCGGTTGGCGTACCTTCAATGTTATTGAAATAACGGAAGAAGGTTGAGTCTGGCGAAAGAACCAGCGTCGTGCCGTTGCCGTTCAGCGCGCTCGTATAGGCTGCCATCGAGCGATAGAACTCGAAGAAGCTTGGATCGCGCTGGAAGGCGTCACCGAAGATACGGTTACGTTCGGCATCGCCTTCACCCCGAAGCACTTCGGACTGACGATTGGCGTCGGATTCGAATTCGACGACCTGACGATCCGCGATGGCGCGGCGGCGCTGGCCTTCTTCGTTACCACGAGCGCGGATCAGTTCGGCTTCAGCCAGACGCTCGGATTTCATACGTTCGAAGGTCTGTTGCGAGACTTCCTGTGTGAGGTCCGTGCGGCGGATGCGAACATCCACGATGCTGAGGCCAAGTGACTCTGCGTCTGAACGCAGGTCGTCACGCACTTCCTGCATCATCGAGGCGCGAGCATCCGAAAGGGCAGCTTCGAAGCCACGAAGACCGTAGACGCGGCGCAGAGATGCGTCGAGACGTGTGCGCAGACGCATTTCGGCAGACAGCTGATCGCCGGATACCGTCTGACGGAAGCGGCGGGCATCGGTGATGCGGTAGACTACGAAGGCATCGACTTCATAGAACTTACCACCGGACACCTGAACGCGGATGTTGTCATGATCGAAACGCAGTGCGCGGTTTTCGACATATTGTACGCGGTCCGCATCCATGAACGCGAATGGCAGCTTGAAGTAGAGGCCCGGATCGGTCTTCACGTCCTGGATCTGACCGAAGCGAACGACGATTGCCTGCTGGCGTTCGTTGACCACGAAGAAGGACGAGTAGACGAAGAACATGACAACGGCGAGGCCGACGAGAATTGCGGTTAGACGATTACTCATATCAGTTGCCTCCCTGCTGCGCTGCGCCGGTATTGCCGCGCATGATCTCGTTCAGAGGCAGATACGGCACCACTCCCTGCTTTTCATCAATGATGATCTTGTTGGAATTCTTGAGAACCTGCTCCATCGTCTCGATGAACATGCGCTCACGTGTGACCTCAGGTGCAGTCCGGTACTGGTCGTAAATCGAGATGAAACGCTGGGCTTCACCCTTGGCTTCGTTGACGACACGGCCCTTATAGGCAGTGGCTTCTTCAACGATCTGTGCTGCCTGACCACGTGCGGCACCCAGTTTCTGGTTGGCGTACTGGTTGGCTTCCTGAACAAAACGATCCTCATCCTGTTCGGCACGCTGAACTTCGTCGAAGGCGTCCGCCACTTCACGTGGTGGGGCTGCATCTTCAATCGCCACGGCATTGATGGAAAGGCCTGCGCCATAACCGTCCATCGTAGCCTGAATAATGGCACGAACGTCAGCCGCAATGGCCTGACGGTTATCACGGAAGATGTCCTGAGCCGGACGACGGCCAACGACTTCACGCATTGCGCTTTCCGAAACCTGCTGAAGGGTCTGGGCAGGCGCATCGACGTTGAAGAGATAGGACTTCGGATCAGACACCGTATAAAGCACGGAGAACTGAACGTTCACGATGTTCTGGTCGCCTGTCAGCATCACGCCGGTTGCTGCTGTTGTCGATGTTGCACGCGCACCAATGTTTTGCTGCTGTTCCGTGACCTTGACGATCTCGACAGTTTCAATCGGCCAGAAGTGGAAATGCAGGCCTGGCATCGAGACTTCGTCCTTCGGCTTGCCGAAGCGAAGTTCTACGCCGCGTTCATCCGGCTGAACCGTATAGACGGACTGGATGCCGACAAATGCGAGGACAACAAGTGCGAGGATGGCGATGACGCCACCGTTGATGCCGCCCGGAAGCACGTTTCTGAAACGATCCTGACTGCGACGGATGATCTCTTCTAGGTCGGGTGGGCCGCCATTGCCGCCACCACCGCCGCCGCCACGCGGACGGTTTGGTCCCTGACCCCAGGGGCCGCCCTGGTTGTTTCCACCACCGCCGCCGCTGCCGCCGTTACCGCCGCCACCCCACGGGCCGCCGCCACCGCCGCCGCCGCCATTCTGATTGCTCCAGGGCATCCATACCTCTTATGCTAAAAAAACTCTCCCGCTCCCTCTCTGAAACGCTATCGCATGCCAGACGGGACTGTGCTCTCAGTTATAAGAAGGAGAAGGGTGCGTTTCAACGCAGACGCGGTAACTTAATACCCAATCACGGTAAATACTTCACTGATATGCGTGATATCTGCGGTACGTCGTGAATCTGACCGGATAATTGTCTTTTTCCCCGGCGAATAAGGCTATTTCGTCGATTTTTTCAAAAAGCGCGGGATCGATTTCTGGGAAAAACGTATCGCCTTCCAGAGAGACCTCAACATGGGTGACGGAAAGTTGATCGGCGAAGGGCATGGCCTGACGGTAGATTTCGCCACCACCGGCCACAAAAACCTCATTGACACCAAGCTCCGCTGCCTTATTCGCGGCAAGCGAAAGCGCATCTTCGAGCGACGACACCACGTCCACGCCTGCGGGGCGATAATCCGGGTTGCGGCTGATGATGATGTGTGGCCGGCCGGGCAGGGGGCGCTCGCCGACGGAGAGAAATGTCTTGCGCCCCATGATCATCGGCTTGCCCATGGTCAGCGCCTTGAAGCGCTTGAGATCTGTGGACAGCTTCCAGGGCATGTCGAGATCGCGACCGATAACCCCGTTTTCTGCAACAGCGGCGATGAGCGTGGTGCGCGGCTTGCTCATACGGCGATCGGTGCCTTGATGGAGGCGTCGGCCTCATAATTTTCCATCGTGAAATCCTCGAACTTGAAATCGAACAGGCTCGTCACGTCGGGGTTAAGGCGCATGGTGGGCAGTGGCTTCGGCGTGCGCGTCATTTGCAGCTTTGCCTGC
Source organism: Rhizobium sp. CFBP 13644 (assembly GCF_014842165.1). Taxonomy (NCBI): domain Bacteria; kingdom Pseudomonadati; phylum Pseudomonadota; class Alphaproteobacteria; order Hyphomicrobiales; family Rhizobiaceae; genus Rhizobium; species Rhizobium sp. CFBP 13644. Next base: position 670,500 of record NZ_JACYVF010000002.1, read on the forward strand.
TCGAAGTGGTTAGCGTAAATATGCGCATCCCCCAGCGTGTGGACGAAATCGCCTGGCTTCAGGCCCGTAACCTGCGCGACCATCATCGTCAGCAGGGCATAGGACGCGATGTTAAAGGGGACGCCGAGGAAAATATCCGCCGAGCGCTGGTAAAGCTGGCAGGACAGTTTGCCATCGGCCACGTAGAACTGGAACAGGCAGTGGCAGGGCGGCAGCGCCATGTCATCGACCAGCGCCGGGTTCCAGGCGGAGACGATGTGGCGGCGTGAATTCGGGTTTACTTTCAGGCTCTCGATCAAAAGCACGATCTGATCGATGTGGCGGCCATCGGGTGCTGGCCAGGAGCGCCATTGCGCGCCATAGACAGGGCCGAGATTGCCGTCCTCATCCGCCCATTCATCCCAAATCGAGACGCCGTTTTCCTTCAGATAGGCAATGTTGGTATCGCCTTTGAGGAACCACAGCAGTTCGTGGATTATGGAGCGCAGATGCAACTTCTTGGTTGTCAGAACCGGAAAGCCTTCCGACAGATCAAAGCGCATCTGATGACCAAACACCGAGCGCGTGCCGGTGCCTGTACGGTCGCCACGGTCGCTGCCAGCGTCCATCACATGCGCAAGAAGATCGAGATATTGCTTCATAACAGTCCGCCACCGATTCCATATATGTGCCCATTATAAGCTTTTGCGGCGGCGGGACCAGACTTAGAAAACCTCGTCCCCCGGATTCTGGTTTCGCAAATGCGTGCATCAGAGAGTGAGGAAACGCATGGTGTGTCGGGATTTGCGCTGATCGCTTCATGGAAATGTCACGAAGCCCCTTTTCTCGGGCGCGTTATGCGCCTATATGAGCCTTGCCGGGTGCAAATCCGGCTATGGCGATAAACGGTCGATGGAATAAGCCTATTGGACCCGGGGGCGGTACCCGGCGCCTCCACCAAAAACTGGCCTCCGCTTTGGGTGGCCCGCTTTTGATGGGGGCGAAATAGGATCGACAAGGGTGTAAAGATCGAACTTTTGCTCGGCATGATACCGCCGTTATCGGGTCACAAGTGTAGTTGCAAATGACAACAACGCTAAGGAATACGCTCTCGCTGCCTAATGGCGGTGTGGGAATTCCGACTTAAGCCCTTACGGTTAGCCCCGTAAGGCGGGGTTCGGAGGTACCTGGCAACAGAAACCTCCACCTTCTCCATTTCGCCAGACTTGTTTATAAGATAACCAGAATTGCTTATGTGGTGAAATGACTCGCGCAGCGCGGGGCTTTTCCGTTGCTGCGATGTAAGACATTGCGTATACTTGGTTAAAAGACGTTCGAATAGGAAAGACAGGACCGTATGGGGCAGGATCATATCCGTTACGACATTCTCGCACAGGATGCCCTTCGCGGCGTTATTCGCAAGGTATTGAGCGAAGTTGCGGCGACGACGAGGCTGCCGGGCGACCATCACTTTTTCATCACCTTCCTGACTGGCGCGCCGGGCGTTCGGATTTCACAGCATTTGAAGTCCAAATATGCCGAGCAGATGACCATCGTCATCCAGCACCAGTTCTGGGACATGAAGGTTACTGAAACACAGTTCGAAATTGGCCTGTCCTTCTCCGATACGCCAGAAAAGCTGGTCATTCCTTTCAATGCCATCAGAGGCTTTTACGATCCTTCGGTGAACTTCGAGCTTGAGTTCGATGTTCCCCTCGCTGACGAGGAAGAGGTCGTGGAAGCGGAAATCACCGCTTATCCCGTTTCAGCAGAAGCCAAGGCTGCACCTTCTGACGAGGCGAAGCCGGATGAGGAAAAGAAGGCTGGTTCTGTTGTTTCGCTGGACGCTTTCCGCAAGAACAAGTGATAGCACGGCGCGGATCAGGAGATTGTTTTGACAGGCGATATCGTCAATCTGCGCCAGTTTCGCAAACAGAAGATCCGATCTGAAAAAGAAAAGCAGGCGGAGCAGAACCGCCTGACTTTCGGTCGTACAAAGGCAGAGAAAAACCTGACATCTGCCTTGAATGACAAGGCTACTCGGGCGCTCGATCAAGGCAAGCTCGACAAGGGTGATGCAGAGGGCGACCACGACAACAAGGGCTGACGTCAGCCCATCATCTATTTCCCGTTCCACCCGTCCATGGTCTGCGCATAAGTAACATGCGGCATGAGGTGAGGGTGCGTATCCGGCACGCGGGGATGGATGAAGTCCCGCGAGGCGTCGCGGGTGAGGCCGATGCGCTTCATGACGGCAATCGAACGGTGATTGTCCTGAACCGCGAACGACACGATTTCCGGTATCCTCTTTTCATCGAACGCCATGGCCAGCAATGATTTGGCTGCTTCCGTAACATAGCCATGGCCCCAGAAGCGCGGTGCCAGCCGCCAGCCTATTTCCAGCGCGCTATCGGCAAATATGCCTTCCAGATTGGCGGGCGCGATGCCGCAAAAGCCGATGGCTTCACCCGTTTCACGCAGTTGAACCGCATAGAAACCATAGCCGGTGGCGTGGATCATCTCGTTGGTACGCACCATCGTGGCGTCTGACTCGGCATGGCTGCGGCAGGTGGGGAAAAATTCCATCACCTTGGGATCGGCATTGATGAGCCGAAAAAGATGACGATCAACCGGCTTCCAGTCGCGCAGAATCAGCCTCGGTGTTCCACAGATAATCATGGAGTGACGAAGTCTGACTTTCTGTAGCCCTGAAGATAAAGAAGTGCGGTGAGATCGCTGTGATCGATGCGGATTTTTGCTTCAGCTGCCACTGCCGGTTTGGCGTGAAGCGCAACGCCTGCACCTGCAAGATGCAGCATGCCCAGATCATTGGCGCCATCGCCCACCGCCATCGCGTCCTCAGGTGAAATGCCAAGCTTCGTGGCGATGTCGTTCAGCGCATCGACCTTGGCCTGCTTGCCGAGAATGGGTTCGGCAACGGTGCCATCCAGTAGCCCGTCTTTCTCGCCCAGAATATTGGCGCGGTTTTCATCAAAGCCCAGCGTGGCGGCGATGCGGCTGGTGAAGACGGTGAAGCCGCCGGACACCAGAGCTGTGTAATGCCCCTTGGCCTTCATGGTGGCGATCAGTTCCAAACCGCCCGGTGTCAGCGTGATCCGCTTTTCGATAACCTCATCCACGACAGAGATCGGCAGGCCCTTGAGCAGGGCGACGCGCTCACGCAGCGCTGGCTCAAACGCAATCTCGCCATTCATAGCGCGGGCCGTGATGATGGACACCTGTTCCTTCAAACCAACTTCGGCGGCCAGCTCATCAATGCACTCCTGCCCGATCATGGTTGAGTCCATATCTGCGATCAGGATTTTCTTGCGGCGTTGGTCCTGTTCCTGAATGGCGATGTCGATGGGTCTGTCGACGATGGCCATGCGCAGCACGCGTTCGGCTGCCGCCACATCCGTGCCATCGCGCAACACCAGGTCACAGGCAATTCCATCCGCCAGCCAATAAAGCCCGGATGCGTTGAGGGCACTGGCCGCGCTTTCCGCAATCGTTGAATTGAGAACAGGATTTGACGGATTGGCGATAAGCGTGGCAACGAGAGCCATGATGAGAAACCTTGATGACGACTTCGATGCGATCCTGATAACCGGCCCGACGGCAAGCGGCAAGTCCGCGCTTGCGCTTCAATGGGCGCGGGAGAACAATGGTGTCGTCATCAATGCAGACAGCATGCAGGTTTATGACACATTGCAGGTGCTGACCGCGCGTCCTTCTGCAGAGGAGATGGAGGGCGTGCCGCACCATCTTTACGGCCACGTCCCAGCCGCCCGGCTTTATTCCACCGGCGAGTGGCTGCGTGAAACGGCGGCCCTTGTTGAGAGGATGCGGGGCGAGAATCGCCTTCCGGTGATTGTTGGCGGGACCGGGCTGTATTTCAAGGCTTTGACGGGCGGCCTCTCAGATATGCCAGCCATTCCGGCTGATATCCGCGAGAGCTATCGGGCGCGTCTGGTGGAGAGTGGACCGGCTGCGCTTTACGAAGAGCTTACCCAGCGCGACCCGGAAACCGCAGCCAGCCTGCGACCGACCGACGGGCAACGCATCGTGCGTGCGCTGGAGGTTATGGCAGCAACGGGGCAATCCATCCGCACCTTCCAGCAGGCGCGTGGTCCCATGATTATCGATCCCGACCGGGCTAGGAAATTCGTAGTTCTGCCGGAACGAGCCGTGCTGCATGAGCGAATCAATCATCGATTCGGTTTGATGATGCAGAGCGGGGCGGTGGAAGAGGTGAAGGCGCTTCTGGCGCAGGAGCTTTCTTCCGACGCAACCGCGATGAAAGCCATTGGCGTTTCCCAGATTGCCGAGATGCTGGCAGGAAGGATGACGCAGGCAGAGGTGATTGAGAAATCCGCTGCCGCGACGCGCCAATACGCCAAGAGACAGATGACGTGGTTTCGCAACCAGATGGGTGAGGACTGGGAGCGGGTGGACCCGTTGCGCAGCGGCGGCGTGACACTGCGCAGGTAGGGAAGCCTGCCGTCTCAGTCCTTCTTATAAAGACTGCCGAGAGGTGTCTTCAGCAAGCTGTCACGTAAAGAAGGCCGCTGCTCCTGGCTGTAAGGTTGGGGCGCAATGGGAGCAGGCCTCGGCGCCGGTTCTGTCGCTGCCGTTCGCGGGGGCATCTGCGGCCTTGGGGCAAAGCCCGAACTTCGCGGCAGCATTTCTGGCCGGTAGGGTTCGTTGCCGCTGCTCTCTTCGTTGAAATTGCTTTTCCAGCTATCGAACTCTTCCTCGTCTGCATCCTGCGCCATTGTTGCGTCATAGCTCTGGCGGAAGCCGGAAATATCGGGGCCGGTAACGGCGCGCATGCGTTTGACGATGGAGCGAAGGTCAACCGTATCAGGCGTATCTTCTGCGATATGCGGCATGATGCCATTGGCCTTGGGAAGGCTGTGAGCGGCGACGCGATCGAACTTGATGCGCATCGGCACGCTGATGGCCTCACCAAAGGCGATGGCCTCACCATTGCCGATGGACGACAAAAAGCTGGTGGTGGAGACGGACGAATTGGGGATGGCCGAGCGAATGATTTCCTGATCGTTTTCGTTGGAAAGCCGCATGGCAAACACGGTGGAACACTGCGACAGGATCGTCTGGTCCAACTCTCCGGGGCGCTGGGTGATGATGCCGAGTGACACGCCGTATTTGCGGCCTTCCTTGGCGATACGAGCTATGGCCTGACGGGTTGGGAAGAAGCCGAGAGCGGGATCTGCCGGGACGTAACGGTGGGCTTCTTCGCAGACGACCAGTGTATGAATGGCGCCCTGGCTCCACAAGGCCAACTCAAACGCCATGCGGCAGAGGACCGAGGCGACGGAATTCACGACTTCGGACGGAATGCCCGCGAGCTGGAACACGGAGATGGGCTTGCCTTCTCCCGGCACGCGGAAAATATGCGCGACTGTTTCCATGATCGTATCGGTGATCGTGCTGTTGGAGAACATGAAGTGATAGCGCGGATCATTGATGGCGGCCATGATGCGCATCTTCAGGGTTCGCAGCGCTGGCTTTTCATCCCGGCCTTCCAGCCGCCCGATCCGCTCGTCGATCAGCGCCAGAAGATCGGCTATACGGTAGGGCACCGGCGTATCTGCCGTGAGCGAGGACTTTTCCGAGGCGCGGCGCATGACGGAGTTATCTGCGCCGCGAAAGGCGCGTTTGGCTTCCGGTATCAGATCGCGCAAAACGTCCAGCTCTTCGGCCACGGGTTTGCGGCCGCGATAGAGAACTTCGGTGAACTCCTCCAGCTTCATCAGCCAGAAGGGCAGGTCCAGCGTATCCGTATCGATGACGACTGAGGTCATCGGGAAGGCTGCGGCATATTCATTGTGCGGATCGAGAATAAGGACGCGCAGCTTCGGGTCCTTGGAAATCGCCTTGCTGAGCAGAAGGGACACGGCTGTCGATTTGCCGACGCCGGTGGAGCCGAGGACGGCGAAGTGCTTGGACAGCATCTGCGGAATGCTGATCGTCGCATCGATCGTGTCATCCTGCGTCAGGCGTCCGACGACGCATGCGCCCGCTTCCTGCGTTTCGTAAATCCGCATCAGATCGCTGGATCGGATGCGATGGGCGACGGCGCCGAGATAAGGGTAGCGCGAAATGCCGGTCGAGAAGCGTTCAATACCTTCCGCGGTTGGACGGATTTCGCCCAGAAGCTCCACCTCGATCAGGAGTGTATTGTGGCGCTCGTTCGACCATTCGACATTATCAGTTCTCATGGCGTAGGTGAGGGCGGCGACCCGTGTTTCGCCCAGATCAATGGAAATGAGCCGGCCCACCGACCACAGTTCCGCAAGGTCTGTCTTTCCGGGTTCGGTGGTGGCTGAAATTGTGGCACGGGAACCAGTGCAGGAAATGACGCGCCCGAGCAGGCGATTGGCAGCCATCAGCTCGTCGCGGCGATCATGCTCGCCCGCATGTGCCGATTTGCGAAGGTCGTCGTTGAACACGTTTCGCCCCTGTCATAGGTCTTGTCTATTTTTATCGTCTGGACGTTCCGGGTTCGTCCAGCCATTCCCCCTGAATTTAGATGGTTGCCTTTAACAACTTGTATAGGAAGGGCGAAATTTTGTTTCGCTTACGGATCGATTCCCGCAATAAATGAAATTTTTTCCGTAGCGTGCGTTGACGGACGTTAACTTTGTGGCTAACACTCCGACCCATGAAAAATCTTAACGTACTTATCGTGGTGGGACGGCGCATGGGCAGGATGGTGTAACCATCCGGCGAAAGCACCCATGCGCTGAACGAGGCTCCTCCAGGGGCCTTTTTTTATGTCTTTCACTCGGGCCAGATGGCCCAACGATATCCAAAGCCAAATCGGGATGGAACAGGCAATGACGGATAAGGACAATACGGAAAACAGCAACACCATGACGGGCGCGGAAATCGTTCTGCGTGCGTTGAAAGACAACGGCGTCGAGCATATTTTCGGCTATCCGGGCGGTGCAGTTCTTCCGATCTATGACGAGATTTTCCAGCAGGACGATATCCAGCACATTCTGGTGCGCCACGAGCAGGGTGCTGGCCACGCCGCTGAAGGCTACGCCCGTTCAACCGGCAAAGTTGGCGTCATGCTCGTAACCTCCGGTCCCGGTGCCACCAATGCCGTGACGCCGTTGCAGGATGCGTTGATGGACAGCATCCCGCTCGTCTGTATTTCCGGTCAAGTTCCCACATCGCTGATTGGCTCGGATGCCTTTCAGGAATGCGATACCGTTGGCATTACGCGCCCTTGCACCAAGCACAACTGGCTGGTCAAGGACGTCAATGAACTGGCTGGCGTCATCCATGAAGCGTTCCGCATTGCCCAGACGGGTCGTCCCGGCCCTGTTGTTGTCGATGTTCCCAAGGACATTCAGTTTGCGACCGGCACCTATACGCCTCCATCCGCTGCCGTCCAGCAGAAGAGCTACAAGCCGCGTGTTCAGGGTGATATCAACGCCATTCACGCAGCTGTTGAGCTGATGTCGAAGGCGCGTCGGCCTGTTCTCTACACCGGTGGCGGCGTCATCAACTCCGGTCCGGATGCGACACGCCTGTTGCGCGAACTGGTTCAGCTGACCGGTTTCCCAATCACCTCGACCCTGATGGGCCTCGGCTGCTATCCGGCATCGGGTGAAAAGTGGCTGGGCATGCTGGGCATGCACGGTTCCTATGAAGCCAATATGGCCATGCATGATTGCGATGTCATGATCTGCGTCGGTGCGCGGTTCGATGACCGTATCACCGGTCGTCTGAACGCGTTTTCGCCCAATTCCAAGAAGATCCACATCGATATCGATCCATCCTCCATCAACAAGAACGTCCGCGTGGATATTCCTGTTGTTGGCGATATTGCGCATGTTCTGGAAGATATGGTTCGCCTGTGGCGGGCGCTGCCGCAGCGCCCGGACAAGGCGCAAACGCAGGATTGGCACGAGCAGATCGAGCGTTGGCGTGCGCGCAAGTCCTTTGCCTACACCCAGTCCAAAGACGTTATCATGCCGCAATATGCGATCCAGCGTCTTTACGAGGCATCCAAGGGCCGCGAAACCTACATCACCACGGAAGTGGGCCAGCACCAGATGTGGGCGGCGCAGTTCTTCGGCTTTGAGGAGCCGAACCGCTGGATGACATCGGGTGGTCTCGGCACCATGGGTTATGGTCTGCCCGCAGCCATCGGCGTGCAGGTTGCTCACCCGGACGCGCTGGTCATCGATATTGCCGGAGACGCATCGATCCAGATGTGCATTCAGGAAATGTCTTGCGCGATCCAGTACAATCTGCCGGTCAAGATCTTCATCCTGAACAACCAGTATATGGGCATGGTGCGCCAGTGGCAGCAATTGCTGCACGGCAACCGCCTGTCCAACTCCTACACGGAAGCCATGCCTGATTTCGTCAAACTGGCGGAAGCTTATGGCGGCGTTGGCATGTATTGCGATGACCCGGCTGAACTGGATGGCAAGATTGCCGAGATGATTGCCGTCGACAAACCTGTCATCTTCGATTGCCGCGTGGCCAATCTCGCCAACTGCTTCCCGATGATCCCATCGGGCAAGGCACATAACGAGATGCTGTTGCCGGATGAAGCCACCGACGAAGCCGTTGCCAACGCTATTGACGCAAAGGGCCGTCAGCTAGTCTGATCGGGAGAGGAACACGGATATGAACGCACATCTACAGCCCACCGGTTCGGCCTACTTCATTCAGAAGGAAACCGAAACTGTTGAAAACCACACGCTATCGGTGCTCGTTTCCAACGAACCGGGTGTTCTTGCCCGCGTGATCGGCCTGTTTTCCGGTCGCGGCTACAACATTGAAAGCCTGACGGTTTCGGAAACGGAGCATGAGGCGCACCTGTCGCGCATCACCATCGTCACGCGCGGCACGCCGGGTGTTCTCGAGCAGATCAAGTCGCAGCTCGAGCGCATCGTGCCCGTTCACCGCGTCGTGGACCTGACCGTCCGCGCCCGCCAGAACGGCCAGGATCGCCCCATCGAGCGCGAAGTTGCGCTCATCAAGGTGGCCGCTAAGGGTGAAGACCGCGCCGAGACGCTGCGTCTTGCCGATGCCTTCCACGCCAAGGTGGTGGATGCCACGCTGGAGCATTTCATCTTCGAAATCACCGGCAAGTCGTCCAAGATCGACCAGTTCCTGACCATCATCAAGCCACTGGGTCTCATCGAGGTTTGCCGCACGGGCATCGCTGCGATGAATCGTGGTTCGCAGGGAATGTAATCTCTTTGATCGATTGATTGGGAGAAAGCCCGCGGCTTTGCTGCGGGCTTTTTTCGTTGGTCAGGCGGATAAGATGTTTATTGCAGGACTGCTACTATTGTAGAACAGCATCGCAATCCTGCACCTCCATGCGCGCATTTTTTTAAAGTGTGGATAGATTGCAAAATGAAATTAAAATGCCTTCGAAGGTTTTAGCCATGTCAAAACGTCTCCGGCAATTAGACCAAGCGCTGTTCTGGCGAAGCTACCTTTTGACCGTCGGCTTCTTGATGTTCTCCGGCGCTAGCGTCGTGGGTTATGCGGCTTGGAACGGATCACTTGAGTTAGAGTGGTGGGGTGTGCTGGTGACCTCCGCTATTATTCTCGGCGGTGCTTTGCTCTTCGGTTTCGGAATATTTGGCCGAAATTCCAAAATGGAAGGTTGGGCCGATGTTGCCTCGACGCACGAAGCAGCCATCATTCTCGTCGTTATCAGCTATCCGGTGTATCTGATCCTAAAGCTTTTTTATCGCCCGCGTTAGGCCGCAATGCCCGGGAGAGATGTTTCGTTTCAAGTCGTTGTGACTTTGAGTCTGGAAAACGGTCCAAGGAGCTGAATAATCATAGCATTTCCAGCGCGGTCTTTTTCACAGGCGGCGGAAACACCGCGTCGAGCGCTTCCCAATCTTCGTCGCTGATCTCAAGATCCGTCGCGCCTCGGTTTTCTTCCACACGCTGCGCGTTGGAGGATTTCGGGATGGCCATCACGCCGTCGCGCTCCAGCAGGAATGCGAGCGCCACTTGCGCAGGGGTTGCCTGATAGGCTTTGGCGATGCGGATGAGTTCGTGATTGGACAGGATGCGTCCCTGTTCGACGGGCGAATAGGCCATCACAGCCACACCATGGCTCTGGCACCAAGGCAGCAGGTCAAACTCCGGTCCTCGGCGAGAGAGGTTGTAGAGCACCTGATTGGCGGCGCAGTTTTTGCCTTCGGCAATCGAGAAGAGTTCTTCCATGTCATCGGTATCGAAGTTGGATACGCCCCAATCGGCAATCTTGCCTTCAGCTTTCAATCTTTCGAAGGCATCAACCGTTTCTTCCAGCGGGTAGGAGCCGCGCCAGTGGAGCAAATAGAGGTCGAGGCGCTCGGTTCCCAGACGTTTCAGGCTGCGCTCGCAGGCTTCAATCGTGCCCTTGGCGCTGGCATTGAACGGGTAAACCTTGCTGACGAGAAACACATCATCACGCAAATCTGTAATCGCCTTGCCGACGATCTCCTCTGATTTGCCGTCTCCGTACATTTCAGCAGTATCGATAACGGACATGCCAAGCTCCACAGATTTGCGGATGCTGGCGATCTCGTTTGCGGCTTTTGCGCTGTCGTCGCCCATATTCCATGTGCCTATGCCCAAAGCCGGAACAGTTCTGCCGGATGGTAGGGTGATGGTTGGGATGTCGTCATACATGTGAGCGCTCCGGGTTGATGTCATCTGCATCTTAAACCCACGAGCCACGAGGTCGATCCATAAAAATTGGGTGCTCGATCTCAGCGTGATATAAAAAAGGCCCAGGGTTTCCCCTGGGCCTTTTGTGGATTTGGATGGATCAAAACTCTTCCCAGTTGCTGTGAGCTGCGGCAGCCGACGCGCCGCCGCCGAAAGCGCCTGCGATCTTGCGGCCAAGTGCACGGGCAGGGGATGGTGCGGGTCTCGACGCGGTTGAGGCTGCTCTGACCGGGGCGCCCTGTGTCGGTGCCGTCCAGCTATTGCTGTCTGACGAAGCCAGGTTGAAGCGTGATATCAACTGGTTGAGAGATGCGGCTTCCTTCGCAAGGCTGTGGCTGGCCGCTGTCGATTGCTCGACCATGGCTGCGTTCTGCTGCGTGCCCTGATCCATCGTGTTAACGGCGGTGTTGATTTCCTGAAGTCCAACAGACTGTTCACGCGAGGATTCAACAATCGCGGTGATGTGGCGGTTGATTTCCTGAACCTCGCCGACAATCACCTCAAGCGCACGACCGGTTTCACCAACAAGGTTGACGCCAGAGCGGACATGCTCGCCGGATGTTGTGATCAGCGCCTTGATTTCCTTGGCGGCCTTTGCAGAACGCTGCGCCAGTTCACGCACTTCCTGCGCAACAACGGCAAAGCCCTTGCCTGCGTCACCCGCACGCGCGGCTTCTACACCGGCGTTCAGGGCCAGCAGGTTGGTCTGGAAGGCGATTTCATCGATGACGCTGATGATGTTGGTGATTTCACCGGAGGAGCGCTCGATCTCGTTCATGGCAGTGACGGCCTGACGAACCACATTGCCGGACTTTTCCGCACCTTCGCGAGCCTTGGAAACAAGGTGGCCGACTTCTTCTGCGCGGTTGCTGCTGTCTTTCACCGTCGTGGTGATTTCTTCCAGCGCGGCAGCTGTTTGTTCAACGGAGGCAGCCTGCTGCTCGGTGCGCTTGGAAAGATCATCGGCGGCGGAACGGATTTCGTTTGCACCGGCGTCGATGCCGCGAGCGTTTTTGCCGACGGAAACGAGTGCTTCATTCAGCTTTGCGAGCGAGTTGTTGAAGTCGCCTCTCAGCCTGTCGAGATGGGCGGCGAACGGAGCGGTGATGCGATATGCGACATTGCCATCGGACAGCTGGCCAAGACCCTTTGCCAGTTCATCGACAGCCAGCTGGATTTCTGCCGCTTCCTGCGCCTTCTGGGCTTCCTGTTCCTGACGCTGCTTGTCGCTCATGGAACGGTTTGCCTGCGCCTCGCGCTCCATGTTGATCTTGGCGATTGCGTTGTCCTTGAAGACCTGCACGGTTTCCGCCATCACGCCGATTTCGTCCTTGCGTCCAACGCCGGGAATTTCCACCTGCGTCTCGCCATTGGCAAGGCGCTTCATGGCTGCAGTCATCGCCAGCAATGGTCTGGAAATGCCGCTGCCAATCGCAAGACCTGCCATGAGCGCGATGACGATTGCGCCGACAATGCTGCCCCAGATCATGGTCTTGGCTGAGGATATGGACGCTTCGTTGGCGGCGTTGCGTTTGGCCAGCAGTGCGCTTTCCTCGCCCTGAAACTCCTTGATGAAGCCGCGGAGGCCATCAAAATAGGTCTTGCCCTGGGATGCGTCCAATTGCTTGTTCATATCGCCGAGGGTTGTCGTGTCAGCCAATGCGCCGCGCGCCTTGATCTGAGGTTCGGCGAACATCTTTTGCCAGTCACCGATTGCCTTCTCGATCTTGTCGAGGCGACCAACCTGAGTTGGATTATCGCTGACCGTCTTTTTCAGATCGCTGATTGTCTTGTAAATGGCCTGTTCGCCCTGGCGGTAAGGGGCCAGAAAGTCCTGCTTGCCTGTGATGATGAAGCCGCGCATGCCCGTTTCCATGTCAACGGCTGCAGCGGTGATGTCATCCGTTGTCTGCAAGACTTTATAAGTGTGTTCAACCCAGTGCGTGCTTTTGTCCATTGAAGCGATATTGTTCAGCGAAATAGCGCCAATAGCAATCGCAAGTATAACAGGTGCAGCTGTGCCTAAAACGACTTTCGACTTTGTCGAAAGATTTTGGAAAGAAAACATAGTTCGTCGACCCCTAATTCACGTTATGTCATTTCAATCAAAACGGCGTCATACCGAACAAGATCTGTCCAGAAATCTCGTTTGATGCGCGTATTCAGTCGCGCGATTTTGATCTTTGGAATGGCGTGAATAAACTATCCCTAATAGTTCATCCTTATAATCGGTAGTATATTAAACAAATTTATCGTTCGTTAATGGTCAATTATTGTATTTTAACGAATAAGGAATTACTTATATGGCGCTATATTGTTGCTTTGACTTGTAGGTGTGTGGTCGTCAGTGACCCTGCCATTTCCGTCATTCGTTCTTTTTTTGTTGCGCCTCACGCTCGAATCCTGCGAAGAGAGCGCATGCAATTATCTCCACAACAGGATGAAGCCCTGAAGGCTGTTTCGCGCTGGCTGAAGGAAGGCCGGACGCCGGTTTTTCGGCTGTTCGGTTACGCCGGAACGGGCAAGACGACGCTTGCAAAGCACTTTGCCGAACATGTAGATGGTGAAGTCCTTTTTGCAGCCTTTACCGGCAAGGCGGCGCAGGTTTTGCGCTCCCGCGGGGCAACAAATGCCCGCACGATCCATTCCCTGATCTATCGCCCCCGGGGCGAGGAAGCGGTGGAGGATGAAGAGACGGGCAAGACATCCATCTCGCCCATGTTCTCCATCAACCGCCAGAGCCCGCTTGCCAAGGCAGCTCTTATCATCATCGATGAGTGCTCGATGGTGGATGAGGCCCTTGGCCGCGACCTGATGAGCTTCAGCACGCCTATTCTCGTGCTGGGTGATCCCGGCCAGTTGCCGCCGATATCCGGTGGAGGGTTCTTTACCGAGCAAGAGCCGGATTTCCTGCTGTCTGAAATCCATCGTCAGGCGAAGGATAATCCCATCATCCAGCTTGCCATGGACGTGCGTGAAGGCAAGGAAATCATGCGCGGCGACTATGGTGCAGCCCAGGTCATTTCCAAGGATGAGGTGACGCAGGGGCTTGTGCTGGATGCGGATCAGGTTCTGGTCGGCACCAACCGGACCCGCAAGCGGTATAACCAGCGCCTGCGTGAGCTCAAGGGTTTCAGTGCTGATTATCCGCAATCCGGTGACAAGCTGGTGTGCCTGCGAAATGATCCCGCAAAGGGTCTGCTCAATGGCTCCCTTTGGCAGGTCATGAGTTCATCACGCGAGACCGTGAAGCCCGGCATCAACCTGATGATCCGTCCCGAAGACGATGATATGGATCGCGGCGCGGCCAAGATTAAGTTGCTCAAAGCTGCTTTCGAAGAAAGCGAGACCGAGATACCCTGGACCACGCGCAAGCGCTATGACGAGTTCGATTATGGCTATGCGCTGACCGTCCACAAATCGCAGGGATCGCAATGGAACAATGTTGTTCTGTTCGATGAAAGCTTTGCGTTTCGTGATTCCCGCGAAAGATGGCTTTACACCGCCATCACCCGGGCCGCTGAAACACTGACGATAGTTCGCTGACCGGCGGAAGCGCACTCACTACCGTGAGTGCTATTCCTCGTTCTGGCTGATCAGGCCCAGCTGCAGGCTTTTTGCGACTGCCTGATAACGGTCGGAAGCGCCGACTTTTTCCAGAATCACAGCTTCCAGTCGCTCATGCTCTTCCACAGGAACGCCCAATGTGCGCGCAAGCCTTGCGGGCGCATAGCCTTCAGCCATTAGCTCTAGGCATTCGCGCTCACGCGTTGTCAATCTGACGTCTGTTGCTGTTTTGGTTTGCGCTGCGCCAACGGGGTGCTGCTCTTCGGGCGCAAGTGCATCGTTGATCTTCTGCATTTGCACGCTGAGCTTCGAAAGCTCGGCATTCACTTCTTTTTTGCGCGCTGCAAGAGCGGCCTGAAAGAGATCATCGGCTTCAGCCTGCGTTGCAGCTGTAGAAAGATCCTGCATGATGAGCTGCACTGTGGCGATAGGGATGCCGATATCGCGGCAGAAGTTCACCACTGCCATGCGGCGTATATCGGCATGCGAATATACGCGCATGATGCCTGAACGGCGCGAGGCTATGATGCCTTTTTCCTCGTAAAAATGCAGCGTTCTATGGGTAACGTCGAACATTTTCGCCATATCGGCAATTCCGACCGGCTCAGGAGGCATATTTGAAGGCATACGGATGTCAGGGAGAAAATTCTTCGCACTGACAGCAGATAGATCCCTGTTTGGCATTTTTCTGGGCTTTCCTGCATCGCTCATGGGCGTCGCTTTCCAGCCGGCATTTTTCCCCGCTTCGATGACGACACCAAATTGGATATGTTTTTCGCGATCTATGACCGCATCAAAATATTCGTTAGACATAATACATTCCCAGCCCCAACTGCCTCTAGAATGCAGGCGGCAGAACTTGGTTCCGAAGTTTTCAATTATTTTCGGCAAGTCGCTTGCGGCAAACGGCAGAGTGGGGGAAACAGTGGGCTCCCACATTGAAAAAACGGTCCGACCATGCCAGCCAAACTCTCCGTCAATCTCAACGCCATCGCAATGCTTCGCAACCGCCGGGATCTGCCTTGGCCTGACGTCGCAAATTTTGGCCGCATCGCGCTGGCGGCCGGTGCCAGCGGGCTGACGGTCCATCCCCGTCCGGACCAACGCCACATCCGTTTTTCCGATCTGCCGGTCTTGCGCGCTTTGATCGATGACGAATACCCAGAAGCCGAATTCAACATCGAGGGCTATCCGTCCGAAGATTTTCTGTTGCTGTGCGAGGAAGCGCAGCCCGAGCAGGTGACGCTTGTGCCTGATGACCCATCGCAGGCGACATCCGATCACGGTTGGGATTTTCGAAAGCACTCTACTTTCTTGAAGGAAACAGTTGCGCGCCTGACCGCAGGCGGTATGCGCGTTTCCCTCTTTGCAGATGGCGATGGTGACAAGGACGCGGTGCAACTGGCCGCCGATACGCGTGCCGCCCGGATCGAGCTTTATACCGGCCCCTATGGCGGCGGTTACGATAAGCCCGAGGAAGCGCAGATGTGGCTGGAGAAATTAGGCGCGACTGCCGATCACGCCAAAGCCCTGGGACTTGGTGTTAATGCAGGTCACGATCTGACGGTTGCCAATCTGCCAGCCCTGATGGGGAGAATTCCCTATCTGGCGGAGGTTTCCATTGGCCACGGGCTGACGGCGGATGCCCTGGAATATGGCATGGGGGAAACGGTACGGCGTTTTTGCCGCGCCTGCGGTCAGTCTATTTCATAACTATCGTCAATTTTAGCGCCTATACTGCCAAGCCGTGCACCGTTTGCACGGCTTGTTTGTTTTGGAAGGCGGATATCATGCAAAATCATCACGTGGTCGTTGTCGGAGGTGGTTTTGGCGGCCTGCAAGTCGTTCACGGGCTTAAAGGAGCCCCGGTTCGCATCACACTGATCGACCGTCGCAACCACCATTTATTTCAGCCTTTGCTTTACCAAGTTGCGACTACGGCGCTTGCGACCTCCGAAATCGCCTGGCCCATAAGGCGGCTGTACCGCGACCGGGCAGAGGTCACCACGCTGCTGGCGGAAGTTGGCGGCATTGATCGCGAAAGCCGCACCGTGCTTTTGAAATCGGGTGAGGCCGTGCCTTTCGATACGCTGGTTCTGGCCACCGGTGCCCGCCATGCCTATTTCGGCAACGACGCCTGGGAAAAGCATGCCCCCGGTTTGAAAACGCTGGAGGATGCCACGACCATCCGCCGCCGTCTGTTGCTGGCATTCGAGCGCGCCGAGTTGGCCAAGACCGATGAGGAGATACAGGCACACCTGACCTTTGTCGTGATTGGTGCCGGGCCAACGGGTGTCGAAATGGCGGGCATGATCGCAGAGCTTGCCCACCGGGTCTTGCCACCGGAGTTTCGCAATGTGGATACGCGCAAGACCCGGGTTTTGCTGGTAGAGGCGGGGCCGCGGGTTCTCCCTGCCTTTACCGAAGACCTTTCGGCCTACACCAAGCGTGCGCTGGAACGGCTTGGCGTGGAGGTTCTGCTCGGCACGCCTGTTTCGGCTTGCACCGAAGATGGCGTGACGATTGGCGACGTGTTTACGCCCGCCCGCACCATGATCTGGGCCGCAGGTGTGCAGGCCTCACCAGCGGCCAAATGGCTTGGTTCGGACGCCGACAGGGCAGGGCGTGCGGAGGTTGGTCCGCATCTGAACATCGCCAGTGATCCGAATATTTTCGTTATCGGAGATACCGCGTCTGTCATGCAGGAGAATGGCAAGCCGGTTCCGGGTGTCGCGCCCGCCGCAAAGCAACAGGGCGCCTACGTGGCCGAGGTTATCAAGGCGCGGCTTGCGGGCAAGGCGGAGCAGCCTGTGTTCCGCTACCGCCATCAGGGCAATCTCGCCACCATCGGCAAGAGCGCGGCAGTGGCGGATTTCGGCAAGATCAAGCTCACCGGCGTGGTGGCTTGGTGGATATGGGGCCTTGCTCATATCTACTTCCTCATCGGCACCCGCTCGCGTCTGGCAGTGGCGTGGAGCTGGCTCTGGATCTATCTCAGCGGGCAGCACAGTGCGCGGTTGATTACGCAGAAAGAGACACTGAAGGACGAAGGGTGATTGGCGGGTTCGCCAATCTATTCGAGCCCATGATGACTGACTTCGATTCTGGTTAAAACCTTTCCCTCCGTCACCCTCGGGCTTGTCCCGAGGGTCTAACCACGTTTGCTGTTGGGGTGCGTTAGATCCTCGGGACAGGCCCGAGGATGACGTTGCGTGTGACGAATGTAGGTAACAAACATGCCCGATGATGGCCCATTTCCAGAGCCACTATCGCAAATCTCAGGCTGACAGCAATGCTGCCTTGTGCGCTTCAAAGAAAGCCTCGAGCGTCTGTGGCTTTTGCCCCGTGAGCTTTTCGTAATCATCTGTGACGATATCGAAGTTACCAGCAGCAATGTTGGCATCGGCTGATGCGAGCATCTGTGCAACGAAGGAAGGAAGGCCTGCGCCTTCTATGCCCTTTTGCAAATCGGCTGGTGAAACCTTGATGACGGCCAGCGGTTTGCCGGTGACCTTCGAGATCATCTCGGCAATCTGGTCGGCGTTGAGTGATTGCGGGCCTGTGATGTCGTAGGTCTTGTTTTCAGCCTTGCCTTTGGCCAGAACCGCAGCCGCAGCGCGTGCGCAGTCGTCGCGGGAAATGTTCGGAACCTTGCCGTCAGCCATTGCAGTAAACCACTGACCGGCCTCAACATTGTGCGGCATGCCATGCATGTAGTTCTCATGGTACCATGCGTTGCGCAGGATGGTGTAAGGCACGCCGCTTGCCTTGATGGCCTCTTCGGTGCCCAGATGATCCGGCGCGAAGGTGACCAGCGATGTGTCCGGCTTCTGCATGGATGTGTAGGCAATGTGCTTGATGCCAGCCTTTGTCGCCGCTGCCACGGCTGCCTTGTGCTGCGTCAGGCGCTGGCCGGGAACGGCAAGAGCATCTGTGGAAATAAGCAGGGCTGTATCGATGCCTGCAAAGGCTGCGTCGAGGGAAGCTGCGTCATCAAAATCGGCTGTGCGGGTTTCCACACCCTTTGCTGCTAGCGCAGAAAGTTTGGATGTGTCGCGGCTTGCAGCAACGATGTTGGATGCGTTTACGCCATAGGATTCCAACAGGTGGCGTATAACGGCCTGGCCGAGCTGGCCAGATGCGCCAGTCACAAGAATTTTGCTCATAACATATTCCTTTTTTGCAATTTGACGGAGTGCGGATTGCTGGTCTCAAAAAGAGAGTAAGTCTAAAATAGGAATTGACCGCTTTGTGTAAAGAAGGCATTTTTTAAGCCCTACGTTACCAAAAGGGAACCAGCATGAGTGCGACAATTGCCAGACTGAAGCCAACGGCTTCCGCGCCCCTGCCGGACTTCGCCAATCTGGATTTTGACAATTGCCCGGTGCGTGATCTTCTAAGTCATATTGGTGGCAAGTGGTCGACACTTCTGTTGCAAGCTCTCGCTGAGCGGCCCTATCGCTTCGGTGAGCTTCGCCGCATGGTGCCGGATATTTCCCAGCGCATGTTGACGCAGACATTGCGCGACCTTCAGCGCGATGGATACATTCACCGCGAGGTATTTCCGACCAAGCCGCCCAGCGTGGAATACAGCATGACCCCGCTGGGCCGCTCGCTTTACCGGCCTCTTTCAGAGGTCATCAACTGGGCGCTTGAGAACCACAATGCTGTTGTGGCTGCGCGAAAGCGATTTGAAGATCAGGCCTGATTGCTGGCTTGAATATCTCATCAAGAAAAACGCGTTCATTCGATGATGCTCACATTGCGACGCGTCAATTCGTCTTCTCCGTTCAAAAAAATGCTTGACCCTTAACGACGCTCCGCCTAAAACCACTCGAACCGTACGGTACGGTACATTTTGAGCAAATGGAGTGGGTAAGGTGGGGACCGATCCGATCACCGCGCAGGAGTTTTCGCCACGTCAGAACGCTGTTCTGGAGCAGGCTTTGCGTCTTCTGGTCGAGGGCGGAGAAAAAGCGCTGACGACTTCTGGTCTCGCGCGCGCTGCTAACTGTTCCAAGGAAAGCCTCTACAAATGGTTTGGCGATCGCGATGGCCTGCTGGCCGCGATGATCACTTTTCAGCAGAGCAAGGTCCGCACCTTCGAGAAGGCTGGCGACCGCGTTTCTGCCGCGCAATTGACAGAGCATCTCGAAGTTTTTGCCCATGATCTGCTGGACGTTCTGGCAGGCGATGTGTCGCTGGCGTTGAACCGTCTTGCCATCGGCCAGGCGAGCCGCGATGGCTCCAAGCTTGGCAATTTGTTGCTGGAGCGGGGTCGTCGCCAGATCGACAAGCGAGCACGCGGCCTCATCGAAGCTGGACGCCGTTCCGGTTATCTTCGCTTTGATGATCTCGAAGATGCTTATCGCAGTTTTTACGGCCTGATCGTCTCCGATCTGCATGTGCGCATGCTTCTCGGGGAAGCGCAGCAGGCCAAGGATTTCTCCGCCCGGGCGCGCAAGGCCGTATCAGCCTTTCTAACGCTTTACGGCACGGAGAAGGTACATTCGGAAACCGGCGGAAAAGCCGCCTGAGTTCCGGTCTAAACAACGTCACATATTTCAAGGAAGGACTACCGAAATGCGCGTCTATTACGATCGTGATGCCGATCTCAATCTCATCAAGGCGAAGAATGTCGCCATCGTCGGTTATGGTTCGCAGGGCCGCGCCCACGCGCTGAACCTGAAGGACAGCGGCGCGACCGGCGTCGTCATCGCGCTGAAGGCCGGTTCGCCGACCATCAAGAAGGCCGAAGCCGATGGCTTCAAGGTCATGACAGTTGCTGAAGCTGCCAAGTGGGCAGACCTTTTGATGATGGCAACGCCTGACGAACTTCAGGCCGACATCTACAAGGCAGAGATTGCCGACAACATTCGTGACGGTGCAGCGATTGCATTTGCGCACGGCCTCAACGTTCACTTCGGCCTTATCGAGCCTAAGGCTTCGCTCGACGTCGTCATGATCGCACCCAAGGGCCCTGGCCACACGGTTCGCGGCGAATACCAGAAGGGCGGCGGCGTTCCTTGCCTGGTTGCCGTTCACCAGAACGCTTCGGGCAACGCCCTTGAGGTTGCGCTTTCCTACGCTTGCGGCGTTGGTGGCGGTCGTTCCGGCATCATCGAAACCAACTTCCGCGAAGAGTGCGAAACAGACCTCTTCGGCGAACAGGTCGTTCTGTGCGGCGGCCTCGTTGAACTGATCCGCGCTGGTTTCGAGACCCTGACCGAAGCTGGCTACGCGCCTGAAATGGCCTATTTCGAGTGCCTGCACGAAGTGAAGCTGATCGTAGACCTGATCTACGAAGGCGGCATTGCCAACATGAACTACTCGATCTCCAACACAGCCGAGTGGGGCGAATACGTCACCGGTCCTCGCATCATCACTGCCGAAACAAAGGCTGAAATGAAGCGCGTTCTGACCGACATTCAGACCGGCAAGTTCACATCGGACTGGATGCAGGAATACCGCGCCGGTGGCTCGCGCTTCAAGGGCATCCGCCGCATGAACGACACCCACCAGATCGAAGAAGTCGGCGCCAAGCTGCGCGGCATGATGCCATGGATCGGCAAGAACAAGCTGGTCGACAAGGCTGTCAACTAAGCGTCAGTTCAAGACTGAATGAACGAAGGCCGGAGCGAAAGCTCCGGCCTTTTTCGTTTGCAACGGCAAGCTCTGAAAATGGCTGCATTTACAACTTGATACAACCTAGGTGTGCATAACTTTTTTTCCAGCTTTTCATATTTATGGCGCGCAACTAATGGATACGTAAATCAAAAGTAAATATCTGAGGTTGCATTTTGAGTATTTATTTAGAGAATTTGCAGCAGGACTTTGCGCTCACCCTGTCTGCGCGGGCGATTGTCCTGCCCAATATTTCCAGCGTCCGTTGCAAGGCCCGTCAGACTTCCAGTCGATGCACGATCAGGATGATGTCCAGCCGCATATGGCACGTGCAGGAGGCGCGGTGATGGCTCACGATCCTGCACGCGGCAAGCGTATACGCGAAGCCATTTCACAAAATAAGGTCCGCAAGATCCACGCGCTGGCTGCAGAGCTTGAGGTGTCTGTTGCGGCGGTGTCCCGTTGGCAGAATGGGGGCCATGCTTCGCTGGAAAGTGTCTGCTCCCTTGCCGAGGTGCTGGATGTGTCCCTCGATTGGCTGCTGCTGGGAAGGGGAACGATGGACTGGCACAGCGACAGGACGATTTCCGCGACGGAGCTGCAAGGGGTCATGATGTTGCGCAACAGGTCGAAGATTTTCCAGTCGCGCCTTCTTTCGCTGCTCGAAGCCATCTCTTTGGAACACGGAGAACGCTGAGCGCAATTCCACGCGAAAATTCACGCTCAGGTTAACAACTCAAGGTTGATATAGGCGTCAGATATCGCGATATTCGAGCGCAGGGACGCTGAGGTGGACTGGCACAAACCGAATACCAACAGGCCAGTCAGGCAGGTCCCTGAGTTCACTCTTAACACGCAAGGATTGCTATCAATGTCTACTCTTTTGACCATCAACGTTAAAAACATGCAGCCGCAGACGCAGGACTTCTTTTTCTTTCAGCAGCCAGCCGTCTATTCGGGCGGTGGTGACGTCTACACCAATTCTCTGTATTCTCAGGCTCTCGGTAATTTTAATGCGACTGGCTCCATCCTGACATTCCAGGTCAATCTCCAGTATTATGCTGGTATCCAGCAGGCTAGCACGACCCCGACAGAAGGAAATTCTTCCGGTTTCAACTCGGCCTCGCGGCTTATCGAGCTTGCCCCGGATTACGGAAGCACGGAGACACCGCCCGACACGACGACCGCGACGATTTCGCCTCTTGGTCTCAGCATACCGAAGAATACAACAGGCGTTCAGCCCGGCTCGTTTCGTATCAAAACGCCAAGCTTTACCTCGCCACCTTACTACAATGTTGGCTCGGCCGTTAACGTCAATGGCGGCATCGTCCTTTCCAACTTCGTTCAGGCGAACCCGCAGAACAACACAGATTGCCAGCCAATACTCAAATATTACGTTCAGACAGGTGTCTACACGCCGGGTAACGTCATGAACTTCTCCCAGTCCAGCTTGAATGCTGCGTTGGCGGATTTTACCGGCGGTTACACTACCTGCAATGTCAGCCTGCTACCGAACGGCGACTGGAAGACGGCTCTTCAGTAATCGTGGCGTCGCGACGGGGCTAACGGACGATAAACCTAAGCCGTTACCCTGTCTCCAGCGACGGGTGTCCGCCACGCGTTAGCTGTGGCGGGCAACCGATATGTTAATCTGGATGATTGAGCCCCATGAGCAGTGACTTTTACACGATCGTGGTTCGAAATATGTCGGCCACGACGCAATATTTCCATGTCTTTCAGCAGCAGGCAACATTTCACCCGGCTGTGGCTGCCAGTTCCATACTGAGTGGCAGCTTGGGTTGTCAGGCCGTCGGAAACTATGATGCCACGGGGGCTTCAATAGACTTCGAGATGGGGGCGGAAATCTATGCAGGTGCCATCAGCACAGCCCCGGCGGTACCGCCTTCGCGATCTGCACGGGCACGCACGATGGTGAAGGTTGCAAGTACCAATGTCGTTCGGGCGATTGACCTTGCTTCTGGATCGACGACTGCGCTGGATTGCACGACGTTGAGCGTCAGCCCGCTTGGAATGTCGAGCCCGGTCAACCAAACCGGCATAGCCGAAGGAGCATTTGGCGTGAATGTGCCGTCCTACACGCCGACACCAGATCCGCAGCTCTACTGCGGCCTAGCCACAATCAATGGTAATGGGTCGGTCCTTTTGTCGAGCTACATCGCACCGCCGCCCAACGCGACGATGACCTGCGCACCTACGCAGATTTTTTATGTGAAGACCGGTTACAAGGCCGATGGAGATGTTGTTGCCTATGACACAACCAATGCCGCGAGCTGTGATTTCACCACCGGATATACTCGCATGACCGTCACCTATAATGCGAATGGGACTTTTTCTACACAAGGTGGGTCTTAAGAAGAGATGCTACTTTTGACCTTTTGATTACTGGTTCTCTGAACCGCCATCGGCATGACGCCATGACGGGCGTCTGACAAGGCCAACCCACGATCTTCCAACCCTCATAGCCAGCGGCAAACACCGCTCGCAGCACCCGGATCCGTCGGCCGTCGCCGCCGGTCAACGCTCTTCGCATGGTGTGAGGAGCGGTCGTCTCTCCATGGAAAAAGGAAACGCCCCATGAACAGAAAGCTTCGTAATCGTCTATTGTCTATCAGCGTCGTTGCATTGGCGCTGGGTGCGGTCAGCCCGGCCTACGCCTATTCCGTCTACCGCAGTGTGACGGCGAACGCGGCAACCGGTGTGGTTGTTTGGACGAGAGACAATTTTGGTGTGAGTGGTAACCCGCCGACATTATCTTTTTTCTATTTCGACAACGACGATGATGCTCGCGCAGGCTTGCCGGCCGCACAATGCTTTGTGAAGGTTGATCTGCCTGATGATGCCCCAGCGCCGGGTGATGAGGCCAATGTTGGCAATGCCGATATCAAGTTCTACATCGATGACATTTTCAAGCCGAAGCCATTCCCCTGGGTCATTACATTTGACAACGATCCTCCCGGTCATTGGAGCATAGCAAGAAGCCAGATTACGGATGCAACGACCAACGCTGCCGCTAGCCGTGTTGCGGCGGCAGGCTTTCAGAGCCTTGCAACAACCGCTAACTCAGGCGTGACCGTGATCAACGGAACGCTTGAAAACTGCACCGCACAATAAACTTCCGCCGAGTAATCTCGGAGATTTTAGCGGAACACACGTCGCTGCCGGCTGTTACACGCCGGTGGCGATTTTTTGAGGGGAGCTTCAGAATGGCAGTACTTCATCATGCATTTCGCTGTGCGGTAACGGCTGATTTCGAACGGGATTTGCAAAATCTTATGCGGGAATGGGCGAGCGGCGACAGAGGGGTGTTTGCGGATGTGGCAAAGGCCAGATATGCCGGTTTGGCGCATCTGGAGAACATCAACACGGCTTTTTATCTTGGGCCGGGTGGCGCAGCACCTTCATGGCTGGAGCCTGCCTTCATCAGTGCCGGTCTTGCCGCTTTCGTTATGCTCGCCCCGGATTTAGAGCCTCTACCATCCCTCAGCGCTAGCCATGATACGAACCATGCGCTGCTTGCGAGGCATTTGCCCGCGCTTGGCTGGTCGGAAGATGAGTTCAGAGCCCTTATCTATGGATGGCCGATCGAGACAGTCCTGCAAAGATATGTGCGAGGAACTTCCACGGCGGTTGCTGGTGGTTTTGCCCACACCGGGGGCTGGACGCCGCCGGGCATGACCGACATTTTGCGGGAGCGGCTCGATATTCTGGCCTCAGGACGACCAGCAAAATCTCACAAACTGGCCGAGGAGGCGTTGCACGCACTGAAGGAAAACAACGCTTTTGAAGATGCGCAGAAAATGCTTGCGCATCTGGATCGTTATGACTGGCTTGTCATGGCCATTACACACTGAAGCGTGCCGCGCGGATATGTGCGACACCAGCGCGCTGCTGGCCATTTCTGGCCGGGCTTAGCCCTTCGGCGCAATGACGCCCTTGGTCAGAATGAAGCAGCCATAAAACCGCGTCTCGCCTGTCGTGATGACGCAGTAGGCATTCTTGGCCTGCTCATAAAATGCGAAACGCTCGATGCCATACATTGGCGCAGACTGGCCTTCTGCGGCATCGATTTCCGCCTGCACTTCGGCCTGAACCGGCTCGATCTGGTCGGGCGCGCCCATGACTTCCATGCGCCCGACTGAGGGCTGGATCGGGGTGTCCAGAGGGAAAACGGAGAGGATGGCCTTCATGGCGCGGGCGGCGGAGATGTTCTCCATCCGCAGGACCTGACCGACATTGGTGTGCTGCGCGATGCTGTCTGACGGAAAATTGGTATCCGTAATGACGAGCGTGTCTGCATGGCCCATGGCGCGCAGGGCGTGCAGCACATCAGCGTTCAGCGCGGGGTCGATATTCTTGAGCATTTCTTCTCCTCCATGCGGCAAATCAAGTTGGCGCACTCGAACCCGGAAAAGCCTTCGGCGTCAATCCGTCTCAGCGTCGATTGTAGACTCTTTTGCAAGCATGTATGCCTGTGCTGCGTCCGGGAGCATGCTCAGAAATATCGTGAAACCGTACCGAAACTCGATAAGTCAGCATTGCTGACCTATCGATGTTTCTATACATCTATGCGCAGAAGAACACATAAGAGGAAACGAACCCATGCTTGACTGGGAACAGATTTTCGCCACGCGCTCATCGCGCATGAAGGCATCCGAAATCCGCGAATTGCTGAAGCTTCTGGAGCAGCCCGACATCATCTCGTTTGCCGGTGGCATTCCCGATCCTGCACTGTTTCCGGATGAGGAATTCCGTCAGGCCTACGAAGATATCTTTTCCGGTCCGAAGGTGAGCTCGGCTCTGCAATATTCCGTCAGCGAAGGCTACAAGCCGCTGCGCGAATGGATTGTGCAGGACATGGCCAAGATCGGCATCGAATGCGCTGTCGATAACGTTTTCATCACATCAGGCTCGCAGCAGGCGCTGGATTATCTGGGCAAGCTGTTCATTTCGCCCAATGACACCGCATTGGTAACCTGGCCGACCTATCTTGGCGCGCTCTCGGCCTTCAATGCCTATGAGCCGACCTATGACCAGCTGAACCCCTCTGGCAACCGCACGCCGCAGACCTACCGCGACAATGCGACAAAGGCGGGTGGTGCCGTGAAGTTCGCCTATCTTTCGGCTGATTTCTCCAATCCAACAGGCGAGACTGTTGATCTGGCGGGACGTAATCGCGTTCTGGAACTGGCTGACGAGCTGGATATCGCCGTTATCGAGGACGGTGCCTATCAGAACCTGCGTTTTGATGGTGAGCCAGTCACGCCAATTCTGGCGCTGGATATTGCCCGCAGCGGCGGCATCGATCAGACTCGCACCATCTATTCCGGCAGCTTCTCCAAGACGCTGGCGCCTGGCTTACGCGTTGGTTTCGTGGTTGCCGCCATGCCTGTCATCCGCAAGCTGGTGCTGATGAAGCAGGCTGCCGATCTGCATTCCTCGACCATCAACCAGATGGCTGTCGAACATGTGGCTTCGCGTGGTTTTGACAAGCAAGTCGCCAAGATCAAGGCCGCTTACAGTGCGCGGCGTGATGCGATGCTGGTGGCGCTGGACAAGTATATGCCCAAATCCGCCCGCTGGGTTCGGCCAGAAGGCGGCATGTTCATCTGGGTAACGCTGCCGGAAGGCCTTGATGGAGCGGAGCTTCTGGCAAAGTCTCTTTCGACAGAGCGTGTGGCCTTCGTGCCGGGCAAGGCCTTCTTCGCAGATGGCTCTGGTCCCAACACGCTGCGCATCAGCTTCTCCTGCGCCAATGAGGAGATGATTGATGAAGGCATCAAGCGCCTTGGTCGCCTGATTGCCAGCGCGGAAGCGACCTCTTCCGCGACGATGCCGCTGGTTTAAGCGGTCCTTTTTACGTCATCCTCGGGCTTGTCCCGAGGATCTAACGCACCCCAACATCAAACGTAGTTAGACCCTCGGGACAAGCCCGAGGGTGACGACTAGTCTTGTTCTGCGCCATCCCAACGAGAGGATTCTTCCATGTCCAGTCAGCACGCATTTCAGCAGGTAGACGTCTTTTCCGAGCAGCCGATGAAGGGCAACCCGCTTGCCGTTGTATGTGATGCGGATGGGCTGACGGATGAGCAGATGGCGGCATTTGCCAACTGGACTAACCTCAGCGAAACGACATTCATTCTGAAACCAAGCGAGCCCGGCGCGGATTATCGCGTGCGCATCTTCACCCCGAACAAGGAGTTGCCTTTCGCCGGCCACCCTACGCTTGGCACGTGCCATGTCTGGCTGCGCCACAACAACAAAGCCGGTGTGCAGGAGGTAGTGCAGCAATGTGAGGCGGGTCTCGTTCGCGTTCGGATTGATCATGGCAAGCTATCATTCGCCGCGCCACCCTTGCGCAAATCCGGCCCGGTGGATGCTGAAACGCTGGAGAAGGTGAGGGCGGCACTTGCATTGTCTGCCGAGACCATCGTCGGCGCGAACTGGACGGATAATGGTCCCGGCTGGCTCTCGCTTCTGCTGCGCAATCGTCAGGATGTGCTGGCTATCAAGCCTGACTATAGCGCTCTTTACGCGGGGTTCCACGTTGGTGTTGTCGCGCCATGCGGCGGTGAAATCGATGCTGACTTTGAGGTGCGTGCCTTTACCGATGGCTATGAAGACCCTGTTACGGGCAGCCTGAATGCGGGCATTGCGCAATGGCTTATCGGTAGCGGCATCGCAGCCAGCAGCTATGTCGCAAGCCAGGGCACGGCGCTTGGCCGGGCAGGGCGCGTGAGTGTCGATAAGATTGGCGACGATATCTGGATTGGTGGCGCGGTGACGACCTTGATCGAGGGCGCCGTTACGTTGTGACGGCAAAGTGCCTGAGCTATTTCTCGAAATAACGACCTGTCGGCGTCGCCGCTAAAACTTGTCTGTCACATACGTGTTATGGATATGTGTTTTAGCGGTGGCAGCTATCAACAGGAACCGCATTCATGAAAACGCTCCTCTCCACTTTCACTGCCATCGTTTCGCTGGGTATTCTGGTGGGCAGCGCGCAGGCTGCTGATCTGGTGCTTTATACCAGCCAGCCGAATGAAGATGCGCAGGCCACGGTCGATGGCTTCAAGGCCGCAAACCCCGGCATCGATATCGAATGGGTTCGCGATGGAACGCCGAAGATCATGGCCAAGCTGATGGCCGAGATCGAGGCGGGCAATGCCGCGGCGGACGTTCTGTTGATTGCCGATACGGTAACGCTGGAGCGCATGAAGCAGAACAAGCAGCTGCTGGCCTACAAATCGCCGGAAGCGGCCCATTACGATGCGGCGCTTTATGATGCGGAAGGTTATTATTACTCCACGAAGCTGATCACCACTGGCATCATGTACAACACGCAGGCCGCCATGAAGCCGACCAGCTGGAAAGATCTGGAAAAGCCGGAAGCCAAAGGACTGGTGACCATGCCAAGCCCGCTGACCTCAGGTGCAGCCCTCATTCACGCGCAGACACTCGCCGGTGTCAGCACACTCGGCTGGGATTATTACAAGGCGCTCAAGGCCAATGGGGCGATTGCCGCAGGCGGTAACGGCGCGGTGTTGAAGTCCGTTGCATCAGGCGAAAAGGCCTATGGCGTGGTTGTCGACTACATGCCAATTCGTGAAAAGGCCAAGGGCGCGCCGGTGGAATTCGTATTCCCGGAAGAAGGCGTTTCGGCTGTGACCGAGCCTGTCGGCATTTTGGCGCACACCAAGCATGCTGATGCGGCCAAGAAGTTCGTGGATTACGTTCTCTCTGCCAAGGGCCAGGAAGGTTTCGTCAAGCTGGGCTACATTCCAGCCCGCAACGATGTGGCCCTGCCAGAAGGCTTCCCAGCGCGTGACAAGATCAAGGTTCTGCCCATCAATGCGCCTGATGCTTTGAAGAATTCCGAGAAAGACCTGAAGTCCTTCTCAGACATCTTCGATACCAAGGGCTGATAGGATTACATCGACGTCATTGTATCCCCGGGGCCGACCCGGGGATAACGTCGAGATGGAGTGCGACGCTTGTCATCGATCTCACAGAACAGCCAGCCGCGCTGGCTGTTTCCCTTTGTCATCACAGTGGTCTTCCTCCTCAGCGCACTGCCTCTGGGGCGGCTTGCCTATACCGGCATCCTGTCATCTCTAAGGGGTGACATGTGGCCGCTGCTGAGCGATCCTGCATTGTGGCAGGCAGCGTTGAACACGCTGTCCACATCCTTCTTCGGCATGGTCATTTCGCTGGTCATTGGCGGTGCCTTCGCGCTGGCGCTGACATTATGCGATATCCGGGGCAAATCGGTCCTCAGCTTCCTGTTCATGCTGCCGATGATGATACCGCCGCAGGTGACGGCGCTGGCATGGATTGGCATGACAGGGCCTTCCAGCACATTTTTGAAAGCCATCGGTCTCGCTCCGCCCTTGGGCTCGCCGCAGCCCCTCTATTCCATGGGTGGCATTGCGTTGCTGCTGGGTGTGCAGCACGCGCCGCTGGTTTATCTTTCGCTGCGCGCCGGTCTTCTGGCGCTGCCGCAGGATGGCATAGAGGCTGCCAAGCTTTCTGGCGCGACATCGTGGCGGGTGCTGAAAGACATCATCCTGCCGCTTGCCATGCCGGGGCTGATAGCGGGGGCCGCGATCTCCTTCGTATCCGGTGTCGGCAATTTCGGCATCCCGGCCATTCTGGGCATTCCCGCTTCGATCTATACGCTGCCGACACTGATCTACAGCCGCTTTTCCAGCTTCGGCACCAGCACATTTGGCGATATCGCCATGCTGTCCGGCATGATTGCCATCATCTCCGTCATTGGGCTTGCCATTCAGGAACGGGCAATGAAGGGGCGCGATTATCGCATCATCGGGCTTTCCGGCAAGGCTGCCACCTTCCGGCTCGGCGGCTTTCGCTTGGGTGCCGAATTTGCGCTTTGGCTCGGCATCTTCTTCATGCTGGTTGCGCCGCTGACCGCGCTGATCGTCAGTTCGCTTGCGCCTGCCTATGGCGTGCCGCTGACGTTCAAAACCGCAACGCTCCATGCCTATGAAGAGATTCTGCTGCGCCAGGCGGTCACGCGCACGGCCTTTGCCAACTCGCTGTTTCTGGGCACCGCCACATCCCTATGTCTCCTTGCGGTGACCGTGCTGACGGCCTATTTTCTGGTGCGGGGCAAAAGCCGTTTCATGTTCCTGCTTTCGGCGCTGGTCGATATTCCCTATGCGCTGCCGGGCGTTGTTATTTCCGTATCCTATGTGCTGCTGTTCGCCGCTCCCATTCCGCTGCTTGGCGTCACGCTTTACGGCACGTTGTGGATCATTCTGCTGGCCTATTTCTCCTCCTTCTTCGCCGTCAGCCTGAAGCCCATGGTATCGGCCTTCACGCAGTTCGATCCTGCGCTGGAGGAAGCGGCACGGTTGGCCGGTGCGGGGTTCAGGCGGCGCATGTTCGATATCATTCTGCCGCTGGTTGGGCCCGCAGCGGGCGCATCGGTCATTCTCGTTTTTCTCATCGCCTGCAACGAACTCACCGTTTCTGCGCTGTTGTGGTCTGCAGGCACCCAGACGCTGGGCGTCGTCATCTACAATCTCGATGACAGCGGCAGTTTCGATCTGGCCTCGGCACTATCGGTGCTGGTGGTGGCGATGGTCATTGTTCTCATGCTGCTTCTGGAAATCCTCGGGCGAAAATTGCCGAAGGGAGTTGTGCCTTGGCGAAACTGATACTCAACCGTCTGTCCAAAACATTCGGGGCAGGCAAACCGGCTGTAAACGATGTCTCGATCACGGTGCGCGATGGCGGGTTTCTGGCGCTGCTCGGCCCTTCCGGCTGCGGCAAGACCACGGTTCTCCGCATGATTGCCGGGTTTGAGCAGCCGACGGACGGTGCCATATTGCTGGGTGATCGGGTCTTGGCCGATGCTGGCAGCATGGTGCCGCCAGAGCGGCGCAACATGGCCATGGTGTTTCAATCCTACGCGCTATGGCCGCACATGACGGTGGCCGAAAATGCTGGTTATCCTCTCAAGGTCCGTGGCATTTCGGGTGAGCGCTATCGGCAGAAGGTGGCAGATGCGCTGGCCACCGTTCGGCTTGAGGCCTATGCGCAGCGGCGTCCATCCGAACTTTCCGGCGGGCAACGGCAGCGCGTGGCACTCGCACGTTGCCTTGTGACCGAACCGGATGTGGTGCTGCTGGATGAGCCGCTCGCCAATCTGGACCGGCATCTGCGGCAGGAAATGGAAGAAACATTCCGCGAGTTTCATGCCACCTCAGGCGCGACGATGGTCTATGTCACGCATGATCAGGCTGAAGCCATGGCGCTGGCGACCGATGTTGCCGTCATGTCCGAGGGCAAACTCTTGCAGATGGCAGCGCCTGCCGAACTCTATGCCCGGCCTGAAGGCAGGCTGGTGGGTGGGCTGGTGGGGCAGGGTGCCATCCTCTCGGTTCCCAAAGTGGAAGGTGCGGCCCGCACCCTCGACTGGACTGCCTTGCAGCCTCTTCTGACGGGTGACTCACTTCAGTCACCGACTAGTGACATTCTGGTCCGCCCGCAGGATGTGTTGCATGATGGGGAGGGCATTGCTTGCAGGGTGACGAATGTTCTTTATGAGGGCGAACGTTACGCCCTGCGGCTGACTCTGCCAGACGGGCAGGTGCTGCGCGCCTATTCCCGCGAACCCGCCGCCGTTGGCTCCCTCTATCCGGTCATCATCCGCTCTGCCTGGCGGCTGTGAAGCCTGCCTTGGCAAGTCTGATCGATTGTGGATATGGTGGGGGCCAACAGGGAATGACGTATGTCGCTGCGGCTTGCCACCTTCAACATCGAAAACCTTCTCACCCGTTTTGATTATAGCGGCTTTCGCAACCAGACGCGGCGCGACCGCGCCATGCAGCTTTTCGATGTTCGGGACGAGGTCGCCTATCAGGCGCTGGAAAGCGCAAGGATGCTCGCTTCCACAGATGATACGCGCCAGCTCTCTGCGCTGGCGATTGCAGATGCGGATGCCGATATTCTCTGCCTTCAGGAAGTCGACAACATGGCCGCTCTTCAGGCCTTCGAATATGGCTATCTCTACCGCATGGTGGGGAATGGGTACCGCCAGAAATACCTTATTGAAGGCAATGACAGTCGCGGCATCGATGTGGCCGTCATTATGCGCGAGGAAACGTTGGATGGTGAAAAGATCGAGCTTGTCGAGATCAAGAGTCACGCCGCGCTGACCTACCGCGAGCTTGACCTGTTTAACGAACCTCTGTCGCTGACCAACCGTATCGATGACAAGATATTCAAGCGGGATTGCCTAGAGCTCGACCTGCGGATCGGCGGCAAGCCGTTCAGCCTTTATGTCTGCCACCTGAAATCCATGAGCAACGCCCGGGAAGCTGGCGATGGCCGGCTCGGTACGATGCCCGTGCGCGAAGCCGAAACGCGCGCCATCCGCCACATCGTTGAAAGCCGCTTCAAGGACCTGCCGCGGGACGCCAGAAAGTTCGCCATATGTGGCGACATGAACGACTATCAGGAGCGCGTCGTCATTTCTGGAAACCGTCGCACCGGCTATACCTTCGCGCCTGTCAGTGAGGAACGCAGCGCGCTCGACATTTTCACCCATGATGATTTCGCGGTAAACCCCATGACGCGGCGCGATGCGATGGACCGCTGGACGCTGTACCACTCCCGTGGCCCGCAAGAGCAGCATCTCTGCCAACTCGACTATATCTGGCTATCGCCGCATCTTGCCGAACTCAACGCCGCCAGCGTCCCGGAGATCGTGCGCGCCGGTCAACCCTACCGAACCGTCTTCCCGCCCGGCCAAGACATAGAGCGCTACCCGCGCACAGGCTGGGACAGACCAAAGGCCTCAGACCATTGCCCCGTGGTCATGACGCTGGATTTGGGATGAAATGTGCGAGGGGAGAACAAGCAACTGCTGGCTCCCCGCAGCTGCAAGTTCATCAAACAGGAAAAAAAGTCGCTGTTTAAAAGTAACGCCTGCTCGGTGAGACCGAGGAGCGCTTGATTGCGCAAACGGAGGCAAATCCATCACTCGGCGGTTCTCCGGCTCGCCATGATCGACTGAAACATGTCAGCTTGGCGCTCTGAAGCGGCGCGGATGGCTTTGAGTTGGGAAAGCATATTGCCAAAAGCGGCAATGATAACGAAGCCGATGACTGCCGGCAAAGCCCATGTCATAGCGCCTAACAAGGCAAGCACTGCGTATTCGCCTTGTCCCGCTTTCGCCATGAGGGCGAGCAGGATCACGGTAACAATGCCTATACCAACCCAGCCGACCACTTGAAGAAACTTATCCATTTGCAACCTCCATGCTCAAGGCAGCAACCTGCCAGGGCGTGTTGCATGTTGCAAACAATGTCGCGTCTGATTGCCGATAGTCAGTGACGGCACCTACAAACCAGCCATTGTGGTTTGACATATACAGAGAAAAAGTTTTGGGGAGATAAGCACTTAAGTGCTTGAAAATACTGGTGCCCCCGACAAGGTTCGAACTCGTGACCCCCTGATTACAAATCAGGTGCTCTACCAACTGAGCTACAAGGGCATTCCAGTGCGGGTGGAATTATCAGATTCTCTGGTCGTGTAAAGTGGAAAAATGAATTTGATGCGGAAAAAGTTGTTGGAGGGTGATTTCGGGGCGTCTGGTTAGCCCTGGAGGTAATAGAGGCGGTGGATGATGGTCCAGTTTTTGTCACGCTGGAGGAGGGACAGATATTCGCCGAATTCTACGCCCGCCAGACGGGTGGTGAGTTTGACGGAGGCGGTGTCGCCGGTCTGGTCTATGCCGTGGATCTGGAAGTCCGGCGCGTTCTCTGCCGCGCTCGCATCAGCCGGGTGGATTTGGTGGATGAAATCTTCAAGCGAAAGCCAATCCGTGGCGCCTTCGTAATTTCCGACGATGGAGGCGCGTGGGTCAAAGACTTCGCGCAGGAGGCTTGCATTGGCATCAGTCACTGCTTGCACATAGTCTGTGATTGTCTGAGTGATTGTTTCCGACATGGTGGTGCCCTTCGCCAGAGTTATGGATGAGACTACAGCACGTTTTTAGAATACGCCAGAATCCTTTAAAACCAGTGGTTAACGCTCCTATTTAGCCGTGTTTTGCCTGTGCCGGGACCGTCCATGCCGACAGGCAATCCACATGTTTGTCGGCTGCGTTTTTTCCATTGCCATGCAGTGGACAAAATTGAGGGCGATGGCAGCATTGCTGCGGGTGCGCGGACCGATAAGTCGTTTTGCGTTCAAAACCGCAACAAAGGGGTGCCTAGGGCAGAGAAAATTTCGTATGATCTGTTTACGATCTCACCCGTTTGTTGCGGGTCAGGCCGATTTTTGTGAATGCGGGTACAGGTGTTTCGGTGATCGATCCTTATGTTTTGCTGGGTGTTGAGCGCAATGCGGATGATGCGGCGATCAAAGCTGCCTATCGCAAAGTGGCCAAAAGCGCCCATCCCGACAGCGGTGGCGACGCCGAACAGTTTGCCAAGCTGCAATTGGCCTATGACCTTTTGAAGGATCCCGTGCGACGCCGGGTCTTCGATGATACCGGATATGATCCGCAACTGGCTGATGCCAAGGATCTCAAGGGTCTGCTGATGCTGGAAACGCTGGTCAACGAGTTTATTCTGGATGAACGCGAACCCGGCAGCTTCGACCCCGTTGCCGCCATGCGCCGCAAGCTGACGGACGATATTCTCAAAAGCCGTTTTCACATTCTGGAACTGGAGCGCCACCGCGCCCGAGTGCGCAAGCACATGGACCGTCTTGGTCGCAAGCCGGAGACGGATGTTCTGGGCTCCATGCTGCGCGCTCGTAGCCAGTCCATTGCCGACGCCATCAAGAATGCCGAGACCCAGATCGAGGTCATAGAGCAGGCCTACACGATGCTCGAAGGCTATTCCTACGAGCTTGAGATGGTGATTCTGTCAGAGCCGGTGCTGAAGGGCGAGGCCGCGGAATAGTCTGCGCCGTTCAGGGGCCGTTGACCAGCGTGAGAATGAGTTGATGCACGGCACCGCCATTTGAAAGCTCGTCACGGTCAAAATCGCGGCCACGCTGGCGTTGCTCATTGGACAGTTCACCGAGACGCTTTTGCAGCACCTCGCGCACCTTCTGGCATTTGGGATCATTTTCGGCGCGAAGGCCCACGCTGAAGGCCTCGATTTTTTTGACCATATCCAGAATATGCGTGCCGTGCACACGCTCATGCGTCTCAACGCCGGATATGAAGCGCTGCCAGCTGGCAGCGACGGGTGAGGGCAGGTTCGCAGGTGCCTTGGGCCATGTGTAGATGATGACGAGGTTGGGCCGCGCCGTTGCCAGCACGCAGGCGCCATCCGGCTGAGGGCGGTAGTCACGCTTCCACGTCAGCTTGAAGGTGGTGTGGGCCACCGCCTGAACGCCTATCTGCGGGCCGCGCTCACCAATCGACTGGTAGAGTTCAAAGCCGGTCTGGCCGGTGATGGGATAGGTCTTGATCTGTTCGCTTGGGCTCCAGCCTGTCTGGGCACTCGCGCCGGAAGCCATGAAGGCGATCAGCGCGCCGGTGGCAAGAATGGTCTTAAATCGTATCGGCACGCTTTTTCCTGCTTGTGGTCATCATTTCGTGCCCGAACTGTCGTCCGGCACATATAGCTCCCAGCCACGCGGGGTTAGATGTTCTTGCGGGTGGTAGCGGATCTTGTAGCCCATTTTTTCAGAGCCGTTCACCCAATAGCCGAGATAGACATGGGGCAGGCCCAGCTTTTGCGTTCGGGCTACATGATCAAGGATGAGAAACGTGCCGAGTGAGCGCTTCTCATAATTCGGGTTGAAGAATGAATACACCATGGACAGGCCGTCACTCATTGTGTCGGTCAGCGCGACAGCGACCAGCTCACCGCGTTTGCTGTCATCGATCCCTGCGCCTGGTTCGCGCTTGCGGTATTCGATAACGCGGGTGTTAACGTGCGAATCTTCCACCATGACAGCGTAATCAAGAGCCGACATATCGGACATGCCGCCAGACTGATGGCGATGGTCAATATATCGGCGGAAAAGGGAAAACTGCTCGGTGGAGGGTTCCGCCTGGTGGACGGTCGAGACAAGATCGCTGTTGTGGCTCAAAACCCGGCGCATGGACTTTGTCGGTGCAAAGCCATCCACCAGAATGCGCACGGAAACGCAGGCGCGGCAGGTTTCGCAAGCCGGGCGGTAAGCAATGTTTTGAGATCGGCGAAAGCCGCCCTGCGTCAGCAGATCATTCATTTCGGGCGCGCGAGGGCCGACCAGATGCGTGAAGACCTTGCGCTCCAACTGACCTGGGAGATAGGGACAGGTTGCCGGAGCTGTCAGGTAGAATTGTGGTGAAGGCGTCGCCTGCGTGTTCATCGAACCCTGATCGCTCCCTTCGCCAGCCAAGCCTCTTGCATTAGAATGGCAAAAAGCTCCGAAACGTCAACTGGCAGATGTGGGTTGCACATCATTTTGACACAACCCACGCGGCTTTCCCCTGAGTTCAGGTTGTTCTGACGATAACCGTACCCAGCAGAAAGTCATGAAGCAGACGCGAGCGTTCGGTAAACAGGCCAGCCAGCAGAATCAGCGGCGTCAGAACCGAGTTGAGAATCCAGAACAGGGCGATGTGTACCGTCGACAACAGAAAATCGATTCGTCTGCCATCGACCCGTGCCATGGCAATGCCCGCAGCCC
Organism: Rhizobium sp. CFBP 13644; assembly: GCF_014842165.1. NCBI lineage: Bacteria > Pseudomonadati > Pseudomonadota > Alphaproteobacteria > Hyphomicrobiales > Rhizobiaceae > Rhizobium > Rhizobium sp. CFBP 13644. The sequence continues at coordinate 707,094 of NZ_JACYVF010000002.1, forward strand.
GCATGCCAGGCGTTGCCTGTGCGGAACTGCCGAGCGTCATGCCGAAATACAGGATTGCGACGATGAAGAACATGGCAGGGAACAGCACGAAGCCGAGGCCGAGCGTGAGAACGCCCAGAAAGAAGATGATGACCGCTGCAGGAATGCAGAGCAGCAGCACAATCATATAGTCAATGATGAAGGCGAAGACGCGACGGCTCAGCACGCCGCTATAGGTGCGCCAGTCATCGGTGGGAACGTATGTTGTGTTCGGGTCGAGGCTCATCGACGGTGTCTCCTGTTCGGAAAATTATATGGTGTTGAAACCGCATAATGCAATGATGAGCCAATCGACCCTTGTCATCCCCTTGCGAGTTTTTTGGCGGCCTCGATCGCGAAATAGGTCAGAATGCCGTCGCAGCCAGCCCGTTTGAAGCACAACAGCGTCTCCATCATCACGCGATCCCCATCGATCCAGCCATTCATGGCAGCTGCTTTGATCTGGGTATATTCACCTGAGACCTGATAGGCGAAGGTCGGCAGACCGAATGCCTCTTTCAGGCGCCAGCAGATATCGAGATAGGGCAGGCCGGGCTTGACCATCAGCATATCGGCCCCTTCCTCGACGTCGAGCGCGGCATCGCGCAGCGCTTCGGTGCCATTAGCGGGGCTGATATAATAGCTGTTCTTGTCACCCTTCAGCAGGCCGCTGGTGGAAATCGCATCCCGGTATGGGCCGTAATAGCCGGAAGAGAACTTCGTGGCGTAGGACATGATGCCCACATTCTGGTGGCCGCTCGCATCCAGCCCACGCCTGATAGCGCCGATGCGACCATCCATCATTTCGGATGGAGAGATGATGTCAGAACCCGCATCCGCCTGCATGATCGCGGCTTTGACGACCTGATCCACGGTCTCGTCGTTGATAATCTCACCCTCGCGCAGGATGCCGTCGTGGCCGTGGCTTGTGAAAGGATCGAGCGCCACATCGGTGATGATGCCGATGTTGGGGACCGCTTTCTTGATGGCCTGCGTGGCCACGTTGATCAGGTTGTTGGCTTCCAGAACCTGAGAGCCGGTTTCATCGCGCAGGCCCATCTCGATATTGGGGAAGGTGGTAATGGCGGGAATGCCGAGATCGGCAGCTTCCTTGATCGCTTCGACCGCTCTGTCCACACTCATGCGGTTGACGCCCGGCATGGACGGGATCGGCTCCAGAATATTGGTGCCCGGCACGATGAACACAGGCCAGATGAAATCATCCACCGTCAGCATGTTTTCGCGCACCAGTCGGCGGGTCCAGTCTGCCTTGCGGTTTCTGCGCATGCGGCGGTGGCCGGTGATGTGGTCCACGAGATGGGTCTTGTCGGTCATGTATATCTGCCTTTCCAAATATACCCTGCACATAACACAGGGAAAACGACATGCGAATGCGGCAGATCGTTGCGGGGTTTTGGCAGGCGAATTCCCGCAGATCAATATCTGCTGGTCGCGCCCACCACAGGCCACTATCCTGACAGCATGGAACCTGATTCTCTACCGCATCCCAAGATGTCGCTTGCCGAAATTCTCTACATCACCTTTCTGAGGCTGGTGGCGCTTTCGTGTTTCTGGTTCGGCCTGCAATATTGGGCTATGTTGACGGGCTACTCCCTAAGCGGGCTTGCGCGCTTCGATATGCTCAACATGCCATGGCGGGTTGCCGGCACCAGCCTTGCCGTCGTGTTTCCCGTTGCAGCGCTCGGACTTTGGCTTGGCGCGTCCTGGGGGGCGGTCATGTGGGTCATCGGTGCGGGCACCCAGATTGCCATGTACAAGGTCTGGCCGGATATTTACGGAAACAACACCATAGTGCCCGTCATGCACGGCATCGTGTCAACGGTTTATATACTATTCCAGGTCGCTTTTTGGCTGGATGCGCGCCAAAATGACGAGCGCTCAAGAATTGATTTACCATAAAATTAAAGCAATTCAGCCCTGATTTTCTCCGAAAATTTGACCTAACCTATTGAAATATATAGGGACGATTGTGTCTTATTTGGACGGGCGCCGGGTCGCACCAAATGCCGATCATGCAAGTAACGTTTCGTTAATCCTGCATTTTAAGTAGAATTTTATGCGCATTGCTTAGATTTCCTCTCAAGGCGGGAAACAAACAAACACCGCCAAACAAAACAGTGAGGCAGTCATGATCAATAGCAAAGCAAAGCCACAGGCCGCAGTTTCCGACACACAGGACGAAACCATCCGCTCTCTTTACATGGAATCGCTCCACCTGGTTGAGCGCCTCCACCGCCGCCTGCTCGATGTCATCAAGGACGAGTTCGACCGTCAGGGTCGCGATGATGTCAACGCAGTTCAGGCGCTCCTGCTTTTCAACATCGGCACATCCGAACTGACCGCCGGCGAGCTTCGTTCGCGTGGCTACTACCTCGGCTCCAACGTATCCTACAACGTCAAGAAGCTGGTAGACCTCGGCTTCATCAACCACCAGCGTTCCCGCATCGATCGCCGCTCGGTTCGCATCAGCCTGACCGAGAAGGGCCAGGCCATCGCAGAAACCGTTGCAGGCCTCTACGAGCGCCACATCGGCTCCATCGAAAAAGTCGGCGGCATCGGTACCGGCGAGTTCGCCGAAATGAACAAGATGCTTCAGCGTCTGGACCGTTTCTGGAACGACTCGATTGCTTACCGCCTGTAATCGCTGGCCATAAAACAGCCTTCAAGCAAAGCCGGACGCGTCTCGCGTCCGGCTTGTTGCATTATTACGTGTCCTCGTTGCAAAATCACAGGCTGACACAGCTTCGTGAGTGCGCTTTAGGTGACACGAATTGGCCATATTGGTATGGGACCGCCACATGCTAGGAGCCGGCGGTGTCTCCCGTGTTCGCGTCATGCGTCATCCAAAAGTTTCGCATCGAGTTCATCCTGCCGGCAGGCACGCTATACGTGTTTGTTAACGATGTTGTTTTAGGCGTTGTAAAAGATGCCTGATGAAGTGGCTGGTAGGTGAAATGACAAAGAAAATCGTCTCTGAAGTATTATCCCGGCGCGCCATGCTGCGCTCTGCCGTTTCTCTCGGTGCTGTGGCTCTTGCCGCGCCCGCATTCGCGCAGGATGCGTTCAACGATCTTATCGGATCGTCGCGTCGTGGTAACTGGGACGACCAGTTTGATGCAAACTCATCGCGCTCCACCGCCGGTGTTGCATCAAACACGCCAGTTCTCAGCCCTGAATCACCAGCCTATGTGCAGCAGGCCATGCTGCAGTATCAGCAGATCGTTTCGAATGGCGGTTGGCCTGAGGTTCCTGCAAGCCAGCAGAAGCTTCAGATCGGCGTCAGTGATCCGTCCGTTCAGGCACTGCGTCAGCGTTTGATGATCTCAGGCGACCTGCCGCGTGAAGCCGGTATTTCCAGCTCGTTCGATTCCTATGTGGATGGTGCGCTAAAGCGTTTCCAGGCACGTCACGGCCTTCCTGCCGATGGTGTGATCGGTGAGTATACGCTGAAGGCGCTGAATGTTTCGGCCCAGATTCGCCTCGCACAGCTTCAGACCAACCTTGTTCGCATCAACACGATGTCGGGCGATCTTGGTCCGCGCCATATCATGGTCAACATTCCGGCAGCCTCCATCGAAGCCGTTGAAAACAACCGCGTCGTGTTGCGCAACACTGCTGTTGTTGGTCGCGATACGCGTCCCACGCACATCATCAATTCCAAGATTTACGAGATCATTCTCAACCCTTACTGGACTGCGCCTCGCTCGATTATCGAAAAGGACATCGTGCCGCTGATGCGGAAGGACCCGACCTATCTGGAGCGGAACAACATCCGCCTTCTGGATGGCAGGGGACAGGAAGTGTCTCCAACGACAATCGATTGGAATGCGCCGAAGGCTCCGAACCTGATGTTCCGTCAGGATCCAGGCAAGAACAACGCCATGTCTTCGACCAAGATCAACTTCCACAACCCGAACAACGAATATATGCACGACACGCCGCAGCAGGGTCTGTTCAACAAGCTGATGCGCTTTGAATCGTCTGGCTGTGTGCGCGTGCAGAACGTTCGCGACCTCACATCCTGGATGCTTCGCGATACGCCGGGCTGGTCGCGACAGGAAATCGAGCGGGTCATTGCCAGCCGCGTCAATACGCCGATCAAGCTGGCGCAGGAAATTCCCGTGTACTTCGTTTACATCACGGCGTGGTCTACCCGTGACGGCGTCGTGCAGTTCCGCGACGATATCTACAGCAAGGACGGCAACGCCGAACTGGCACTGAACACGACCAACACCATGGAGCAGCCATCGGGTTCAATCGAGGACGACCTTATTCCTCGCAACTGATCCATTGTGCTGATGACATCTAAAGCCGCGTTTTCTTTGAACGCGGCTTTATCTTTTGGAGGGCGGCGGCGTCGGAAAGATCGAATTATTCTGACAAAGTCGCAGTTTGACGGGCAAATCTCGCAGGCTGTCTTGCTCTTGAAAGGGCAGGGCGCTAAGACGCCATCGCATTACTGTTTCAGGAGCTTTCATCATGACGAACACAGATGCCTTCTTCTCCAGTCCGCTCGCCGACGTCGATCCAGATATTTTTGGCGCGATCGAGAAGGAGCTCGGTCGTCAGCGCCACGAGATCGAGCTGATCGCCTCGGAAAACATCGTTTCCCGCGCTGTGCTTGAAGCGCAGGGCTCGATCATGACCAACAAGTACGCCGAGGGCTATCCTGGCAAGCGCTACTACGGTGGATGTCAGTTCGTTGACATTGCCGAGCAACTGGCCATCGAGCGGGCCAAGAAGCTCTTTGGCGTCAACTTCGCCAACGTTCAGCCTAACTCCGGTTCGCAGATGAACCAGGCCGTGTTTCTCGCGCTGCTTCAGCCGGGCGATACCTTCATGGGTCTGGACCTGAATTCCGGTGGTCACCTGACGCATGGTTCGCCTGTCAACATGTCCGGCAAGTGGTTCAATGTTGTGTCCTACGGTGTTCGTGAAGGCGACAACCTCCTTGATATGGAAGACGTGGAGCGCAAGGCACGGGAAACCAAACCAAAGCTTATCGTTGCTGGCGGCACGGCTTACTCCCGCGTCTGGGACTGGAAGCGCTTCCGTGACATCGCTGATGAAGTCGGCGCCTACCTGATGGTCGACATGGCGCATATTGCCGGTCTAGTCGCCGGTGGTCAGCATCCTTCGCCGTTCCCGCATTGCCATGTTGCCACAACGACAACGCATAAGTCGCTTCGCGGCCCACGCGGCGGCATGATCCTGACCAATGACGAGAGTCTGGCGAAGAAGTTCAACTCTGCCGTATTCCCCGGTTTGCAGGGCGGCCCGTTGATGCACGTCATCGCCGGCAAGGCTGTTGCATTCGGTGAAGCTTTGAAGCCTGAATTCAAGGACTACGCTGCTCAGGTCGTGAAAAACGCCAAGGTGCTGGCTGAAACGCTGATTGAAGGTGGTCTGGATGTCGTTTCCGGCGGTACCGACAACCACCTGATGCTGGTCGATCTTCGCAAGAAGAACGCCACCGGCAAGCGTGCGGAAGCTGCTCTTGGTCGCGCATACATTACCTGCAACAAGAACGGCATTCCGTTCGACCCTGAAAAGCCTTTCGTGACCTCCGGCATCCGTCTGGGTACGCCTGCTGGTACGACACGCGGCTTCAAGGAAGCGGAATTCCGTGAGATCGGCAATCTGATCGTCGAGACGCTTGACGGCCTCAAGGCTGCCAATTCCGATGAAGGCAATGCAGCCGTCGAAGCTGCCGTTCGTGAAAAGGTTGTCGCGCTAACGGACAGGTTCCCGATGTACCCGTACCTGTAACCGTCTATTCCATAATTGCCGCTGGTGGGCTGCAAATGGCAATTTCTGCGCTTCCGGTGCTCACGTACTTTAAGTACGCTGCGCTCCAGTTCTCGAAATCGCCATTTTCGCCACACCAGCAGCAATTCTTGAACAGACAGTGAGATGAGGATTAAGTAATGCGCTGCCCTTTTTGCGGCTCGGAAGATACGCAGGTCAAGGACTCGCGACCGGCGGAGGATAACACCTCCATCCGCCGGCGGCGCATTTGCCCGGATTGCGGCGGTCGCTTCACGACCTATGAGCGCGTGCAGTTGCGCGAGCTTATGGTCATCAAGAAAAGCGGCCGCAAGCTGCCGTTTGATCGTGAAAAGCTGGTGCGGTCTTTTGAGATCGCACTGCGCAAACGCCCTGTGGACCGCGATCGCATAGAGCGTGCCGTTTCAGGCATTGCGCGTCGTCTGGAAAGTTCTGGCGAGACGGAAATTCCATCGGAAGAAATCGGCTTGCAGGTGCTTGAGGCGCTGAAGGGTCTCGATGACGTGGCGTTCGTACGCTACGCCTCTGTCTATCGCGATTTCAGCCACGCTGAAGATTTCGAGAAGGTCATTTCGGAGATCAATGCCAAGATTGCGCGTGACACGGACGCCGGTGCGTAAGTTATGACGTCTCGCGCCGATGATGAGAAGTTTATGGCGCGTGCTCTCGAGGTTTCGCGCCTCCATGCGGGCCTCACCGATACCAATCCCTCCGTCGGCTGCATCATCGTCAAGAACGGTGAGATCATCGCCGAAGCCGTGACTGCCATTGGCGGTCGTCCCCATGCGGAAAGACAGGCGCTCGAAATCGCGGGCGAAGCCGCAAGGGGCGCAACGGCCTATGTGACGCTTGAGCCCTGTGCCCATTTCGGAAGAACCCCGCCCTGCGCAAACGCCCTTGTTGACTTCGGCATTGCTCGCGTCGTCGTCGCTGTCGATGATCCGGATGAACGAGTTTCCGGGCGCGGTAATCAGATTCTGCGCGACGCCGGGATAGAGGTCGAGACCGGAGTGCTGCGCCAGGAAAGCAAGCGGGCACTGGCAGGATACCTCACGCGAAAGCTGAAGAAACGACCGCATGTCATATTAAAGATTGCGGTTTCTGCTGACGGCATGATCGGCAGGCTCGGTGGAGGGCAGGTGGCAATCACCGGTCCTGAGGCGCGTCATGCTGTACATCTTTTGCGCGCGCGTTGTGATGCAATCCTTGTCGGTCTTGGGACTGCCGCAGTTGATGACCCCGAACTCACCGTGCGCATTTCAGGACTTGAGCATCGCTCGCCGGTGCGGATCGTGATGGATCGACGTTTGGAACTGCCGCTGAGTTCAAAGCTTGTGCGCACGGCGCGCGATGTGCCCGTCGTGGCGGTGGCAGGGATTGAGACAGACCTCGTATCGAGGCGCGAAGCGCTAATGGCTGCGGGTGTCGACGTTCTGGAAACCTCCTCACTCGCCGACCTCCTTGCCGTTCTCGCAGAGCGGGGAATGTCGGAGCTTCTGGTTGAGGGCGGCGCACGCGTTGCGAAAGCCTTCCTTGAGGCTGGTCTGGTGGATCGCATCCTTTTGTTTGAAGGCCGTGTCGTTGTTGGTGAGGGTGGGGTTGAAAGCCCGCTCCAGCGTGCCGATATCCCGCAGGAATATACCTTTGTCGGCGAGACCGCTTACGGGCCGGATCGCTGTTTTGAATTTGAAAGGCCGCTTTGATGTTCACCGGAATTGTCACCGATGTCGGAACCGTCGCTGAAGTTGAAGCGCTGCCAGAAGGTGTCCGCCTTCGCGTTGCAACGGCTTACGACCCCAAAACGATCGATATCGGCGCATCGATTTCCCATGGCGGCGTGTGCCTGACGGTAACGAAGCTGCCAGATGCTGGCAGCAATGAGCGCTGGTTCGAGGTTGAAGCCTGGGAAGAAGCCTTGCGCCTCACCACCATCGCGGGCTGGAAAAAGGACACGCGCGTCAACCTCGAGCGAGCGCTAAAGATCGGTGACGAACTCGGTGGCCACATCGTCTCCGGCCATGTGGATGACAAGGCTGAAATCCTCTCCATTGAGCCTGAAGGCGAAGCGGTGCGCATCCGCCTGCGTGCCCCTGCCCACCTTGCAAAGTTCGTGGCGCCCAAAGGCTCCATCGCGCTTGATGGAACGTCTCTCACGGTCAACGCCGTCAATGGCACGGACTTCGACGTACTCCTGATCCGCCACACGCTCTCAGTCACCACATGGGGCGACCGCCAGCCGGGTGATTTCGTGAATTTCGAGGTCGATACGATGGCGCGTTATGCGGCTAGATTGGCTGAGTTTCCTGCTGCATAAATGTCGGGCCTGATGTGTAGCTACATGTGGGCAGGCCCAATCGGCTGCGCTATAGCTTTATCCGCTTTATAGCTTCAGTTCCGCACCAAATCACGACGACTGAAAAGAATATTGATGCAGCAATCGTATAGTGATTGGACGAACCAGACACCAATTCACCAAATATACTGTACGCCGCGTAGAACGTTGGAAACATAAATATTCCCCAAGCACTCTCGCTAATAATTGCGTTTTTGTCTATGTGAATATCGGTAGCATATATCCGCCACTTTACATATTTCATCCGCAAATTAAATATCAATATTGATGATAAGATTGATAGATAGGGAGTTAACAGATATTCCGGAGTCAGTAGTGCGCTGATAAAAAGAGCCAATTGTGCTACTGAAGTGAAAAATATTGTTTTATTTCGCAAAATGATAACTCTTCAATATTTTAATCATGGATAAATACCGATCTGAATCCGCTGCAGTGCAGGCAATAAAACGTATATTTCTCTTGCCGTTTCGGCAATCGGTTTGTCGCAATGGTCACTCGATCTATTCGCTAGAGGCTTGACGCATAGACCTCGAGTCTGGCCTGATGGAACTGTCATGGGCAGTTGGGGGATCGATATGCCGTCTTATGAATTGCTGACTGCCTTTTTTATAACGACGGCACTGTTTGCCTATATTCCCGGCCCGGCCATGCTCTATGCAGCGGCGCAGACTATGGCGCGAGGGCGTTTTGCGGGGCTGATGGCCGTGCTTGGCATCCATGTGGGCTGCTATTTTCACATTATTGCAGCGGCAGCGGGTTTATCCGTGCTGTTTCAGGCCGTGCCGTGGCTCTATTTTGCGGTCAAGCTTTGCGGCGCGCTCTACCTGATCTGGCTCGGCTTTTCCATGCTGCGCAGCAAGATGGAGGGCAAGGACGTTGACCTGACGTTTCAACCGAAATCGGCGAGGCGAGCGTTCATCGACAGCATTATCGTTGATGTGCTCAACCCGAAAACCGCACTGTTCTTTCTGGCCTTCCTGCCGCAGTTCGTTGACCCGGCAGCGTCATTTCCAATCTGGCTGCAGTTTCTGATCCTCGGCATTGTCGTCAATATCATTTTTTCGTCGGCTGATCTGGTCGGTGCACTTCTGGCGGGCGCAATGGTCGGAAGATTGAAGCGTTCCAACGGTGTCCAGACCATGGTCCGGCGCGGGGCGGGCGCTGTTTTGATGGGGTTGGGTGTCCATCTTGCTTTTCAGAAAAGCTGATCTACGACGCCTCCCAGACAGCCAGACGCGGCTGCCATGTGTGAAAAATGCTTGCCAATCGGGGCTAGCCATGGTTTGACCGCGCCAAAAGCCGGGATGATCCGGCGCAGCCTTTCAGGAAAATCTTATGTCCAAGCCCCATCTTCTCATCGTGGAAGCACGTTTTTATGACGATATGGCCGATGCACTTCTCGATGGCGCGAAATTTGCGCTCGATGAAGCTGGCGCCACCTATGACATCATCACCGTACCCGGTGCTCTTGAGATCCCGCCTGCTATCGCAATGGCGCTTGACGGCGCAGACAATGACGGCGCGGAATATGATGGCTTCGTTGCGCTCGGCATGGTCATTCGCGGTGAGACATACCATTTCGATATCGTTTCCAATGAATCCTCGCGTGCGCTGATGGATCTGGCTGTCAGTGAATCGCTGGCCATCGGCAACGGCATCATGACCGTTGAAAATGAAGAGCAGGCCTGGGCGCGCGTTCGCCGGTCCGACAAGGACAAGGGTGGCTTCGCGGCCCGTGCAGCGCTGACCATGATTGAATTGAAGAAAAAACTGGGTGGCTGAGACCATGAGCAACACTGAAAACGGTTCCGAGCCCCGCCAGCCATCCACAAAGCCCGTCAACCAACGCGGTGCGGCGCGGCTTGCTGCCGTGCAGGCCCTTTACCAGATGGATGTAGGCGGCACCGGTGTGATGGAAGTCGTTGCCGAATACGAGGCGCATCGGCTTGGCCAGGAAGTGGATGGCGAGACCTATCTGAAGGCGGATCCATCCTGGTTCCGCTCCATCGTTGCGGGCGTTGTTCGGGATCAGACAAAGATTGATCCGCTGGTGCGCTCTGCGCTGCAGGAAGATTGGCCTTTGTCGCGCCTGGACACTACTGTTCGCGCAATTCTTCGTGCTGGCACGTTTGAAATTCTGGAGCGCAAGGACGTTCCAGTTGCGGTCATCGTCACCGAATATGTCGAGATCGCCCGTGCGTTCTTCGAACATGAAGAGCCAAAGCTGGTGAACGCGGTTCTGGACCGGATCGCCAAGCAGGTGCGCGGCGAGGCAAAACGCTGATCTAGGATATTGAGGAAGATATGAGCGCTGTTTCTGTTGTCGGTCTTGAATATCAACTGGCGCAGGCCAAGCGCAATGTCTTCCTCCTCATGGCGGCACAAGCCATCATGGGCTCTGCCGGGCCGCTCAGCTTTTCCGTTGGCGCGCTTGCGGGTTATCAGCTTCTGGACACCGACAAGGCTTTGGCCACAGCACCGCTGACCGGCTTCAACATCGGCGTGGCGCTTGGCGCCATCGCCGTTGCCATAGCATCACGCTATATGGGACGCAAAGCGGGTTTCATCTTCGGTGCACTTTTGTGCGCCACGGGTGGTGGCATCGCGGCTGTCGCACTTTTGCGCTCCGAATTCTGGCTGTTTGCCGCCGGTTTGATGCTGATTGGCATTTCGAGTGGCTTCACCCAGAAAATTCGTTTCGCTGCGGCTGATGCCTCACCTTCCTTCTACAAGCCGAAAGCTATCTCCTGGATCCTGGCGGGTGGCATCGGATCCGCCATCATCGGCCCGCAGCTGGCCATTTTTGGTAAGGATCTGCTGGCGCCGGTTACTTTTGCCGGTGCCTTCGTAGCACTCATACCGCTCGGCCTTGTTGCTGCCGCCATATTCTCTTTTCTGAAATTGCCTGAGCTGCACAGCGCATCTGCGACGGATGAACCGGCACGGCCGCTCATGGCCATCGTCAGCACCCATCGCTTCGTTACAGGCATGATCTGTGGCATCGGTTCCTATGCGCTGATGACGTTCATGATGGTGGGCGCGCCGCTTGCCATGGTCATCGGCTGTGGATTTCCAACTGAACTGGCGACGCTTGGCATCCAGTGGCACGTGCTGGCCATGTTCGCGCCCAGCTTTTTCACGGGCATGCTGATTGCCCGCTTTGGCGCAGAAAAGGTAGTGGCTGCTGGGCTGGTCATTCTGATGGCCTGTGCCGTTGTTGCGCATATGGGAATCGAACTCTGGAATTTCTGGGCAGCCCTCATTCTGCTTGGGGTGGGCTGGAACTTTGGGTTCATTGGCGCAACGTCGATTGTTTCGTCCAGCTACCGCCCGCATGAGGCCGACAAGGTGCAGGGCTTCCACGATATCGTGCTGTTTGGAACCGTGGCCATTTCGTCATTTGCCTCAGGTCAGGTGTTTTCCGCTTTGGGCTGGTCGTTCATGAATCTCGTCATCTGGCCCGTGGCCGGGACCTGTTTTCTCCTGGTTCTTTTTCTTTTGCTAAAACAAAAGCAGAACCACTCTGTATCAGAGACTTAAGATTTCCAGCTGACATGTTTCGGGCTTGACGCAGCGGGTTTCGGCAACGCATCCTCCGCGCGCAAGCCGTTGCTCCCGGGAGGGGAAAGGCGGCTTACCTCGGCGTAAGGGTCGTTGCACCCTCACGCCCCGCATGGTTTCGCCCACCGGGCAGGGAGTGAGCCCGGCACATTGGAGGTAAGTGCGAATGACTGTCATTGCATTGGTAATTTTATGCGGTGTCCTGTCCGTGGTGTACGCGGTCTGGGCAACGAAAAGCGTTCTGGATGCCGATCAGGGCAGCGAACGCATGCAGGAGATCGCAGGCTATATTCGTGAGGGCGCGCAGGCCTATCTCAGCCGCCAGTACTTCACCATCGCAATTGTCGGTATCATCGTCGCAGCCGCCGTCTGGTACTTCCTTTCGGCGGAAGCCTCCATCGGGTTCATTATCGGTGCCGTTCTGTCCGGTGCCGCAGGCTTTATCGGCATGCATGTTTCGGTTCGGGCCAATCTGCGCACTGCGCAGGCCGCATCCCACAGTCTGGCCGCCGGTCTCGATATCGCCTTCAAGTCCGGTGCCATCACCGGCATGCTGGTGGCTGGCCTCGCTCTGTTGGGCGTTTCCATCTATTACCTCGTGCTGACAGCAGGCATGGGTCATGCAACCGGATCGCGCGAGGTGATCGACGCGCTGGTATCGCTGGGCTTTGGTGCATCGCTGATTTCCATTTTCGCGCGTCTAGGCGGCGGCATTTTCACCAAGGGTGCTGATGTCGGTGGCGATCTGGTGGGCAAGGTCGAGGCTGGTATCCCAGAGGATGATCCGCGCAACCCCGCAACCATTGCCGATAATGTCGGCGACAATGTTGGTGATTGCGCCGGTATGGCGGCTGACCTATTCGAGACCTATGCCGTTTCTGTGGTGGCAACCATGGTTCTGGCTGCAATCTTCTTTGCCGGAGCACCGGTGCTGGAAAGCGCCATGCTTTATCCGCTGGCGATATGCGGTGTCTGCGTTCTAACATCGATTGCCGGAACCTTCTTCGTCAAGCTCGGAACCAACAGCTCCATCATGGGTGCGCTCTACAAGGGGCTGATCGCAACGGGCGTCTTTTCTGTCGCAGGCTTGGCCGTTGCAACATCTCTCACCATCGGCTGGGGCTCCATCGGCACAGTGGCGGGCATGGACATCACCGGCACCAATCTGTTTCTGTGCGGCATTGTTGGCCTTCTGGTGACGGCGCTCATCGTCGTCATCACCGAATACTATACCGGCACCAACAAGCGGCCAGTCAATTCCATCGCACAGGCCTCCGTTACTGGCCACGGCACCAACGTCATTCAGGGCTTGGCGGTCTCGCTGGAGTCGACAGCACTGCCCGCCATCGTCATCGTTGGCGGCATTCTCTCCACCTATCAGCTTGCAGGCCTGTTTGGCACCGGCATTGCGGTGACGGCCATGATCGGTATCGCTGGCATGATCGTCGCACTTGATGCGTTCGGTCCCGTGACCGATAATGCCGGGGGCATTGCCGAAATGGCGGGGCTTGATCCAGATGTGCGCAAAGCGACCGATGCGCTTGACGCGGTTGGCAACACCACCAAGGCTGTGACCAAAGGCTATGCTATCGGCTCGGCTGGCCTTGGCGCGCTGGTCCTGTTTGCGGCCTATTCCAATGACCTGTTCTACTTTGCGGCGAATGGCGATCTTTATCCCTACTTCAAGGATATTGGCGACATCTCCTTCAGCCTCTCCAACCCTTACGTGGTGGCCGGTCTGATATTCGGCGGCATGATCCCCTATCTATTCGGCGGTATCGCCATGACGGCTGTGGGCAAGGCCGCAGGCTCCATCGTGGAAGAGGTGCGACGTCAGTTCCGCGAAAAGCCTGGTATCATGCAGGGCACGGAAAAGCCTGACTATGGCAGGGCGGTCGATATTCTGACCAAGGCGGCAATCCGCGAAATGGTCATTCCATCGCTGTTGCCAGTTCTGGCACCGCTCGTCGTCTATTTCGGCGTGCTGCTGATTTCGGGCTCCAAGGCATCGGCTTTTGCGGCGCTGGGCGCTTCCCTGCTTGGCGTCATCATCAACGGCCTGTTCGTCGCCATCTCCATGACATCAGGCGGTGGCGCCTGGGACAATGCGAAGAAGAGCTTTGAAGACGGCTTTATCGACAAGGATGGCGTCACGCATCTGAAGGGCTCAGACGCACACAAAGCCTCTGTCACGGGCGATACGGTGGGTGATCCCTACAAGGATACGGCTGGTCCTGCGGTCAACCCGGCCATCAAGATCACCAATATCGTGGCGCTTCTTCTGCTGGCCGTTCTGGCCCACTGAACCTTCGCTACAAACAGAAAGGCCCGCGACACATGTCACGGGCCTTTTGCATGGATGGATGTTGGATCAGAAGCCGCTGCCGCCGCCGGCGCTCTGGCCGAGAATGCTCTTCGCGATGCCGGCACCAGCGGTTCCGCCAGACAGTAGCTGTTGCAGGAAGGTAAGATCCTTGCCGCCCGTTGGTGTGGTGCGTGAAATCGTATCGAAGACTTTGCCGTCCTGAAGCGTGTAGTTGGCCTTCTGGGAGACAACGCCGTTCTTGTCGAAATAGATCGCGAGAATATTTTGCTCGACCAGCGTCGGCTTCATGAAGGCCGCTTTGCGAACGCGCTTCTGGGAGATGTAATAGAACACCTCGTTACCAAAGGTCGCGGTCGTAGAGGGAGTGCCCATGGTCAGCAGAACCTGTTCACGGCTGGAGCCGACAGGGATGAGCTGGAGGGACTGTTCGTCAGCCACGTAACCGTTGTGGAAAACGTCGGTGGTGCTGGAGCAGGCCGTCAGCAGGCTGGATGCGACGACGATCGCAAGGGCGGTCTTGCTGAGAAATTTGGTCTGCGTTGCGGATTTCTGCTTGCTCACCTGCGTTTCCCCGACTGCGATCATGAATGGCACCTTCCGGCATTGCGTGTTGTACCGCTTCTGTACACACGATTATGTCAATCCGGGGACAGGAGTTCCCCGTTTCACAAAGGAAAGCAATGGCTGTCCGATCATCAACGTGACCTCAACGGCATTGCAATTCTCGGATGCTTCGGTAAACCAGCTTTGGCAATCATGCAACAAGTGCTAGGGGCGAGACGCGATTTCGCCGATCAATATTCGGAAATTTCGATGGTGTTTGGCCTTTTCAAGAAGAAAAACAACAATCGCGCCATCGTTAACAGGCAATATACAGCGCTGACGACTGTTGCGCGCCACCCTGATTTCTATCTGCATCTCGGTGTGCCTGATACCGTCATGGGGCGTTTCGAGCTGCTGTCCATTGTAATGATTCTGTATTTTCGCCGCATGAAGTCCGCCGCGACCAGCGGGCAGGAAATTGCACAAGAGATTATCGACGCTTTTTTTCAGGACCTCGATCACTCCATGCGTGAGCTTGGTATTGGCGACCAGGGCGTGCCCAAGCGCATGAAAAAATTCGCCGGAATGTTTTACGGGCGGCTTGAGGCCTATGCTTCAGCACTCGATACTCAGGATGGCGAGGCCCTTGCGGCAGCCCTTGCCCGCAATATATACCCAGAGCCAGACACGACCGCGCCCGATATGCGCGGCCTTGCCGATTGGATGATGGGGGCTGCCGATGCCCTGACTGCGCAGTCGGAAGAATTGATCGCGACGGGGCGCGTTAGCATGCCCATCCCGGATTTGAAGAGGTTTTAATGAATTCGCAACACGCGGCCAATGATGACGTTCCTTTTTCCTATCTCGTGAAGGTAGGTCACATTTCTGCCAATCCCGTCAGGATTGGTCTCACCGCAAGCCCGGAAGAACTGGCAGGGCTGGCAAAGTTGTGGGACGTCTTGTCTGTGGAGTATCTGAAAAGCGAATTGCAGGTCACACGCTGGAAAAAAGATGGGCTGAAGATTACCGGCGATGTGCGGGCCGCACTGACTCAGGCTTGCGTTGTGTCTTTGGAGCCGGTCTCAAGCGTGATTGATGAAAAGATCGAGCAGATTTTTGTGCCGGAAGGCTCCAAACTTGCGCGCCTGATGACCAACGAGCAGGGCGAGATCGTGCTTGATCCTGATGGTCCTGATAGTCCCGATCAATTCAGCGGTGACACGATTGATGTTGGTGCGGTCATTGCGGAATTTGCAGCACTTGCAATCGATCCCTATCCACGCAAGCCGGACGTCGACTTCACCGGCTTTGGTGATGAAAACGCCGAGGTAGAGAAGAAGCCATCGCCTTTTGCGGCGTTGAAGGACTGGAAAAAAGACTGAATCCCGTTGGTCATTGCCAATAATTCAGTTGTAAGAGAGCGCGGAAACGTTATTTTCGCGCAAAATTCCAACCGCACGGCGGTAAGAAGGATCAGGGACGAGTGATCAGAATAGCAATTGACGTCATGGGCGGAGACTTTGGCCCTGATGTTGCCATCGCAGGTGCTGCCAAGGCACTCGAGCGGCATACCGATGTAACCTTTCTGCTCTACGGGCAGAAGGCCATATGTGAACCTATTCTGGCGCAGTATCCAACACTTCGGAACAGATCGGAGTTTTTCGATTGTGAAGTGTCTGTCACCATGGACGAAAAGCCGAGCCAGGCCTTGCGCCGTGGCCGCTACGTTTCCAGCATGTGGCGCGCCATCGAAGCCGTAAAGGTTGGCGAGGCAGACGTCATCGTGTCCGCTGGCAACACAGGCGCGCTGATGGCCATGGCGAAGTTCTGCCTGCGGACCATGGCACGCATCGAGCGACCCGCCATTGCCGGTATATGGCCCACGCTGAAGGGCGAAAGCATCGTTCTGGACGTTGGGGCAACCATCGGCGCGGATTCCCAACAGCTTCTCGACTTCGCCATCATGGGCGGTGCCATGGCGCGCGCGCTGTTCGACATTGATCGCCCCACGGTCGGCCTGCTGAATGTTGGCGTGGAAGAGGTCAAAGGTCAGGATGAAGTTCGTGAAGCCGGTCGCCTCATCCGCGAGGCCGATCTCGGAACCATCGATTATCGCGGCTTCGTTGAAGGCAATGATATTGGCAAGGGAACGGTCGATGTGGTCGTGACCGAAGGTTTTACCGGCAATATCGCCCTGAAAACGGCCGAGGGTACGGCACGACAGATCAATACCCTGTTACGCGAGGCGATTTCCCGCAGCTTCATTGCCAAGATCGGTTATATCCTGGCGAAAAGCGCGTTTGATGTGCTGCGCGAGAAAATGGACCCCCGCAAGGTCAATGGCGGTGTGTTTCTGGGCCTGAACGGCATTGTCATCAAGAGCCACGGCAGCACGGATGCGCTTGGTTTCGCATCGGCGGTCGATGTTGGTTACGACATGGCGCATAACGGTTTGACCGCGAAAATAGAAAACGATTTGAAAGCATACCACGCAAGACGCCTTCCGCCTCCGGGCCCTGAAGCGCTCGTGGTCGATGAGGAAGAATAGATGATACGCTCAATCGTAAGAGGTTACGGTGCCGCTTTGCCAAAGCGCGTCATGACGAACCAGGACATTGAGGCGATCGTCGATACCACGGATGAATGGATCGTCCAGCGCACGGGCATCAAGCAGCGTTATATTGCCGGTGAGGGTGAAACGACCTCTTCGCTTGGTGAGCTGGCCGCACGTGCTGCGCTGGAGAATGCCGGTATCAAGCCGGATGAAATCGATCTCATCATCGTGGCGACCTCCACGCCTGACAACACGTTTCCGGCAACGGCGGTCAACATCCAGAGCCGCCTTGGCATTACGAGCGGCTTCGCGTTTGATGTTCAGGCTGTCTGTTCGGGCTTCGTTTACGCCATGGCCACGGCTGACCTCTATATCCGTGGCGGCATGGCCAAGCGGGTTCTGGTTATCGGTGCCGAGACCTTCTCTCGTATTCTCGACTGGACCGACCGCACGACCTGCGTGCTGTTTGGCGACGGCGCGGGCGCGGTGGTGCTTGAGGCGGGCGAGGGTGAGGGCAAGACCTCCGATCGCGGTATCTTGACGTCTAACCTCCGCTCCGACGGTTCCCACAAGGATAAGCTGTATGTGGATGGTGGGCCGTCTACGACCGGTACAGTGGGGCATCTGCGCATGGAAGGCCGTGAGGTTTTCAAACACGCAGTTGGCATGATCACCGATGTTATCGAGGCAGCGTTCGAGGCCACCGGCACGACTGCGGATGATCTGGACTGGCTCGTGCCGCACCAGGCAAACCGCCGTATCATCGATGGTTCTGCTAAAAAGCTTGGCATTCCTACTGAGAAGGTCGTGATCACCGTGGATCAGCACGGCAACACATCGGCTGCCTCCATTCCGCTCGCGCTGGCTGCTGCTGCTGCCGATGGTCGCATCAAAAAGGGCGATCTGGTCATGCTGGAAGCCATGGGCGGGGGCTTCACATGGGGTGCCGTTCTACTGCGCTGGTAAAGTTTTATGGATAATACCTTGTAAGCCATTGCCACTATTAATGGAAATGACTTAACTAATCCGGAAACTCTGCTTGACCGGTTGCAACAAGGGCAATAATCTCCGCGCTGTTCAGCAAGATAAAAAGAGAGCGGTGCGGGGAAATATGGCCGGGAAAACAGTGACACGTGCGGATCTAGCCGAGTCTGTGTTTCGTAAAGTGGGGTTGTCCCGAACCGAATCCGCCGAACTGGTCGAAACCGTGATTGACGAGATCTGTAATGCGATCACGCGCGGGGAAGTTGTCAAACTTTCCTCATTCGCAACATTTCAAATCCGCGAGAAGAACGAGCGCATCGGTCGCAATCCAAAGACCGGTGAGGAAGTGCCGATTTCGCCGCGGCGTGTGATGACCTTCAAGGCATCGAACGTTCTCAAGCAGCGCATTCTCAAGGCTCACTCTGCCCGCAAAGCCAAGCAGAAAACCCAGAAGACCAGCGCCTGAGTCTGGCGTGACATCTCCGGTTCACATGTTTCTGCACGCAGGGTGCCGTTTCTTCCTGTGAACATGATTGAATTTCAACCGCCTAGCCGTTGATATCTATACGATTCGCATCGTACCTTGAGCCTTGTTTTGGAATCCTGCCTATGGTGTGGATGGGAGTTGAACTTGGATAAGAGCCCCGACGCCTTTCGAACCATCAGTGAAGTGGCTGAGGATCTGGACCTGCCGCAGCACGTGCTGCGCTTTTGGGAAACCCGCTTCCCGCAAATCAAGCCTATGAAGCGTGGCGGTGGCCGCCGCTATTATCGTCCCGATGATGTCGATCTGCTAAAAGGCATCCGGCACCTGCTTTATGATCACGGCTATACGATCAAGGGCGTGCAGAAGCTGCTCAAGACCAATGGCAACCGCTTCGTGTCTGCCATTGCGTCAGGCGATATGGCAACGATGGAAGCCATCATGGCGGCGAGCGGCGAAACCGCCGAGCCACGCGTTGCCAGTGCGGAAGAGGACGAGGTTGTCGGCCGCCCCAAGGCAAAGCCGAGCGGCCGCTTTTTCGGTTTCGGCGGCGCTGCAGACGACACGCCGGAAATCTCTCTCGGAAAATCCAGTATCAACAAGGACGACCGCGCGCTGTTGCAGGAAGCCCTTTTCGATCTTCTTGAATGCAAGCGCCTGCTGGATCAGGTCCGCTGATCTCAAGAAAAGCTTGGGATAACTCGATTTTTTGATGGGCATTTATTTTAAATGCCAACCTTTCGGAAACTCCTTGCGCAGATAATGCGCCTGCGTGCCGGTAGAGCGAGCATTGTCTCCGTTTGCTCTATCAGCGCCTCGAAAAGCGAATTTGCTGCCGTTGCCAATTTCGATTGCAGCGCGCCGTAGACAAGGAGTTTCGCCGTGAGCAAGAAAAAGCCCGCCGCCCGCCGCCGTTCATCCGCCAAATCAGGTGGCTCCGGGCTGTGGTCATGGTTGCTGCTGCTGGGGGTGGCGGTTGGTGGGATTCAGGTTTACGAGCATCGCGATAGTCTGCTGCCCCAGCTGAAAAGCACGGTCGCCTCTGTTTCGAAACCAGCCTCATCGCCCCAAAAAACGGCCACACGTGACGTTTCGAGCGAGCGGCCAAAGTCTGCGCCCACACAGACTGCCGGCCTGCCTTCCAGCGGTGCTCCAGTGCCGCCGCGCTCCATCGCCATGCCAGCAGGAGCGGCTGCGATGCAAACGACATCCGCCACCCTGCCTGCGCCGCGCCCAGCTGTGCAAAATGTATCGCTTGGCGAAAAGCCGGCGGCCTTCGCCTTTTGCGGCCGTTCGGGCCTCAACAATTGCGTGGCCGATGGCAATACGTTCTGGATGAAGGGCGTGAAAATGCATCTCTCCGGTATCGAGGTGCCAAATACCGAGCAGGCTCGCTGCCTGGAGGAGCGCCAGAAGGGCTTCACTGCCAAGGTTCGCCTGCGCGACATGTTGAACGCGGGCGGTTTTCAGGTCGCATCCACCGGCAGCTCCTCCACCCTGTCGCGGGGAGGCGTCTCCTTCGCCGATCAGCTCGTCCGCGAAGGCCTCGCCCGTCGGACCGGATCACCAGCCCAATCCTGGTGCGGTTAAATCACACCGCAACCACGACGCCCGGTTGACCACAGCCGGTTGCACTGTGTAGATAAAAATCGCAAGCGGACGTGGCGGAATCGGTATACGCAGCAGACTTAAAAGATCATCCTAAGTCTAGTCATCCGTGGATAGATTAAGAATAGAAAGGCGTGGAACTTAGCGGTTCTGCGCCTTTTTTCTCGCCTAAAACTATCCACTAGTGGATATAGATCCACTTACGCATAGTGCAGTTTTCTGCCTGTGGCACAAGTCGTGGCAAATCCACGCCGGACGCACCTGAATTAGGTGCGACCTATGAGGAGCTACCGGCCACACGCCGATTACCCCTCACCATAGGCATCTCACAAAACCCCTCACCATAGGCCCAGTCCCCGGTTCACTTACTTAAGTGTTCCGAGGCGGGCCTTTTCCTTTTGGAAGGCTCTTCCCTTGATCGACATCGACCACACAAATGAAGTTTTTCTTGCTGCCCATGGATGCCTGCCGACCGAGCATGAAGCTTGGGATAAGCAGATTGCTCTCGAAGAAGAGATGCGCTCCGCTGGCATCGCCCGCTTTGAAAAAGGTTTGGAGAAGAACCGGGAGCGTAGCGCCGAGGCGTCTAATCTCTCATCTCGCCGCATGATCATTCATGCCCACGCCCAGGTCGTGACAGGGCTAGAAGCATTTCTGGCAGAGGCCAGTTCGGGCAGGGCAGGGAAGAAGCACACCGCTGTAGCGTACCTGAAGGAAGCCGACCTTGATGTGGTCGCTCATCTCACTCTTCGGAACCTCTTCGATTACGTCTCCATGCGTATGAAGCTGACGCCTTTGTCCATCCGTCTCGCGGCCATGGTCGAAGACGAGATGTTTTTCAATGCGTTCAAGGGTCACGATCAGGACGCATACGAATACGCAAGAAAGAAGATCACCGAGCAGACACAGAACGCGGTCCACCAGAAACGCGCCATGACGAAGCATGCCAAGCACAAGGGTGCTGAGTGGCAGGACTGGAGCCAAGACGTCAAGGCTAAGGTCGGCCTGAAGCTGATCGAGATCGCGGTGGAACAGACCGGGCTCTTTGAGATCGTCCGTCAGTCTGAAGGCGCACACAACACCAACATCTATGTGGTCGCAACCAAGGAAACTCTCGACTGGCTGGCCACCGAGAACTCCCGCCTTGCTCCCTTGTCGCCGGTCTACCTTCCGACCCTCGTTCCGCCACGTCCTTGGACCTCTCCATTTCGGGGCGGGTACTGGTCTGGCCGGGTTCGCAATCTCCGTCTGATTAAGACCGGGAACCGGCAATACCTCATGGACTTGGAAAGCGTGGACATGCCGAAGGTCTACCATTCGGTCAACGCCATGCAGAACACGGCTTGGAGCATCAACCACCGCGTCTATGACGTGATGGCTTCGCTTTGGGATAATCTATCCACCCTCGCATGTATCCCGCAGGCGGATGATATGCCTTTCCCGGAGAAACCCATGTGGTTGACCCCGGAAATGAAGAGGGAGGACATGTCCCCAGAGCAGCTCGAAGCCTTCTCCCGCTGGAAGTCTGAGCGGACCACGATCTATGAAGCGAATGCCCGTGCGGTCTCCAAGCGTTTGGCTTTCTCCCGAATGCTGGGTGTCGCAACCCGCTTCAGGGATGAAGAGGAGTTCTACTTCCCTCATCAGATGGACTTCCGTGGTCGCGTCTATGCCGTCCCGCTCTTCCTCAATCCTCAAGGTGACGATGCCTCCCATGGTCTCCTCCAGTTCGCCAACTCGGTTCCGATAACGAACCAAGAAGGTGCTGACTGGCTGGCCATCCATGGTGCTGGTCTTTGGGGCGTGGACAAATGCTCCATGGAAGAACGTGTTGCGTGGGTCGTGGCGAATCAAAGGGAAATCCTAGCATCCGCTGAGAACCCTTACGACAACCGCTTTTGGTTGACCGCTGAGAAGCCTTGGCAGGCTCTCGCATTCTGCTTCGAATGGCTGGGCTACGTGACTGAGGGGTTCGCCTATCATTCGCATCTTCCTGTCCAGATGGATGGCACATGCAATGGCCTTCAGAACTTCTCGGCCATGCTTCTGGATGAGATCGGAGGTGCTGCGGTCAACCTCGTACCGAGCGATAAGCCGAACGACATCTACGCAACGGTCGCTGAGGTCCTCATCGCCAAGCTCAACGTCATCTCCGAGGCTTGCCCTGAAGACACCGCGACCAAGGAGGTGAAGGATAAGGAGACCAAGAAGCCGAAGACCATCACCGTAGAAAGCGATGGTTCCATGGCTCGCAAGTGGCTGGCCTACGGCATCACCCGCAAAGTGACCAAGCGCCCGGTCATGACGCTGGCCTATGGTGCATCTGAGTTCGGCTTTAGGGAACAGGTGTTCACCGATACCGTCATCCCTTGGAAGCAATCGGCTGGCGATGCATTCCCCTTCGAAGGCACCGGGTTCTCTGCGGCTTCCTTCCTCGGTCTCCTCATTTGGGACTGCGTAGGTGAAGTCGTGGTTGCTGCTGCGGGTGCGATGGACTGGCTTCAGAAGGTTGCCAAGATCGCGGCAAAGGAAAGCTTGCCTGTGATCTGGAATACCCCGGCTGGCCTGAAGGTCATGCAGGAGTACACCACCAGCGAACAGAAGCGCCTTGAATTGACGTTCCAAAAGGTCCGCCTCCAGCTCTCCATCGACGTTGCCTCGAAGAAGATCGACAAGCGCAAGCAGGGTAGCGGCATTTCTCCGAATTGGGTCCACTCAATGGACGCAGCTCACATGCAGCTCACGGTGTCCCGTTGCCATGACGAGGGCATCCGTTCGTTCTCGCTCATCCATGACAGCTACGGCACTCATGCGGGCAACGCCTGGGCGATGGCTCAATTCCTTCGGGAAGAGTTCGTCAAAATGTACGGGGACCATGATGTCCTTGCGGAGTTTGGCCATGAGATTTCGGCCATGCTTCCTGAAGGAAACAAGCTCCCATCACTGCCGCGAAAAGGCTCCCTGGATTTGTCCCAAGTCCTTGAAAGCGCTTTCTTTTTCGCCTGATATATCCACTAGTGCAAACATTTGCACATGTGATTACCCCTCACCATAGCAATTCTCACAACTCGACAGGATTTCACATGAACACGAACGTCAACGAAATGCAGTCCACCCTTGGCAAGGCCATCGCGATCTGGAGGACTGGTCGCAACATCAACTTCGGCATGGCTATGGAGCTGCGGGAGCAGGGCTATGATGTAGCTGCCCTTGCCCAGGCTCACCGATGTTGATCACCCGAACATGCCTTGTTGCAAATCATCCATGACGTAGAAGCGCAACGTGATACTGAAGCTGTATGCCTCCAGGAGCTGCTGCTGCATCGTCTCTTGATATCGGGGGGCTACAGGTCTGTCGGTTACAACCGCCAAGATTAGCGAAAACTTGCGCTGCTCGATGCTTGACAGAGAGTAAAAGTAATTGGCGACATGATCAACTGAACGTCTGTAGAAGGACATAGGCTGCGGCATTCTTCGTGTATATTTGACTTCCAGAAGCGTAGTCTTTCCTTTTCCGTACTGCGCTCCATCAAAAATAAGCCTTGGGCGGTCAGCTGGTGATACATGCCTTCTGAAGGGGCCGAACTCCTCGGTGACCTTTAGAAACGCCAGTTCTTCTGCTGCAAGATACACAGCTGGAGCTGCCGAGTTAGGTGCTTCTCTCAAGGTTACTGCACTCTGTGGAGAAGGGGCCGCGCTTGGAGTAGGTGGTGCTTCGGTGGCGTCATCGGAAATCACAGGTGGAGTTGAATCCACTGTGTTTTCTGGCTCTCCAACAGGTGGTGTCCCAACACTTTCTGGTTGGGGGGTGCCCGGGCCCTGCGCAGCCGCGTCGATTACTTCTTCTCTGTACTTCCTCCGAATTGCGTCACCTGCAGCCGTGACCCAATTCTTTTCATCGGAAAAATCAGATGGTGCATACAGCTTTGTGTGAGCAAACCAGAGTGTAATGAAGAACAAACCCACCAGAAACGTGGGGAAGAGCATCAGAAACCAGACATAGGTCAGCTGCACTTCCCCCGCAAGAGTTGGCAGGACAACTGTTCCACCTAATTCAGCTAAGCTGGCAAATATTGCTATCACTGAAAGTGGATTTTTAACGTGCGAAACAGCCACCTAATTCCCCCTGATGCTTACCTATGCGCGCATATAGTATTCTCCGCCAATTTGGAATGACTTCTTTCGCGTAATTACCCCTCACCATAGCAATTCTCATAACTCCCCAAACTCGCCCCCTGCGCCACCTCGGCCAGGGGGGGGGTCTGTTTGGGCCACTCTCTAGGAAATTAAATGGCAAACGAAAAAAAGAAACGCGTCTCGATGGTGTCCCCACGCATCACGTTCCGCTTCCCCAAGCTGACGGAGCCGGACTACGGTACAAAGGAATTCCCGAAAGACGCAGGCGAATTCTCGGTCCAGGGTTTGATGCAGGCAGACAGCGCCGAGGCTCGTCAGTTCCTCGCAAAGCTTCAACCGTACTTCGATGAAGCGATCAGCGAAGCGAAGGCCGCGTTCAAGGGCCTGAAAGTTGAGACCCGTAAGAAGCTCGGGGATGTGAAGGTCAACGATCTTTACACAACGCTCTACGATCAGGAGAGCGAAGAGCCAACGGGCGAAATCTCGTTCAAGTTCGCGATGCCTGCCAGCTTCAAGATCAAGAAGGGCAAGGACGAGGGCAAGATTATCCACGTCAAGCCAGCTATCGTTGATGCGAAGGGCGTCAGCATGCGGAAGGTTCCGGCCATTTGGGGCGGCACAGTCGGTAAGGTCTCGTTCGAACTGAGCCCGTACTTCATTCCTGGCACGGCTGCGGCTGGTCTCAAGCTCCGTCTCGTGGGCGTCCAGATCATTGACCTGAAGACAGCCGGTGAACGCTCTGCATCCAGCATGGGCTTCGGTGTTGAAGAAGGCTTCTCTTCTGCTGATGTCGTTGACGAGGATGCAGACGGTGAGAACCCATACGATGGCGGTGATGACAAGGCCGCTGACGAAGAAGAATTCCCGCAGGACTTCTAATCATGGGCTTCCGCACCCCCGCCAAACAACTGGGCGATGTTGGGCTGCGTGAAGGTTTCCGCTCAGGGCTTGAAGAGAAGGTCGCAGACCAGCTCCGAGCCTTGGGCGTTGAAGTGCGCTTCGAACAGAAGAAGGTGAAATACACCAAGCCCGCACGGACCGCGACCTACACTCCAGACTTCGAACTTCCCAATGGTGTCATCATCGAAACCAAGGGCCGCTTCGTCACTGCCGATAGGCAGAAGCACATCCTCATCAAGTCCCAGCATCCCGAGCTGGACATCCGGTTCGTCTTCTCAAACAGCCGAGCCAAGATTTCCAAGACCTCCGCAACAACTTACGCCGACTGGTGCATCAAGCATGACTTCCAGTTCGCGGACAAAACCATCCCCCTCGGCTGGATCAAGCAATGAGATTGGTAATCCTCGAAAGCCCCTTTGCGGGTGATGTGGATAGCAATGTCGATTATGCCCGCGCCTGCGTCAGGGACAGCTTGAGTAGGGGCGAGGCACCTATCGCTTCTCATCTTCTCTACACTCAACCCGGCATCCTCAATGATGACGTTCCGAGCGAACGCAAATGGGGAATAGACGCAGGCTTGGCATGGCGATCAGTGGCCGACGCTTCCGTGGTCTATACCGACCGGGGCATCTCAACAGGCATGCAGTACGGAATTCAAGCCGCACTCGATGCTGGCCGCACGGTCGAGTACCGCAGCCTTTACCCCTGAAAGAAAATCATGAGCATGAAATCCCGTACCCGCACGGACTATATCGCCGTGCATTGTGCGGCCACACCTCCAGCGCTGGACATTGGCCGCGCTGAGATCGACCGGTGGCACCGCGCCAAAGGTTGGCTGATGATCGGCTACCACTTCATCATCCGCCGCGATGGTCGCGTAGAGATTGGCCGCCCTGTTGATGCAATCGGCGCACATGTCGAAGGCTATAACTCCATCTCCGTAGGCATCTGCCTAGTGGGTGGTGTCGATTCCAAGGGCCGCGCTGAGGACAATTTTACGCCTTCCCAATACGCCGCACTGGCTGAACTCCTCATCGAACTGAAGGCCAAGTATCCCGGTGCCACCATCCAGGGACACCGCGATTTCCCGAAGGTTGCCAAGGACTGCCCGTGCTTTGACGTGCGCAAGTGGGTCAACGAGACCGGCGTGTTTCTCACGAAGCAGCCGTTCGTTACACCCAAGTCTCCTGATGTCCCCCCGAAGAAGGGGCCGAAGGATAACGGCTGGGCGTACCATACGATTGTCGAAGGTGACACACTGTTTGCCCTGGGTCGCAAGTTCTCGACCTCGGTTGACCAACTCACCGCTCTCAATCCTGGCATCAGGGTAAAGGCGCTGAAGGTCGGTCAGACAATCAGAGTGCGCTGAGTGTTAGCTGTAGGGTCTAGACGCTTCCAAAAGTTTCGCAAAGTAAGTGGTAAGTTCCCTTTGGACGGCGGAATGATCCAACTCACCAATGGAAAAACTACCCATCGTCCCGCTCGACCCACCGTGGTTAGTCCCGATGGTGCTGGAATGAATGCTGATCTTTTGTTCATTCGCAGCACAATTGAATGAAACAAAAGGAACACTACTGCCCGAATACGAAGATGAGCCTCGGAAGAAATCGGCCTTGATGGAGTAGCCGCTAGAAGAAACACTACGAACAATTCCCGCCTCAACATGAGGGTCGTTCGTGGAAATTTTTGCTGTCCATCCGTTGGTTGAAATATAATCTGCGAACTCCTGTATCGCTGGTTTCAACACGCTCTCGCGGTGCGTCTTGAACAACTCGATAAATTCTTCTCGCTTGTCTCGCGCCTGTTTCTCCACAGCCTGTGACTTCTCTTTTACGCTGCGGTCATGGGCAAGCATCGCATCGAGTTTGTTCTTCAGTGATTCTTCCATAATACCCTCCTGTTTGTAGTTCCTAGGTAGGCGCATCCCGTCCCACTTCAAGGGTCAATTACCCCTCACCATAGCAATCCTCACAGAACACCCTCGGTCTTCACGGGCCGGGGGCTTTTTCATTTCCAGCGCCGATGCGCAATCAACAACCGATAGGAAATCAAGTGCCCGTTTCTCGTAACCGCTCCATGCCGGCAACCGCTGAGCGCGTCCTTCACCCAACCAAGGGATATCGCAAGGTGAGCGTAGAGCGTTCCCGTGCCGCCTTCCTCACCCAGCAGATTGCAGCCGGTCGTGTCCCCGCAGACCTCGGCTTGATGCGCAACTTCCTCATCAACGGAGCTTGAGTGATGACTAAGATCAAAGATGCCAACACCAAGATTGCCAAGGTCCGCGCTCACCTTCTCTCCGGTCGTTCACTCACGCAGCTCGAAGCGTTGGGTCTCTATGGTGCATTCCGTCTGGCCGCTCGTGTCCATGAGCTGAAGGCCGAGGGGATGAAGATCGACACCCTCATGAAGGAAGACCCGAACGGTAATCCTTATGCCGAGTACCGTCTCCGTTCGAAGAAGGTCCGCTGATGGACACCTCAAGTTTCCTACCGGACCCCGAGAAATTCTTCACATTCCTAATCGTCACCACGGTTGTCCTGGCATTCTACCTCTTGAGCGGATGCCAGCATCATCCGCCCGGTGAAAATCTCTGGCTCCTCGTTCGATGAAGAGCCCGAGGCCACCCCTTATGCGCCTCCCTGTCACCTCACTTCACGCCGTCCTCAGCATGATCGCTACCAGCTACGTCAAGGCGTTGGCTGGCGCTGTCTCGCGGCATGAACTCACCCAGGAGCAGGCGCTCAAGATCACAGACAATGCAAACCATCTGATGCCCGAAGGCATCCAAACTCTCCCCAAGGAATAACCATGGAATACCTCTATCGCTTTATCGGCTTGCTCATCGCTGGCCTGATTTGGGCTGGCCTCATCAAGCTCGGGGCTTGGTCGTTCGGCTACTCGGCTCCGTTCTTCGGCTCCTGGGTGCTGGGCTACGTGATCTCACTCATCATCATGACCCCCAACCGCCGATAACCACGCACGTATGACAGAAGACAGCTCCTTTCTTCACAAGGAGCCATGCCCGAAGTGCGGCTCCCGAGACAACCTCGGGCGCTACTCGGACGGCCACGGCCATTGCTACGGCTGTGGTTACTACGAGCCCGGCGATGGCTCCTCTCCAAAACAATCCAAACCCAAAGGCACGAATATGATCGAGTCAACGTGCTTGCCTTGGGCTTCGTCCCAGTCGGAACAGTGCGGGATGAGGACCACCATCCTATCCACAAGCTGTTCCGTGGTGGAGCCAAGACCTTCATCTACGGCTTCCTCTATGGAGCCGGTGATGCCAAGGCCGGGTCAATCGTGCTGGACATCGCAATGCGTGAGGTCCGCGATGGTCTAGGTTGCTCCGTTTACAAGCGGTACTTCCCGGCCAAGAACGACCTCGGTTACACCGCAAGTCCATCCGAGGAAGAACTGAAGCGGGTCGGAAAGCGGCTCAAGAAATCGTTCCTCGACAAGACCCCAGCTATTGCGAAGCTTCGCCAAGCTGTTTCTAAGGCGGCTGAACGTGGATACCTCATCGGCATTGATGGCCGGAAGCTCCACATCAGGTCACCTCACGCTGCCCTCAACACTCTCTTGCAATCCGCAGGGGCTCTAATCGCCAAGCAGGCGACCGTTTTTGCATATCAAGAACTATCCACCCGTGGGTACGTCTTTGGTCGTGACTTCGCTTTCGTGGCGCATGTCCACGACGAAATGCAGGTCGATGCCCGCGAAGCAATCTCAACCGAAGTCGGAGAAGTCCTCGTCAACGCGATGAGGGATTGCACCGCTCACTTCAATTTCCGCTGCCCAATCGACGGAGAGTTCAAAATTGGCAACAACTGGAAAGAAACTCACTGACGTTCTCAGCCGCGCTTGGCATGCACCCTTCAAGACCAAGAGCGACTTCGCCCGCGAATACGCGAACGAGATCGGCATGGCCGCTTCGGACGGCTTTATCACCACCCGCATTGCTACCGGAATGTATGGCCGCGAATGGCGCATCACCGCTGCGGGTATCCAGCATCTTCACACGCTGCGGGGTGAAGCTTGAGCCGAACCCTACTCATTGACGCTGACGTGGTGGCCTACAATGCCGCCGCATCAAAAGAAGTCGCCACCCATTGGGGTGACGGCTACTGGACTTGGCACTGTGACGAGAACGTGGTGAAAGCCGCCATTCTCGAAATGCTTGATCGCTACATGGACGAGCTGAAAGGTACGGACATGAAGCTTTGCCTGACCGATAGCGAAGGAAACTTCCGGTTCGGCGTTCTGCCTTCTTACAAGGGCAACCGAAAGAATACCAAGAAACCGTTGGTCCTCAGGTCTATCAAGCAGTGGCTCATTGACGAGCATCAGGCTTACTTCCGGCCAACGCTGGAGGGTGACGACTGCATGGGCATCCTGGCCACCGCGAACGGGTTTCGCCCAGCTCTCGGAAACCATGAACACGGTGTCCCAGCTCGGCCTCAAAGCTTCCTTCACCAACGTGCCGTCTTTCCGTTCTCTTTGGAGAAACGCTCGCACAGGGCAACTGGATGATGCTTTGGCGCAGGAGATTGAGGACATCACCGGCCTTGGAACTGACTGGGTTCGCCATGACACTCACCGCAGGCAGGACCTCTTTGATAACCCGCTCGACACATGGAATAGCTCGACCGTCCAAGGGATTGACGATGCTCTCCAGAAGGGCAAGCGAGCGGTGTCCGCTATGTCTGGCATGGCCCCGGTAAACACCATCCTCCAGCGCTGGACAGGTAGGGCGATCTTCAACAAGTTTGCCCACATGGCTCGGGATGAAATCAAGTTCTCACCTCGGCGTATGCAGGCCCTCGGGCTGGATGATGACAAGCTACAGGCCGTCCTCCAAGGCATCCGGGACAATGCGACCTTTGACGGTAAACGGCTCAAAGCCATGAACTTTCAGAAGTGGGCGGATAGGGATGCCGTGGCCAACTTCGAAGCGGCTTCGTTCCGCCTCGGTCGCTCCATCATCCAAGAGAACGATATCGGACAGATGGCCATGTGGATGTCCAATCCATTGGCGCGGACGTTCCTCCAGTTCCGCTCGTTCATGCTGGCATCGTACACGAAGCAGACGCTACAGGGTCTCAACTTCCGTGACACGACAACGGCAATGGCCTTCATCGGGACCACCTTCGCAGCGTCTTTGGCCTACACCGCGAGAACTTATCTGGCTTCGGTGGGCCGCAGTGATCGCGAGGAATTCCTAGAGAAACGCCTTTCGATTGAGCGACTGGCCGCAGCGGGTATCCAGAACTCCTCATGGGCTAGCATCATGCCTGTGGCGGTGGACACACTGGCGAGCCCCTTCAAGCAGGATGGGCCTATCTTTGATGCCAGAAACACCCAGCTCGGTTCCGATGCTCTTTGGGGAAACCCCACGGCTGATCTCGGGGACGGCATATTCAAAGCTATGTCCGTCATCGGTGAAACAGCCCACGGCAAGAGGTTCTCGCAAGCGGATGCCCGCAATCTCGCTCGTATACTTCCGTTCCAAAACCTCAACGGCATCACGCAGCTTCTCTCAACAATGATCAGTCCTCTCCCGGAGTGGTCGCCGAAGCGCTAACCGCACACAACAATCAAACCTCCTAGGTCCTCGTCACCTCACCGTGGCGGGGGCCTTTCTCGTTTTGGAGATCATAATGCCCCTTTCTTATGCCCACTCCCGTGGAGATGGCATCAATCGGAACTTCGATGTTCCATGCGAATATCTTTCGAAATCCCATGTCTCCGTAAGGGTTGATGGTGTTTCAGTCCCCTTTACATGGGTTGACACCTACCGGCTCAGGACAGCCGCAGCGCCCGCAAAGGACACTGTTGTCGAGGTACGGAGAACCACACCACGAGATAAACGACTTGTCACCTTCACTGACGGTTCCACCCTTGTTCAGTCTGATTTGAATACCTCGACTTTGCAGGCGTTCTTCCTAGCGCAGGAGGCATTCGACCAGGGTGCGGCTTCTATGGCCGTGACCGAGGACGGACAGTTCTCCGCTCTCAATCGCCGGCTCACGACAATGGCGGACCCTGTAAATCCACAGGACGCCGTTACGAAGTCTTGGGCGCTCAGCGTTGCAAACACAAACCTTACCGAAGCCGTGGCCGCTAAGAATGATGCAGTTACCGCACGGACAGGTTCCGAAACAGCGCGTGACGCCTCACAGGTTGCGCGTGGCGGTTCCGAAAACGCACGGGCAGGTTCCGAGGCAGCGTGTGACCTAGCGCTTTCCTATCGCAATACTGCGGAGGCCCATAAGAACGCTTCCGAAGCTGCGCGAAACCGCGCGGAAACGGCGAAAGCTGATATCGAAAACGCCAAGACGTTCACCTCACAGAAGGCTACGGAGGCTGACAATTCGGCAAAAGCAGCGGCCAAGTCCGCTCAAGACGCAGCCATGTTTGACCCTTCCAGCTATTATACAAAATCACAGGTAGACTTCGCCACCGTGAATAAGTCAGGCGACACTATGACGGGTGCGCTTTCAACCCGAGAGTTCACCGTAGATAACGGAGCGAACCGAGACGCGGTCTACTACTGGAAACAGAATAACGTCCAGCGTTTTTCGGCGTTCGCTGCAGGTGATGGCAGCTATCTTACTTTTGCAAGATACTCAAATGCAGGTGGTTACATTGGCCCCTCTTTGCAAATTTCCCGTGGCAACGGTTTTGTAGATATTTTCGGCGGTGCTGCCGTAGCTGGTGAGCTATATGTCAGAGCGGCGCTGGAACTAGGAAAAATGGACGGCAGTGCCGGTTTTGCCGTTATGGATTTCCATACGTCTGCGACCGTGCGCGACTATAACTGCCGCATCATCTGTGACAGCAACGCCAACGATGGCAACGGCCTTGGGACCATGAACATCCTTGCCGGGAACCTCATGTGGAACGGCAATCGCCTTATCAGCATGTGGGACAAGGCCACGGCTACAGATATCGTCAACAAGGTCGTTAACAAGTTTCCTGATGCGGAAGCTGTTGGACATGCCATCGCGACCATCACACCTCCAAGCCTCGGTGTCGGTCAGACATGGCAAAACATGCTTAGCCAGCGTGCCCTCAACACTACATACCAGAACACGACCGGCAGGGCGATTTCGATTTCAGTCACGATTGTCACAAGCAGTAATGGTCCACGGTTGTGGGTTTCGGCAGATAACAGCAATTGGGTCATTCTAAGTGATCATCAGTATCAAGGACGTTATACAGTAAGCGAAATAATTCCGTCCGGTTGGTACTACCGATTTACGCCAGTTGATGGGAATTTTTCTTCTGGCCCTCAATATTGGGCGGAGTTACGCTAATGAATCAAGAGTACGGGTTTTATCATCCTGATCGTGGCTACTGGCAGACAACCAACCAGCCACCAAAAGACATCCTAGACAGCTACCCGGAAGGTACGCCTGTTCCCGTAGCAATGAACCATGCCACAGTAATTGATGGCACATTCCCTCACTGGCAACGGGTTATCCCTAGAATTGACGCAGAACGCAGCTTCGGTTGCTTCTCCCCAAAGTTCCTGAACGATTTTGGCAAAGCTGCAATCGATCTCTACCCAGAAGGTAAGGGCGGTCTATCCATCTCCGCTAACGGCGATAATCCAGCCTTGATACGGTTCTGGGGCGTTGACCACGCTTTTGGTGTCCTGATGCCGTTCCTAAAATACACTGAAGGCAACACGCTACCGGCATTCCTTCACGCTGCACCGGCAATGGCTACTGCTGCCTAAATCTACCCACTAATGCATAAATAAGCGAAACCGGAGGCTTTCCTCTGGTCGTCCTAGGGTCGCGCCTAGGGCCTGATGAGCTAGCTGAACAGGTAAGGCGGGTGGCCCCGCTGATCTAGCCGGAAGGGGTGACGATAGAGCCCCACAATGCAGGAGAGATACCATGATTACATGGTCAATCACTCTTCGCTGGAAAACGAAAAAGGCCAAGGTCTCGATCACCTTGGCCCTATTCCTAACCCTCTAGCGAAGGGGCTTCACAGTCGAAAGGCTGTGAGGCTCCTGCATCTTAATCAAACCCTCACAAGCCTGCAAGGGCATCTAGCGAAGGAGAGACGGATGCGGTTCTATGCTGCGTGTCTAGCGAGTTACAATAATGGTGTGCTGCACGGTCGTTGGATTGACGCAAGCTCTGATGTTGATGAGATGCAGGCCGAGGTTTCCGCAATGCTGCGCGAGAGCCGTTTCCCGAACGTGACGGTAAAGCACCCCGAGACGGATGAAATGGTTCCTAGCGCGGAAGAATGGGCAATCCACGATTACGAGGATTTACCATCTTGCTTCGGCGAATACGCGGGCATCAAGGCAATCGCTGAGTTTGTGGAACTGACCGAAGAACACAGCATGGAAGCTGAAAACCTCTCTGCAATCGTCTCTCACTTCGGCTCTGTTGCCTACGCCAAAGAGGAATTGGCTGACCGCTTTGTTGGTCGTTACGAAAGCCTCCGTGCTTACGCTGATGAGATGGCGGACGAGATGCTAGCCGCCCATGACATCAAGAGCGATCACCCGCTTGCGCAGTATTTTGACTATGAGCAGTACGCCCACGAGCTGCGGCATTCGGTGACCGAAGTTGACCTGAGTGATGGAGTCGGGCTGTTCTGTTGAGGGGGGGGATGTAAAAAACCCCAGAACAAGACCCTCGGAGGCCAGGGTCTCGTTCACCTAAGCCCTCCATAACCATCTAGCGTAAGGGACCTGACGGTTCATAAGGCTTAGTCCCCACAGCATATCCAAGCCAGTCGCTTCTCGAAAGTCTGGCAATCCACACGCGGAGGCCAGACCTATAACTTAACGTTGCGTCCTCCACCTATATACCTCGCGCGAACAAGTCGATGAAACTCGTCAACTTCCATTGTGTCGTCAAGTCGGAGAAGTTCGTCGTTAGGCCAAGCCATCAAGCCAAACGTCCAAGCTGTTTTTGTCGCGCCACCTAGGTAAAGCTGCTTATGAACGTAATCTGGTGGAACCGGTCCGTCGTTAGAAAGATGAAGAAATTTGAGGTGAGGCCATGTGGTGACAGCAAGCTTAATTGCCTCGACCGCGTACGAAACTGGGACCAAAGAACCAATCCATATTGCTGCATGGGCATCAAAATCGTCCGAAGCCGAAGCCTGGTAGATTGAAGCATCAAAGCCAGCATTCACCAAGTTGCGATAGAGCATGTAATCCCCAGGCAACTGCGAAATAGACACCTGAAATTCGGATTTCGTCCAGATTGTTTGCTCAGCTTCGGCTTCTTGAGGCTGGACTTGCTGAAGTATCATTTCTGATACTTGGCTAGCCCTGAGAATCCCGTCCGAATATAAGCCCTTATCCTTCAACCACTCAGCATATTCTTTTGCTTCCTGCAAGTGTGGCCGAAATACTGTCAACATTGCCGCGACGAATATTAGGACTCCAGCAATCAATATTCCAGTCAGTATTATAAGAAAGGCAGAGGCCCACTCTGGACGGGTGATCCAGTGTGCGGCACCCAGTAGAGCGCTTACTAAAGCAACGAGCATAACGAACCACGTTGCCACCAATTGTATCGGGGTAGTAATTTTTTCAGGAAGTATTTTGGAGCCGGACACGATTACTCCGATCAGTTCGACATGCAACCACTTCAGATTGCGTACTTTGTAGCATTTTACAACACGCGCAAATCGCTTTTTAGTAGCAAGAAATGGTCTTAGCTTAGTTTTGATATAGGAAGTTGAGAAAAAAGATTGGACAACCAACGCCAACCTATCCATTATCGGATAGATTTTCACTTGTGACATTATCGGGTAGGCCCATGACGACCACTACTGAAACGACTAAACGCGATGCAGCTTTTACAGTGTCTCGCGTCATCAATATGCTCCGAACCCTCAGTCCTGACATGCCGATGCAACAAGCGGACATCCTGTTTCAGGTTGTTCTCCACCCCGGCTTAACAATGGCTGAATTGAGCAAGAGAACCGGACTGTCTCAGTCCTCAGTCTCGCGTAACATTCAAGCACTTTCGAAATTCCATCGCCTCGGAAAACCGGGGCTGGACCTCGTGGATGTCGTGATTGACCCTCGGGAGTCTCGTCGTCGTTTGATATTCTTAACCGCCTCGGGCAAGGCGTTCGTTACGAAGCTCTTGCGCAATGTCGATGCTGATTACTCATTCGACCGTGAGACAGATGCTCGTCTTCAAATCGAGCGGATGCACGAAGAAGCCATGGAGAAGGCCGAACCAGCCTCTACCCGTGGACGCATCAACAAGCCTCAGTAAAAGTGGTGCTCGCAGCCGGACTTGAACCGGCAAGCCGTAAGGCGACGCATTTTAAGTGCGGTGTGTTTACCAATTTCACCATGCGAGCGGCTGACCTCTCGGTATGCCGGATGCATTCCTATGTCAACTTCAAGGAGAACAGAATGGCGAAGAAAAGAGGTTCCTCATGGGAAGGAACCGTGACCCACAAAGGGGCTCGGCATCGCCGCAGCTTTGGGACGGAAAGTGAGGCCGAACTTTGGGAACTGGACAGCAAGGCGAAGCTCATAAAGGGCGAGCCCATCGATATGGGAGAGAAGGCTGCGAAACGCCGTGGTGACCTTCCATACACCCTCGGGGAGCTTGTTCAGCATGTCTATGAGACCCACTGGGCTCCCATGGCGTCCGGCTCGAAGCAACTCATCAACGCCAACCTGATCGTTGCTGAGATCGGCGCAAGCCTTCCGGTCGCAAAGTTGGGCAAGGCAGATGTGGACCGCGCTCGTGCAAAGCTCTTGGCTGCTGGCAACGCTCAGGGAACCGTGAACCGGAAGGTTGCGGCGCTATCTAAATGTCTCTCTGAGGCTGAGGACCTTGGCATCATCGAGCGCAAGCCGAAATGCAACAAGTACAAGGAGAGCGAACACCGCGTTCGTCGCTTCACGTCACATGAGGAGAAGAAGACACTCGCTTTCTTTGAGCGCATTGGCCACCAAGACATGGCGGATTACACCGTCCTGTCTCTGGACACTGGCATGCGTCAAGGGGAAGTCCTGGCTTTGCACTTCGAAGACATCCAGAATGGCCGCGTGACCGTTTGGGGTGTTGGTGCATCTGGACAGCGAACGAAGTCCGGCAAGAGCCGCACCGTGCCTTTGACAGCTCGTGCGCAGGCCGTCTTTGATCGTCGTCGGGATGACATCATGGGGAAAGCCGTGTTCCCGAACCTCTCCAAGAACTCGGTTGCTCACTACTGGGGCCGCTTGTCAGAGACGCTCGACCTCGAAGGGGACAAGCAGTTCGTTCCGCATATCCTTCGTCATGAGTTTTGTTCGCGTCTGGCCTCGAATGGGGAGAACGCTGCGGCCATCCAGAAGCTTGCCGGTCACGCAACCTTGCTCGTCACTCAGCGCTACGTTCACCTCTTTGGGGATGAGTTGGATGATGTCATTGGTCGCATGGAAAAGAAGGAAACACTCGCTGGAAATCGCGCCACACTCGCTATCGTGGACGAGATCGAGCATGACACCCAGGCACTCGCAAAGCTTCTCGCTCAGTTGCCACAAGATCAGCTCAAGGCAATCTTTAAGACTGTGCTTTCAACAAATTAAGTCGCACACCAGAAATAATCTTCTTGTGCGGCTTGTGGCTAAACCTGTGGCCACACCCACTACTTCAAGGTAAGTAGAGCTTCCCATTGAAACGAAAAGGGAAGCATTATCAACGGCTTGATCAGACAGTATCGTCACCCAAGGGGACTTAAAATCTGCCGACCCACGGTCTTGCGGGTTCAAGTCCCGCCGTCCGCACCATCACCCTCAAATTGCTCTCAAGCCTTCCAGAACAGCGGCATCAGCAGCACGAGTACGGTCAGTATTTCGAGGCGGCCCAGCAGCATCATCAGCGATAGAAGATAGAGTGCCGGGTCCTTGATGGTTGAGAAATTACCTGCGGGGCCGATGATGGGGCCGACGCCGGGGCCGACATTGGCGAGTGCGGTGGCGACTGCTGACGTTGCGGTCAGGAAGTCATAGTTCATGGCGCTCATGACAAGGCTGCCGCCGATCCACAGGGCGATATAGCAGCTGATGAAGAGAAAGACGTTGCGGATCGTTTCTGCGTCCACAACTTGCTTGCCATAGCGCACGGAATAGACGGCATCCGGATAGAGCAGTTTTTTCAGGCCGGTTTTCACGACGCTGAAGACGATGATGAAGCGGTATGCCTTGATGCCGCCCGCTGTCGAGCCAGAACAGCCGCCCATGAAGGTGGCGAGGAAGGCAACAACCACTACGAATGGACCCCAGAGCGTGTAGTCATCGCTGGCGAAGCCGCCTGTCGACAGAATCGATGCCATGTTGAAGAAGGAATGGCTGAGTGCATGATCGAGCCGCACGCCATTTGTGATGTGGTGGTAGATGGCGACCGCCAGCGATATGGCGCAGAGATAGCCGATGAAGACGCGTATCTGCGGATCATGCAGAATATCCAGGCGTCCGCGCACGGCCAGCAGGATCATCACAGAGAAGGGCAAGCTTCCGAGGATCAGGAAGAATGTGGCGATCCACAGAAGCGCGATATTGTTTCCGAAAAACGCAAAGGAGGCATCATGCGTGGAAAAGCCGCCTGTCGCGATTGTGGACATGGCGTGGTTCAGCGCATCGAAATGGGTCATGCCTGCGAAATCGAAGGCGATGGTGCAGGCCAGCGTCATGACTATGTAGATTGCAACAAAGGCTTTGGTGAAGCTCGCAAGGCGCGCGAAAGGGCGGTCGCTAGACGTGTCTGACGATTCCATGCGGAAAAAGGTCATGCCGCCAACGCGCAGCAGCGGCAGGATGAAGAGGCCGAGGGCAACAATACCGATGCCACCCAGCCAGCACAGCAACGAGCGCCAGAGCAGGATGCCTTGTGGGGCATTATCCAGCCCGGCGATAACAGTCGAGCCCGTGGTTGTGATTGCCGAAATGGATTCAAATAGAGCCTGGCCAAAGCTGAGATTGAGTTCAGACAGATACAGCGGTACAGCGCCGACGAGCGAGAAGACGAGCCAGAGGACATTGACCAGCAGAAAGCCGAACCTTTTGTTGAAAGTGGGCATGGGCGCACGGGTGGCGAGCGCACCGGCAAGTGCCAGCCCGCCACACATGAAACCGGATGTGGCAAACACCGCCCAATCACTGTTTCCATAATAAAGGTCGGCCATGGCCGGGATAAACATCGCCGTTGCCATGTAAAGCCCGAAGATGGAAGCGATATAGAGGACCGCGCGCAGAAGGTTGCTATTCAAGAAATGAAACCTTGATTGAGTGAGGCGTACCGAAGTTGCGCAAAGAGTCTTTGTCTCAAGCGTTTTCCTATGGCATAGCGGGAGCCAACCTGAAATTCAATGGATTGAAAATCGTGGATAAATTGCTTGTAGAAGCCGCACGGCGAGAAGTTCGGGAATTGTTTCCTGAAACGCCTTTGCAGTTGAATGAACATCTCAGCCGCCGCTATGGCGCGGAGATCTGGCTGAAGCGTGAAGACCTGACGCCTGTTCGTTCCTACAAGATTAGAGGCGCATTCAATTTTCTGCGCAAAGCCGTTGCCACGACGGGCAAGGACAAGATTTTCGTCTGCGCATCTGCCGGAAACCACGCGCAGGGATTCGCTTTTGCTTGCCGTCATTTCGGCGTTCATGGCGTGGTTTTCATGCCGGTGACGACGCCGCAGCAGAAGATCGACAAGACCCGCATCTTCGGCGGTGAATTCATCAAGATCCGCCTTGTCGGCGATATTTTCGACCAGTGCTATGCCGCTGCCCGCACGTTCGTCGAGGAAACATCGGGTTATATGGTGCCCCCCTTCGACCATAAGGACATCATCGAAGGGCAGGCGACTGTTGCCGCAGAGATTGCTGATCAGTTGCCGGACGGCCAACTGCCGGATATTTTGGTCATGCCTGTCGGTGGCGGTGGTCTCTCAGCCGGGTTGACCGGCTATTTCGCTGACGATCTCGCCAAGAGCAGTTTCGTTTTCTGCGAACCTGTTGGTGCGCCGAGCCTGAAGACCAGCCTTACGGCGGGCGAAGGGGTGACGCTTAACAAGGTCGACAATTTCGTTGATGGTGCGGCGGTTGCGCGCATTGGCGAACTCAACTTCGAGGCTTTGCAGCACTTTTCGCCGGAGCAGGTTGAGCTCGTCCCCGAAAACGCTATCTGCGTGACGATCATTGATATGCTCAATCTGGAAGGAGTTGTGCTGGAGCCTGCGGGCGCGCTCGCCATTGCCGCGCTGGAGCAGCTTGGCCGGGAAAAGCTGGAGGGCAAGCGCGTCGTTTGCGTCGTTTCCGGCGGTAACTTCGATTTCGATCGCCTGCCGGACGTGAAAGAGCGCGCGATGCGTTACACCGGCGTGAAGAAATATTTCATTCTGCGCCTGCCGCAGCGCCCTGGTGCGCTGCGTGATTTCCTCAATCTTCTTGGCCCGGACGATGACGTTGCGCGCTTCGAATATCTGAAGAAATCCGCCCGCAATTTCGGCTCGATCCTGATTGGCATCGAGACGACCGACCGGGAGAATTTCAGCGGTCTGTTCCAGCGTTTCGAAGATGCGGGCCTCGGCTATGAGGACATCACCGAAAACGAAATCCTTGCCAACCTCATCATTTGATGCGGTCGCAAAACGGGCAGGGTGATGCAACGCCCTGCCAACTCTACAAAGGAAGGTAGATCATGGCCTCGTTCTTTTCCAAACTCTTTTCCGCTTTCGGTTCATCCTCATCAGATGCTGCACCGAAGAAGGCTGAATCGGCAGAGCCGCATCCCTACAAGGATTGCGTGATCATCGCGACGCCGATGAAAGAGGGCGGCCAATACCGTCTGGCCGGACGCATCGAGAAGATGGTGGGGGAAGAGACGCTTGTGCATGAATTCGTGCGGGCGGATATGTTCTCCAGCCTTGAAGATGCCGTGGAATTTACCGTGCGCAAGGGCCAGCTGATTATCGATCAGAGCGGCGCGTCGCTGTTCAAATAAAAAACGGCCGCGAGAGGCTCGCAGCCGTTGGGTAGTCTATGGAAAGCGGCGTTTATAGCGCCGCTTTTTTCATATCAGGCAGCCTTGGCCAGATCTTCAATTTTGGCAGTTGCTGCGGCAATTGCCTTTTCAGCAGCTTCTGGACCGAAGGCCAGGCCTTCAACGCGAATGACTTCAACGTTGGTCATGCCCATGAAGCCGAGAACGGTCTTGAGGTAAGGAACAGCAAGCTCCAGAGGTGCTGCTGGGCCTTCCGAGTAGATGCCGGAAGAAGCCAATACGATGTAAACCTTCTTGCCGGTTGCGAGGCCAACAGGACCTGTTTCTGTGTAACGGAACGTCTGGCCAGCGCGGGCGATCAGGTCGATCCAAGCCTTCAGGCCGGAATAGATGCTGAAGTTGATAAGGCCGGTGCCGATGATGACCGTGTCGGCTGCAAGCAGTTCTGCAACGCGTTCGTCAGAATACTTGATGGCCTCTGCTTCTTCGCCGTTGCGATCAGCAGGTGCCGAGCGAATGGCTGAAATCGTTGTCGTGTCGAGGTGGTTGATCGGGTTCTGGCCGACGTCGAGATGCGTGATCGAGCCGTTTGTCTGTGCCTGAATTTTGGCAGCAAGTTCGCCAGCAAACTTGTTGGACATGGACTGGTCGCCGCGTGGGCTGGACGTTACGAGAAGAATTTTCGACATGTGCAATATCCTTGGGTCAATATAGAGGTTGGACGGGGCGCAGCAGCCCAATCGTTGGTGCTTGTATCGTTCAATGTTGTCATCTAGAAAACTGTGATAATCTGGAAGTCACCTATCGAGAAACTGGATGGACCATGGAAGCAAATCCGACACTGGACCAATTGCAGGTCTTTCTCTCCGTGGCAGAGACCGGCAGCTTTTCCGCCGCCTCACGCGCGCTGAACCGGGCGCAATCCGTTGTCAGCTATACGATTGCCAATCTTGAAGCCCAGCTGGAAGTCACGCTGTTTGAACGCAATGGCGTTCGCCAGCCCAAATTGACGGATGAAGGTGCGGCGATGCTGGAGCATGCGCGCCGCATCGTTTCCGGCCTCCAGGATTTGCGCGCCCGCGCCAAAGGCTTGAAGCAAGGCCTTGAGGCCGAAGTTTCGCTTGCTATCAGCACCATGGTGCCCGCCGAGGCGGTGGTCGATGCGCTGAGGGACTTTCGCGTTCAGTTCCCCACCGTCACGCTGAACCTCAGCGTTGGCGAGCTTGGCATGGTCATGGATATGGTTTTGAATCGGAAGGCCAATATCGGCATTGGCGGCGCCATGTTCCACCAGGATGATGGGCTTGTTATTGATAAGGTCGGCCACTCTTTCATGGTGCCGGTGGCCGCCGCTGACCATCCTCTGGTGCTCCTGAACCGCCCGCTGACGCTGGCAGATGTGCGCGAAGAGGTGCAGCTTGTGGTCACCGATGCGTCCGGCCTGACAAAGGGCAAGGATTTCAACGTGCTGTCCTATAAAAAATGGCGCGTCAGCGACATTGCCACCAAGTACCAACTTATCAAAGGCGGCCTCGGCTGGGGTGGTCTTCCCGTATCGGTGGTGCGCAACGATATCATCAACGGCAGTCTCAAAGCTCTTGAGCTTGATTCCTATGAGGGTGGCGAATACCCGCTTTATGCCCTGCACAAGGCAGATTCGCCCTGCGGACCCGCAGCGACATGGCTAATCGAGGCATTTCAGGAACGTCTGTCGCAGTGCCCCAACCACGACGGCTTTCTCCGCAGAATGACGCTGGCCCGCGAGAATAGCCTGAAGGATGCAGCGGAATAAACCGTACCGTACCGAACCGTACTGTTTTGCTTGAAGGTGGCAGTGACAGGCGGGCGGCTTTCGAGTAAAACCCACTCAAAAGCAGGGGCAGGGTGCAGCGGTGCTGTGCAAATCGGCCCTTGCGTGAGGAAAATCGAGGAATAAGCACATGCCAGTTTATCGCTCCAGAACGACAACCCACGGCCGCAACATGGCCGGTGCGCGTGGCCTTTGGCGCGCCACCGGCATGAAGGATGGCGATTTCGGCAAGCCGATTATCGCTGTCGTCAACTCGTTCACGCAGTTCGTGCCGGGCCACGTCCACTTGAAAGACCTTGGCCAGCTGGTTGCGCGGGAAATCGAAGCAGCCGGTGGCGTTGCCAAGGAATTCAACACGATTGCCGTGGATGATGGCATCGCTATGGGTCACGATGGTATGCTGTATTCGCTGCCATCGCGCGAGATCATCGCCGATTCCGTTGAGTACATGGTCAACGCCCACTGTGCCGATGCCATGGTCTGCATTTCCAACTGCGACAAGATCACACCCGGCATGCTAAATGCCGCCATGCGTCTGAATATTCCGGTCGTCTTCGTGTCCGGTGGACCAATGGAAGCGGGCAAGGCTGTGCTG
Organism: Rhizobium sp. CFBP 13644; assembly: GCF_014842165.1. Lineage (NCBI taxonomy): Bacteria > Pseudomonadati > Pseudomonadota > Alphaproteobacteria > Hyphomicrobiales > Rhizobiaceae > Rhizobium > Rhizobium sp. CFBP 13644. Next base: position 749,763 of record NZ_JACYVF010000002.1, read on the forward strand.
CATGGCAAGACTGTTGCGCTCGACCTCGTAGATGCGATGGTTGCTGCTGCCGATGACAAGATGACCGATGAGGAAGTCGACACCATCGAGCGTGCTGCATGTCCAACCTGTGGCTCATGCTCTGGCATGTTCACGGCCAATTCCATGAACTGTTTGACCGAAGCGCTGGGCCTTGCCTTGCCCGGCAATGGCTCCACGCTGGCCACGCATTCGGATCGCAAGCGCCTGTTCGTTGAGGCGGGCCACCTGATCGTTGATCTGGCGCGCCGCCATTATGAGCAGGATGATTATACGGTTCTGCCGCGTTCGATTGCGACCAAGGCTGCATTCGAAAATGCGATTGCGCTGGATATCGCCATGGGCGGCTCCACCAATACCGTGCTGCACATTCTGGCCGCAGCCCATGAGGGCGGCGTTGACTTTACCATGGAAGACATCGACCGCATGTCGCGCCGGGTGCCATGCCTGTCCAAGGTCGCGCCTGCCAAGCAGGACGTGCACATGGAAGACGTGCACCGTGCCGGCGGCATCATGCGTATTCTGGGTGAACTGGAACGCGGCGGTCTTCTCAATACGGATTGCTATACCGTCCATGAGAAAACGCTGGGTGATGCCATCAATCGTTGGGATATCACACGTACCAACAGCGAAAGCGTGCGCGACTTCTTCAAGGCTGCGCCCGGTGGCGTGCCGACGCAGGTTGCTTTCAGCCAGTCCTCGCGCTGGGATGAGCTGGATACCGATAGCGAAAACGGCGTCATCCGCTCGGTTGAAAAGCCGTTCTCCAAGGATGGTGGTCTGGCTGTTCTCTACGGCAACATTGCTCAGGATGGTTGCATCGTAAAGACCGCTGGCGTGGACGAATCGATCCTGAAATTCAACGGTGTCGCCGTGGTTTACGAAAGCCAGGACGCTGCCGTGAAGGGCATCCTGTCCAACGAAGTCAAGGCTGGCGACGTTGTTGTCATCCGTTACGAAGGCCCCAAGGGCGGCCCTGGCATGCAGGAAATGCTGTATCCAACCAGCTACCTGAAATCCAAGGGTCTCGGCAAGGCTTGCGCGCTCATCACTGATGGCCGTTTCTCCGGTGGCACGTCTGGCCTCTCCATCGGCCACGCTTCGCCGGAAGCAGCCCAGGGCGGCGCCATTGGCCTCGTGCGCCAGGGTGATCCGATCGAGATCGACATCCCCAACCGCACAATCAACCTCAAGGTCTCGGATGCCGAACTCGCATCACGCCGGGCCGAGCAGGACCAGCTTGGCTGGAAGCCAGCGGAGCACCGCAAGCGCAATGTCACCACGGCATTGAAGGCCTATGCGGCATTTGCATCGAGCGCGGACAAGGGTGCTGTGCGGATACTGCCGGAGTAAGCCATCGTTCGGCAGTGAGACAAATTCTGCGTCATCCTCGGGCTTGTCCCGAGGATCTGACCACGTCCGAGAATGACGGGGTGAGTGAGACTAGCCCGTTTCCAAGTGAAATGGGTTTCTCAACTCGTACCTGACAAGCGAAACCATTCTGCTTCGCTGTGCGCAGAGAGATTGCGCTCTACCAATTTTCCTGAATCCAAGCTTCTGCATGAGACGGTGAGATGATTTATTGTCGCTGATCGGGTTAGCGTGAAGAACAGGCATGTTCATGTGCTTAAAGGCATGATCGATGACGAGCCGGGCTGCTTCTTCTCCATAGCCTCTGGCCCATGCGCTTCGCCCTAGCCACAGCCCAAACTCACCTGCAAGACCGATGAGGCCGATGAGTTGGCCGTTATCTATTGCCCACACGGGCAGATTTTTCCCTTGAAAGCGCAGGATCTTCGTTCGGGCATCGTCGACTGTGTAGGGACATGATGTTCGTAAGAGGTTGCGCAACACCAGCTGATCATTGGTGATGCGTGCCAGCGCTGGCGCGTCCGTAATCTTGAAGCGCCGAAGGGTCAGGCGGTTCGAAACCAATCTTGGTATTGTTCTGTCGACAGATCGCATGACATTCAACATGCGCAATTTGGGCGTGTCTGCCAACCGTGATTTTGAATCGGAACTGGTTTTGCTTCAGCACGTTGGCCGAATGTGAAAAATGAGGACCTGAATTCATGAAACGCGCAATTGTAACCGGCGGTGCCGGTGTCATCGGGACTGGGATTATCGAGAGGTTGCTGGCGGAGGGCTGGACCGTTGCATCCTTCGATATCAAGAGCAGCAAGACGACGGCACAGCATTGCCATTGCGATGTCGGCGATGAAAGCTCAGTAGCCGCCGCATTTGAGAAGCTTGGCTGGGATGGTCTTGAGCTTCTCGTCAACAATGCAGGCATTGCATCGCCCAACACTGGGCCTATCCATGAGTTATCGCTGGCCGATTGGCGCAAGGTGACGGACAGTCATCTGACCGGGGCGTTCCTGATGACGCGATCTGCGGTGCCGCTGATGGGGGAGGGTGCCAGCATCATCAATATGGTTTCCACCCGGGCTTTCATGTCCGAGCCGGAGACGGAAGCCTATGCGGCATCCAAGGGCGGGCTGGTGGCGCTGACCCATGCGCTTGCGGTTAGTCTCGGGCCGAAAATCCGGGTGAATGCAATTGCGCCGGGCTGGATTACCGAAGACACGGATCTGCGTGAGCAGGATCATTCTCAGCATCCGGTTGGGCGGGTGGGCAGGCCGAAAGATATTGCGGATGCGGTGGTGTATCTTACCGGGGCTGGCTTCATGACCGGGCAGGTCATGGTGCTGGATGGCGGCGTGACGAAGAAGATGATTTACGAGGAATGATCTCTTCATGCGATGATTCAAGGCGTTGGCAATTTGAGTCTCCAAAGCTGCGGAAGTCATTGTTTATTTTGGCTTTGTCACCGCTGGGTGAGTTCGAGGTGAGGGCTATTCACAAAGCGGTGACAGGCCTTCTGCTTGTTTTAAAGTTCACTAAATAATCTCTATGAAAAGACGCACAGCACTTGCCCTCATCGCTTCGCTCCCCTTGGCCTCGGTCGTTCGTGCCCAGACGCCGAGTGCGGGCTTACCGGAGCTTCTGGAAGATGCAGACGCGCTGCCGAGCCTGAAAGCCGTCATCGTCAGTCTTGACGGCAAGGAGGTCGCAAGCCGCGCCTATCATGGCGCGTCGTTGAACGGCTCCACCAACATAAAATCGGCCTCCAAATCCATTGTGTCCGCGCTGGTTGGGATGGCGATCGATCGCAAAATTCTTGAGGGTGTCGATCAACCAATCTCGTCGGTGCTTCGACCCGACTTTCCGGCGAAGCCCGATCCGCGTATTGAGCGCGTGACCATTGGTAATCTGCTTTCCATGCAATCGGGTCTGGAGCGGATGTCCGGCCCGAATTACGGACGCTGGGTTTCCAGCCGGAACTGGGTGCGCACGGCGCTCGGCTCCGGATTTGCGGGCGAGCCGGGTGGGGGTATGCTCTATTCCACTGGTTCAACGCATCTTCTGTCTGCCATTCTCACCAAGGCTTCTGGCAAATCCACGCTGGCGCTGGCCCGTGACTGGTTTTCCCCTCTCGATGGCTTTTCCATCGGTTCATGGGAGCGTGACCCGCAGGGCGTCTATCTGGGTGGAAACCAGATGGCGATGACAGTGCGATCTCTGCTGGCGTTTGGTGAGCTGTACCGACGCGGAGGCGTGACACCGGATGGTGAGCGTCTCGTTTCGCAGGCTTGGGTGGATCAGTCATGGGTTCAGCGCACCAATTCCGTGTTCAATGGCGATGGCTACGGCTACTGCTGGTTCATCAAGGAAATGGCAGGGGAGACGGTCTATTATGCCTGGGGCTATGGCGGGCAGATGCTGTATATCGTGCCGTCCAGAAAGCTCTCCGTGGTGATGACCTCACGCGAAGACGTGCCATCCGCCCGCACCGGCTATAGGGACCAGTTGCACGGGCTGATGGCGAGTATCATTTCTGCGGCTTAAAGCGGACGATTGATATTCTGGAAGGCTTCGCCAAGCTTTTTCATACGGTCATCGTAGGATTTGGTCAGGCATTCCGTGTCGGCAGCACAGGTTTCACGGGTTTTCAGCCACTCGCTTTGTTCTGTCTTCAGCGTGTCGCGCGCGCCCATTGCCATCAATTGCGTGAGAATGTCGAATGTAGTTGCCATGCGCACGTCCTGATCGTTCAAGGCGCGGTTTTCGCAAATGGTCTTCTCGTCCGCTTTCAGGTCTGTCTTCGTGCAATCGAAGCTGGCAGCGCCAACTGGCGAACCGTGAGAATAGGACGCGATAACAAGCAAACCAGCAAGAACATGCTTTTTAAAACTCATGTGGATCTCTTTTCCAAAACCGGACTTTATATGCCGTCTTAAGTCTGGAAGAGCATAAGTTGTTCCATTCCAGTCTTATGGCGCAGCCCGTCATTATCTTGCCGCCCTTTGATTTATAGGCTCAAGCGTTATAACTCCATCATATTGATGAGGATGAGGAATCACATGCCAAGCATGTTGAAGTATTTGACCACCGGCCTTTTGGCGACAATGCTCGTTTTGCCGGTTTCGGTGCGGGCGCAGGATAACAAGACCGTGCCCTCCAGCACCGCGGAAATGCAGCTCTCCTTTGCGCCGCTGGTAAAGCGCACCTCGGGAGCGGTCGTGAACGTCTATGCCGAGCGCATGGTGCAGAAACGCGGTTCGCCTTTCGCTGGCGATCCCTTCTTCGAGCAGTTTTTCGGCCAACAATTGCCAAACCGCACAGAAAAGCAGTCTTCGCTTGGTTCGGGCGTCATTGTTACAGCGGGCGGTCTTGTGGTGACCAACAATCACGTCATCGATGGTGCCGACGATATCAAGGTCGCGCTGGCTGACGGACGTGAGTTCTCATCAAAGGTGCTGATGAAGGATGACCGCATCGATCTCGCCGTCTTGCAGATCGACGCGAAAGAGAATTTCCCGGTTCTGGCGCTTGGCAATTCTGACGCCACGGAAGTAGGTGATCTCGTTCTCGCCATCGGTAACCCTTTCGGCGTGGGGCAGACGGTCACCAGCGGTATTGTCTCGGCACTGGCGCGTAATCAGGTGACGCAGGGTGATTTCGGTTTCTTCATTCAGACGGACGCCTCCATCAATCCCGGTAACTCCGGTGGCGCTCTCATGAACATGGCGGGCGAGTTGATCGGCATCAACACCGCAATCTTCTCGCGCGGTGGCGGCTCGAACGGCATCGGCTTTGCCATTCCGGCCAATCTGGTGCGCGTGTTCCTGGCTGCGGCTGAAAAGGGCGATACGACCTTCCAGCGTCCCTATGTCGGCGCGACATTTGATCCTGTGACATCAGAAGTGGCCGAGGCGCTGGGTCTGAAACGCGCACGCGGCGCGCTTGTCGTGGGCGTCGTCAAGGACGGTCCTGCGGAAAAGGCGGGCATCGAGCCGGGTCAGGTGGTGACAGCCGTCAATGGTATCGAGGTTGAGCATCCCGATGCGCTGGGCTACCGCCTGACCACCGCCGGTATCGGCAAATCCGCGACCATTACCGTGATCGACAAGGGCAAGGAAAAGAACCTCAACATCGCGCTGGATTCCGCACCGGAAACCGCGCCGCGTGACGAACGTCTGCTGGAAGGGCGTAATCCGTTTGCGGGAGCGACTGTCGCCAATCTTTCGCCCAAGCTTGCAGACGAGCTGCGGTTGCCGACAGGCGCTGCCGGTGTTGTCATCATGGATGTGAAACGCGGTTCGCCAGCGGCCCGGGTCGGTTTCCAGCCCAAGGACATCATTGTGTCTCTCAACGGTGCCGACATGGCGACCTCCGCAGATGTCGAGAAGGCATTGGATGACAATCCCGGCTTCTGGCGGTTGGAGCTTATTCGCGATGGCCAGCGCATTCGGCAATTTCTGCGATGAGCGGCGATCTCTTCGCACCACAGATACCGGCTGATGTCGCCAACCGGCGGCCTCTGGCTGACAGGCTGCGCCCGACCACGCTTGCCGAGGTAACGGGGCAGTCGCATCTGACGGGCGAAGAGGGCGTTCTGCGCCGAATGATAGAGAGCGGCTCCCTAGGCTCGATGATCTTCTGGGGACCGCCCGGTACTGGCAAGACGACGGTTGCGCGCCTGCTTTCGGGCGAGGCGCAACTGGCCTTCGAGCAGATCTCCGCCATCTTTTCGGGCGTTGCCGATCTGAAGAAGGTCTTTGAAGGTGCGCGTGCGCGGCGCATGAACGGGCGCCAGACGCTGCTGTTCGTGGACGAAATTCATCGCTTCAATCGCGCCCAGCAGGATAGTTTCCTGCCTGTCATGGAGGATGGCACCATCATTCTGGTCGGCGCAACGACAGAAAACCCATCCTTCGAGCTTAACGCCGCTCTTTTGTCACGCGCCCGCGTGCTGACCTTCAAATCCCATGATGAGGAAAGCCTTGGCGAGCTTCTGACCCGCGCTGAAAGCGTCGAGGAAAAGCCGCTGCCGCTGACGGATGATGCCCGTGCATCACTCATTCGCATGGCGGATGGTGATGGACGTGCGGTGCTGACGCTGGCGGAAGAGGTCTGGCGCGCTGTGCGCAAGGACGAGATTTTCGATACCGAAGGCCTGACGCATATCGTGCAGAGGCGCGCACCCGTCTATGATAAGGCGCAGGACGGCCATTACAATCTGATTTCGGCGCTGCATAAATCCGTGCGGGGATCTGACCCCGATGCCGCATTGTATTATCTATCGCGAATGCTGGATGCGGGCGAAGACCCGCTTTATCTCGGTCGCCGTCTTGTGCGTATGGCGGTGGAGGATATCGGTCTGGCCGATCCGCAGGCGTTGGTCATCTGCAATGCTGCAAAAGATGCCTATGATTATCTCGGTTCGCCGGAAGGTGAACTCGCTCTGGCGCAGGCCTGCATCTATCTGGCCACAGCACCCAAATCCAACGCAGTCTATACCGCTTACAAGGCGGCCATGCGCGCGGCCAAGGAAAACGGCTCGCTGCTGCCACCCAAGCATATTCTCAATGCGCCAACGAAGCTGATGAAAAGCGAAGCTTATGGAGATGGCTATCGTTATGACCACGATGAGCCGGATGCTTTTTCAGGGCAGGATTATTTCCCGGAGAAAATGGGGCGGACCACGTTTTATGATCCGCCGGATCGTGGTTTCGAGCGGGATATTCGCAAACGTCTGGACTGGTGGGCGAAGCTTAGGCGCGAGCGAAACGCCAAATAAGTTTCTGGAGCTAACGCACCGCCGCGACTTTTTCACGAGGCAGAGCCACATTGCGTGGCGGCAGCATTTTTACAGACGATTCCGCGAGCGCATGATGACCTTCGCAGTCAACAATGAGGTGCCAGTGCGACGTTTCGGGAATGGTCAAACGCAGCGGCGATTTCTTCGCAACACCGCCCATGAATTTGAAATCCAGCATTTCGGTGAAGCGCTGATAGTTGCCCGAGGTCATCAGCCGCACGTTGTTGACGGCGTTCAGTGATACCTCAATGACCGCACCGGCGCGTAATTCCTTGAGATCGTAATGTGTAAAGCGGAAGCTTGGCACGGCCATCTTCGAGCCCCCTCATGTTTAGTTGCATGCCATAACGATACGCAGGGATGATTAACGCTTCTTTATCGGTGCGTGAATTCTGTCATTTTTCAACTATAAAAAATAAATAAGATTTATTTTACTGTAAAAAATTAGTATATTCGAAGAAATATAAAATTTATACACTGATAACAGCGTTCTGAGAATTTCGCGCACTTCTGCAAGAGATCCGGGCTGTATTCGTTAAGACTGCCTGAATTATTAATAATGAATTTTTAATAACTATAGTCTCTCCTCATATAAAATTGGGGGACTGTAACGGCATGAAACACATGACCATTTCGATGCGCTTATATGCGCTTGTCGCTTTATTCCTGAGCATCATGGTGGCAGCTCTCACCTTCAGTTTGTTTGGCGGATACCAGGGGATGGAAGAGGAGCGCAAAGCCGGACTTGCATCCATGACCCAGACAGGCGTCGCTATTCTTGATAACTATTACCGCCTGGAGCAAAGCGGGGCGTTGACGCGCGAGGCTGCTCAGCAGCAGGCAAAAGCGACGCTCTCTGCCATGCGTTACGACAATGGCAGCGGATATTTCTGGATCAATGATATGGGTCCGAAAATGGTCATGCACCCGGTCAAGCCGGAACTGAATGGCACAGACCTCTCGGGCAACAAAGATCCGAACGGCAAATTTCTGTTCATGGAGTTTGTCAGCACCGTCAAGGCAAATGGCAAGGGCTTTGTCGATTATTATTGGCCAAAGCCCGGTTCGCCTGATCCCGTCGAGAAGTTTTCCCATGTGGCAGGATTTGCGCCCTGGGGCTGGATTGTCGGCACAGGCGTCTATGTGGACGACCTCAAAGCCGCCTTCTGGGATGAGGCGCTTTGGGTTGGTGGCATCTGTGCAGGCAGCGCCATCCTCGTCATGGGTGCTGCGGCTTTCGTCGTCGGTGGGGTTACCCGGCCCGTCGCATCGCTGAAGGAAAGCATGGCCCGTATCGCCGATGGTGATGGCAACGCCGATGTGTCCTATACTGATCGCCGCAATGAAATCGGCGCTATGGCCAAGACGTTGCTGATCCTGCGCGACTCCGTCAATCAGCGCAGCCAATCGCAATTGCGGGAAGCCGAGCAGCAGCGCGCTCTCGAAGAGGCCCGTATCAATAATGAGAAGATCATCAGTGCGACGACCCAGCAGCAATCCCATGCAATTGCTGAACTCGCGCGGGCACTCGAGCGCCTGGCGGGTGGTGATCTGACCGTTCAGGTCAGTGCCATTGGCCAGGAATATGAAAAGCTGCGGCATGATTTCAACAGCGCGGTTGGCGAGTTGCACAATGTCATCGGCGCCATTGCCCGCACCAGCCATGTCGTCAACGATAGTGCTTCCGATATCAGCCAGGCGACCGGCAATCTTTCCAAACGTACCGAACAGCAGGCGGCGGCACTGGAAGAGACCGCAGCGGCGCTGGATGAGATCACATCGACCGTTCGCACCTCATCTGAACGTGCCAACGAAGCGCGCCAGATGGTGACGGAGACGAAGAGCAGCGCAGACCGTTCCGGCCAGATCGTCCGCAACGCTGTGGATGCGATGAACCGTATCGAAGATTCATCCCAGAAGATCGGCCAGATCATCGGCGTCATTGATGAGATCGCGTTCCAGACCAATCTTCTTGCACTGAATGCCGGTGTCGAGGCTGCACGCGCGGGCGAGGCCGGTCGGGGCTTTGCCGTTGTTGCGCAGGAGGTGCGTGAGCTTGCGCAGCGTTCCGCCAATGCCGCCAAGCAGATCAAGTCGCTCATCAACAGCTCTGCTGAACATGTGGGCGGCGGTGTCTCGCTCGTTCGTTCCACGGGAGATGCGCTCGACGAAATCATGGTTCTGGTCAACCGCGTCGATGGTCACGTCAACACCATCGCCACCGCTGCCCGTGAGCAGGCGACTGGCCTCCACGAGATCAATGCGTCCGTGAACCACATGGACCAGATGACACAGCAAAATGCGGCGATGGTTGAGGAAACGACGGCTGCCAGCCAGACACTGGCGGAAGAAAGCCAACAGCTTCGTTCGCTTTTGTCGCGCTTTCAGCTTTCCGGCGATGAGTCCCGCCAGCGCGTTGCCCGCGCGGCCTGATCGTCAAACCCGATACTCTCTGCACGGGCGCTGCTTTGCGGCGCCCGTTTTCGTTATTTAAGCAAACCGAAAAGAACCTCACGCTCGCAAAGAGTTCGTTTACCAAATTTCTTTATGATTTGATTCGATTGCCACTCTTCGTGGCCGCTGAGGGTACGGGTTCTTGTATGGCGTATGTTTCCCTTCCGCGTCGTTTTGTGACGTTGCTGACGATCTCCACGGTGATTGCCTCCTGCTCTGCCGAAGGGCTGGTGCCGCCGGCTGAGGTGGACGGTGCCACACGGGTCAGTTCCATCCGTTCCGCGCAACAGCAGAATTACAGCGCGCCGCCCGCAGCCGGCGTTCCAAGCCAGCCGATGAGCGATGACTTGGCCATGTCTCAACCCATGCCGGAACAGCAACCGTCGCGTGATCCGCTTCTTCAGGCAGGACCGGGGCAGCAGTATTCGACGCTGGATGCCCAGCAACAACGCCTTGGTGGCCCTGATATCGCACCGCAGACCTCTGCCGACATGGCCGAGGGGCAGGGCGGGGTGAATATGGATGATGGCCTTGGCGTTGCACCCGTGCGCGGTTTGGCGGAAGAGCAGGATATGGAAGTATCCGGCCGATCCAGTCCTGCGACGATGGATCAGATGGACAGCCAGCCGCCCACTGCGCCCCCGCGCCGCCAGACGGCCAGCCAATCGCGTCTTCTGCCGCCACCCGGTGAGGGCCAGCAACGCCAGCCGGTGCAGGATGTGGCAATGCTGATGCCGCAAAACCCGATGCAGGAACGTCGCATGTCTGCTCCACCAGGCATGATGCCACAGGCGGAGGTGTCTTGCCGTTCTGAACTGCGCAGGCTCGGCGTTGCGTTTCGGGATGTGGGACGCGTATCGGATGGACCGACCTGCGGTATCGATTATCCTATTGAGCTTTCCGGCCTTGCCAGCGGCGTAGCGATCCGTCCTGCGGTGAAACTCAATTGCCAGGTTACGCTTGCCTTTGCCAAATGGGTCAAGTTCGAGCTCGTGCCATCGTCGCGCTTCCGTTATCTCTCCGGCGTGGAGCGCATTACGCCGATGGGTGGCTATTCATGCCGCAAGATGAATTCGCGCTCCAGCAACCCATGGTCCGAGCACGCACGCGGTAACGCCATCGATATCGGCACCATCACCTTGAAAAATGGCAAGGAAATCGATGTCCGTAAAAAGAGCCTGTTTGCCTTCCGGGAAAAGGGTCTTTTGAAAGCCGTGCGCAGTGATAGCTGCAAGTATTTCTCGACAGTGCTTGGCCCCGGCAGCGACCCAAACCACTGGAACCATTTCCACTTCGATCTTCGCACACGCAAATCCGGCTATCGCCATTGCGACTGAGAATAATCGGCCAACAGCCGGGTTAAATGGAGTATGATTTCGCAGCAGGGATGGTTTTCGCGCAAGCTGGAACCTATATGATATCCAGCAGGATTGTGTTGAAAGATGTCTTATGAACTCCCCCCAAAAGCCAATCGTTTCCATCCAGAACCTTACCAAATCCTACGCCAATGGATTTCAGGCACTCAAGGGCGTTACGCTCGATATTTACAAGGGTGAAATTCTGGCGCTTCTCGGGCCGAACGGCGCGGGCAAGACCACCCTCATTTCCATCATCTGCGGCCTCGTTAACCCCGGCGAGGGCAGGGTGCTGGTGGACGGGCATGATGTCGTCAGTGATTTTCGCAAGACCCGGGCCCTGATCGGGCTAGTGCCGCAGGAATTGACGACGGACCAGTTCGAAACGGTCTGGAACACCGTGAGCTTTTCCCGAGGGCTTCACGGCCAGAAGAAAAACCCTCAGCTCATCGAGAGCATTCTCAAATCCCTCTCGCTCTTCGACAAGAAGGACAACATGCTGCGGGAGCTTTCCGGCGGCATGAAGCGTCGTGTGTTGATTGCCAAGGCGTTGGCGCATGAGCCGCAAATCCTGTTTCTGGATGAGCCGACAGCGGGCGTGGATGTGGCACTGCGCCGCGATATGTGGAAGGTCGTGGAGGGGCTTCGCGCCACCGGTGTCACGATCATCCTGACGACGCACTACATTGAAGAAGCCGAAGAGATTGCCGACCGAGTCGGCGTCATCAGCGGCGGCGAGTTGCTTCTGGTGGAAGACAAGACCGCCTTGATGCAGAAGCTGGGCCGCAAGCAGCTTTCGCTGGAGCTGATCGAGCCGATCAAGGTTCTGCCGGATAGTCTTTCCGGCTTTCACCTTTCCCTTTCCGAAGACGGAACGTGCCTGACCTACGAATATGAAGGCAATGGCGAGCAAGGCCGCATCGCTGATCTGTTGGCCGCGCTTTCCGCTGCGGGCATTCACTTCAAGGATATTTCGACACGCCAGAGCTCACTGGAAGATATTTTCGTGGCGCTGGTGGGAGGTCAAAAATGAATTTCGAAGCCATCAAATCCATCTATCTGTTCGAAATGGCGCGCACGCGGCGCACCCTGTTGCAGAGCGTGGTGTCGCCCGTCATTTCCACCTCTCTCTATTTCATCGTCTTCGGCACGGCCATCGGCTCGCGCATTCAGGAAGTGGATGGCGTTTCCTACGGCGCGTTCATCACGCCCGGCCTGATCATGCTGACATTGCTCACGCAGTGCATCAGCAACGGCTCATTTGGAATTTACTTTCCAAAATTTACCGGCACGATTTATGAAATTCTATCGGCTCCCGTGGCCATGACGGAAATTCTGGCGGGTTATGTCGGGGCTGCGGCAACCAAGGGGCTGCTGATCGGCACGATCATTCTAATCACCGCCTCATTCTTTGTGGATGTATCGATTGCGCATCCCTTTGTGATGCTGCTCTTCTTCGTGCTCACCGCCATCAGCTTCAGCCTGTTTGGCTTTATCATCGGCATGTGGGCGTCGAATTTCGAGCAGTTGAATCTCATTCCCATGCTGGTTGTTCCGCCGCTGACATTCCTCGGCGGTAGCTTCTATTCCATCAGCATGCTGCCGCCTTTCTGGCAGACGGTCAGTCATTTCAATCCGGTTCTTTACCTCATCAGCGGCTTCCGCTGGAGCTTCTACGAGATATCGGACGTCAATCCGGTCTTGAGCCTTGTCATGATCACGGTCTTTCTGGCTGTCTGCCTTGGGATCATCAGCTGGATGTTCAAGACTGGCTACAAGCTCAGAAACTGATCGTTCAACCGCATACCGAAACGAAAAAAGGCAGCCCGAAGGCTGCCTTTTTGCATTGTGCGGCCGTTTGAAACCTTATGCAGGCCGAACGAGAATGTGCTTCTTCTTGCCCAGCGACAGCTTGATGACGCCATCTGCGGTGATTTCGCCAGCGCCGATGAACTGACGCTCATCCGACATGCTCTGGTCGTTGATCTTGACCGCACCGCCCTGAACATGGCGACGAGCTTCGCCGTTGGAGGTCGCAAGACCGGCGCGCACGATCAGCGACAGCAAGCCAATGCCCACCTCAAGCTCAGCCTTCGGCACCTCGATGGACGGCAGGTTGTCGGCCAACGCGCCTTCTTCGAAGGTCTTGCGGGCTGTTTCTGCAGCCTGTTCGGCATTCTCACGGCCATGCAGCATGGCGGTGATTTCTGTCGCGAGGATCTTCTTCACTTCGTTGATTTCAGAGCCGCCAAGCGCGGAGAGACGGGCAATCTCGTCCATGGGCAGCGTGGTGTAGAGCTTCAGGAAGCGCGAAACGTCTGCGTCTTCCGTGTTGCGCCAGTACTGCCAGAAATCATAGGCGGACAGCATATCCGGGTTCAGCCACACGGCGCCATTCATGGACTTGCCCATTTTGGCACCAGACGAGGTGGTCAGAAGCGGCGAGGTGAGCGCGTAAAGCTGCGGCGTGCCCATGCGGTGACCGAGGTCGATGCCGTTGATGATGTTGCCCCACTGGTCCGAGCCACCCATCTGTAAACGGCAGCCTGTGCGCTTGTTCAGTTCCACGAAATCGTAGGCCTGAAGGATCATGTAGTTGAATTCGAGGAAGGACAGCGACTGTTCACGATCCAGACGCGTCTTGACGCTGTCGAAAGACAACATGCGGTTGACCGAGAAGTGACGGCCGACATCACGCAGGAATTCGAGGTAGTTGATATCGCGCAGCCAGTCGCCATTGTTGATCATCATGGCAGGGGTGGTCGCGCGGTCGTAATCGAGGTAATTTGCAAACACGCGCTTGATGGAGGCAATGTTGCTTTCGATCGTATCGACCGTCATCAACTGTCGCGCCTCATCCTTGAAGGAGGGGTCGCCGACCATGCCGGTGCCGCCACCCATGAGGGAAATCGGCTGGTGGCCGGTCTTCTGCATCCAGTGCAGCATCATGATCTGGATCAGACCGCCGGCGTGCAGGCTGGGCGCGGTCGGATCAAAGCCGATATAGGCAGTCACGGTTTCCTTGGCAAAGAGTTCATCGAGACCTGCCTCGTCGGAGACTTGGTGAATGAAGCCGCGCTCATCAAGCGTGCGGAGGAAATCGGACTTGAACCTGGACATAACCTTTTTCTTTCTGGTTGGGTCTATTGCATCACCGAAAAGCCGGTGAATGCCGCGCCATTAGCATTGTTTTTTGTAAAATGCACCCGTTTGCGCCATGAATATCGGCAATCGGCAAGATGATTCCATCAGGTAGGAGAAGCGGCATGGGCGAGGTCAAAACAGCAATAGGGCTGATGAGCGGCACGTCCATGGATGGAATCGATATCGCCCTGCTGCGCACGGATGGGGAAAGCGTCGTCCGGCACGGCCCCACCGGCTATTTTCCCTATGACGCCACCCTGCGCGCCACATGGCAGAGGGCGCTCGTTACGGCAAAGGCGATCCGTCAGCGCAGCGAGCGGCCGCAGGATCTCGGTGAGGCAGAGAGAATGCTCACGCTCGCCCATGCGGCAACGGTCAAATCCTTCCTCTTACGTCATGGCCTAAGCGCCGATGCGATTGATGTCATCGGCTTCCATGGGCAGACCGTCTTGCACCGCCCGGATGATGCGCTGACGGTGCAGATTGGTGATGGTCCTCTGCTGGCTGAGGAAACCGGCATCGATGTGGTCTATGACATGCGTGCCAATGACATGGTGCATGGCGGGCAGGGCGCGCCGCTCATTCCGGTCTATCACGCAGCACTGGCGGCCAATCTACCAGCGCAGTTCGAAACGCCTGCCGTGTTCGTGAATATCGGCGGTATTTCGAACCTGACCTATATCGGCAAAAGCGGCGACCTGGCAGCCTTCGACAGCGGCCCCGGCAATATGCTGATTGACCAATGGATCGAAGCGCATACCGGCAAGGCGTATGACAGGGGCGGTGCGACGGCGGCGCGGGGTGCTGTCGTTCCGTCGCTCGTTTCGCGATATATGGAAAGCCCGTTCTTTTCCGCCAATATCCGCCGCTCGCTTGATCGATCCGATTTTATGCCACCTACAAAGGGTGAGGTTTCGCTGGAAGACGGCGCGCGGACATTGGCGCATCTAACCGGCGCGGCCATCCTCAAATCTGCAAGCTATCTGCCGGAAGCGGCGAAGACATACGTTGTCTGTGGCGGTGGTCGGCTGAACCCCGTCATCATGGCCGAATTTTCTGTGCAGGCAGCAACGCTTGGCGCAAAGGTGATCGCGGCAGAGGCTGCGGGTTTTGATGGCGGAGCGATGGAGGCGGAGGCCTGGGCCTATCTGGCCGTGCGGTCGCTCAGAGGCTTGCCGCTGACATATCCCGGCACGACGGGAGTGAGTGAGCCGGTGACGGGTGGTGTTTTGGCGAAAGCGTCGCGCACCACCTAGCAAGAGCGTCATGCTCGGGCTTGTCCCGAACATCTGCTAAGTCGCAATTTTGGAAACGTGGGTAGATCCTCGGGACAAGCCCGAGGATGACGTTGGTGCAAGTCTTCAGCGAATACGCTTCGCCGCTGGCTCTGGCACTAGTTCGCCGTTGAGGCGACGGTCCAGATAGTCTTCGCATTCGCCCATCAGCGTATCCACTTGGCCATTGAAGAAGTGGTTGGCGCCGGGAACGGTGCGGTGGGTGATGAGGATGCCCTTTTGCGTCTTCAGCTTTTCGACAAGAACATTGACGTCCTTTTCCGGCGCAACCTTATCCGCATCACCATTGATGATGAGGCCCGATGACGGGCAGGGTGCGAGGAAGGAGAAGTCGTAGGTGTTGGGCTGTGGAGCAATGGACATGAAGCCTTCAATCTCCGGGCGGCGCATCAGAAGCTGCATGCCGATCCAGGCGCCGAAGGAGTAACCAGCCACCCAACAGCTCTTTGAGTCCGGATGCAGGCTCTGCACCCAGTCCAGTGCCGATGCGGCATCGGAGAGTTCGCCAGCGCCGTGGTCAAACTCGCCCTGGCTGCGACCGATGGAGCGGAAATTGAAGCGCAATGTGGTGAAGCCACGCTTCTGGAACAGGTAGAACAGCTGATAAACGATCTGGTTGTTCATCGTGCCACCAAACTGCGGGTGTGGGTGCAGGATGATGGCAATCGGTGCGCTTTTTTCCTTGGATGGCTGGTAACGGCCTTCGAGGCGACCTGCAGGGCCGTTAAAAATGACTTCGGGCATTTGTACTCCGGTCGTGTTTTTCTGTTTCTGAACCTTTTCCATACGCAAGAAGACTTGACGCGGATGGTCAGCTTTTCTAAAACCTAGTTTAGAACTATTCGAAACTTCGTGTGCGGTTTGCACTGTTGGACGTGTCATAAGGCAAGCACGACGGAAATTTCAAGAAAAATGCGCTTTGGCGCATCAATCATAGGTTAGACAGAGCAGTTTCCCCATGAGCACGACAATGCGCACATATCTGGACTGGAACGCGACAGCACCCTTGCTGCCTGCCGTCCGGGATGCGCTTGTCTCCGCGCTCGATCTCTCCGGTAACCCGTCTTCCGTTCACAAGGAAGGTCGCGCGGTTCGCGCAGCTGTTGAAGCAGCGCGCCGCGATGTGGCCGCACTCGTCGGAGCCCAGGCTTCGCATGTGGTTTTCACCAGTGGTGCGACGGAAGCGTCCAATCTGGTTCTGTCGCCAGTTTTCAAGATGGGGCGTGCACCGCTTTCCATCAGTCATCTCTATGTTTCGGCAATCGAGCATCCCGCCATTCGCGAAGGTGGCCGATTCGATAAGGCTGATGTTACCGAACTGGCCGTGACGCCCGATGGTGTGATCGACCTGGCTGCGCTTGAGGCCGCGCTGGCATCTCATGACAAGGCCAGTGGCATGGCGATGGTTGCGCTGATGCTTGTGAATAATGAGACCGGCATTATCCAGCCCGTGGCGCAAGCGGCGCAGCTAGTGCATGCGGCTGGTGGATTGCTGGTGGTTGATGCGGTTCAGGCTGTAGGTCGGATCTCGGTTGATATCGAAGCGCTGGGCGCGGATTTTCTCATCGTCTCCTCCCACAAGATTGGCGGTCCCAAGGGTATGGGCGCGCTGATATCAAGAGGTGAGGTAATGATGCCGAAGCCTTTGATCCATGGCGGTGGCCAGGAAAAGGGGCATCGGTCCGGCACGGAAAACACATCTGCCATCATTGGCTTCGGAACGGCAGCCGTTGAGGCACTGAGGATTGTTGACACGGATGTGCCGCGCTTGGGTGCGTTGCGCACCACGCTGGAAGATGCGATGCGCGCGACAGCGCCGGATGTGATCATTCATGGTGCAGAGGCGGCGCGGGTTTGCAACACGACATTCTTTACCCTGCCGGGTCTCAAATCTGAAACGGGGCAGATCGCTTTCGATATTGAAGGCATTGCGCTTTCGGCTGGTGCCGCCTGCTCGTCTGGAAAAGTGGGCGAAAGCCACGTTCTGACGGCCATGGGGCGCGATCCAAAGCTGGGCGCTCTACGTATTTCTTTGGGAGTGGCATCGACCCAGGATGATATTGAGAAGGCAATTGCTGCTTTTGCGAAGATATCCGGGCGGCGAAAGCTGTCCGTACAGGCGGCATAGAGCCAAAACAATTGCGGAAAAGCAATTTTTCGCTTGCTGGAGAGTGTGAAAAGCGCGATCCGAACACTAAATAAGGCATAGCAAAGAAAGTTATGCTCGACACGAATGAAGGCGGGTCATCCGTCTTGATACGTTGACAAGCCACCGGACCTTGGATCCGGCGAGATTGGAGAACGAATATGGCTGCGGTTCAGGAAACGATCGATCAGGTCCGCCAGATCGATGTGGACCAGTATAAATACGGTTTTGAAACCGAAATCGAAGTGGACAAGGCTCCGAAAGGTCTTTCCGAAGAGGTTATCCGTTTCATTTCCGCCAAGAAGGAAGAACCGGAATGGATGCTTCAATGGCGTCTTGAGGCTTATCAGCGTTGGCTGACGATGGAAGAGCCCACATGGGCTCGCGTCAATTACCCGAAGATCGATTTCAACGATCTCTATTATTACGCCGCGCCAAAGAGCACGCCGGGACCTAAATCGCTTGAGGATGTCGATCCTGAGCTGTTGAAGGTTTACGAGAAGCTCGGCATTCCGCTGATGGAACAGGAAATTCTGGCCGGCGTTGAAAACCGCCGCGTGGCCGTGGATGCCGTGTTCGACAGCGTATCGGTCGTTACCACCTTCAAGAAAGAGCTGATGAAGGCCGGCGTGATTTTCATGTCTATCTCGGAAGCCATTCGCGAATATCCTGAGCTGATCAAGAAATACATCGGCTCGGTTGTTCCGACGACGGACAATTATTACGCGACGCTGAACTCTGCCGTCTTCACGGATGGCTCCTTCGTGTTCGTGCCGAAGGGCGTTCGCTGCCCAATGGAGCTGTCCACCTATTTCCGCATCAATGAGAAGAACACCGGCCAGTTCGAGCGCACGCTGATCATCGCGGAAGAGGGCGCTTATGTGTCCTACCTCGAAGGCTGCACAGCACCGCAGCGCGATGAGAACCAGCTTCATGCTGCCGTGGTTGAGCTTGTGGCTCTGGATGATGCCGAAATCAAATATTCGACGGTCCAGAACTGGTATCCGGGCGATAAGGACGGCAAGGGCGGCATCTACAACTTCGTGACCAAGCGCGGTGATTGCCGTGGCCACCGTTCGAAGATCTCGTGGACGCAGGTCGAGACCGGCTCTGCCATCACCTGGAAATACCCATCCTGCATTCTGCGCGGCGATGACAGCCGTGGCGAGTTCTACTCGATTGCCGTGTCCAACGGTCACCAGCAAATCGACAGCGGCACCAAGATGATCCACCTCGGCAAGAACACGTCGAGCCGCATCATCGCCAAGGGCATCGCTGCCGGCTTCTCGGAAAACGTCTATCGCGGCCAGGTTTCGGCTCACCGCAAGGCAACAAACGCGCGCAACTTCACGCAGTGCGACTCACTGCTGATCGGCGACAAGTGCGGCGCACACACCGTGCCTTACATCGAGGCGAAGAACTCGTCCTGCCAGTTCGAGCACGAAGCGACCACGTCCAAGATTTCCGAGGACCAGCTGTTCTACTGCCTGCAACGCGGCATTCCTGAGGAGTCAGCCATCGCTCTGATCGTCAACGGCTTCGTGAAGGACGTGATCCAGCAGCTGCCGATGGAGTTTGCGGTTGAAGCGCAGAAGCTGATCGGAATTTCGCTTGAGGGATCTGTCGGCTAAACGACCTTTCGTCATCCTCGGGCTTGTCCCGAGGATCTGCTGCCGTGGGATGTAGGATGAGCGGTTTCGTCTACATGATGTCCGATAAACCACGGGGTGTTATCTACACAGGTGTCACGAGCGATTTGCATGCACGTGTTTGGGAACATCGCAATGCAGTACAAAAAGGTTACACTGAAAAATACAGGGCCAAAAACCTCGTCTGGTTCGAAACCCACCCGAATATCGTGCTGGCGATCCAGCGGGAAAAATCGTTGAAGCGCTACATGCGTGATTGGAAAATCAGGCTGGTTGAAGAGTTAAACCCAACTTGGCTCGACCTTTTCGAGCGCATTGGCGAGATCGAAAATGCCTATATGCCGCATACAAATACGCTGGCGTCGGGTGACTATAATTGACGTGATTAGATCCTCGGGACAAGCCCGAGGATGACGGACTAAACTGTTGAGAGCGGGCCTGCAATATGGCCAGACAGGCGGCCTTTGAAACCGCTGTACGGATAGGAAACAAACATGCTTGAAATCATCGACCTGCACGCAAAGATCGCCGATACCGACACGCAGATCATCAAGGGCTTGAACCTGAAGGTTGCGGCTGGTGAAGTGGCGGCTATCATGGGGCCGAATGGCTCTGGCAAGTCCACGCTGTCCTACATTCTGTCGGGCCGTGAAGATTACGAAGTCACTTCCGGTGACATCCTCTATAACGGCGAAAGCATTCTGGAACTGGACGCTGCCGAACGTGCGGCCAAGGGCATCTTCCTTGCCTTCCAGTACCCTGTCGAAATTCCCGGCGTTGCCACCATGCAGTTCCTGAAGGTTGCCATGAACGAGCAGCGCAAGGCGCGTGGCGAAGCTGAGCTGACGACGCCGGACTTCATCAAGAAGGTGAAGGAAGCTGCTGGCGATCTTAAGATCGACATGGACATGCTGAAGCGTCCGCTGAACGTCGGTTTCTCCGGTGGTGAAAAGAAGCGCGCTGAAATCCTGCAGATGGCGCTGCTTGAGCCGAAGCTTTGCGTGCTTGATGAAACAGACTCTGGTCTCGATATCGACGCGCTGAAGATCGTGGCCGATGGCGTCAACGCGCTAAAGTCTCCGGACCGTGCGACCATCGTCATCACTCACTATCAGCGCCTGCTCGATTACATCGTGCCAGATAGCGTTCATGTTCTCTACAAGGGCAAGATCATCCGGTCCGGCGACAAGAGCCTTGCTCTTGATCTGGAATCCAACGGTTATGCCGACATCATCGGTGAAGCAGCCTGATTGGCTGAGGAGAGCGATGTCATGAATATGCAAACAACAAACCGGCAGACGCCAGCGGAAACCGCGCTGATCGAAGCCTTTACCGCCAAGTTCAGCGCCCTTCCGGGTGATGGAAACGTCGTGGCCGCACGTGATGTGCTGTTTGACGATCTGAAGACCGGTGGCCTGCCAACGCGGCGGGTTGAGGCCTGGCACTATACGGACCTGAAAACACTGCTTCGCGGCATTCCCGAAGATGCTCCAGCGCCTTTGATCGAAAAGGCTGCAGCACTCGTTGAAGGCTCACACATTGCCTATGTTCTGCAAGGCAAGGCAGCCGATTCCGAGATCGAAGGTTTCAAGGTCGAAAACTACGCGGAAAGCCTGACGGATGGCACGGCTGCTGCTGCACTCGTTGCCGCCAGCAAGGATGACGCGATTGGCCGCATCAATGGCAGCTTCGTGCGCGATGGCCTTTCGGTCGTCGTTCCAGACGATGCCATCTTGGTCAATCCGTTGGAGCTTCACGTCACTCATGGCGCCGGGCAGGTCCATAGCCGATTCCCAGTGCGTTTCGGCAAGGGCTCAAAGGCAACCGTTATCGAGCATCACCTGTCGGTGACATCAGATGCTGCATTTGTGTCTTCTGTTAGTGAGATCGAGGTTCAGGATGGTGCCGAGGCCACCTACGTGCTGTTGCAGCGCCAGGGTGCTGCCGATACGCATCTCGGCCAGCTGCGCATCGTGATGGGTGCAGATGCCAAGCTTGCGCTGTTCGTCATCAATGCCGGTGGCAAGCTGGTTCGCCAGGAACTGCGCGTTGATGTTGAGGGCGAGGGCTCCGAGCTTTCCATTCGCGGCGTCAACCTGCTGGGTGGCGAAACCCATACTGACGTGACCATGGTTCTGGGCCACAATGTGCCGAACACCAGCTCGACTGAGGTGTTCCGCAATGTGGTGTTTGATCGCGCCAAGGGCATCTTCCAGGGCATGATCCGGGTTGCCCCGGATGCCCAGAAAACCGATGCCAAGATGGCTTGCAACACGTTGCTGATGTCTGACGATGGCGAGTTTTCGGCCAAGCCGGAACTTGAAATCTTTGCAGACGACGTTCAGTGCGGCCATGGTGCGACCGTTGCCGATATCAGCGACACTCATCTCTATTATCTGATGGCGCGTGGCGTTCCACGGGCGAGAGCACGGGCCATGCTGGTCAACGCTTTCGTTGATGAGATCGTCGAAGAGCTTGAAGACGAAAACCTCGTAGCGGCGCTGGAAGAGATCATCGCCAACTGGCTGGAACAACATGCCTGATCGCGAACGCGCCGCAGTGGCCGCCCCTTATGACGTCGAAGCCGTGCGGAAGGATTTTCCGATTCTTTCGCGCGAGGTCTATGGCAAGCCGCTGGTCTATCTGGACAACGGTGCGTCCGCACAAAAGCCGCAGGTGGTGATCGATGCCATCTCGCACGCTTACGCCAATGAATATGCGAACGTCCATCGCGGCCTGCATTTTCTCTCCAATGCGGCGACCGATGCTTATGAAGCATCACGCGAAAAGGTTCGCCGCTTCCTGAATGCCGGATCGGTGGACGAGATCGTATTTACGAAGTCCTCGACCGAGGCCATCAACACGGTTGCCTATGGTTATGGCATGCCCAAGATCGGGGAGGGCGACGAGATCGTTCTGTCGATCATGGAGCACCATTCCAACATTGTTCCGTGGCATTTCATCCGGGAACGGCAGGGCGCAAAGCTCGTCTGGGTCCCGGTTGATGATGATGGCGCATTCCACATCGAAGACTTTGAAAAAAGCCTGACCGAAAAGACCAAGCTCGTCGCCATTACCCATATGTCGAACGCTCTTGGCACCGTGGTTCCGGTCAAGGAAATCTGCCGTATTGCACATGAACGCGGCATTCCGGTGCTGGTCGATGGCAGTCAGGGCGCGGTTCACATGCCGGTCGATGTGCGTGATATCGATTGCGACTGGTACGTTATGACCGGCCACAAGCTTTATGGCCCGTCCGGCATCGGCGTGCTCTATGGCAAGGCTGACCGTTTGAAGCAGATGATCCCGTTTCAGGGCGGTGGGGAGATGATCCTCGACGTGGGTGAAGACGTGATCACCTACAATGAGCCTCCACATCGTTTCGAGGCCGGTACACCGCCCATCGTCCAGGCCATCGGTCTTGGCTATGCGCTGGATTATATGGAAGGTGTTGGTCGTGCAGCGATTGCGGCGCATGAAGCGGATCTGGCGACCTATGCTGCAGAGCGGCTGCGGGCGATCAATTCTTTGCGCATCATCGGCAATGCGCCAGGCAAGGGCGGGATTTTCTCGTTCGAGCTTGAAGGCATCCACGCCCATGATGTCTCGATGGTCATCGACAGACGCGGTGTGGCGGTTCGCGCCGGCACCCATTGCGCCATGCCACTCTTGAAACGCTTCGGCGTGACCTCCACATGCCGTGCATCGTTCGGCCTTTACAATACGCGCGCGGAGGTGGACGCTTTGGCCGAAGCTCTCGAATACGCCCGCAATTTTTTCGCCTGAGGATCAGGACCATGACAACTGAAACAACAGAGCAGACCCCCGCCGTGACAGAAGCACCCGCCAAGGTGTCCTCCATCGCGCCGGACGAGTTGGCGCGCATCAGCGATGATGTGATTGCGGCTCTGAAAACCGTTTATGACCCGGAAATTCCGGCGGATATTTTCGAACTGGGTCTTATCTACAAGATCGACGTTGAAGATGACCGCATGGTCAAGATTATGATGACGCTGACCGCGCCGGGTTGCCCTGTTGCGGGTGAAATGCCGGGTTGGGTGGAAAACGCCGTAGGTGCCGTTGAAGGCGTATCGGGTGTGGCGGTTGAAATGACCTTCGATCCGCCATGGACACCGGATCGCATGTCTGAAGAAGCGCAGGTCGCAGTTGGTTGGTACTGATCCGGCACTTGATACCAACGGCTTATCAGACTAGATTCAATTCCATGAAAGCATCGGGCCTTGAACCCGATTGTTGAAGGAGAATGGGCCCATGGGCTTTGCAGTAATGACGATGACCGAGGCTGCGGCCTTGCGGGTCAAGGCAATTGTCGAAAATTCCGGTCCTGACGCCAAGGGCCTTCGCGTGGGCATCAAAAAGGGTGGCTGCGCGGGCATGGAATACACCATCGACCTCGTGACAGAGCCATCCGCCAAGGATGATTTCATCGAATTTCAGGACGCGAAAGTCTGGATTGAACCATCCGCCGTGCTTTATCTGCTCGGCACCCAGATGGATTTCGAATCGACCAAGATGCGTTCTGGCTTTACCTTCACCAACCCTAACCAGACATCGGCCTGCGGCTGTGGTGAATCGGTAGAGTTGAAGCCTGCCGATTTGGCAGCACTTGCCAAGCAGCGTCAGGAAACAGTCGGCGCTTGAACGCATTCTTAGTTTCGTCACGCTCGGGCGCGTCCCGAGCATCTTCCGCGTCTGATTTCTCGGAAACGTGGTTAGATCCTCGGGTCAAGCCCGAGGATGACGTTGGAGGAGGCGTTTAGTGACGCAACGGCCTTGTGTGTATTTTAAACGGCTTCCCGCACAGCAATCTCTGCCATGGTCAGTGCGGCTTCCCGTGTTTTTGCAGCAGCGATGAATCGGCCGTTGTGACAGAAGGTGGCACCCTCAACGCCGGATGCCGTTTCCAGCTCGCCGTTCGTCAAACCGGCCCATGAGGCGGGAAGATCGGCGCGCAGTTCAAAACCCTCATCGGCACGACGGATACCGGTCACGCACCAGTCCTTGTCACGGGGATGGACGACGAAGAGAAGGTGATCGGCGCCCGCTTTTACCACCGCAGGGCGGAATGGCATGCCGATGGGAAGTTCCAGAACGCGGTTTTCACCGGTTTTAGCAATGGCATCCAGCACCAGCGTTTCAGCACGAAGTTTTGCGGCCTTCTTGCCAATGCTGGCTTCAACGAAGCTGCGAGCAATCGAAAGCGCTGCATGAAAGGCCAGATCGTCGGCTTCGGGGTCGGTGTTGTCGAACGTCGGTTTCAGTGTTTCGAGCAGCACCGGCAGTGTCAGACCGGCCAACTGTCCAGCCGTGGCAGGGCTCAGCGCACCATTGTCCATGAGATCGATAGGCAGAACGAAGCCCGTATCGAATGATGCGTGGATAGCCTCGATATGCGCTTCCGGTATGCCGGACGCGGCGAGGTAAAGATGTCCGTAATGTTTCCAGATCAGGCCGAATGAACTGTAGGGTTGGCCATCTTCGCGAAGCGGCGCGCCGCGCTGGTGGTGGTCGAAAATGCGCGTCTGCTCATCATAGGCACCGCCGACGTCGTAGATGATCCGGTCTTCGGCTGGCGTAATCCATTCAGGCGCGCGGCTGCGGACGATTTTCGCCTGCGGAAAAAGCCGTGTGAGGACGACGCTTGAAAGCAATTCATCAGCATGAAAGCCACCCGAATGGGTAACTAAAAAATCCACGAGCATGGGTCGGCCTATCGATTGAAAAGAGATTAATTTTCCGATCAGATACCGTTTGTCCGCCAGCCCCGCAATACTCCATTAGGAGATTGCGGTGATTTCCAGCTCCTGATCGCCAACATACACAGGGTCTCCAACCGCTTTGCCCAGCAAGGCGCGGGCAACGGGAGATACGTGTGAGATCGAACCGACCTTGGGGTCTGCTTCGTCTTCGCCAACGATGCGGTAAGTCTGCACCCGCCCGTCATCGCGCTCAAAGGTGACCGTGCTACCAAAGGCAACGACGTCGTTGGTTTCAGGCTCCGGCATGGGCTGTGCCGTGTGAAGGCGCTCGGAAAAATAGCGCAGATCGCGCATGTGCGGGCCAGCCAGGCGGCGGCGCTCATTGATATCTTCAATGGCGTTTGCGTCGTCAAAAGCTTTGCGCGCCTCTTCCACCTGCCGGTGCAGCGCTTTCAAACCCTCTTCGGTTACCAGGTTGGGATGCGTTGAAACGGGACGATCCGGCAGCTGTGTTTCAGCTGCTGTTTCAGCACTCTCTTCTTTGACAAACGCGACGCTCACTTGCAAAACTCCTTCGATCAACTCTCCTCTATATGGAGATTGGCCGGAGAATGACAACCAGCAGCGTTATTCGTGCCGCAGCGCCTCTATGGGGCTTAGGCTTGCTGCGCGCCGTGCCGGGAAATAACCGAAGACGACCCCGATGGCTGCCGAAAAGCCAAAGGCAAGCGCGATAATGGCAGGGCTGGTGACGAAGGGCACGCCCAGAAAGCTGACGACGGTGTAGGCAAGACCAAGCCCCGTGAGAATACCGGCGACGCCGCCAAAGGCAGACAACATGACCGCTTCCACCAGAAACTGGGTCAGAACCTGCTTTTCCAGTGCGCCGATGGCGAGGCGAATGCCGATTTCGCGCGTTCGCTCCGTGACGGAAACCAGCATGATGTTCATGATGCCGATGCCGCCGACAAGCAGGCTGACAGCGGCGACCGCGCCGAGGAGGCCCGTCAACAGCGTCGTTGTGCCTGTCATCGCGGAGGCGATCTGCGCCATGTCGTTCACCGTGAAGTCGTCATCCCGGCCAATCGCTATCCGGCGGCGCTCGCGCAACAGGTTCTCGATATCCGATTGCACCTTGGCCGTTGAGACGCCGTCCTGCGCAGAGACCATGACGCTGGAAATGGTGGTGGTGCCACCGATGCGCCTTTGATGGATTTTCAGCGGCATGATGATCGTGTCGTCCTGATCGTCGCCCAGACCCGACTGCCCCTTGCGGGCAAGAACGCCGATGACAGGGCAGGAAATGTTGCTGACCCTGATCGTCTGGCCGACAGGGTTGGCGGAGCCGAACAGTTCCTGACGCACGGTTTCACCCATGATACAGCCAATCTGGCCACCACGATCTTCCGCGGGCAGAAAGTCCCGGCCCAGTGCCAGCGTCCAGTCTTGCGTCACCAGATAATCATTCGTGGTGCCGACAACGCTGGTGGCGTGGTTTTTGCCACCATAAATGACCGTCGCAGCCGAGCTGCGGTTGACAGGCGCGACGGCCCTGATGCCGCTGAGTTGGTCCCGCATGGCGATGATGTCATGATCGTTGAAGCGCTTGGCCTCGGTGCTGGCGCGGCCGGGGCCGAACTGGCCGGGGCGCACGAACAGCATGTTGGTGCCAAGGCGTGACAGCTCGGATTTCACCTGCGCTGTCGTGCCATTGCCAATCGTGACCATTGCAATGACCGCAGCCACGCCGATGACAACGCCAAGCACGGTGAGAAACGAGCGCAAGATATTGCGGCTGATGGCGCGCATGGCAAGGCGTGCGGTTTCAAGAAACATTAAGAGCCTCCTGCCGTTCGGTGGCGCTGTCGGACGCCAGCGTTCCATCCACGAAGCGCAGCAACCGATTGGCAAAGGCCGCTATGTCTTCTTCGTGCGTGACCATGACGACGGTGATGCCCTTGTCGCGGTTGAGGGAGGTGATCAACTCCATGATTTCGGTGCTGGTTTTCGTGTCGAGATTGCCCGTCGGTTCATCGGCGAGAAGAAGGGCAGGGCGGGTCACGATCGCGCGCGCAATGGCAACGCGCTGTTGCTGGCCGCCGGAAAGCTCTTGTGTGGTGTGATGTTCACGACCAGCGAGGCCGACCTGCGCCAATGCCTCCATAGCGCGGGGGCGTCGCTCGGCTGCTTTCATACCACGATAGATCAGGGGCAGTTCCACATTCTCGACGGCGGATGTGCGCGGCAAGAGGTTGAAGCCCTGGAAGACGAAGCCCAGCATGTGTCGCCGCAGCAGCGTCAACTGTTCGCTTTCAAACCCACTCGTCGGCACGCCCTGAAACAGATATTCCCCGGCACTTGGTGTATCGAGACAGCCGATGATGTTCATCGACGTCGATTTTCCCGAGCCTGATGGCCCCATGATGGCGACAAATTCGCGTTCGCGAATCGACAGGTTGACGCCATCGAGAGCCCGGATCGTCGCCTCGCCAACACCATATTGTTTGACGACATTTCGAAATTCGATGAGGGGACTTTCCGTCATGGTCATCTTATCTCAACTGCTGCGTTGGGTTGCGTCGGTGATGACCTGATCATCTGGCTTGATGTCGCCGGATTTGATGGCCGTAAACTGGCCATCGGTCGCGCCGGTCTCAACAGGCACGGAAACCGGCGCGTTGTTGCGCAACACCCACACGCTGCGTTTCGTCGTATCTTCAGCCCCACTGCCGCCACGCTGGCGCCCCATGCGGGGAGGGCGGAAAAGCCCCATCATGCCGCCTCCACGCGAGGCCGATTCGCGCGGTGGTGTATATCGAAGAGCGGCGTTGGGAATGAGGATTGCATCCTTGACCTGCTCCACCACAATATTGGCGGTGGCTGTCATGCCGGGGCGCAAAAGTAGCTCGGCATTATCAACCGTCAATATGCCTTTGTAAGTAACAACGTTCGAAACTGTTTCGGAAGCAAAGCGCACAGTTTGTATCTTTGCCGGGAAGCTTCGCTCGGGATAGGCGTCCACATTGAATGTTGCGGTCTGCCCAGTCTGGACCTTGCCGACATCTGCCTCATCGATGGCCACCTGAAGCTCCATCTGTCGCAGGTCGCCCGCAATGGTGAACAGAACGGGCGCGTTCAGCGAAGATGCCACTGTGGCACCGGGGTCCACATCGCGCGTCAGCACCACGCCGTTGATGGGCGACACGATCTTTGCCTTGCCGAGATTGAGTTCCGCAAGCCGCAGATCCGCCTCAGCCGACAGAACCGATGCGCTGTTGACCTCAAGCGTGGCGGCGGCGGCGTCATAGGTGAACTGCGCTACTTCAAGGTCCTGCTGGCTGGAAACACGGCTTTGGACCAGCGATCGCAGCCGGTCCATTGAGGATTTCGCAGAGCCAAGATCGGCCTTTGCCTTCAGGACACTGGCCTTGGCGGAGGAGAGCTTGGCGCGCGCGCTTTGCACATCGGCTTCCAGTTTGTTCGTATCCAGCTCCGCCAGAATGGCGCCTGACTTTACCTCGCTGTTATAGGTCACGTTGACCTTGCGGATGGTGCCGGAAAGCTCGCTGGATATGTCCACCTGATCGGTGGGTTGAACGGATCCTGTGGAGGTCACGATAACTGCCAGATCACCTTTCTTGGCGTCCAGCGTTGTGTAGGTATAGGCGACACTGGCGCCGCCAGCGACATAATAATACCCCCCGGCACCCGCCAGCACCAACAGCGCAACCGTTATATAAAGTGCGCGGCGTGACTTTTTCTTGCCGGTCCGTGACGTGCTGAGAATGTCCCTCAGGTCGGGCTGGGGAGCTGCGGCGTTTTTGCTTTTGCCAGCGTCATCGGGCGTGGTCATGTGGGGTACCTGCAAGACTTGGCCGAGTTCCAGCGATTTCCAAGGGCGATGCCTGAGAACAATGTCGCATATGATGTCGGCGATACGATTTCCATGGATGGGAAGTCGCACAGCTTTAAGGCAGGAGGAAGTGAAATCTTGGTAATGAAGCTGCGCAACCCCGGGTTTGCAGCGTGACGCGGAACACAATTCCGGCACTTTATCCCATTCGCGCGTTTCGCGAAGTGGAAAGCCGGGCGATGGTATCGCCCGGCTTCTTGTCGGTTATCAGAATTCAGACCACTCCGGCTCATGCTTGACGGCAGCCGCGCCGCCGCCAAATGCGCTGGCCAGCTTGCGACCGAGGCTGCGGGCAGGCGACGGCGCAGGTGTCGAGGCTTTGCTCGCCACACGTGGCTTTGTGGCAGTTACGTTGGGGCGCTGGGCAACGCCGGATTCACCAAGACGGAATTGGCCGAGCATTTCCGTCAGGCTCTTGGCTTCCTGTGCAAGTGCATGGCTGGCGGCTGTCGATTCTTCCACCATGGCCGCATTCTGCTGCGTACCCTGGTCCATCGTGTTCACGGCCGTGTTGATTTCCTGGAGACCCAGCGACTGTTCGCGGGAGGCTTCGGCAATCGCGTGGACGTGCTTGTTGATTTCCTGCACTTCCGCAGCAATCGTCTCCAGAGACTTACCAGTTTCGCCAACCAAGTTGACGCCGGTGCGAACCTGTTCACCTGATGTGTTGATCAGCGCCTTGATTTCCTTGGCGGCATTTGCAGAGCGGGATGCCAGTTCACGGACTTCCTGAGCAACGACGGCAAAGCCCTTGCCCGCGTCACCGGCACGTGCGGCCTCGACGCCCGCGTTGAGTGCGAGAAGGTTGGTCTGAAACGCGATATCATCGATGACGCCAATGATGTTTGCGATCTCTTTCGAGGACGTTTCGATCTGGTTCATCGCCTGGATGGCATTGCGAACGATCTTGCTGGAGTTTTCGGCGCCGTCGCGGGTGCGGACAACCAGTTTGCTGGCCTCATCGGCGCGCTTTGCCGCGTCCTTCACCGTCGTAGTGATTTCTTCCAGCGCGGCTGCGGTCTCCTCGACTGATGCAGCCTGCTGCTCCGTGCGGCGGGAAAGATTGTCTGCCGAGCCGAGAAGCTCGTTTGCACCGGCGCTGATGGCATGCGCGTTGCCGCCAACCGTATTCATCGCGGCATTCAGCTTTGCGATGGAGCTGTTGAAGTTGCGGCGCAGTCCATCCAGATGCGGAACGAATTCATTTTCGATGCGGAATGCCAGATCACCATCGGCCAGACGACCAAGGGCTGTTTCCAGTTCGGTAACAGCGAGCTGCAGTTCCTGCGATTCGCGGGCCTTCTGGCTGTCTCTTTCGGCACGCTCTGCTTCGGTTGCGAACTGTGCTTCATCGGCCTGTTGAGAAAGCTTGGCGCGCTCAATGGCATTGTCGCGGAATACAGCGACGGTCTTTGCCATCTCGCCGATCTCATCCTTGCGGGAGGTGCCAACAACATCGACGGCGGTTTCGCCATTGGCAAGGCTCGTCATGCGTTCACGCAGGCGCGCCATCGGGGTCGTGATGCCGGCATTCGTTACGTAAACAGCAAGGGCAAATGCGACCAGCACGCCAAGGCTGAGGCCGATAATGCTCCATTTGATGGTCGATTGGACGGATGCAGACATCCGGTCACCGCCAGAGGTCAGAATTTCCATCATGGCCGTGTTGTTGCCGCCAGTTTCGGCGGAAAGCTGCTTCATCAGCGAGTCGTTTTCTTTTAGAATAGCTGGGATTTCGGCGCGGTTGCCAGCTGCGGCAAGGGCAATGGTCTTATCCGTGTTGGCTTTGACCGAACGAAGAAGAGTGACAATCTTCTGCATCGTCTCCTGGCGGCTCGGCACCATAACGCCGATCGACTGGAACCGTTCAGCGGCGACCTGCATATCCTTTTCGTATTTCTCTTTGATCTCTTTGTAGGTGGTCGAGGTTGCATCTTGCTCGATCAGACGAAACGAAATTGCAACGGCCGTCCAGACCCCTGCCGATGCTCGTGCGCCGAGCACCGCAGCCTGACTCTCATTTGTAATGAAGCCACGATAGGCATCATTGGCCTGACTGAAGCGGACGGACATGTAAGCTATGCCAGATAACGAAAAGACGCCCAGAAGGACGAGCAAAGAAAGGATTTTTGTTTTGATTCCGAAATTCTCAAGCATTGAGTCCCCCCGTAACCGACGCCTGACAACAGCCGGGATCAGTTAACCGCCCAGTAAAATACAGTGTAATTGAATGGAATGCCGCGATGGCTTCGACGAATGCATCATGCTGTCGGCTCTGAACCGCATCGATTACGCAGACTTATTGGCTCAACCGTTAAAAAGCTCTAAAATGTGAGGTACTAGTTATTGCCCTGAACAGATATCCAGCTTTGGACAGGCATCTGATACTTGTCCGGCTAATTTTATTTCTGCTGAAATATATTGCGATGCAAAAAAATGAAAAATTTTTGATTTTCCTGTTGCAGGCCATGGGTGAACCGTGTATCTCCCCAGCATCGAAAGACGGAGTGTAGCGCAGTCTGGTAGCGCATCTGGTTTGGGACCAGAGGGTCGGGAGTTCGAATCTCTCCACTCCGACCACTTTCTTAAAAGTCATGATTTCAATGGCTTGCAAAAACCCCATAAAGTTTCAGTTTAAAATGAATGTCGATGAAGATCGGCGCTTGCGCATTAATATCTGGCTTTACGCCAGATATTGGAAGTAGCCCCATGCGGCAACGAAGAATGCGATGACAGCGGCAACGACCGCCAGTTTGCGCATTTGAGGATTTGGCTTGCGCGGCTGCTTTGGTGGCTCCGGCTTGCGAAATTTAATAACGTTTTCGTTCATCTATCATATCCTTTTCAGTGCTTGCCGATAGAATATGCTTCTCGGGCAGGGCGCAAGACTGGGCTGAAAAATTTCGAGACTTGTGGTTTTTATGGTTTCCGCAACAAGGGTGTAGCGAGCGGCTTGACTTCACGGATGAGTCGGTTCAATTGAGTTTTACACGCGTATCGTTATCGAGATATGATGCGTTGTGGCCAGAAAGAGCGGTAGACCGCTTGATCGCAAGACCGGAGCAGTTTGGAATGTCTGCAAAAATTTATCGCCCAGCCAAGACGGCCATGCAATCTGGCAAGGCAAAGACGAACCTGTGGGTGTTGGAATTTGACGCCGAGGTTCCGCGCAGAATTGATCCGATCATGGGATACACGTCTACGTCTGATATGCAGCAGCAGGTCAAGCTTTCGTTCGAAACGCAGGAACAGGCCGAAGCCTACGCTCAGCGCAAGGGCATCGAGTACCGCGTGATCCAACCCCAGGAGGCAACCCGCAAGGTCGTTTCCTACACAGACAATTTCAAGTACAGCCGCACCCAGCCCTGGACGCACTGAACTATAGAGATAAAGGCCCCTTAGCTCAGCTGGATAGAGCACCTGCCTTCTAAGCAGGTTGTCGCAGGTTCGATTCCTGCAGGGGTCGCCACCTTTCCAAACCTGGTCAGATAATCCATTCACAGTTTGATCTGGTTTTCAGTCAGCTAAAACCCGGTTGCCAATTCCATTGGCATTCTTAACATCTGAAAATTACAGCTTAGTCGACTTGCCGCGCTGACGGTCTGCCGATCAGCAGTGCCTCAGATAATTCTCCCAGGACATTGTGAACCTCCATGCTCCGATCGCAGAGCATGGAATTGCCGTTTCTACAGGCAATGCGATTCGCCATGGATTGATAGCGCCCATGGCGATTGCTGTTATTTTTTCGGCGCAGACTGCTTTGCGGGGGCAGACGAGAACTTCAGGCCGCAGCCTTTTCTTCTGGAGGCATCTTCCACGGCCTGCATTTCGCCCTTTAATCTGGCGACTTCAGCGGCAGAGGCTCCATCGCCGCTGTTGAAGAACAGGGCAGGCCAGAAGAGGACTATACCGACGGTTGTCAGGGCAGCATCTTGCCCAGCCTTCTTATTTTGCACGCCAGCTGCCATGGCGGCACGGCTGGATACCGCTTGAGCCTCATCAGCCAACTGAGCGCAAGACCGGTTGTTGTAAAGTGTCGGAGACACGTAGGACGCTGATATTGTTTCAGCCTTTGAAGCGCACAACGCTGCTGAGACGGCAATCAAGCCGACCGCTATTATATTTTTCATACCCCCCCCCCCATTTAACGGGAGCTATCAATCAGAACTTCAATCATGAGTCGAGTCAACGCGCGACGATAGCACCAGAAAACGGCTGAGTTTTCAGGCAGGCTGCACGCAATGTTAATCCGCGGTAGGCGGGAAGTTTCCAGCTGCGTCGTTCACATCGGTGGTCTGGCTTAGTTCACGTTCAGCACATGCGCGTGGCTGCTGGCAAGCATAAAGGATTCACGCGCTGTTTCGAGTTCGCCTTGGCCGGAGATGGCTGCCAGACATGTGCGCCGTGCCGCTTCATATTCCGGGCCATGATCGTCGGGCCACCGATACATCAGCATATCGAGCGCGATGAGGGGGCTGTAGATTTCCAGTGCGACACAGCGGGGCAGGTGCACGTTAACGGGCGTTGCCCACTGCGCATGGTGGCAGGGTTCTGTTCGTTGGATGAGCATTTAGGTAGTCCTCCCTAATATACTCTCACGAACAGCTATCTCACATATTAGTTCCTGTTCACGAAAAAAGTGAACGCGACAGGGGTATCTTTTTTCCAAGATGAATGGAAAATGAATGAACTGAAGATGAACGAAATCACCACACGGGCGTTATAGACCATATGCCCACATGAAGGAGGCCCGATCATGTTCAACCTATCTGGAATGCAGGAAAGCTTTTTCGGCGAACGTATGGCCGGTGTCTGCCAGGCAATTACATCCGCGCTGGCATTTGAGTCCGGGCTGGAGAAATCCAATATCTCCGCTTCTGCCGATAATGATATGATTTATCTTGAAGGCACGGCTGACTCGGTCGAAGCAATCGATATTGCGATCAATCTCGCATCTTCGATTTCGAATTGCCGGATCCTGAGCCACATCGAGCCTTGCTACTAAGCTAAGCGGATGCGCCGGGCGGTGACGCCCGGCATCGCATGCATTTATCGCATGTTCCCAATCTGTTTGCTGCGAACAGTATCGCCGCGATCAATTCCAAGCTGTCTGGCGGTTCCGCCGTTTAGCTCAAGCACGAAGCGCACCGGGCCGCGTGAGCTGATGATATCCTCTGAATGCGGAACGGCGTTCGCGTGAACATGCGTGACCTTCCCATCCTTTGAGATGAACACCATGTCGAGTGGGATCAGCGTATTACGCATCCACATCGTCACTTCGCGATCAATCCCAAAATCGAACAGCATTCCATCTGCGGGCGCCATGCTCTTGCGGAACATGAGACCCTGCTGTCGCTGTCCGTCAGTGGTCGCCAGTTCAGCCGAAAATTCCAGCTTTTTTCCGCTCGATGTCTCGATCGTCAGAGGCTCTTTCGAGAATCTCTCCTGAGCTTTCGATGAAGCGGTCGTCAAAACGAAAAAAGTGAGTATCGCTACGATACCCACTTTGTATTTCGAAAAAGATAGTCTTGATATCAATGTGACATTCCCACAGGCGCCGGATTATCCGGGTGAATTTCTGCGGCCATAAGGCCCTTGTCTCCGTCACCGAAGCGAACGAGAACGACCTGGCCGGGACGAAGTTCCGCAAGACCATAGCGGCGCAGCGTTTCCATGTGCACGAAAATGTCCTCAGTGCCTTCGCCGCGCGTCAAAAATCCGAAACCCTTGGTGCGATTGAACCACTTGACGATGGCGCGTTCCAGGCCGCTTGAGGCTGTTATCTGCACATGAGTACGAACTGGGGGAAGCTGTGAAGGGTGTACGGCTGTCGATTGATCCATCGAGAGAATGCGGAATGTCTGGTAGCCGCGGTCTCTGCGCTGAATGAGGGCAACAATGCGTGTTCCCTCGAGAATTTTCTGATATCCATCGCGTCTCAGGCAGGAAACGTGTAGAAGAACATCCTGCATGCCGTTATCCGGCACGATGAAGCCGAACCCCTTGGCAACATCGAACCATTTGACAACGCCGGTGATCTCGACCAGGTCTACCGCCTCGCTCGAGAGGTCTTCGAAATCGATTACATTTTTCGTCGATATCCTGTCAGCCATTTCCACCCAGCCCCTCTACGCACTTACCACTACCGGTTACTGATTCCCTAAGGATAGATTAACATCTTGGTAACCGTGTCGCGCAAGCCCTAGTTTTTGATTTATCCACCTGCTTTTATGTCTCTGGGCTTGCTCAGGGCTGACTTACCTGCCGTTACGGCAAGTTTAAAATGTGAAGGAGAAGTACATGCGCTATCTGCACACAATGGTTCGGGTAAAAGACCTCGAAAAATCCCTTAATTTTTATGGTTCTGTCTTCGGTCTGGAAGAAGTCCGCCGAATCGAGAACGAGAAGGGGCGCTTTACACTCGTGTTTCTCGCCGCACCTGAAGACGTTGCCGCCGCGCGGGATACTAAAGCTCCATGCCTGGAGCTGACTTACAACTGGGATGCTGAGGACTACACGGGCGGGCGCAATTTCGGCCATCTCGCCTATGAGGTGGATGATATCTATGAGACCTGTGCCAAGCTTCAGGCCAGTGGCGTTACGATAAACCGCCCACCGCGCGATGGTCATATGGCGTTTGTGCGCTCGCCGGACGGTATCTCGATTGAAATATTGCAGAAAGGCGCAAGCCTTGCACCAGCAGAGCCATGGATATCAATGGAGAATACCGGCGCCTGGTGATGTGATTCCTTTTTAAGGACATCGCAAACATCACGCTTGCGTTTCCGGGGCAGGGCATGCTCGTCATCGTACGGCGTGCCCGCTCATCCCGGATGTGCTGCGACAGTGGGTCGGTCACGTTGAAACGCATCTGCGGAGGCTTTGCCTTGAAAATCATCAACCGCAAGCCGGTCTCTCTGGCTCAAAGCTGTCTTGCCGCCGTTTTTATTCTGGCGCTGTCTGGCTGTGTCTCTGCGGTTCCTGAACAGAAAGACGCGTCTGCGACACCGACACCGGCTGCAAACTCGCCGCTGGCTGCCGGTCAGGCCACTGCGCAGGGCACTGCTGCGGCGCAAGGGGCTGTGGGCGGCTACGTTGATTCGGCGATGGTATCTGCGACATCGAGGTCCGCTTCCCCAGTCCAATCGAATCAGCCCGTCATGGCGCAGCAGGCGCAGGTCGCCGACCCTGTTTACGGGCAGGCTCCGCAAATTTCGGGTCTTTCCACCCAGCCAACCGGCATTTCCGCCAGCTCTCTCAGCATCTATGCCAACTCGGCGCCAGGAATGGTGAACACAGCCGCTGGCGCTTCAGCGGCGACAGCGCAGCCTGCCGCAGCGCCAACAAGTATTCCGGCCTATGCACCGCTGCCGAAGGTCTCACCGGCTTTGAACAGCGTTTATTCTGCGCCTGCGGCAGTGCAGCCCATGCCTGCCGCGCCCGCGTCATCGGGCCAGCAGCACTCAGCTACAACGGTACCAATGAACGCCGCCGAGCCCACACAGGCTCTAGCAGCACTTGGCGGGTCGCCGAAGGGAACTGTCCCGGGTGAACAGACAGGTGTCCCTGCCGCAGCTTTCTTGGCGGGTTTGCCTAAGAAGCGCGGTTCGGGTGCCGCAGGCGGCACTCAAGTCGCCGCTCTGCCCCTATCGGGAACGGCAAGGCAAGGCATGGGGCTGGCCGGGCGCACGTCGATGACGGATGAATTTGATGACACGCATGCTGGTGACGATAACAAGCCCGCGGGCCTGATGAAGCTTGCCTCGCTTTCAGGCCTCAGCCGCGTTGCGCCGAACGGTTTGCTGCTGCAGACGCAGGATGTGAACGTCGGCTGTTTCAAGCCGGAAATGATCCGAAGAATCAAAGAGGTTGAGGCGCATTTCGGTCGGCCCGCCATGGTGACCTCAGGTTACAGGCCAGCAAAGTCAACGACGCAGGGCTCCAAGCATTATACATGTGATGCTGCGGATATTCAGGTGAACGGCGTTTCGAGATGGGAACTGGCCAATTATCTGCGCTCTATTCCAGATCGGGGTGGTGTCGGCACCTACTGCCACACCGAATCCGTCCACATGGATCTTGGAGAGCCACGTGACTGGAACTGGCGCTGCCGCCGCACGCAGAGCAGCCTGTAGATCCTAATTTACTCTCGAAAAACCCTTTAAACGCTCAACGCCCCGACACTGTGTGGCGGGGCGTTGAGTTTTAACGCTATGTTGCCGGGTAGCCTCAGCTAAACCCAGGCATCAAGCAGCATTATGGTGCTGTTGGTGTTGCTGGAGCCGGTGTTGCAGGTGCTGGTGCCGGTGTGGATGGCGCGGTATCCGGTGTCGCTGGGGCAGGGGTGGCCGGTGCAGGAGCCTGAGTGCTTGGCTGCGATGTTGTCGCTGCTGGCGGCGTTGCGGGCGCGGTAGCCGGTGTGTTTGATCCCATCATAAAGAAAGCGAGCGCCAGAACTACGACGATACCTGCGATGACAATGGTCAAAGTACGATTGTTCATGAATTTTTCCTCCAAATCACCAATGTGCCGCTAATCGGCATGCCGGATGACCACATAACAATGTGGTATCAGCGTGATTGGTTGCAATTGGAGGGTATATTCGCCGACAAAACTGTCGCCCGCCGAATCAACATAGGCCAGCAATCAAAGCTCGGATTTTTGTTTCGGAGAAAACTGGGTTTTGGAAAAGTGGTGAGAGGCGTGGGACTCGAACCCACGACCCGCGCATTAAAAGTGCGCTGCTCTACCAGCTGAGCTAGCCTCTCTCACCATTTGGTCTTACGCATTTCAATGACATATCAACACGAACAATGTGTTAAAGTTCAATCGCTTCGAAAGCGGAATTGCGCTCCCCGGTGGCGGCGAAGCGCCCCTCGGAAGTGGGCGGAACATAGGTAGAGGCGGGTCTGCGGTCAACCCATAAAAACACAAATCATTCGACTTCCCGCGTTTTTTTGTCACGGGCGCAAAAAGGTGATTGGTCGTAAGGGGTTGGCGGCGTTACAAGCAGCTCCAGATCTGTTGGAGTTCTTCCTTGTTCATTGCCGATATCTCCCTTTTGACAGCGCTTCTTGCCGGTGCTCTCTCATTTTTATCACCCTGTGTGCTGCCATTGGTGCCGCCCTATCTGTGCTACATGGCGGGCATTTCGGTCGAGCAATTCCGCGATGAGCGCTATGAGGCCAAGCCGCAGGTGCGCAAAGCCGTGCTTTTGGCAGCCCTGTTCTTCACACTGGGGTTCGCCACCGTCTTCGTCGCACTGGGTGCGGGGGCGTCCAGCATCGGCATGGTGTTGAGGCAGAACCTCGATATTCTCGCCAAGATCGGCGGTTTCATCATCATTCTGATGGGCCTTAACTTCCTTGGCGTGTTCCGAATCGGCGTTTTCTCTCGTGAAGCGCGGTTCCAGAGCGGCGGCAAACCGGCCACGCTGTCCGGTGCCTATATTATGGGGCTTGCCTTTGCGTTTGGCTGGACCCCCTGCATCGGCCCGGTGCTGGGCGCGATCCTCGGCGTCGCCGCTTCGCGGGAGACTGTGGGTGAGGGCGCGATGCTGCTCGCCGTCTATTCGGCTGGTCTGGCCATTCCTTTCTGGATTGCCGCAGCCTTTTCCGGCACTTTCATGCGCTTTCTGGCCCGCTTCCGCCGTCACCTCGGCATTGTTGAAAAGGCCATGGGCGTGCTTCTCGTCCTCACGGGCATTGCCTTCATGTCGGGCTTCATTACCGATGTGGCGATCTGGTTTCAGGAGAGCTTTCCAATCCTGATGCAAATCGGCTAGACCCTTTCGGGCATTATAGACGGCGAGGGGTTGCCATGGCTGATATCGCCGGACTGCTGTTTCCGTTTTTCGGACTGATCTTCATCGGGTATCTGGCCGGACGCATAACGAAACAGCCAGCCGAGGCGCTTGGCTGGCTCAACACCTTCATTATCTACGCGGCTTTGCCTGCGCTGTTTTTCAAGCTCGTTGCAAAGACACCGATCGATCAACTGGCGCGCATGGATTTCGTCGGTCTGAGCCTTCTTGCGACCTATAGCGTGTTCGCGCTGCTGTTTGTGATTGGCTACGTCATCAGGCGCAACAGCCTGTCTGAATCCACCATTCAGAGCTTTGCGGGAAGCTATGGCAATATTGGCTATATGGGCCCCGGTTTGGCTTTGTTGGCCTTTGGAGACCGGGCGGCGGTGCCTGTGGCGCTGATTGTGTGTCTGGAAAATGCCATGCACTTCATCACGGCACCGGCGCTCATGGCGGTTGCGGGTGGAGACAAGCGCTCACCCTTGAAGCTTGCCGCAGACGTCGCAAAAAAGGTGCTGACGCATCCCTTCATCCTCTCCGTCATCGTTGGCTTTATTGCCGCCTTCATCGGCTGGCATCCGCCGCAGCCTGTACAGCAACTGGTGGATTATCTCGCGCAATCGGCGGCACCCTGCGCGCTGTTTGCCATGGGCGTCACGCTTGCGCTCCGTCCCTTGAAGCGTGTTCCTGTGGAGATTAGCTATATCGTGCCAGCCAAGCTGCTGCTCCACCCCTTGCTGGCTTACGTCATTCTCTCATCGTTTGGGTCATTCGATCCGGTGTGGGTATCGACGGCTGTTCTGTTGGCGGCGTTGCCGACGGCAACCAATGTCTTTGTCATCGGCCAGCAATATCAGGTCTGGCAGGAGCGGACCTCCGCTACCATCCTGATATCAACGGTACTGTCTGTTTTCACCGTAACGCTGGTGCTGTTTTTCATCCGCTCCGCGAGCGTTTGAAGCTGCTGGCCAGAAGCGAGGGCAGGGCCTTCAATCCGCGTCCGGGTTCAATGCCTTCCCGCATGACAAGACCGCGCAGCGGGCCGACATTGGACAGGATGTGAAGACCTGCTGCGCGCGCCACCTGCATGGGCAGGAAGCTTGAAAGCAGCGAGCGGTTGAGCAAATCGACGCTCAAAGTACGGCTGACGACATCGCCACGGCGGCGGCGATCGAAGGTTGAACCGGCATCGGCAGGAATTGGCCCGCCTGTCAGCGTGCCCAAAAGGTCTGTCAGCACGATAATATCCCGCAGGCTGAGGTTCAGGCCCTGTGCGCCGATGGGCGGAAAGCCGTGGCCTGCCTCGCCAACCAGCGCCACCCGGCCTTTGCCAAAGCGGCTGGCGGTCATGCTGGATAGCGGCCATGTCTGGACATTGTCTTCCACCGTCACAGTGCCGAGCATGGAGTGCATGCGCTCTTCCACGCGGCGGCTGATATCCTCTAATGAAAGCGCTGAGAGGTCCCGCGCCTGTTCCGGGGTAACGACCCAGACGAGGCTTGAGCGGTCACCCATCAGCGGGACCTGCGTGAATGGTCCGGTCGGCGTGTGAAATTCGGTTGAGACATTGCCGTGCGGGCGCGTGTGAGAAAAGTTGAGAACCACGGCTGTTTGCGGGTACGTCCAGGATCGCGCACGTATGCCCGCACATTCACGCACTTTCGATTGCCGTCCGTCTGCGCCGATCAGGAAGCTGGCCGCAATCTGCTCGCCATCCTGAAGCGTGATCCTGGCTTCTGTTTCGTCAATCTCGATGTCTTGCGCAGAGGCGTCGATAAGCTCGATGTTGCTCTCTTTGGAAATCGCCTCACCGAGCGCGTGATTGAGCGTCTCATTGGACATATTCCACCCAAAGGCGGAAAGTCCGATTTCGGACGAGCGAAAGGCAACGGTAGGCGCGCGCAAAAGCCGATCCGTGCCATCGATGATTTGCATGGTAGATAATTTGGCGGCTGACGGCTCTATCTGTGACCAGAGGCCAAGACGGTTCAGGAAGCGGATGGATTGATCCATCAACGCTGTGGTGCGCTTGTCCACCTTGTCGGTTTTCGGCGCAATCAAAGCTACGCTGCGGCCTGCGCGCGCAATTGCAAGCGCGGTGATCTGTCCTGCAAGGCCTGCCCCAACAACGGCGATCTCGACGTTCTTCATTTTTCCGCTCCAATTCAGCGCGCGCAACTAACTTCAACATAGTGAGTTTACATGGCCAAATCCAGAAGACTGACATGGCATCGATGTCATGCTACCCATGGAAAAAGAACTTTAGTCCCCGGATTAGAATTGGGGAATGGTTGCAAACAGCGATGAATGGTCGCATACCCGACTTGACAAAGCGAACGGAAACGAGGCCACTGCGCTGATATGAAGATATTCAAATATAAGCGCGTCCCCTATGCAGAGATGCGGGCGTTTTCGGTTCACATTCTCACTGCATCCGGTTCATTCCTTGCATTTCTGGGTGTTGTGGCCGCAGCAGAGCATCGTTTCGTCGATATGTTCTGGTGGCTTGGTCTAGCCCTTGCCGTCGATGGTATCGATGGACCTATCGCCCGCAAGGTCCGGGTCAAGGAAGTGCTGCCAAACTGGTCTGGCGATACGCTCGATAACATCATCGACTATGTGACCTACGTGCTGTTACCAGCTTTTGCTCTTTATCAGAGCGGGATGATCGGTGAGCCATGGTCCTTCGTGGCAGCAGGCATGATCGTGGTTTCCAGTGCGATTTATTATGCCGATATGGGCATGAAGACCGACGAATACTTCTTCTCGGGCTTTCCCGTGGTCTGGAACATGGTGGTGTTCACCCTGTTCGTGATCGATGCCAGTGCGACAACCGCCATGATTGTCGTCACGATCTCGGTCATTCTCACATTCCTCAACATCAACTTCCTGCATCCTGTGCGGGTCAAGCGTCTGCGGCCGTTTAATCTGGCTGTGTTTTTTGTCTGGTGCGCGCTGGGCGGCTACTCGCTTCTGTCGCATTTCGCCACGCCGGACTGGGTGGTGGCAGGTGTGGTGATCACTGGCATCTACCTCTATTGCATCGGCGCAGTCATGCAAGTTTTCCCCTCGCTCGGCGCGCGTTAAATTCAGTCGTTCAAAACCTTAGCCTATTCGTCATTTTGAGTTGTGCACGGCAATAAAACCGGTATTTAGTATCGATAACGGGCAGTGCCCAATTTTCGTGCATGATGATCGATCCGCTCGTTCAACACTTCGAAGAAAGTGCGGCGGCGGATTGGAAAAGGGGAACAGGTGACGGGATCGGTGACGTCTGAGGCTCTGCTTCTATCCGTTCGCCAGCTGACCAAGCTGTTTGGAACATTCGGCGCTTGCAATGCGATCGATCTGGATATTGCACCCGGTGAAATTCACGCGCTTCTGGGCGAGAATGGCGCTGGCAAATCCACGCTGGTCAAAATGCTGTTCGGTGTGCTGGCGCCATCGGCGGGCGAGATCATCTGGAACGGTGAGGCGGTTCGCATTGGCTCGCCCAGCGAAGCGCGCAAGCTTGGCATCGGCATGGTCTTCCAGCATTTTTCGCTGTTCGAAGCCCTGACGGTTGCCGAGAATATCGCTCTTTCACTCGACCCCAAGAT
Organism: Rhizobium sp. CFBP 13644; assembly: GCF_014842165.1. Lineage (NCBI taxonomy): Bacteria > Pseudomonadati > Pseudomonadota > Alphaproteobacteria > Hyphomicrobiales > Rhizobiaceae > Rhizobium > Rhizobium sp. CFBP 13644. The sequence goes on from NZ_JACYVF010000002.1 coordinate 792,026, forward strand.
TTCCCTCAAGGAAATCGCACGCGAAGCAGAGGCGCTGTCCAAGGCCTACGGCTTGCCGCTCGATCCTTATGCGCATGTGGCAGATCTCTCGGTGGGCGAGCGCCAGCGCATCGAGATTGTGAGGGCGCTGTTGCAGAACCCGAAACTCATTATTCTAGACGAGCCCACCTCGGTTTTGACGCCGCAGGAAGCGGACCGGCTGTTCGAAACACTGGCGAAACTCAAGGCCGAAGGGCGATCCGTCCTTTATATCAGCCACCGCCTGGAAGAGGTTCAACGCATCTGCGACCGCGCAACCGTTCTGCGCCATGGCGCGGTGACGGGGTCATGTGACCCGCGGGCTGAAACGACAGCATCGCTGGCGCGCATGATGGTGGGTTCGGATGTCGCGGGTATTCAGCGCGATGACGAATGCACCATTGGTGATATGAGCGTGGAAATCAGCGCGCTTTCCGTTCCGGCGCGCACGCCTTTCGCCGTGTCTCTCAAGAACATTTCCATGCAGGTTCGTTCCGGCGAGGTTCTGGCCATTGCCGGTGTAGCCGGTAACGGGCAGGGCGAATTGTTTGACGCCCTTTCCGGCGAATATCCTGTAGAACAGGACAAAACGATTGTTCTGCGCGGCAAGCCTGTCGGGCGTATGGGCATCAATGGCCGCCGCCTGCTCGGTGCCGGTTTCGTGCCTGAAGAGCGCCATGGCCATGCAGCTGTGCCTGCCATGACGCTGTCTGAAAATCTCCTCCTTGCCCGCTATCGCTCCGACGCCAAGGCGTTCCTTGCCGGGGGCTTTCTGAATGTCATCCGCAACGCGACGGTGAAGAACGCCGCCAAGCGGATTTCAGATGCCATGGATGTGCGCAAAAGTGGTGATGATCCGCTTGCTGGATCGCTTTCCGGCGGCAATCTGCAAAAATTCATCGTCGGGCGGGAGCTTGACCGGCAGCCCTCCATCCTCGTCGTCAACCAGCCGACATGGGGTGTTGATGCCGGTGCCGCCCGTAGAATCCGTCAGGCGCTGGTGGATCTCGCCAAGGCTGGCGGTGCAGTCATCGTTATCAGTCAGGATCTGGATGAGATATTTGAAGTTGCCTCCAGCATCGCGGTCATTTCCGATGGTCGCTTGTCGCAAGCCTATCCGGCCAACAGCATGACACGAGAGAAAATCGGCCTGTTGATGGGCGGCATCCATGGCGAACCCACGGAGGCCTCTGCCCATGCGCATTGAGCTTGAAAAACGCACCGGCGTCTCGAATGTTTTTGCCGTTCTATCCCCGCTGCTGGCGCTTGCGCTGACATTGATATCAGGCGCGATCATGTTTGCGCTGCTGGGCAAAAATCCGGTCGATGCGCTCTACAGCTTCTTTATCGATCCGCTGCTGGAAGTCTGGTCGTTGCATGAGCTGGCGATCAAGGCCGCACCCCTCATTCTCATCGCGGTGGGCCTGTCGGTCTGTTACCGCTCCAACACATGGAATATCGGTGCGGAGGGGCAGTTCACCATCGGCGCGATTACCGGCTCTATCCTGCCGGTGCTTTACCCGCAATGGCAGTCGCCCATGATCCTGCCGCTGATGCTGGTCATGGGTGCCGTGGGCGGCGCGCTTTATGCCGGTATTCCCGCATTGCTGAAAACACGCTTCAACACCAACGAAATCCTGACCAGCCTCATGCTGGTCTATGTGGCGCAACTGTTTCTCGATTGGCTGGTGCGCGGCATGTGGCGCGACCCTGCGGGTTATAATTTTCCGCAGAGCACGCCTTTCAATGAAAGCGCCGTGCTGCCGGAAATTCTGGAATCGGGCCGGGCGCATTGGGGCATTGTCTTTGCCATCATCGCCGCCGTCGCGCTGTGGTTCATGATGCGCTTCATGCTCAAGGGATTTCAGGTCACGGTGCTGGGCCAATCACCACGGGCAGGGCGCTTTGCCGGGTTTTCCTCACGCGGCATGGTTTGGTTCTCGCTGCTGGTATCGGGTGGATTGGCGGGATTGGCGGGAATTTCCGAAGTCTCCGGCTCCATCGGCCATTTGCAGCCGTCCATTTCTCCCGGTTACGGTTTCACGGCCATCATCGTTGCATTTCTAGGGCGGCTCAATCCGCTTGGCATCATCGCCTCCGGTTTCGTGCTGGCGCTGACCTATCTCGGTGGCGAAGCCGCGCAGCTTTCCATCGGTATTTCCGATAAGGTCACTCGCGTGTTTCAGGGGCTGATGCTGTTCTTCGTGCTGTCATGCGATACACTCATCATCTACAAAATCCGCGTCAGCTTCGGTCGCGGCACCGGCGCTGAAGGAGCTGCATGATGGATATGTTTCAGGCCATCCTTCTGACGGTCATCACGGCTGCCACCCCTTTGGTGATTGCGGCCCTTGGCGAGTTGGTGACGGAGCGCGCTGGCGTTCTCAACCTTGGTGTCGAGGGCATGATGATCATTGGCGCGGTCTGCGCCTTCGCCGTGGCGCATATGAGCGGCAATCCCTATCTTGGCATCGTCGCTGGCATCGTGTCGGGTGCTGCCTTCTCCTTGCTGTTCGGTTTTTTGACGCTGACGCTGGTCACCAATCAGGTTGCGACGGGCCTTGCCTTGACAATCCTCGGGCTTGGCGTTTCCGGCATGCTGGGAGAAAGCTTCGTCGGCCTTCCGGGCGTGAAGCTGCCACAGATCGTCTTTCCGGTTCTCTCCGATATCCCGGTCATTGGACCGGCGCTGTTCCGGCAGGATCTGATTTTCTACATGTCGATTGCGCTCGTTGTTGGCATTGGCTGGTTCCTTTTCAAAAGCCGCACTGGTCTGAAGCTGCGCGCCATTGGCGATAATCATGGCTCGGCCCATGCGCTGGGCATCAACGTCATCCGCACGCGTTATCTCGCCGTCATGTTCGGCGGCGCATGTGCAGGCCTTGCTGGTGCGCAACTGTCGCTGGTCTATACGCCGCAATGGGTGGAAAACATGTCTGCCGGGCGCGGCTGGATTGCGCTGGCGCTGGTTGTCTTTGCATCCTGGCGGCCGCTGCGCGTGCTGGCGGGCGGTTACCTGTTCGGCGCTGTCACCATCGGCCAGTTGCACGCGCAGGCTTTCGGCATCGGGGTGCCATCCCAGCTTCTTTCGGCAATGCCTTATATTGCGACGATTGTGGTCCTCATCATCATCTCCCATAATCGCCGCACAACGCTCATCAACACGCCGGCTTCGCTGGGCAAATCCTTCGTGCCGGATCGATAACACCACCACCAGAACCAAGATCAAGCCTAACCAACAGGGGTAACAATGAGAAAACTCATCATCGCACTGGCCGCATCTGCCGCCGCAGTTGTCGGTATTGTTCCGTCCGCGCAAGCCGCAGATGCCAAGAAGGTCTGCTTCGTTTACGTCGGCACAAAGACCGATGGCGGCTGGACACAGGCACACGATATTGGTCGTCAGGAACTGCAGAAGCATTTCGGCGACAAGATTGAAACGCCTTTCCTCGAAAGCGTTCCTGAAGGCCCTGATGCCGAGCGCGCAATCGAGCGCATGGCCCGTTCCGGCTGTGAACTGATCTACACGACATCGTTTGGCTTCATGGACGCGACCGTAAAGGTCGCGCAGAAATTCCCGAAGGTGAAGTTCGAACACGCAACCGGCTTCAAGGGTGCAGCAAACCTCGCGACCTACAATTCGCGTTTCTACGAAGGCCGTTACATTCAGGGCCAGATCGCTGCCAAGATGTCCCAGAAGGGTCTTGCCGGTTACATCGCTTCCTTCCCAATTCCTGAAGTTGTGATGGGCATCGACGCCTTCGTTCTGGGCGCGCAGTCGGTCAACCCAGAATTCAAGGTCAAGGTCGTATGGGCCAACACATGGTTTGACCCCGGCAAGGAAGCCGATGCCGCCAAGGCGCTGATCGACCAAGGCGTCGACATTCTGACCCAGCACACAGACACGACTGCACCGATGCAGGTTGCAGCAGAGCGTGGCATCAAGGCTTTCGGTCAGGCATCTGACATGATCAAGGCTGGTCCAAACACGCAGCTTACGGCCATCGTCGATACCTGGGGCGCTTACTACATCAAGCGCACACAGGCCCTTCTCGATGGTACATGGAAGTCCGAATCGGTCTGGGATGGCCTGAAAGACGGCATCCTGACCATGGCTCCTTACACCAACATGCCTGACGACGTGAAGAAAATGGCTGAGGAAACCGAAGCCAAGATCAAGTCCGGCGAGTTGCACCCCTTCACCGGCCCAATCAAGAAGCAGGACGGCTCCGAGTGGCTGAAGGCTGGCGAAAAGGCGGAAGACAAGGTTCTTCTCGGCCTGAACTTCTACGTCGCAGGCGTAGACGACAAGCTGCCGCAATAAGCTGTTTGTTCGCTCTCCATCGTCATGTTCGGGACAAGCCAGAGCGTGACGGTATTGAAGCTTCAATAAAGAAGCCGCGTCTGGAAACAGACGTGGCTTTTTTTCGGCTATTGCTCACGGCAGGTTTCCAACGTTCACGCAATTTCCATGGTTTCTTTATTCTTGAGTGTTTATAGCGGGTGCAAAGGGCCTGCCCAATGATTTGGCGGCCAGATGGATTGATTGAGTCGGAGATTTCAATGGAACGCAGTTGCCTTGCCGTCATTCTCGCCGCTGGTGAAAGCACACGCATGAAGTCGTCCATGTCTAAGGTGCTGCATCCCGTGGCTGGCCGGGCGATGATTGCGCATGTGATGCAGGCTGTGGCTGGTGCCGGTGTGAGTGCGGCAGCACTCGTGGTCGGGCGCGATGCGGAAAAGGTTGCGGAAGCCGCACGCGGTGCTGGCGTTAGCGTCGAGCCCTACCTTCAGAAAGAGCGGCTGGGCACCGGCAACGCGGTTCTGGCCGCGCGGGACGCCATCGAAGCTGGCTACGATGATATTCTGATCGCCTATGGCGATGTGCCGCTCCTCACATTGCAGACATTGAACAAGGCACGTCAGGCGCTGGCGGAGAATGTCGATGTTGTCGTCATCGGTTTCCACACGGATAAGCCAACCGGCTACGGCCGTCTGCTGGTTGAAAACGGCGAGCTTGTCGCCATCCGCGAAGAAAAGGATGCGACCGAGGAAGAGCGCAAGGTTACTTGGTGCAATAGCGGCCTGATGGCGGTCAATGGCCGTCGCGCGCTTGATCTTCTGACCCGCATCGGCAATCAAAATGCCAAGGGCGAATATTATCTCACTGACATTGTCGAGATCGCCCGTTCGCTTGGCGGCAAGGCCATCGCCATCGATGCGCCGGAAAGTGAGTTGACAGGCTGCAACAACCGCGCCGAACTGGCCATCATCGAAAAGCTATGGCAGGAGCGTGCGCGCCACCAGTTCATGATCGATGGCGTGTCGATGATTGCACCGGAAACGGTGTTCCTCTCCTGGGATACCAAGATCGGTCAGGATGCGTTGATTGAGCCCAATGTCGTCATCGGGCCCGGCGTCACAATCGAATCGGGAGCTATCATCCACGCATTTTCCCATCTGGAAGGCGCGCATGTCAGCGGCGGCGCCACTGTCGGCCCCTATGCGCGGCTGCGGCCCGGTGCCAATCTGGCTGCAAATTCCAAGGTCGGAAATTTCTGCGAGGTCAAGAAGGCCGAGATCGGCGAGGGTGCCAAGGTCAATCACCTCACCTATATTGGCGATGCCTTCGTAGGCGCTGGCAGCAATATCGGGGCAGGGACCATCACCTGCAATTATGATGGCATCAATAAGCACGAGACGCGAATCGGCAAGAACGCCTTTGTCGGCTCCAATTCCTCGCTGGTTGCGCCTGTGACCATCGGTGACGATGCCTATGTGGCCTCCGGCAGCGTGATTACGGATGATGTGCCTGCCGATGCGCTGGCCTTTGGCCGGGCGCGTCAGGAGATCAAGGAGGGGCGCGCTGGTGCTCTTCGCGCTCGCGCCCAGGCCATCAAGGACGCCAAGAAAAAGACCTGAATTGCGTCGTCAATATCGTAACGAATAGACATCGAAAGTGACTGCGACCGCGATTGCGGATTTCGCGGAAATCGCTAGGACTTCGGCTAGCGAGAACGTTTTGGAGAAGTGCATGTGCGGCATAGTTGGAATTGTTGGAACGCAACCGGTTGCGGGGCGCCTTGTGGAAGCGCTGAAGCGTCTGGAATATCGGGGTTATGACTCCGCTGGCGTTGCAACAATCCATGAGGGCGCGCTTGCCCGCCGCCGTGCAGAAGGCAAGCTGTTCAATCTTGAAAAGAAGCTGTTCGATGAACCGCTGGCAGGTTTGACCGGCATTGCCCACACCCGCTGGGCCACCCATGGCGTTCCCAACGAAACCAACGCGCATCCGCATTTCGTCGATGGCGTCGCCGTGGTTCATAACGGCATCATCGAGAACTTTTCGGAATTGCGTGACGAGTTGGCGGCGGAAGGCGCTGTCTTCACCACGCAGACGGATACCGAAGTCGTGGCGCAGCTGCTGGCGAAGTTCACCCGCGATGGCTTGGATCACCGCGCGGCCATGCTGGCCATGCTCAACCGCGTGACTGGTGCCTATGCGCTGGGCGTGATCTTTCAGGATGACCCCGACACCCTGCTGTCGGCCCGTTCCGGCCCGCCGCTCGCCATCGGTTACGGGCGCGGCGAAATGTTCTTAGGCTCAGACGCCATCGCGCTTTCGCCGTTTACCAATGAAATCACCTATCTGGTGGATGGCGATTGCGCCATTCTGAACCGCGATGGCGTTGAGATCATCGATTTTTCCGGCAAGCCGGTGCAACGTCCGCGCCAGATTTCGCAGGCCACCGCCTATGTCGTGGATAAGGGCAACCACCGCCACTTCATGGAAAAGGAAATCTACGAGCAACCGGAGGTCATCTCCCACGCGCTCAGCCACTACGTAGATTTCGCTGAAAAGCGCGTGAAGCCAGCCGATCCCGCCATTGATTTCGGGAAGCTCACGGGCCTTGCGATTTCCGCCTGCGGCACGGCTTACCTCTCTGGCCTCATCGGCAAATACTGGTTCGAGCGTTATGCGCGCTTGCCCGTTGAAATCGATGTCGCATCCGAATTCCGCTACCGGGAAATGCCGCTGCTGCCCACGCAGGCGGCCCTGTTCATTTCGCAGTCTGGTGAAACGGCAGATACGCTTGCTTCGCTGCGCTATTGCCAGGAAAACGGTCTGAAGATCGGCACCGTGGTCAATGTGCGCGAATCGACCATGGCGCGTGAGTCCGATGCGGTGTTTCCGATTCTGGCCGGCCCTGAAATCGGCGTGGCCTCCACCAAGGCCTTCACCTGCCAGCTTGCTGTTCTCGCATCGCTTGCCATTTCGGCAGGGAAGGCTCGCGGCACTCTGGATGCCGCGCAGGAAACCGAACTTGTCCGTCACCTGATCGAAATGCCGCGAGTGATGAGCGAAGTCTTGAACGCCATCCAGCCGCAGATCGAAACCCTGTCGCGAGATCTCTCGCGTTTCAAGGATGTGCTCTATCTCGGTCGTGGCACCAGCTATCCGCTGGCGCTGGAAGGCGCGCTGAAGCTCAAGGAAATCTCTTATATTCACGCCGAAGGTTATGCCGCTGGCGAGCTGAAGCATGGGCCTATCGCGCTGATCGATGAGAACATGCCTGTCATCGTTATCGCTCCGCATGACCGGTTCTTTGAAAAGACTGTCTCCAACATGCAGGAAGTCGCAGCACGCGGCGGGAAGATCATTTTCATCACCGATGAGACGGGCGCTGCCGCCTCCAAGCTCGAAACCATGGCGACGATCGTTCTGCCAAACGTCGATGAAATCATCGCACCGATGGTCTTCTCGCTGCCCATCCAGCTCTTGGCCTATCACACCGCCGTCTTCATGGGGACGGACGTTGACCAGCCGCGCAATCTGGCGAAGTCGGTGACAGTGGAGTAATCGGCATCAAGGGGACGCCGTCGGCTCGGCTGGCGTCTCCCTAACAAAGAATTCACAATCCTTTGCTTGCAGCAGGGAACAGCCTCCGGCATGATCCGTTATCATTATGGTCGGAGCGTTTCCATGGAAACGCTCTAGCTTGGTGATGCCGAATAACAGCCCTGCGGATTGTATGACAGATCACCCCCTCAAAGTTTCGTTTGCGACGCGGTTGCGCAACAATTTTCTGACTGGCATCCTCATTCTTGCGCCGGTCACGATTACCATGTGGCTCGTGTGGACGTTCCTGCAATGGGTGGATAGTTGGGTCAAACCCTATATTCCGGCGCGCTACGACCCGGAGCAATACTTCGATGTCGCCATTCCCGGTTTCGGCCTTCTGGTGGCCGTCATCGGCATCACGCTCATCGGCTTTCTCGGCAACAATCTCATCGGAAAATGGATCGTCGGCGTAGGCGAGTCGATCCTCAACCACATGCCCTTTGTCCGGCCCATCTACAAAAGCATCAAGCAGCTGTTCGAATCGGTTTTGAAGGAGCATTCCAGTTCGTTCAAGAAAGTCGGCCTGATCGAGTTTCCGTCGCCCGGCACATGGGCCATGGTGTTCGTCGCATCGGATGCGACAGGCGAAATGGCGCACCGCTTCAACGAGATGGGGCAGGAAATGGTCGCGGTCTTTCTGCCGCCAACGCCGGTTCCGACAGCGGGCTTCCTGCTGTTCGTGCCGAAAGACAAGATCATCATGCTGGATATGTCGCCGGAAGATGGCGCGAAGCTGCTGATTTCTGGCGGTCTGGTCGCTCCGGATTTCATTGCCAAGACGGCTGACCAGCCCGTCGTGGATCAATCGTCGTCGTAAACTTCGCTAGACGTCGCGGTCGAGTGAAAGACCGGCACGAAGACGCGCATATAAACGAATTTCACGCTCCAGCCTTCCTCCAAGGCCTTTGCCCATGCTTTCTTGCGCCCGGGTTTCTTGAAGCTTTTGGCTACGGCTTTCTTCTCGGTCTTTGCGAAAGTTTCCGGCTGAATAAGATTGGCCGGAGAGCAAAGCGCGTAGCCCTTTGAAAAGGCTGGCGGCGGAAGGGGCATGTCATTCATGGCGGTCAGCCTGCATGGAGGAAACGGATCGCTTCGTCGCGGCGATGGAGATAGAGCAGCGTTCTCAAATTGCGGCCACGGTCGCTCATCAGTTCCGCGTCGCGTTCTATGATGTAGGCGGCATCCTTGCGGGCAATCTCCAGCAGGTCGGCATGTGCCTCAAGACTGGCGATGCGGAAACCGGGTGTTCCAGATTGGCGGGTGCCCAGAAGCTCACCTTCACCACGCAGCTTCAGATCCTCTTCGGCAATCAGAAAGCCATCCTCACTGTCGCGCAGAATGGAAAGTCGCGCTTTGCCCGTTTCGCTGAGAGGCCCCTTATAGAGCAGGATGCAGGTGGAAGCTTCATCGCCACGCCCCACCCGGCCGCGCAACTGGTGAAGCTGGGCAAGGCCGAAATTCTCGGCGTGCTCGATGACCATGATCGTGGCATCCGGCACATCTACGCCCACTTCCACCACTGTCGTTGCCACCAGCAGGCGGGTTTCACCGCTCTTGAAGGCAAGCATGGCCGCGTCTTTTTCCGGCCCGGTCATACGGCCATGGATGAGGCCTATGTCTGCGCCCAGTGACTTCGAGAGGACGGCGTGACGTTCTTCCGCTGACATGAGATCGGATTCCTCCGATTCCTCCACCAGCGGGCAGATCCAATAGGCTTTCTTGCCGTCGGCAAGCGCGCTTTTCAGCCGCGCAACAATATCGCCGATGCGCTCGGTGGAAATCGTCACGGTCTGGATGGGTTTGCGGCCAGCCGGTTTTTCCGTCAGCTTGGAAACATCCATGTCTCCGAACGCAGCGAGAACCAGCGTGCGGGGAATGGGTGTCGCTGTCATGACCAGCATGTGCGGCGAGATGCCCTTGGCGGTCAGTCGCAGGCGCTGGTGCACGCCGAAGCGGTGCTGCTCATCCACCACCGCCAGCACGAGGCTCTTATAGGTCACGCTATCCTGAAACAGCGCATGGGTGCCGATCACGATCTGGGCCTCACCGGAGGCAATCTTTTCTTCTATTTCCCGGCGCTCTTTGCCCTTCGTGCGCCCTGTCAGCACCACGCAGGAAATGCCAGCGGTGGCGGCAAATTTCGAGATGGTCGCAAAGTGCTGGCGGGCGAGAATTTCGGTCGGTGCCATCAGCACTGCCTGTCCGCCAGCTTCCACGGCTGTGGCCATGGCCATCAGCGCAACCAGCGTCTTGCCCGCGCCGACATCACCTTGCAACAGCCGCAACATGCGGTCTTCGCCCGCCATGTCGGTCAGAATGTCCTTCACCGCTGCGCTCTGGCTTGCTGTCAGCGAAAATGGCAGATTGGCCAGAATCTTGGCAGCAAATTCTCCCTTGGCACGAATGGGCTGGCCGGTAACCTTACGAAGCCTTTGGCGCACCAGCGCGAGCGATAGCTGACCGGCCAGAAACTCGTCATAGGCAAGCCTTCGCCGCGCGGGCGCTTGCGGGTCGATGTCGGTTTCATCGCGGGGGTCGTGCAGATCGCGAAAGGCGGTTGCCACATCTGGAAAGCTCTCACGCTTCGCCAGCGCCTCGTCGATCCATTCTGGAAAGACCGGCATTTTGGAAAGTGCGCCATCGATGGCCCGTCTCAGAACCTTGGGCGAAAGCCCCGCCGTTAGCGGATAGACCGGCTCGACCAAAGGCAGGTTTTCGGCCTCGGAAACCTTCACCATGAAATCCGGGTGCACCATCGAGGCGCGGCCGTTGAACCAGTCGATCTTGCCGCTGACCATCACCTCTTCATCCACAGGCAGAGCCTTGGAGAGCCAGTCTCCCTTTGCGCGGAAAAAGGTCAGCGCCAGCTCACCGGTCTCGTCATGCAGAAACACGCGGTAGGGCGCTGCACGGTTGCCCGGTGGTGCTGGCTGGTGGCGGTCTATGCGGCCTTGAATGGTTACGATTCCGCCCTGGGGCGCGTGAGCAATGCCGGGGCGGTTGCGCCGGTCTATGATGTTGTAGGGCGCGTGGAAGATGAGGTCGATGACCCGGCTTTCCAAAGCGTTTTCCCGACCCAGAAGCTTAGCCAGCAAATCGGCAAGTTTCGGCCCTACGCCTGCAAGCGTGGCGACAGTAGCAAACAGCGGATCAAGGAGGGCGGGGCGCATGGCGAGCAAAATCATGGAAGGGCGGGCGCAATGCAAGGGCGACTTGCGGATAAACTCAGTTTATCACCGGCAGTTTTGCGAGGTCCGGCAATATTTTCCTAAAAAACCGGTTCCCAACCGTTCCTGTCCTGTTCTATAGGAAAGGCCACGTCAACAAACGGGTGAATGCCATGACAGGACTGGTGCGCACAAGCGCTGACCTCGATCCGAGGCGCAGGCGAATTCTTTATCGGTGCTGGCACCGCGGCATCAGGGAAATGGATCTGGTTCTCGGCCAGTTCGCGGAAGAAAACATCTCCGATCTTTCCGAAGAGCAGCTGGACGAGCTGGAAATCATCATGGATGAGGAAGATCAGGACCTCGTGCAGTTCGTGACGGGGGCACAAGCCATTCCGGAGAAGTTCCAGACGCCTCTGTTCATGAAAATCATTTCCTACCGCCCGGATTTTGATCTGGTCACCGCCCAGAACGGAAATAGCGCTCAATGATAGCTGGATTCGATGTCAGGCTGGTGGCATCGGCCAACACGCCGTTGACCATTGGTAATGTGCCTTCTGGCACGGAAGCCTTTCTGCTGGCCGATATGGCCCGCCAAGGCACGCCCGTGGCCTATGTTCTCTCCGACGGCCAGCGCGTGGCCGATCTGGAGCAGATGCTTGGCTTCATTGCGCCTGATATCCCCGTTCTGTCATTGCCCGCCTGGGATTGCCTGCCCTATGACCGCGTTTCGCCGAGTGCGCATGTGTCAGCGCGCCGTCTGGCCACGCTGTCGGGCCTGATTCACCACCAGAAGAAGCCCCACCCGGCCATCGTCCTCGTCACCGTCAATGCCATGTTGCAGAAGATGGCGCCTCGGGATGTGATCGAAAGCTTGGCTTTCTCGGCCAAGCCCGGCAACCAGATCCGCATGGAAGAGATTGCCGCGCGGCTGGAGCGCAATGGTTTCGACCGTGTGGCAACGGTGCGCGAAGTGGGCGAATTCGCCGTGCGTGGCGGCATTCTCGATGTTTTCGTGCCCGGCACGGAAGAGCCGGTGCGGCTGGATTTCTTCGGCGATACGCTGGAAAGCATCCGTAGTTTCGATCCCGCCAGCCAGCGGACCATCGGACAGGCCCGCTCGCTTGACCTCAACCCCATGAGCGAAGTGACGCTGACGCCGGATACGATCGGTCGTTTCCGCAAGAACTACCTGACCATGTTTGGCGCCGCCACCCGGGATGACGCGCTCTATCAGGCCGTTTCCGAAGGCCGCCGTTACGCTGGCATGGAACATTGGCTGCCACTGTTTTACGAAGAGCTGGAAACGGCGTTCGACTATCTCAAGGGCTTCCGCATCGTCACCGACCACACAGCCCGTGAGGCCGCTGTCGAGCGTGCCAAGCTGGTGAATGATTATTATGATGCACGCCAGACGTCGGGCGAGAAAAAGGGCTCCACGCAGGGTGCACCCTATAAGCCGGTCGCGCCAAGCCAGATCTATCTTGGGGCGAGAAGCTTTGAAACGGCACTCGATGCCGTCAATGCCGTTCGCCTGACGCCGTTTAACGAGCAAGACACGAAAGACAAGCCGGTTGCCTTGCTGGATGCCCATGTCGGGCCGCGCTGGGCAAAGTCGCAGACGGAGAGCGAAAGCGAAGACCGCGTCAACGTTTTCACCCTTGCCGTCAAACATATTGCCGAGCGCCGCTCCAAGGGCTGGAAGGTTCTGATAACCGGCTGGTCGGAAGGTTCGCTGGACCGCATGTTGCAGGTGCTGAACGAGCACGGTCTTGAAAACATCAAGACGGTGCAGTCGTTCAAAGAGGTCGATAAGCTCGGCAAGGGCGAGGCCGCTGCTGCGGTCTTAAGCCTTGAGGCGGGTTTCGAAACCGGCAATCTGGCCGTGATCGGCGAGCAGGATATTCTGGGCGACCGCATGGTGCGGCGCTCCAAGCGTCGCAAACGCGGAGCCGATTTCATCTCGGAAGTCGCCGGACTGGACGAGGGTTCGCTCGTCGTTCACGCCGAACACGGCATTGGCCGCTTTGTCGGTCTGCGCACCATCGAGGCGGCGGGTTCACCGCGTGATTGCCTTGAACTGCATTATGCCGATGAGGCCAAGCTTTTCCTGCCGGTCGAAAACATCGATCTTCTCTCGCGTTACGGGTCTGATTCGGCGGAAGCCAGCCTCGACAAGCTGGGTGGCGGCGCATGGCAAATGCGCAAGGCCAAGCTCAAGAAGCGCCTGCTGGATATGGCGGGCGATCTCATCCGCATTGCCGCAGCCCGCATGGTACGCCACGCACCAGTGCTGGCAGCGCCGGATGGTCTCTATGACGAATTCGCGGCCCGTTTCCCCTATGATGAAACGGAAGACCAGCTCAACGCCATCGAATCGGTTCGTGAAGACCTAGGCGCCGGTCGCCCGATGGATCGCCTGATCTGCGGCGATGTCGGCTTCGGCAAGACGGAAGTGGCGCTTCGTGCCGCCTTCCTGGCTGCCATGAATGGCGTGCAGGTTGCCGTCGTCGTGCCAACCACGCTTCTGGCGCGCCAGCATTTTCGCACCTTTACGGAGCGTTTCCGCGGGCTTCCCATTCGCATCCAGCAGGCATCGCGCCTTGTCGGGACGAAGGAACTGACGCTGACGAAGAAGGAAGTGGCTGAGGGCAAGACGGATATCGTTGTTGGCACCCACGCGCTTTTGGGCGCTGGCATCAACTTCGCCAATCTCGGCCTTCTCATCATCGATGAGGAGCAGCATTTCGGCGTGAAGCACAAGGAACGGCTGAAAGAGCTGAAAAGCGATGTGCATGTGCTGACGCTTTCGGCCACGCCCATTCCGCGCACGCTGCAACTGGCCATGACCGGCGTGCGTGAACTGTCGCTGATCACCACGGCACCCGTGGACCGCATGGCGGTGCGCACCTTCATCTCGCCATTCGATGCGCTTGTCATCCGCGAAACCCTGATGCGCGAGCATTACCGTGGCGGCCAGAGCTTCTATGTCTGCCCGCGTCTCGCAGACTTGGCTGATATGCACGCCTTCCTGCAATCTGACGTGCCGGAGCTGAAGGTTGCCGTTGCCCATGGGCAGATGGGGGCGGGCGAGCTGGAAGACATCATGAATGCCTTCTATGACGGCAAATATGATGTGCTTCTGTCCACCACCATTGTCGAGTCTGGCCTTGATGTGCCGACAGCCAATACGCTGATCGTGCATCGTGCGGATATGTTCGGCCTTGCGCAGCTTTACCAGCTTCGCGGCCGCGTGGGACGTTCCAAGGTCCGCGCCTTTGCCCTGTTCACCCTGCCAGTCAACAAGGTGTTGACGACCATGGCGGAGCGTCGGCTCAAGGTTCTGCAATCGCTGGATACGCTCGGCGCAGGCTTCCAGCTTGCCAGCCACGATCTGGATATTCGCGGCGCGGGCAATCTGCTCGGCGAAGAACAGTCCGGCCACATCAAGGAAGTCGGTTTCGAGCTTTACCAGCAGATGCTGGAAGAGGCCGTGGCCGAGGTGAAGGGTGAGGACGAGGTTCTCGATACCGGCTGGTCGCCGCAAATCTCGGTTGGCACATCTGTCATGATCCCGGAAGCCTACGTGCCGGATCTGCATTTGCGCATGGGTCTCTACCGCCGCTTGGGCGAGTTGACCGACCTCAACGAAATCGATGGCTTCGGTGCCGAGATGATCGACCGCTTCGGCCCTCTGCCGAAGGAAGTGCAGCACCTGCTCAAGATCGTCTACGTCAAGTCGCTCTGCCGCACGGCTAATGTCGAAAAGCTCGATGCGGGTCCAAAGGGCGTCGTTGTGCAGTTCCGCAACAAGCAATTCCCGAACCCCGCAGCGCTTGTCGGTTATATCGCCAAGCAGGGCTCCATGGCCAAGATCAGGCCAGACCACAGCGTGTTCCTGACCCGCGATCTGCCAACGCCAGAAAAGCGTCTGTCCGGCGCAGCCATGGTCATGACGCAACTGGCGGAATTGGCAAAAACCTGACCCAAATTAAATCGCCGTTCCTTACGGCGATTTAATCAAACGGACATGAAGCGGTATGGTCTGGAGGCATAGTCTCAGCTCATCGGCACGGCATTCTTCGCCACACGCCGTCAGATGAAGGAGCAAGACTATGTTGACCACCATGAACAGGTTTGTCACCGCTGGTCTGGTTGCCTTGACAATTGCGGGCACCACAATTGCCACCGCCAGCCAGGCAGAAGCACATAATAATTTCGGACGCGGATTGCTCGCCGGTATCGCCGGCACGGTTGTCGGGGGTGCGTTGATCAACAGCGCATCGCACAATTATAATAGTGGTCCGGTCTATGCCGCCACTCCGGTCTACAGCCAGCCTGTCTATGGCCCACCGGTCGTCTATCAGCCCGTTTACCCCCGCTGCCATGTTGCATGGAGACAGGATGGCTACGGCGATATGGACCGAGCCAGGGTGTGTGACTGATCAGGATCAGTTCGCGTGTGATTGATCTTCAGGACTGTCATCGTCGGGCGTCATTGCGACATTCACATTCTGATCTGCCGCCGCAACGGATGTGGGCAGGGGCACGTGCCTCTGCCGCTCACGGATCAGCGTAATCAGTCCTGAGCCGATGATAAGCGCAATGCCCACCAGCATCCAGCCATCCACATGGTCACCGAAAATCAAATAGCCGAACAGGATTGCCCACAGCATCTGGCTATATTGCGTCGGCCCGATCATGGCGGCAGGCGCATATTGGGCGGCATACATCACGAGCACATTGGCGAGAGCGCCGAGAAGGCCATAACCGGCCAGATACATCCATTGCTCGGCATTGGGCGGTGTGAAGGTCGATATCATCGCGATGCCGCAAATCACCAACGTGCCGATCAGCCCCGCCCCATAGAGCGAGATGTTCTTTTCCGATGGCCCCATAGCGCGGAGAACGACGATGGAAATCGCCCCGCAGAGACCAGCAATGATCGCCGCGATATGCCCGGTCGAAAGCTCGCGGAAACCGGGCCTTAAAATAACCAGCACCCCGGCAAAGCCGATGATGACGGCTGACCAGCGTTTGAACCCGACCTGTTCTTTGAGGAACAGCACGGACATGATGGTCACGAAGGCTGGCAGCAGGAAGATGAGCGCAAAGGCTTCCGCCATCGACAGATGGGTGAAGGCCGTGACCGAGGTTATGGCGCCCACGCCTGATGACAGAAACCGCAACAGCCACAAGGGGCGGTTGGTGGTGCGCACAATATCGCGCCAGTCGTCATTTCTCTTGCGGATGAAGGGCAGGGCGCAGAGCCCGAACAATGCGCCGAAGAAGGCGGACTGAATGGGCGATAATTGCCCTTCGATGAGCTTCACGCTCGCATCGCTCCAGGCGTAGGCCGCAAAGGCTGCAAATGCGAGCAGAATGCCCTTCAGCGTGTTATCGGACACGGAGACACCAGAAAAAGGGAGGGGCCGGGAATCGCGAGCGAGGCGCTGACGATCAGTTCATTGCCCTATGCTCTTCTAGCTTCATTCTGGCAATATCCCGCAGCGCATTAATCAGCACTTCCTTGCTCTGCGCGCCGCTGACCGCATATTTCTGGTCCAGAATGAAGAAGGGAACGCCCGATACACCCATCTGCTGGGCAGCGTCGATCTCGGCCACGATCGTGTCCTTGTCGGCATCGGATGCCAGTAGCTTGGTCACGACCTCGCGGTTCATCCCGGCCTTCTCGCCAATGTCGGCCAGCACGGTGTGATCGCCAATATTGAGCCCCTGTTCGAAATTCGCGCGGAACAGTTCGTTGACGACCTTGTCCTGAAACTCGCGTCCTTCGGCATGTGCCCAAAGCGAAAGGCGATGGGCGTCCAGCGTGTTGGGGCCAATTTTGATAGCGTCGAAATCAAAGGCAATGCCGACTTCCTTGCCAAGCTGTGTCAGCATTTCGTGGGCCTGCGCGACCTTGTCCTTGCCACCCAGCTTCTTTTCCAGCTCGGCCTTCTGGTCCACACCTTCAGGCGGGTAATCCGGGTTAAGACGGTAAGGGCGCCAGTTGATGTCGACGCTCACCTCGTCCAGAACCTCAGCGATGGCAAGATCAAGCCGGGCCTTGCCGACATAGCACCATGGGCAGACCATGTCCGAGACGACGTCGATAACAATGCGTTGCATGGTGCTTCCCTTTCGGACTTGAAAAATATCCGCTCCATCTAGGAGCGTTGAGAGGCATGCGCAAGGCGTTACCTCAAGAGAACAATGTCACGGGCTCTTCTGGGCGCGGGCATCCCACCAAGTCGTTTTCTGTGCGCCGAGAAGCGGTATGCCGTCTGGCCGCTCGATGTATTTCCACCGCGCCACCCATTGCGCGCCGATGTAATAGAGCGGGATGACGTAATGCCCTGCCGTTAAAAGCCGGTCGTAGGCGCGGACAGCTGCCTGAAAATCCTCGGTGGAGCGGGCCTGCAACAGCGCCTCCAGCATGCGGTCCACATCCGGGTCAGCCACACCTGCATAATTGAAGCTACCATTGGCATCACGGGAGGCGGAACCCCAACGGTTCAGCTGCTCGGCCCCCGGCGAAAGCGAGGAGGGAAGCGAGCGGATAATCATGTCGTAATCGAAACTGTTCGAGCGTGCCTGATACTGCCCGTCATCAACAGAACGAATCGCCATATCGACACCGATGAGACGCAGCGAGCGCTGATAGGCTAGCGCAATGCGCTCCTGCGCCGGATTTTGTGTCATGATTTCAAATGAAAGCTGGCGGCCTGAGGCATCAGACATCCTGCCGTTTTTGATGGTGTAACCGGCCGCCTTCAGCCGGTCGACGGCGAGTTTAAGCACAGTACGGTCAGCGCCCGATCCATCTGTCACCGGCATGGCGTAGGTACCGGCAAGAAGTGCTCGCGGCAGTTTTTTGGCGGCGTCGCCCAGCAGCGCCAGCTCACGCTCATCCGCCGCGTTGCCGAATGCGCCGAGGGTGGAATTCTGCCAGTAGCTCTGCGTGCGCTTGAAGGCCCCGCCGAGAATATTGCGGTTCATCCACTCGAAATCGAGGACATAGGAAAGTCCCTCGCGGACATTTTGATCGGCAAACAGCGGGCGGCGGGTGTTGAAGACCAAACCGAACATGCCCGATGGCATCCGGGTTTCGAAAACGTCTCTGGCAATCTCTCCGCGTTGAACGGCAGGGAAATTATAGGCCTGCCCCCAATGGGAGGTGTCGGACGTGCCATTGATGGCATCGCCCTCAGGGTAGATGTCGATATCACCCTTCTTGAAGGCTTCGAACATGGTCGTGACCTGCAGGAAGTAGAGAATGCTGATTTCGTCGTAATTGTCGAAGCCCACCTTGGCGGGAATGTCCTTGCCCCAATAATTCGGGTCTCGCTGCCAGACCACACGTTCGCCGGGCTTCAGGGTCTTGATCGTGTAAGGGCCAGAGCCGACCACGGGGCCAAGACCGCCCTGTTCGAATGTCGCCTGGTCGATGGCGTGTTTCGGCAGGATGGGGGTGGAGGAGGCGAGAATCAGCGGCGTTTCGCGATTGGCGTTTTCGTTGAAGGTGAAGCGCACGCCGTGCTCTCCAACCTTCTCCATTTTCGCCACGCCATTCAGGCGGCTGTTGAAGGGCGGGCGGCCTTTTTCCTTCAGCAGATTGAAAGTGAAGATCACATCATCAGGCGTTACCGGCTGGCCATCCTGCCACTTCGCCTTCGGGTTCATGTTGAACTGAATGTAGGTTCTATCGTCATCCCACTCGGCACTTTCCGCCAACAGGCCATACAGCGAAAACGGCTCGTCGCCAGATCGTTGCATCAGCGGCTCATACAGGAGATTGCCGAATTCCGGGTCCCACACGCCGCGCGCTGTCGTGCGCATGCCCTTCAACACAAAGGGGTTGAGGCTATCGAAAGTACCGACGACGCCATAGGACATGCGTCCGCCTTTTTTGACGTCAGGGTTCACATACGGAAGGTGCTTGTAGTCTGCGGGCAGAGCAACGGTGCCATGCATTGAAATCCCGTGGAGTGGTTCCGCCAGCGCCAAACTTGAAAAAAGAAGGGCGGGGATGAACGCCAAAAGGCTTCGCATATTAATGTCCTGTCGCATTCCGGCTGTCTGATCCCTGCGTTGATGCGGGCAACCCGTCTTGTATTGATTCCCGCGCAAATGTATCACAGACGACGCAACGGCGCGAAAATCGGTTTTGATTTTCGTAAAGCATGATGCGTAACTAAAATATGTTCGAGCGGTCTGAGTGTGTCGAATAGACACACAACGCTCGCGGGCAGGCATCCTGCGAGAGAAAATTTGTCGGGCTTCTTTAAAAACTCAAAGAAGTGCTGGATATCGTCCTCAACGGGATGTAACAGGTTTGCCGAAACACTCGGGTCACGCATTTGCCTCATTTAAACGACAGTTGAACGGGCAGACGGTTACCGGCGATGCCAAGCAGTTCGTACCGTTCTGCTTCGTCTAAGAAAATTCAGGAGACGGAACTCTTATGATGCATAACGCAAACACATTCAGCCGCGCAGCCCTGTCTGCCCTCGTTCTTTCGCTGGGTGCAGTGGCCGCACCGGCTGTGTCGCAGGCGCAGCAGGCTGCCGCTCCGGCCGGCGCACCGCCACTTGGCTGGTTCAAGACATGCAGCAAGCAGGAAGACAATGATGTTTGCGTTGTTCAGAACGTTGTTCTCGCGCAGAACGGCCAGATGATCACGGCTGTCGGCCTCATCAGCGTTGAAGGCAAGGTCAACCGCAAGCTGCTTCAGGTTTCCGTGCCAACAGCGCGTCTGTTGCCTCCCGGCGTCATGATGCAGATCGATGGTGGCAAGGGCCAGAAGCTGGATTACGCAGTCTGCCTTCCAGACAAGTGCACCGCAGAAGTGCCTTTGACGGATGCGATGATTGCCAGCATGAAAAAGGGCACGGAAATCGTCTTTACGTCGATCAACTTCCGCCGCGCACCGAACCCTATCAAGATCGCTCTGAACGGCTTCACCGGCGCTTACGACGGCCAGCCAATCACGCAGTCTCAGCTTGCTGAAAGCCAGCGTTCGCTGCAGGAAGGCATGCAGAAGAAGGCTGAAGAAGCGCGCAAGAAGCTCGAAGCCGCTCAGGACGCTGCCAAGACCAAGCCTGCGAACTAAGATATCGAATCATAAAAAAACCGGCCTGAGATTTCAGGCCGGTTTTTTGTCGCTCAGATTTTTGTGAGAATAATCAGTGCGTCATGGCTGACTTTGCCCGCAGCTCACCATTGGGAGTGGTGTCGAATATGCGGGAGATGTTCGGGTTGCGAAGTGGCTGGTCGCTCTCATCATGCACCAAGTTCTGCTCGGACACGTAAGCGACATATTCTGTCTCATCGTTTTCGGCTAACAGATGATAGAATGGCTGGTCGCGCTCCGGGCGTATCTCTGCGGGAATTGCGTTCCACCATTCCTCGGTATTCGCATATTCTGGATCAACATCGAATACCACGCCGCGGAACGGAAACATCTTGTGGCGAACAATCTCGCCAATCGTAAACTTAGCGTCTCTTTGTTTCATGGCATGCACATCCTTTCCCAATACAATTTGGGGTTAGAATGCAAAATATCAAGTTAATGTTTGGCTGATCTTCAAATTGTTACCGGCGTCCGATGGGTGCCGTTGCCAGCACCACTCCGCCTGTGACCAGCACGATGCCGAGCGCATGATAGGTCTCAAAGCTTTCGCCAAGAAACACCACGGCCATGACGATTGAGACCGGCGGCATCATGTAGAGCGTGATTCCCGCGGTGGAAGCACCGAACACGCGCACTGTGTGGGTGAAGCAATAGAATGCGAAGATGGATGCGAACAGGATGATTCCACCGATCTTGGCCCATGCCAGCGGTGTGTGGGGCAGCATACCGCCATGGGCAAGCTCAATCGCGGCCGGTGGCAAAAGAACGAGCGCGCCTGAGAACGCAATCAACCCGAAAAGGCTGAGAGATGCCATGTCCCGCGCCGCCGGATCTCGCAACAGCAGCGAATAGACCGCGAACGAAACCGCCGCGACGAGAATCGCGATATCGCCAAGATTGAATTTCAGGTGCAAAAGCGCGCTCGCATCGCCCTTCAGGACAATGGCTGCAACGCCCGCAAAGGCGATAGCCATGCCCACAACTTCCAGCCGTCTGATGCTTCGGCCATACAGCACGCGCTGAAACAGGATGATGAACAGGGACGACGTGGTGTAGATAAGCGTGCCATTGGCAGCCGAGGTCATGGTCAGGCCCCAATAGACAACGCCGCCGCATATGCCCATGCCCAGAATGCCGAGAATGAGCCACAGGGCGGTTTTCTGGCGGATGAAGCGTGCGCAGGCCCGCCAGTCGCTTGCGATGAATGGCGCCACGCAGAGCAGGGACAGAGACCAGCGCAGAAAGGCCGTCACGAAGGGTGAGACTTCGCCGATCACGCCACGCCCGAAAATCACATTGCTGGAAAAGAAGAAGGGCACCGCGAGGAAAATCAGCCAGTCACGCAGGCGAGGGGTCTTGTCTGTCGATGTCATGCTTATGTCAGCTTGGAGAAATTGGCCGGTGCGCTCGCAACGTATGTGTTGCGGGGGCTTCATCGGAATACCATGAAAAGAAAAAGGCGCCCCGGGAGGCGCCTTTCCGATGGGCTGATTAAGCCGAGTAGTACATGTCGAATTCGACCGGGTGAGGGGTCATTTCGAAACGCATGACTTCGTGCATCTTCAGTTCGATGAAGGCATCGATCTGGTCGTCATCGAACACGCCACCGGCTGTCAGGAACTTGCGATCCTTGTCGAGGCTGTCGAGAGCTTCACGCAGCGAGCCGCAAACCGTTGGAATCTTCTTCAGTTCCTTGGCTGGCAGGTCGTAGAGATCCTTGTCCATTGGCTTGCCGGGATGGATCTTGTTCTTGATGCCATCGAGACCAGCCATCAGCATCGCGGCAAAGCCGAGATATGGGTTCTGGGCAGGGTCAGGGAAGCGAACTTCGACGCGCTTTGCCTTCGGGTTGGAGCCGAATGGAATGCGGCAGGATGCAGAGCGGTTGCGGGCGGAATAGGCCAGCAACACAGGTGCTTCATAACCGGGAACCAGACGCTTATAGGAGTTGGTCGTCGGGTTTGTGAAGGCGTTGATGGCCTTGGCATGCTTGATGATACCGCCGATGTAGTACAGGCAGGTTTCAGACAGGCCCGCATATTCGTCGCCAGCGAAGGTTGGCTTGCCACCCTTCCAGATGGACTGGTGAACGTGCATGCCGGAACCGTTATCGCCGAAGATTGGCTTTGGCATGAAGGTTGCGGTCTTGCCGTAAGCATTGGCGACCTGATGCACGACATACTTGTAGATCTGCATCTTGTCGGCGCTGGAAACCATGGTGTCGAACTTCACACCCAGCTCGTGCTGCGCGGAAGCGACTTCGTGGTGGTGCTTTTCAACAACGACGCCCATTTCGCCGAGAACGGTCAGCATTTCAGAACGCATGTCCTGAAGGCTGTCGACTGGAGGAACCGGGAAGTAACCGCCCTTGACGCGCGGACGGTGACCCAGATTGCCTGTTTCGTAGTCCGTGTCGTCGTTGGAAGGCAGCTCGGACGAATCAAGCTTGAAGCCTGTGTTGTATGGGTCGGCCTTGTACTTCACGTCGTCGAACACGAAGAATTCAGGCTCAGGACCCACGAAAACCGTGTCGCCGATACCGGATGCCTTGAGGTAGGCTTCGGCCTTCTTGGCTGTGCCGCGTGGATCCCGGTTGTAGGATTCGCCAGAGACCGGGTCGAGGATGTCGCAGATGATGACCATGGTGGACTGCGCGAAGAACGGGTCCATATGAACCGTTCCTGTGTCAGGCATCAACACCATGTCTGACTCGTTGATGGCCTTCCAGCCGCCAATCGAGGAGCCGTCGAACATGACGCCATCGGCAAACATGTCTTCGTCTACACAGGCGATGTCCATGGTAACATGGTGCAACTTCCCCTTGGGGTCGGTGAAGCGCAAGTCCACGAACTTGACGTCGTTGTCCTTGATTTGCTTAAGAATATCGTTTGGGGTCGTCATTGAAAACTTTTCCTTGAGTGTTTGGATAACAAGGTGAAGCCCCGGCTTTCCCGGGTTCAGTCTTTTTATATGGCGTCTACGCCTGTCTCACCCGTACGGATACGGATGACCTCTTCAACATTGGACACGAAAATCTTTCCATCGCCAATGCGTCCGGTCTGCGCGGCGTTGCGAATAGCCTCAATCACGGCATCCGCATTTTCATCCGCAAGCACAACTTCGACCTTCACCTTCGGCAAAAAGTCGACGACATACTCTGCCCCGCGATAAAGTTCCGTATGGCCTTTTTGACGACCAAAGCCCTTGGCTTCTGTAACCGTTATTCCCTGAAGTCCGACTTCCTGAAGGGCTTCCTTCACTTCGTCGAGCTTGAAAGGCTTAATGATCGCTTCGATCTTTTTCATGAGAAAATATCTCTCCGCTTCTTCCGTTAAAGCGGTCTTTCCGCTCTTCGATAAGAATGCACGTATCGTGCCAGATCGGAAGTCGGTTTGAATAAAAAATCTTCAAAAAATGCGTGTCCAAGGTCAAAATCTGCCCTTCCTCACTGTTTTCTTGGGTGAAAATGCTGTCAGCTCGCAGAAATTTCGAGATTTTTTCACGATTTTGTCAAAATTCGCA
Organism: Rhizobium sp. CFBP 13644; assembly: GCF_014842165.1. NCBI lineage: Bacteria > Pseudomonadati > Pseudomonadota > Alphaproteobacteria > Hyphomicrobiales > Rhizobiaceae > Rhizobium > Rhizobium sp. CFBP 13644. Next base: position 815,772 of record NZ_JACYVF010000002.1, read on the forward strand.
CCTGTTACTTATGGGTAAATGCACCATGTTAGACGCGTAAATAATAGTCGTTTGCCTGTTTTTTGTGCGTCGTAATGTGATTATTTTTGCGCCGGTTGCTTTTTGTGGAATTTTGAAGCGAATATGCAGTCATGACGTTTTCACCCGCCCATAATCTGATCGACCCAGCCGCCATGTCGCAGATCGATGCGAGCGCGATAGACAGCGGCATTCCCATCTATGCGCTGATGGAGCGCGCCGGGCAGGCCGTTGCCGCTTGCGCCATGAAACACTACCCACAAGCGCAGCGTTTCGTTGTTCTTTGTGGCATCGGCAACAATGGCGGCGACGGGTTTGTGGCCGCACGCGCTCTGAAGGCCTCAGGCGCCGAGGTCGTGCTTCACCTCTTGGGTGATGTTGGCAAGCTGAAGGGGGCGGCGAGGACAGCATTTGATGCGCTGGATATGTCGCCACTGCCGCTTCACGCTTACCAGCCCATTGCAGGCGATGTGCTGATCGATGCGATCTTCGGTGCTGGCCTTTCGCGGGATGTGCCTGCCGAGGTCGCCTCTGTCATTGATGCCGTTGCTAAGGCATCCATTCCCGTCATTGCGGTTGATCTTCCCTCCGGCCTATGCGGGCAGCGCGGCGTTCCACTCGGTCGTGCGTTCAAGGCGGCAAGAACAGTCACCTTCGTGGCGCGCAAGCCGGGACATGTTCTGATGCCCGGTCGGTCGCTCTGCGGAGATGTCGAGGTCTTCGACATTGGCATTCCCAACCGCATCGTAGAGGCCCATTCCACATCTGTCGTTGAAAATCACCCGGCATTATGGGCCAGTGCCGTGACGAGGCCGGATGATGATACGCACAAGTTCAAGCGCGGGCATTTGACCGTCTTCTCCGGCCCAGCCCATGCCACCGGTGCGGCCCGCATGTCGGCAATGGCAGGCTTTCGGGCCGGTGCCGGCATCGTCAGTATCGCCGCACCACACGATGCGCTTGGCGTTCTCTCCGCGACACTGACCGCCGTCATGCTATCACCCGTCGAGACCGGCGAGGAGCTTGAGGCGTGGATGAGCGACAAGCGCCACGCTACCTATATTCTCGGCCCCGGCTTTGGCGATCTGGAGCGCGCGCGCCGATTCGTTGCTGCGTTGAAAGACAAGGCACTGGTGCTGGACGCCGATGGCATCACGGCCTTCAAGCAAGCGCCGGGAGAACTCTTCGATTTTTTCGCGGCAGATGCGCCGCGAATTCTGACGCCGCATGAAGGTGAGTTCGGCCGGTTGTTTCCCGCCATTGCCGCTGATGCGTCGATGAGCAAGATCGAGAAGGCGCAGGCGGCGGCTGCCCTCAGCAACGCCGCCATTGTCTATAAGGGTGCGGATACTGTCATCGCAGCGCCGGATGGCCGTGCTGCCGTCAATACCAACGCGCCGTCCTATCTTGCGACAGCCGGGTCAGGGGATGTGCTGGCCGGAATTGCGGGCGGCTTGCTGGCGCAGCAGGTTCCGGCGTTTGAAGCTGCGGCAGCGGCGGTGTGGCTGCACGGCGAGGCCGCGCAACGTCTGGGTCCGGGCCTGACGGCGGAAGATCTGGCTTCCGCCGTGCGTCCGTTTCAGCCTCAGTGAACCGGCTTGCTATGGCTTCCAACGGTTGCCATGCGTGATGCGCTGACCACAAGCTTGCGCTCGGCGCGCTCCTGCTGCGGCGTGCGATTGTAAATTTCGCGATAACACTTGGAAAAATGCGATGCGGAGACGAAGCCGCACGCAACCGCAACTTCCACCACCGGCATGGCCGATTGCACCAGCAGATGGCGCGCACGGTCCAGCCGTATCTCCAGATAGTAGCGGGCAGGGGAACGCCCCATTTCCTGCCGGAACAGCCGCTCGACCTGCCTGCGGGAAAGATCAGCATCCTCGGCAATATCCAGAAGGGATAGCGGCTCGGACAGGTTGCTTTCCATCAGCTCGATGATCGACAGAACCTTGTCGTTCTGCACGCCTAGACGCGCGCGCAGCGGCAGGCGCTGACGGTCATGCGGGTTGCGCACCCGGTCCGTCAGTTGCTGCTCGCAAACCCGGTTCACAAGGTTCTCACCGAAATCCTGACCGATGAGGTTCAGCATCATGTCCAGAGATGCCGTGCCGCCTGCACAGGTGTAGATGTTGCCATCCACCTCGTAGAGATCGGCATAGACCTCCACCTGCGGAAAGGACTCGGAAAAGCCTGGAAGGTTTTCCCAGTGGATCGCGCATCGCTTGCCATTCAGCAACCCGGCCTGGGCAAGCACATGCGCGCCGGTACAGAGGCTGCCCACCGCAATGCCGCGATTATGGGCCTCTCGCAGCCAGGCATTCACCGACTTGTTGGAATATTGCTCGATGTCGATGCCGGAACAGATCAGCACCATGTTCGGGCGGTTCTCGCCGCTGACCGATTTGCGCTCCTCGGCCAGCGAGGTGTTCGCTTCCAGTGCAATGCCGCTGGAGGAGGCGACCTTTAGTCCGTCGCTGGATGCAAGCCGCCACTCATAGGCGGCATAGCCCAGCATTCGATTGGCGATGCGCAACGTTTCCACCGCAGCCGTAAACGGCAGCATGGTAAATTGAGGCACCATAAAAAAGACGACCGTGCGCTTCTTTGGAGGCGTTTTGCTCATCAAACCAATGCTCCATTGCGGAAACGCAATTCCTCGCTGGGAATTGGTCTAGTGTATATCGCATTTGCGACACTCTCAGCGCAAGATGCGACGCGCATGTTTTGACGTTAAAAAAAGCTTCGCGCAGGCCCCCTTGGAGGGTCGCAGACGGCAAAAGCTGCCAATGCAAATTAACGATCGCTTAAAAAGGAATTTCGCATTTTATTAATATTGTTTTCAATTTTCGGGCGCAGCCTCTCACCACTATCTCCACGTCGCGCGTTCTGGTGATGTGAGAAGGATGATCATGGGCAGCGTTGCTGCTGCTCCCATCCGGTGCTTTGAGCGGAGTATTGCGTATGTCTGAAGCTGGCTTGACCATTCTGGTCGTAGACGACGAACCGATCATTCGTTTGACCCTTGCCGATGCGCTGGAAGAAGCGGGTTATAGGGTTCTTGAAGCCTCAAACGTGTTGGAGGCAGTCGCCACCATTGGCAAGGTGACGGATATCTGCGCCATCGTGACCGATATCGATATGCCGGGCGGCCTTACAGGCATTGATCTGTTGCAGATGGTCAACAACTGTCAGAACCAAATTCCCGTCATTGTCACCTCTGGGGGACATGCGCTGGATACGCTTGACCTGCCTGAAAACACGCAATTTTTCAGCAAGCCCTACAATCTAGAAGACATTGTTCTTGCGCTACGCGCAACCATTGCTGCGAAGGCAAAGAGCAGAACCAACCTCGGCGTTCGCTGGAGCGGATTGCAGTTTGGCCAGCCCTAAAAAAGACGCCGCTGTTTCCAACGGCGTCCTCGTATCTTGGGTCTAAAGATCAGGCGGCGCGCAATAGCACGATGCTGCGAGCTTCGATCGTGTAGCTCTGCCCGTTTGCGATGCTGTTGGTGTCTGCATCCGGGTCCGCTGTCGTCAGCTCCGTCATCCAGCCATGTTCAGCATCCGGCAGGTTGAACTCCACCGAGCCATCATGCGGGTTGAAGAGAACCAGCACATCATCCCATTCATCCTGTGTCTCAACCGCGTCGCGGGATAGGCGCAGGCCAAGCGTCGTGGAACCTGCGTCATTCCACTGTTCTTCCGTCTGCTCGCCACCCACCGGGTTCAGCCAGGTCACGATCATGCCATCCCGCCAGTTTTCACGTCGCAGGATCGAGTGCGTCTGACGAAGCTCTATCAATCGGGCTGTGAACTTGCGCAGGGCCTCGGCGCTATCGGGCAGATTTTCCCAATGCACCCAGCTCAACTCGCTGTCCTGGCAGTAGCCATTGTTGTTGCCCATCTGGCTGCGGCCAAACTCGTCGCCGGCCAGAAGCATGGGGGTGCCGTGAGAGAGGAACAGCGTGGCAAGGAAGTTGCGCTTCTGGCGGTCACGCACGGCGATGATGTTCTCGTCATCCGTCGGGCCTTCAACGCCATAGTTGAAGCTTCTATTGTGGTCGTGGCCGTCCTTGTTGTCTTCGCCATTCGCATCATTGTGCTTCTCATTGTACGAAACAACATCGTTCAACGTGAAGCCGTCATGCGCGGTGATGAAGTTGACGCTCGACCACGGCCTGCGGCCACGCAGGTCATAGACGTCGCCGGAACCCATCACTCGGGCTGCAAAATCACCAGCGGTGCCGTCCTCGTCCTTCCAGTATTCACGAACGGTGTCGCGATATTTGTCGTTCCATTCCGCCCAGCCGGGTGGGAAGCCACCAACCTGATAGCCACCGGGGCCGATGTCCCAGGGCTCGCCAACCAGTTTCAGACGCGACAGGACAGGGTCCTGGCCCACCGCATCAAAGAAGCCGCTGCGCTGGTCAAAGCCCTCTGGCTCACGGCCGAGGATCGTGCCAAGATCGAAGCGGAAGCCATCGATGTGCATGTCGTCTGCCCAATAGCGGAGCGAGTCGGTCACCATCTGCAACACACGCGGATGCGAGGTGTTGACGGTGTTTCCGGTACCGGTATCGTTGATGTAATAGCGCGGCTGGTCCGGCATGGTGCGGTAGTAAGAGAAGTTGTCGATGCCCTTGAAGGACAGGGTCGGCCCAAGCTCGTTGCCTTCGGCTGTGTGATTATAGACCACGTCCAAAATGACCTCGATGCCGCCATCGTGGAATGCACGCACCATATCGCGGAAACCAGCCATGCCCTTGGGGCCGTAATAGCGGGATGCGGGAGAGAAGAAGCCGAGCGAGTTATAGCCCCAGAAATTCTTCAGGCCCTTGTCCAGCAGGTGGGAATCATCGGGGAAAGAATGGATCGGCAGAAGTTCGACGGAGGTAATGCCAAGGCTCTTGATGTAGTCGACGATCTGCTTATCGCCCAGACCTTCATAGGTGCCGCGCAGCTTCTCGGAAATACCGGGGTGAAGCTGGGTAAAGCCCTTCACATGGGTCTCGTAGAAAATCGTCTTCGACCACGGCACGTTTGGTTTCGTGTCACCTGCCCAATCATAATCCGAAGGGTCGATGACGCGGCACTTCGGCATTTTTGATGCGCTGTCGCTGTCGTTGAAGGACAGGTCCTTGTCTTCCGCATCGAGAATGTAGCCGAACTGCTCTGAGCCCCACTCGATATCGCCAACGAGTTCCCGCGCATAAGGGTCAACCAGAAGCTTGTTGGCGTTGAAACGGTGGCCGTTCTCCGGGTCGTATGGGCCATGCACACGGTAACCATAGAGCGCGCCGGGCTTCAGGCCGGGAATGTAGCCGTGCCAGATTTCATTTGTGAATTCCGGAAGCGTAATGCGCTCAATCTCGTTTTTGCCATCGGCGTCGAAGAGGCAAAGCTCTACTCGTTCAGCGTGGGCGCTGAAAATTGCGAAATTGACACCATCGCCGTCGAAATTCGCGCCAAGGCGGGTAAAATCGCCAGGCAAAATGGTGGAGCCGAACTGTGCCATTGATATCCTCGTGCTTGTTTGGGGCCGAGGAGAATGTGGTGGTCTGGTATTTGTTCCGCACCGCAAAAAAATGGCTCGCCGAGATCATTCCCGCGAGCCATTCATTCATCGTTGAAAACGGATATTATCGGCTGATAATCCGCGTCTGCTTGGCGTCTGTGGCTGGCCATCCAATATCCTTGAGTGTGTCTGCGGGCAGGGCTTCCAAGGCGCGGCGCGACTGCACGCGGCTCCATGTGTTGTCCAGTTCCCGAACAAGCTCAGTCAGGCGTGCCAGCCTGCTGCGTATGAACAGCCTTGCCCTTGATGGGCCTGGGCCGTGGTCTATGATCATGGTCATTTCAAAATCCTTTCATGCTCCATGTATGTTTCGACACCATCGATATGCGCTGCAATTCCACATCAATCAATTGAATGATTATGATGTGATTGATCGTAAATCGTGATGCTTCCACGTTGCGAAGCGGTTGTTGTTTCCGCCCCTGTTTTTGACAATCCGAACTTATTGACATTCAATCAAACGAAATGATATCGATCTATCGATCAGAAAAATTGAAGGCGTATGTCATGACAGTTTCCTTCCGCCAACCGCTGCCGCTGCTCGACAACGACATTCTGCGGACATTTGTCGCCATTGCGGAAACCGGCAATTTTTCAACTGCCGCTGAAGCTGTGTTTCGAACGCCCTCTGCCGTGTCCATGCAGATCAAGAAACTGGAAGAGCAGCTTAAGACAACGCTGTTCCTGCGGGATGCGCGCTCCGTCACGCTCACGGCCCATGGCGAGACATTGCTGACCTATGCCCGGCGCATGATTGCCTTGTCCAATGAGGCTGTCGCCCGTTTCGTCATGCCGGAACTGTCAGGCGTTGTGCGCCTCGGCGCGCCGGAGGATATCGGAGAGCGCGGGTTGTTGCCCGGCATTCTCAAGCGTTTCGCCGAAGCCTTTCCGGCCATCATGGTCGATGTGGTGATCGATTCCAGTTCCCAGCTGTATCGGCGCATGGATGAGCAGCGGCTGGATATCGCGCTCGTCAACTGCGCGTCGCTGCCACTGCGCGATACCGGCGAAGTCCTGATGCGCGAGCGGCTTGTCTGGGCGGGTGCCAAGTGCGGCACGGCGCATCTGCGCGAACCGATCCCGATTTCAATCTGGGAAGATGGCTGCATCTGGCGCTCCGAGGCCACATCCTCGCTTGAGCGGCAAAACCGTGCCTACCGCATCGCCTATCTCAGCGGGCATACAATGGCGCAAAAAGCGGCGATTGAAGCTGATCTTGCGGTCGCGCCTCTGCCCCGCTCCTATGTGCAAAACAACATGGTCATTCTGGGTGAGAAGGACGGAATGCCAGAGCTTGGCTGTTTCGATATCCGCCTGATTGTTGCCGAGAAACCGACGCGTCCCGTGCAGGCCGTGGCCGATAGCATCCGCAATGCTTTCAAGGATCTCGCACAGCCTCTCTAATTGTTGAAATATTTTTATCGGCGCGTTGGAACCAGATTGTCTACGTCGCGTTATCTGCCCGCTAATTCAATCGTTTTGTCGCTCATGCGCAGACATCCAGGGGAGTTTTAATATGTTCACACGTTTCGCCGCCACCACTGCCGCCGTCTTTGTAGCCCTCATCGCGCTGAGCTCTTGCGGCAACACCATCCGCGGCGTTGGCCAGGATGTTGCCGGCACTGTTGATGGCACACAGGCCGCAGGCCGCAGCGTTGATCGCGCAGCCAAGCGTTAATCCAATACTGCATATTATTTTTGAAAAGGCTGGCGCATTTGCCAGCCTTTTTTGTTTCGGCAGCACGTCGCGGCTGCGGCGCCATACTCTGGTCTTCCTCCCTCTGCTAAGCAAGCAAATGAAGATTCTTGATGAGGACCTATGAGGAAGCTTGCGCGATATATCCTGCCGTTTCTGTTTTCGGCATCGGCCAATGCTGCGGATCTTCCCGCCAACTGCAAGGCCGTGGAGCATATGGGCGGGCGCTACACCGTCTGCAGTTTCGATCCCGCGCAAAGCAATATCCGGCTCTATCAATGGGATCACGTTGCAGGAAAGCCCTATGGCTCCTTTGAAGCACTCTCATCGGCACTTTGGCGTCAGCACAGTTTCGTCACCTTCGCCATGAATGGCGGCATGTATCACCGGGATCTGTCGCCGGTGGGACTGCATATTGAAAACGGCGTAGAAGTATCTCAAATCAGCACCGGGGGTTGGTGGGGCAATTTTCACATGCAGCCCAATGGCGTGTTCTTTATGGATGGGAAGAGGGCAGGCGTGCTGGAAACCAGCGCCTACCTCAACGCCAACAGAAAGCCTGAATTCGCGACGCAATCAGGTCCGATGCTGGTCATCGATGGGAAGCTTCATCCGCGCTTTCTGCCGGAAAGCGACAGCCTGAACACCCGCAACGGCGTTGGCGTTTCCAGCGATGGCATGGTGCATTTTGCCATCTCGGAAACTGCGGTGCGTTTCTACGATTTTGCCACCCTGTTTCGTGACAGGCTGAATGCGCCCAACGCGCTCTACCTTGATGGCAGCATATCCAGCGTGGATATACCCGCCGCACAGCGGCGTGACCGGTGGTACCCGATGGGACCGATCATCGCCGTGGTGGAGCGGGTGCCGGATTAACGGCGAGGTCTCAGACGGGGGCTTTGGGGTAGGACTTTTCCAGACCACCTGATTTTGTCAGGCCTGCACGGAATGCAGTGAACGCGGCATGCTGGCTGCTCTTAGCGAGCTCATGAAGGCGGATCTGTAAGCGGGCCGGTGCATTGTTACCGAACCATTCTCCGCATTTTTCCAGCTTCAGCGAGTTGAGAAAGCGTGCCTGAGATTGCTGGTCGATGAAAAGGCGAAGGCCTTCCAGCAGATTTTCGTCCTGCAGCGCGTTTTCCAACAGCAATTTGAGCCAGGCTTCGTCTTCCGTGCTCATGGATGCAATTTTGGATGCGACCGTCTCACGATCGGGAAATGAAGAAGGAGTGGCCTGCATGATCTGTCACCGCTTTCTGAAATGTTCGCACTATACTTTGCCCGATAATCCAGATGCAGCATAGGTTCAAGCTGGCTGAGACGTCTCATATGGAGAAAGTCTTGTGGAGAGTGAGTTTATACACACCTGACTTTATCACGGTAAGGGAAAAGCTTCCGGCATTTACACTTTGGTCCAAATTGAGACAGGTGTTTTTCATGCGTTGTGTCGATACGAACAGGTAAGCTATTGTTATTTCATGTACCTATGCGCTGAGTGAATGGCAGATGGTCAAATGCGCCTTGCTTTAGCCGTTTTTTGCAATTGCGTTCGTCACAATTATTTAATAAATCCATCGCCACTGGGCCGCGGAAAACGCGCAGCCCGAGAGTGACACGCTGGAGTAACCATGGAAGAAACCGCACAGAAATCCTGCTGGGCCGTAACACTACGCGCACTTGCAGGCTTTGCCGCTTTTCTCGCTTTGACATATGTTTTTGGCAGCCCGTAATAATCTCTCTTAAAGAATTTCAGTTGAACAGCACGGCCTTCATCAAGGCCGTGCTGTTTGCATTTGTGCTTGGCCCATGTCGCAGTCAGCGCATTCCACGCCTATTTTGTGGTGGCGGATTGTTTCGGTTCGGATAGACTGGATCAATAAGTCTATACATAGGGCAGGTGCACATGTTTCTCTCGGTCTTCGACGTTTTCAAGATCGGTATCGGGCCGTCCAGTTCACACACCATGGGGCCGATGTCGGCTGCCAACCGTTTTCTGGAAACGGTGCTGTCGGATGAATGGCCGCGCCCATCAGGTGCTGTTGTGTCCGCCATCAAGGTCAGCCTGCACGGCTCCCTGGCCTTTACCGGCATCGGTCATGGCTCCGGTCGCGCCGTTCTGCTGGGCCTGATGGGAGAGCGCCCTGACAGGGTCGATCCAGATGCGATGGATGCCATGATTGCGCAGATCGAGACCACAGGCCGCGTGTCACCAGCCGGTCATCCCTCTTATGTTTTCCGTCCTGCGGAAGATCTCATCTTTGATAAGAAAAACCCGCTGCCCGGCCACGCCAATGGCATGACCTTCTCTGCCTTTGATAAGCAGGGACGCATGCTGCTCAAGCGCATCTATTATTCCGTCGGCGGCGGCTTTGTGGTGACCGATACCGAGCTTGAGGCCATGCGCCAGCGCGGCAAGACTGTGGATAACGGACCGAAAGTGCCTTATCCTTTCGCCACGGCCAAGCAGATGCTGGAGATGGCGCAACGTTCGGGACGCACCATCGCGCAAATGAAGCGCGCCAATGAAGAAACGGTCATCAGCCGTGAGGAACTGGACAGCCGCCTCGACCATATTTGGGAGGCGATGAATGGCTGTATCGAGCGCGGCCTCAAGGGCGAGGGCATCATGCCGGGCGGCCTGAAGGTCAGGCGCCGGGCACGCTCCATTCACGATAAGCTCAATGCCGAATGGAGAAGCAACCGGCTCAATCCGTTGTTAGCGAATGATTGGCTCAGCGTTTACGCCATGGCCGTGAATGAAGAGAATGCGTCCGGCGGGCGTGTTGTCACAGCCCCCACCAATGGTGCGGCGGGCGTGGTGCCTGCCACGGTCAAATATTTCCGCCACTTCCATGATGACGCGACTGTCGATGATGTTAGGGACTTCCTGCTGACGGCTGCGGCCATTGGCGGTATCATCAAGCACAATGCGTCCATTTCGGGTGCAGAGGTTGGCTGTCAGGGGGAGGTGGGTTCCGCTGCCGCCATGGCCGCTGCCGGTCTTGCCGCCGTCATGGGGGGGTCTCCGGCGCAGGTCGAAAACGCTGCCGAAATTGCGCTGGAACATCACCTCGGCATGACCTGCGATCCTATCGCCGGTCTGGTTCAGATTCCCTGCATCGAGCGAAACGCCCTTGGCGCGGTCAAGGCCGTCACGGCGGCATCTCTGGCCCTGAAAGGTGATGGCGAGCATTTCGTGCCACTGGATGCCTGTATCGAAACCATGCGCCAGACTGGCAACGACATGAGCGAGAAATACAAGGAAACGTCGACAGGTGGCCTTGCCGTGAATGTCGTGGAATGTTGATACGAAGCTGCGCCCTTCGCGCAGTGGTCGCTTGACGGTGCCATAAAAACCGCATTGATAGCGTCATGGCTCTTCATCTTATCAAGCTTTGCGTCGGTGCCGACTCAATCGACGACCTGCGCGAATGGGTTTCCCACCGCGCGTTGACCGCAATTGCGGCGGGTCTGGAACCGCACAGTGTCCACACCACCCGCATGTTTCCAAAACGGGTCGAGGAATTGCTGGATGGCGGCTCGCTCTATTGGGTCATCAAGGGGCAGGTCCAGGCACGTCAGATGTTGCTGGACATCCGCTCCTTCAAGGGAGAGGACGGGATCACGCGTTGCGATCTGATCCTCGGACCAGAGGTCATCGAAACCTCACCTGCGCCCAAACGGCCTTTTCAGGGCTGGCGTTATCTCAAAGCCGAGGAAGCTCCGCGCGATCTGGGTGGGGCAGGTCTGTCTGAAGACATGCCGTCTGATCTTCGTCGCGAGCTTGCCGAACTCGGCCTTCTGTAATAGGGAAAAGAAAGAGCCGGTTCCGGGGCAACAGAACCGGCTCTAGGCACGGTCTCGTCAACGGGGGTGACTTGACCGGGCCCACTCATGCGACGAGAGGGTGCCATGGCACCCCGCTCGCTTCATTCATTTGATGCCAGCAACTGCATTCACAGCGCGGCCATCCTGAATTTTTACCCACCGACCGGCATTGGTCGAGTCCTGGCGCTTGAGATAGGTATATTCCGTCTCAGACCACTCCATCACCTTGTTGCGCAGATTGTCGAGAACGAAGTCGCCCCGGTCTGTGCGTACGGTCAGCACCGCATGTCCGGAACCGTTCGGCTGCAGCACGACGGTAATCAGCAGGTCGGAAGCAGAGATGCCTTTGCCCATCAGCATCTTGCGCTTCAAAAGCACGTAGTCTTCACAGTCGCCAACCGTGGTCGGGTAAGCCCAGCGCTCTTCAACGCCATAGATTTCCAAATCCGTCATCGGCGTGATTGTGGTGTTGACAGTGTAGTTGACGTCCAGAATAGCCTTCCAGCTTTCTTCCGTCAGCTTGAGCGGGCCCCTGTCTGCCGAAGTCGACTGACATTCGCTCTGGTAGGTCTGGCAGAATTCATAGTGACCAATCGGCGGATTGGCTTTGCCCATAACGCGCATGGCAGCGGCTGGCGATGCTTGCGCCTGTGTGGCGAATGCACCTGCGATCATAGCTGCGATCAAAATTCCGAAACGGCTGATTTTTTTCATTTCTTGTCTCCCCGTTGTGAGGAGAAGAATGCCAGCTATATTTTGATCGGCTGCAAATAACGGTGCTCAAATTCGACGCTATATTTAGGAAAAGCTGATCTTTATTTGATTTATATTTGAGAAAAATTTGATTAAAATTGTTCCGATCGGCTTAGTATCTGAATCCGGAAGCGGACGTAATCTGTTGAAATATATGGGTATGTTTGGGTTTCTGGTTAATCGCTCAACGCGCCCTTTGGCGGTCATCGCAAATCTAAACTATTTCGTTACTATAGCTGAGTACTTGAAAGGGTGGTTTTCAGTCCCAAAACGCCTATTTCAGCCCTAGATTTTCATTGAAAATCGTCGTTTTCGCTTCATTTTCTGGCCAATAGTTGTGCCGATATCGGATTATTTTCGTTGGCTGTGTCGATTTTCACCAGTTTCTGGTCCTTACCGCGCTTTTTGAAGGCCATCCTGTCCCATCTGATAGCACAAAAAAACCGGCTGACGCGAGGCGTAGCCGGTTAATGGGATCGGTTCGAAAGCGTGCTTAGAGAAACTCGATCAGCGCATCGCGGGACTGGACGGCATCGAATTCGATTGCGACACCTTCCATGAAATGACGCACGATACGGCCGCCCATGTTGCCGAGGCGGACATTGGTGCCCATCTGCGGCCGCACGTCGGTTTCCACGGCAGCGCCCGAAAGCGAAAGGTCGATGATGCGGCAGGGTGCGATCGTGCCATCGTTCAACATCAGGTCCGCACGCGGGTTGCGGGGTGTCAAACGGTCATGGCGTCGGTCTTCCGGCAGGCCCAGTGCGTGGCGCTTGGCAATCCATGCCAGCTGCGCTGCAAGCTTCTCGCGTTTGCGCTCGGTGCCCATGATAGCGATGGTGAAGCCATCCGCCGTCAGCGCCTTGACGATGCCTTCGATGCGACCAATGTGCTGAAGGTAGGCAATAATTCTATCGCCGTTTCTCGGGCGCACAAAACAGGTAATGCGCGCCGTCTCAGCTGTCATCTCGTGGGCGGTGCAATCGAACTCGTCCTGAGAAGGCACCATCAATCGTCCCGTCAGCGCCACAGGGAGCACTTCTGCGGAGGGCGTCTCCACAGAGCGGGCTGCAAATGCGACGGTGGTTGAGCGAGATGAGAACATGTGAGGCACGGCATTGAGGAATGATCGCCCTTAATACCAGTTGCCGAGTTAACAGAAGGTTCTGCTTCTGACCGTAACTATTTGCAATTTTCTCGTAAAGAGACGGATCGGTTGATGGCGTAGCCAAAGTCCGACCGTTGCGCCATCAATTGCGATGATGAAACGTCCAGCAATCGACTTTTCGTCAGAGACAATGGCTTGAAGGACTGTCCAAAATCGCCCAGCGGCGGTTCTGAAATCAGGCAGCCCAGCAGTCGGGCCGGGAAGTATGGTTCGACCGCCAGCGGCAAAAGCAGCATCTCAAAGCCCCGCACCGCCAAACCGGTCACGGTCTCGGACAGGATTTCGAAAACGACAGGTCGTTGATGCTGTAGCACGCCGTTGGCGATGCGACATGCATCATGTGCGGCGTCCGGTTGCCATATGCCCGAAAATGGCGTGTCGCTGAGTTCCCGGCCAAACAGATTGTACAGGCGCGTGCCCGTTAAGCGAAACACAGGCGCAGAATCGGCGGTTTCTGTCAGCACGAAGAGGTCTGGCAACAGATGGCGAATAGGCGCGGGGTCGATCTCGCTGCGCAGAGGTGCCGCGCGATCACCGCGCAGTTCATCCCAATAGGCGAAGATATCAAGGCTTGCATTTGTCTTCATGACACGGTCTCCAGGCCGCGGGGCACATGTCTCGTTTTGAGACGTATACCGCCTTCATTTGCGGTGCTGGAGATGGTGAAGCGAATTCCATGCCACGCGTGTGGCTATCACAATCCGCGAGGTCGCTGATAGTTGCAGACACCGCCCCACGGCGATGCTTCTTTTTCTTAGAACCTTCCTATATTGCTGCATAAGAGATCACACAGAACACGACGCGAAGGAAGACGGCCTGATGACGCATGATGAAGGTGGATTGCCGGAAGCGGACGAGACGGCACAGAGCGGCACACCGCCCAAAGCCCCGGTTTTCAACCTGCCCGGCGCGCTTGTTGCTATTATGGCTGTGCTGATCGTGGTCCATCTCGTCTCGTTTTATGTGCTGTCTGAAGAGGGATATGGCTGGTTCATTTTCACCTTCGGCTTCATTCCCCTGCGCTACGCCACGGAACTGTCCCTACAGGGACTGGAATGGCTTTGGACGCCCGTTACCTACTCATTTTTGCATGGTGGCATCGAGCATATCCTTTTCAACGGCTTGTGGCTCATGGCGTTTGGTGCCCCGGTCCTGCGCCGTATCGGGACAGGCCGTTTCATTCTGCTCTGGTGTGTTTCCGCAGCCGTTTCCGCCTTCGGCCACGCTTTTCTGCATTGGGGGGATGTCACCGTGCTCATTGGCGCGTCCGGCGTGGTTTCGGCGCTGATGGGTGCCGCATGCCGCTTTGTCTTTCCGGCCAATGGCGGGCGCTACCATCCGGCCATCGGCCACCGCTTGCCGCGCCAGAGCATCCTGCAGGCCCTGTCTAACCGCACGGTTCTCATCTTCACGCTCATGTGGCTGTTCGGCAATGTGCTGATTGCCGTTGGCATTCCCTTGATGGGAGATGCGGGTGGAGAAGTTGCCTGGGATGCGCATATTTTCGGCTTCCTGCTGGGCTTCCTGTTCTTTGCCCTGTTTGATCGAAAGCCCGCCATCAGTCGTGAATTGGCCTGAGACATACAATCGATTGATATGTTTCCACCTCGTTAAACATATTGCTTTCCGGGTTGTGCTGGCGCACCATCGACGTCCAGCTAGACCGTGCGCTTGTGGAGGAGACGCACCGCGCGGTTATGAAAGCCGTTTGGACAAGGAGGGAAATATGCCTGTATTCGTGAAAGAACTTCTCGATTTGAAGGGCCGCAACGTTGTTACCGTCAGGCCTGATATGTCGTTGGGCGATGCGGCCATCACGTTGAATGAGCATCGCATCGGCGCTGTCGTGGTCACGGATGAGAAGGGCGCCATCCTTGGCATCTTTACGGAACGCGATATGGTCAAGGCCATTGCCACACAGGCGTCAGACGCACTCCAGTCACCCGTCTCCACCGTTATGACGAAGAACGTGACGCGCTGTCATGAGGGGTCAACCTCTGATGATGTCATGGAGCTCATGACCGGTGGTCGCTTCCGCCATGTTCCCGTCGAAGCCAATGGCCAGCTGGTCGGCATTATCTCGATTGGTGACGTTGTCAAAGCCCGCATGAGCGAGATCGAAGCGGAAGCCGAGCATATCAAGGCTTATATCGCCGGATAGTGCAGGGGGCATCCGCCCCCAATCCTCAACGCTGGAAGACCTGCTGCATGCGTTGCAGTTCCGGTATGCGTGCGCGCGCTTCTTCATATCCACGGTTAATCGATTCCGCCGCCCGGTGAAATTCCGAAAGGCCAATCGTGTTGATGCGCGGGTGCAGCGTCAGGTCCGGCGGGTCGCCAGCCAGACGTGACCGGGAAATCCGATCCTGAATGATGTTGAAGGCCTGAACCATAACACCCGGCAAGCCGACGGATGGGCGCTCGGTCGATTGTTTGGCTTCAGGGTCAGCGTTGCTGGGTCCGGCGCTGTGCTTGACCACCGCTGAGCGGCCGAAGATGTCATAGTTCAGGTTCACCGCAACCACCAGATTCTGCTCGTAGGCACGGCACACGGAAACCGGTACAGGGTTGACCAGCGCACCATCGATCAGCGTTCGTCCATTGCAGCGCACCGGCTCGAAAATACCGGGCAGGGCGTAGGATGCCCGCAGCGCCGTGATCAGATTGCCCTGATGGATCCACACTTCGTGGCCGGTCTTCAGTTCTGTGGCAACAGCGATGAACGGGTGTTCGAGATCCTCGATGTTGAGCCCGACAAGATGCTCCTGCATGCGCTTGGTCAGCCGCATGCCGCCAAACAGGCCGCCGCCGCCAATGGTCAGGTCCAGCAGTCCGGCAATCCGGCGCACCGTGAGAGACCGGGCGAAATCTTCGAGTTCGTCGAGCTTGCCAGCCAGATAGCAGCCACCGACCAGAGCACCGATGGATGTGCCGGCAATCATGCCGATCTGTACGCCCGCTTCATCCAGCGCCCGCAACACGCCAATATGCGCCCAGCCACGTGCAGCGCCGCCACCCAAGGCCAGCGCAATTCGGTTCGTCGGAATTTTAGGCAGGGTAGGCGTTGGCGCTTGCTGCTCGACCTTGTCCAAAGCCGCCATTGCGGCTGCATTTTCGCGGTTCAGACCCCAACCCAACATCCACTAAACTCCCACGCCAGAGGCACCCGGCTACCAGTCTACTGCGCCAACTCCTATAATTCTCGTAACAAAAGCAAGGAAAGGAGAAAGAAATAAGGCTCGCCGCATCTCCGCTTCGCGTCAGAGGAGTTGCAAAATGTCGGTGTGCATTTTTTCCCATTCCTCTTCCGTCAGCTGACAGAAGCCGAAATAGCGAAGCGTGAACGCGCCCTCGATGGCAAGGAAGGCAAGACGCGCATTGCTGCTTTTATCGCAGTGCGACTCAATCTGGCTTAGGCGATTGCGGTACCATTGCCGTGTCGGCTCCAGATGTTCTGGAGATTGCACAAGCGAAGCCAGCATTGCCGCAGCCTTGCTGTTATCGGCATGGCCGGATTTGAAGGTAATGTCGGCATGGGCGCGCAGAAATTGCGTCACCGTCGGGTTTTCCCCGGCAATCGCGGCAACCTGCTGATCGTAAGACGTGTTCCAGCGCTCAAACAGGGCATGGATCAGCGCCTCTTTTGTCCCGAAGGCATACTGCACGCCACCCTTGGTGATGCCCAATCGCTTTGCGAGTGCGTCGATGGTCAAGGCAGACGCCCCATCCTGCGCGATGATCGTCTCCGCCTCATCAAGCAGTTGCTGCCTGTCAATTTTACGTGGCCGCCCAAGTTTTCCAGAATTTGGACTCGATTTTTTATTTTCCATACGTATGTATTTAAAATAAGTCTGCGCATTGATCAATAAGGAATTCTGGAGAAGAAAATGCCCGTGGCACAAGCAGCCAATCGCTGGATCGTCCTGTCTATCCTGTCGAGTGCACTGTTTCTCATCACCATTGACGTGACGGTTCTCTACACTGCATTGCCGAGGCTGACGGCGGAACTGGGTGCCAGCGCATCTGAAAAGCTCTGGATCGTAAACGCCTACCCGCTGGTCATGGCGGGGTTGCTGCTGGGTGCAGGAACCCTGGGGGATCGCGTCGGCCACAGACGTCTGTTTCTCGTCGGCCTCGTTATCTTTGGCATGGCCTCTCTCGTTGCTGCCTTCGCGCCCAACCCGGCTGTCCTCATCGCCGCCCGCGCGTTGCTGGCCGTTGGCGCGGCTGGCATGATGCCCGCGACACTGTCCCTGATCCGCCTGATTTTCGATGATGCCCATGAGCGGTCTGTTGCTATTGGCATATGGGCGGCAGTCGCCTCAGGCGGTGCGGCCTTCGGACCTGTCCTTGGCGGCGCGTTGCTTGAATATTTCTGGTGGGGATCGGTGTTTCTCATCAATGTCCCCGTTGTTGTGGTCGCGCTGCTGGCGACCATCTGGGTCATCCCGTCCGTTCCCGGCAATCGGTCAAAGCCATGGGATGCAGTGGGTTCTGCGCAAATCCTTGTCGGTCTGGTCGCATTGACCTATGCCGTGAAGGAGCTTGCCAAGCAGGCGCCCTCCTGGTCGGCGCTGGTTGTCTCAGCTCTCATCGGGCTCGTCGCACTCGCTCTCTTCAAGCGCAGACAGGATAAGCGGGCCCACAAGCTGATCGACTTCACCCTGTTTCGTGATCGCCAATTTGCGTCCGGCGTGGTGGCGGCCATGGTTACGATGCTCGCACTCGTTGGTCTGCAACTCGTCCTTTCGCAACGCCTGCAATTGGTTCTCGATCTCACGCCACTTCAGGCGGGCCTCACGCTGCTGCCCATTCCGCTCGGCGCATTTCTTGCCGGTCCGATCGCGGGGTTGGTCGCTGCTCGTCTTGGCACCATAAATGTGCTGTGGATCGGATTGCTGCTCGCAAGCGCCGGGCTTATCCTGTCGCTTCTGGTTCAGGATGCATCCCAGTTCTCGCAGATCGGCAGCTTCTTCCTGCTCGGTTTCGGCCTCGGTGCCGCCATGACAGCCGCCTCTACGGTTATCATGGCCAATGTGCCGGCAGAGCAGGCGGGCATGGCGGCATCCATTGAAGAGGTTTCGTTTGAACTCGGCGGTGCCATTGGCATAGCTGTGCTGGGGTCCGCTCTGGCGGCTGTCTACGGCATGAGTATCGCACTGCCGCGACAGGCTGGCATCCCTGCAGAGGTATTTGACGGGCTGGATCAGGCTCTTGTCAGCGCAGCCACTGTGCCACCAGAAATGGGGCAGACCATACGCAATGCCGCACGTGCCGCGTTTGATCTGGGCTTCCTGAGCGTCATGATTTTTGTGGCGGTGGTTCTGGTGCTCAGCTCCGTCAGCGTCTGGTTCGTGTGCCGGTCGCCAAGTCTCGAGGCACGCGACTGAGAATGGAGACTGGCCTACTTCCCGTAGGTTTCAGCAGGGTCGAAATGGCGCGTGTCGTCGGTCACTGTCATCACCGCCTCGCCATTCTCAAGCGTCACGGTGCGGTAGAAGCAGGAGCGTCGACCGGTGTGGCAGGTCGCATCGTGACCGGCGACGGAAACCTTAAGCCACACGGCATCCTGATCGCAATCGGTGCGGAATTCCTGAACGGTCTGGAGATTGCCCGACGTCTCGCCCTTCTTCCAGATTTTGTCTCTGGAGCGGCTGTAATAGTGGGCAATGCCGGTTTCGAGCGTCAGAGACAGTGCCTGCGCATTCATGTGCGCCACCATGAGCAGCTCACCGTCTTTCGCATCCGTCACAACGGCGGTGACGAGGCCATTGGCATCGAATTTCGGCGAAAACGCACCGGCAGCCTCAAGCTTCGCCTTCTCTGTCGGGGCGGGCGGAAATGTCGATGACATCAGAACCTCCATGCTAGAGCAAGTCCAGCAAAAGTGGGAACCGGTTTTGCGTCCGGAATTGCGTAAAAACAAACAGATAGAGCGTTGAAGGTGAACTCGTGTTCACCGGAAAGGCTCTAGGACGGCGAGGCTGTTGCCCGCCACGCGCCGTCCTTCAGTGCCGGATTAGCGGCTATAGACCATGGTCATGAACCGGGCCTGATTGGTAGGTTCGGACTTGAACTCGCCGGTGAAGCTCGTCGTCAGCGTCGTGGAACCCTGCTTCTGCACACCGCGCATGGACATGCACATATGCTCTGCATCGATCATGACGGCCACGCCGCGTGGTTTCAGCGAGGTCTCAAGAGCCTGAGAAATCTGTGCGGTCATCGTTTCCTGGGTCTGCAAACGGCGACCATAAATTTCGACGACGCGGGCAATCTTGGAAAGGCCCAGCACGCGGCCCGACGGCAGATAGGCGACATGTGCCTTGCCGATGATGGGAACCATGTGGTGTTCGCAATGGGAATGGAACGGAATGTCACGCACGAGGATCATGTCGTCGTAACCGCCGACTTCCTCAAATGTCGTACCCAGAACGTCGCTGGCATCAAGCTGATAGCCGCTGAACAGTTCGCGGTAGGATTTGGCAACACGCTTTGGCGTGTCGAGCAGGCCTTCGCGGTCTGGATTGTCACCCGCCCAGCGTAGCAGAACCCGCACGGCGTCTTCCGCTTCGGCCTGTGTTGGACGTGTATCAACCGCACCACTCTGTGTGCCAGTACCGGGAAAATTCTTCACGATAGCATCCATCTTTTGGTCTCCCGGTACGGTTGAAGGTCCGTGCCCGAATATAGCATACGGCTAAATCATTGCGATGCCGCGCCTGCTATCTGGTTGTTTTTAGTCAATTTGGCAAGTCTGCCAACATGAAATCGATGTTTGATGGTTTAAAATCAATGCACCTTGATGACGTCAGTGTCCGATAGCATATAGTGGCGATGGATGGCAGAAAAGCTTTGCCTTGAGATGACGCAGCGTTTGAAACATCAAGCTTGCGCGATTGGACAATGGTCATGGACGATATTTACAGCAACCGGATTCTCGAATTTGCAGGCAATATTCCGCTCGCAGGCGCCATGGCGGATGCGGATGCAAGCGCGCAGAAACACTCCAAATTGTGCGGCTCCAAAGTCAAGGTCTATATCAAGCTGGCGGATGGCGTGGTGACGGACTTCTCCCATGAAGTACGCGCCTGTGCGCTTGGTCAGGCATCCTCATCCATCATGGCCCATCACGTCATCGGCGCAAGCAGCGCTGAAATCCGCGCTGCGCGCGATGAGATGGTCGCAATGCTGACAGATAGCGGCGAGGGGCCTGCGGGGCGCTTCGAAGACATGCGTGTGTTGAAGCCGGTCAAGGATTACAAAGCCCGCCACGCCTCCACCCTGCTCACCTTCGATGCCGTTTGTGACTGTCTTGACCAGATCGAGGCAGAGCACTCCGTCTCGGCCTGACCCATGTGCAACGCACCGGACTGCGACCACGCAAAGCCACGCTCGCGCAACTGGGCCGGTGCTTACCGCAAAACGCCCGGCCGCCTGCTGGGCATGGGCTTCATCCGGCTCTATCAGCTGTCGCTGTCCGGTTTCGTCGGAAACTCCTGCCGCCACATTCCCACCTGTTCCGAATATGGCTATGAGGCCATCGCCCGCCACGGCTTCTGGGCTGGTGGATGGTTGACGCTGTTTCGCGTTGCCCGTTGTGGTCCCGGCGGCACAAGCGGGCTTGATCCCGTCTGCGAGAACTTGCAAAAAAGGCAGGTCTGGTGGGCGCCTTGGTCCTACTGGTCGCGGGCGGGCCACAAGGTGGATTGAGGGGGAGTGACGACATGCCAATGCCGATGGAATATCGCCAGGCGTCGGTGGATTTCGACCGGTTCGTGGAGGACCTGAAAGAGGTCTCCATGTTGAGCACGTCCCATCAGGCCTACACCATGCTGCAAGCGGTGCTCCAGGTGTTTCGACGCCGTTTGCCGGTGCAGCAGGCTCTAGAATTTGCAAATGTCCTTCCCCCCGTTCTGCGCGCTATCTTCGTCAGTGATTGGGATAGCACCGAAGAGATGCGGGAATTCGGCACGGAAGCCGAGATGATGGCTGAGGTGCGGTCGCTTCGCTACAACCACAATCTCTCGACTGATTCTGCCATTCGCGATGTCGCGGAGGCCGTGCGCCGTAACATCGATCCCGTTGTTTTTGATCGGGCGCTTTCCAGACTGCCGCAAGCGGCCCGGGATTTCTGGCTGATGCCCGTTTCCGCTTAAAATTCTTTACTCACAACGCGTTCCGCATTATCACCCGCGCGTTCACACCCCGGCGCGAGCCGGCCAACACACCACCCGCATTCGTTGGCGGGACTGGTCAGGAGAATTATGATGTCTGAAGCCGTTTCCCTTACATTTCCCGATGGTTCCGTGCGCCAGTACCCGGTTGGTACAACCGGTCGCGATGTTGCCGAATCTATTTCCAAGTCGCTTGCAAAGAAGGCCGTCGCGATTGCGCTGGATGGCACCGTGCGCGACCTTTCCGACACGATTGTCGATGGCAAGATCGAGATCGTCACCCGCGACGACAAGCGTGCGCTTGAGCTGATCCGTCACGATGCCGCCCACGTCATGGCTGAAGCCGTGCAGGAACTGTGGCCCGGTACGCAGGTCACCATCGGCCCCGTCATCGAAAACGGCTTCTATTACGATTTCGCCAAGAACGAGCCCTTCACGCCGGAAGATCTGCCCAAGATCGAAAAGAAGATGAAGGAAATCATTGGCCGCTCCAAGCCCTTCACGCGCGAAGTCTGGTCGCGTGAAAAGGCCAAGGAAGTCTTCGCTGCCAAGGGTGAGAGCTACAAGATCGAGCTGATCGATGCCATTCCCGAGGGGCAGGACCTCAAGATCTATTATCAGGGCGACTGGTTCGACCTGTGCCGTGGCCCGCACATGGCCAACACAGGACAGATCGGCACGGCTTTCAAGCTGATGAAGGTTGCCGGTGCCTATTGGCGTGGTGATAGCAACAACCCGATGCTGACACGCATCTACGGCACCGCTTGGGCAACGCAGGAAGAGCTGGATCAGTATCTCCACGTCCTGGCAGAAGCTGAAAAGCGCGACCACCGCCGTCTTGGCCGCGAAATGGACCTGTTCCATTTTCAGGAAGAAGGTCCGGGCGTGGTGTTCTGGCACGGCAAGGGCTGGCGCATGTTCCAGACCTTGACGGCCTATATGCGCCGCAATCTCGAAGGCACCTATCAGGAAGTCAACGCGCCGCAGGTGCTGGATGCTTCCCTGTGGGAAACGTCGGGCCACTGGGGCTGGTATCAGGAGAACATGTTTGCCGTGAAGTCGGCCTATGCCTTCACCCACCCAAAGGATGAGGCCGCCGATAACCGCGTCTTCGCCCTGAAGCCCATGAACTGCCCTGGCCACGTACAAATCTTCAAGCATGGCTTGAAGTCTTACCGCGAACTACCTGTTCGCCTTGCAGAATTTGGCAACGTACACCGTTACGAGGCATCCGGCGCTCTGCATGGTCTGATGCGCGTTCGCGGCTTCACGCAGGATGACGCCCACGTTTTCTGCACGGAAGAGCAGATGGCAGCGGAATGCCTGCGCATCAACGAACTCATCCTGTCGGTCTATAAGGACTTCGGCTTTGAGGAAATCGTGGTGAAGCTGTCCACACGCCCTGAAAAGCGCGTCGGTTCCGATGACGTCTGGGACCGCGCCGAAAGCGTGATGACCGAGGTTCTGAAATCCATCGAAGAGCAGTCCGATGGCCGCATCAAGACGGATATTCTGCCGGGCGAGGGCGCGTTCTATGGTCCCAAGTTCGAATATACGCTCAAAGATGCTATCGGTCGTGAATGGCAGTGCGGCACAACGCAGGTAGACTTCAACCTGCCGGAACGCTTCGGTGCATTCTACATCGATCAGGCGTCGGAAAAGCGTCAGCCGGTCATGATCCACCGCGCCATCTGCGGCTCGATGGAACGCTTCCTCGGCATTCTCATTGAGAACTTCGCCGGTCACATGCCGCTCTGGTTCGCGCCGCAGCAGGTCGTTGTCGCCACGATCACATCGGATGCGGATGATTACGGTCGCGAAGTTGCCGAAGCCCTGCGCGATGCCGGTCTTTCCGTCGAAACCGATTTCCGCAACGAGAAGATCAACTACAAGGTCCGCGAACACTCGGTCACTAAGGTCCCGGTCATCATCGTCTGCGGCAAAAAGGAAGCGGAAGAACGCACCGTCAACATCCGCCGCCTCGGCTCTCAGGCCCAGACATCCTACGGTCTGGAAGAAGCGATCGCGAACCTCGTGGACGAAGCAACACCACCAGACGTAAAGCGCAAGCGCGCTGCCAAGGCTGCAAAAGCTGCCGTGAGCGCTGCTTGAACAAATAAGAAACGGCGCTTTAGGGCGCCGTTTTGATTTCGACTTTGGCTAAAGAGGCGAGTGCGTTGTTCAGCGAAAGTGACCTATGTTCTGTCAGAGACGTTGAGGATTTCTCAAGGCTTCACGCTTTGGCAGCAGACCTCGCCGCTCCTTTGCGGCACATAGTCGTCGCTGAGCTACGGCGTGGAAACAAGATTGTCGACGTGGGCAGGGACTATCCCGAGCAAGGTTCGGTTTACATCACGTTGCGAAACAGATTTGATGACAGGTATGTCTCAAAAGATGCCGTGTTTTCGCTATGCAATGACCCGCACTACTGGCACGCAGATTACACCACACTGACATCTCCGCAACATCTGCTGACTTGCTAATCTTCAAGCGGTTAGGCTTACTCGTAATCGCCCATCGTCTCTTCCGGGGCCTGATCTTTCATCAGCACTTCCACGTCTGAATCCTGGCCCGATGCGATCTTGAAGTTGCGTTGGTAGACCTTGTCCTTGTTGCGGGCGATGGCGGTGTATTCGCCGTCTGCCAGCACCATGGTGGAAAAGGCGCTGACGCTTTCGTTGACGATATCGCCAGAGCCTGTGAGCACGGACCATGCGGTATCGGCAATCGCTTCCCCACCATGTTCGGATACGAGCTTCAGCGTAACCTGTGCGGCGTGGTGTTGAAGCGTTGCTTCCGTCAGCTTGCCAGCTTCCACCTGAATATCGGCGCGCACAACGGCGTTGATGCCGCCATATTCTGACACCACATGGTAGGTGCCTGCATTCAGGCGGATCACCGTGTTTGGCTTGACATCGGACATCACAAGACGCCGCTCGCCATCTTCCTGCGTGTCGGAGGAATAAACCGAAAATTTGAGCTGGTTGGCCGAAATCCGTTTATCGGCGCCCACAACGGCGTTGAGAACGAAGCCACCGGCATCGAGAATCAGCACCTGCTTGTCGATCTTGCCGCTCGTCGGCACATTCAGTTTCTTGGTCACGCCTGCGCGGCCAAAGGAAACGTTGACGAAGTAATCGCCGGGCGACAAGTGGAATTGGGCCGTGCCACCATCGGAACTGGCCAGCATGGGCAGCTTTCCATCAGGGCCGGGAATGGGGCTGAACACACGCCATGCCAGCCCTTCCATCATGGGTTGGCCGTCATTGGTCAGCTTTGCTTCCATGACGATGTCGCGAGATGTGGATTTTGCCGCATCGGGCGCGGTTGGGGCGGTAAATGCGTTCAGCTTGGGCATTTTCTGCGTGCCGCCCAGCTGTTTGAAGTCCTTGAAGGCATCCTGCGAGAATGCAACACCCATTGGCGCGGCGCTCAAAGCCAGCGCCACACAAAGGCCAGTCGCAATTTTGATGAACGTCATTTCTCTTGACCGCATTGACTTCTTGTTTTTCTAGGACCACTTCAAACGTAACGCGGTGGCTATTTCAAGGCTCTTAATTTTACATGTATGACAATGGAACGGTTCTGTCATGAAAGACAACATCACCCTTATCGATTACCTGAATATTCGCCGGTCAACGCCTGCACCGCAGCTGACCGAGCCCGGCCCTGAGCGTGCTGAGATCGAGGAGATCCTGCGTCTCACCGTGCGCGTGCCGGACCATGGAAAAATCGCTCCTTGGCGCTTCATCGTTTATCGGGGTGGCGAGCGTGAGCGGCTGGGTGAGGCGGTTTTGGCCCGTGCGCTGGAAAAGACGCCAGACCTCAGTGCCGATCATCAGGCGGTGGAACGCGCCCGCTTTACCCGCGCACCCGTCGTCATCGCCGTTGTCAGCACGGCTGCGCCGCATGTGAAGATCCCTGAATGGGAGCAGGTCATGTCCGCCGGTGCCGTCTGCCTCAACCTGTTGTTTGCAGCCAATGCCAATGGCTATGCCGCCAATTGGCTGACCGAATGGGTCGCCTATGACAAAGCCATTTTCCCGGCACTGGGTGTGAATCCGGGCGAGAATATTGCCGGTTTCATCTATATCGGTTCCACCACCTTCCCGCCAGTTGAGCGTCCGCGCCCGCAGCTTGGCGACGTGGTCACATGGGTGGGTGAGGCCTGATGTTTTACGCAGCGGACGCAAACCTGCACGGCCTGGCGCACGATCCTTTCAAGGCCATCGTTGCGCCGCGCCCCATTGGCTGGATTGGCTCGAAGGGCAGGGATGGTTCGCTCAATCTTGCGCCGTACTCCTTCTTCAACGCCGTGGCGGATACGCCAAAGCTCATCATGTTCGCATCCAGCGGCCATAAGCACAGTGTCCGTAATGTCGAGGAAACCGGCGTCTTCACCGCCAATCTCGTCAGCCGCCACCTTGTGGAGCAGATGAACACATCATCCGCCCCGGTCGACTATGGTGTCGATGAATTCGAGCTTGCCGGGCTGACGTCGCAGCAGGGAACGATCGTGGATGCGCCCCGCGTCGCAGAAGCCTATGCGGCGCTGGAATGTCAGGTCACGCAAATCATGCGTCCTGTCGATGTGAACGGTCTGGAGGCGGAGACATGGATCGTCTTCGGTCAGGTCGTGGGCATCCATATCGATGAAGCGGTCATCGAAAACGGTCGCATCGATATGGCCCGCGCACGGCCCGTTGCCCGCATGGGTTACCGCGATTATTCGGATGGCGGCACGGATGTTTTCCAACTCACACGCCCCGCCGACCGGTGAGTGACGAAGCGCGTAAGTCGCTCAGAAATATGGTAAACCAAACGTAAACCATTTGCCCCTAGGTTTGGCAGTCAGAAGGCGGAAACGAGTCGCATGCGACCTCATCTGCCGGGACAGCCGGATTTGTCTGTTGGTGGGGCGCAGGGTGATCGTACAAGCATTTCTACGTTGGTCTGAAAAGGCTCGGTCTGGCGACAGATCCAAGGCGGCAACGGCTCTTGCCGAGGCTTACCTCCAGTCGTCACTGCCGCAGGATCGGCAGGAGAGCGCCTTTGATGCGATGACCTATCTGCTGGATGACCCATCGCCAAAGGTGAGGTCGGCGCTTGCAGAAACGCTGGCATATTCTCCCTTCGCACCCCGCTCCATCATTGTCTCGCTTGCCGAAGACAAGCCGGAAGTCGCCTGCGTTGTCATCATTCATTCCCCTGTTCTGCGTGAAACCGATCTGGTGGATCTCATCGGCAATGGCACAGCCATCACACGGGCAATGATTGCGGCACGACCGTTTCTGGAACCGGGCGCTTGCGGTGCCCTTGCTGAAATCAGCGATGTTCTTGAGCTATCCATTCTTCTGGAAAACAGCAGTGCCCGCATCACGCCGTTCACCTTGCGCCGCATTGCCGAGCGCCACGCCCATGACGCCGAAATTCGCGACCTGCTGCTAGACCGAGCCGATCTGCCAGCAGATGTGCGCTACGCCATCGTCGGTCATATCGGAGCGGCACTGGCCGCATCCAATCTGGTCTGCCACGCCGTGCAGCCAACGCGCCTGTGCAGCATCATTCGTGATGCCTCGGATGCCGCAACAGTCCAGATTGCTGGCGATGTCACGGCAGAAGCCATGCCCATGCTGGTGGAACGTTTGCGGGAGAAGGGTGACCTGACGCCTGCCTTCCTCATGAGCCTTTTGTGTTCGGGCAAGGTCGCGTTTTTTGCGCAAGCCATTTCGAACCTCTCCGGCCTCGGCGAACGTCAGGTCCGTTCCATCCTTGGCACAGGTCGCCACCACGCATTGAAAGCGCTGTTTCAATCGACTGGACTTTTTGGTCCGGTTCTGGACATCTTCATGGAAGCGACGCGTCTGTGGCGCGAGGCGGCTGAAGCACCTTATGCCGACCCGGTCGCAGAACTCTCGTCCGGGCTTCTTTCCAAATTTTCCAATGCCGATGCCGACGCCACCATGCGCGAGCTTCTGCATATGGTCGAGAAGCTGCAGATGGCCCAACAACGCCACCGCGCCCGTTCCCTCTCCACCACCATCACAGCCGAAGCTGCTTGACGGGCTCTGCTGAACTGCTCAGTTGGACAGGCGGCGGGCGATCCAGGAATAGCTGTCTTCCACCATGCGCACCGGCTTGCCCAGAACTTCCTTCACGCCCTCGGTAGAAGGCAGAATGCGGCGCACGCGGGTGATCGCCTTTTGCGTCAGCGTCTGTTCTTCCTGTGGCGCCAGTGCTGGTGCCAGGGTGGATGTATCTGGCGTTTGCGGATCGGCCTTGGCCAGCCCGCTCTGTGGCTCCTCCGGTGTCTGGCACACGGCAACAATCACCGGATAGGATGCGTTGACGAAGTCGCCCAGCTTGGTTTCGGATTCGGCATCGCAAAGCTCGATGCTGGTCCAGCGCTGCTGAAGCGTGGCGACATGCTGGCAATCTGTCGCTGTGTCATCGCAGCCGAGAATAGTCATCAATACAAGCGCTGTTCTCATGGGGTCACGGTTGCCTCTGCCGGATGAATTATCTTACAAGCCATCCTGATCTAGCGGAATTGCAGTCTTATTGCGACGCAGGATCGTGCTGTTGAAAAATAAATGGGAACCCGCATGCCAGTCGATATCAAGCTTGAACCGCCGCGCCAGCCCGAAGTCCTGCACCTTATGGATATGTCGAATGCCTATATGGCCTCGCTTTATCCGGCGGAAAGCAACCATATGGTGGATATCGACACGCTGGAAAAGCCGACAGTTTCCTTCTTCGTGGCGCGCAATGAAGGCCAGATCGTCGGATGCTGCGCTCTTGTCGAGGCCGGGGATGGCACGGGTGAAATCAAACGCATGTTTGTCGATCCACAGGCGAGAGGCCTCAAGATCGGTCAGTTGATGATGGACGCTATCATTGCCCGAGGGAGAGAGCTGCGCCTCGGCGCCATCCGCCTCGAAACCGGCATCAGCCAGCCGGAGGCCATCGGGCTTTATCGCAAGGCTGGTTTTGTCGAAATCGAAGCCTTCGCGCCCTATAAGCCCGATCCGCTCAGCATGTTCATGGAATTGAAGCTCTGAGCGGGGAAGGGCCTGGCTATGGTCACCTCACGTCGCTGTTTTTCGCAGCGGCGGCGGCTCTACGATGTCGGGCGTGGCTTCAATCGCTTCGGCTTCTATGGCCGCGATCTCGACTTCGCGCACCCATTCGCGCCACACCGCAACCAGCAGCGCCATCAGAACCGGGCCAATGAAGAGGCCGAGGAAGCCCATGGTCTTCACGCCACCGACCAGACCAAAGAAGGTCGGCAGGAATGGAAGCTTGATAGGGCCGCCGACGAGGCGGGGGCGGATGGTCTTGTCGACGATGAAGAGTTCGATGGATCCCCATGCGAAGAGCGCGATGCCTTCGGGAACCGAGCCACTGGCTACCAGATAGACCGACACAAGCGTGAAAGACAGCGGTGCGCCGCCGGGAATGAGCGCCATGACGCCTGTCAGAACGCCGAGTGTAACGGGCGAGGGAACGCCTGCAATCCAGTAGGCTACACCGAGAATAATGCCTTCGCCAATCGCGATCAGCGTCATGCCGGTGACGGTCGAGCTGATGGTGGCAGGCACCACGCGAGAGATTCTTTCCCAGCGGGTCGGCAGAATGCGTTCACCCACCAGATCGATCTGGCGTGCGAAGCTTGCACCGTTGCGATAGACGAAAAACAGCGCGATCAGCATGAACAGCAGCGTTAGAACCAGATGGAAGGCACCATTACCGGCGGCCACAATGGCGCGATAGATGTTGCCGATATTGGCGCCGCTGACGAGCTGGATCACTTCACCGATGGCGCCGGGTGTGCCGACATAGCGGATCCACTGCTCGCTCATCCATACGCCGACGCCCGGCAGGGCCGCGATCCATTGGGGAACGGGAGCGCCGACCTTGTTGACCTCCACCGCCCAGCCGAACCATTCGCGGATTTCGCTTGCGGTATAGGATGCTGCGATGAAAATCGGCACGATGAGGAAGGTGATGATGAGCAGAAGCGCAATGGTCGCCCCGACCGAGGTGTTGCCACCAACACGGCGCAGCAATTCACGATAGACAGGCCAGCTGGCAAAACCGATGACGAGTGCCGCCAGCACAGGCACGAGAAAGCCGTAGAAGAAGTAGATTCCGGCCAGAACAACCAGCACAAGAAGCCAGCGGGCTGCGGAAATGGGCGGCACCAGCGCGGTACGTCCATGTGAGGCGGGACCAAGCCATCTTGGTTCGCTGGTCTTTTTGTGATTGTCTGGCTTGTTCAACAACGTCTCTTTCGCATTCCCCGGACAGATTGGGTTCTGTCGCTATATGGTGTTCGGTTCACAACATAGTCTAGCAGCATTTCGTTTTTATATTGTTCGCACGCTTTATTGAACGAATTTCGTAAAAATATCGCAACGAGACTTGGCCAGCCCATGGAAATATGAGAGTTGGGGTAAAGTTTCAGCATTGAGTGGCCATGCCACACCATAGTGGACGATATCCCATGCTTCGCCGTTTTTTCTCATTCTACCAACCATACCGGCGCTTGTTCATTGTGGATTTTTCCTGTGCCGTGCTGTCGGGCATTCTCGAACTCGGATTTCCGATGGCGGTGAAAGCGTTTGTGGATGTGCTTTTGCCAGCGGGTGACTGGCAACTTATTCTGCTCGCCTCCATCGGCCTTCTGATCATCTATGTCCTCAATACGGGCCTGATGGCGATCGTCACCTATTGGGGGCATATGCTGGGCATCAATATCGAAACCGATATGCGCCGCCGCGCCTTCGATCACCTCCAGAAATTGTCCTTCGGCTTTTTCGACAATCAGAAGACCGGGCATCTGGTGGGGCGTTTGACGAAGGACCTCGAGGAAATCGGCGAAGTGGCTCATCATGGGCCAGAAGACCTGTTCATCGCCATAATGACTTTCCTCGGCGCATTCCTGTTGATGATGTCGGTCAACGTTCCCCTGGCACTGGTTACGGCTGCCATCGTGCCGATTACGGCTTGGGTGACGAGCCGTTATGGCAGCCGCATGACCAACAATTTCCGGGCTCTCTATGGCCGCGTCGGCGCGTTCAATGCGCGCATCGAAGAAAATGTCGGCGGCATGCGCGTCGTGCAGGCCTTTGCCAATGAAGACCATGAGCGCGCTTTGTTCGAAGAGGATAACCAGCGGTATCGCCAGACCAAGCTCAACGCCTACAAGATCATGGCTGCCAGCACGTCGCTCAGCTATATGAGCATGCGCCTGACGCAGATGATCATCATGATCTGCGGCGCGTGGTTGGTATTGACGGGCGACCTCACCGCTGGCGGTTTCGTTGGTTTCCTGCTTCTCGTCAACGTGTTCTTCCGCCCGGTTGAAAAGATCAATTCCGTCATCGAAACCTATCCCAAGGGCATTGCCGGATTTCGGCGCTTTACCGAGCTGGTCGATACTGAACCTGATATTGCCGATGCGCCTGACGCCATCGAGGCCCCAGCGCTTCGCGGCGAAATCACCTATGCCAATGTCAGCTTCGGCTATAGCGATGGCAAACAGGTGCTCGGTGGCATCGACCTCAGTATTCGTGCGGGGGAAACGGTCGCTTTCGTTGGTCCGTCCGGTGCGGGCAAGACGACGCTTTGCTCCTTGCTGCCGCGTTTTTACGAAGTTACTGGTGGTGCGATTTGCATCGATGGCATTGATATCCGCAAGATGACCTTGGCGTCGCTGCGCAGCCAGATTGGCATCGTGCAGCAGGATGTTTTCCTGTTCGGTGGCACGATCCGCGAGAATATCGAATACGGCCGCCTGGGCGCCAGCGAGGCCGAGATATGGGAAGCGGCGCGCCGTGCCCGTCTGGAAAGTGTTATCGAGGGAATGCCTGACGGCATGGACACGGTCATCGGCGAACGTGGCGTTAAGCTCTCGGGTGGTCAAAAACAGCGCATGTCGATTGCGCGCATGTTCCTGAAAAATCCGCCGATTCTCATTCTGGATGAGGCGACATCTGCGCTTGATACCGAGACGGAGAGGGCCATTCAGGCTTCTCTCAGCGAACTCGCGTCTGGCCGCACCACGCTGGTGATTGCCCACCGCCTCGCCACAATCAGAGATGCGACGCGCATCGTGGTGGTGGACGAGACCGGTATTGTCGAGACCGGCAATCATGAGGAATTGCTCGCATCCAAGGGGCCGTATAGCCGCTTGCACGATGCCCAGTTCGGCGCGCAGTTGCTCGTCTGACCCACCACAATCAAGGCTGAACTGGCTCTTCGATACCTACATTCGGCTCTGTTTTGCCGGGATGTGACAGGACAAGGTAGCTGACTGCCATGGCGCCCGCTGCGATGATCAGCGCAAGGATGGCGAACATGGTGAAACTCCACGGCTTGGATTTTTTGCGGGACCAGACGAAACGGCGTCCCTTTAAGCGGTCCTTATTCGGGTTGTTGTGATATTCCGGTCCTAGATTGTCGGTGTTCGACATTGTTGCCTCCGATGTCATTTCTGGATCTATGGGCCAACGTTTGGCCCGGGCAGAAGTTCAATCCCGACGCGAACCGAACCGGCCTTGCTTTTGCGGACTTGCAGACGGCCAAGGCGCAGCCCATTCTGTACCTGATGATTCCGAGGGGAGGACCGAGGTGATTGCTGATCCGCGTGCGTTTCTGGAGGCGCTGTTTTCCGAGGCTGTGAAGGCGGCTGATCCTTACGAGGCGATCCTGCGGCATTTGCCCGAGAAGCCGAAAGGCCGGACGGTGGTCATCGGAGCTGGCAAGGCAGCAAGCCAGATGGCGCAGGCTTTCGAGCGCGCTTGGCAGCACCCGTTCGAAGGGCTTGTTGTGGCGCGCCATGGAAGCATTGCAGATTGCGAGCGCACGACCATCCTGCAATCTGCCCACCCGGTGCCGGATGAGGCGGGGATTGTGGCCGCGCAGGCGCTGATGGCCAAAGTCAGCGGACTGACCGCCGACGATCTGGTGATCGCGCTGATTTCTGGCGGAGGATCGGCGCTGTTGCCGGCGCCGCCGGAAGGTTTTTCCCTTGCCGACGAGATCGCGCTTAATGAAGCACTGCTGGCCTCCGGTGCACCGATTTCCGGCATGAATGTGGTGCGCAAGCATTTTTCCCGCATCAAGGGCGGAAGGCTTGCCGCACTGGCTTATCCGGCGCGTGTCGTCTCCCTCGTCGTTTCCGATGTGCCCGGCGACAACCCCGCCTTCGTGGCCTCTGGCCCGACCGTGCCGGATGAAAGCGGAGCGCAAGAGGCGCTGCGGGCGATCCGCGATTACCGCATTGATATTCCTCAGCGCATTGTCGAAAGCATCGCTCACGCGCAGGCTCCAAGGCCCGGTGATGCCGCCTTCTCCGGGCACGAGGTTCATGTCATAGCCTCGGCCAGGGTTTCTCTGGAAGCTGCCGCAAACCTTGCCCGCAGCCACGGTGTGAATCCGCTGATCCTTTCCGACAGCATCGAGGGTGAGGCGAGGGACATTGGCCGCATGCATGCGGCATTGGTGCGGGAATTTGCTGGCAACGCTGCGTTTGAAAAGCCGATGGTGCTGCTTTCCGGCGGTGAAACGACGGTAACGATCGGGAGCGGTGGCTACGGCAAGGGCGGGCGCAACAGCGAGTTTCTGCTGTCTGCCGCGCTCGATCTGCAAGGTTTTGAGGGCTTTACGGCGCTTGCGGCAGATACCGATGGCATTGATGGATCGCAGGATAATGCGGGCGCCTTTGCCGATGGTAAGAGCGTTGCCCGCATTCTTGCCGCGGGCGGGGATGCGAGAGCATTTCTTTCGGGACACGACGCCTGGTCGGCATTTGACCTTTCGGGCGATCTGTTCGTGCCGGGAGCGACGGGGACAAATGTGAATGACTTCAGGGCGTTTCTGGTGGGGTGAGTGAGGGCAGGTTACGCTTCTCCCGCAACTCGCCTTTCATCATCCCGCTCATGTCAAAAATCCCGGCGACTCTCTGGCCAAGCTTCGCCGTTCACGCGGCAGCATCTGCCCGTGGCTTGATCTTTTCGTTCTGACCATCGCCTTTTGCGGCCATGGGTATTTCGGACGGGGCGCTGGAAGTTGCCTCGTTGGGTAGTTTTAGTATTGGCACCTTTCAGCGCCCCGTTCAGCGGTTTTTGTCCGCCCACGATCCTCTTGCCACGGCTGGCAATCCCGAATGGCAAAGGCTGTAACCTTGCCGCAGAAACGGTCGGACTTTTTCAAAGCCAAACCCTTAACCCTCCGGGCGAGGCATTCCGTTGAAAGAATGCCGCAGCCAGTTCAACCGCACCTGCCTTCGATACGCTACCGCCCCACCACCGGCAGGGCTGAAGGATCGATCTGTCCGCGCCATTGCTGGCGCGGGGCAGATGCAGCGTGTTCCTGTGTACCGCCTGACTTTCGCTTCAAGCACCTGATGGTCGCGTTCGACCGGTGCCGATGAGCTGTCGGTACACCCGGCGGCGGACAAACAGGATTGCCATGACCCGGATCTTGAACCCCGTAAGGGCATTCAAGGCAGGCACGTCAATCCGGTTCGAACTTTGGGAGGGTAACACCAGCCGGTCCGAAACCGGTGTTGCCCGCCACCCGTTGCCGCCGGGGGGATTCGCTGCCGGACCCCGACAATGGAAGGTTGCGTAGCCTTCCATCACCAGCGCCGGTTCCGCCTCGCCGCAACGCCTTGCGGTGTATCCGAGGGCGGAACGGACACAGTGTGCGCCCGGTTTTAGGAACATTGAGAAAGTGCAGATCGATTTTTTTCGGTTTTTGCAGTTTTTTATCTCAGTGCTGCGTCAGGCTTCGCCTCTTGAATAAGCAGATCACGATGAATGATGATTGGCACGGCGCGTAACACCTGCAAGATAGGTGGCCCTGCATGAGAATCACGCAATCAAGGCGTGGCAGGAATGACGGTGCCGCTGCGCGTGAGCGAGCATGTGGCCTGTGGAGGACGAAATTGGCAGCGGAAAGCAGCGCGGATCGTGACTTTGATACAGGAAAGTTCCTCGCGGGAATAGCGCGTGGAGGCGGGGGCGCACTGTTGTTTGCACTGCCTATGTTCATGACGATGGAGATGTGGGAGCTGGGCTTCTACATGGATCGCACCCGTCTCTTGCTTCTGTTGCTCATCAACCTGCCTTTGTTGATTGTTCTGTCTCACCGCATAGGGTTTGAGCAGACCACGGGTTGGCGGCAATCTGTGCGAGACGCCATTATCGCTTATGCTCTTGGCATGGTTGCCAGCGCGCTCATTCTCTCGTCCATTGGCGTGTTGCGTGCTGACCAAACGCCGCACGAGATTTCGGGTATGATCGCCTTGCTGGCAATCCCGGCGAGCATTGGTGCCATGCTGGGCCGTAGCCAGCTGGGGGGCAAGTCTGACGACGATGAAGACGGTGAGGGTGACGAGGACCCGGTTCAAAACCGTGAGACGACCTATGCGGGTGAGCTTTTTCTGATGGCGGTTGGTGCGCTGTTTTTGAATTTGAATGTGGCGCCCACCGAGGAAATGATCTTGCTGTCCTTCAAGATGACGCCCTGGCATGGCCTCGCCATTATCGCGGCATCGCTGATCGTCATGCACGGGTTCGTTTACGCGCTATCCTTTCATGGGAGCCACGATCTCGCGGAGGGTACGCCGAGCTGGCATGCTTTTGTGCGCTTCACACTGCCGGGCTATGTGATTGCGGGATCCATCAGCGCATATTGTCTATGGACATTTCACCGGGTTGACGATCTGGGGTCCACGCAGGTGCTGATGGCGATTGTGATCTTGAGTTTTCCCGGCGCTATCGGCGCATCCGCCGCTCGACTTATCCTCTGAGGGTTTCATGACCAAAACGATTGGCGACAAAAATCTCGAGGCAAAAAATCCGCACTGGGTGGAGTGGCTGACCGGACTCGTATCCGCCGTGATTGTGCTGGCGGTAATCGGCTGGATCGCGAAAGATGCGTTGGTAGATCACGATACAACGCCCGATCTTGCCGCAACCGTTCTGATGACTGAACGGCGCAGCAACGGGTTTCAGGTTTCGTTCGAAGTGTCGAATGGTGCAAGTGCTACGGCCTCGCAGGTGACAGTCGATGGCGAAATTCTGGATGGCTCCAACGTCGTTGAGAAAGCCAGCACGGTGCTGGATTATGTTCCCGGCAAATCCAAGGCCCTGGCCGGCCTGATTTTCAAGAATGATCCCGCAGGCCGGATCACTCTGCGTGTGTCAGCCTTCAACGAGCCCTGAGCTAACTAGGCACAGCTTTTCTCAAAATAACCAGCATATTTGCCTTTGGCGGCCTCAAGCGGGCCGCCAAAGGTGTTTTGTTGGAAACAAACCGCGCAGCAGGGAGTTTGGTTCGTAACTGCAGCGAATGAGGAGAGACACCATGGCTGACGACAGCACCAACACCATCAAAGCAACATTCGATACGCGCGCGGCGGCTGATCTCGCGGTTGAGCATCTAGTTCAGCAGCACGGAATTCCGCGGCCTGACATTTTCATTCAGTCTTCCACGGATGAGAACACGGCAGGGTCGGTTGCCTCTGGTGGTGATGTTTCCAAAACCGGCACTGTTCGCAGCGATGCGCCGCTTGAAGGGGAGATTGAGGTATCCGCAGATATTCCGTCTTCCAAGATTGCTCTGGTGCAGCGCAGCCTGGGCGAGGCGGGTGCGCTTCGAGTGTCTGGCGCTGCCTGAGGCTGATCGCGGCGAGTAGGGAAAGATGCCATGGCCGACCATTTGAGCAAATATCGATCCAAACGCGATTTCAAGCAGACGCTTGAGCCGAGTGGAGAGGTTGAGGTCAAGGCATCCAACCGCGGCCGTTTTGTGATCCAGAAGCATGATGCGACACGGCTGCATTACGATCTTCGGCTTGAGCTTGATGGCGTGTTCAAATCCTGGGCGGTGACGAAGGGTCCGTCGCTTGATCCAAACGACAAGCGGCTGGCTGTGGAGGTGGAAGACCATCCGCTGGATTATGGTGATTTTGAAGGCACGATACCCAAGGGGCAATATGGCGGTGGCACGGTTATGCTGTGGGATCGCGGTTACTGGGAGCCGGAGGGCAACAAGACGCCCGAGGAAGCGCTGAAAAAGGGTGACTTCAAGTTTACGCTAGAAGGCGAGCGGCTGCATGGCAGTTTCGTTTTGGTGCGGATGCGCAATGACCGCGATGGCGGGAAGCGGACGAACTGGCTGCTGATCAAGCATCGCGATGATGATGCCGTTGATGGAAATGGCGCTGCCGTGCTTGAAGATAACGAGACATCCGTTGCCTCTGGCCGGACCATGGAGGCCATTGCCGCTGGCAAGGGCAAGAAACCGAAGCCGTTCATGACTGAGGGCGAGACGGTAAAAGCAGATGCGGTGTGGGACAGCAATGAGGGGCTTGCGGCTGAGGAGCGTAAGGCTGGGACGAAGACCCCCGCAAAGGCAAAGGCCACGCGAACAAAGCCAACGAAATCCACCAGCCCGGCTTCTCAGATGCCGGGCTTCATCGCGCCGCAGCTCTGCGAGAGCCTGACGCGCCCACCCTCTGGAAAGGGGTGGATCCATGAGATTAAATTCGATGGCTACCGGGTTCAGCTGCGCGTTGAGGGCGGCGAGGTAACGCTGAAGACCCGCAAGGGGCTGGACTGGACGGATAAATGGCCTGCCATTGTAGAGGCTGCGTCTTCGCTGCCCGACTGTATCATCGATGGCGAGATCTGTGCGCTTGACGAGCAGGGCGCGCCGGATTTTGCTGCCTTGCAGGCGGCATTGTCGGAGGGAACGACAGACGATCTGGTTTATTTCGCCTTTGATCTGCTGTTTGCCGGTGATGAGGACTTGAGAGAGTTACCGTTGACGGAGCGCAAGTCCCGTCTTCAAGCATTGATGTCGGATGCGGGTGAGGACACGCGCCTGCGGTTCGTTGAACATTTCGAGACCGGTGGCGACGCCGTATTGAAATCGGCCTGTCGCCTTTCGCTGGAGGGTATCGTTTCCAAGAAGGGAGACGCGCCCTATGATTCTGGCCGCAGCAAGACATGGGCGAAATCCAAATGCCGGGCTGGCCATGAGGTGGTGATTGGGGCTTATGCCACGACGAATGGCAGCTTCCGGTCTCTGCTGGTTGGCGTCTTCAGCGGCAAGCATTTCGTCTATGTAGGGCGGGTTGGCACCGGATATGGTGCCAAGACCGTTGAAAAACTGATGCCGAAGCTTGAGGAAATGGAAACGTCCAAGTCTCCATTTACGGGGATTGGAGCGCCAAAGGCTTCTGACGATATTGTCTGGCTGAAGCCCGAGCTTGTGGCGGAAATCGAGTTTGCCGGATGGACCGCCGACGGGCAGGTGCGGCAGGGCGCGTTCAAGGGTCTGCGCGAAGACAAGCCGGCAGCGGAGGTGGAGGCGGAGGAGCCTGCCGCACCTGATGATGCGGATGTTCCTGACCCCGAAACGGACAAGCCGCCTGCAAAGCGCGCCCGCAAGGGTGCGAAGGAAGAGGTCATGGGCGTGATGATTTCCAGCCCAGACAAGGCGCTCTGGCCGGATGCGGGTGACGGGAAACCTGTGACCAAGGCTGACCTTGC
The DNA here is from genome assembly GCF_014842165.1 of Rhizobium sp. CFBP 13644. Lineage (NCBI taxonomy): Bacteria > Pseudomonadati > Pseudomonadota > Alphaproteobacteria > Hyphomicrobiales > Rhizobiaceae > Rhizobium > Rhizobium sp. CFBP 13644. The sequence continues at coordinate 853,558 of NZ_JACYVF010000002.1, forward strand.
GCATTACCACGAAGCTGTCGGGCCGTGGTTGATAGAGCATATCAAGGGCCGCCCATGCTCGATCCTTCGAAACCCCGATGGCATTGGCGGCGAGCAATTCTTCCAGCGCCACGCCATGCCGGGAACATCGAACCTTCTTGAACTGGTGAAGGTGTCTGGTGACAAGAAACCCTATCTCCAGATTGATCGCGTCGAAGGCCTTGCCGCCATTGCCCAGATTGGCGGCATCGAGCTTCACCCTTGGAACTGTGCGCCGGACCAGCCAGATGTGCCGGGCCGGTTGGTATTCGACCTTGATCCGGGTCCTGACGTCGATTTTTCAGCCGTTATTACCGCTGCCCGCGAGATACGCGACCGGCTGGAGGAACTGGGTCTGGTGAGTTTTTGCAAAACGACGGGCGGCAAGGGCCTCCATGTGGTGACACCGCTTGCCGTGCCCAAGGGAAAGAAGCTGAACTGGGACGAGGCGAAAAGCTTCGCGCATGATGTGTGCGAGGATATGGCGCGGGATAATCCAGACCTCTACCTCATCAAAATGGCGAAGAACCAACGGGAAGGGCGGATTTTTCTCGACTACCTGCGCAACGACCGGATGGCGACGGCAGTCGCGCCGCTATCGCCACGGGCGCGTCCGGGTGCGACAGTATCCATGCCGCTGAACTGGACGCAGGTGAAGGCTGATCTCGACCCGTCGCGCTTCACCATCCGGACCGTACCTCAGCTTTTGAAGAATAGCACTGCCTGGCAGGATTATGGTGAGGGCCACCGGGCATTGAATGAGGCGATCAAGCGGTTGAACAAGGCCCGTAAGGCGGTTGGTTGAATGGAGCATCTTTGGTGAAGCTCGCGACCTATAATGTCAACGGTATCAATGGCCGCCTCGACATTCTGCTTCGCTGGCTTGACGAAGCGAGGCCTGATGTTGTGTGCCTTCAAGAGCTTAAGGCGCCAGTCAACAAATTTCCGCGCAAGGCGCTGGAGAAAGCGGGCTATGGAGCGATCTGGCACGGCCAAAAATCATGGAACGGCGTGGCCATTCTTGCACGGGGTCGCGAGCCGATGGAGACGAGGCGCGGACTGCCTGGCGACGTGGATGACAGCCAGAGCCGCTACATTGAAGCCGTTGTTGATGGCATCATCATTGGCTGCCTTTATCTGCCCAACGGAAACCCGGTGCCGGGGCCAAAGTTTCAGTACAAGCTGGACTGGTTCCAGAGGCTACAATGCTACTCTGACGAACTGCTGGAGCTTGAGGTGCCAGTTGCGCTTGTGGGTGATTTCAACGTCATGCCGACCGAGCTTGATGTTTATAAGCCGGAGCGCTGGTTGGACGATGCGCTGTTTCGGCCTGAGGTGAGGGCGGCTTACGCTGACCTCGTGGCTCAAGGCTGGACGGATGCCGTGCGCAAGCTGTACCCGGATGAACGCATTTACACCTTCTGGGCCTATTTTCGAAACGCCTTTGCCCGAAATGCGGGCCTGAGGCTCGACCATTTCCTGCTCAGCCCTGACCTCGCAGAAAAGCTGACGGCGGCCCATGTCGATAAACACGTACGCGGCTGGGAACACACAAGTGACCACGCACCTGTGTGGATTGAACTTGGCGACAAACCCATCAAACAAAGGAGAAACGGATGACCGACAATTGGAGAGGCGAACTTCAAGGCAAGCTCGAAGCGCTCATTGATGAATTTGCGGTGAGGGGCATCAGCCATGGCGATGCTTGTGACGCCGTGGTGGAGGCGGCTGGTAATCTCAAAAACACCGGTGAGCGTGATCCAGATCCGGCAGATGATGTGGCTATTGAAGAGCCTGCGAATGACTGGCCAGCGGCTGATCAGTCTCGACCGATTGAATGAGGTGATGGCTTTACCACAAAAGAAGGGCCCGGTTTTTCAACCGGGCCCTTGCTCATTTAGTGATGATGTTCTGGCATTTCTTTGAGCTGATCTTTCGTCCAGGATGTTACGGCGTGCACATCGCCGTCTTCATCGCGCATGAAGTCGAGATCGCTGATGGATACTGCCACTGGCTTTGCGCCAATTCCGAGGAAGCCGCCGACATCGATGATGACCTGGCCGCCAGCGCCTGCACCATGGACATGATCCACCTTGCCAACCTTATGGTCATCCGCGCCGTAAACGGTTGCACCCTCCAGAATTTCCGAGGTCAACTCTGCTGTCGACAGGCGAACGTGGTTTGTATGATCCATTGGTTTTCTCCTTGTTGTATGAAGAGGTAACGGGATCAAAGGGCTCCGGGTTCCCGGCTAAGGCCAAAAGGGTTACCAGCGATAGTCACGCGGTCCACGCCAATCGCGTTGATCGTAGAAATCGCGGCGGGCGCGCCATTCACGACGTTCCTGTCTTTCGCGCCACTCACGTCTGGCTTCCCAGCGATCACGTCTGTCCCACCGATCACGATACTCGCGTGGTGGGCCGTTTGGACGGCAATAACCGCGTGGAGACAGATGAAAACCGCGTCCGCACGCGTAATCGACCTTCTGCACAAGGGATGCCGTTGGGACGGATGGCTGGGCCGATGGCATCGCATTCGCGACATTGGCGACCAGACTGGCTAGAACTATTCCCGCGCTTAGGATTATTTTGCGCATCTCACATCACTCCGTTTAGGGTGGCGTAATTTAGCGTTCCTTGTCGTGAACCGGTGCTGAATGAAGTTTGACGTTTTCGTGGCACTATGAGGCGATTGTGGCAGGTTATGTCTCATCCAATGACGCAAACCACGCCGCGTATGGCGTGTTCTTGGCGAGATATCGATTGAAATCCGGCGCGCCATCATCCCACCAGACGGTACCCCGTTCACCGAGTGCGACCTTGGCTGCATCCACTTGTTTGCGGGCTTGCGCCATCTCGGCTGACGGTGTTTTCGCTTTCCGAACAGCCCTCCGCGCGGCCATCAACTCCTGCACCAGCGCCGTTCGTGTGATCTCGTCAAGGTCTGGATTGCTACGACGCCAGAGCCTGCCCCTGACGACGAAGTAGCGGCCATCGGGTGTGTTGGGATATGTGTCGCTCATTCGAACCCGAGCGTTCTTTGGGCTGGCTCAGTGGCTTCCGACGGTTTGTCCTGATGCCGACGGGCGAGTTCTGTCTGCGCGCTGAAGCGTATGTCGGCATCCCTATCCGCCGCCAATGTGTTGAGCATCTCAATGCCAAGACGATCCCACGACTTGCCTCGTTCTGGTCCGGCAGGCACGCGCGGCAGGAGGCCCGGCTCTTTGCTCCACGCCAGGCAATCCTCAAGCGATGTCTCGTTCAACATATCGCGGAGGTGATGGGCGCTGACATAGGCGTCTGGCATGGCTCTGTGCGCGGGCAATCCGGTTTCATGTACCAACCCATCCGGCATTCGCTGATAGCGCAGCATCTGGTTGGAAAACCGGGGTAGTTGCGGCCAGACGCGCAGGGCGCATTTCCATGTGCAGATCCATGGCGTGCCGCCCGTAAACCGCGGCGTGCAGTACCTTTGCTCAAACGCTGCCCGGTGCGCGGCCAAGGCATCAATCTGGACGGGTGGGCGAAGAACGGTCGATGCGATTTCTTTCCAATACGGTGCATCTGCGACATGGGAATCGAGAATGTGATGAATGGCCATGGTGTCTGGTGAGATTGGGCGGCCAGGATTGACGAAGAGGGCTCCGCGCTCCTCGATGACGTCCCACTTGCCGTCCTCATTCAGAACCACATCCTGCCAGCCAATCTCGCAAACATCATTCGGGCCGTTGCCGCCCGTTTCTAGATCGATGACGCGTATTCTGGCTCTGGCCACTGGATTGCTGCCTTCCTCTGGAACTTCAGTGGTGGGGTAAGCGAGATCGATACCGGATGGTTCCGTGAGTGGAAAGCCGATCTCTGAAACGAGAAACGCCGCCCGAAGACTTCGGGCGGCGTTGTCTTATGTTTCTGTCACTATGACATGTGGATAGACTCTACTGAAATGTCATAAAACACGGTTTCAAAGAAGAATTAATCAACAAAAACAAGGGTAATAAGTCGCGGGTTTTTCGTTCATGTCACATTCTTCCCAACTGCTGAGTCACATTTTTATATTACTGAAGTACAGCCCCGAAATCTAAGCAAAGAAAAACCCGCCGAAGCGGGTCCTATTTACTGCGTGTTGCTCTTTTCAAATGTCTCGCGGCAGCTCACCTCGCCTGTAAAATGTTGCCGCGCCTTCTTCCTCGAAGACGGGATAGATCTCAGAACTGCTCAACCGCTTTTTCATCAACACGGGGTGGCATCGTCCCTTTGAGTATTCAAAAAGGAAGATGTAAGTTTGCTGGAATTCCTCAAGATCTGACGGCAGAATATATGTTTGAAGCTTGCGCTTGCTCGGGTTGCGGGCACTCACGGTTTTGAGCAGGCCCGAAGCAACAAGGCGTTTCACAGTCTTCGTGGTGGTCCGGATCGTTCGCTCTGCGTATTGCAACGTGATCCCCGGTGGGACGGCAACCTGAAAGGCTTCCTTGACCTCCAACGGATCAACAAAAATATGTTCAAACCCCCAAGGTTCTTCCGGATCAGCGGCGCGAACTACGTTCTTGATTTTTTTGCGCACCATCAAATTCACGATCTCGCCGTAGGTTCGACCAACCCTGCGGGTCATGTCCGTGAGACTTCTCATCCCTGGATCTGGAATTCCGGCGGGCAAGCTCTTCAGGAAATCCTCAAACAATTTGAAGGATCTTTGCCCCATCCTGCTTCGCCGACGAGGATCGTCGTCAATCTCAACGATGAGGCCTTGGCGAATGATCCCCTTCAGCGCACTTCCGCTGATATTGAACCGTGCTTTAGCCTCTTCGGCAGGGAGGCGTTCTCTCCAATCCGAGATGAGCTTGCCGAAAACATCGGCAGCAACGACAACTCGCCCATCAGTCTGTCCATTTGCTCCTTGCGGTAACATTCCGGCCGAATCTAAAATGCTTCTGAGTGTGAAACGATGGATGCCATGGGTCACTTCAGCCGTCCTGATACTATGTAGACGTCTCGGAAGACTTAATCCGATGAAGGTGTCCTCCGGACCGAGAGTGTGGTTGGAATACGCATGCTTCGCGACGAAGCGTCTCAAGTTGTCGTATGCTTCGGTGTCCACACGGCTCAACAGGAATTCCTGAAAACGACCGTAAAGGCCCCTGATGTTGCCGCGACGGGTTCCCTTCCAGTGGATCTGATCTCGCTTCTCGAGGAACTCGGACAAGCCGTCGTAACCACGACTGGTGATTTGATAGCCAGCGGAGACTGCGGCCTGACGTTCCTCGCCTGTGGCCGCGCCTCGGCTGTAATCGTCTCCGAACAGTTCCATCCCGCCAATTACTTCCGTGACCAGTAGTGCTGCCGTAATAGGAATCGAGTTGAGCATCTGCGGTCGCTCGTCGGTTCCGAGCTCCTCATTGTCCGAATAGGTGACGCGTGAGCCGACTGCGGTTGCAGCGATCCTGTCTTGGAAGTAGGCATCCGATTGTACAAGGGCATCCACGATCCCCGCACGAGCGTCACCAAGAGTGTTGCTCTCGTCGGCGTTTTTGCGATGACCTTCGATTTTCCAAGCCTGCTGGTGACTGGCGAGTGTCCCCGCAAAGTCACCATATGTGACGCTATCATAATCAGGTCCAATTTGGACGAAGGGCACCTTGTGGGTCGGGCAACGCCCTAGCGTGCGAAGCATCCAGCCGAACCTGAGCCGTGGTCTCGCCTCCATTCGCCCGCTACCGCGTTCGATGTCTTCTCGGATGCAGCAGGGGCAGGCACGCGCAGACTTTGCCCAGATGTCGTTGACGTCGAAAGTCATGTCGAAGACGGTAAACGTGCCTCCGATCTTGACGAGGTCGTGCCGTTTGAGCACTACGGGATCGATTTTAGTAACGTCCGACACGCGATCGTAATAGTGTTGCTTCTTTTTGTAGCGGGCTAGGATGCCGCCGTGGATGCGGAAGTCCCAGTGGTGAACACCGTGTAAGGCCGCTACGCGCGAGAGGTAGCTCGATAGAGGCTCATGAGGTTCCGTTGCTTGATGGATCCACGATCAGCCGCCTGACTGGTGAACTGGTATGGCGTGCGAGGCGAACCGTCGAAAATGGAGAGGTGACTTATTGGGACGGCAGGCACCTGTTCTACCCTTGGAACGGGGAACCGATGCATTTCGACTATGCGGATTAGTGTCGTACGGACGTTGCGCTCGGTATGTGAAGGTCTCCGGTGACGATCGATCTTATCACGGGATAAAGCGAGCTGTAATCCTTCCGTCCGATGACACTAGCGGCTCCTTATGCGGCGGCATCGTTGCTGGATGTCGGTGAACTTTTAAGCCGCACGAGCCTTCCGCCGTCGATCACGCTGACGGACAATTCGATGGCTTCTTCCGACGTACCTGCGATTATCAGTAGCGGCCTCTTACAGCGGTAGCTGCTGTCGATGGAGATGGATCTCATCTCTCGAAAATCACTCCCGCTTGGATCGGGAGGGCCGCCCGGATGGGAATGCCATTCGCCCAGGTAATGCTCTCCACGCCGCCATCGATCGCGGAGCAATTCCTTCAGTCCCCTCACACCACGTTGAAACCATATCTTGCCCGAAATGGAGTCGCTCGGACGCTCCGTTGCGCTGGTCACGAGGGCGACGTTGCCATCATCCTGGTAGCTCCCGATCAGAATTCCGCCGGTCTCTTTGTTCCCCGAACCCAACGCCTGCTTTCGGATGACTTCGAAGGCTGGCGCAGTAAGTCTGACTGCAACGCTCGCCGTCAAGTCTTCGAAGGTCATGGCGATCTCCTCAGCTATTGACCTTCTCCACCGTTCCGTCTGCCGACTGGCGGAAATAGTCGCATCTTCTTCCCGGCGATTCAATTGCTTTCAGAACGGCCTTTGAGCCGATCGCGCTCCAGAGCCTGACGTCGGCAGCGGTCGCCGGAAATACCGGGTGCCAGCAGCCAATCCCCTCCATCCGTGCATCGTCGAGGTCGGTAGGCGGGATGTCGAATTCCAGGAACCTCTCCTTCGCGTCGATTGCCGGGAAAGCCGTTTCCGAAGCGGTATAGACAAGCAGGCCTTCCGCGCGCCACGTCATGGCGAGACTGATGAAGGCTTTCTCGCCGCCCCAGTCGAATTCCGCCATCAAATCCAGAACAGAGTCGGCACCGGTGCAGTCCACGACGACATCGAACGAGCGGATCTGATCCGCGATCGAATTTTCAGAGGGCGGAAAGCTCGACGGTAAGCCGATGACGGTGGCATCGGGCATGATCATGTTCAGTGCGCTTGCAAGGGCATTGGCCTTGTTGTGGCCGACCGCGTCGACACCGAGCGCATGTCGGGTCAGATTACCAACATCCAGGCGATCCGGATCCAGGATCCCCATGTCCGTGATGCCCATGCGGACCAGGTTTTCAGCGAGTACGCTTCCGAGTGATCCGGCACCTATGAGCAGCACGCTTGCTGATGGGATCGTTTGGCCCGAACCCGAGCGCGTTCTCAGTTCGCGAGGCTCCCAATTCGCTGATCGGAGCCAGTTAAGGGTGGTGCCCGACTTCGCCCAGGAGTGGTCGATGAGCTGCCAAGCGCTTTCGACAGGACGGAAGCCGTTCTTCTGCGTTCCCCGCCCGGAAAGCTCAAGGCCGCTGAGCGCAATCCAATGAAAACGGGACGGGCGCTCGCCCAATGTCCCCGAAAGAGGAAAGCCGAGAAGCAGGGTCAGGACACTGTTATTCTTATCGCCCCGCCGCCGATCCGCCCCTGCGCATGCGAGGATGCCCGGCAGATCGACACCCGCCTCGGCGAGGCATTTGGAAAGCGCTGCCCACGTTCGCGGAAGTTGCCACGGAGCAAGGACTGGGAGACGGTCGAGCGCAATCCACAGCGCCGTCGCTGACGGTTTGGCCGAGGACACGAAAGATCCCCAGGTCACCGGAAATATCTCTTCCAGATTGCTGTCGCGGAAGACCTGAACGGCGTAGGTCTCCACCGCCCTCGGGATTTTCGCGAGGTCCGCCCATCCCCATTTCCTAGCCTGCGCGGGCCAGAAGGAGAGGTCGTCCTCGGTGCCGACGAATCCGATCACCGGGAAACTCGCCTGTCCCGGCCCGGAGGGTAGCTCGAACGGTTCTCCGGGAACTACCAGCTCGTTCGCGGCGGCCGCGTCGATCCACAACAGGAGGCGCTCGACGTACCACACGATCTTCTCGTCGATCGCATCAGGCTGTCCGTTCCACGAGACCCTGCCAAAGGCGGCTGTAGGGCGGTGAAGGCAGGGGTTGCCCGCGCGCCAAAGGATATCAGCGGGACCTCTGTCATTGAAGCTCTGATGCTGGAAGGTCGAGATGATACCGCCGGACTTTGAGGGGAAGATGGTGAAGGAGGAATTCGCCGCCTCGAACACCAGATACCACTCGGTCTCTTCGGAGATGGAAGCCGTCGCAGGTTCTGACAGGGATGCGCGGAACGGGAGCGACCATTGGCCGCCGCGCGTTGATTTCCAGCTCCCGACGGACAGAATCCTCGGGCGACTGGCAATCTGGGCGGCGGCAGACGCAAGAATTTCAGGTACGAACGACGACTGTTGCCTCACGCGAATCGATCAGTCCTTCTGGGCTCGGCAGGCTGGGTTGGTTGAACGAAGAAGCCCGCTTTCCGGTCTCCGCCATTCGGCCCCGGCAGCGGGAACTTCGCTCCGAACAGCTTCTGCCACAGCTTGCCACTCTTATGAGCGTCGTCCGATTCCAGCGCCTCGCGTGCCCGATCCGCGGTCGTCGATATTGCCGCGTAGAAGGACTGGAAGTCTTCCACCGAAAGCCGCTTGAGCACGTTGTGTTCAGGAACACCGTGATCGGCGAGCACCGGAACGCTTCCCAGGGCCGCGTTGTAGCGCCATGTCTCGCGCATTGTCTCCATGATCTGTACGAAGCCGGAAGCCATTGAGGCCGTGCCGTCGTTCAAGACGTGCCCGATCATATGCTCGAGAGGGTACCCCTTCGGATAGTTGGGCAAGGAAGAAACGTTCTGTTGTCGCCACCACTTCGTTGCCCTGACAAGCTTGACGTAGTGGCCATTGCACGCCCGATTCTTTGCGGCAGTCCATTGGATCTGGGAGAGAGGATGCGTTCGCCCCCAGTCGCCAGCGTCCCGGTCCGGAAGGAACAGTGGGTTCGGCCGCCAGTTTCCTGAAGGCTCGTCATCAAGCTGAAGCGGCTGCCGGCCGAACGGTGTGGGTTGCCACCGTTCATTCAGTCGCCAGGTCATATCGTCCTCGAGCGTGCTGGTCGTGAGCACCGAATTCGATCGATACAAGCGCTCCATCGCCTGGCGCGAAGCGGGATCTGTCGGGAGCGCGGTGATGACCAGATCGATATCGACGTAGGACATCTCGATTCCAAAGGAACGGCCCTGCGGCCGCCATTTGCCCGGATAGTGGCGCTCGAGAAAAGGGATGAACTTGTCCATCGCCTGCTGCGGCGTTGTCTTGTGATAGTCGATGTCGGTCACGACAACGACATCCACGTCGGGCCGCTTGTCTCCGGTCGGACGGATCGCGGTCGAGCGGCGAACACTTCCCTGCAGGAAGGTGGCGACGACGTTCGGAGACAGCTCCTTGTCCTCGGCAAGCCGCGACCGAAGTGTGTTCGATCCGGTCCTCCAGTCTTCCTTTTGCCGGTCCGTCGGTCGGATCTCACGCAGGAACGCGTCGAATTGAGATTTCAGTTCCATACTCAGCCAATCCTGAATGAGGGGTGGTAGCTTCCATCCACGGCACCCTTGAAGTCGAATTCGTATAAGGTGACAGGGCCCATTGAATCCCGATGCTGGCCCACAAAGAAGGTGAAGGCGTTCGGGGCAGAGATGAAGAAGTGCCGTCTGGCTCCGAAGGCGGGACGCAGAGCTTTGACCGCGGCGGCGACCTGATCTGCAAGGTCGGCAGCGTGCTCACCACCCGCCAGTGATTTCGGGCTCGGGCCATTCGCGGCGACGATGTGAAGGACTCGTCCCACGCTTGGAATAGTTCGCTTCAGATAATCCTGAACATCGTCGAAGGCATCCCTGGTGAGACTCACCACGATGCCAATGTCTTCGCCATCGCCGACCCTCGTCACATTGGTGGCTGCCGGTTGCCCGGTCTTGCCGTCGTCCGACCGCCAAATCGAGGTCGGCCCTCGACCCTTCTGGTTCAGCTCCACATGTGTGGTCGTCTTGAAGCCGAGCATTGCGCCCGCGAGGAACGCGATGGACGAATGGCTGTCGAGGAAAAGCCGGATGTCCTTGTCCGTCTGACGCACCCGGATGAGGAAGTCCTCGATCGCCGGGCGGACATCCGTGTTCCAGTCCGCGCCCGCCTGAAGATGCCGGACGCCGAATAGATGAAGGAGCGACAGCGTGTTTTCCGGAGCCGCGTCAAGGTAGTCGGTCGGCCCGTCTCCAAAGGAGCGGATGGATATGTTTTTCCGCTCCTCTGTCTGGGTCGACTTGATCCACCCTTGCTCGAGGCAGAGCTCCTCGAATGCTTCACGGGTCAGAATGTTGCGTTCGGTTGCCTTCAGGGCCCTAGCCGCGCCGTCGAACTTGAACTCGAGGCTATTCCCTCCGCTGACAAGGCCCACGATCTGGAAGCGCAGATCTACGTTCTCCCGCATGTCCTGCAGAGAGTGATAGCCCTCCATGATATGGAAGGTGTCGAGAATGGTGAACAGCTCTTCGTCGGTGTCGAGCGCGAGATGCTTGCGCCAGAGCGCGCGGACTTCTCCCATCTCGCTTCTCTCAGTCTTCCCGACTGCGAGCTTTTCGATATCAAGAGACTTGTCGGCTGTCTTTAGAAGCTTGGAGAGAGGATCATCGTCACGAACGCGGTCTGTCGTGACAAGGGTAAACGTCGAACGTGGCGGTGCTTTCCCGACGGCCTCTTTGAGACGTTGAAGGATTGAGAATGATGTAGCTCCAATAAATTCGGGCTCGACCAGATCCTTGAAGCCGAAGCGACCAGCCAGGTTGACGTGGAACTTCACCTGGTGATGTGCAGTCTCCACCATGAACGAACGACGGTTAGCCTGACCGGGGCTGTAGCGCACGACGACATCGTCGAATCCCTTTGGTCCGTCAGCCTCATAGGAGACCTCGACGATGTGAGGCTTTTCAGGATCACGGAGCCCTGAAGCGTGGATCCAGAAGAACCGAGCCTGGTAGTCGTGCCCGTCCCAGTTTGCAATTACTGCGTCTGCCATGCCCTTTCTCCTGTCGTAGTTGATTCCTGTTTTGTTCCTTCAGGCATTTCCCGGACACCGAAGTGCCCGGGAAGCGCAGAGTTCGAAGCGGCTGGCCACCTAGATCTACGTTTCAGTTGAGTGCTACCCGATCGCCAAAGCGATCGGATAGCTATTACAACGAGCTCTAAATCACTGATTAATGACGTCAGGACGATCTAATGACAAACACAGTAGATCCCTACAACCATGCTTGTTTCCAGTAGCCTGCAGACGCGAGCTAACCGCAGTTACCGGGGGCATTAGGTGGATATTACCCGACCACAGCGGTGGTCGGGTAACTATTGACGATCGCCCAAAATGGAAGAGCCAATGTCATCTTGGTGACGCAATGGCAAACCTAGTGTCGCGCTACACTGTAGACAGCCAATGATTATGTCGCAGCAGATTGTGGGATTTCAACAACTTGCCTCGGCGTCCGGCCAATCCATTTTGTCGCCACAGCCATGTGATTTTGACCGGATTGCTCAAGTCACTGTAACGGTTTAACTATTTCGACGACGAGGTTTCGTGTTCTATGGAACGTGGCGTTGCTTGCGGATGAACATTTCGATGACACGCTTCAGAAAGACGAGCGATCCTGTTTCTGTTCACGCCGACCTCACGGATAACTTCCCGCACCTCGCGACAATGCCTCCGCGCGGCTTCGATTTATTAATTGATAACCGATAGACGTCGGCGGACTTAGTCTGCAGCGAGGCGTCGATGGATACCGAAGATTATGTAAGGGAGCTCCTCGGTGAGCCCGCAGCTACCCGGCTCCGTCAGAAAATTACCGGCGGTCGATCGAACGACAAGGGTTTCAGATTCGAACTGTTCAACTGTCTTGTTGAGGTCGTCAATTATGCCTACGCCTGGGCCGAACGGGAGCCCTTGGAGCCCGACACCCAGTGCCACCATCCATCAACTGTCTTCCTCACCCAAGGTGCATTTGCGTTCGTCGATGACGTTGTAATCAACACCCCTGAGGTCACTCGCTTTCTGCAGGTGAAGTTTAGCGATGAGCAGAAATGGACTCCGGAGATCAAACTAGACTTCGACTATCAGCGGGACTGGCAGCGCGACGGCGAACCCTACAGGCTTGAACTCATCGTGCACACCTATGAGCGCGAGAAGTACCTGACGAAAAGCGTGTCGAGCTACAAACCAGATTCTCTGCTGGTTCAGGCGCGGCCTTTTGATGCAACGAGTGACACACTCTTCCAGAAAGTCGGCCTTCTTACAGCCGGGCCCCAGAGCGCGCGCAACAAGGAGCTCGCTCTTTGGCATTTGGAACTTGCTTGGTACAGATCGTCTCGGAGTGAACGAATTTCGGATACCTTGGAACGAGCCCGCGAGATATCGAGAGGAATGGTGCGATCATTCCAACCCGCACCAGATTTTGTAAATGGCGTCATTGCAAAACTACCTGCTGACGAAGATCGTTTCTTTCTCGCCGCCGATGGGAGAACACTGATTTTCGAAGTCGGCAACGAAGACGACATCTTTGAAGGCTGCGTGCTTATCAGAGACTGGTGCGATTTCGAGGAGCGTCTTCGAGAGACGCCTCCGTCAACGGTACGAGAGTTGATAGCGGTCGCGATGGAGGCGGTGGAATGATGCTTCATATGCAGCAACGGTGGGACAAGTATTCCGTCGAAGAGTGGCAGGCGTTGAGAACGTTGATCGAGTTTCGCTCAGGTCGAGACAACCTGGTGGGAGCATTGGAATATCTCGGCAGGAAGAGTGCGTTAGAGGTCAAGGTTCTCGAAAGCGATGAAACAGCTCGCGTGGTCGGACTATCACACGATTTCGACGAATTCGCTGGACCGTTGGTCGACAGATTAGGCGGACGTGACGGCATCGTGGGATACCATTGCGCCTGGATAAAACTGGTCGAAGGTCGACGGCCAGGAGCTACAGCAGCCTACATCGAAAAAGAATTTCGAAAGCGCCAAAGACTGGAGACTGACGTCACATACATCTCTACCGCACTCGCCACAGATTTCGAGACGATCGATACGCTCGTCGCTCGGTCAATTGAAATGTATGCTCCTTCACGGATTGAAGTTCGATGCGCGGTTGCTTCTCGCGAGGTAATGGAAATGAAGATCAAAGGCGTGACGATGAACGTTCATGCGTATTTTGTTCTTCCGGAGTATGGCTCCGGCCACACTCAAAACACCTTCGGCAGCATGTTGTGCCGCCTTCCGGACGTACGGCAACGTAGCACCTTCATGCCGACCTATGTTAGCGAATCCGCGTTGCCGGGCCTTCGCTTTGGCCGGTAACCGCTGAGATTTCATCACGTGCCACTGTGCGATCACCTGTGATCAGGTGACGCCGCTCGACGATCCCCTGCTTCACGCTCTCCATGGGGAAGGCTAGCTGTGCACCTCTCTCGCCAAGTATGCGTCCAAGCCCTCTGACGCCGACGCCCAGCTCCTTCGAAAGGCGCGCGAAGGTTACATACGTGGCATCGAACTCGGTGAAATCCGCTGCGGTCATAACCCAGGTCGGCGCACGGGCAATCCGGAGATGCCGTTGCTCGGCCTTGAGGTGGCCGGATCGAACCAGAAACGCGAAGGCTTCGGCTTGAAGTAGGAGCCGTTTGCACACCTCCGCTCGCTCGATGATTACTTCTGCGGGCTTCTCGATGAACGCCTCGATTTCATGCCAATCGAACCGGAGACCCGAGATGCCTTCCTCGTTGACCGATTTTCCAATGTTCTGAAGGCGTCCGTCCAACACCATTGTGAGGACGTCGACCAATCGTAGGCCGACCTTTCTCGCCGCCTTGGTCAGATTGATCCACTCACTTGGGAAGGACGGACGCGCGCGCTCGAGAAGTCTGTCCCGGAAGGCAGCGACCTCTGTTCGCGAGTAGCGATCAAGGAGGCGATAGTCCCGGCCGGTGGCGCCGTTGTCCTTGAACATCGGCAAGATCATTTGGTCATCGACCATGCGCTTTAGCGTCATGGTCGGCAGCCCTAGGATCGAGGCAGCTTCTTCGCGTGTGGCCATGTCGCGCATCTTGGCAATCACCTCTTCCGCTGCTGCGACCTTGACGAATTGGTCGCCTTTCGCCTGACGCACGCCGTCGATGTGGCCGAGGTGCACGAGGATTCGGCGCAGCGTCTGGTCGGCGTAGCCGGTAGTTTCCGCAATAGCGCCGACCGATGTCCAAGGGCTGTCGGTAACACGCCCGAAGAACTCCGTCCCGTTCAGCATTGGTACTCGCTCGAGGGTGAGTGTTCGGATCTTGCTCCGAAGAAGGTCATACTCGGGGAGCTCGTAGTTTTCGTTCAATGAAAGGTACAGCTTTCCATATAGAGCCTGGCCGCCTCTGATGTTTGCTCGCTGTTCCGTTGACCGGATTCGGTCGAGGAGAGATGAGAACCCGGAATTTCCTTCGAGCAGGCTTTCGAAGCCGTAATTCCGCGCGGCATGCATGTCTTCGTCGGACAGTTCACTGGCTTTCGCTTCCCTGCCAAATGCCTGGGCCACCCCGAACAACTCGCATGAAGACATCCCCGCCGCGAGACTGAGGCCGTCGAGGAAGTCGCCGTGGCCTAATACGCCAGCAAGGCGGTCGCGGACATACTTCTCGAAAGGAGTAGCAAGCCGGGGTCTACTCGCGTCGAGCCATTCGGGGAACTGATATGATATCATATCCAACTGGGTGATGATATCATATCGAAACCGGGCGTCGCCGTCGGTTTCGACAATGGACGCAGAATGCTCGGGGCAGGTGGGTACTTGAGGAAACATCCAATGAAGACGAGCATAGCGGCGCGCGCGCGGCATCCGGCTTTCATCGCGGTCGTCGTCAACGATGCAGTGGGGACAAAAACGGAGCTTTGATCTGCGAAGCATACGCTTTGGAAATGCCGATCCTTGGATGACGGCCCCGCCCGAGGAGTCGACGACGATAGCGCGGTCGAACAGTTGCTTGAACGGAATATCCAGGATGTACGAAAGACGTTTGATCTCATCCGTGCTCCCGCCGTTCAAAGCCGATCTGTTCAAGCCCATGTCTCTGCAGAAAATGCGGACGTTCCCTGCGCCATTGGCGTGAGACACCCGCGACAGAAAGCTTGTAAGGGGTTCTTCGGGAAGAAACGGCACTTTGTATAGTCCGCTCATTTGCTGCTGCTCCTTCGCCCCCGCCTGGATGCCGGATCGGCAAGTTGACCGGAGCCGTCGACTTCACGCTGAATGAGATGCCAGTCCTTGTTTCTGAGATCTAACACGTTGGTTTCGTCCGGGCAGTTGCGCGCCAGCCGTCGATAGCCTTGCGCGAAATGCTCGGCCGTGAGCAAGCCTCCTCCCGTACGCGACCAGTTCTTGTCCCAGAGAGCTTTTTCGATGGCGTTCTTGATGATGTGTACCGTGGTTCCGAACCGCCAGATCCCGCCATGCATCAGACGCAGTACGAAATCCCCCGTCAAGGCAAAGCCAAGCTCCAGCTTGCAGCTCTCCGCGAGCACATAGATCGTGTCTTCGACCCGGTCTCTGTCTTCCGCAACGTCAGCCAGATTTTCGAATTCGATGATCGGCGCCCGCCTGTCCAATTGCCCGCTAAGGTCGCGCGAGATAAAGTCCCTGATCTCCGGAATCCCGCAAATGATGAGCCAGATCGGCCAGCCCGCTTCCTGCGTGAGGTTCTTGATGCTGTTGCTAAGGTGCATGTACTTCTTGCTGGTCGGTGCATCCAGCACATGCTGGAATTCGTCGAGCACGAGGACCTTCGTCTGCATGATTTTCATGCGCCGGATCAAAGTGCGCCAGTTGTCGTCTTCATCGCCGGCTAGGGCCGCTTCATATCCGCTTACTTGAAGGAGCTCCTTCCCGAGGGTCTTTAATGTGGTGCTGGGCGGCGTGGTTGCACGGAGGCTGAGCGACAGGCGATTATATCGGCCTTCAAACGGGGCGAAGGACGGGTGAGCGTTAAGGCACCGGTTGAGGCTGGCCGACTTGCCAGCCCCGCTTTTGCCAGTGATCGTAAGGGCGTACGCAACGGAGCTTCCAGCTAGGATGCTGGCGACAAGCAGGTCGAGTTCAGCCTCAATCTTGTCGTCATCTGGCGTGACGATGTGGATCGACTTTAGATCGTCAAGGAGCCGAGATCGATACTCCGTGTCAGGGGAGACGGTCGCGCGAATGTGCGCGAGCATCTCAAGTTCTGCAGACGTGTCCGTCATTTTTCGTCCTTTTTCGTTCTTTCGATCCTGATGCCAGACTTTCGGCGCGGCAGCGGATGATGGAGGTCCGGTGTCAGCGTTGGCGGCGTCTCCTTTTGCACTGGCTTCGCTGAAGGACGGGGGGAGGGCGCCGAGGCCGGCGGCAAGACTTCACTCTCGGGATTGCCACCGATATCGCGCACATCGTGTGTATCCGACGTTGCCGGGGCAAATGGATCCGGTCGATCAAGCGTGTGGAAGTTCTCCAGCACCTTGCTGTCGCCGTAGTCGGTGGACGCCTCCCTCGCGATCTTGAAGCTGCCGACCAGCTCCTTCTCCCAATATTCGAGCGTTGCGCTCGTCATCGTGGGCGCGCCGATCCCGGCTGACGCCTTGCTCGACTGGGCCAGGTCGCGAGCGCGGGACAGGCCAGAGCGTGCAACTTCAACGCTAATGGTGGAAGAGGTGCCGAAGCGCTTCTTCAAGTACTTGAGCTGTTCCATCCAGTCCAACGCCCGAAAATTCTCCAGCCCGTCAAACGCGCAAGCCACTTCGAACCATTCCTGAGAGAAGGGATCCTTGACGAGGATGCGTGAAATATCAATTTCGTTGATCTTGACCGACAGCTCGAGGTCGTAACG
This sequence comes from Rhizobium sp. CFBP 13644, assembly GCF_014842165.1. Classification (NCBI taxonomy): domain Bacteria; kingdom Pseudomonadati; phylum Pseudomonadota; class Alphaproteobacteria; order Hyphomicrobiales; family Rhizobiaceae; genus Rhizobium; species Rhizobium sp. CFBP 13644. The sequence continues at coordinate 870,623 of NZ_JACYVF010000002.1, forward strand.
GGTCTCCCGTCGGGACTGGAGCCATTCGTTAGAATATGGAAGGCCCAGGATAGAGATGCCGTCCTTGCCGACCTTGTAAGTTTTGATGACGCTGAACGCTTCCGCATAGGTACGAGGATCAGGGTAGCCCGCCACCGTTCCCTTGCCCTTTTGAGTCCCATGGTACCACATTTGCAACGGCGTGAGACCTTTGAGAGCACGATGTGGCGTGTTGTGGTAGCAGTCCACGATGAGCAGGACGAGAAATTCTGCGAGTTGTTCATCCGTCATATGACGGTGTTTTTGGGCGTCATACCGATCGCGGAGGAGAACGTTGCTGAAAGTCTGACCTGATAGCAGGTGAATGTAACGTTGGTTCAGCGTTCGAAAAAACCGTTCAACCCGGCCTCGCAGGTGCGGGTGTTTGGAGGCGGGTACCGAGACATGTCCGGTGTAGGAGAGGGCCGCCTGCTGAAACTCGTGGGAGGTGTAGCTTGAACCTGCGTCTACGTGGATGTATTCGGCTGTGCCACCCTGCGGCCATTGGGTCATGGTGCCGTAAAGTCTGGTTTCAAGCTGTTTGGACCTTGCGACCATCGCCAGGGTCGCGACCGCAGATGCGCCGTCCGGAGCGCCCCATAGAAGCTTGGCCCCGCAGACCGACCTTGAATATGCATCCAAAGCGACGGAAAGCCAGACGCGCCCGTCGTTAGTCGAGCCCATCTTGTTCTCGATTTTTTCACGGACTTCGGGGTGCAGCATTTCCCACATGCCGGTTTTCACAAGCATCCGGATAACGTCGAACTTGTGCTCGTCCATCTCCACGAATTCGAGTGGTCTCTGCGGCTGATAGCCACGGCGGGAGATCGAATATTTGCGAGTTACCCTCGACGGGTCGCCCGCCCTGGTCACCTCGTTCTTGTAGTCGCCAAGGCCGTCGATGATGCGTTGGAACGTCCGTAGGGAAGGAACTCTCATCGCGCTGTCCCCGCCTGCCTTTCGCTTCTGGTTGGCCTCTCCCATCTGCGCGTAGCAGTCGATTTTTGTCGGCCGGTCTCGTGACTGGTACGCCGTCGCGAATTCTACATGGAAGCCGAGCTCCTCCGGGGAGAAGTCCGTCTTCCTCCCGACGCCTCCGCGGTGGCGAGGAAGAAGCGACTGCGGGTCGTAGTTGTTTTCTTCATACCTCTTGACCAATCGGCCGAATTGGCGAGGTCCAGGGATGACCTCGCGCTTGCCTTTTTTTGTTGGGATGAGGTGTTCGTTTTCCTTCACGAAATCTTTGATGAACGCCTCATAACCGGAATCGGATCGGGTAACGAATGCGCCGGATTCGTATCGATCGATTTCCAGCTCGAGAAACTCCGCGACCATGCGGGCGCGGAAGATAGTCTCCGAAGGCAGGTCGAAGATCCGCACGGCTAGCTTCTGCCTGTAGATGGCATTGCGGGTGCTGAACCATCCTTTTTCCTGCTCCAGATGTCGCCATCGATGCATCTCGTCGATTTGCTCGAAGGTTCTGACCTCAGTCTTGGGGGGATCGAGATCATCGCACGTAACGAAGATGTAGCCGTGTTCCCACACTTCCGCTTCCAGATCCCCGCCTTCGTGCTTCCTTCGAGACTTTAGACACCAGTAGCGATTGTCGAACCGGATCCGGTCCTCGGGCCCGATACCGAAAAGGGAGAACTGCTTTGTTGAGGGGGCGGCTGTCATAGTTCGATTCCTTGATCGACGGCACGAACCCACGACGCCAAGGAGAAGACGACGTCCTCGGGTTTCGGGTGAGCGTAGGTGATGAGTCCCTTGTCGACGAGGTCGCAGACAGCCGTGCAGACTGCCGAGAGGTACAGGTCGGGTAGGCCTTCGGAGAGTTGCCAGACACGGGCTGCGCCGCCCATGCCCATTAGTGCTTCATGCACCCGCAAGGTATCGGAGTCATTGAGCACCCTGCGCGTGTGGAGAATGTTCCGCGCCAGGTTAACGCGGCCTTTCGTGATCTCCTCGTCCGTGACCAAAACGAACCGGTCGCGGCTATTCTTGGCAAGTTGGTTATTGAGAAGTTGCATCTCGCCACGAGTGCGCTTCGCCGTGCGTCCGCTAGGCTTTACCGCGTAGCGTGTAGTCGATCCGTCGCAGGCTTCACGGAGAACGTCGATCGTATGCTGGTGCCTCTTGCCCTCAACGAGGAAGCTATGCGGACCGTCCTGCGCCTTGATGCGTCTGGTATCGCCGCGAACGAGAAGGATCGTCACGAGGTCGGCCTCGAGGCCGCTTTCCATGCGATGATACGTGTTGGTCTCCCGATCGAGCATGGCGACCCGGCTTGATGCCAATGTCATCTGATGCTCGTCATCATAGTCGAATTCATCCTCCTCCTCGCGCTCGCTGCGACGAGCCTTCGGAGCGACATCGCGATCAGTCTCTGCCCGCTGGGGCGGCGCGCCGCGCCATGTTCCGATGCTCGCGTCATATTTCCCAGTCTCCTGGCTTGGCAGGAGCAGTCGAGATTGCGAAATGGGAACGCTGGTCGACCTCGCGACCGAAGAGGTCGTATCCCTGCTCGCGGAGATGCAAAGATTCAATCAGTTCTGCAATCATCACGTATTCCTCTGCTTACCAATGAAAATTCTTTCGGATACCCATTCCGGATCGTCAGCCTCGTGGCCTTTTTGAATCAGCCGGCCGCGCCGTCTTCCATGTCGTAGCGAGAATGCTGTCGGGCCTTCTCACGCGAGGCTGCCGAGACCGAGGCGTCGATTGCCGCTAAGCTGTGATGGTCTACCTTCTGTGCGAGGCACGCGGCATCCGAGTATTCCTCAAGAACATCGAACATCGTCGTCAGCGTCACCAACGCTAGCTGGTTCCGCTTCATATGTTTCCGCAGCTTATTCTCCAGACGGACGGATCTGCAGTACAGCGCGAAGGCTCGCACCGCGTCCGTACCCTCGGAGGCGAGCACGACGAATTGGAAGAGCGCGTCGAAGGAGTCTTCGTCGAGGCCGCAGCGCGACAGAGCGAAATAGACGGCGTCGACGTCGTGGGACTTTTCATCGACTGCTACGAGGTGAGGGGGGTGAACGAATGCCATTTCTGTTTTCTCCTTTGACAAGGCTTCGCCGCCCGCGTCCGCGACGCAGCGAATCCTCCGGTTGGTGATCTGGAACTTCCCCTGCGCATTTGCTGGGGCATCCCCGCCCGAGGCCCTGTGCGAGCCTTGGTCGGGAAGCCATCGCTTTCAGCGTCGGAAAACTGACCGGGAACCGAGGAATATCCACCCGAGGTTCTGTCGTTTTCCGCTTCACTGCTGCCAGCGACGACCAGAAATTTCTATGAGACGGTGGGCACGCTGTCACCGGCCGCCGCAAGTTTCTCCTTACGGAAGTTTCCGCCGAATTTTATGCAATGCTAAAGGGGGGCAGTCTTCGGACATGAGGAAAGCTGCAATGGCGCTGCTCACGAGGCTTCAGCCTATTCGTATGTGTCCTATTCGAAGACTTGTCATCGTGGTGGCCCGCTGTTGGCTGATGAATTGAGCGATTCTGGTAATGGACCATCGGCGAGGAGTCGATAGTAAAAAATAAGTAAACTTCTGAGAATTGACGCCGCACCTTACTTAATATTAAATAATCGCGCGCGCGACGAAAGATTAAGTCCAGAAATTGTCAACAATTATGAACTTAATGCGTCATGTTACTGTCTGGCAATATTGTCAACAATTATAAACCGCGGTTGTGGCTTGCGTGGCGGGATCGAATCCTTCTCTGAAGAAACATGGGAGAAATCGATGTCGCGCTACGTCGCCAACAGGCTTGCCGAAATCCGTCACCATCTTGGCGACCGTCTCGCCGAAATGAAGCTGAAGCCCAGAGCAAAGAAGGACTATCCGAAGGATCGGTTCTTCATCGAATTCATACCTTCCAGAAGCGGCGGCGACCGTTCTCCAATCAAGATCTACTTCGCGAATGAGAAAGAGACCGGCCTCACCGAAGCGTCTTGGGAGCACGCCGAGCTTCAGGTCGACGTCTTCGCGCGCAGAGAACTGGGCAACACCGGATGGGTCACCTGGAAAGATATAGATATCGCTACTCACCGCATAAGAGGAACTGGCGAGAAAATGTTCGACTGGATCTCGTTCGTCCTAGATTACAACGGGGTGATTCCGCCTATCATGCATTCCAGGCACTGCATCGCCAACCCTAAGTTCGGGGACATCTATCTGCAAGTTGAGCGGTGGGCTGATATCGAGATTTCTCAGGAATACGAATATCCAGGTTCGCCCATCGAGCATTTGAGGTTTACCGACATAAAAGGCCGCGAAGTCCATATTCCGGTGAGAAGGGGCACCTCGCATTACTCGGTTTTTGTCGATGGAGAACAGGTCGCGCGACTTGTTCAAGAGGATCTCGTTGGGATCAACGACATCGTGCGAGACCTTTGCCTCCAACCCATACCCAGCCAGAAACTTGGCAAGTATGGTCTAAGGGAGGAATCGATTTTTTATCGCGGCAGTTCCTCTCCGTAAGGCGTCAGCCTGGGCGGTCCTTATATCCTGGAGGAGGGGCTTCAGGACCTTGTCCCACCGTGTGCGGTTCGGTTCCACGACGCCGATCTGCTCCCCATCGAGCAGCCGATCGATCTGATGGAATAGCTCGGTGCCGGCAAAGCCGCGAGTTTTTCGAAGTGGCGGGCTGCGCCTTGGTCCAATGCCCAACAGTGACACATCCACAATGGGGGTGTTCAACTCCTCTTCCAGGTTGAACTTCCGACCCGTCAGCGCCGAGCAGATGGCAAGCCCGACCATTTTAGCCACCACCGGCGGAAGCGCGGCCTGGATCATGTCCAACTTGCCTGCCTTTTTTGATTGGAACTTCCAGCCGGGCGGAAAGCCCTGGGCAGCAGCAAGCACGTCGAACGTCATCTTGGGGAGGAAGTCTACAGAGACTACGTCCGAAACTGCAGGTGGATCGTCCACCACTTCCGAAACGAGAAACCCTGCCTTCGTCCACGCCTCAGGTTGCTTTTTCTCTTCCTTGGCAAGAGTGCCGGGCAGAAAGCCCGGACGGCGGACGGACCGCCAATGCTTTGCCCACCTGTCGTAACCCTGCTGTTGAGTAAGAGGTCCGATAGCACTGGGCATCGCCGACTGCGCAACGGCAGGACTTTCGTGCGGGGTCATCATATAAGACACTGCGGTCGCACGTTTCAGCGCCAGTTCGTCACCTCCTTTAACGGCTGGAACCACGAATACTCCAGAAATCTCGGATAGGATTCCAACCACGAAATAGCGCCGTCTCGACGACGGAATGCCAAAATCCATTGGGTCGAGGTTGAACTCCAACACTTCGTACTGAAGGTCACGCAACCTAGCTAGGTTGCGACCCCGCTCCAAGTGGTCAGTGTCCTGCCGCTGGCCGGCGTCATGCTCGAGCAGGAATGATCTCGGTCGGATGCCTTGGATTATCCGCGCCATTTCCGGCCAGAGGTCTTCTGCGTCGGTCCGTGACTCTCCGGGTCCACAGGGAAGGCCGGCGGCGAGGAGATCGATGCCGCGAAATTTCGCCAGAAAGTCGTCGCTCAGGGATTTGGCGTTTCGCTGTTTGACCGGCCACGTCGGCCAGTTTGTCTTAAGCGTGGCGGCGGCCTTTCGCTTCCGCTCGATCAAGGAGACATGTTCGAATCCTGCGGCCATCAAGCCCAGCGACGAACCGCCCGCACCGGCGCACAATTCCAATACCTTCAATGGAGCCTCTGGACGATCCCTCGTTACATGCGGCGATCCCTCAACGAAACTCTCCGAGGTCAGGTATTCCAGATCTGTCTGGATTGCTGTGAAGTCGGCTCCGCTGAGGGTGTCTGTGTCAAGCGTGGCGAGGGCTCTCAAAGTCTGTCGCGTTGCGCTCAGTTTGGCATTCTGTTCGTCGTACAACGTCGCCGCGTCTGCATCTACGCAGAACAAGGTTTCTAGCTTCAAGGCCGCTTCCAATGCGACCGCGCGTATCGCTTGGCCAGCTTTTTGAAATCGTGGATCTGCTGCGGGATTTGATTCCGACGACCCATCGTCCGGTTCTACGAAATCTAGAACAAAGCCGTGCAGAAGGTGTACGAGCCGATCGACCAGATATTGTAGGTCATCGACTGAGGACTCGATGTTTCTCCACGCACGCGCCTCAAGATAATCCGCCCGTCGTCGTTCGGCTCGCTCGGAGGGCGAAGCGCGGTCTTGCTTCCCTACGATGTTCGACAAATCCGAGCTCTTCAGCGTGCGGCCTCGGCTGATGAGGTCGAATGCTTCGATACGGACCACGTCCGAGGCTTGAGATAGCTGCTTCATGACGTCTATCGACAACGCAGCTTCTCTAGCTGCGTTCCGGTGACCCTCGAATGCCGCTGCGACGCCTTGGAGGACAACAAGGTCTTCGGTCTCAATGTTCGTGCGGGAGGCCAGGAGTGGAAGAAGGTCGTTCCACCCGTGAATCTTTCGCAACGCAGCGGCAGCGTCGGCGGCCTTCAGATAGCTATCGGCAATGACGCGCATCGAGTCTGTGATCGTCTTGGCTGCGTCTTTCAGGACGTCTTCGATGTCGTGTTTGTCGTAGGCTATCATTCCGCGCTTCCCGTGGTTCAACCTGCGATATCAAAGGCGGGTTGAGAGGATGGAAAGAGGCACGGTAAACAAAGTGTCTGCAGGATATTTCAGCGTTGGGAAAACGTACGGTCTGTCCAGACATCCTCTCGGCAAACGCGGCGCTTTTCTGGCGGGCAGTGCAGTCAGATTGCCTTCGGTCGGCCGCGTCGACATTGACCTATTGGGAGGAGGGGTAGGAAGCCGCTGAGCTGGGTTTCGGCAGGACGATCGGTATCGTCGGCTCGACCAACCAGACGTCGGCCAAAGGATTGTAGGCTCCGGGCAACTTGAAATGCCGATCGATCTGGGCGAAATCGTTATCTGTCGTGACTATTGGAGTTTGGTAGGTGATGGCCACCGCGGCAATCATGAGATCATGACTCACCCTTTGGTTCCTCTGTTTCGGGTTGGGATACCAGAATTTCCGAAGATCCGGCGACGCCATCATCTGCGCAAGTATGTCTTCCGTTTCGCGACCCAATACCAAATAGAAAAAATCCGATTGTTCAATGTCCTCTATTGCTCGTAGCACACGAGCTTTTGTGACCTCATCTCTTGAAAGATAAAGACCACGCTTTATCTCCATTAGAACTGGAAAGCATATGCACAGGTGGGCGACGTCGGAGGCTTCCGCAAGCCAGTCTCTCAAGCCGTCAGGTGGATGTCTCCTTGCACGAGCGCTGAGGATCGTCGTGTCCAGGAGCAGCATCCGCCTGTTGGATTTGTCATCCTGTTGTAGCATCGTCTTTCCAAAGATCGATTTGCCGTCGTCGGCAGAAAACAGTACAATTGAGCTGGCGTCAAAATATTTTGCTCTAAGGGCTTTGAAGGTACCTGCTCGTATGAATAACGTGTGGACTCGGCAGCAAGCGGAAAGCGACCCGACAGATCTGTTGGACGCTTCGAAAGACGCTCCGCAGATCATAGAGGATGTCGACGGGCACTTCGTTGTGACGTTTAGCCAAACAGGGAAGATGCCTGTAAAGGATTGGGCAAAACTCCCAGGTACCCTGGATGACGACGACGAGTTCTAGTGTGCGTTTTCGCGAAGACTTGCAAGAATTCCAGCGGTGTCTAGCCCGTCTACCTTCGGGTTTCTGCAAGGTGCAATTCGAAGGCGATCGGTGGGGTGTTACGGTGCGCCGATCCGACGATCAAAGGCGCATCTGGCTTTACGCCGAGCAGCTCTCTGGTAACGACGTTGTGTCGTTCAACTTCTATCTCGCCTCAAGGAGGCGTCCCACCCTGAAACCCTGCGAAATGTCTTCTGCGAAAGTGGTGAGTTTTGTGGTGAACCTTTGCCCTCAACCAGACGACGCGCCTTCAAACTAGAAGCGGTGGGGCAGTAGGCCTCTTTTAAGTAGTCTTCGACCTCGTTCAGCGATCATAGTCTGAGTTCTAGCTGTGGGGTTTGATGTCCTCGGCAAACGTATCTTCGGCACCGACAAATTTTCGGATGCGGTTGGCTTTGACTTGCCGCTCACCGATGCCGCGGGATCCAGGCCCGTTTCAATGCCAGGCCGTTTCATCCGCTTGGCCGTGGCAAGCCAAGCCCGTGGAATTTCTTGACGCGCAGGGCCTATATGAGATGCCAGCAGAGGCATTGAGACCTGCAACCGCTTTGATCTCCACACGGATTTCTAGCGATATCGGTGGCGATCTCCATGCCTTTCAGGTTCTCGGTAACGTCGAGATAAGCTGACCGAGTTATAGCGGTTCGATGACGGGTGTGTACTGCACAAAGATTTCGCGGATTTGCTGACAGACCTGACGATAGACTTCGAAACGTGGTACTACGAAAATCAAGTCAGGGCATTTCCGTTTGGTGCGATCGACGGCATGGCTGAATAGACGCCGAAGGCTCTTGCCCCGTAGCTGCCGGAGGCCACGGCACAACGAGTAGCAGATCCTAGTCGAAAGAGAACGCTTCATGACCCTTCGCTCGCGCAATTGCGCTCGCCATCTTGGCGGCAACCACATCTTCAGCCTTTTGCGAGGACGCACCGAAATCCGTAATGGACACGGAAGCGACCGATGGCCTTCCGGATAAGGTGACGCCGCTTGTGGCTCCCGTACCCAAACCGCGTCCAGACGACAGCAAGCTGGCAGACAGCATCGATTCCGGCGAACAGGGCGGCTGAACAAAATCAAAGGCGAATAATTCGTGGCCCGTGCCCGCTTCACCTCGGCGTCGGCGTACGGCTGTCAGTCAGCGATGACCTGCTGCAAGGCGATGGCGAGCGCCTTCATTGCAACAGGCTTTCGCACGACCGGGATGCCGGCGAAGCGATCAGGAATGCTCACGCTGTCGCGGTAGCCCGTTGCAAACACACAAGGCACTTTTCGACGATCGAGTTCGACAGCGACATCCTCCGACGAAGTGAAGCCGAGACTGAGGTCGAGCACGGCGCAGGCCGGAACTGTCTCTGCAATCTTGTCGAGAGCAGCGTCCACGTCGGCGGCCACAACGACCTCCGAAGCGCCCATGGTCCGGAGCAGTTCCTCCGTGTCCATCGCGATCAGCGCCTGATCCTCCACCAGCAAAACGCTGAGGCCAGCCAAGATTTCTTCATTCATAATTTGATCAGGATGTTCGCTGACAACACGCTCCGTGACCGCATGAAGGTGTTTCCCTGGGACGATGAACCGGGCACGAAGACCTTGCCGCGCATAGTCGATGTCGACCGATCCGCCGAGATCGTGAGAGATCGTCTTCTCAATCAGGTTCGTTCCGAAGCCCTGTCGGGTGGGCGGCTCCACTTCCGGGCCCCCGCTTTCGATCCAGGTAAGTTCGCAATCGCCATCGACGCCGATCTGCCATGAGATTCGAGCTTACCAGAAGGCACTGACAAGCTGCCGTATTTGGCTGAGTTCGTCATCATTTCGTGAAGCAGAAGCGCGAACACCCCGAAGGCCCGCTCGGTAAGCCCGACCAGATCACCACCAATCGTGATCCTGTCCGGCATCTGCGCGAAACGATGCATGCCCGCCTCGGCTTCGATGAGACCGCGCAGTTCGCCACCATCCGCGCCAGCGAATGACTGGTCGTGGGCAAAAGACAGCGCCCGGAGCCTTCCTTCAAATGACGTTGCGTAGTCATCGACAGACAGGGAGTCCCTCAATCGCAAGAACGCGCTCTTCGCGGGGCATGATATAGGGGCGGAGAACTGGGCGATCATCGCCTCGCTCAGCGAGACGTGCAAGCTCAATGCGGTTGATCCGCTGGCATACCTGATCGCCACACTCACAGTTCTCGTAAATGGCCATAAGCAGAGGCGGATCAATGGTCTTCTACCTCAGCGACCAGCACTAGCTAAGCGCGTTGCGCTTTGGCTGCCCTCATCGAAGACCACTGGATCAGTCCGACACCGGCCAGAATCGATACGAGTGCGATGTATCCCGAAAGCGGGACCGTTTCACCGACTAGCGCCACGCCGATTAGAAGAGCCACGACTGGCGGCACGTAAGTGACACTGGACGCAGCGAGAGCCCCAAGGTTTTCGACGATGTGGTAGTAGGCGACATAAGCGAGCCCCGTGCCACATAGCCCGAGACCGAGGATGAGGCCTGCGGCAACGCGATGGTCGTTGAAAACGGCACCAATTCCCTGCATCGGCGTTACGAGTGCCAGAAGCACCATCCCGATACCGATCTGCCATGTCGTCAGCGCTGCGGCCGGGAGCTTCAGCGGGCTGATGAACTTGCGTGCATAGACAAAAGAACAGCCGACGCTGAACGATCCACCGATCATCCACCCGATTCCATGAGCGTCAATCTCTCCCGTCGAGGACCACGGTTGCGCGACGAGGAGCACGCCAAGAAAGCCAAGGACCAATCCGGCCACCTTGCCCATTCCAAGCGGCTCTTCGCGCAGGAACAGGAAGGTGCAGACCAGCGTGAACAGCGGTATCGCTCCGCTGAGCATCCCGGCAACGCCGGAGGGCAGCAGCACCGTGCCACGGGCGAATGCATAGTAGTAAAGAGCAGTCGCCAGAAGGGCCATGATGACAAAGTGGTGAACGTGGCGAAGCTGGCTCCAGCTCAGATCGCCCCGCAATAGTGCGTAGAGGAAGACGGGAATGAAGCCGAAGATCACACGCAGCAGCGTGATCTGCACTGGCGCGATATGGACGGCGGCCCATTTGACGAAGATGAAGTTGCTCCCCCAAACGAGGCCGAGAAAGCAGAAGGCGAGAAGCGCGGATCTTTTCATTGGATTACACGGACCTCGTCACGCCGCCATCGACGCGAATGTTCTGGCCCGTGATGTAAGCCGCGCCATCCGAGGCGAGGAACGACACGGTCGCCGCGACCTCTTCACTGGTCCCGTAACGCTTCATCGGCACGCTGTCCCGCCGCTCTTGGGTGGCTGGAAGGCTGTCGATCCATCCTGGCAGGACGTTGTTCATGCGAATGCCTTCTGATGCGTAGGTGTCGGCAAACACCTTGGAGAAGGAGGCAAGACCCGCTCTTGCTACGGCCGATGTCGGAAACATCGCGCTCGGCTCGAAAGCCCAGGCGGTGGAGATGTTGATGATGGAGCCGGATTTCTGGCCCTGCATGACCGGCGTAACCAGACGCGTGGGCCGCACCACATTCAGGAAGTAGACATCGATCCCGGCGTGCCAGTCCTCGTCTGTGATTTCGAGGATCGGCTTTCTCGGTCCGTGGCCAGCGCTGTTGACCAGAACGTCGATGCGGCCCCAACGGTGCATGGTGCTGTCAACCAGTCGCTTGAGGTCGTCATTCAACTGGTTCGATCCTGTGATGCCCAGGCCGCCAAGTTCCTGTGCCAGCGCTTCGCCCTTGCCCGACGACGACAGGATTGCCACCTTGAAGCCATCGGTTGCCAACCGCCGGGCGGATGCCGCGCCCATGCCAGAGCCGCCAGCCACCACTACTGCCACTTTTTCTACAGACATGTCGATTTCCTTCACTGGAGTTGGAGTTATCTGGATGTGGTGATACCATTTCCTAAAAGCTCCGACGAACCAGAACGATGCGCATCATCCAGTAGAAAAACTATCTCATGGCTGACGATACCAAGCGACTTCCTCCTCTCAACGCTCTACGGGCTTTCGAAGCGGCATCGCGCCATCTGAACTTTCGGCTTGCCGCCGAAGAACTAGGGGTGACGCAGGGTGCCGTGGCTCAGCAGGTACGCCGTCTGGAGGCCGTTCTGGGTCTGAAGCTCTTCGACCGTCAGGCAAGGACAATTGCGCTTACCGAACCTGGGCGAAGCTACGTCAGCAATATCAGCCGGGCTTTCGAGTTGATCTCCGATGCAACAGATGCCTTGAAGCCTGAACCGCGCCACCTGACCATCAGTGTGACACCGACCTTCGCATCGCGCTGGCTGATCCCGCGATTGCCGGAGTTCACAGAAGTACATCCCGATATCGACCTGCGCATCCTAGCGACCGATAGGGTCTCTAACTTCCAGACGGATGCAGTGGACCTGGCAGTGCGTTACGGGCGTCCGCCTTTTGGCCCAGGCCTCGTTGCCGACCTTCTGTTCGAGCAAGTGCTCGTCGCTGTTGCCAGTCCGCTATTAATCGAGAAGCTGGGGCCGCCTGAGGAGCTTGAGAACCTCAGGAACTACGCTCTGTTGCATGATTCCCATGATTTCTGGCCGCAGTTTTTGGATGCCGCTTTTCCTGGGGGGGCGGTCGCGGCGGCTAAGAATATCCGGTTCAACCAGACTTCGTTGGCCATAGAGGCGGCGGTGGCGGGACAGGGACTTGCTCTCGCCAGCCTCTTATTCGTCAAGCACGATCTTGAGTCGCGCCGTCTAGTCCAGCCATTCACAATGGAAATGAGGACCGGCGCTGATTTCTATCTCGTTTCGCTGCGAAAACCCCGTTACCCGACTGCTGTCCGGGAGGTCAGGGATTGGATGAGCGCATTCCGATAAAGCGCACTCGCCCGTTCGCCTCGGAGTTCGCCATCGACTGAGATTGGCTGACAAGGTGTAAGCGGCACATCGCTTACGATGTATCGGGAACTCCACCATGTTTTTTGGTTAGATTTTGCGAGAATGCGGTGTGTCAATCGGACACGACGGAGATGGTGAATGCAGCGGTTTTTCCGATTTCTCGCTGCAGGCAACGAAACGCCAGACGAGCGCCCAACCTGTCCACCGCTTTCTCGCTTTGGGTTCTCAAAGTAGATATCGAAGTCTCGTTGTCTCAGCCACTTTTGCGATCTTCGACGTCTTCCAGGCAGGGGAAACGCGTTCCGCAGTGATCGCCGTTTGGATGGCAAAGGCGGTCGCATCCCATCGCCAGCCGTCGTCTCAATCGTGAGAAGCTGACCCCGGCTCCGAACTGTTCGACCAGTGCCTTTCGCTCCAGTAGGTCGCGACGACCACACGGTGCACATGTGATCTCGATCATTGGTAGGCGGCGATGGAAGATCGTCAGGTGATCGAATGGGACAGGGACGATGTCGAAGCATTGAAGATGATGAAGGTCGACGTGCTGGCCCTCGGCATGCTGACGTGCATGCAGAAGGCCTTCAACTTGATCCGGGAGCACAAGCATGAAGACCTCGATCTCGCCAAGGTTCGGCAAGAGGACGGCCCGACATACGCGATGATCCGCAAAGCCGATACCCTCGGCACCTTCCAGGTCGAGAGCCGGGCGCAGATGGCGATGCTTCCTCGGCTCAAGCCGCGCACATTCTACGATCTCGTCGTACAGGTCGCCATCGTTAGGCCTGGCCCCATCCAAGGCGATATGGTTCACCCCTACCTGCGTCGCCGGGAGGGCAAGGAGCCTGTCGAATACCCGACACCCGAGCTGGAGGCGGTGCTTGGCAAGACGCTGGGCGTGCCGCTGTTTCAGGAATCTGCCATGCGGTTGCGATGGTCTGCGCCGGGTTCACAGGCGGGGAGGCGGACCAGCTTCGCAAGTCGATGGCGACCTTCAAGTTCACAGGAGGGGTGTCACGCTTCAAAGACAAGCTTGTCTCCGGCATGGTGAAGAACGGTTACACGCCGGAGGAATCATGTCGTTCGGTAAACTTGTCGCTCTTGCTATGATCGGAGCATTTTCGGCTGGAGCTGGCTTCAGTTTCTACGCAGACAAACATATCTTGCCGCCGGGCGGAAGCGCGCGTGCCCAGAACCCATCGGCTGTGCAGGTGGTGAAATCGCCACAGACACAGAACGTTCCAGGTTTCAGGCCTTATTCCCTTTGCTCAGGATCAACTCGGTCTCACTGTGTCGTTGACGGCGATACGATCTGGCACGAGGGGACGAAGATCCGAATAGCCGACATCGACACACCGGAAGTCGGCGATCCGAAATGTTCATCGGAGGCGGCGCTCGGTGCAAAAGCGACAAAGCGGCTCCTTCAAGTCGTTAACGCCGGACCATTCCAGATGCAGGCATGGCAAGGTCGCGACGAGGACAAGTATGGTCGGAAGCTGCGGGTATTCGTGCGGGACGGCCGCAGCCTGGGAGATATCCTCGTTAGCGAAGGTCTGGCTAGGATATGGACTGGCCGTCGGCAGCCATGGTGTTGAACCACGGCTGTCTCAGCCAGACCGTTCATCATCTACCATGAACACGTGTGATCTGGGTTCATGTGGGCATTAGGTTGGTCGCATCCGCTTGCGCGGCGTGACATCGCGTGACACACCGACGATGAAGGCAACGGAACTCCACCTCGCAGGTAACGTTGATCCGATGACATTCTGTCATCGTGCGACCAAGAGGCTTACCATGAGCGACAAAAACGCCCGCTAGGCTATCGAAGAAAAAGATACGAAAGAAGAGGCGACGAGCGAAAAACCTGCCCGCCGGTCCGCATGCAAAGAACTGACCCCGCTCCGGCTGAACGATTTTCGAAGTTTTGAAAGGCAATGCCGCCGGATGCTCTCCGGCGGCATTTTCATGATCTGGTAACGGCCTCTATTGCCTTGGCGAGATCGGTGAGGCCATAGGGTTTCGAAATCATCGAAACGCCGTCCGGCACATCGACGCTTTCGGCAGCGTGGCCGCTGGCGAGAATGACGCGAAGACCATTCTTTTTCTGCTTCATCTCTACTGCGAGGTCACGCCCGGAAATATCCGGCAGGCCGATATCGGTCACCAGCAGATCGATTTTTTCTGAGGACACTATATCGAAGGCTTCCTTGCCGTTGCCAGCTTCCATGACGACATGGCCAAGTTCGCGCAACATCTCCGCCGTGTTCATGCGGATCAACGCATCGTCTTCCACCAGCAACACCTTCAGGCTTTGTGACTGCCCATCTATTTCAGGCGTCGCAGGTGCCGGGCGAATGGCGGCATGCATGCGCTGGCTGCGATTTGCTAGAACGTGGCGCACTTTTCGCGCCAGTGCCTCGCGCGTATAGGGCTTAGAAAGCAGCTCCACGCCCGGATCCAATCGACCCCCGTGAACAATGGAATTTTCCGTATAGCCGGATGTATAGAGCACGGCGATATCCGGCTGACGTTCCTTTGCCCTGCGGGCCAGTTCAGTGCTCTTCATGCTTCCCGGCATGACGACATCGGTGAAAAGCAGATCGATGGGCATGCCCGCTTCGACCACCACCAGCGCCGATTCCGCATTCGGAGCCTTCAGCACCTTGTATCCGAGATCCGTCAGGGTCTCGACCACGGTTGCGCGCACCTCGTCATCGTCTTCTGCGACCAGAATGGTTTCCGATCCGCCAACCACGGGGCCGATATTGATGGCGGTCTCTCGATCTTCCTTGGCGTGGGCGCGCGGCAGATACATCCGCACTGTCGTGCCATGGCCGACTTCCGAATAGATCTTGACGTGCCCGCCGGATTGCTTGACGAAACCGAAGACCATGGAAAGACCAAGCCCGGTGCCCTTGCCTTCCGCCTTGGTGGAGAAGAAGGGTTCGAAGACCTGTTCCAGCAGCCCGGAAGGAATGCCCGATCCGGTGTCGCTGACCGAAATCATCACATACTGGCCGGGCGTCACCTCATCGTGCTTTTCGGCATAATCATCATCGAGGAACGCGTTACCGACTTCGATGGTCAGCTTGCCGTGACCGTTTATCGCATCGCGCGCATTGATGGCGAGGTTGAGAACGGCATTTTCGACCTGCGCCGGATCGGCAAGACAGTTCCACAGACCGCCGCCGATGATCGTTTCGATATCGATGGCCTCACCGATGGATCGGCGGAGCATATCGTCCATATCTCGCAGGAAACGACCGACATTGATGACCTTCGGGTCCAGCGGCTGGCGCCGACCGAAGGCGAGAAGCTGGCTTGCAAGCTTTGCTCCACGCGTGACGCCCGCCATGGCGTTGACCACCCGGCGCTCGGCCCGTTCATTGCCCGAAACATCCTTCTGCAGCAGTTGCAGATTGCCGGCCACGACCTGAAGCAGATTGTTGAAATCATGCGCCACGCCGCCGGTAAGCTTTCCGATGGTTTCCAGCTTCTGGCTCTGGCGCAGACGCTCCTCGGAGGAGCGAAGCTGTTCCGTGCGCTGGATGATCTGCTGCTCGAGGCTTTCGGTGAGCGCCAGCAGCTCGTTTTCGGCACGCCGCCGCTCCACGGCATTGCGAAGCCGCGTTGCCATATCGCGCAAAAACGAGAGATGATCATCCGTCCAGTCAGTAATCTCGGCCCTGTTGACGAAAAGCACCGCAACCAGCCCGCTGCGTTCGCGCAGAGGAATGGAAATATTGGCGCGCGCAGAAATCGCATCCAGCGCTTCCCGCTGATCGCGCGTGCGGGGATCCGTGTGGGCGTCGGTGACGACAACGGTCTCGCCACGCTTGAGATTATCGATGAAGGCACCGTAATCGCGAAAACGCAGCACGCCGCGCAGGCTGGTTATGCCGCTTGCAGTCCAGTCGTGCTCGATGAGCACGGTTTCGCGCGTTTCATCGATCGTGCCATAACCGGCGCGCGCCACATTGAGAAACATGCCCACGGTGCGCACCGCAGCCTTGACGATATCGCCCGGCGCCTGAAGCGCCGATATTTCTTCTTCGAAAGCGAGAATTGCCGTGCGCTGCATCTCGGCGGTCTTCAGTTCGTGCACATCTGTGCATGTGCCGTACCAGCGGGAAATCTCGTCGTCTGCGTCGCGCACCGCATTTGCCCGACCGATGACCCAGCGATACCGCCCGGACCGATGCCGCAGCCGGTATTCGATATGGTAGGGCTTGCCCGTTTCCAGCGACTGTCGCCACACGGCCCATGCCCGTTCCTGATCCTCGGGATGGAATATGTCGTTCCATCCTGCCCCGTCGGTCGATCCGGCTTCCATTCCCGTGAAGTCGTACCAGCGCTGGTTATAGAAGTCGTGAAAGCCATCCGGGCGCGTGGACCAGACCATCTGGTCGATCGAATTTGTCAGCGCGCGAAATCCGCTTTCGCTGTCCCAGAGCTTGCGCTCCATCTCGTGGCGTTCATCGATATCGATGACCGAACCGATATAGCCCAGGAATACGCCTTCCGAGGAAAAGCGAGGCTCTGCCGCGTCCAGCGCCCAGCGATAGACGCCGTCATGTCGGCGAAGGCGATATTCCAGACGGAAGCCCTCGCGCTTTTCCAGCGCATCGAGAAAAATCCTGCTCGCCGTTTCCTTGTCGTCGGGATGCGTAGCGTCGAGCCAGCCGAAACCCTCCGCCTCCTCCACCGTCTGGCCGGTGAATTGGTACCATTTCGAATTGAGGTAAGTGCACTTGCCGCAGTCATCGACGACCCACATCATGACAGGTGCATTGTCCGCCAGGTTGCGAAAACGCGCTTCGCTTTCCTTCAGCCGCTGCTCGGCGCGCACACGCTCGGTGGTCTCGCTGACGATGCAGAGCACGCCTGCCGTTGCACCCGCCTCATCCGGCACTGCGGAATAGGAGATGTCGAAATTGACTGTTTCCGGACGTCCGTGGCGCTCGATGAAGAAGGGCCGATCCTTGACGAAGACGGCCTCGCCGCCGTGCCTGACCTGATCGAGCAGCGGCCTCAGGTCATCCCAAAGCTCGCTCCAGTACAGCCTTGCAGGGCGACCGAAGGCGTCAGGATGTTTCTGGCCGATGGTGGGCGCATAAGCTTCATTATAAAGCGCGATGTAATCCGGTCCCCAGAACAGCACGATCTGGTGCGGCGCGGCAATCATGCTGCCGAATGTCGTCTTGAGCGCGGCGGACCATTCTG
Source organism: Rhizobium sp. CFBP 13644 (assembly GCF_014842165.1). NCBI lineage: Bacteria > Pseudomonadati > Pseudomonadota > Alphaproteobacteria > Hyphomicrobiales > Rhizobiaceae > Rhizobium > Rhizobium sp. CFBP 13644. The sequence goes on from NZ_JACYVF010000002.1 coordinate 888,385, forward strand.
CGGCATGCGGAAAATCCGTGGTGGGAAGACGGCTCAGCATCTCCTCGGCCCATTTCATCCATTCTCCTGCCGAAGACGTCATGTTTATCTTATACCTCTAAAGTAGCATCAACGCTGCGTATCGAAGCAGCCGAACCGAGTAAAGGGGGAACGCGGCGAAGTGGCATCTTTGTATCGCAAAGATTCCATCTCATGCACGGCCTTTCGTGTGTACGCATTATGGATGGCGCGCGATCGCAATTCTTTCTTTCCCATTCCGGAATGGTCATTATCTAGCCAAATCGGGTGCGGGTCTTAAAAGGTCTGCTTAGCTTTCCCATTGAGCGCAAAGCGCCCATCTCGCTGGGGGAAATACACCGCGCCCATGAGTTTCGCTCCGACGCGTGCGCGTCATAAGGTGCTCCGCGCACCGCGCGCCTCCGGATCGGGAACCATCGCGGGAGCGGTTGGTTACTAGGCTTCCACATCAATGAGGAGAAGAATTCATGGTCACCATGGTTGGGAACGAAGGAAGCATCGAGAAGCTGGTAAAGGATCTGCTCTATCTCGAACATGACGCTATCGCAGCATATGACTCATGCATCGAACGCCTCGACGACAAGGCGCTGGCTGCGAAGATCGATGAATTCAAGCAGGACCATCTCCAGCACGTTGCTGTTCTCAACGAGATCGCATTGGAGATCGGTATCGAACCTCCTGCGGAAGGCGACATGAAGCAGATGCTGACGACGGGCAAGATCGCGCTTGCTGATCTATTCGGCGATTCCGCTATTCTCAAAGCCATGAAGACGAACGAGGATGACACGGTAACCGCTTACGAGCGCGCGGCGAAACACAAGGATGCCATTCCGAGCACGAGGGCATTCTTCCTCACCGCTCATCAGGATGAGCTGAAACATCGTACCTGGATGGAAACAACCGCAAAGTCGATGTGACCTTGAAAAGCGCGTGGGCGGTGCTCATCTAAGGATCACCACCCACATATCGACGGCCTGCAGCAACCATGATGGTTGCGCGTTTGTCGTCGCGGGTGAAGAGGGCGCTCCCCATGATGGGTCGAGCGCCCTCTCTTTGTTTCCCAAGGCCGAGATCAAATGTTAGCATCCCACCTCATCATCCTCCTCCATGGCATCGGCGCGTCCGGCCAGCAGCTCGCGCCTCTGGCACCGTCGTGGAACGGTCGGTTGCCCAACGCGGTATTCGCGACTCCGGATGCGCCATATCGTAATGGATACGGTGGCCATCAGTGGTTCAAAGTTGATGGCATGCAGCTAGATCCCGGTCGAATACGCGATGCGCGAGAGGGTTTCGACCGTAAGATGCGGGATGTGATCGCGCAGGAAGGATTCGCGGACCGGCTTCGTGACGTTGCATTTGTGGGCGTGTCACAAGGCGCAATAATGGCTCTGGATGGTGTCGCATCTGGCCGCTGGAGCGTCGGCGCTGTGGTCGCGTTTTCGGGCCTTCTGCCTCCCACATCAATCTTGCCAGAAAGCAATCAGACCCCTGTGCTCCTTGTCCATGGTGCCGATGACCGCACTATTCCGTCGGTTGCTTCCACAGTCGCGGCCAGGCAGTTACGAGCGGCCGGGTTTCTGGTGGAACTGGAGATCGAGCCTCGGGTAGGGCACACGATCTCCGTGAGTGGCGCTGACACAGCCGTCGGTTTCCTGCGGAAGGTCTTGGCTCGATAAGCGCTCGCCTAAAGCATAAGGATCGGTGAACGGCGATCCCGTCAGCCTGATTTTCGGCTCTTGAGCTCGTCTGCGACCGACTTGCGTAGCGCGTCCATGATGTTGATCACGTTGGACTTGGGTTCGGCAGCCTCAGATTTCTTGCCCCTGGTCGCCTTCTTAGGCTTGAGCATCTTCTTCTTTTCGGCGATCAGTTTGAGCAGACTTTCCTGGATCGGGTCGCTGACCATTTCCGGTGACCACCTAGCTGTCTTCTGCTTGATCAGCCTCTGGACAAGAGGGATCAGATCCGGGTCGCCCTCGTCATCGATATCTTCAAAATATGCCTCCTCGGGTCGAACCTCGTCGCCGAAGCGAAGCGACCACAGGACGATGCCATCGTCGCGCGGCTCAAGGACGACTGCCTTTTCGCGACGCCCGATGACGAGCTTCGAGATGCCGACGACCTTGTCGGCCTTCATCGCGTCCCGGATGACGGCGAAGGCCTCGTGACCAACGGCGTCGTCCGGCATAAGGTAATGGGGCTTCTCCAGGTACACCCACTCTATGGATTCAGCGGGAGCGAATGTCTGGATGTCGATCGTCTTGACCGTGTCGAGCGCAACGTTGTCGAGGTCGTCGTCCGTAAGTATGACGTAGTCGTTCTCACCACGCGCGTATCCCTTTGCCTCGTTCTCGTCTTTGACAGGTTTTCCTGTCACGGAGTCGATGTACTGAGACACGACGCGATTTCCAGTCTCCTTATTGAGCGTGTGGAAACGGACCTTTTCCGATTCTGACGTTGCGGGCATCATGTGCACCGGACATGTGACCAGCGACAGTTTCAGATAACCTTTCCAGTATGGTCGAAGTGCCATGATCGGTTTCCTTAGCTGGCCTTGCGCTGTTGCGCGGTCTTGGAAGAGGTGGGCTTCGCCGCACTACGTGTTGAGCGCTGCCTGCTCACTCCGGCATTCGCGTTGGCCGCCGTGCGTTTCGGCTTCTCAGCGGCTTTCATCATGCCAGCGCTCTCGCGAAGCGCCGCAAGCAGATCGTTTGGCTTGGAAGCCTCGACCTTCCTGCGCTTCGGCATCGCCTTGCCTTCGATCTTGGCCTTCACCATCTCCTCGAGCGCGGTCTCATATCGGTCATCGAAAGTGGCGGGGTCGAAGTCGCCCTTCTTGGTGCTGATGATATGCTTCGCCAATTCCAGCATTTCGGCATCCACCTTGATCTTTGGCATTTCCTCGAAGGCCTTCTTCGAGGACCGAACTTCGTAATCGTAGTTCAGGGTTGTCGCGATCAAGCCCTTGCCGTGAGGGCGGATCAGCACAGTTCGCATCCGACGGAACAGAACGGTTCTGGCAATGGCCGCGACCTTCGATTTGCGCATGCCGTCCCGCAAAGCGACGAACGCGTCAGAACCCATCTTGTCCGGGGTGAGGTAGTAAGGCTTGTCGAAGTAAACATCGTCAACGTCCGAGCACGGGATGAACGCTTCAATCTCAAGCGTCTTGTTGCTCTCAGGGATTGCCGCTGCCACTTCGTCAGGGTCGATGATGATGTACTGGCCATTGTCGATCTCGAAGCCCTTGGTCTGGTGTTCCTTCTCGACAAGCTCTTCAGTCTCGCTGTCTATGAAGACGCGATTGACCCGGTTTCCTGTAGCCTTGTTGATCGTGTTGAAGGTAATGCGGTCGGAGGTTGACGCGGCTGTGTAGAGTGCCACTCCTGCCGCCACTTCTCCGAATTTGATGAAGCCCCTCCACTGTGCACGCTGGCCTGCCATTGAACTCTCCTACGCAACTAACGCAACTTAGGCGATTCAACCGAATCACCTGTGATTCGTTCCGGGGCGAAAAGCGACTCTTTTTCAATGACTTGATTCAGTTTTCCACTACAACCTGAAGAGTCGAACCAAGCCGCTGGAATCGATGCATCTTTTTGTCAGATCGCGAGTTATCGTCGTATCGCAACCACAGGAGAGTCCCATGAGCAAGCGAGAGCTGATCGATACCGGAACCGACAAGCGATACGTCCGCCGTGACGAAAAAGGCCAGTTCAAGGAATCTGTCGATGTTGGCAGATCGTTGTCCGCTGACAAGCGTCAAGAGGCAAAGCACGAGGCGAAGCCGGGCGAGGGTGACAAAGGCGACCACAAGCGCAAGTGAAGGTCGCCACATATAACGTCAACGGCGTGAACGGTCGGCTCAATGGTAAACGCGATTTTCTCCGCACGTTGACACGATCGTCGCCGGTATATCGCGAGTAGTGGTTCGGATTTGTTTGTTATGCTCGCAGTGTTTTGCTGCCGAAGTTGAACGGCATGAGGTCGTCAATTCCGGCGTCAGGAGCGCGCTGTGGCAACTCATGGAGCACGTGACGCAGCCAGGCGAGCGGGTCGACGCCACAAGCGCGGCAAGTCAGCATGAGACTGTAGATCACGGCGCTGGCCTTGGCACCCTCGACGCTGTCGCTGAACAGCCACGATTTTCTTCCGGTCGCAAAAACTCTGATATCGCGTTCAAGAATGTTGTTGTCGATCGGCATTCTGCCGTCACTGATATAGCGCGTCAGATACTCCCACTGGTTTAGAGTGTAGGACACGGCGTCACCGAGCTTGGTGTCCGGCAAGACCTTTGGCGCAATGGTGTCAAGCCACGCCTTTAGGGCGTTCAGGACGGGCAAGCTGTGCTGTTGGCGGAAACGGCGAATGCAGTCGGCCTTCGTCTCCCCAGGATCTGGGGCCTTGTCTCTTGCCTGCTTTTCGATCCGGTAGAGCTGCTCGAAGAACCTGAGAGCTTGCTCCGGCGGTCCGCCTCCATTCTTGCGGGTCTTGAGGGCCTCGACAAAACGCCGCCTGGAATGAGCCATGCATCCGACATGGGTGGAGCCATTGATGGTGCGCCAGGCTGTGTAGCCATCGCTTACCAATATGCCGCGATAATCACCGAGGAAGGTCTGCGGGTGGATCTGACCCCGGCCGGGCTGGTAGTCGAGAAGGACGATTGGCTCGTCACTGTCCTCACCGCTGCGGTATGCCCACATATACGACGTGCTGGTGGCTTCCTTGTTCTTTTCCTTCAGGACCTGAACGGTTGTTTCGTCACCATGGATGAGAGGATGCGACCGAAGCCGCAGCTTCAGGGCTTCATAGATGCGGTGCAGATGCTTCTCGCTTGAACCGATCACCCAGTGAGCAAGTGCGCCACGGCTGATCGGTACGCCGGCCCGCTCGAAGGTCTGGGCAACGCGGTACAGCGGTGTGCCATCGACGTATTTGTGCACAAGCGCGAAGGCCAGCGTTGAAGCCGTAGCAATGCTGCCCGGCAGGGGTTGTGTCGGCATAGGCGCGATTACGACGGGCGTGTTGATCCCGGTGCGGTCGCAATGGCGGCAAGCGTACTTGAACCGAACATTCTGCAGGACCTTTGCTTTGACCTCGATATGGAGCTGCTCGGTAACGGCCTCACCCATGCGATGCATTTGACCATGGCAGCATGGACAAGCCTTCTGATCCTCGGGAAGGTCATATTCGACCCGCTCGCGTGGCAGATCTTCCGGCAGAGGTCTGCGGCCCCGCTTCTTTCCCGCGGTCCTGTCGAGCGCTGGCAGGCCTGTATCAGGGAGATCGATGGCAGCATCGCCGTCGTCACTGCCATCTTCGTCCGCAGCAATTTCGGCTTCGTTGAACAGGCGATCAATATGCTTTTCGCTGCGCGGTGCAAAACGATGCAGCTTTGCGAGTGCCAGTTCCTCTTCGAGCTTGACGACGCGGCGCGAGAGCGCTTCCTTCTCGGCTTTCAGCGCAGCAATTTCGGCGGCATTTGCCGCCAACTGCGCCATCAGCACTGCAACATCAGGTTCACCGGCTCTGTTCATCACAGTTTTGAATCTGAACCGCCCGGCCGCGTCAACTGCTCAGATCGTCCCTTCAGCCGACAATCTCATATTGCGGCAAGGGATGGCGGACCATCGCGTCGATATCGATGCCGTCGAGAACCCAATGAAGCTGTTCTGTCGTCAGCGTCACCACCGGCACCTCGCGGCGCGGCCATCGGAACTTGTCTTCGGTCAACCGTTTCAAAACCAGCACAAAACCGGATCGATCAAAAAACAGGAGCTTCATCCGGTCACGCCGGCGATTGCAAAATGCAAAGACAGCAGGAGCGAACGGATCGATCGCCATCGTCTCCTGGACCAGGACCGCAAGGCTATTGATCCCCGCCCTGAAGTCGATCGGTTCACGATGCAGGTAAACCTGGATATCAGCGTTTAGCTTGAACATGAGCCAGCGCTCCGATGATCGTTGTCAAAGCGTCCACGTCATCGCATTCAAGCGACAGCATCACGCCATTTGGCAATGACGCACTCACCTTCGACGGGGAGCGGGTCCCGTGCACTCTGCGTGCCGGCTCTTCGTTCCCTGCATTTGGCATCTCAATATCGAACTTGCCGCTTGCCGCTGTGATCTGAACCGGCACGAACGCCGATGTCGATGACACAGATACGTGCCGACCATTCTTGATCCATTTTCTCACAAGGTTTGCGTTGACCCCGTGTTGAAGCGCCAGCCGTGATACCGAAACCCCCGGCTCTGAACACGCCTCGACCAGCCGCTGCTTCCATGCGGGATCATAGCGGCGCCGGCGGTCGCGATCTTGTTTTGAAGAGGGGAATGTAAGAGTGTCTTTGTCCATCAAGGTGTCCACCTATGTTAAGTGGAAACCTCCATGCCTGACAGCATTTAAGAGAGGAAGGCGTATAGAAACTCGCGCTTACGCTCAATGTGTTGCTTCGCTGGCTGGACGAGGCATCACCGGACGTTGTCGTGCTTCAGGAACTGAAAGCACCTCATGCCAGATTTCCGATTAAGGAGATTGGAAAAGCCGGATACGAGGCCGTGTGGTACGAACAGAAGTCCTCGAACGGGGTCTAATCCCAATCCCGCTGAAGATAACACGGTGATCGACGAGCCTGCGAACGACTGGCCTACGGCTACCTGAACATTTCAATTCTGCAAAGCTGGCTCTGAATGAGTTCGCCCCGATTGCGGTAAGGGCGAGTAGAAAGATGCGGAATGATGTCGCAAATACCACAACAGACGCTACTGCCCGTAAGCTCGCTTAAAATTAGGAGTGCAGGTCCTCAAACTCGGGGCGCAGCAGAGGACAGTGCAGGTACCCTATCGGAATCCGTAAGTTTGACACCAAAATGTGCGGCCACGTCGTTCAGTATTTCCCGGAGCGCTTCCATCGCCGGATCGAGATCATCCTTCTCCGCTCTAGCTGGCATACGGCCCGCATCCTTCGGGTAGCGGTAGGTCGTGGCGTAGGCGGTCAGAAACGTCAGTGGCGAAAACTTGCCTTTGAAGGCGTTTGCATCGGGCAACAGGTCTCGCAGTACATCTAGGCGATGCGAATCTCTCCGCTCTGCCTTGATGCCTTCGGAGATTAGAAGGGCGAGGAGAAGTTTCTCGGCAGCTTGCTGCGCATGATAGGCATCATTTCTGTTCTCCTTGGCGGCGAGCATTTCTGCCGCTTCGAGGTCCTCATGCGCCAATCGTAGCGTGTTGGCGATATGAAGCTCAGCGGACATTGAGAACTATACCGTCATCCAGCATGTGGCTGGCTGCCGAGTTCGCGACCACCAGATCGGCGCGAAAGTCAGACAGGCGCGTACACGACACATCCGCGTAGACACCAGACCCTTCCTGGATCCGCCACCCAAACATCGGTGAAAACACGCGTTCAGGAGCATCGTCGGGCACAATGACCTTCAGATCCCAATCGCTCTGAGCAGTTGCTTCGCCCCTCGCTCGGCTACCGTAGAGAATGATATCGATCGGATTGTACGCTTCTTTGATGCGAACAAGCAGCTTTCCCAACGCAGGAAATTTCCCTGGGGAGGCGATACGTCCACCAAAACTCTCTGAAAGAACGCTCATGGGGCCACTCCATCTAAACTTATCAGTTATATAGCCGGTTTGCTCGCTCTGTTTCAATCGCTATTTACAGAGCGGAACCTGCCTCACCAGTCACTGACGCATTTGCTACCTAGTTCCGGAGAGATGTGCAGCGGCACACTGTTCTAAAGGCTTCGACTTCGCAAGAGCCTCCATCCGCGGGACGTGCTGCTTCAACGAAACCTGCCGTGAAAACTCGGAAGAGGGCATATTCTTTGACCAAGGATCATAGCCTGCACTATTCCGACATTCGCTCTGGCGCAGTAGCGCTCGTGATCTTGGCGGCAACCACATCCTCAGCCTTTTGCGAGGATGCCCCGAAAACTGTGTTGGACACGGAAGCGACCGATGGCCTGCCGGATAAGGTGACGCCGCTTGTGGCTCCCGTCCCCAAACCGCGTCCAGACGACAGCAAGCTGGCAGACAGCATTGATCCCGGTGAACAAGGCGGCTAACAGAGTCAATGGCGGATAATACTCCTGCCAATCCCAAAAGGCCATGGCACGTTTTTCATCGATATCCGTTGCTGACGCTTTTCAAAGGAGCAGCAGTCGCTTCAAGATCGGCCCAAGCTGCGAAAACGGCAGATAGGTTGCTCCGACAACGAGCATCGGCAGAATGGCTTGCAGCAACAAGGGAAGGATGTTGCCCTTGTTAATCACCAGCGCAGAGGTTCTCATCGCGGCCAAATAAATCGACTTCGCGTCGCGGAATTCCGCCATCTCCGGCTCGCCTTCATCGACAAAAACATTCTCCCCCAACGTGGCGCGCTCGTTCCACCGCTCGAAGTCGCTCACTTTTGTGAGGGATGTCACCACAGTTCGCCGCTTTAGGCGGCAGATCTGCATGGCGATCGCAACTAGGGGCATGACGTAGTAGATCACGACGACCCCGAGCCACGCCACGCAGACGGCTGCGAACAGGCTCGGTGTGACCGTCACCCGCTGCATGACGTGGCCCACTCCAGCCGCGAACACCGAGCTTACCGCAAGCGTGAACAGCCCATAGCCCGCGGGATAGAACCCGAGGAAACCGAGTCCGGCATGACCATCGGGATGTGTGGCAACGAGACGAAGGTGGCACTTCCCGATCGAGGAGAGGAACCGCCACCATATGAGGTGTTTCCAGACAAGCCGCGTGAGTAGAAACCAATAGACCGCGTTGCCGACAAGGAGACACCATACGCCTGGGGCGGAAATGCCTTCCTCGGACAACGCCCAGTCTGGCCCGCTGCCGCCGAAAAACACACTGGCGTTGGTTGCGGTTGCCGCCATGGCTACCGCAGCACACACAATCTCGGGCATGCCAGCCGTTGTGCGGTCACGCGCATCTCGTAGCGCGTGCCGCGCGGCCTGCATAGACTGCGATGCCACCAGCGGGACGCGGAAGAAAATAGACAGGCATTCGTCAAGCGCGAAGCCGATAGGCTTCTCGGCTAGCGTGAGCAGCACAGGTGCGATCAGAAACTTCGCCCAAGCGCCCCAGTCGCGCAGAAAGACGTCGGCTCCGTCGATGCCCCGTGTCCAAACGACAAGAAGCAGCGGAACCACCCAGCACAGCAACACGAGTACGGCGGCCCGCCGACCGCGCCTGCGCATGCAGAGGCGCTCCATGAGGTCATAGAACGGACCGCCGTGCATGATCCGCAGGCTGTCGTCTTCGATAGGGGTCATCTAGCCCTCCGTCACCACAGCCTTGGCCTGCTGGGTACGGATCGCTGTTGCGGCCGCTGCGGCACCATCCCGGTCCTCGTTGCCGACCTGCACGGACGGCGTCGCGAACTCTATCCCGTTCTCCTTGAACGCCTCGCGGATCATCAGGTTGGCACGGCGGCGGATCATCGACTGAAGGCCGCTCGGGCGCAGCGTCATCCCGAAGCTCAGCACCATGCCGTAATCTCCGAATTCCTCGACCCCCTTCATTTTCAGGGGTTCGATGAACAGGGGCGAGAACTCCGGATCTTCAGCGAGCGCGGCTCCGATCTTCTTGGTCAGCTTCCTGGCCTTTTCCACGTCCGCATCGTAGCTGACAGAAATGCGGAACTTCACGATGCCCCAGTCACGGCTCATGTTCTGGACGGCGCCGAGTTCTCCGAACGGTACCGTGTATACCGGGCCGCGGTGGTGGCGCAGGCGCACCGAGCGGAGGCTGAATCCTTCAACCGTTCCCTTGTAGCTTTTTGCCTGGATGTACTCTCCAACTCGGAAGGCATCGTCGAACATGTAGAAGATCCCTGCGATAACATCCTTCACCAGTGTCTGCGAGCCGAAGCCAAGCGCCACGCCGAAGATTCCAGCACCCGCGATCAGCGGTCCTATTTCGACGCCCAGCTCCGAGAGGACGATCAGACCCGCGACGACTGCGACTGCGACGGCCAACACATTTCGGAAAATCGGCAGGAGGGTCCGAAGCCGTGCCTGGCGGGCCGCCTGTGATGCGTCGGGAAGCTGCTCGCCACGCACCAGGAGTTTTCGATCGATCCATGACTTCACGAGGTGCCAGGCCAGGTCTGCAAGGAGCAGCACGACCACGCTCTTGAGGAGGCCATAGGAAATGGCTGAAACGGCCGGGTCGCTGTGGACGAGCGAGTTCGGATCGAGGCGCCACACGAGGGCAAGCCACGCGACGGCCATCACCACCACGATCGCACGGATGCCTCGCACGAAAAGGACGCCCTTGATGCTGCCGCGGTCTGAGGCAGTAGCTTCCCCGGCGGCATGTCCCACAAAACGAAGCGCCGAGGGCAGGGCGATGGCATAGACCCCAAGCCAGAAGAGACCCCGGAGGCCCACGCACCAAAGCAACCAGACCACAACGAAGGCGAGGCAGAGTGCGATGCGTGTGCGTAGCGGCCAGACTGAAGTCGAGAAGACGCCCTCTATGGCCAGACCAAGCAGAATGACCGAAACGCAGAACGATACCGCCTGTGTCACCAGCGGATCGACCATCAGCGGCCTCCCGAGTGTTGCAGCAGCGATGCCGAAAAAGGTCATAGCCATGAAGATTTTTGCGCGCCGGCGGGCCGGAGCTACCAGCGAGGCCGCGTCTAGCACCGCCGCAGCCAAACGGTAGGCAGCGAGCGCCAGCAAGGCCACGAGCAGAACAATGCGGGGGAGCGGGGGCCAGTCAAATGCGAAGAATACAGCCGCTGCTGCCACCGCGAATACTCCGATTGCCAGCAGGCGTTCCTGCAAGCGCTGTCGGCCTTTCCTCCAGTGGACGAACAGACGCTCCACCAACATCCCGATCCCAGTCAGAACGATGAAGACGACGAAGACTGGCAGTCCGCTGTGCGACAGGGCGTCTGCCCTTGTGCGGGTCGCGGCTACCATCGCCTCGCCAGGAATCCTTGGGATTGCTTCGAGGATCCCGTTTATCCGCCCTCGCGCGGTAGCCTCCCAAGCCGCCAAACCGTCGTCTGGGTTGGAAGCGGTCGCCGTCGTGGCAGGTGCTTTCTCAAGCCATGTCCGGACTTCAGGGTCCTGCAACAAGTTTATGAGATCGTCGACCTTCTGCGGTCGCGGAGCATCCTGAGCGACAGCTCCGACGGTTATAGACAAGAACAGGAGAAGCGCGGAGATCCACTTCATACCGACGACCTCACTTGTCGAAAGCGAAGACCTTTTTCCAGTCCGCCTTCATGTCAACGACCAGCCAGTTGCGTCGCTCGGCTTCATCGAGAGCCTTGTCGAGCTTTCCGATCGGGCTCTTGCGATCATATGCGACTTCGCGCACGTCGTCGGTATGATGAACGATCATCGCAAAACCCGGTCCCTTGGCGGCGGTCACCCAGCGCAGCATCTCGTAGTCGCCGTCGGAATTGCCTGCGACGAAGATGGGCTTTCTTCCGATGAACTTGTTGATCCCCGCGGGCTTGCCCTTGCCGTCGTCGACGAAGTCGATCTTGGCCAACCGCCTCAGGACGGGCACGTCTCCGACGATGGCATATTCAGTGGTGATGGTGCTGCCGACAACCTGTTCAGGTGGGATGCCGTACATCTTCTCGGTCATGGGCCGCATGAACTCGACGCCTCCGCCCGAAACGATGTATGTCTTGAAGCCATTGGAGCGCAGATAGTCGAGAAGTTCCCGCATAGGAAGGAAGGTCATCTCGTCATAGGGCTTTCCCGTCTTTGGGTGCCTGGCACTAGCGAACCAGTCGGTGACGATCTTCGAGAACTGGTCCGTCGTCATGCCCGCGTGAGTGCTCATGGCGAGATCAACCGCGCCTTTTTCGCCAGACTTGAGAGCGCCCATCGGATTGCCCGACAGGACGGACTTGTACGGCTCCTTCGATTTCCAATCGGGATGCTGTGGTGCGAGCGTCTTCACACGGTCGAGCATGAAGGCGAACTGGAAATAGATCGGCTGCTCCGACCAGAGTGTGCCGTCGTTGTCGAACACGGCAATCCTGTCGTACGGCGCGACGTAACCGTCTCCGCCCTCCGTTACAGTCGCCTTGACGAAGTCCACGATCCGGGTTTTCGCTGCCGTGTCATTCCAGGACGGGAGCACCTCTTGTGCACTCGCCGGGCGGATCAGACCACTCAGCAACAGGACGGCCGCGACCGCAACTGCGGCGCAGATGGGTTCTATGGCGAACGTTAGTTTTCTCATCTCGGTGCTCCTTCATTGATCGACCGCTTCACGCAACGGAAGCCGACATGGCTGGTGGACGTGTCCTCCGCTTCCGCGTGACGGGCGGCAGGGCGATAGCGACGGCAATAGTTTGGCGCGCAGAGATGTGAGCCGCCCTTGAGCACTCTTCTCGCAATGCGGATCGTGGGCTGCCGGGGATCATAGCTCGCCTCGGTCAGGCCTCGTCGCGGATTGGTGGGAATACAGCATGAGCGCTTCGCGGGTTCTGGATGGTGGGTCGACCAGAAATCGCTGGTCCACTCCCAGACGTTGCCGATCATGTCGTAGAGGCCAAGCGCATTGGGCGGGAAAGATCGAACCGGGGATGTGCGCTCCTGACCCTTTGGTTTGTTAGACTGCGTCGGGAAGGTGCCGTTCCAGGTGTTCGCCATCGGAATTCCATCTGGTGCAAACTCGTCGCCCCACGCGAATTCAGTCTCGTCGGCACCGCCCTTGGCGGCCATTTCCCATTCTGCTTCTGTCGGGAGCGACATTCCTGCCCAGGTGGCGTAGGCGAGAGCATCGGCATAGGCGACGTGTACGACAGGGTGGTCGAGCTTGCCGCGCAGGTCGCTGAGCCCCCCTAGCGGACGCCGCCAGTTCGCGCCGAATTTGAAGTTCCACCATTGTGATATATCAGGTCCATCCAGCGATTTCGGCTGCGTGAAGACGAGGGAGCCCGCTCTCAACATCTCCGGCTTCGCACCCGGATATTCATTCAGATCAGGAGCCTTTTCGGCGACGGTGACGTGACCGGTCTTCTCGACGAACGCCTTGAACTGTCGGTTAGTAACGGGTACCGCTGATATCCAGAAACCGTCGACCGTTACGGGGTGTGCGGGGGCCTCCTCCGGATAATGACTGTCCGATCCCATCGTGAACGTCCGACCGGGAACCCATGCCAGCCCGTCCTCCGTTCCGGTATCTGCCGCGCTTTCGAATGCCAGTGCCATAGCCACCTCCGAACCGATACGTTGAACGTAGCGTTCACAACGCGCGTGGAAAGAATGTTACTGTAACAATGGGGGTAACAACGGGTGGTTGGCCGACGGGTTGAGCTCGGGAAGGGCATTCCTCGAGCGCTCGCCCGGTGGTGTCGGCAAAACGATCGCCGATGCGAGCGCCCGACGGTCCAGCTCAACATCGCATGAGCTGAAAAGGCGGCGTTCCAGGATGGCGACCTGCGCCGCGAGGGCAGGGTCCGTCGGTGTGCTGGTCCAAGCGGAAATGGTGCCGTAACCCAGCCGAAGACTCCAGTCATGAAGTGCCTGATAGACTGCATCGTCCGATCCGGTACGAACAAGGGCCCGCAGCCGTCGGAGCCTCCGTCGCGGGGAGTTGCGGCGCTGTCCAAGATACGTCTTCGCAGTCAGGCGGATGGTCGGATAGCGCCGCCATGCGAAGACCGCCAACGCGAGATCAATTGCCACGATCAGGAGCACCGCCAGCAATCCCCTTGTGGTCCAGCGAGAGGATCGTGGTTCCTGGTCGAGGACGGGAGCAATGCCTTCGCCCGTCGCCGCTTGCTGGACGACCAATGCGACGGCTGGAAGCGTCGCGATGGTGAGTTCCCGGCCTTCGATGTCGAACCACGGATAGGTGATCGGCGGAAGCGAGAAGCGGCCCTCGGTGGTTGTCGTGTAGACCACCGTCTCAGTTCTGGTGCTTCCGGTATCCACGCTGCGGCCGATACCACGCCTTTCGACGCCATCTGTGAGAACAGGCGGCTTTACGTAGCGCGCAGTGCCTGCCGCTTCCCCAAAGTCTACCGGAGGAATAAGCATGGCCTGTGTATTCGAGGCAAAGACGACGATCGTTCTCACAAGTGCGTCTCCTGCCTTGAGGGAGGCCGGATCCCGATCGAAGGACTGGGAGAGCATCAACCCCCGCGCCGCGAAAGGCGTCCCACTTTGTCCGGATGCAGCAACCACGTCGAATGAGGGTAGGCCTACCCGCACCGTTGCTCTTGTCGTCGTTCCGTCGGACGAGAAGCCGAGGTCTATACCGATCTCCGGGAGAGCGAAGGACCCCCGTTTTTCGGGAACCACGGCGTAGGTCTTCCTGATGCCGGAATACTGCACACCCTCGATCGTCTCGACCACGTTCTGCGCGCGGTCTTCGGAGAGAGTGACTAGAGCGTCCGGAACCTCGAAGAGCAGGAATTGCGGCGGAGTAGTGAAGAAGCCGGGCGCGTAGACTTCGACGACGACATGCACCTCTTCGCCGGGCACGATCCTGTCGGCCCGGTCGATGGAAGCGCGAGCGAAGGGGACAGCCGCGATGACCTGCCCGCATGTCAGGAATCCGACTATGATAACAAGCAGTCGAACGATGGTCACCGAGACATCCTCCCGGCCTCTATGGAGAACTTGCGCGCCATCAGGTCGGCCGGACTGACGGCGATGTTCTTCATCCAGGTTTCCGAAGCCTGCTCTGCAACTTCCACCGTGCCTTCTTTTCCCTGCTTCCCCTTTTCGTCGAACTGGACGCTGTCCGGGGCCTCGCTCGGCTGCTCTGGCTGATCTTCCTGCTTTTCCTGCTGAGCTTTGAGAAACCTTTGCGCAATGGCGAGGTTCGCTGTCGCTTCCGGCCAGTCCTTTCGCGTTTCCAGCGCCTTGCCGTAGGCCACAACTGCCTCATCGTACTTTGAAAGGTGCATAAGAGCATTGCCCTGGTCGTACCAGCTTTCCGGCGTGTCCAAGGTGGCGAGGGCATCTACCGCCTCCTGGAATTTTCCTGATCGATACAAGGCCACGCCCTTCCACACAGGATCGACGAAGCGCTCCGCTGCTGCCAGAGAGTTCCCTCGCTCGAACTGAATGCGACCCTGCTGGTCACGGGTCAGCCACATGTCGATGAGACTGTCGGCACGTGCGCTTTCGGCTGAAAACACATTGACTGCGAGAAGCAGGACGGCGGTTCGGACAACCCATCCTTTGCGGAACGTAGAGGCCATCGCGATCGCCAGCGGAATGATCAGCCACCAGCCGCGGTCGCGCCAACGGTCGCCGTCTGACGCTTCTCTCTGCGCGAAGTCGGATCGGACTCGCTGGGCTATCCACCGAACGTCCGTGTCGTCGTCCGTCGCCGTCGCGACCGCGGCCCCCGTCTGCTTACCGATCTCCTCCAGCTTCGCCATGTCGAGCTTCGATAACAGGCGAGACCCTGAAGCGTCGGATACGAACCCGCCTTGGGGCGTTCTCACCGGGCCGCCAGCCGCAGTGCCGATTCCGAGGATGACGATCGCGTTGGCACTCGATTTCAACGAGTTCGTCGCGACCTCCTCGATGCCGTCGGTCAGCAGTAGGATCGTCCCAGTTGATCCCTCCTTCCGGAGCAGGCTGTTCGAAAGTGTGATTGCCGAGGCCGTGTCCTTGCCTGATTTCGGCATGATCCGTGTCGCCAGCGCGTCGGAATAGCTCTCGAGCAGCGCAACGTCTTCCGTTGGCGGCAGGACGAGGTGTGCTGTCCCGGCGTAGGCGACGATCGCGGTGCGAGCGCCCGCCCGCGCGGCCAGGATGTCTCTGATCTTCAACTTGGCGCGCTCGAGCCGCGAAGGGGTCACGTCGATTGCGTCCATGGTCGCAGAAAGATCGACTGCGATGACCAGAGGCGCGGTATCCTGGACAAAATGCGGAGGCTCGCGCTGCCATGTGGGCCCGGCAACGCCGACGATCCCCAGGACAAGCATTCCGAAAAGCAGCCATGATGGTCTCACCCTGGAGCCCGGCGACCCGTCAACGATCAGGCTTTCGAGCAGATGCGGCGCGATCATGCCCTTCCAGCGGGAGCGCATGTCGCCCGACCGTGACGCCAGCCACAGGATCACTGCTGGCAGAGACAGCAAGAGCAGCAACCAAGGGCGGATGAAGTGGAAGTCTGAGATCATGCGGAGGCCCTCCGGCGAATAATGCCAGCCGCGCCAACAAGCGCATGATAGCCTGCGAGCAGCAGCACGGCAGCCAGCAGCGGCCAGTGGAACAGCTCGACGCGAGGTCGCCAGGACAGATTCTTCTGGTCTTTCGGGGTGATCCGGTCGAGTACCTGGTAGATTGCAGCGAGCTGCGTCTGGTCGCCGCCGAAGAAGTAGCGGCCGCCCGTCTTGCCGGCGATCTCCTGCAGCGTGGCAGTGTCGAGCTTATCTTCACCCGTTGCCTCCGGATCGCCGATACCGACGGCATGGACGATCACGCCCTTCGACTTCGCGATCTCCGCAGCTTTCAGAGGGGGCATCCGGCTCGCCGTGTCGTTGCCATCCGTCAGCACGATGAGCACCTTTTCGGGCACCGCCGTCTTCTCGAACATCTTGATCGCAAGTCCGAGTGCGTCCCCAAGTGCCGTCCTCGGTCCCGCCATACCCGGCACGGCATCGGCAATCATCGTCCCGATCAGCTCGTGATCCATGGTGAAGGGCGCGAGTGGGTAGGGTGCATCGCCAAAGGCCACGAGGCCGATCCGGTCTCCCGGTCTCCCGGTCACGAAATCCGCAACGACCTGTTTGACCGCGTCGACACGGGGGAGAGGCGCTCCGTCCGCGCCGGGGAAGTCCCTGGCATCCATTGACTGCGACAGGTCGAGAGCAAGCAGGATGTCCCGCTGCGGTTCGACCTTTTCGATGGGTGGCTCGACGAACTGCGGTCGGGCGAGTGCGAGCACGATGAGACACCAGGCCAGCGTCTCGCAGCCGAGCTGCGGCCAGGATCTGATCGCGGCGACTGAACCTTCGGAAGGAATAACACCGGCGGCCTCTGTCACCTGCGGGAAAAACGGGAGGCGTATCGACGCTGATGTTTCCCGGTGCGGTGGAAGCAGCCACCAGACAAGCACGGGCGCGGGGAGCACGAGAAGGAGCCATGGAAGTTCAAGCTGGTACATGATGCCGCTCGATCCAGGCCCGCGCGGTCGCCAGGACATCGTCGCGCACATGCGACGGCAGATGGGCGACCGCGTCCGCATCATGATACTCGAAGTCAGTCAGAAGCCATTCGAGCGTACGGGTATCGGTATCGCCGTGGTTTGCGAGAAATTCCGCCCAGTCCGCGTTCGAGAGGGAGGCGACCTCGCTGCGGGGCCATGCGGCCAGAGCGGTCCGCTTCAGCAGCACTCCCAGTCGAAGGACACCTTCGCGACGGGTCGTAGGGTGTTCGAGAAGATGACGGATGGTGCCGAGCATCGCCAGCGCCTCCCTCCGATACGCATCGGCCCGGTATCGTCTAACCCATCGAAACACAGCGATGGTGCACGCCGCCGTAAGCAACGCGGCAACGACCAGCCAGCCCCATGTCTGCGGCATCATCGAAACGGGGTCCGGGAGAACGATATCGTTAAGCGAGCGAAGCGCCGTCTGCAGCGCGGCGTCGGCGTGTTCCATCATCGCCTCCTCTGGGACCAGGCGGACTGTCCGAGCAGGCGGCGAAGCTGCGGTGCCGTCTCCTCGGCCGCCGAGATCGGAAGCATCGGCATGCCCAGCTCCTGTTGCCATTCCAGCAGCGCGCGGCCGCGATCGCGCGCGAAGGCGTCGATCGAGGATCGGGTAGCTGCTGAGTTGAACGCAAGCTCCGCCTGCGGCCCGCCGCCGCTGGCGACAATGCCCCCCGAAGTCGGAAGGCTCAAGAAAAACGGATCGAAGACGAGGAGGCACATCACGTCGTTCCGGGACGAAAGCATCAGAAGGAGGTCGCGGGTACGGTACGTATGACCCTCGAAGTCTGAGATGACGACAACGAGGTGGTCGTGGTGCGCCACGTTGGCGACGGTTTCAAGCACCGCCTCCAGGCGACTTGGTTTTGAGGTTCCGGCAGCATCGGCTTTCAACCCGTTGTTGCGCAAGGCGATACGGTCGGCGAGGGCTATGACCGCGTTGCGGCTGCGATGAGGTTTGATCTCGTCCGTGTCGGTGTCGCCAACCACGAAACCGCCGACCCTGTCGCCCGATCCGAATATCCGCCACGCGCAGAGCATGGCCGCCTCGGCAGCCGTGACCGATTTCATCGCTCGGCGGCTGCCGAAGAACATGTTGATCCGCTGATCGACAACGATAAGGGCAGGGCGTTCCTTCTCCTCGGAATAAACCCGCACGACGGGCTTGGTCGTTCTTGCCGTGACCCGCCAGTCGATCGAACGGATGTCGTCGCCCGGCAGGTAGTTGCGCAGTTCCTCGAAAGTCAGCCCGCGGCCCCGCGTCGCAGATTTCATGCGTCCGGCAAGCTGCTGGTGGCTACGAGCCTTCTGCACGAAACTCAGGTCGCGCGCCTGTGTCTCAAGCCTGACCAGTCCTTCGGTCGAGACGTAGACGCCGCCGCTCATGACACGGCTACCAGTTGGACAATCCGGTCGATCACCTGGTCCGGTGTGGTGTTCGAGGCATGCGCCTCGTAGGAAAGGATCAGTCTGTGGCGGAAGACACCATGGACAATCGCTTTCACGTCGTCGGGTGTCACGTAGTCACGGCCCTTGAGCCAGGCGTACGCTCTTGAAACCTTGTCAAGACCGATAACACCACGCGGGCTGACACCGACCTCGAGAAGCTTGGCCAACTCCTTGTCATAGCGGTCCGGGTACCGGGTCGCGAAGACCAGCGCCACCATGTATTTCTCGACCGGGTCGGAGACAGTGATCGTTCCGATCTCCTTGCGGGCGTCGAAGACGGCCTGCGGGCTGAGTTTGTGCGGCGGCTGCGGCTTCGCCCCGCCATGCGTCGCGTTCTCCTCATCGCGGTTCAGCCGCATGATCGCCGCTTCGGACCGCTCGTCGGGATAGCCGACCTCCACATGCATCAGGAAGCGGTCGAGCTGGGCTTCGGGCAGCGGATATGTGCCTTCCTGCTCGATCGGGTTCTGCGTGGCCATCACCATGAAGAGGTCAGGAAGGGGATAGCTCTTGCCGCCGACCGTCACCTGGTGTTCCTCCATGGCTTCCAACAGCGCGGACTGCACCTTAGCGGGCGCCCGGTTGATCTCGTCGGCGAGAATCAGGTTGGCGAAGATCGGCCCCTGCTGGAACCTGAACTCTCCCTTGCCACCTTCCGAGAAATAGATTTCAGATCCCGTTATGTCGGCGGGCAGGAGATCGGGCGTGAACTGTACCCGCGAGAGTTCTGCATCGAGGTTCTTTGCGAGGCTTTTGATTGCCCTTGTCTTGGCTAGGCCCGGTAACCCTTCGACCAGCAGATGCCCGTTTGCAAGCAGTCCCAGCAGGAGCCGCTCGACCATCTGGTCCTGGCCGATGATTGACTGGCCGATACGCTTGCCGAGTTCGATGATGTCGTCACGGGCAGCCATATTCGTCCCCTCGGAAAATGATGAGGGGCGCGCCGAAGCCAGCGCGCCCGTTGAGCTTTACTTCTCGATGCCTCGGTCCTTGAAAGACTGGTCGATCGCCTTGTCGACCTGCTCGCGGACGCCTTCAATGTTGAAGCTGGCAACGCGCTGGCTCGGCGGATACTTCACGAAGGTTTCGAGAAATGCTGCGCCTTGCAGTTGGCCCTTCACCAGCAGGAAATCGTTGCGCGTCAGCCAGTCGTTGTACTGGTCGGATACGACGTCGGCACGTTCGTAGGGGTCCATGCGTAGATTGAATAGCTTCGGAATGCGCCACGTCACGAACGGGGTCTGCCAGACTGCGAATCCGCCGGGCGCTGGCTGTTCCTTGAACACGACCTTCCAGTCGTCGTAGCGCGTGGCCACCAGATCGCCGTCGTCGTCGAAGTAGTAGAAGTCCTTGCGGGCGCTTTTTTCGGTCTTGCCCGTGATGTAGTCGAGTTGATTGTAGCCATCCAGATGGTTCTTGAATGTCGTGCTGCTTCCCGACGGCTGCCATCCCGATAGAAGACGAGTCTTAACGTCCGTGTCGCCCGCCGCCGCTAGAAGAGTCGGAAACCAGTCGAGTCCGGAGAACATCTCGTTTGAGACCTGGCCGGCGGCCACGTGGCCCGGCCATCTGATCATCGCGGGCACACGGAAAGCGCCCTCCCAGTTCGTGTTCTTCTCGCTGCGGAAAGGTGTCGTAGCCGCATCCGGCCAGGAGAACTGGTTGGGGCCATTGTCGGTCGTGTAGACCACTATCGTATTGTCCGCGATGCCGAGGTCGTCGAGAGCTTTTAGAAGCTTGCCGACGTCGCCGTCGTGTTCAAGCATGCCGTCTGCGTACTCGTTGCCGGGCATCCCGGCCTTGTCGCGCATCGACTCTCTGACGTGCGTCGCGAAGTGCATGCGCGTGGTGTTCATCCAGGTGAAGAACGGCTTGTTTGCCTTTGCCTGACGGCCGATGAAGTCGATGGCCGCGGCCGTCGTGTCGTCATCTATCGTCTCCATCCGTTTCTTTGTCAGCGGCCCGCTGTCTTCGATCTTGCCGTCCGCGGACGACCTGATCACGCCCCGCGGCGAATAAGCCTTGAGAAACTCGGCATCGTCCTTCGGCCACATCGCGGCCTCCGGCTCCTCTTCGGCGTTGAGGTGATAGAGGTTACCGAAGAACTCGTCGAAGCCGTGGTTGGTCGGCAGGTATTCGTCCTTGTCACCAAGATGGTTCTTGCCGAACTGCCCGGTAGCATATCCCAGTGGCTTGAGAGCCTGGGCGATCGTGATGTCGCCCGCCTGCAATCCGACTGGAGCACCCGGAGCACCCACTTTGCACAGCCCTGTTCGAAGGCAGGCCTGGCCAGTAATGAAGGTCGAACGGCCCGCCGTGCAGGAATTCTCGGCATAATAGTCGGTGAACATCATGCCCGCCTTGGCGATGCTGTCGATGTTCGGGGTCTTGTAGCCGACCACGCCGAATGAATAGGCGCTGATGTTCGTCTGGCCGATGTCGTCGCCGAAGATCACGAGGATATTGGGTTTGCTGTTGTCTGCTGCTGGCGGTGTCGTAGTCGTTGCGGGGGCGGGTTGCTGGGCGATTGCGGTACTGACAACAATCCCTGATGTCATTGCGATTGCGGCTGTGGCGGCAAGAAGTCTTCGATAGAAGGGCGTACTCATCACACGGTTCCTTTCTGCGTGCATCTGGCTTTCTGTTCGTCCGGCGTTGCGGCGCGATCATGCGTCAGGGTCGATGGAGGAGTAAGCTTGTAACGGTAACAATGGGCGTAGCAGGGGGTAACAATCGGCCCAAACGGACGACTATTGTGTCAGAGGACCCTGCTTCCCATCACTTTCCAGCTCGCCATCCAACTCCGACGCGCTGGATTGTCGTTTTCTTGCAGGCTGTTCGATAATCGTAAGGGGCGCAGCTACGGCAGCCCCCGCAACCGAGCCCACGGTACGCACCGTCCCGCCGACCACAGCGGCGACACCTTGTCCGAGAGAGACGTTGCTGTCGGTGAGAGCCTGACCCGTCATCAGCCGCTGACCGATGAGTTGTACGATCTCAGGGCTTTCGGCGAATTTGCCGTGATGGAGACTATCGCCTGTCTTCACCTTCGTCAGATCGATCGCGGTGATACCCGCTTTCTCAAGACGTGATCGGTACGGCTCCTTCGTCGGGTCAATCGCTCCGAGGCGTGAAACGTTCCCGGTGATGAAACTCGAAGCAGCCAGAGCGCGGTCGTCCTGGGACACGAAGATCGTGAACTTTGGCCTTGGCGCACCCATCTCGACGAACTGCTTGGCAAAGACCTGGATGTCGATGTCGGGCGAGGCGAGGATCACGTCCTTGATCTTGTTCTCCACACGCCCATCGCGAATACCCATCTGACGCAGCGATTCCATCGCGAGCCACGTTCCCATCGAATGCGCGAGGATCGTGACGTCCTTGACGGCGGGATCGGCTGCAAGCACCCGTAGCGACTGCTCGAGCGCAGTCCTTGAATAGTTGGTGCTCTCCTTGTCGTACTCGTAGCCGGTTAGCTGCGCCCGCGATGGCCATGTGAACAGGATCGGTGTGGCTACCATACCGCTGTCGTGAACGATCTGGGCGAGGCGAAATACGCTGTCTTCGTACCTGTTGTTGAAACCATGGATGAACACCAGCGCATGGCCACCCTCCATGTGCTGGCGGAACCATGCGCGACCCTCAGTAACGGTTCTGATTGGCCTGACACGAGTTACCGCGAAATCGGTGGCTGGATCCGGGGGCAGGCGAGCGGGCCATTGAACTGTTCCAGCTTCCCGCTTGGCGGGTATGGAGACAGCTACGTCGGTCATGTAGGTTCTGGGGCTTCGTTCGCCGTTGAACAGCGTCCTGGGATCACCCGATGGCTGGCGGGTCGTCGCAACTAGCATGTTGATGCCAGCCGTTTTCGAGGGCGTCGACAGTGCAACTGGCTGCATCACTCCAACTGGATGACCGCAGCCCGCGAGCATAGAAAGGCTACAGGTCAGGACCTTCCACCGCAGGGCTGACTGTGCAACCATCACTGCGCCGCGATGTTCGCTGGTTTCGTGATCGACAGCGGCATAGAGATGCTAAGGAAGACGACGTCGCCTTCCGCGCGGTTTTCGGCGCCGAACTCGTGGAAGTACTTGATCCTGGTAGAAATCGGAAGCTCGCCCGCCTTGAAGGTATATCCGATCGTCGCTCCGATTGCTGCAACCTGTCCCTTGAAGTCGCTTGTGGCTCCTGCACCGCTGTCTCCCGTCACCTGATTGTAATAGTAACCCACCAGACCAGCATCGAACTGCTCATTGAAATGCTGAACGGCGGCCCATTCGAAGTGGAACTCGTTGCCTGTCCGGTAGTCCGTCGCCGGGTTTTCGGCATTGAAGCTCATCCCGACGACTGCCGAAAGATCAAGGCCAACCGCGGGGTCGAGCCAGGTCAACCCTGCCGACACGTCGGCTCCCCAGTGGTGAAAAGCGACGTTTGATATCTCACCCTCCTGGTAGTCTCCGATCGGAACGTTGACGAGAAGACTGGTCTGCCAATGGAAGTTTCCTTCCTCCCATCCGAGAAGCCCGCCCAGAACCGGATCGCCGATCGTGAAGACCGAATCGGATGTGGAACCAGATGCGGAGCCACCGAGCGGACCTGCGAGCGTTACATCGGCTTTTGTTTTCTTCCAGCCGATCGGCAGGGTGGCTGTCAATCCGACATGTCCGCCCAGTATCTCTTCCGGCAGTACCCACAGCACCGTCGGAACATCGATGACCGCTGACCCGTCCACGCCCACTGCCAGACGGCCACCTGACGGCAGCGCGCGGCCTCCGCCAAGCTCGCCGGAATAGATGTAGACATCGTTGGAGAAGAACACGCCGGGTGGAGGGGTGATTGCAGCAGCGGGACCCTTTGAGCCGAGAAGGTAGAATCCTGCACCGCCCTCCGCCGCCATTCCGAGGGATGGAAGCAGCGCCGCCGCTGTAATGATGCAAAGTCCAAGTCTTGTATCGCAGGTCATCGATGTCCCCATCTTCAAGAAATCAAAAAAGCTCAGCGTCTGCGGAAATTGCCCCCGCCGTGAAAACCACCGCCGCCACGAAAGCCACCACCACCCCTGAACCCGCTGAACTCGCGGCCTCCGCCTGCACCTAAGTGCCTGCCGCCGCTGAACTGGCCGATATCGCGGCGACCGAAACTCCGTGACAGCTCGCGCTGGTTGCCGACGTGCCGCGCGACCCGATCAACACCGAGGTGCTCGGGAGCCCGATCGCGAACCTGCCGACGTGGGGCGTTCTGGCGATCTTGCACGCGGGTCTGGACCCGCTCCTGAACGGCGGGACGGTTCTGCACCCTGTTCTGGATGTTCTGCGCACGCTCGGGTGCGTTCTCCCGAATGCGGTCCGCTGCTTCCGGATGTCTGGAAGCGAAGTGCTCGCCTGCGTTCTTGAGATCGTCTGTCGAAGGGCGGTTGACGGGGTTCCACCCATCGGGTGTGTGTTTCTGCCACTCGCCGTTCTCGCGACGATAGACGTTCCCGTCGCGTCCGGCGTAGATGTCTCCACCTTTGCCTCCGGCGATGAAGCCACGGTCTCCCGAAGAGTTGCGCCAGCGCAGTCCGGCTGCATTCTGGGTCGATCCGCCACTGATGCGGGCGAACTCACCGCCTTGCTTCACGGCAGCCGTCCCCCAGGAGCCGTACACGTTGGAGCCGCCGCGCGCCGCCACCGCGTTGCCTGTTCTTGGATTGAAAGCTGCGACGAAGCCGCGGGAGCCTGCCGGACCCGAGATGGCGCCGCCTCTCATATAGGTTCCAGTCCGGGGATTGTACGCCGCACCGCCTGCAATTCCGCGATAGGGGCCGTAGGCATAACCGTAGCGCCCGAACGTTCCGAATGCAGGATTGTAGAAGGCTCCCACACCGTAGGTTACAGGGCGCGGATAATAGGGCCAGTATCCGCCGGACCAAGCGAAATCCCACCAAGCCGGGTAGGCCCACCCGGTTCCCCAGACAAGCGCATCCCATGCGAGATAGGCTCCCAGGTATCCTGCCGTGTAGCCGTACCAAACGGCGTCGGGCTCAGTGTCATAGACCCTGACATATGTGACGTTGTAGACGGGGGACGACGCGGGGATCTTGTAGATCTCGTCCGGTACCGCCTTTGCAAGTTCGAAAGGTCCCGCTGGCGTGTCGCCAACGAACCAGACGCCGTCCTTGAGCACGAAATACTTTTCCGCGACCTTGATAACCTGCTCGTTCGAGTTCACCGCGTAGGAGAGGGTGGTGCCATCGATCGGCTCGAATTTGGGATCGCCGCTGTAGGCGACCTCGACCTTGACCGTTCCATCCGTAGCGACCCGTGCCATCTGTGGAATGCTAGCCTTGAGCCGTGCCTCGGCGCTCTCTGAAGTGCCCGGTATGGATGCGCGGACCGCGTAGTACGGAGCGTCCTGCGGAATGCTCTGGAAACCCGAGGGAAGGTTCGGAGTGGCGAACGTCCATGGGCCATCCAACGAGGTCGCTGAGAACCAACGGCCTGACAGCAGCACGTACCAGGTCTTGTCCGCCGGATGGTAGAAGACGTCGCTGGTCGTATTCGACACCCACTGTAGGCCAGTGCCCGGTACCTTCTCCAGCGCAGGCTTGCCCTGGAAGACAAGCAACTCGGCTGGAACATCCGAGTAGAAGACCTTGGGCACGCCGCCATCGGCAAACTTCGTCCCAGTCAAGGAGCCCTTCACATCCTTCCAGGTGTCTTCCTCGGGTAGTTTGAATAGTTGCGACGGTAGGGTCTCGACCTCCGTCCATTCGCCTTCGAGGCTTGCGGCCGTCAGCCAGCTTTTCTCGTCGCGGAGATAGAAGCTTTTGTCGGCGTCGATCTGGAAGATGTCCCAGTTCGTGTTGACGACGAAAGAAAGCCCCTCGACCCCTTTCACCGGAGAGAGCACCGCCTTGCCGTCGGTCTGCACCAGCACTGCTGGAACGATGCTCGTGAATACGGGTGGTGCTTCAGCCTTCAGCCCGGACACATCGTTCAGTCGCTTGTAGTCAGACAGGCTCGCGGTCAGGCGATCCTGCGATACCGTGATGGGATCCGTCGGAAGAATACCGCCCACACCAAGTGACAGTTTCGAAAGCTGCTCCTTGTCGAGAGTGGAAAAGTTGACCTCGCTTAGTTCGACATCGGTCAAAACAACGTTCCCGGTCTCGTCGTCGGCGACCGCCTTCGCGGATATTCCTAGCACGCCGTAGATCGGCGATGCCTCCTTCGAGGTTTTGAGTTCTGCGGCGATCATCGCGTCGAGCTTCACGAACCCCGGCCAGTCGACCACCTGGGGCTGGAAGAGGGTGAGCGTCGCTCCACTGTCGGCGGTGAAGGTCTTTGGCCAGGAAGGTCCCTCGGCAGCGGACTGAGTGAGATATTTTCCGCTGACGAAGCCGTTCTCCTTGCCAAAGGCAACGGCACACCACGCGCCGCTCGCATCGCATTCCTTGAGATCGACCTGTCCGCCGTCCGGCACCTTTCCGATGGCGGCAAATCCCGTTCCCGGTCCAGAACGGAGGTTGACGCTGGCAGTAAGGGTCGCAGGATCGGCAAAGACGTTGCCCGCGAGAAACGTTGAGGCGACAAGAAAGACAAGCAATTTGCGCATCGTGACGATCCTTCGAATTCATCGCCCGCCATCCGCGGACGAATGAAGGGAAGGCCATCACAGCGTCCGACGCAAGCTTGTTACTGTTACATTGAGCCGTTGACAGCGACTACTGGCGCGCTCAGGCCCGCCTGGCGGAACCCTTCCCTTAGCGCCGCCTCAAGTTCAGGGTCGCAGCGTGTTCCCTCGAATATGGAAGCGACCATGCGGTCAAGGTTGGGATGCTGTAGTCTTGCTGAGGCGATCTCCTTGTCGGTCGCCGCGCGATCGCCAGTACGTGCCACTGCGGCGATCCTAATGGCCGCGGTTACGGTGTCTGCAGCCGGGACCTGACGGGCAAGAAAGACTGCCTGCGCATATTGACCCCGACGGTACGCGTCTAGCACCATGACGAAACTAGCGTCCTTGAGCGGCTGCCCCGCTACGTCAGCCGCTTGCTGCGCAAGTTTCAGGCCCTCATCCCACTGCCCGTTGAGAAAAGTGGCCATGGCTAGCTTGGCGAGAAGGTCCGCGTTCTCAGGATTAAGTGCGAGGCCGCGCCGAGCTGCCGCGATCGACATGTCGATCTGCCCAGCTTGGTACTGCGTCGCCAGTTGCGCCAGCGCCGCACGCACCGAGGTGGGAGACACCGAGGCAGCCCTGTTGGCCAGATCAAGAGCGGGACCGAAATAACTTTTGTCCCCGGTCATACGACCTGTCCACATTCTCACACGCGCCAGGGTGCCCATGGCGTCAGCATCGGAAGGGTCCGCTTCTATGGTCGCCTCCAGACATCCCCGAGCCGCGATGATGCCAGGTAGGTCGCGCAGTTCGACTGCCCTCTCGCCCCGCAACACGCAGACATTACCCGTAGTGCTTTTCGGAAGACCACGCCTTAGTTCGATAGCATTTATCGCGCCAGCCTGACCTGCGAGTTTACGGGACACGCCTTGGACCAAAGCGGTTATGTTGTCGGATGTGCTCCCCTCAGCACTTTCCCTGCGATCCTCATCAGTCCAGACGGCCTCTCCTGTACGGGAGTCCGACACCTGCCACCAGACTGAAACAAAGGAAGCTCCTTGCAAATAGCGAAGCCTGACTTCATAGGCTGTCTGCTCCGGCGCGGTTAGCGCACTTCGTGGCGCAGCAGATGCCGACTGGAGACGCATTGTGCCAAAACGTGCGATTGAGAGGGCCAGCTTCTCAAGGAGAGCCGCACCCGCCGGGTCGATATCTTGAGAGGGAGCCATCAACAGCGATACGAGGGGCTTGCGGGTGTAGGGTGGCGACTGCGTCATGTGCCCGATGAAAGCGTAAGCGCCTCCTGCCAAAACGAGTAGAAGCCCGACTGCGACGGAGAAATTGCGCCAACGTTCGCGGTGCGCTGGTGGCGCCGTGTCCGTCGGCTGGACCGCCAAGACCTCGGGCTGGGAGACATCCTCCTGGGCGTCCTCCTCCAGCGGGCAAGGTGGATGGTTACGTTCCACGAAGAATGGAACGTAACGCCCCCGCGGAATCTCGAGCCGTGCACCGGCCTCGCTGGCTATCTCCTGGTAGTACTTCTGGAGTGTTTCGCGAAGCCTGGTTGCTTCGATGCGCACGATCGGATCCGAAGAGGGATTAAAGGATGGCGGTCGGTTGAATACGTCGATTGCCACCGAGTAGGCTTTGACCGTGCTGGTGCGGCCTTCGAAACGAGCGTCGATTATGTATTTAAGAAAAGCCCGGTGCCGATCGGATACGTGAAGTCTTGGGTCTGCTAGAAGACGCTCGGCTTCCGCACGGGCATCATTCTCGGAGACTTCATGTTCCCCCATAATCATGCCGTTCGCTGCCATTGAGCAACCCTCACGTTCGCTCGCCTATTAGCGGTGTAAAATGTACGTTGCCGCACATTGCGTTACAACTGCAAAAGGTAGTGTTCATACCCTGAATTCAACCGGGTTCTTTATTAGGATGTCCGCTGCGCGCGAGGCAGCGCGAACGCACATCGCCCTCAAGTTCCAGGCACACGTTACGGTACTCCTCGAGAAGTGGATCCTGTCGATCTTCCTGCTTGCGATGCAGTCGGTCGAAGGTTGTCGTGGCATCCTGGTAGGCCTCGCAAAGAGCCTCAAGACCCGCGTCGGTCTGCCACAGGACTTGGAGCTCGCGGCGCAGCGAAGGCAGCCGAAGCATCAGTTTCAACATTCCGCGACGGGCAACTTCTCTGCTGCTATCCATGGCCTTCCAACGTTCCTCTCCTGAAGGAGGCGCGAGTGGGGCGAAAACGTCCAAGTTGCCCACATGCCAACGAAAAGCGAGGTTGTTACTGTAACAATAGCCAGGCCGACAAGCGATTTACGCGATTGTAACAGTAACACGGTGGGCTACATCCCAACTTCGTGCTGGACTGCTTCCGAACAACGAGGAGGTTCCCTTGATACGCTCTGTTGCCCTCGCGTCCACGCTCGCGTGGCTCGCCACCATGGCGTCTCCGGCCTTCGCCCAGGAAGCGCATGACTCCGTCAATGACGCGAACAATCCCCTGACCCCGAAAATCACCATCAATCTGCAGGACTACTTCATCCCGTCCTTCACCGACACGCCGGGCGACCCACACGCCAACCAGTTCCTTCTTAGAGGCTTGGTGCCTTCCGACATGTTTGGCGCGCCGCAGCTCCTGCGGTTTACGCTTCCCATCGCGACTTCGCCGGATGTCCCATCCGGTTATGTCACAGGTCTGGGCGATCTGACACTGATGGACATCTTCATTCTCCCCAAGCAGGGCGACGTGACATTCGGCGCGGGACCTCTCGTCGTTGTGCCGACCGCCACCGACGATTCTCTCGGAAGCGGGAAATGGCAGGTCGGCGGCGCGGGCATTGTCGTCGCCCCGCAGAAGTGGGGACTGCTCGGTGGACTCGTCACCTATCAGACCTCCTTCGCCGGGTCTGACGAGCGCGATGACGTAAACCTGTTCACCTTCCAGCCGATCCTCAACGTGAACCTTTCGGACGGCTGGTATCTGCGATCGTCCGCGACCTGGAACTTCAACCTCGAGAGCGGCGCGTCCTACATCCCGGTCGGGGCGGGCATCGGCAAGGTCTTCAAGCTCGACAAGGGGATCACGATGAACGCTTTCGTCGAGCCCCAGTACACGGTCTGGAGCGAAGGGGGTGGTGCGCCACGGTGGCAGATATTCGCGGGTCTCAACTTTCAGTTTCCCGTAGGTCGTTGATGAAAATGCGTTCGTGGAAGGAGAAGACTATGCGTAAGCTCTATTGGCAAAGAACGAACTCAATGCCTGCTCGCTCGACAACATCACTGCACAGAGGCGCGAACTACCTGCCGATCATGGCAGGTTGGAACTATACGGTGAGGCTTTATAGGGCGCACCCGGAAATCCTGGACGGGCAATGGAAGTTTCCAAAACCTGTCGCGATGCAGTGTTGACCACGCCAGAGCGTGGGCACATGAAAAGATGGCGGTTGCGTATGGAGATGCTGGAGACCCTCGGAAGGCCGAAACATGACCTCGTGGGATTTATAACGACCTTCCTCCGAGGCCTCCAGTCGGTGCCACGCGGCAGTTATCAGCCAACGCCTCGCTTTACGGCAACCTTAATTTCAGCACGACGTTTAACGGAGACAACTATGCCTTGAATGGAAAGGCTGGTCTGCGGTTGAACTGGTAGGATGCCCTCCACAGGAAGCAGGTTGGCTACGGGAGGAGCGATGCAGCCCAAGAATGGTTTAGACGAGGACAGTGCGGAGGTTCGCCTCGCCCTTTTTGACTTCGCGTTCGCCCATGCACCGATCGGCGTGGCTGTTGTCGACGTGGAAGGCCGCATCCTCCGTGCCAATGACGCATTCTCCAGGCTCGTCGGGATTTCTCAAGCGGCTCTGCACCGAATGCCATTTGCAGACTTTACGCACCCGGACGATCTTGAAGCCGACATGATCCTGTTCAGGCAGGTCCTGGCTGGAAAGCGGGACGGCTACACGATCGAGAAGCGCTACGTGCGCCCGGATGGACGGATAGTGGAGGTCGTCATCCATATAGCGGCGATGCGCGACACTTCTGGCAAGGTCATCCGTTTCCTGTCGCAGATAGAAGACATCACTGTTCACAAGGAGCATGAACGTCAACTGGCGGAGAAGGCGGCTCAACTAGAGCTCGCGATGGAGGCGGTACGAGGAGGGTTCTGGCACATGGACGTGTCCACTGATACGTTCGAGACATCCGACCGCTTGGCAGCATTCATAGGTGGCCCAGAGGCTGCCAGGCTCGATCTGCAGCGATACCTTGAGAAAGTGAACCCGGAGGATTCCTCGGCCGCAGATCTGACGCCCCTTCTGTCCGGCGCGGTCGATCAGTCGGTCGCGGAGTATCGCCTCGACACGGTCTTCGGCGAAAAATGGATGCGCTGCGATCGACGTCTGCTCAGGGATACAAACGGGAAGCCTCGAAGGATTGTCGGCGTCGCCATCGACTTTACGGACGAGCATCGTCGGCTCGAGGCTTCGGAACGAAATGCTGAGAGCGATACCCTGACCGGATTTCTGAACAGAAGAGGGCTAGCGAACCAATACGGGCGGATGACGACTGCTTCCGGTATCGGCGTTCTCGCAATCGACCTTGATGGCTTCAAGCAGGTCAACGACATCTTCGGTCATCCTGCGGGCGACGCAGTACTTGAAGAAACGGCTCGCAGGCTTCGCCTCTGCATTCGCCAGACAGATCTGGCAGCTCGCATCGGCGGAGACGAATTCGTTCTGATCATCGCGGGGGACCGGCAGGCAGTTGAGGATGTCGCCGAACGGGTCGTCCTCGCAATGCGGAAATCGATCAGTCTGGGAGATGCCCAGGCAGACGTCCGGGTCACCGTCGGGGGAATTTGGTCGGATGCCAAAATCAATCTGGCAAGACTGGTGTCTCAGGCGGACGCAGTTCTCTATGCCGCCAAGGCGGGAGGCAAGGATAGATGGGCCACTGAGGTTCCTCGTTAGATCAGACTTCGAATTGTAACCGGAGAACGCGACGTTCTTGAAAGCGGTGTCTATTTATACTTATCCTGCTGCTGAGAGAGCGACAACACCATCAAAGAAGTAACCACGGCGTGTGAGACGAAGATGATTGCAGTTGCGCCGGCGAAACGCCGAAAGCATCCTTGAAAAAAGGAGCGATCGATGCCCGTCAACTACCCGGAGTCCCGGCTAATAGCAGCATGCCTTCGATGTTTGCAAATTGGCTTGCGCACTCGAAACGCCGGCTACATGCGCTGGTGGCTTCGCAGAGCCGAATACCTGCTGCAGACCGGAGGTTCATCGGAACAGAGAGACCGGCTCAAAGCATACGAGGAGCGAATGAAGCTTCTGGAGGCGTCAAATCATCATTCCAGGTTCGGGATCGTCGTCTGAACGCCACTCCAAATCCTTCGGCTCAGGATATGAGCCATCCTCGGGCAAATCCGCGATGATTGGTTCGTTCGCCACGATAAGAACGGCAGTGCGCGGAACCTCCCCATGAGCCACGATCCGTTCGGTGAGATTGGCTAAACGCTCTGCGATAGCTTTCTTCTCGGCACCTTTGATCAGGCCGCGCCTCTCATCGATTACTCGCAACTGACCTAACGCCGTGTCCAGTTCTTCGCGTGAAGTGCCGCTGCCGATCAACAATCCGTCGGAATCATAGACCGCGAAGCGTATGCCTTGATGCTCGTTCAATACCTCTTCAGGTTCGCCATCTAGGTTGATCGTGAGGTATTGATCGTCTGGATCTGCTTCGATAACGACTGTCATATTATTCGTCCTTCTAAATGAGGTATGTGTGCAATCGTGGACGTAGATGCGGAGGAGGTGTTTGACGCACGATCAAGATGGTGGCATCGCATAACCAGCGAGGGTGCCTCGATGCTCAGGCGCGCTTCGGAACTGCGAAACATCGCGTCCCAGTCGATCTCCCACCCCTTTAGGGCAGAGACCATCGCCAACCCCATCGCTTGAGCTACCGCTGGCACAACCGCATTTCCGATTTGGTCGGCAACAGGCCCGTGACCGCCGATGAACTCCCATGTGTCCGGAAATCCTTGGAGCCTCGCGCGCATGCGATTCGTCAGGCCGGGCGCAAAACCTTCCCGCGAGCCTTCATCTTCCGTCGGCGCGGACTTCGCCGGAGGGGCGTAGCGAAGCTGCCTCCTGTCGGCACGGATCGCCTCTCCCTCGCGCGCGCTGCCTTGGTAGCCCCGGATTGTGTCTGCCCGGTAGTCGCGATCCCTCTTGGCCTGCAGCCAGGCTTCCGCGCCGGACCAGCCGTTTTCGCTCATAAGGTCAGCGAGGGCGTCGCCCACGTTCGAAGAGAGTTCCGGAAACTTTCTCGGCATTCGGAAGGCACCCGCCAGATCCTTGCGCATCCCCACCAACATGATGCGGGACCGGTTCTGCGGAACGCCATAGTCCTTGGCGTTGATCCGGTGGATTTCCGTCGAGTATCCTGCCTTGGAGAATTCGCGCAGTAGAAACGCAACGTAGTCCGCGTGGCGAGAGTGCAGGAGGCCTTCGACGTTCTCAAACAGGAATGCCTTCGGCGCAATCTCGCGCACAGCACGCACGCCTTCCATCATCAGGTTATTTTCGTCGTGTCGCCCCTTTTTCTGGCCGACCGTGCTGAACGGAGTGCAGGGAAGCCCACCCGTCAGTAGGTCGATCCGCTGGTCGTGGTACTGGCTGAAGTCGACCTTTCGGACGTCAGCCTGGACGACGTTCCAGTTCGGCCGATTGGCTCGCAGTGTGGCCACCGCATTCCTGTTCATTTCGATGAGAGCGACATGCTCGAATCCTGCGCGCTCCAGGCCTAGGGCGAGACCACCGGCACCGGCGCACAGCTCGACAACGCGGGGACGGTAACGCTGTGGTGGAATTTCGGCCAACGGCTTGCGAGAAAGTCCTACGAAAGACATCCGGCTTTGCCCTGTCAAAGTCGACAGTACGCGCGTCTCCATTGGGCCGATTTCGCCAAGCTGCCCGGAGGCGATGTCGCCAAGCATCTTGCGTGCCATCGCCATGCGATATGCCGGTGTCGCGGGTCGCAGCGAAGCGAGCGTGGGCTCCTCCTTACCAAACAGGATATCGCACTCAGCTTTAAGGATTCCCGCCTGATGGCGAAGGCCCTCCTTTATGATGGAAGCCTTCCCGTCAACGTGTCGGAAATACTGCCTTAGCTCATCCACGAAGGAAGCCGCACGCTCCTCGAAAGACGCAACCGCTGCCTTTGCCTGTCGACGCACGGCCGCCGCGACGGCTTTCCTGTTCGCAGCAGTCAATGCTTCAGCCGGCGTCAATCTAGCGTCGGCCAACCGCTTCTTAATGAGGGCGATGTCCTTCGTATCGATGCGCGCTCCGATCTCCATGCGCTCTAGGACTTCCTGCCGTGTATCCGGGTCGGCAGCTACCAGGGCTTTGACGACGGGAAACGATGCGCGCGCCTCTCGAAGGATATCTTCTGATCCTCTCAAGGACATCGCGACCCCCATGTAGGTCGACAGCTCGGTCGCAGGCAGATTGCACCGAGCTTTTAGGAAAGCCTTTGCTTCCGCGGCGGGAACAACGGTCGTCAGCTTTTCGATTTCGACGGCCATCGCCAGGACGCGATCGGTCATCTGCTGCTGCAGATCGGATATCCGCCTGAGCGCCGCGGAAAGCGCCTGTGCTTTCGGGTCAATGCCTGTCATTGAAGTGTCCCTGTTTGGGACGTGCATACGACACCGGATATTTCATCGCCGGTAATCGGATCGATAAAATGCGAGCAATTTCAGAGTATTCAGACGGATCAGCGGTTTTCCTAATTCTAAATTGTCGAAAGGTATCGGAGCGATCGCAAGCAGGGGAGAATGCGGTGCTCAACATTGGCTTCATAATCGCGCAGAATGCAGAACTTCCTGGCAAACATTCCTAGATCTTATCGTGAGTTGTAAGTCGTCACATCCACGACTAACACTCTCTTTCAGTTTATTGTGGAATCGGAAGTTGTCTTGCTCACGAAGATCAAACCCAAGGCTACGGATGCGGTGCCAACGGCAGCACAAATCGCAACTGGCATTCCTATCTCGCCGATCAGCTTGATCCGTGTACTATCGCCTAGCGACTGGGAGGATTTCACCCATGAGTGGCTGTGGTACTATGAGAATACAGGCGTCTATTCTGACGTAAATAAATTTTCTGGCGCCGGTGACCTTGGTCTCGACCTTATCGCCTTCACTGACCCAAAAGGATTCGACGCACCATGGGACAGCTTTCAGTGCAAGCGTTATGGGAATGCGCTGGAGCCGGGTGATGTCTTTCCCGAGGTCGCCAAGATCATCTTTCATTCGTTCACGGCCGTGCCTCCGTTCAATCAACAGGAACGTATTCCTCGTCGCCACGTGTTCGTTTCTCCATTGGGCATCGGCATTACGGTTAATCGGCTGATGAAAGACGCTGCGCGCTTCAAGACCAGGGTCCGGACAGACTGGGACAAGCTGGTACCCAAGATCTCGAGTGGACTGAACGCACCGCTCGTAGGCGAGTTGCTTGCGTGGTTCGAAGGCTTCGATTTCTCGATTTTCCAAACGGTTTCGGCTGTAGATCTCATCGCTACCCACAAGTTGACTGGCTTTCACGCCATGCGGTTCGGCGGCGGCCTTCCGCCGCGCGCGCCCGCGAGTCCACCGCCCCTGGCACCTAGCACAGGCGAGAGTGTGTACATCCGCAAGCTCTTCGAGGCCTACGGCGACATTCTTAGGAAGCCGGTAGCCTCTCCTAGTGACGCGGGCCTGGCCCTTGAACGCCACTATGACCGACAAAGGTCGTTGTTCTACAGTGCTGAGTCCTTGCGGAACTTCGCGCGAGATCGAAGCCTGAAAGGCACGTTTGATGCGCTACAACAGGATATCTACAACGGTGTGATTGACACTTGTGAAGACGATCATGAAAATGGATTCGCGAGGGTGAAAGAGGTCGTTAAAGAGGCGGGCAGGCTGCCGGCGCGTGGCAACGCGCTCTACTCTGTCTCGACGGTCGCGGACCTGCAGGGGATATGTCATCAGCTCGCGAATGAAGATCGCCTTCACTGGATCAAGAAGTCATGACGGAGCCATTCAACAGCCCCTTGGAGACCGGGATGAGAACACTCGTCGTTCTAGCGGCATCCTATCCTCGCACGCATGACCTTGGGCGCTTGGTGCAATACGATTACCTCGTGGTGCATTCCGCTGATGCCGATGGACCTCCGAGCCTGCATCCCCCACTTCCGCTGCGGTCCGGCGAACTGCTCGTCAGGCGAGGCCTTGTGGAAAGAGGCGTGCAGCTCTTAATGGGGCGCGGACTTGCCAAAAGAATTCTCACGAACGAGGGCATCCTGTACCAGGCCGAGGAAGCCGCTGGCGCGTTTCTCGACAATCTCGAGGCGCCCTACAGCCGCCACTTGCAAGCAAGGGCGGAATGGGTGGCCGAGACTTTCGATGAATTGACCGACCATGAACTCGATGATGTCATTCACGGCTTATTTTCAAAATGGACCGCCGAATTCCAACCATTCGAAACTATGACAAGCGAAGACGACAGCCTATGAATAATCTATTTCTTCGCTACCTCGGATACTATGGGCCCGGCCGGCAACCAGCCGAGATCGAGTTCGTTACCGGACTCAACGTCATCTGTGGGGCGTCCGAGACCGGGAAATCCTTCATTGCCGAAAGCGTTGACTTCATGCTGGGCAGAGAGCTGCCAGAGCGCAGCATCTCTGAACAGGTCGGCTATGATCGGATCAGATTGGCGATCGATAGCTCTGACGGCAGACCGTTGACAATAGACAGGAGCACCGAAGGGGGGGATTTTCTCGCTTATGACGAGCTTCTTACAGGTAGCATGCCGACTGGTGAGCAGCGAAAGCTGCGATGGAAACACGCAGGGACCCGGACCGACACCCTGTCGTTCGAACTGCTTGACAGGCTAGGGTACGCGGGACGGCGTCTTCGGCAGAACTCAAAGGGGAAGACACGTTCGATAAGCTTTCGCGACGTCGCACGTCTCTGCGTCGCGACCGAGGGGGATATCCAGCGAAAGAGCTCGCCCGCCTTGTCGGGGCAGTTCGTAACAGCGACCGCTGAGTACGCGGCGTTTAAGCTTCTCCTCACCGGAGTAGACGATAGCTCATTGGTGTCTCTGGACGACGATTCACCTCAACGCCAGCGCGACGACGGTAAAGTTGAACTTCTCGACCAGATGATAGCTGAGATGCAGGCTGAACTCGATGAAGCTGGCGTCGATGAGAACGAACTTCGCGAGCAGGAAGAAAAGCTTACGAATGCCTTGAACCTTCAGGCGAAAGTTCTTCTCTCGGCGCAAGCCGAGTTCGACGGTCTTTTGGAGAGACGGGGAACGGTGGCGACTGTAATTAGGTCTTCACGTGCGCGAATGAAGGAGATTGAGGAGCTGGTCGCACGCTTCAACCTGTTGGACACGCATTACAAAACCGATATCGAGCGACTCGGGTCGATTTACGAGAGCGGATCTTTTCTCGTCCACCTTACGGTGCTCTCATGTTCGGTTTGCGGAGCTCATCCAGGCGCTCAGCACCTCGAGTCCGATTGCGACGGCAACGTCGAGGCGGTTGTAAACGCCTCGCGGGCTGAGATTGCGAAGATCGAACGGCTTCGACGTGAACTTTCCGACACGCTCGAGGTCTTGCGAAAGGAGCATCGAGATCTCGGCCATAATCTCCCGGCAATCGCAACGGAATACAGGAACCTTGAATCCCAGTTGTCCGAGATCGTCTCGCCGAGCGTGGCCGACAAGCGAACTTCGTTTAACGAGTTGACCGCGAAACTCGCGGCGGTCCGAGGTTCGCTCGGCAAGCTGGCTTCGCTCGCACGCCTGATGGAGCGTAAGAGGACGTTGGTGGAGGAAGAAGATGTTGAAGGAAACGACAAGCAGAACACCAAGACCGTCATTCCAAAATCGGTGCAAGAGGAATTCGCCAAAGAGGTCCAGCAAATCCTGTTAGATTGGGATTATCCCGAGGCATCAAAGGTATTCTTTGATGAGGGATCCAGAGATCTAGTGATCTCCGGAAAGGGACGCGGAAGCACTGGGAAGGGGCTTCGCGCCATTACGCATGCCGCTTTCACAATCGGGCTACTGCAGTTTTGCAAGGAGCGAGATCTTCCTCACCCAGGGTTCGTGGTGCTTGATTCGCCGCTGCTTGCGTACTGGAAGCCCGAAGGCGAGCACGATGACCTTCGAGGTACTGATCTTAAAGCTAATTTCTATACTTACTTGGTCGGCATGTCCAAAGACTGCCAAGTGATCGTGGTCGAGAACGAACACCCCCCCGCTTTTGTCGATTATCAGGGGAAAGTGAGCGTGTTCACAAAAAATCCGATGGTGGGCAGGTACGGCTTCTTCCCGGTATAGCCGCTTAGAGAGATCCACGACATGGCCATCTATCGCGCGGCGGCAGGAGAGGCGATGCCTGAATAACTCACCCCTACGTCGAATGAACTGCCCCTTATACCACGACGCTTTTGCGTTAAGATTACATCAGCACCCCAATAGGAAAGTAAGCGCCGTTTTGATGGCACGTGGTTTTACGCTTGACGGAATGGAATGACGTTGTTGCCGCGCATGAACGCGAGGGCA
This sequence comes from Rhizobium sp. CFBP 13644, assembly GCF_014842165.1. NCBI lineage: Bacteria > Pseudomonadati > Pseudomonadota > Alphaproteobacteria > Hyphomicrobiales > Rhizobiaceae > Rhizobium > Rhizobium sp. CFBP 13644. Next base: position 926,262 of record NZ_JACYVF010000002.1, read on the forward strand.
C
>NZ_JACYVF010000003.1:0-664866 GCF_014842165.1 Rhizobium sp. CFBP 13644
TGCCAATTTCCCTCCATTTTAGCGGTTTTCAGCCCGGTTTTGAACTTGCTTAAGTTGATTCATATAAAATCGCACATGGCTATAGGTTGACCGGAAATCGAATTCCCGATTAATAATATATTTTTTCGCGCCAAGTCATTCCGCAAATATATGTTTACACATATGCGGCAAAACTAATTTAGCTTTTTTATATATTTATTGCTCGATTGCCCGACGAAACCACCTTTCTCCTTGAGGATACAAATTCGCGTTCGCGGAACTTAAAGAGCCCACGTTATGACCATTCTTTGCCCATCAAGCCGGAAAGCTGACGAGCCATTTCAACGGGGCGCTGGAAGCTGCCTCGAAAATTGTATTCTATGTGGCACCCTTCAGCGCCCCGATCATTCTATCATCCACTATGCCGACACACCGGCCCTGTGCGTCGGTTTAATTCCTGCCTGCTATCAATGCCTTTTGCTCGCATTCCCTTAGTGCCAACTCAACTTCATTCACCTGCCATCACGCTCTCACCTGACCGAAACAGAAAACAATCGTAATGGCTTGCGTCTTTCCACCACGATCATCCCGGCTTCACTTCCCACCTGGAGTACCAGCGTGGAATTGATTGAAAAAGACCATAGCGGAATAATGTCTCGCGGTAAAGTGATTTGTGAATATTTTCCTATTTAAGTGCGCACAAGATTCATTGCCGAACTGGATTCATGCGCACCTCACGAAGCAGAACTTCTGCCGTAAATGTTTGTGTTTTTAGATTGTCCTGACTGGTTTGAGGCGACAACTCAGTATCGTGATCGCAAGAATGTTTCACCTTGTCGAACGGACAAAACGGGACTGGGTAGGACACGCAGTTATAGAGGAGCGTATCCCAATGATCGGACTCTGCGGAGCGCATATAGTGGCTTCATAAAGTGCCTTGGCTACTCAGACATCCTCCGACGGGAACGCTTCGGCTTTCCTGCACCTGTACTTCCCACCCCTCCGGGCACCGTTGGGATCAAAGCCGCCAATTTAGGTTTTCACGGCCGTCTGGCTAAGGCAGCGACCGCAGGTGCAGCAGGGGCGACCTTGGGTAAGCCAAGCAATTCAGCAGCGCGTTCGATCCGTACCCGTGCCAATCCGTCCTGCATGTGAGCTCGCTGCAGCATCTCCTTATGGACCTCTGAATACCACGTACTTTCGGGAGCCAGTGCAGGATAATGGGTTATCACTTTTTGTCGCTCTTTCAGTGCGTTCCCGATCCAGTACCAACCCTGCTTCGGAGATTCCAACCAAGCATCCACAAATGCTCCCGGATTCACGTACGCAAAAATCGGAATGTCCTCATATTCCAAAGTTGCGCTCCGGCTGTGGCAAACCATGTCGAAGAATTTTTGTCCATCCGTTTTCACAGCTTCCAGCAACGCAGGGACTTTGCCAGGAAGAATGTCACACAGAGCACTCGTCCGAGCACTTACGAGATAAGAGAAAACGTCATGAAAATCAGTTTGATAAGAATCAGCGACCCAATACATGACGCCGCCGGACCCGTCCTTGAACTCGTCGGTCCACATCCAGCCCGCTTTTCGCGGGGGCAGACGCTTTGCCGCCACGAGATCATCGATATAGATCTTGGCATCGTCAGCGATCTCCTTCGGAGTGACCTTAAGAACGCCACGAGACGCCATCATCATCTTCAGAGCAACAATGTGTAGGAACTCACCGGAATCAGTTACCTGACGTTTGTCGAATTGCTCGTTCATCCGGGCTAATGCGGGATTGCTGTACTCATCATCGATCTTGTCGAAGCTGCCGACAATCTGCCAAGGTGGGGCAGCCTCCTTCGCAAGAAAGTAGGCACTGTTGTTCAACGACGTGCGGATGCGCTCCTCTGTAAACCGGCCATCGAACAGCATTTCCGCCAACACCTCATCGCTCAACAATGTGCTTCCAATATCGATCGATTTGAACTTCTGGGCTGCGTCGTATATCGCGCATTTCAGTGGCGCTTCCTTCTTCGCGCGCCCAAGCTCCATCCTATGCGCTAAGATTTTTTCCTTTCGCCTGAAGATATCTTCTCGCTCAAGCTTATTGGTTCTTGTCTCGATGCCCAGCGCCGAAAGGAGGCGGATCAACTCCACCAACGCCATGTCGTTCTCGAAATGGCGCTCTTCAAGAGCATCGGCAAGACGACCGACATCCTCAACGACGTGGCGAAGAATTCGCAAAGAGGACGTTCCGGACTCCCTGAACGTGGAAAGCACCTCGCTCCAATGGGCACCAAGCTTGTCAGGCTTCTGTGGGTCCTTAAAAATGGCGACGAACTCACCGAAGGCGGCCTCAACATTCGGCTCTACGTGGAGGGTTTGACCGAAGACCTTCTCCTTAGTGTCAGCAAAGGTCTTAACCACTTTACTGTCATGCGCGATGACAATAACTCTGCAGCCGTGGTGTTCCACATATCGATTGATCATTCCGAGCAGCACAGCATTCTTAACGGTACATCGCTCGAGGTCGTCCAAGATCAGTGGGCGCGAACTGTCAACCTCGTTCTTGATAAATGGGCCAGTCAGAAGGCTTGCTAGCCCTCCGGTCCCTAAAGACCCGAGTAGCGGAATGTCAACGGACGTGCTATCCATCTTCTCGGCAAAGCGCTTCAACGCAGAGGCATTGGGGAACATCTTAGTAAAAATCTGGGCTTCAATCTCGCTAGACGTGTTGAGGCCGAAGAGACTGATGTAGTGGGCATGTGTATCTGGAAGCGCACGCCGGACTTGATGGGTTTTACCCGTCCCCCACTCCCCGGTCACCAGTACAGCATAGCCTGGCTTAAGCCGTCCGACATAATACTCCAAATACTTCTCGAGGTGGCTTTGCGGCTTGATCGCCAGTGAGATTACAGGCGCGGGTTCTGCAGAGGTGACCTTCACAGAAGTTTTCCGCTTAAATAGGCTCATTGCGTCCTCCCGTTTCCCAATCTTCAACCAGTAGGCGTTCGATAGCAAAGATTTCGCTCGTTCTACAAGTCCGTTTCGGTCATCCTGTGATTGAAGCGAAATACCGTTGGCGAAAACGTCCACATCTCTTGGACAAGACGCTGTAAACCTTGCAAAATTCCTCTGATACGTCTCTCTGAGAGGATGCAAAACGAAAGGGGTACATCTGATGTCGATAAACGTGTGGGAGCAAGATCTTCTCAATCGCGAGTGGGACGCAGAATACCTCTATCGACTCTCACTTGGTCGCAACCAAGAAAACGTTCGCACACAAAAAAGTTCTTTCGTGTTAAACATTGATGCGCCATGGGGTCAGGGCAAATCTTTTTTCCTAAATGCGGTCTACAAAACGGTGCTCGAGAGGGGACACCCGGCGGTTTTCATAAACGCTTGGCAATACGACTTTGTCGACGATCCGTTCTCAATATGCGTTGCCGCGCTTGATGAATATTTCAAAATTCTAGAGACGCAAAAGACAATAACAAAGACAGAAAAGTTTCAAAAAGGACTTAAAATAGTTCGGTCGCAATTCCTAAATATCACTCTGACACTCGGCAAAGCTGTCCTAAAAAAAGCTATAAACAAAGTTGCTGAGAACGGCTTTGATACAATTACGGAGAGTTTAGCAACAGGGCGTAGCCATGGAGCGACTGAAAAAGGATTTGCAGAGGATGTTGCAGACACAATTGAAGAGCAGATTGGTACTTTCACCGAGGCTGCAATAGATAAATTTGCGCAAACGCAAATTGACAATATTAATGAGACAAAGCGAAGCCTTGGCCTCTTCCAAGGTGGCTTAAGATTGATAATCGAGGCAATGGGAGAAAGCCAAAGTCACCAATTGCCGATGTTCATTTTCGTAGACGAACTCGACAGATGCAGACCTACTTATGCAATTTCGATGCTTGAACGAATAAAGCACATTTTTGACATCCCAAATGTCGTATTCATTATATCAACGGATACAGAGTCGCTGAGCCATTCAGTGAAGGCAGTATATGGTAACGAATTTAGAAGCAGGGAATATCTAGGCCGTTTCTTCAACCGGACCTATAAGCTGCCAGCGGCCTCAAACGAAAAAATCATACTGCAAATGCTACAAGAGCGTGGCACCGATATCTCTAAATGGTCCGTCCCGACGCGTGATGATGGCATAAAAAATATTGTGGTGTTTTTAGATCAAACATCCTCCCAATACGAGATGAATATCCGACCTGTGAAATATGCAATCGAGATACTAATGGACATCACGTCCGCTTGGGACGCCTTATATAAGATCGAGTTAACTTATCTTTTCACGCTAATATGCCAATTTGTGAAGACCGGTGAAATCGATGACGTGGCGTTTCGTGACAAGTTGCAAGCCATAAAAGGCTGGAATTTTGAGCTAAATTACAAATTGACATCATACAAAGAGATCATTTCTGGGGTTGGAAGTTTTTCCAATAATACACTCATGGACGCGATTGACGGTGTTCAAAAGCAAATCAACAACGGGGCTAGTCCGATTTATTCGTATTTCCATAAAATACTAATTGAAGAATTGGATGCTGGAGATCGGGCCCTCGCAATGAAGGGTCCAACATCGTACTCAAAATATAAGGGAATGATTTTGCACTCGAGACATTTAACCTAACTCTGGAGTACACCCGGCAATCGGACAGACTCCATACCGAACGGATCACCACCTGCATCTTCAAGATGCTGGCTTGCGCACTCACTAACCACTAGAAAGCACCCCATGGCACCCCGCAGACCGCTAAACCCACGAGACGCAGCCGAAGCCTTGTTTTCTGCGCCAAAGAAGGTCGCGGCACCTGCCGTGGAGAAACGGGCTATTCCCGGGACCAAGGAACTTGTGAGCCTGAAGATTGACAGCGATGTTCTGGCGCATTTTCAGGAAGATGGCCCCGGCTGGCAGGAGCGGATGAACGATGTTCTGCGGGCCTCTATGTTGGCGGCAGACGACAAGGAGGCTTGAGGCGGCGGCAGGTCGTTTCTGGTTTTAGACGAGGGACACCTTTGTGCCGCTATCCAGCACGATGTGCAGGTCTCGGATCATTCCGGCGGCCAGCAGGAACGTTTCCCGTAGCTCAGCATCATCAGTCAAGCCCTGATCTGCCGCTGATGCGGTTGTCTTGATATCCGCAAGGGTATCGTGGCCGGGGCCTTTGGGTATGCCTGCGGCTTGCCGCAAATCTTCTATCGTTGCCACGGCGCGTTGCAGCATGTGGCGCTTATGGGACGCATCAAGGCGTTCCATGCGGTTGGCATCTCGAACAAGTTCGCCAATGATATCTGTCGTCTGGCTCATGCTTCATGAAAATGCCAGTCGTGCCTGATACGTCAACCCTGGGTGGGGGCGGAAATTCGCGATAGCTTTCATTTCATTTTGCATGTGATCGAACCGCATCACGCTTTGATGGTTATCTCAACTAGGCGAGGCCATTGCGAAGGCCGATGGGGTGAGGATGCGACATGCGGACTGAACATTTTATGCTGCCCGAAAGCAACTGGGTGCCGAACAACCCGAACTTTCCCGTGATTGTCTACCGGCAGATTGAGTTGGCCGGTGGCTCTGCTGACTTTGAGGCTGTCTTTGCTGCCTGCGGTTGGACGGGCATTTGGCGCAACGGTGTTTTTGATTATCACCACTATCACAGCCATGCGCATGAGGTTCTGGGCGTGGGGCGTGGGGGCGCCAAGCTTCAAATCGGCGGGCCGGATGGGCCTGTGCTGGATGTTAGCCAGGGGGACTGCCTGATACTGCCTGCTGGAACGGGGCATCGCAACATGGAGAGCTCGCCAGAGTTTCAAGTCGTTGGCGCCTATCCGCCCGGACAAAGTGCCGATATTCAGCGCGCTGCACCGACAGCGGCGATGCTGGCCACGATTGCGGCGCTGCCCAGGCCAGACAGTGATCCTGTTCTGGCGTCATCTGGTGGTTTGAACGCGCTATGGCGGGAGACGGCTGGTAGCACAATACGGCGCTGATTGGCTTCCAAATAAAGGGTTTGCACAGTGCAATCACGAAGATGGGTGATGGGCTGACGGAACAAACAGCGATCAAATTTGTTGTTATCCACTACCCGAAATTGCTCATATGCGGTGCAAAATGGATTCTCGCGTTGATAACGCTGCTCTTCCCCTGCTTTCTTCTCAAGACCTTGAAGAAATTGACCGTTTTCACACCGCCTGGTGTGAGGAAAACGACGTGAGCAAAACCGACGAAAGAGCGGTGGAAGTGGCATCTGCCCTGATCGACTGGTATGTGAAGAGCCCATCCTACCGCCAGCGCGCCAAGCTGGACCGCCCACCTGATGTGCCTGTTTCGCAGGAAATTGAGGCTTTGCTGAAAGACCTTGGACAGGCGAAGTAAGGCAAGCGGTGCACTGTTTCAGGGCTGGATTTTATTTTCAGGCCTTTGAAGGAATATTACCTTCAACAGCTGATTCAATTTTTGAACTTAGAATGGATGATCATCGCGAAGTCATGCAATAAATAGGAATGCGGCATTAGCAGAATATTAAACACACTTTGATCGCGGTGTTAGGCATCATAGATCTGCAAGGAATAACTGATATTGTCTCACGTTGTCGAACTGAGGCCTTTCCATGCAAAATCGCCGTCAATTTATGCTCTATTCCGCCCTTGCTCTTAGCGGGCTTTCTGCAACAAGAGAGGCCTATTCTGGCCAGCCCATACTCAAGATAAACGGGTCCATATCGGGAGAGACTAGATCCTTTGTGCTTGACCTCGCCGCGATGGACGCGATGCCTAAAACGTCTTTTGCTACATCGACGCCTTGGCATAAGGGTGTGACTGAATTTAGCGGTGTAACTTTGCGGGATTGTCTTGCTGCTCTGAAACTCAGCGGCACGAAGCTACAACTCATTGCTCTTAACGACTATGTCGTTGAGGCAAACCTTTCAGAGCTTCAGGCAGCTGACGCTCTTCTCGCTACCCGCCAGAACGGAAAGATCATGCCCGTTAGCGACAAGGGCCCGATTTTCCTTATCTTTCCTTTCGATAGCCGCCCCGAATTGCAACATCAGAGCTATTACAGCCGTGCTGTCTGGCAACTAGCCGAAATCAATATCCTATGAAGCGAATGCGTGAGACGATTGAACTTCCTATTCGACATCGACGTCTCAAGGTGGGCCTGACACTTGTAACAGCGATACTTGCACTGATCGCGGTGGTCGGTTCTATCCTTGCGTTCAGCTATCAGCGACATATCATTGAAGCGTCGCGATACAACAGCACCTTCGATCTCGGCCAGACCGCTGTTGAATTGCTGCGACTGCAGTTGGCTTTAGAACAGAGTGATGAATCTGGAGATATTAGCGACGTATCGTTTCGCCTGAGTATTCTCACCAACCGTCTTGGCGTTTTGACAGCCGGGTCGTCTGGTAACAAGCTCAAGCAAGAGACCATGATTAAGCAGCTTCACGACGTGGTCGTTTCGCTTAAACCTTTGGCTGCTGAGCCTTTCTCAGCACCAGCAATGCGCAACGGCGTTTCGCAGCTTCAGCCGTTCATCGCTCCCGTCTTGCGCTTGGGGTCTCTGTCGCATGCTAGCGTTGGTGATGAGATTCAGAGGAATCAAAGTCAGCTCGGCATCATATTTGCGACGATCTGCTTCGTGACAATGACATTTGCGGCTTTTGGCGCGGGTCTTCTGGCTTTCGTTTTCCGCCAAAACGGAAAATTGGACCGGGTCCTACGGAGAGATTCGCTCACTGGAATTACAAATCGAAGAGGTTTCAGCATTTCGATCTCGAAGAAGTCGGATGCCGTTCAGGCGATGATCGTGCTCGACGTCGATCACTTCAAGATTGTGAACGACACACTAGGCCATGGCTCTGGAGATCAATTGCTCGTCGAACTGTCTCGCCGCCTAAGCACGGCTTGCGCGGGCGCTGCTGTTGTCGCACGTATTGGCGGCGATGAATTTGCAATCCTGTATGATGGTTCCGACGCTTTGAGTGAAGCTGTGAAATGCTGCGAACGCATTTTGCTCGAAGTCCACGCGCCCTTTGAAATCGATGGAAGGGTTATACGTTCGACGGTTAGCCTTGGTGTCAGTTCCACATCGATGAACCATGATGAAGGCTCGGCGCTGTTCAGCCAAGCCGACATTGCGCTCTATGAGGCTAAAAATGCTGGGCGCAACCAATTCATGGTCTTCCATCCAGATATGAACAACAAGCTCACACGCTGGCGATGCCTCCAAAACGATTTGGGCAACGCCATTGAAAAAAACGAGCTGTTTCTGCTCTTTCAACCCATTGTCGATCTTGCCACAAACGAAACCCGCGGATTTGAGGCGCTCTTGCGCTGGCAACATGCTGGTCTTGGTTTGATCTCTCCTTCAGAATTTATTCCGATAGCTGAAGAAAGTGGTCAGATTGGCCCAATCGGATCATGGGTTATCGAGGCTGCCTGCCAGCAGGCAGCTCTTCTGCCGAACGATACCTTTATTGCTGTCAACGTATCTGCGTCACAACTTACAGACCCTTCGCTCGTGCTACAAACACGTGCATGCCTAACCAGATATAATGTTCTACCGCATAGACTTGAAATCGAAATCACGGAGAGCACCTTAATCGAGAATGACGAACGTGCCCTTTCAGTCCTCCATCAACTCAGGCTGATGGGCTGTCGTATTTCTCTGGACGATTTTGGTACCGGTTATGCTTCGCTCAGCTATTTGCGTCGCTTCCCCTTCGACAAAATCAAGATCGACCAATCCTTCCTTCAGGGTGCCACCCAACGCGAGGAAGGCATCGCGATTATTGCTGGCACCTGCGATCTTGCCCACCGATTGAAGCTTACAATCGTCGCAGAAGGCATTGAAACAACGGAGCACCGCGAAATTGTCCTGTCTGCAGGAAGTCATCAGGGCCAAGGCTATCTCTTTGATAGGCCGCTCACGGGGACAGCCAGTCTGTCACGTATAGCGCGTGAAAAATTAGCTCCAGAGACCGTGATGCGTGGCGCTTAGGTTCAGCCAGTAAGATGGCTGAATTTTTATGCTATGTTTTCTCGGTCAGTTTTCGGCTTGGCAAACGTTCAGGATGAGCTCTGATCAGCCGCAAAACGAAAAAGCCTGCCGCGGGAGGAGGTGCGGCAGGCTTTTCGAAAAGAACCGAACAGCGACTGGGAGGAGGAGTGCCGCTGTTCCGACAGACGTGCCCTGGGAGGAGGAGTGGGCAGTCTGAATTCGAAGCTCTGCGGGAGGAGGTGCATCGCTTCGATGGACACAAGATACCCGTTTTCCTCGCACATTAAATAGACGTTGTCGCACTGCAGCCATGCGACAAATGCACGGCCTCCTCATGACGAGAGAAATCTGCGACTCAGGCCTTCGTTGCAGTCCAGGTACAGAAACGCCCGCGTCATCAGCGGGCGTAGTGTTATTCAGTAAGGCCGAGAAGCGGGCGCTTAGCGACCGACCGACTGGCGGGCAACGCTTTGTATGTCGGCGCGGTTGATGCCGAGGTCCTGCAGTTCGCGTGAGCTCATGCGGCCAAGTTCGGAAACGGTCTGACGGTACTTGCGCCAGTTGTTAAAAGAGCGTGCTACGTTCATGATGATCCCCTTTCGTGAGGTCTCTTGACGCCAGCAACCTTGCTTCGGTTCCAACGTCGTTTCGATGATTGAAATATAGGCCTCTGCTCACCTGCCGATAAGGCACAAGCTCTCAGGTCGGCCATGCGCTGAAGGCATAGGTTCAAATACGGGATGATTTCAAGGGTCTATCAGGCCCGGAACCGGTCGAAGGCAGTGAGGCTTCTGGTTGGTGGATCAGCGTCGGGATAGCGGTAGATTTCGTCTCTGAGATAGCGAAGCTCTTCATCGATTGCCTCTTCTCCAACCTCAATCCACCAGGATTTGGGACGGCCGTCGCTTCCGTCGGACCAGCGATAACCTCGCGCTTTCAAGTGATCCTTCATATCGAAGGGACTGTTCTCGGCAAATATCCGGACACGCGATCTCTGGCTTGCCTCATAGAGCTCGGCGAAAGCAGTGGATACCGACCCGGCCGCCTCGCGAGCCAGAACCTCCAGGAGTGCAAAGCAATCATCTACAGCCCGATGACCCTCATGGAAGTAACCTGCCTGCCCGATGAGGTAGCCGAGCTTGGTGCCCTCATATCCGCGTGACGTCCAGTCGATTTCGGAGTTGGAGCAAGCCCATGCCTTACCGGAGAACAAATCAGAAAACGCCTCGCAGAACGGCCGGTCAAAACCGGCATTGTGGGCGATCAACAGATCCGCTGGTTCGATCAGCGCCTGCAACGCAGCCATATCGATTGACTGCCCGGCCACCATATCATCAGTGATCCCGGTAAGCTTGGTGATTTCGGCGGGGATGGAGACGGACGGCTGCCGAAGCCCTCCATAGATCCCAGTCACGTCACCGATGTTTCCTGTCGCATCGAATGTGAAGGCGATCACGCCAATCTCGATAATCTCATCCTTGCGCGAGCTAAGGCCCGTGGTCTCAGTGTCGAGAATGATGCCCTTGAGCGGGTATTCCGGACGCAGGACTGGTGAAATTGCACGTGGCATCAGTTTCTGCAGTATTCGGTAGCGGCCTGTCTCCGACAGATGACGGACCATGTCTTCTTCGCTCATCGGGATGGCATGTTTTCCGACCTTGGCGGATTTGAAGGCGTCACGCCTCACCACCTGCTCTCGCGGAGCCTGCTCCGAAAACATGTCAAACTGTTCTGCCATTCTCGTCCCAAAGCCCGCCGCTAATTTACCATCTTCAAACACGGCACGCTCTGCAGATCAACCTTCTTGGTGATTTGCGATGTCAGCCATCATGGCTGGCAAGGCTCACAACTTCACAGTTTCACTGCAGTGACAGTTCTTTGGGCGTTGTCCAGAAGCGTCCAAATAGGAAGGGCATACCAGCTGTAGCAGGAACACCGAAAGCAGTTCGCCTCCCGCAAGACCGAAGGGTTGCCGCAGTGGAGCTTTTGAGTGGATCAGAACCGTCGATAAACAGGTTTCAAACGACAAGCCTTTGATAGTTGAAAACCGACCCAATAGTTCCCCAGTGATGTGGTCGGAAAGTCTCACGCCTTATTTCACAAGGCCGCCGAAATGACCGGCAGCCCGTGAAGCACTCATTGAGAAACCGAGAAGCCAAGCTGAGAGCGAGGACTACTCGGCTTCCTTCCGCGGCTCTTAGAACTTCACGCCAAGGCCAACACGGATCGCGTGTTGATCGACATCGGAGTTAACCGACGCACCGCCGAGAGAGAAATCCTTGTTACCAAAATCGGTGTAACGATACTCCACCCTCCCGAACATCATGTCGGTGAAAGCGTAGTCTAGGCCGACGCCAACAGTGTAGCCATTGAAGGTTTCCTTTTCGGACGAAAAGGCTGGTATATCGAGATATCCGCTACCGTAAGCCCAGCCGGCTGTGCCGTAGATCAGGGCTCGGTCAAAGGCATAACCGACCCGTCCGCGAACCGATCCCTGCCAGTCGAAACCATACTCCACATCAGGGCCGCCGAGGTCAGCGGAGTCGTCTGCCCAACTCTTTTCGAAGTCGGCTTCCAAGCCCACCACCCAGTTGTTTCCAAGATCATAGTTGTATCCGACGAAGCCTCCTAAGAGACCACCGTCGAAATCAGCAGTATCCGTAGCGCCTCCGCCGGAAACATCCTGATTGTACCAACCGTACCCGCCTTGGATACCGATGTTGAAACCGTTCCAACTGAATGCGGGCGCTACATCCGCAACCGGCGCAGCAGGTGCCTCGTAAACAGCGTCGGCAGCCATCGCCGTAGATGCCGTCAGAATGAAAGCAATCGTTGTGACGAACTTCTTCATTGTCTTTCCTCTCCCTATCGTGAGAAGAAATTAATATTCAATCTTTCTAAAAAAGCCATAGCTGTTATGTTGCAAATTTTCACCCGGCAATCTCTGCCTTGCGTTCTTCATCCGTCCTGAGAAGTCAACGTGCAAAGCCTGGCCAGCGCCCGTTCGGTATCCTCTACATCTCTTGCCAGGAGCTTCTTTTGCGGCGGTCAAGTTCTCCGCCTGCAAGGAGTGCATCCACAAGTTCCAGAATGTCGGCGGCTTAGACCACGACCCTCGCCGCGCCCTTTTGCACAGCTTCCTTGATATGGTTGCGGTTAGCGGATGGCGTCAGACGATCTGCGGGGAAGAAAATCACTCCCGTCAAGCAGGTAGGATGGCTCCGGCGACGTTGAGTTGCTTTCCGCTACTTCCGGTATGCTGGACATAGCTCATTAGCCTGGCGCAGCGGCAATGCTTTTGGCATCAAGAGTGATCAGCAGTGCAATAACGAAGGCTGCGATTGTGGCAAACAGAAATGCGCCGAAGAAGACGAAGACTGCTCTTGCCCGGCCCATTCCCAGATCGTGAATAAACCACCGAACCTGAGCCTGCGCATACCATATCATGGCGACGATGATCGTAATGAGACCAGCGAGCGCACCCTCCTCTCGGGGCATGCTAACGAAATCGAAACCGACGACAAGGACGAATGCGAAGGGAGCGGCAACATAGCATTGGCTGAAGAATGGCGGACGAAGCGAGTTGCGTGTGATCCTGATGTTCTTAGACCGCAGCAGCGTCACGGCCATGCACAAGGGAAAAATCCCAAAAATCACTCCTCGCGCAATCAGAAGGTTAGATGCAGAACCCAGTTCCTTGGCTGCGGCTGCAGAATCGTAGATCGAGGGCAGCGCACTCGAGAGCCCTTGCGAAAGAAGCAGAGTGATCAACAGGAACAACGGTGGACTGAGGGTGTCCTCGTACTGGTCTTCCGGATTGTCTGCCAATTCGGTGTCGGCGTAGCGCATCATCTCCAGCGGCCTGACGATGGAGCGCCACATGGTCACAGGATAGAACACCAGCCATGACACCAGCTCGTAGAGTAGTTCTTCGAGCGACTTCAACAGTTTCATGAAGTCCAAAGGCCGTTTCCTCCCATCAGTCGCAGACCTGTAAGTCCGCTCTCTTAACAGCGAGAGCCGCCTACGTCACGGTGGCAGTGCTTCCAGTTCTTACCGTTTATAAGTTCGCAGGCATACTCTTGACTGATTCTATTGTCGATCAAAGTAACAGCGGGAATGCCCCTGGGACGGGACAGGAGTTTGAGGGACAATGAACCCTCGCAACGATTTCGGGATGCATGCGTTGAAGATCACTTGCTGCTAACATAAGATCTGAGGAGCCCATTGATGAGGATCATGCAAAGCCTGATACTGAGTGCAGCCCTTCTAACTGCCGTGCCATCTTTCGCGGATGATACGAGACGCGAAGTTGTCCATTTCGCCCCGGGATCGTCCAGCTCCACCATCAAGTCTTCCGTGAAGGGCTATCAGACCGTCCAATACTCGCTGTCCGTCACGGCTGGCCAGAAAATGAGCGTCCAGCTCGATTCCAAAAATTCCAGCCTGTATTTCAATGTGACCGCGCCGGGTGCGGATGCGGCAATGTACAACAGCTCGATAGACGGCAACGGGACAACCATCACGATCCCTTCAAGTGGCAAATACCTCATCAATGTCTATCTCATGCGCAATGCGGCCCGCAGAAGCGAGTCTGCCAGCTACGACCTGACACTCTACGTCGAATAGGCGATCCAGTCGTCGATGGGCGATGATGGGGGGGTACAGCATGAAAGCTTCAGAGACTTTATCCCAGGAGGACTTTCCTTTCTACGATCGCACGCCCGTCGAGATCAAAGGGCTGGGCTGGCTGACTATTATTGCGTCGGTTGTGGTCGCACTTCTGGCGCTCTCCCTTATTCCACTGCGCAGTTTCCCTTATAATCTGGTGCCGACGCTGCTTTTCGTCGGTATTCCGCTTCTGGCTCTGAGGGTCGTGGCCGGACAACACTGGAGCTGTCTTTTCCGTCCGCTGCATCTTCGATCTTTTGTACTCATGCTGCTGTTCGGCTTAGCCACACTTGTGGGGTCAATGGCGGTCGGGTGGGTTTTGCAACGGTTTTTCGAGCTGCACTCCAATCCGGTCGCAGATGAGATTGCAGTTATGTCGGCGGTGCAGATCGGTGAGGCATTCGTTGCCACCAGCATACAACTGGTCGGTGAGGAGCTTTTCGGGATATTGCCCTTCCTTGCGGTGCTCTGGCTTTGCGTCAAGCATCTGCACTTGTCACGGAAGTTGGGGATCCTGATCGCCCTCGTTGTCTCGGGACTGCTCTTTGGAGCAGCGCACCTGCCGACCTACGACTGGCATTGGGCGCAGTCCCTCATCGGGGTCGGGTCTGCTCGCATCATCCTCACGCTCGCTTACATCACCACCAGAAACCTCTGGGTCTCGGCGGGCGCCCATATCATCAACGACTGGGCAGGCTTCATCTTTGTGCTCGAACTCGGCGATGTGCCGATCAATCCGGAGGCGTAAGAGCAATCTGACGGCTGTCATCTCACATCAGATCTTCGCTTACTGGCATTCAAAAGGAGGAATAGGAAATGCGAAAAGTTGCGATATCTCTCACTGGTATGGTCTTGCTATCCGCCCTGCCCGCTCAGGCGAACGATGTCCACCAGACCAAGTGCAAGGGCAACAGCGGTGCATGCATCGAAGAAGCCCAGCGTGTCTGCGGTGGTGACTACCATGTCCTCTTTAGTGAAAGCCACGCGGGCGGTTTGCTGGGCGACACTATTCCGGGGCCGGTGACCTGGTTCTCGCTAAGTTACGAATGCCCGAATTCTCGCGGCGAGCGACCGGACTTTCCGTTCCGAGGCAATACCTACTCGCCGCCGCCCGAACGGTCTGTCGAGACGACATCAAGGCAGCGAGTCTCTGTCGGAAACATGGGCAAGTTCTGCCAGGGTGAGGCTTCTTCCACCTTCGGTCGTAGACCTCAGGACATACTGACCCTTCCGGTCGAAAGAACGGGGGGCGGCTTCACAGTCTATGGGCAGTTTCCTCCAGAAGGCTCGAGGGTCACAACATTCGAGTGCAGGTTCGACTCGTCGGGAGCGTTCAGGCGTGTGGTTCGCGACTAGCGTTGCGGACGGGGCACGCGGCTCACTGCGATGAGACTTCTGCTCTAGGGAAATCGCTGCATAGGCAGCATGCCTTGGATCAGCATTCAGCATCATGACAAGCCCGGTGCATTGTTATAACTGGAAATAGAAAGCAGCAAACGGGAGGTCCGCCTGCGACGCTCGAAAATTATCGCCGTTTCGTTCCTACTTGGGATACTGGGTGCCGGCGTTCCGATCTTTGGCATGCTCTGGATCACATGGGCTCTTGCCCGAAGTGACGAGCAGGCAATGCTCAACACTGTTGCAGAGCGTATCTTGGTTCGGGCAACCCGCGCCGCATCGGAAGCGGAAGCTGCTATCGCCATGCTATCCAACAGCGATAGCGAACCTTGCTCAACCGCAAATATCGCCCTGATGCAGCGTGAAGTCTTCAATACACTGACGATTGAGGAAATGGGATATCTTCAGGACGGAACTCTACGATGCACGTCCTGGAACACGCTTCTCAATCTTCCGGAGACTACTGCGGACTTTCGAACGGAAAGTGGCTTGGACGTGACCTTTGCCCTGAGGCCAGCCCTCAAGGGTGGCACTCCCAAGCTAGCCTACAGAAAGGACAACTATAACGTCCTTGTCGATCCTGCTCGATTTGTCGATGTGATCACAGAACAGAAAGTACATATGGCATTGGCCGCAAGGGACGGCCGCATCTTTGCGCATACCGAAGCTGCCGATCTAGCGGCAATCCGACGGATTGTCGCCCAGCCTCAATACGCCCCTGATGAAACCTATGCTTACGGGGTCGTTAAATCCGACGACTGGATCGCTATCGCCTTTGAACCGCATCCAGCGCTGTTGAGCACGTTGCGACGAGAGCAACTCCTCATGCTTCCGCTTGCTCTCATGCTCGCGGGCGTGATGGTGGCGACCGTGGTCTGGTTTTCAAGACAGAGACTGTCCATGCGCCGCGAGCTTGAGATCGCGATCCGCAAGCAAGAGTTTACAGTCCATTACCAGCCACTTATCGACTTGAAGAGAGAGCAGTGTATTGGCGCGGAGGCTCTGGTACGGTGGAAGCGCCCGGACGGCAGTTGGGTTCGCCCGGATCTGTTCATCCCTGTCGCGGAACAGTCAGGGCTTATCCAGAAGATTACTGCACAGGTCATTGGCAGGATTGGGCAGGACATCGGTCAGATCTTGTCCCAGGCCCCGTCCTTGCATATCGCCATCAACCTGTCGGCTCAGGACCTCGCCGACGGTGGCTTTCTCCAGCTTATCGACGGACTTGTTAGTGACCATCGCCTCGAACCGAACCAGATCTGGTTAGAGGCCACTGAGCGTGGCTTCCTCGACTACGCCGCAGTCAGGGAGACAATCTTGCGGGCACACCAGTCAGGCTATGTTGTCTGCATTGACGACTTTGGAACCGGCTACTCAAGCCTCCAGCATCTTGAACAGCTTTCGTTTGATGTCCTGAAGATCGACAAATCCTTCGTTGACAGTATTGGTATCTCATCGCCAAAAAGTATGGTGATCCACCATATCATTGAAATGGCGAAATCGCTCGGAGCCCGCATTGTAGCGGAGGGTGTGGAGCGGCCTGAACAAGCGGAATACCTCAAGGCAAAGAAGGTAGAATTTGGACAGGGATGGTTGTTCGGTCGTGCATTGCCGAACGACGAATTTGCCGCTTATCTCCAAGAGCGCTCCACCATCGCTCAAGGAAAATCCCTAGTCTGAGCAGCAGGCACGGTCGTACCAAACAACGCCTTCAGGCGGCAGAACTGCCGACCCTCAGTTCAGTGGGTCGGTCTGTCTCAATTTTTCAGTAGCCAAATACTTTCTCTTCCGAATTGCCGGCGCGCTATCGCTCCGAATCTAGATCGAACAAAAAAAGCGCAGCCACAGACCGCGCTTCCTCCATTTCGGCTTAGCAACTTCAATGCAATCCAAACAACCCGAGCAGTTCCTCTCGCTGGCGCACGAAACCTGAAGCGCTACGATCGCGGGGCCGGGGCAAATCGATGTTGATCAGCCGCGGTTCACCGCCCTTTTCTCGCGGCAGGATCAGGATGCGATCGGCGAGGAAAATTGCCTCTTCGAGATCGTGGGTCACGAGCACCGTCGTCACGTCCTCCTCCCTCCAGATGCGCGCCAGTTCCTGCTGCATGCCGATCTTGGTCATGGCATCAAGCGCACCCAGTGGTTCGTCGAGCAACAGAATCTCCGGCTGGACGGCGAGCGCACGAGCGATGCCGACCCTTTGCGCCATTCCACCTGAGAGCTGGCGCGGATAGGCGGTTTCGAAGCCCTTCAGCCCGACCAAATCGACATAGCGTTGGGAGACCAAGCGCGATTCCTCGCGGGACACACCCCTGGTTTCCAAGCCAAAGCCGATGTTGTCGATGACCGTCAGCCACGGGAGAAGACGGGGCTCCTGGAAGATGACGGCCCGCTCGGTTCCGACACCGCGAATGCGGCGACCGTCGATCAGTACGTCGCCGCTGTCCGCCTCATCAAGCCCCGCGAGAATGCGCAGAAGCGTCGTCTTGCCGGAGCCGCTGGCACCGACGATGGCGAGGCTTTCGCCGGAGCGGATGGTAAGGTTCAGGTCTTTCAGGACCGGCAGCGGTTGTCCGTTTATTGTGAAGGTCTTGGAGAGGTGACGGATCGTCACCTCTCCGCGGCTGGTGTTGAACTGAGCGAGGGCCATAGATCAGTTGCTCGCAGTTTCGGAGGTGTAGAGAAGATCGTTGGCCGATAGCTGGCCTTGTTTCAGTTTGCCTTCGCGAACCAGAACGTCGATCCAGAACTGCAGGTCGCGCTCGACCGCCTTGCCGCCTGGACGCACACCATAACCACGGAAATACTGCGCGATATCGGGATTTTCACCTCGCTCGGCCAGAGCCTTGGCGAAGATTACCTTAGTTTCCTTAGGATGCTCGCGCGCATAGTCGAGGGCGCGCTCGGACTGTTCGACGAAGACCTTGCCGGCTTCCGGGTGTTTTTCGATGAAGTCCCGGCGCAGAACGATGAAGCCACCGGCGATTTCGCCGAGCACATCGGTATCGTCGAAGATCGCACGTAGCCCGCCCTTCTGCTTCGCCACGCCTTCAAAGGTCGTCTGCCAATAGCCGAAGGCCGAGATATCGACCTGCCCCGAACGGAGGACCTGTTCAAGTTGCGGTCCCGGAACGACGATCTGGTTGGCGGCATCCGTCGGCAAACCGACGGAGTGCAAGGCTTCCCGGATCGTGTAATCGAGATGGGCACCGAGCGTGTTCACTGCAATGCTTTTTCCGGCAATGTCCTTGATGTCGCGAATGGGACTGTCTTCCAGCACGTAAAAGATCGACTGGACCTCGTTGTTGATGCCATTCGACGGATAGGCAGCGACAAAATCGTTGCCGCCGACGATCGAATTCAAGACGGCGGAGGTTGCGGCACTGCCGATTTCGACATCGCCCGAGGCGAGCGCAATGAGCGAGGCGGGCCCACCCGTGGCGTAACCGACATTCTCGATGGTGATGCCGGTGCCATCGAAATAGCCGAGTTCGGCGGCGAGTTCATGCGCTGACAAGCCGCCTTGGCTGGCGAGATAGCGGAACTTCACCTCCTCTGTGGCGAAGGCGGAGGCCGAGAGGGCGAAAGTGAAGGCTGCGGAGAGAAGGAATTTGCGGGAATGGAATGTCATGGGAGAATCCTTCGGATCACGAATTTTTGGATGAACTTTGATACCTGGTCAGGCCCAGCGGCACAGCCGCCGCTGCATAAGGACGAGTGCGGCATTGGCGGCGAGGCCAAGCAGCGCGAGAAGCAGGATCGCTGCGAACATAAGCGGGATCTGGAAATTATATTGAGCGTTCATCACCTGGAAGCCGATGCCCTTGTTGGCACCGATCATCTCGGCGGCGATGAGGAGCAGCAGTGCCGTCGTCGCGGAAAGACGCAGGCCGACGAAAATCGCGGGGACGGAGGCCGGCAGAACCACGCGGCGGAATATCTGCAGCGATCCGGCCCCGTAGGTGCGGGCCATCTCGATAAGTTTCCGATCCACCTCCTTGACGCCGCCAATCGTCGACAACAGAACCGGAAAGAGCGTCGCCCAGAAGATGACGAATATCTTCGACGTTTCGCCGAGGCCTAGAAGCAGGATGAAAACGGGATAGAGGGCGAGCGCCGAGGTCTGACGAAAGAACTGCAAGAGGGGATCGAGGGCTCGCTCAATGGCCCTCACCTGGCCCATGAACAGGCCAAGCGGGACGCCGAGCCCGACGGCAGCGACGAAGGCTATGCCTGATCGCTGTAAACTGATGGCTATATCGTCGACGAAGGCACCCGTTGCAATCGCGTTCCACAAGGCCCTGATGATCTGGTCCAACGGCGGAAAGACGGATGGGTTGACCCAGCCCAAGGTAGACGACGCCTGCCAGAGAACCAGGAAGGCAATCACAACTCCATAGCGCGCAAGGAAGGGTTTGATTGCCGACATCCCGTGTGTTAGCCAGCGTGGCGGGCGCGCCGCATCTGGGGCAAGGTCTAGGCCATAGGCCCTTCCGTGGCGGATATCTTCATAGGACATGGCGGACCTCACTCGGCTGCCTGCACGACCGAGCGGTCGGCTGCGTAGCGGTTGATGGGGAACGGCAAGCCGAGGTTTTCGCGGAGCGTCTGCCCCTCATAGGCGGTGCGGAACAGACCACGGCGTTGCAGCTCGGGGATAACGAGATCGACGAAGTCGTTAAGGCCCGTCGGCAGCCATGGTGGCAGGATGTTGAAGCCATCAGCCGCTTCGTTCTCGAACCATTCCTGCAGCGTGTCGGCGATCTGACCGGCGGTACCGACAATGGTGAAGTGACCGCGTGCCGAGGCGACCCATTGATAGAGCTGACGAATCGAGAAATTGTTCTCGTCGGCAATCTGGCGGATCAGCGCCTGACGGCTCTTCATACCCTCCGTCGGCGGGGCGGGCGGCAGCGGCCCATCAAGATCGTAACCCTTCAGATCGAGCGTGCCACCTGTCAGGCCGTTCAGAAGGCCAATACCGTCCTCTTCCAGGATGAGCGAGGTTAGGCGGTCATACTTCTCCCGCGCCTCAGCTTCGGTGCGACCGACAAAGGGCGAGACGCCGGGCATGACCAGAACGTGATCCGGATTACGACCGAGGCCACGGGCCCGGTTCTTGATGTCACGGTAGAATTCCTGAGCGGTCTCGATGTGCTGATGGGCGGTGAAGATCACCTCCGCTGTTGCTGCGGCTAGCCCCCGCCCGTCATCGGACTGGCCCGCCTGAACGATGACGGGATGCCCCTGGCGCGACCGGAAAACGTTCAGCGGGCCCTTCACCCTGAAATAGTCGCCCTTGTGAGCGGCATCATGAAGCTTCGCGGAATCAAAGAAGACGCCCGTTTGCTTGTCGCGAATGAAGGCATCGTCTTCAAAACTATCCCAGAGCTTCTTGACGACATCGACATGCTCGGCGGCGCGCTTGTAGCGGTCGGCATGCGGTAGTTGTGTCTCGCGATTGAAGTTCTGCGCCGTGACATCGCCTGTCGTTGTCACGACGTTCCACCCTGCCCGACCGTCAGAGATCAGGTCGAGCGAGGCAAACTTGCGCGCAGTGTTATAAGGCTCTTCGTAGGTCGTCGAGGCCGTCGCGATGAAACCGAGATGGGTGGTGAACGGGGCGAGCGCCGAAAATAAAGTGACAGGCTCGAACCCGGCAACGCGTGCGTTACCGCCTTCGCGCGCGCCGCCGAACCCCACGGCAAGACCGTCGGCCAGAAAATAGGCGTCGAACAAGCCCCTCTCTGCCGTCAGAGCCAACTGCTTGTGAAACTCGAAGCTGACGGCGCCGTCGGCCGGTTGATCCGGGTGCCTCCAAGAAGCGATATGCTGTCCGCCACCTGGAAGAAATGCTCCTAGTCTGATCTTGCGTGTCATGGCTGGTCCTCTCTCAGTCGATGATCGAATATGAGCAGCCTATATTGTCTATCGTTTTTATAGAGAAATGAGATTTCGAAGATTGAGCCGGATGGCAAATGGATTTGCGGGCCAAGCAATCGATGCGAACAAGCCTGCCGCAGATTTCGAAACGGTGCGAAGAAGGGATACGGTCGCGACAATCAGGGCTTGAACGGATAATTTATAAAAACTATGTAATTTGGACAAATTCAATTGCGGTGGCCATTGGCCGGATGTCTCAACAATGCTCACTAAAAAAGGCAAATATGGCCTGAAAGCGCTGGTCGACCTCGCCGGTCTGGAACCAGGGCAGACTGCCTTCGTGACCGACATCGCCACGCGAAACAATATTTCAAAAAAATTCCTCGACACGATCCTGCTGGAACTGCGCAACAATGGCTTCCTGCGCTCAAAAAAAGGACCGAATGGCGGATATGCCCTGTCCAAACCCGCCAACGAGATCATGATTGGGCAGGTCATCCGCGCCCTCGACGGGCCGCTTGCGCCAATTCGCTGCGCCAGCCGCACCGCATTCGAAGCCTGTGACGACTGTCGGGATCCCGCCTCGTGCCAGATCCGTATTTCCATGACGCAGGTCCGGGATGCGATGGCAGCCGTTCTCGACACGATGACGCTGACCCAATTCGTGGCGTCAGGACAGCCGGATCAGGATTTGATCGCTGGCGAATGATCACCAGCACAGCGTAATCGCGCCGTGTCCAGCGCGCGGCAAAATCGATCTATTTGTTCAAAGTCGATCGGGGGATCATCCACCTGAATGACATCGATCAGGGATGCGGCCTTTTGGATCATCCCGTCCAAGAGTTCGACTTCAACTGCCATGGCGGGTTCCGGCGGATTTGTACGCTTCTGGGCGTTGACGTGTCCGCGTGTGTAAGCAGCCTTTAGAAATGCCGTCATCAGACGCGCGAGACAGTCTGCGTTTTCACCAAGTGAAAGAACGTAGTCCGGGTGAACGGTCAAATCCGATGATGCGTCATTGCGCGCCGACACGTGCTTGTGGTCCAGAATAGCGACCACCGGCTCAGAGCCGGCGCCCGATGCCCCTATGATTTGCCAGTCAACCGCGCTGTTCGCTAGAACCGATCCACCATGCTCCAGAGCGAAAGCCAGACCCGACCGCACCAGCCTTGGTAGCGCGACGCCCTCGCGACGACTGCTAAGTTCGAAGACATCACCCAGCACGACGCGTGCGTAAATCGCCTTGCGCTGTTCTGTCGATCCGCTGGTCCGGATCATTTCCAGGGCGACAAGATGTCCGAGAAGCCGCTCGGCCACGGTGGTGCTCCACGTCGCGATCCGGCTGACAGCCTCCGCAACGATCAGGTTCGAAATATCCGCCCCTCCGAAGCCTGCCGGAATGGACATAGCGAGAAGCCCACTTGCGGGGAGAACAGAGTAGTGGTCCAAATTGCCGCTAGTCGCCAACGCTTCTAATCGATCGAGCGCGGCCACGACATCGCCCTCCCTTGTCAGGGCAAGCGGCACTGGTCGCAACAGGTCAGAAGTCGGTACCATCATTCAGACCATCCTTCACTCAGACTGATGTCACGTCAACGCGTGATATTTGCCATTCTGATAGAGCAGTGAACTGCCACCACCGATGCGTATGGACAGAACCCGGCCGATGAGGATGACATGGCTGTGTCGCTCGATCGCCTCCTCGACCTCGCAATCGAGCGCGGCAACCGCATCTTCCAGAATTGGCGCTCCGCTGGCAAGCCTCGTCCATTCGGACCCGACATAACGCTCGGCGCCTTTCAAGCCGCCGACGCCTGCAAACCGGTTTGCTACGTCCTGATGATCGGCGCCAATCACATTGACAGCAAAATGGCGGTAACGCTCAACGACGGGCCAGGTGGAGGAGGATCTGTTGAGGGATACCAACATGCGCGGGGGATCGACGGACAATGCCGTTGCAGAGGTGACTGTCGCGCCTGTGCGTTCCGCGCCGTCACCTGCCGTGATGACACTGACGCCGCCACCCAGCGTTCTCAAGGCCTCCTTCAAACCAGCCGCATCTGCCGGGCGATCCGACACTGAGCGCGTCCGGGGCTCCTGAAATTCACTTCTGGTAAAAATGTTCATCTGACCTCTCCGTGCACGCTTCATCTGAACCATGGGTAACAGCCCCGGAACCCAAGCAGTAGACAAGCGTTTTTAATCTCCATATATTTTATAGAAAATATGCCCAGATCTAACCCCGCGAACCGGAAGGAAGACTGCCATGTTAAGGATCAGGATGTCATCGCCGAGACTGCAGGCGCAAACGACACGCCCGGCCTCTCGCGTCGTCATCATCGGCGGCGGATACACCGGTGCGGTCATTGCCAAACTTATGGTCGAGCGTGGATTACGCGACTTTGAAGAGGTGACTGTTTTCGAGCCTCGCGAGCAGCTCGGTTGTGGCCTGGCCTATGATGTCCAGAACATCGATGTTCGCCTCAACGTCGCTGCGCACAGAATGCGCGCCATCCCCGGCTCGCCCACAGCCTTTCTCGACTGGCTGCAGACCAGCGGAACTCTGACTGTCGATCCCGAGGCCGTGACCCCGGAAGGCATCTTTGCCCGCCGAAGTGATTTCGGGCACTTTATGCAGGCACAACTTGCGCCACATCTGGACAGCGGCGCGATCAGGCACCTTCGCCAAACCGTTCGGAGCGTTGATCGCCAGAACGAGCATTGGCGGATCACGGACTCCAGCGGCACCGCGATCTTGGCCGATATCCTGATCATCGCTACAGGGCATCCTCCTCTATCGAGACCGCCCGTGATCGACAACCTCGATCCTCTCACAGCGTCTCATATCGCCGATGTCTTCGCGCCGAACGTATTTGATGGCATCGGCAAATCTGACCCGATCCTCATCCTAGGTTCGGGGCTTACAGCCCTAGACGCACTCAGCCGCCTGGATGCCCTTAGCCACAACGGGCAGATCACACTTCTTTCCCGCTCCGGCCTGATGCCAAGGCCACATGCAGGCGGAGGCTTCTCGCCCTTCGGTGACTTTAGAGGCGCTGACCTCACCTCCGCCAGAAAGCTGCTGGCAAAGGTGCGGGCGACGATCGCCGATGCGGAAATACAGGGTATTCCATGGCAATCCGTTTTCGATGCGCTAAGACAGGATGCGCAGGAGTTATGGCAGGGTCTACCGATGCCAGAGCGGCAGAAGTTTCTGCGACGCCTTCGCCGCTGGTACGACGTCCACCGCTACCGAATGCCGCCACAGGCTACACATGCTTTGGAAAAGAGCCTCGACACAGGTCGCCTCACAGCAGAGCGCGGTACTCTCGCATCCATCACTCGAGATGGGCAAAGCCTTCTCGCAGCGATCGAAACCCGCGCCGGCATGACGAAGGTCCGCTGTCGCCACATCCTTATGGCTACGGGCCCGGATTTCCGAGACTATGCGGCCAACCAGAGGTTTCTGCTCGGCATGCACCGGGATGGCTTCATCCAGTCGGATCCTCTCGGTCTCGGCCTTGCCTGCGACACGGCAGGCCGCGCACTTACCGTGGCCGGAACTCCAAACACAAGTATCTTTATCGGCGGCCCGCCCGCCCGCGCGGCGTACGGGGAGCTTACAGGCGTTCCTGAAATTGCTACCCAGTCTGCGAATATGGTGGACAGGATTATTCGCAGTTGCGCGCGAGAAACAAGGACAATGGTCATCTGCCAATCGGGTTGAGTTGCACGCGTATGCCTTGGGTGAACGATTGTTTGTGCAAACGACAACACCGCCACAGCCAACGGCATCAGCACTGATGTCGACGGCTGCGTCGTATTCGTTACAGCGGCGGGCGCGCCAGACCGAGATGATCGCGCAGCGTTGATCCTTCGTATTCCGTACGGAACAGGCCCCTTTCCTGAAGGATCGGGACGACCAGCTGCGTGAAATCCTCAAGCCCTTCCGGGAAGAAGGGAGGCATGACGTTGAAGCCATCGGCGGCGCGTCCGTCAAACCATTCCTGCATACGGTCGGCAATTTCGACTGGCGTACCAAGGACGATATGATGACCGCGACCGGCGGCCACACGCAGAGCCAGCTGACGGATCGTCAGGCTTTCACGGCGTGCAAGAGCCGTCAGCAGTTCAGCTCGGCTGCGCAATTGGTCCGATATCGGCAGATCCGGCAGAGGACCATCGGGATCGTAGTCGGTAAGGCTGTGGCCAATGCGCTCTTCGAGAAGCGGCATAGCGCTTTTCAGCTCGGTCCACTGGTCGAGCTCGGCAAGTTTCTCCGCCGCTTCCTTGGAGGTGCGCCCGACGACCGGCAAGAAGCCGGGCATGACGGCAACATCATCGGGCTTGCGACCAAATTTCTCGACGCGGGATTTCAGGCTTTTGTAGAAAGCCTGCGCTTCGGCAAGGCTCTGTTGTGCCGTAAACACCACGTCAGCCGTGCGGGCGGCTAGATCCTGTCCGGGGCCTGATGAACCGGCCTGAATGAGGATCGGATGGCCCTGTGGAGAACGGGGAATGTTGAGCGGTCCTTTGACGGAGTAATATTTACCCGCGTGGTCAAGCATGTGCACCTTGTTTGGGTCGGCATAGACGCCGTTCTGCTTGTCCTTGATAAAGGCGTCGTCATCCCAGCTGTCCCACAGGCCGCGCACAACATCGACGAATTCTTCTGCCACCGCGTAACGTTCATCATGCTCGGGATGAGACTTGGAGAAATTATTCGCCGTGCGGGCATAGGATGTCGTCACGATGTTCCAGGCGGCGCGGCCATGGCTCAAATGGTCGATGGAGGAGAAGGAACGCGCCGTGTGGTAAGGTTCGCCATAGGTTGTCGAGGAGGTCGCGGCCAGACCGATCTTCTCAGTCACCAGCGCAAGTGCGGCAAGCAATGTCAGCGGTTCGAAGCGGGCAATTGTCGAAGGATGGGCATCCACGCCGCTGGTCAGGCCGTCCGCCAGGAAAACCATGTCGAACTTCGCCTGCTCGGCCATTTGCGAAACGCGGCGCAGAAGATCGAAGTTTTCGCTGCCTGCTTCCGCCTTCGGGTGGCGCCATCCGGAAACGTGGTGGCCAGCACCCTGAAGGAAAAGACCCAGATGGATTTGTCTCTTGGCACTCATGGTAAAATCTCTCGTCAAACGAAGTTCTGATTAAGCAGTTCAAGAAGCCGGGCAAAATCTGCCTCACTCCTCATGCTGCGGACAAGGTCGGGAATTTCTGCAAAGGCCGGTTTACCTGCCGTCGCGTCCTGAAATTTTTGCGTTGGATCGGTCACGCCCGGCAGGCCATCGAAGCGGCGCTGGATGGTGCTGCCATCTTTAAGCGCAATATCCAGCACGACGAAACGCGTGGTCGGATCACTCGTCATCCGTGGCGACGTTTCATCATGCCGGCGATTGGCAAGGCTGGCGAGCGCCATGATGCGGCTCTCGACCGGACGTTCATCGAAATGGTCAAGCCGCAATGCGCCATCGAGCAATGCCGCAGAGAACACGTATTCCGGGCTGAACCGTGCCTCGATGCCACTGCCTGGCTTGGTCACGACCAAAGCGGCATCCGCCCCGGGCGGATAGGTGAAAGTGATCCTGTCAATCTGCTCGGCTTTCAGCCCCTCACCGTGAAGTTCGATGCCGAGTGACGCGACAGGGTGGCTGGCCGTGCAGCAGGGATAGGCTTTGAGCGTCAGGCCGGGTGACAGGATCTGCCATGGCTCACCCCAGTTTTTGCTCGTCAGTTCCGGCTGCCCTGCGCCAAACGCATAGGCGGCGTGGAAACTGACCGGATTGTCCAGAAAATCAGGTGCGCCACCAAAGCCTGCCGCTGCCAATCGCGCGGCGAGAAGGCCAGACCGTGCGGCCATGCCAGCATGATATGGCTTTGCATCAAACCCGAACTGCAACCGCAGTCCGGCAGCCTGCGTTGCGGCCAGGCCAAGCGCAATGGCAGTTTCTTCCACTGATGCGCCGCTCAGATGGCAGATCGCGGCTGCGACACCAACGGGGCCAAGCGTTGCAGTGGCGTGAAATCCGTTCTCGTAATGCTTGGAGCCTACAGAAAGCCCCAGCCGCGCCATGGCTTCCAGCCCCACAATGTAAGATGCGATAAAAGCATCTGCACTGAAGGTTCGTTCTGCGGCCAGCGCCAGCAGTGCTGGTACAATCACCGTTGTCGGGTGCCCACGCATGCTTGCATGAACATCGTCATAATCCAGCACATGGCCCGAATAGGCATTCAACACTGCCGCGACCAACGGATCTGTTTGTCTGGCCTGACCGACCAGGATCGCCTTTCCCGGCAAATCGCCGCCGATGGCACCGGCCAGAACACCCGCCGTGCGGTCATTGGCTCCGGCAATCATGCAGGCCAGCAAATCTGTTATCGCTGTGCGCGCCGCATCCATTGCAGCTTGATCCACGCTCGGATCGGACTGGACGATTGCCTTGGCAAAGGCAGTCGTGAATTTGGCATTCTCCATGGTCAGATACCTTCGCCGTCACGCACCGAGGCACGGGCACCGGACAAGCCGCCGACAAATTGCCGGATACGGGAATTGTCGGAGTCGTGAAAAATCTCCTTCGGCGAACCATGAGCAACGACGCGGCCGTTTTCAGTAAACACCACCGTGTCGCTGATCTCCTCTGCAAAACGCATTTCATGGGTAACGAGGATGCTGGTCATGCCATCGCGTATCAGGTCGCGGATGACCCACAGAACCTCGCCCACGGTTTCAGGGTCGAGAGCCGATGTCACCTCGTCAAACAGAACGAGTTCCGGCTTCATGGCCAATGCGCGTGCAATTGCCACGCGCTGCTGTTGGCCGCCGGAAAGCTGGCCGGGATAGGCATCGGCCTTTTCAGACAGCCGGACTTTCTCCAGCAATTCGCGCGCAAGTTTCTCGGTCGCTGTGCGGTCGGCATCCAGAATGCGCGTCGGCGCAAGCATTATGTTGTCGAGAACGGTCAGATGCGGAAATAGATTATATTGCTGGAACACGATGCCAACACGCTTGCGCAGTTCGATGCGCTCGCTTTCTTTCGTCAGCGTGTCTACCCGTGTGCCCGCCACGGTGATCCTGCCGCTTTGCGGCATGGCCAGCGCGTTGATACAGCGCAGCAAGGTAGATTTGCCGGAGCCGGAAGGGCCGATGATAGAGACGGCATCACCTTTATTGACGGTGAGATCAATGCCCTTAAGCACCTGCGTATTGCCGAAAGACAGGTGAACGTCTTCCAGTTTCACAATCGCGGTATCTGTGGATGTAGTCATCGTCAAAATCCTTCAGCCCGCGTTGAAACGCTGTTCGAGGCGGCGAGTAAGCCGGGATATCGGGTAGCAGAGCGTGAAAAACGCAGCCATGACAACAACATAGGCGATGATGGTGAAATCAAGTCTGCGCACCGCTGTGCTGGCATCCGTCGCGGCATGCATCAATTCATGAACGCCCACAAGCGAAGCAAGCGAAGTGCCCATGGCAATCGAAGACGCGACATTCATCCATGGCGGCAGTGAGCGGCGCACACATTGCGGCAGGATGACAAAGCGTAGCGATTGCATGCGGGAAAAGCCAAGTCCCTTGGCCGCTTCCCACTGCGTTGTCGGTATGGAGAGCACGGCACCCCGGGTGATTTCGGCTATGTAGGCGCTGGCAAGAATAGCAAGGCCGATCACCGCTTTGATCCAGTCGGGAAACGCCAGGTAGTTGCCGAGCAGCACGATCTCAAAGGGAAAGATATAGGTGGTGGCAAAGATCAGAACGAGCGCCGGTGCATTGCGAAAAATCTGGACGTAGATGGCCGCTGGCCAGCGAATGAACCAGTAAGGCGCGAGCTGCATGAGGCCAAGCAAAACACCTGCCGTCGTGCCCATCGTGATCGCGCAAAGCGTGATCACGATGTTCATCGAAAAGCCCGCCGCAAGATAGGGTACCCACGTCACCAGTTCCTTGCCCAGTGTCAGGTCAACAAGGGACCAGACGACGACCAGAAGCGGCATGGCAACAAAGCCGGCATAGCGCAGAATACGGCTGCTTATCTTTGGTGCATGGGTCTGTGTCATGCTGATAACCCATATCCCGGAACGGCCAGCTTTCGCTCCACCCACGAACCGGCGCGTGCGATCAGAAAATTGATCAGGCTGAAAAAGGCGAGAAGAACAATCATCAGCTCAACGACATTGTCGCGCTGTGTCCATACCATGATCGACGCATAGGTGATTTCACTGACGGCAATGGCATTGCCCACAGTTGTCGATTTGACCAGGCTGATAAGTCCGTTGACGATAGCGGGCAGGCAGGCGCGAAACGCCAGCGGTATCTGCACATAACGCAGGATTTCGAACTGGCTGAAGCCCATGCCTCGCGCCGCCTCGATCATCGATGATGGTACAGCCTCAATGCCGCCACGGATGGCTTCCGCATGCAGCGCTGCGACATGCAGCCCAACCACGGCAACGACCCAGAAAAAGGGAGACAGCGGATTGTGTTGCGCCCCGCCAAACAGGTTGGAGACAAAGGTGTTCAGCACCAGAAAGCTGAACATGAGCTGCACGAGCGTCGGCGTGTTGCGTGTCAGTTCCACAAAGGCACGCACGGGCGCAGACAGCCAAAGCCTGCCTGACGTGAGGCAGCCTGCAAAAATCAATCCAAAAATCAGACTGACGGGAATGGTGATGGCGACAAGATAAAGCGTGGTTATGAAACCATCGCGCCATATCTGCGCCTCGTAACCCGTCGCCAGGAATTCATAATTGAGACCAAGCCTGCTCGTCAGATCGACGAACAGGCTTGTGAAATTCACATCATTCATCAGGATTTACCGCTGGCTTCCGCTCATTGTACAGCAGAAAGCTTCTTGTTCTCTTCCTCGAGGTACTTGGTGTTGAGCAAGCGGTTTTCCTTCGCCATCTCAAGCAGTTTGCCTGATTTGTGAAGCTTTTTCACAGCGGCATCAAGAGCAGTCTTGGTGTCATTTTCGTCCTTGCGAAGCCAGATTACGGAATCGGACGGGATCAGCTCCGTTGGAAACGGAATGGCATAATCTTTCCACTCGTCGGCGCGGTCAACAAGCAGCAAGCCTACCGTCGCACCCACGTGGACGGCTGCAACGCAGTTGCCACCCTGCAGAGCCAGCAGCGATTCTGGCTGGCTTGGCAGCGCCTTCACTATGGCTCCATATTCTTCCGCCAGTGGCTGAGCGTAATTCGAACCCTGCGAGATGCACACAGGCTTGCCCTTGAGATCAGCCCAGTCCTTCAGGCCGCTATCTTTGCGCACAACGGCAGCGCCACCGGCGCGGTCATAAGCTGTGGGAACGTAATCGAGAATTTTTGCGCGCTCGTCGGTATATTGCATGTTGGCGATGAGGATATCGACTTTGCCCTGCTGCAGAAACTGCACACGGTTTGGCGGCGTAACGGTCACTGCTTCCAGCTCGACGCCGAGATCCGCGGCCAGCGCTTTCGCGAGGTCAACATTGTAGCCTTTCTGCTCCTGCGACTTGGGATCGATGAATCCAAACGGCGCACCTGAGAGAATAACGCCAACGGTCAGCTTGCCCCGGCCCTTGATCCGTTCCAGCGTTGCGTCTGCAAAAGCTTGAGTGCTCACCAGTGTTGCAAGCGAAATGGAAACCCCGAAAATAACTTTAGTAATGGCTTTGGCAAACATCAATGACTCCTCGTTTGCGGCGAAGATAGACAAAGGCGTTGCTCGCAGCCAGGAGGGATTTTCCAAGAGTGCGGCAAACAATGAAATAATTTTACAACGAAAAGAATTTCCCCACTTGGTCGCGGGGAGATCGCGAAAAGGATTAGCGGGCCGACCTATCACGAAGAATTCGTGAAGCAGTTGCACGTTTTTAGGTTTGCAGCTCGACCTATGAGAGGGAGCGATGGGCGATATGACGGTAAGACGTGGATTGGAGAGCAGATATTTTGGTCAATTGCATCTGGTTCTTCTCCTGTTATCGGCACAGCCATTCACGATGTGGACGGCACATTTGAAGAAGTCAGCGGGCTGATGGCGCTTTCAGATATGTAAAAAGACTGCGTTGGGAGACTCTTTTACGGCGGGGATGATCCCATCGGTCGCATGTAAAAACGTCAACTCGTCTTTCTTCGGATCTAAGCCATTAAGGCTGATCCTGCCTGACCTGCTGGACCTCTAACTACATCAACGCCTACATCGTACGTCATCGGGTCGCGGAGCGATCGGTGGCTTGCTGCCGCACTAACCTCATAATGTTGGGGCCGTGTTGGCGAGGCATAGTCTGAAACTCACGGGCTTATATGAACAGGCGGGCTACGCCATTCAGGATACACCGCAGATGGTTCAGCAGCATTATTCGCGTTTCCTAGTGAGGTGTAAACCCGCGAAAAAGGCGATCGATTGATCGATTTTGTTCGTCTGATCATACTGCGTGCTACCCAAAGACAAATACTTCTCGCCTTCGTTTATCGCAGGACCAATTGCGTGCGGACCGCACAAATCGGCTGATTCTTCAGCGCGTCTATCCAGATAGGAGATGCGCAGGCGTTAATTCCAAGTTGTTAGTTAGTGTTTGACCTCTTCACTCCGCGACCGAACGATAGATGCCTATTTTTCAATCAATTTCTACATAGCCAAAAAAAGTGGCTTGACGAAACGCATGTTAGCAGCTTCATTGAACCAATTAGCAATTGGTGCGGACCATTGAACGAAAAACCAGGTAACATTTCTGTTGAGAATTCTAACTACGCGTTGGAGCGTATGCGTGAACTGTTGCGCGTCACGACGCTGGTCGCTGACGGAAAGTTGCCGACCGAGCGCGCGCTTTCAGAGCGTTTTGGGGTGGGAAGGCGAGAAATCCGGCGGGCGTTGGAGGTTCTGGAGGCTGAAGGGCTGATCTGGCGCAAACAGGGTGCCGGCACATTCCTCGGCCAAAGACCAGACAGCTGGAGTGACCACGCTGCCAGTTTGGTAACTGGAACCAATTTCATGGAAATCATGGAAGTGCGCCTGAGACTTGAGCCGCAATTGGCCCAACTGGCCGCGCTGCGTGCCAGGGACGCCGATATAGAGCGCATGCGGGCTCTGCGCGACAAGATCTATGAGCGCACCGATGCGGATTGGCGCGAGCTTTGGGATGGTTCTCTGCACCGGTTGATCGCACAGTCGGCTGGCAATCAACTTTTCCTCTCGCTCTTCGATGTCATCAACCGTGTTCGTCAGGACCCGGTTTGGCAGTCGGTGCGCGAACGTGCGCGCAAGCAGCATAAAACGTTGCGTGAATCACGTGATCAGCACACCGAAATCATCGAGGCCATCGCTTCGCGGGACCCTGCTCGAGCAGGAGAAGCCATGCGCACGCACCTGCTGACACTTCAGGAAAGGTTGATCCGCCAGACATCAATGGAGCTGAGTGATCAGGCCACACCCGTGGAGGAGACCAAGTTTTAGACTGCCGAAACGTCAAAACATAAGACCGGAAAACCGGCGTGTTGAAAAATCACCAGAGGAACAGAGATCATGAAACAACTAAAAAAACTTTCCGGACTTCTTTTTGTAAGCTCTCTTATGGCGACATCGGCACTATCAGCCGACTTGCGGATCGGCCTGATGGACGATGCCGATGTGCTCGATCCCGCGCAGTCGCGCACATTCGTCGGCCGTATCGTCTATACCAGCCTTTGCGACAAGCTGGTCGATCTCGACAACAATCTCTCCATCATTCCGCAACTGGCCACCAAATGGGCATGGGGTGATAATGGCGGCACGTTGACGATGGACTTGCGCGAAGGCGTGGTCTTCCACGATGGCACGCCATTTAATGCTGAAGCCGTCGTTTACAATATCGACCGCAACATGACGATGCCGGAATCGCGCCGCAAGAGTGAATTGGCATCCGTCGCCAAGGTCGAAGCCACCGGCGACTATCAGGTCAAGTTCACGCTGAAGAGCCCCGACGCCAGCCTTCTGGCGCAGCTTTCCGACCGTGCGGGCATGATGATTTCTCCGACTGCAGGCAAGGAACTGGGTGCAAAGTTCAGCACGAACCCCGTGTGCTCCGGTGCTTTCAAATTTGTAGAGCGTATCCAGCAGGACCGGATCGTTCTGGAGAAGTTCGCTGACTATTGGAACAAGGACAATATCTTTATCGATAAGGTCACGTTCCTACCAATTCCCGATACCACAGTTCGTCTCGCCAACCTGCAATCGGGCGATCTCGATCTTGCAGAGCGCATTTCCGCATCTGATGTGGCGTCGGTCCAGGCAGACGCCAAACTGAACTACGGCGAGATCGTCGGACCTGGTTACATGGCGCTGTATGTGAATATCGGCAATGGCGCCAAGGCCGACAATCCGTTCGGCAAAGACAAGCGCCTGCGTCAGGCCTTCTCCCTCTCGATAGACCGCGAAGCGATAAACCAAGTGGTGTTCGAAGGCACGGCGATGGCCGGCAACCAGCCATGGCCACCATCCAGCCCATGGTACAACAAGGACATCCCCGTGCCGGCCCGTGACGTCGAAAAGGCCAAGGCGCTGATGAAGGAAGCCGGTTTCGACAAGTACGAAATCGAACTTCAGCACGCCAACAACACCACGCAGACGCAGGCGATGCAGGTCATCCAGTCGATGGCTGCCGAAGCCGGATTTGATGTGAAGCTGAAGGCCACCGAGTTCGCTACGTTGCTGTCGGAGCAAACTGCAGGCAATTATGTCTTGTCGCGCTCAGACTGGTCTGGCCGCTCCGACCCTGATGGCAATATCCACCAGTTCGTGACATGCAAGGGCGGCATCAACGACACCAAATATTGCAACCCCGAGGTAGACAAGCTGTTGAACGAGGCCCGCGCCTCAACGGACAACGCCGTCCGCAAGGAAAAATACGATGCGGCGACCAAAATCCTGGATGAGGATTTACCGCTGATCTATCTCGGTCATCAGGCATATCTCTACGCCTCCTCCAAGAAAGTCACCGGTTTCACGCCATCCGGTGATGGCATGATCCGTCTGACCGGCGTCAAGAAGACCTACTGAGCCTGTCTTGCGTACTCGCGGGATGCGTCTTTCGGCGCATTCCGCAGCCATACTCCAAAGCTTGCCCGTATAAGGATTTGCTTTCATGCATATCTACATCGCCAAGCGGCTGCTGGTAGCGATACCGACGCTGCTGATCATCTCCGTTTTTGTCTTTTCGTTGCAGAAACTTCTGCCCGGCGACCCAATTCTCGCCATGGCGGGAGAAGAGCGCGACCCCGCGGTTATTGAACTGCTGCGCGAGAAATACCGGATGAACGATCCTGTCGTGTATCAGTATTTCTATTGGCTAGGGTCCGTGGTGCAGGGAGATTTCGGCGTATCGTTGCGCACCAACCAGCCGGTTCTGGAACTGGTGGCTGAGAAGCTGCCCGTCACCATTCAGCTCGCACTGATGTCAATGTTTTTTGCCTTTGTCATAGGCGTACCGATGGGCATTCTTGCGGCCGTGAAGCAGAACACGTGGATTGATTATCTGGCCAACATCGTTGCTTTGTCAGGGCTTTCCATTCCTAATTTCTGGCTCGGCATCATGCTGATTCTCCTGGTTTCGGTTCAACTTGGCTGGTTACCGGCCTCGGGTTACGAGTCCATTTTCGTTGATCCAATGCGGTCACTGCAAACGATGATCATGCCGTCATTCGTTCTGGGCACCGGACTTGCTGCAACTCTCATGCGGCACACGCGCTCATCCATGCTGTCAGTGATGAAGTCCGATTATATCCGCACGGCTCGTGCCAAGGGATTGTCCACCCGTGAAGTGGTGCTCAGCCATTCGTTCCAGAACGCGCTTTTGCCCGTGATAACGCTGACGGCACTGCTGTTCGGCGAGCTTCTGGCAGGTGCCGTCCTCACGGAGCAGATTTTTACCATTCCCGGATTTGGCAAGCTGATCGTTGATGCAGTGTTCAACCGTGACTACGCGGTGGTGCAAGGCGTCGTGCTGTGCACAGCCGTTGGATTCATCTTCATGAACCTGCTGGCAGATGTCGTGACCGTTCTTCTCAATCCACGCATGAGGGCAGCCATATGAGTGTGTCCGTACAGGCCGCCCCAGCCGCAAAGACAAAACCCCGCGAAAACCGGGCGTGGAAGAAAATGAAGCGTAATCGCAGTGCGATTGCCGGTCTCATCATCATTGCGTTCTTCACTTTACTTGCAATCACCGCACCCCTCCTGCCGCTGGCAGATCCGCTCGCCACGAGTTGGGGTACCATCCGAAAAGCACCTTCGGCAGCGCACTGGCTCGGTACCGACGATATTGGCCGCGACGTTCTATCCCGAATGATCTGGGGTGCTCAGGCCTCGTTGATGGCGGGTGTCATATCGGTCGCAATAGCCGTCCTGACCGGCGTTCCCTTCGGGCTCATTTCCGGTTATTTCGGTGGCTGGGTCGATCAGGTGATTTCGCGCATCACAGAAGCATTTCTCGCCATGCCATTTCTGATCATGGCAATTGCGCTCGCCGCGTTCCTCGGGCCCAGCCTGATGAATGCGATGATTGCCATCGGCCTATCCGCCATGCCGATCTTCGTGCGGCTTACACGCTCGCAGGTGCTCGCCGTCAAGACGGAGGACTACATAGAGGGTGCACGCTCCATCGGGCTTGGCCACGGCGATATCATGCTGCGTTATATCCTGCCCAACATTGTGCCACCGATCATCGTGCAAGCGACTTTGACGGTCGCCACCGCCATTATCGCCGAAGCAAGCCTTTCCTTCCTCGGCCTTGGCCAACAGGCTCCGGCCCCAAGCTGGGGTTCCATGCTCAACGTCGCCAAGAACTTCCTGACCCAGGCGCCATGGATGGCGATGTGGCCAGGGGCGGCGATCTTCTGTGTCGTGATCGGTTTCAATCTGCTTGGCGATGGTCTGCGCGATGCGCTCGATCCGCGCGAAAACTAAGAATTCCAAAGGATACTGCAATGACTACATTCACCACCCGCCCTGAAATTCTGGGTACGTTCGGCGTCGTCACATCAACGCACTGGATTGCCTCTGCTGTCGGCATGAGCATTCTGGAAAAAGGTGGTAATGCCTTTGACGCCGCCGTTGCCACCGGTTTCGTCTTGCAGGTTCTGGAGCCGCATCTGAATGGTCCAGGTGGCGATCTGCCCGCCATCATCTATTCGAAAAAGAAAGACAAGGTCGAGGTCATCTGCGCGCAGGGCACGGCACCTGCAGCGGCCACCATCGAGCATTATAGCGCTGAGGGCATCGACCTCATCCCCGGCGATGGCCTGCTGGCGACCGTCATTCCCGGTGCCTTCGATGGTTGGATGCTGATGCTGCGCGATTACGGCACCATGACCGTTCGCGAAGTGCTGGAGCCGTCCATCTACTACCTCGAAAACGGTCATCCTATGCTGCCGCGCGTGGCAGCCACCATCAAGGGACTGGCCGATTTCTTCCAGAAGGAATGGCCTACCTCCTATGAGACGTGGTTGCCGGGCGGGTTTGCACCCGAGCCGTATTCCAGCTTCAAGAACCCAGTTCTCGCTGAGACGTGGAAACGCATCATCGTGGAATCTGAGGCCAGGCCCGGCCGCGAGGCTGGCATCGACGCTGCACGTGACGCATTCTATCGCGGTTTCGTCGCGGAGGCGATCAGCGACTATCTCAAGACAGCGGAAGTCATGGATGCCAGCGGCAATCGCCACAAGGGCGTACTGACCGCAGAGGACATGGCCAACTGGACGGCAACCATCGAAGAACCCACGACCTATGATTATCACGGCTGGACAATTGCCAAGACAGGTCCATGGGGGCAAGGCCCGGTGCTACTCCAGTCACTGGCGATCCTGAAGGGCATCGATATCGGCTCGATGGATCCCGCAGGCGCGGACTTCGTCCACACGGTCGTCGAAGCGATGAAACTGTCCTATGCCGACCGCGAAGTTTATTACGGGGACCCGGACTTCGTACAAATCCCGACACAGACGTTGCTGTCGGACGGATATAATGACGAACGCCGCAAGTTGATCACCGAAAAAGCGTCTATGGACCTGCGCCCCGGTCGCATTCCCGGTTTCGATGCGCAGCATGATCTCACCATGGGCATGCTCAATTCGATGGCAGGCATCGGTGCCGTCTACGAGCCGACCATGTCGCACCTGACCGAAAAACGCGGCGATACAGTGCATATCGATGTCATCGACCGTGACGGCAACATGGTGTCGGTCACGCCATCCGGTGGCTGGTTGCAGTCGTCGCCTATCACTCCCGGTCTTGGCTTCTGTCTCAATTCCCGCGCGCAGATGTTCTGGATGAAGCCGGGCCTGCCAACATCTCTGGCACCCGGCAAGCGTCCGCGTACGACACTGACGCCATCACTGGCCCTATTTGAGGGAAGGCCGACGCTGGCCTTCGGAACGCCAGGCGGTGATCAACAGGACCAGTGGCAACTCTCTTTCTTCCTGCGTTACGCCCATTTCGGCATGAATTTGCAGCAGGCAATCGACCTGCCGCTGTTCCATACCACCCACTTCCCAGGCTCATTCTATCCGCGTACGCGCCAGCCGGGCAATGTCATGATCGAGAGCAGCATAGGCGAGGCAGCACTTTCCGATCTCAAGACGCGTGGGCATGATATTTCCGCAGCCGACCCCTGGACCGTTGGTCGCCTGACCGCGGCGCGACGAGACGCCGACGGTTTGTTGAGGGCTGCCGCCACTCCACGCCTGATGCAAGCCTACGCAGTGGGACGGTAATCGCATGACCTGGTCCATCGTCGCGCGAGAACCCGAAACCGGCCATCTGGGAATTGCCGTTGCCACCCGCTTCTTTGCGGTTGGCGCGTTCGTTCCGCATATTCGCGGCAAGATCGGCGCAATTGCGACACAGGCCTTTATCAACCCCACCTATGGCACGGATGGATTGACCCAACTTGCCGAAGGCAAGATGCCGCAAGAGATCATCGATTCCCTCATATCGAGGGATGAAGGCAGCGCCCAGCGGCAGTTACATATGACCGATGCCGAAGGTCACAACGCAGCTTTCACCGGACAAAGCTGCATTGATTGGGCGGGACACCTGGTGGATCACAACGTGTCCGTCGCAGGCAACATGCTGGCCGGGCCTCAGGTGATCGAAGAGACGATGAGGGTCTACAAGAACACTGTGGGCCTGCCATTTGCCGAACGTCTGCTTCTTGCCATTGAGGCAGGCGAAGCCGCAGGTGGAGACAAACGCGGCAAGCAATCGGCAGCGCTGGTGATCTACCGGGATCAGGATTATCCGTGGCTGGACATTCGCACCGATGACCACGCCGACCCTCTGGCGGAACTCCGCCGCCTCTATGCGGTGGCGCAGGAACGTTATCTGTACGTGGCCGAGACCATGCCGACGCGCGCCAATCCGCATGGAATGCGCGACCGAGCTGAAATCGATGACAAAATAGCAGCTGTGGAAGCGGCGCGAGCAGCGAAGGGCGTGCCTTCTTCGTCCTTCGCGACGCCGCTGAAACCAGCATGATGCCGGGGAAAACGATATGACCGAAGCCGTTAAAACATCGCCGCGCGAAACCGTCCTTTCGGTTCAAAACCTCACCACCTCATTTATGGTGGACGGGGAATGGAAGAGCGTCGTACGCGACCTTTCCTTCGAGGTGAACGCAGGAGAAACCGTTGCCATCGTCGGGGAAAGCGGATCGGGCAAGAGCGTCACCTCTCTCTCCGTCATGCGGTTGCTGGATACGCGCTCCAGCCGCATCGAAGGCAAGGTCCTGCTTGGTGGACGAGATATTCTCGCAATTCCCGAAAAAGAAATGCGCGGGGTGCGTGGCAATGATGTGGCGATGATTTTTCAGGAACCCATGACATCGCTCAATCCTGTCTTCACGATTGGTCGCCAGATTTCGGAAGTGCTGACCCGTCACAAGGGCATGAACAAGGCGCAAGCGCGGGCAGAAACCATCCGGCTTCTGGAAAAGGTTCGCATTCCAAATGCGCAAAGCCGCTTCGAAGAGTACCCGCACCAATTCTCAGGCGGTATGCGGCAGCGGGTGATGATCGCCATGGCGCTGGCATCAAGACCCAAGCTGCTGATCGCCGACGAGCCGACGACCGCACTCGATGTCACGATTCAAGGCCAAATCCTCGATCTCATCAAACAGCTGCAGGAAGAGGAAGGCATGGCCGTTCTCTTCATCACCCATGACATGGGTGTCGTTGCCGAAATTGCGGACCGCACGATCGTAATGTTTCGCGGCGATCAGGTCGAAACCGGCGAAACTGCCGATGTCTTTCACCGTGGCCAGCATCCCTATACCCGCGCCTTGCTGGCAGCAGTTCCTAAGCTCGGCTCCATGGAGGGGCATGAGTGGCCTTTGCGCTTTCCCCGTGTGGACATGGAAAGCGGCGAAATCTCGGAAGCCAAAGAAGTCCCCAATACCGTAGAGGGCGGCATGACGCCCGTTCTTTCGGTCAAAAACCTCGTGACACGTTTTGATATACGTTCAGGGTTGTTGGGCCGGCCAACGGGTGCTGTGCACGCTGTGGAAAATGTCTCCTTTGACCTGTTTCAGGGCGAAACCCTATCTCTGGTGGGCGAGTCCGGCTGCGGCAAATCAACGACCGGGCGCTCGATTGCCCGCTTGGTGGAACCGCGCAGTGGTGAGGTCACTCTAGATGGTTTCGATGTTCTAAAGCTCGATCAGGTCGCGCTGCGCAACATGCGCCGAAGCGTACAGATGATCTTTCAGGACCCCTTCTCAAGCCTCAATCCGCGAATGACGGTGGGCTATGCGGTGGCCGAACCGATGATCAAACACAACATCGCCCCATATTCCCAAGCCAAAGAGATGGCTGCGGATCTGCTGGAACGCGTCGGTCTCTCCGCTTCAATGATGGATCGTTATCCGCATGAATTTTCCGGCGGGCAGCGTCAACGTATCGCTATTGCGCGTGCACTGGCATTGAACCCCAAGGTCATCATCGCGGATGAAAGCGTCTCTGCTCTCGACGTGTCGATCAAGGCCCAGGTGTGCAACCTAATGCTCGATCTTCAGGAGCAATTTAAGATCGCCTTCCTTTTCATCAGCCATGATATGGCAGTCGTGGAACGCGTCAGCCACCGCGTCGCGGTCATGTATCTTGGTGAGATCGTAGAAATCGGCCCACGAGCATCGATTTTCGCCAATCCACAACACCCCTATACCAAGAAACTGATGGCCGCAGTGCCAGTACCTGATCCCGCACGGCGAGGCTTGCGCCGCAATGCTGCGATCGATGAACTGAAAAGCCCAATTCGTCCGTTGGGATACAACAGCCCGGAAAGAGTTTACCGTATCATTTCACCGGGGCACACGGTCTTGGCGTAATGGGGTTATTAATGGAACACCAGTGCATTCGGTTTGAACCGTATCGAACCAGGGGCCCTGAAGTGACAGGCTTCCTTCGCTTTGGCTTTTTGATGATAAAAGACTGGTCGCAGAGACCGGACTTCAGCGAAAAATGAGGCTTGTTGCGCTGCTTCTTCTATAAGGTCGGCGGCCGTCTTTGGCTGCGAGACCATAGCCACTAGGGAGGCGCCTTCCACGACCAGCGTGGACCGGCGCGGCTCGGGTAACTCGTTTACATGCAGCTCTCTAACACGGTTAAAGTGGATTTCAGCCAAGTAGATACCAGTGCGATACCCCAGGTCGATTTGCGTCAGAGGCCCAGCCTCTGGCTGTCAGTATCTTTCTAAAGCCTTATCACGCTCTCGTCCTCCGTTCGCAAAAGATTGCAAATGTTCGGTAAAAGCCTAGCAGGAGGAAAATTCATTATGCAACCTCTAGTAGCGCTCAATCCGGGGCATTTTGAATCCCCTTGATCTGACTTGGTGTCAATCACAGGACATAGCTGATGCTCAAAACGTTATCGGGCGCTCCTAGGCATCTTTGTATTGAGGCACGGGCGTACATCTTGATGTTCGAGAGATTACAAAATTGAGCTCGGCATTGACCATTCGCAATTTCTTCTTTTCCATTTCAAGGAAGGATGCGACGTATTTGTCGAGAAAAGACAGTTGAGAAGAGACATGAGTGAAGCTGCCAATCGACCCAGAATTAACCGCGTTAGCCTCCAGGAGCTCATAGGTGGGCTGAGTGACGGCATCATGCTTGTCGAACAAGATGGGCGCATTGCGTGGGCAAATACTGCCGCAATCGAAATGCACCGCGTGGACGGGATCGATGATCTTGGCGGGGACGCTGCGGGCTATCGACGGAACTTCACGCTGCGGTATCGCAACAATCATCCACTTGAGGAAGGCCAGTATCCGATTGAGCGTCTCTTGTCCGGCGAAACGGTCGATGATGTCACGGTCGAGGTATCGCCGTCAGGCGATCTTGATTTGGTATGGGTTCACACCATTCGCAGCATGGTCATCGCCGATTCCGGCGACAAATCGGATGTGCTAGCTCTGATCATGCGCGATGAAACGCCTCGCTTCGAAGCAGAGGAGCGGTTCGAACGTTCGTTCAACGCAAATCCCGCACCTGGGCTCATTTGCCGCTTGGAAGACCACCGTTTTATTCGCGTTAACCAGGGTTTTCTTGAGATGACGGGATCCGCCAAGGAAGATGTCGTCGGGAAAACCGTGCAGTCGATTGGTTTGTTCTCAAACTGCGAAACGGGCGAGGACGCATTGCACAAGCTCAGCGAGGGTCGGGTGATCCGCCATCGCGAAGCGCTTGTTCCGCTTCCAGACGGTGGGGATCGGCTTGTTATCGTCGCCGGCGAGCCCATTGCTGTGGTTGAAGAGCCGTGCATGCTGTTCACCTTCGCTGACCTCGACGCCCGTCGAAAAGCACAGAATGCATTGCGGCAGAGCGAGGAGCGGTTCTCCAAGTCGTTCCGGCTTTCGCCAGCACCGGCCGCCATATCAAGGCTAGACGATTTTGTGTTCACGGAGGCTAACGACGCTTTCCTGCAGATTTCAGGCTACGGCCTGACGGAGGTCGTAAGCCGAACGGCCGGCGAACTTCACCTGTGGGAGGATATATCCGCCCGGCGCGCGCTGGAGCAGAAGCTGCGCGATAACACCTTTATCCGAAACGAGCCGCTGCGCATGAAGCAGAAGGATGGCGGCATGGCCGATTGCCTCGTTTCCGCAGAGCGGGTCGAGATCAATGACGAGCAATGCGTGATCTGGGCTCTTCAGGACGTGACCGAACGCAGGCGCAGCGAAGCGCAACTGGTGGAGGCCATTGAGAGCGTCATGGCCGATACCTCCTGGTTTAGCCGCTCTATCGTTGATCGCCTCGCGACGCTCAAGCAGGGTTCAGCGGTTCCCCCAACTGCGCAACTGATGGAGCTGAGCGATCGGGAACGGGAAATACTCGGGCTGATCTGCAACGGCCAAAGCGACGCGGAGATGGGAGACAGCCTGCACCTATCCAAGAATACCATCCGCAACCATATCGCATCACTTTACGGAAAAATCGGGGTAAATCGGCGCGCTGCAGCAGTCATATGGGCACGCGAGCGTGGCTTTACGGGCGGAACGGAAGCGAAGTCGAAGGCAAGCAACGGGAAAAAATAACGCTGAAAATGACGTTCACCCCGTAAAAAGGTCATTTGATACTAATTGCAATAGTACTTTCCAATCTGAAATTCCGCCGCCTGTCGTTCTATCTCCTTCATCGTGACGCCGGCACATCCGGGGTCAGATGATCGAAACGCTGTCTGTGGAAAGGATGTATCATGGATAAGAACCGTATCGAGGGTGCCGCAAAAGAACTGAAGGGCACAATTAAGGAAGCTGCTGGCAAACTCGCCGGCAACAAGAAGCTCGAAGCGGAAGGCAAGATCGACAAGGCAGCCGGTGAAGTGCAGAGCACAGTCGGTAAAAGCAAGGACTCGGTCAGGGACGCGCTGAAGTAACAGAAGCGCTTAAACCGGGCTCGCCACGGCTGGCGAGCCATATCTCCCATCCAAGGTCAATCACTATGCTATTTCCGCTGTTCTCGAGCGTGGTCAAGCCCGCTGCAGACTTTGGCGCCACCAGCGCAGCGATAAAATGCCTGTTGGCTTACACCAGTGGCCTCGAAGACTGCCAGATCGATGTTGAAGTCATTGACGGCACCATCAAGCTCACCGGCACAGCTCCGTCCCAAGAGGCCGCACACGCGGCCACCGCCCTCGCCGCCGATTTCAGGTCGGGGCGGGTGACATGCAGCATCCTAGTGATTGGCCACCCAGCTTGAGACCGTCAAGAAAAGGCTCGATCAAGCAATCAGAAAAGGAACGTAATGTGAAAAAGACGCTCTTACTCGCACTGGTCAGCACCCTCGCTATCAGTTCCGTCGCTTCGGCAGCAAGCACGCATCATAACAAGAAGCAGAATAGTCAGCCAGTTGCATCGCAGCCCAAGGAACGCGTCGGCACCCTGTCCTGCGAAGTCGCAGGTGGTATCGGCCTATTGCTCGGCTCCAGCCGTACTGTGGAATGCCAATTTAAACAGCGCACAGGCAAGGTTGAACGCTACACTGGAACGATCGGCAAACTCGGAATCGATGTTGGCGTCACGGGAAAATCCTATCTGAGCTGGATCGTTGTCAATACGACGCCAAGCACCGTCGGCGAAGGCAGTCTTGCCGGAACATATGTCGGCGCATCGGCAGGCGCTTCGCTCGGTGTCGGTCTTGGTGCCAACGCCCTGATCGGTGGAAACGCAAAGAATTTTGGACTACAGCCGCTCAGTGCGGAGGTCGGATCGGGTCTGAATGTCGCCGCCGGTGTGTCGCGCGTGCAACTGCGTAAGGCGAGCTAAATCACCAGCCACTCGCGTTGCATGGATCGCGCTGGACCATCTAGCCTAAGACCAACGCAACGCGAGTTAGCTCCATATTAAGCAGCGCATGAGGCGGCCTTTGGCCTTTGCTCGAAGATATCAGCAGTGCGCTGTTGAGAGGTTGATAACGCGAAACCGCATGCCGAAGGCAAGGGCGGCGGTTCTTCGTCACGTTCCATTC
The DNA here is from genome assembly GCF_014842165.1 of Rhizobium sp. CFBP 13644. NCBI lineage: Bacteria > Pseudomonadati > Pseudomonadota > Alphaproteobacteria > Hyphomicrobiales > Rhizobiaceae > Rhizobium > Rhizobium sp. CFBP 13644. Next base: position 43,914 of record NZ_JACYVF010000003.1, read on the forward strand.
GAAATCTTGGACGGTCAGACACCAGTGTGGATTCGAACGCAGTGACCTGCACTTACCTGTCATCAATCCATTCGGAATGCCCGTGATCGGTATAATGGTGAGACTCCTGACCCACAATTGCGGTGTCCGCAACCACAAGATGGTCGGGAATCGCGTTATCACGAGTAGTTTTGGCTAGGGGTTCAAGGCCGCAGATCACAGCCGCACTCGCGAATTCGCTGCGCTCCATCTACTGCCGCGTTGAAAGGGTTACTAACGTTTGCGAAACGCATGAACTGCCGATGTCTGAGCTCCAGTCGACGCGACCACCTTGTTGCGACCACTCCGCTTTGCAGAATAGAGAGCATCGTCGGCAAGTTTCAGAAGCTCACGCTGTTCCAATTGCCCGTTGCTCGTAACGACACCAATGCTGATCGTGACATGTCCGACTTCGTTGCCGGAATGCTTGCGATTTAACGAAGCAATAGCGTCTCTGATAATCTCGGCACGAGCACATGCTTCCTCCTCTGATGTGTTGGGAAGAAGCACGGCAAACTCCTCACCGCCGTACCGGGCACAACTATCCGACGGTCGACCTATTGCATTCGAAATTGCAACGGCTACCTCCTGCAAGCATCGATCTCCTTCAAGGTGACCATATGTATCGTTGAAGGCTTTGAAATGATCGACGTCTATAAGCAATACAGAAAGTGGCAGCCCTTCCCTCGCAGCGCGTCTTGCTTCGAGATCAAGACGTCTGTTCAGCTCGCGTCGATTGTTGATCCCTGTGAGCTCGTCAATCGTCGCAAGTCTAGAGAGCCGGATATTTGCTGCCTCAAGCTCCGCTTCGACCGCTTTTCGTTTCGATATATCGCGCATGGTAAAAACGAAGTCGCCGCTGCCAGGCATGCGCCGACCACTCACTTCAACCCACAAAAGAGAGCCATCTTTGCGGGCGACACGATATCGCTCACTGCCACCATCCTCAGATCTGCTCGTCTTCCCAAAAAGCTCTTTCACCCGGTCCCGATCCTCCGCAACCACGAGCTGGAGTGCATTCTTGCCAATAAGCTCCTCGGGTTCGAAACCCAGAATTTCGCGGCACGCACCGGATACGAAGGTGCGGGTACCCGTAGGATCGATCACCGTAATCATGTCCGCCGTATTGTCCGCCACGAGGCGGAAACGGCGGTCAGATTCGATCGTCCGCCTTTCAATTTCCTGGGCAACGAGGAGCTTGTGAGCCGTTTTGTTGAGGCTACTGGCGAGACCTCGAAATTCATGAGCCTGCCAGGGTTCAATAACGACTTGGTCGGAAAATTCGCCGTCACCAATGCGCTCTGACTTTTGCACCAGCCGCACAAGTGGGCTCAGTTGTGTCCAATAAGCGATCGTCGCAGACAGCAGAGTGGCGATGACGAAGGCGAGCGCGGACAAGACTATGGCGTAATTTGATCGCACCTGAACGTCCGCAAATGCCTCATTCTCGGGAAGCCCGAGCGAGACGGCCAATGAGCTGCCCGTCGCATCGATCACTGGAGCGTATCCGAAAAATCGGTGGATGCTGTCGAACCCTATCGAAAAGGACGTACCGCCTTGCGGGTTCTGGGCGATCGCTTGGATGAGGGGATGATCAGGAAACGCTGCTCCGAAGGAGCCTATGGCTGGCCAACTGACCAACACACGCTGATTGGCAGGCTCGATGAGTGCGACGGTATGATTGGTGCCAGCTGCGATCGACTTTGCCAGGTGACTGAAAATGTCGAGATTCAGCGAGCCAAACAGGGAGAGTCGCTCGCCGTTCTTTGCCGAAGGCAATCGCATCATGACCGCAACGGTCGGTTTTTTACTGACTGGACCAATCATGAAACGACCAACGACGAGATCATCTGGCGCCGCTTGCGCCATGCGACGTGCAAGCTCTGCATCACCGAATTTTCCCGTCGCTTCAGGCTTGTTGTGGCAAACGATGTTCCCTTGTTCATCCACAATGCCCATGGTCACAAAGACCGGTTGGTTTGCGAGAACTTTTTGGACAAAGCTGTCACAACGCGGGCGATCCGCGGTCTGGAGAGGCGGCATACCCCGCAAGGTCCCCAAAACGACTTTGGCATCGAGAAAAATGCGGGAGAACTTCGCCGCGCTTAGCTGTGCATCGGAGGCGACATTTCTCCTGGCAGCTCTGTCCGCCTCATCGTAGGAAAAGATGATGCCTGCAGCAATCAATGCCAGAAAGGGAAGGATGGCCGTAGAGATCAGCGTGACCATGCGCGACCGCACACCCATCCGATAGAGTATAGACATTCCCTGTTCCCTTGTTGACGTCTCTGGTGAGGCCATAGCACCCAGCCGTCAATGAAGGCCTAACATGTTGCACCTCTTAAATAAGGTTTGCCTGATAATTCTTAGCTTGTGTTTTGGAGCATTGCGGTCGCATGAAGCTACACCGCTTCTCCGGGGGAAGTTTCTGAACGGCGCAGGTTTTTCTCATGCTGTCTCAGACCGTCGAGGTAAGGAGGTCATGCGATGCCCCCCTCGCATATCTTGGCCGTTGGCCTGGCGGCCCGTTAGGGTCAATCGCCTGTCAGTGCAATGTGCCTGCGGTGATGAGCAACTTATTGAAAGGAGAACATCACCGACTAGGACGTGATGATCACACAGGTCTTACAGGGGATCAGTGAGCAACACTGTGATGGCGGCCATCCTTCAAACTTGCTGAAAATGGCTGAAGCAAAAGAGGGGTCGAACCTCTCCTGCCTCGAAGCATCACTACCTCACTTTACAAAACCCTCAAGCACGACCTTGCCTCTGGTCTTGCCGCTCTCGATGGCGGAATGGGCTCGGCGGAGATTGGCCGCGTTGATGGGAGACAAGACCTCGGTCACGGTCGTACGGATCTTGCCCTCGTCAATCAGACGAGACAGCTCGTTCAGCAACTTGCCCTGCTCTGCCATGTCGGCGGTCTCGAAGATCGACCGGGTGAACATCAATTCCCAATGGACGGATACAGATTTCCGCTTGAAGCCGAGTACATCGAGGCTATCGGGGTCATCGATCAGTCCGAACCGGCCCTGCGGCGCGATGAGTTCGACGATTTCCTTCAGATGCCGGTGTGTTTCCGTTGTCGAGAAGACAAAGGCTGGCGCACCGATGCCGAGCGCCGCCACCTGTTCTGCAATGGGCTTGGAATGGTCGATCACGTGATGGGCGCCGAGCGTCTTTACCCAATCTTGCGTTTCCGGCCGCGATGCCGTGGCAATGACGGTGACATCCGTCAGGGCTCGCGCAAGCTGGATGGCAATGGAGCCAACTCCACCTGCACCGCCAATGATGACGATGGCATTTGCTGCACCCGGAACGCGCTTGCGAATATCCAGCCGGTCGAACAGCATTTCCCAGCCGGTGATAGCCGTCAAAGGCAGAGCCGCAGCCTGGGCGTTGGACAAAGTGGTTGGCTTCTTGCCAACAATCCGTTCGTCAACGAGGTGAAACTCGCTGTTGGCACCGGGACGGATAAGCGAGCCTGCATAAAACACCTCGTCGCCGACCTTGAAGTCTTTCGCAGCAGGTCCAGCTTCCACAACAGTGCCGACGGCATCCCAGCCAAGCACCTTCCACTGGCCAGCTTCAGGGCTCGCGCCCTTACGAACCTTGGTATCTACCGGATTGACCGAAATGGCCTTCACCTCAACCAGAACGTCCCGGCCCACTGGCACCGGCTGGGGAAGTTCGATGTCCTGCAGTGCGTCTTCGCGTTCAATTGTGCCTGGCGCCTTGTAACCAATAGCCTTCATGTTCTGCTCCTTTAATGATCAACTGCCTTGGCAATTGATATGTAGGTAAGATGAGGTATTATCATAAAGACGCAATACGCACAAAAAACACACGTAGTATCAAAAAGGATACTGTCATGGCAAAAGCCCGCCATTCGCGCTTCGATTGTTCTCCCGGCTGTTCGGTAGAGGCAGCCATTGGCCTCATCGACGGAAAATGGAAATCGGTTGTGCTTTTTCACCTCCTCTCCGGTACGTTGCGGTTCAATGAGCTGCGGAAGCATATCGTCAACGTCACGCCGCGGATGCTGACCAACAACCAGTTGCGAGAACTCGAGGACGATGGGCTGATCACACGCAAGGTCTATGCCCAGGTTCCGCCCAAGGTGGAATACAGCCTTTCCGAGCTTGGCCGCACCATGGAGCCGATCCTGCTGGCACTTAAGATTTGGGGTGATGTCAATATTGGACTGTACGGCAAGCCACGTGGCCTTAATCCGCAGGAGTTAGCTGGAGATACGCGCACCGAACGGACAGTCGCGCAAGCATCCTGATACATCGTCCATAATCCCGATGTGCGAAATTGACGTCTACATGTCATTTTACAGTCGCCGATAAGCGACGCAGCGTTCAGCGACCGCGGCAAAAGAGATCAAGGTCATCATCACTGCGTCTGCTTCATATGGCGGCAACGGTGGGAAGCTGGCAGATAGAGTGTCGGTTTCAAAGTCCCTAGGATGATGAACGGACTGAGACAACGTGAAGTTTACCAATAGCTTAGATTTTGGGCGGCCGATGCGGACAGTCCAAATGTATTTGAACAGCTATCACTCTGTACTTCACTTAGAACCAGCTCGATTTATTTAGAACTCATAAAGGCTAATGGCATGGTTTGACGTGCTGGCCGAAATTATTGCTTCAGAATCATTGTGCATTAAGCTTTTTCGATATTTCTAAATTTCAATATAAATCGAGCGAGCGATTGTGATGACCCTAAACCCGATTCCAGACGATGACGAAAAACGGATTGAGGTGCTGGATAGTTTCGCGCTGATGGATACCGCGCCCGAGCGTGAATACGACCATATCATACAGATGGCGTCACGGATTTTCGATGTCCAAACTGTTTTGATCTCGTTGGTTCATCGTGACCGGCAATTTTTCAAAGCTCGTATCGGCCTGGATGTGTGCCAGACGGGACGAGATGTTTCATTTTGCACCTACGCAATCATGGAATCCGGCGTCTTTGTTATCCCCGACGCGTCCAAAGATGAGCGCTTCCGATCAAATGCGTTGGTTACGGGGTATCCGAACATTCGATTCTACGCTGGTGCCCCACTCACCACGTCTGAGGGGCATGCGCTTGGTAGCTTATGCTTGATTGATCCGAAACCGAGAGAGACATTCTCGGATCGTGACCAGCGAGTACTTCAGGATCTGGCAGCTATGGTCCTTGAACGAATGGAATTGCGACGGTTAGAACGGGAGAGCGAGACTAGCCGTAACAAATTCATCAACATTACATCCACATCTCCAGACGCCATCATCTGCGCAAATGGCAAAAACCAGATCACGTCATGGAATGCGGCCGCAGAAGAGATTTTTGGCTATTCTAGAGAAGAAGCGCTGGGTAAACCTCTCGATATTATCATGCCCGACGCTATGCGGGCCAGACATGGCGCGGGTCTCGCCAGAGTGGCTTCCGGCGGTCCGCCTCATATCATAGGGACTTCAGTCAATTTGACGGGAAAGCGTCGTGACGGCTCCGACGTTCCAATAGAGCTGTCCCTCTCGCATTGGAGCGAGGCAGGAGAAACGCAGTTCGGCGCTATTATTCGCGATATAACGAGCCGTTTGGAAGCTGTTAAGAAGCTAAAACATGCTGCCGAATACGACGATCTTACCGGCCTTGCAAACAGGGCGAGTTTGAAGCTGCGTCTCCGGCAGGCTTGCGAAAGCAATCAGCCATTGGCGCTCCTCCTTCTTGATCTGGACGGTTTCAAGGATGTCAATGACACGCTGGGACACTCTGCGGGGGATTTTGTACTCAAGATTGTCGCACGCCGTCTCCGAGAAAGCGTGCCTGCGCACCACATGGTGGCCCGCCTGGGCGGGGACGAATTTGTCGTTGTGATGTCTGAAACGGTGGATCCCCTCAAAACCAGTGAGCTTGCCTCGGCGCTTATCGCTGCTATCGAGGAACCTATAGAGTTCGACAACGAGCCCATTCACATTGGGGCCAGTATCGGCATCTCCCTCAAATCGGGCCCTGAAGATGACAGTGAGCAGATGCTCGGGAACGCAGATTTGGCCCTTTATCAGGCAAAGGCAGACGGTCGCCACCTCGTCCGCATATTCACCCCTGAGCTTCGCCAAACGGCTTTGAAAAAAGGATCTCTGAGTTCCTCGATCCGTCAAGCCTGGGAAAATCAGGAGTTTGAGCTCTATTACCAGCCTCAGATCAAACTGAGCGATGGGAGCCTTTCCGGGGCAGAAGCACTGATAAGGTGGAACCATCCGCAGCTCGGCGTCGTCTCGCCTGCTGCTTTTTTGCCCGTACTGGAAACAAGCCTTCTTGCTGTCCCGGTGGGCGAATGGATATTGCGAACAGCCTGCGCGCAGGCCGCGCAATGGCGCAAAGCTGGTTGCGAGAATTTCAGGATCGGAGTCAATCTTTTTGCAGCACAATTCCGGACACGGGATTTTGCCAAATCGGTCGAGGCAGCGCTCTCGGACAGCAATTTACCGGCAACTTCGCTCGAGTTAGAGATAACAGAGAACATCATTCTGCGAAATGAACAACGGATTATGGAGCCGCTTCATCACCTTCGCTCACTCGGCGTGGGCATTGCTTTTGATGACTTCGGCACCGGCTTCGCATCCCTGAGCCTTTTAAAAGACTATCCGGTCACCCGTCTGAAGATTGATCGTTCGTTTGTCAGCGGTAGCGAGCGCAATAAAAAAGACGAGGCGATCGTGGAAGCGGTCGCAAAACTTGCGGCGGGATTTGATCTCGAAGTTATTGCTGAAGGTATTGAGACCGTCGAGCAGGAACGTCTCATGCAGCACTACGCATGCGATGAAGGACAAGGCTATCTATACGGCCGCCCGATGAAGGCGAGCGACTTTAGACATCTTTATCTGACGACTGCTACGGACGAGATTGCGGTAGGAGTTTGAACTCAAGCCCGTCAAATACCTGATCTAGCCTTCAGCGCTCAAACCTTTGCCTGAGCAGTTAGGCTCCATAGTTTTCAAAGATACTTGCAGGTTCTGGTTCCACTGCTGCCGCTCTTGATGAATTGCCTTTAAGCTCTTGCAGAAAGCCAAGAGACGATTTCGTCACCTTGCTGATGAGGTGCATCAGCGTCAGGCGTTCGGACTCATCCAGTGCCTCCAGCATCCGCCGGTTGCGGTCGCGTGAGAGGATCATCAGGCTATTGACCAGATCGCGGCCGGATGGCGTCAGCGATAACAAATTGATGCGTTTGTCATAGGTATCTGTCTTGCGGATTATCAACCTGCGGCGCTCAAGGCTGGCAATCAATCGACTGGTCTGGCTTTTCTGGATTCCGGCACGTTGAGCAAGCAAGTTCATCGGAGCGCTTCCAAGAAAGTCCAGAATGGCCAAGGCCCTCCATTCCTGGCTCGTCAGCCCAGCGTCTTCCAGCATATATAACATCGTGGCCTGCGAAGATACTGACGCAAGACGTTGAAGATTATAGGAAAACAGATAGCGCACATCGGACGTGTCGTCGCCAATACCGTCAAGCGGGGCTGTGGGTTGGGGGGCATACATATGGTTTTTGCTCGCGCTTATAGGTGGATGCAGAGAAACTGAATAAATCCAAATGTTTCCTAACTCTTTCACAATGTCAACCATTTGGTTGTAGAGCTGGCCCATGTGGTTCAATCGTCAAAGTTGTGGCACGCCTCCTTTGGAGTTGGATCGAACGTACCAACCAGCGTTCGTCAGACACGTCCTAAGCTTTTTCTCTTTAATGTCTCCAACGCCCTCTGCACGCTCCGTGCAGCCATGCCTAACAATTTGGTCCTCCTTGCCTAACAATTAATTAGTTGCTCAAAGCAATTAATTAGTTCCATTTGCAACATTCGAAACGGAACAGGGGGGAGACCTGAGATGCAGAGTTATTTGAGGATCGTGTTGGCATCGGCCTTGTGCCTTGCTGGAGCAACATCGGTATCGGCACGCGATCTTGTGTTTGCGCGAACCACTGAACACGCGGCCATTGACCCGCTCTTCAATGCGGCCGGGCCAGAAGCATCCACGACGCCCAATATGTTTGAGTCTCTTGTGACCTATGACAAGGACTTCCAGATCCAGCCATTGCTGGCAACATCCTGGCGCATCGTCGATCCGACAACCTGGGAGTTCGATCTGCGAGAGGGCGTGACGTTCCACGACGGCAGTCCGTTCACCGCTGAGGACATCATTTTTTCGTTTAAGCGAGCCGAGGCAACCACGACTTCGACAGCTAATTTTGCCCGCAATCTCAAAGAGGTGAAGTTGGTCGAAGCGATCGGCCTACACAAGATCAGGGTGCAGACAAACGAACCCTCCCCCTTGCTGATTGATCAGCTCGGCGAAGTGCCGATCATATCGCATATTGCAGGGGCAGGCATGAACACGGAGGATTACAATACCGGCAAGGCGGCCATCGGCACCGGCCAGTATAAGTTCGTACGTTGGCTGCGCGGCGACCGGCTGATGCTGACGGCCAACGAAAACTACTGGGGTGAAAAGCCGAGATTCGACAATGTCACATACCGGTTCATCTCGAACAATCCGGCGCGTATCGCAGCGTTGTTATCAGGCGAAGTCGACATTATCGAAAATGTGCCCCCGACCGATCTTGATACCATTCGAGCACGCGGCAATCTCAACATAAGCCAGGGCCTGACCACGCGCCTCACCCATCTTCAACTGGATACGGCGCGCGACGTTTCACCCTGGGTGACCGACCTTAATGGCAAGCCGATGACGGTCAATCCGCTGAAAGATCCGCGGGTGCGCCAGGCACTTTCGCTGATGATCGATCGCAATCTTCTCGTGAAACGGATTGCCAACGGCCTGGGTGCACCAGCAGGCCAGGTCGTGCCGCCTGGCCTTGGCGGCTACAATCCCGATCTGACCCCCGATCCGTACGATCCAGCGCGCGCAAAGCAATTGCTGATCGAGGCGGGGTATCCCCAGGGATTTGGATTGACGATCCATTCCACCAACGACCGTTTCCCTGAAGATTCTGCATCGCTTCAAGCCATCGCGCAGTTCTTTTCGCGTGGGGGCGTGAAGATCAACTCGGTCGACTCGGTACCATTCAGCGTGATCCTGCAAATGCAAAGGGACCGCCAGCTGAGCCTCTTCCAATATGCGTATAACGGCTGCTGCCCAAATGCGTCGGCTTTTCTGCGCAACATGATGGCGACGAACAACCCAGAAGCCGGTTTAGGCGCATCGAACAGAACCATGTTCAGCAATCCGCAATTTGATGAATTGTTCATCTCCGGCTTGCAGGAAATGGATGAGACCAAGCGAAACGCCAAACTCGCGGAAGCGACGGCGCTTGTGATGAAAGAGGGACGTGGTCACCTGATCCCTCTTTACTGGCAGTCCCACGCGTGGGCGAGCAAGTCGGACCTGACCTATGACGCTAATCTCATGGATCGCAGCCTGATCCGTTTCGTCAACATCGTGAAATAGACGAACACCGTTCGAGCCTTCCCTACGCACGGGGCGCACCAAACGTCCGTCGCCCCTTCGGCCACTTAAAAGGAAATCGAGATGTCGCTGAGTTGGTTCATCCAGCGTCTGAGCCAGGCATTGCTTGTCGTGCTTGTGATGACAATTATTGTTTTCGTCGGCCTGCATCTAATCGGAAACCCAGTGGACATTCTCATCAGCCCACTGGCCGATCAGCAGGACCGCGAGCGTCAGCTTATCCAACTGGGGCTGGATCAGCCACTTTGGAAACAGTATCTCGACTTCCTGGGTGGGGCGTTGCACGGCGACATGGGCCGCAGCTTCGTTTACAATGCGCCCGCCCTGCAGATCATTCTGGAACGCGCACCGGCAACATTCGAACTGGCTTTCGGCGCCGTCTTTTTATCGATCATCATCGGAATTCCCCTGGGCCTTTACGCTGGGTTCTATCCCGACACCATCTCGGGTCGCGTGATCATGTCTGGAAGTGTGCTGGGTTTTTCTCTTCCGTCCTTCTGGGTCGGCGTCATGCTGATCATGGTATTTTCGGTCAGTCTGGGTTGGCTACCGTCATCGGGACGTGGCGAGACTGTTAATGTGTTGGGCATCGAGTGGAGCTTTCTGACCCTCAATGGCCTGGCGCACATGGCACTACCAACGCTCAATCTGGCCATCGGCAACATAGCCCTGGTCTTGCGATTGACCCGATCGGGTGTGCGCGAAAACATTTCGATGGACTACGTCAAGTTTGCCCGTGCGAAAGGGTTGGCACCCCGCAGGATCGTGTTTGTTCATATCCTGCGCAATTTGCTGATCCCGATTGTCACCGTCACCGGACTGGATTTCGGGCGTCTGATCGCCTTTGCCATTATCACCGAGAGCATCTTCGCCTGGCCCGGCATGGGCAAGCTGATCATCGATAGTATCACGGTGCTCGATCGCCCGGTCATCGTGTCCTACCTCGTGATGATCGTCATCCTCTTCGTCATCATCAATCTGATCGTGGACGTTCTTTATACGATCCTTGATCCCCGGATCCGCGTGGAGAACCGCAATGACTGACACTCCCTTAGCGCAGAGCGAGCCGCACTCAATCGGCGCAGAATCTGGGCGACTTTCGATGTTCATGCGTGACTTCCTATCAAACCCGGTTGCTGCCGTGGGTGCCGCGGTCTTTCTGACCATCGTGTTTCTGGCCATCGCCGCCCCCTTGGTTTCCCCTCAGAACCCCTATGATCTGATGACGATCAACTTCTTCGACTCTCGCTTGCCGCCGGGCACCGTTTCCCCCGACGGCATGACCTACCTGCTGGGCACGGACGAGCAGGGTCGAGACATGCTCTCAGCCATCATCTATGGCCTGCGTATTTCCCTGTTGGTTGGGGTGGGCTCCGCCATCATCGCCGGCATCATAGGCAGCACCATCGGGTTGATTGCTGCCTATGCAGGCGGGCGTGTCGATGCATTCCTGATGCGGCTGGTTGATCTGCAATTGTCGTTTCCGTCCATCCTCATAGCCCTGATGTTGCTCAGTGTGCTTGGCAAAGGCATCTTCAATGTCACACTAGCCTTGGTTCTGGTGGAATGGACCATCTATGCGCGCGTTGCCCGAAGCGCTGCGCTTGTCGAAAAAAAGAAAGAATATATGGAAGCCGCCGCCTGCCTCGGCATCCCGAAGTGGCGGCAAGTCATGCAGCACCTTTTACCGAACTGTATGCCACCGCTGATCGTCATCTGTACCATCCAGATCGCCGGTGCGATCGGCCTGGAGGCCACCCTTTCGTTCCTTGGTCTCGGTGTACCCTTGACCGAACCATCCCTGGGTCTCCTGATTTCGAACGGCTACAGCTTCATGCTGTCAGGGGCTTACTGGATCAGTTTCTTTCCCGGCATTGCCCTCCTGGTCACGATTGTCTCGATCAATCTCGTCGGTGACCATCTCCGCGATGTCCTTAACCCGCAGAACCAAAAATGACTGATATCACACTCTCCGTCCGCGATCTTGAGACGCGGTTCATCACTCGTGCCGGTACGCTGGTTCCTGTTAACAAGATCTCTTTCGATATCCGCCGCGGCGAAATCATGGGGCTGGTCGGTGAAAGCGGCTCCGGCAAAACCGTCACTGGCTTCTCAATCATGGGTCTGGTTGATCCACCCGGCCGCATCACCGGCGGCGAAATCCTGTTTCAGGGGCGCAACCTGATCGGCCTTTCTGAGCCGGAGATGCGCCATTTGCGCGGCAACCGCATCGCGATGATTTTCCAGGATCCGATGATGACGCTGAACCCCGTTCTGCGGATCTCCGAGCAGATGATCGAAACTGTCCTTGCGCATGAAAAGGTGTCGCGAAAGGAAGCTTGGGAACGGTCGCGCGACGCGCTTGGCAGCGTTGGCATTCCCAGCCCCGCTGAGCGTATATCGGCCTATCCCCATGAGTTTTCCGGGGGGATGCGGCAACGTGTGGCAATAGCCATCGCGATGCTGCACCGGCCTGATCTGATTATCGCAGACGAACCCACGACCGCTTTGGATGTGACCATCCAGGGCCAGATCCTTTCTGAAGTGCAACGTCTGGGACAGACCTACGGCACCTCGATCATTTGGATCACGCATGATCTGTCGGTGGTTTCGGAACTCGCGGATACCGTTGCGGTCATGTATGCCGGAAAGATCATCGAGAGCGGGCCCGTAGATAAGGTGCTTGGTGCGCCGCGCCATCCCTATACGCACGGCTTGATCGGCAGCGTGCCTGGCGCGCATGTCACCGGGCGACATCTGGCACAGATTCCCGGCATGACGCCAAATCTCTTGAATCTTCCCGAAGGCTGCGCCTTTCGGGAGAGGTGTGAACGCGCCGACGAGCTCTGTCGCACGACACCGCCTTTGACCCATATGGCTCCGGCTAGAAGCGTCCGCTGCCTGCATCCGATCGAGGCTGACACATGACCCAAGCGCCTATCGTTATTGAAGCGAAAAACCTGAGCAAGACCTTCGGCGGCCACCAGTCGCTGCTTTTAAAGACCGGTCGCCGCCTTGGTATCCCACTGAAGCAGCCTTCCGTTGTCCATGCAGTAGATGGCGTCAACCTGCAGATCCGGCGAGGCGAAGTGCTTGGACTTGTTGGTGAAAGCGGATGCGGAAAGTCGACGCTGGGCCGGATGCTCGCCGGTATTACGCCGCCCTCAAACGGTGAAATTCACCTCAACGGTGAAAACCCTTATGCTCTTTCGGCGAAAAAGGCCCGCAGTGCGCTTTTAAGGGTGCAGATGATTTTTCAGAACCCCTATGCCAGCCTCAATCCGCGCCACCGCGTTGCGCAGATTATCGGTCAGGCACCGCATCTGCATGGTCTCGTCCGGCGGTCGGAGCTGGAAGATTATGTTGATCTGCAGATGAAGCGCTGCGGCCTCGATACCGCCTTCAAACGTCGCTTTCCCCACCAGTTCAGCGGTGGCCAGCGCCAACGCGTCGGCATCGCCCGTGCTCTGGCCGTCAACCCGGAGGTGGTCATTTGCGACGAAGCCGTAGCAGCGCTTGATGTCTCCATTCAGGCCCAGATCATCAATCTGTTCGTGGATCTCCAGTCGGAACTGGGTCTGACCTATCTCTTTATCAGCCATGACCTTGGCGTCGTGCGCCATCTGTCTGATCGGGTGGCGATCATGTATCTCGGCCGCATTGTCGAGCAGGGAACGAAAACCGACATCTTTGAGCGGGCCAATCATCCCTATACACAGGCCTTGCTGTCGCAAATCCCGCGCATGGATCGCCGCTCGACCAAATTCCCTTCCATCAAGGGCGAGATACCCTCACCGCTGGCACCGCCCCCAGGCTGCCATTTCCATCCTCGCTGCGTTCACGCCATGGATATTTGCCGCCGCAGCGTGCCGCCACTGCGCGAGATTGCACCGGGCCATCTGGGTGCCTGTCACCTCAACGATATCCCCAATGCGCCGTCGCAGCAGCCCCTTAACAAACGGACCGTTTAAAATGACCTCTGAGCCTCAATCGAAATTCTTCAACTCCAACGGCGTTCGTATCCACTATCTTGAGGCGGGGGAAGGCGTGCCGGTGCTGATGATGCATGGCTTTTCAGGCACCGCAGAGCGACAGTTCGGGACGCCGGGCGTGATCCGTGCTCTGGCTGCGAATTATCGTGTGTTGGCGATTGATGGACGCGGCCATGGGCAAAGCGACAAACCCTACGACCCCGCCGTTTATGGTCCGGAAATGGGCCAGGATTTGCTGCGCTTGCAGGACCATATCGGCGTCACGCGCAGCCATATGATCGGTTATTCCCTTGGGGCTATGGTGCTGGCCAATCTCGTTTGCCACCGGCCAGAGCGTTTCCTGTCCTGCGTTCTCGGCGGCGCCACAGGACGCTTCAACTGGAGCGAGGCAAAGCAAAGGCAGTTGGAGCTGGAGGCGGCCGAACTGGCTGACGGATCGCAACGATCCCAGATTTTGCGCCTTTGGCCAGAAGGCCGCGATCTTCCCGACGAAGACTATATCGCTGAACGTTCAAGGCTATCGCTTGCTGGCCAGGATGTTCGTGCGCTGGCCGCATCCCGGCTGGGCGGCGGGCGTCTGGTTGTCCAGCCCGAGCAGATGAAGTCCGTGCAGGTGCCGGTTTTAGGCATCGTTGGTACTGACGATCCTTATACAGACGATTTCCATGAGCTGGAGCAGATCATGCCGAAACTTGAGGTCAAACGGATCGAAGGCGCTGACCATTCCAATACGACAGCAAGACGGGAGTTTTCGACCGAATTGCTCCGTTTTTTCGAAACCGTCAATCGAGATATGTCGATTGCTCAAGGCCTTGAGATATCTTCGGCAGATTGACAGCCAATCATCATAGTTCGATCTTCCCCAAGAAAAATAAGCCGACGCGTCCGCGACATCCAAGATAATGGATATCTATAAGACTTACTGGTTTCGTTGTGCAAGAATGCCGATTTGCGCAAATGCGCGGATCGGCTTGGAACCTGGACAAGTGAGGCTGACTGACGTTTCCCCCAAGTTTTATCCAGTTTTGAGTTCGCTCCAGTGGTTTTGGGTTGCTGTATTCGGGGCGGTAGCGGCGGGTTGCGGTGCGGAGCCAATTTGGCTTCGCAGCATCTCATCTCATCTCATCTCATCTCGTGACCGTGCCCGCCTCGTGCTCCTTCAAAATGCCGATGATCTGTTTGTCTGTAAAACGGTTGGGCTTCATTCCCTGGTCCTCTCAATGGGCCAGACTTTACTCAAAATGGATTATTTCAAGGGGGCAACGTCATTGCCCGTTAATGAGCCATTGGCGCAGGGCTCATTATTTTAGAAATATTCCCGCTCATTCCAACTGGATGACAATCGACCACGAATGGTGGCAACGCTGCCCTGCCCGCTATGCTAAAGACAGTCTATTCAACTTCTCTAAATCCATGGTGCTGAGAATGACTGATCAAGATTCCAACAAAACCAAACGCCCTCCAGCCAAGAATGACTTCGATACACTGAAGCTGATCGCAACCGGCCTTGAGGAAAAGCGGGTAAGCGGAGACAGAGAGAAAACCAAACTTCTCAAAGCGGCAAGACTGAAGAAAATCGAAGATGAATAGACGGCTGCCCGTTTACAGCTCAAAAGGGAGAGCTTAACGGTTTCGCTCGATTGGCGGCAAATCCGCCGCTTCAGTGCGGCTTCTTCGTGATCCCCGGTGGTGGCGCCCGTATCTGGATGCAGACCGGTCACGCCCATGAAATACGCGTCAATACGAACGTTCTCGATTGCATCTAATGTAGTCGCACCCATCGCAACAACAGAATGCTTGAACAGTCTCCCGACAATTATTTCAACTTGGACCAAAGGATGGTTCGCTAATTCCACTGCTATACTTGGGCTGTGTGTGACGACCGTGAGAGCGATTTCATGAGGCAGGTGCCGAGCCAACTGCACATTGGTCGTTCCGCCGTCAAGAAAGATAATCTGTCTGGCACTGATCAATTTGACCGCGGCCTTCGCTAACGACACGTTGGCCAAAATTCCCATTCGTTCTCGAGCTGAAAAATCCGCCGTCGCCGCTGATGCCGGGAGGGCTCCACCGTGCACCCGTTGCAGAAGTCCTTCGCTTGCAAGCTCTCGCAGGTCTCTTCGTATAGTGTCTTCAGAGAAGACCAATTCCTGGCTGAAATCCTTTGCAACTATCCGCCCGGTTTCCCGCAGAACTTTTTGAATAAGAGATCTTCGCTCTGTCGTCTGCATCTGTTCACCCGCGCGGAAGCTGAGGAAGAAACCGGCTTCCGTGTTCGCGACGTTCGGCAGGTTTTTGATGCGTTCATGAGCCCCGGCTCCGTGACCGAACGCTTGTTCTTCTTTGTGGGACAATATGATGGCTGTGACCGCGTATCGGAAGGTGGCGGAAATATCGATGAGGGCGAGGACATTTCGGTCCTCGAAGTGACCATAGATGAGGCAATGAAAATGATCAAAGCTGGCGAGATCAGGGACGGAAAGACGATCATGCTTTTGCAGCACGCAGCCCTTGACCTTTTTAGCAGTGACCCAACGAACAAGGATGCACGATAATGCTTATTTTGATTGCTGGCCCTTATCGCTCAGGAACCGGGGACGATCCTGAAAAAATGGAACGCAACCTCAGGAAGCTTGAAGAGGCATCTTGGCCACTATTCGAAGCCGGGCACATTCCGATGATCGGAGAATGGGTCGCGTTACCGGTATGGCATGCAGCAGGTGGGGTAAAACTCGGAGATGAGCTTTATGATCAGATATTTTACCCCACGGCAGATTGCTTTTTGAAGCTCTGCGACGCAGTTCTCAGAATGCCCGGCGATTCAAATGGTGCGGATAATGACGTGAGACTGGCGCAAGCGCGTGGCATTCCCGTCTACTATCGTCTGGAGGACGTTCCTGGCCTGAGCGGCTGATGCAATTGCCCTGCCAGGCGGTGCATGACTTACACGCAGACAAGGCAGACTTTGCGCGAACTAGATGATGATTGGAGGCAGCGCGCATTTGAAAAATGCTCGCTTGCAGACGAAGACCTGTTGAAGCATCGGAGACACCGCCTTTCAACAAAGTATGTGATCTTCAGAAAGCGTGACGATCGCCCCCCATGAAGGCAAGCGCTTAAGCAATGCTGTGACATCAGCCCGTCCAGGGCCTCCATGATGACGATATCAAACTCGCCTCTGCCTGCACACTCGATCAGCCCCCCCCCAACTGCGGGCTCTTCGCTCGGATTGTATCTCAAATACAACAGTACATTTTAATTTCGACACCACTCCAATAGACACCCCATTGCGGCTAGAGGTTGCAAATAAAACTGTTAGTGATTTTTCGCGTTGCATCAATATGTGCGACTCATGGTTTTTAATTTTGTCTTTATATTGGGTCAGTTCTGTGCAGCTAAGAAATTTAAAGCATACGGCTAATGGCATTTCAGCAGTCTTCGAATTCCGCAGCATTGCAAACTTGTTGCTGGGGTTTTTCTTTTCCTGCTTTTTCGCGGGACAGGCGGTTGCATTGTCTCAAGGATGTACGGCTGTAAATTCGATGTGGGGCAACGGCCTAACCGCGACAAATCAGGAGGCATCCGGAGATACCTACACTCTTTTTGTCGGCGAAAAATTGAGCTGGACAGCGACTTATGAAGGCAGTGGTACGATCAACAATAATGCGGCGGCATCAATTGCAGTGGATGGCAATTTTGTTTTAAATAAAAGCAATGAGAATGGAAACACGCCAATATCGTCAAGTATTGTCATTTTTGGATCTGCTAAACAGGCTGAAATCAACATCAACGCAACCGACGGCAACCCTTCGGACCATAATAAGGTTACACTGCAAGTTACCTGCACAGCGGCATCTTCGACTGCCACCTTGTCCTCGCTTTCCGTCTCCAGCGGCAGTTTATCGCCAAGCTTTTCCTCAAACATAACCGACTACACGACATCAGTAGCCAATAGTGTAAGCTCTATTACCGTCACACCAAGTGCGACCGATCCTAATTCAACCATCACGGTGAATGGAACGTCGGCAACATCCCCAGTTTCGCTGGCTGTTGGCAGCAAAACAATTACGGTTATTGTCACCCCGGAATATGGTGCCACGAAAACCTATACCATCACGGTCACGCGCGCGGCTCCTCAGCCGCCAGCCATCGCGTCCATCTCGCCCAACAGTGGCAGCAGCAGTGGCGGAACAGCTGTCACCATCACCGGCGCAGACCTTTCCAACGTCACAAGCGTAAAGTTTGGCACCACAGCTGCATCGAGCTTCGCCGTCATCAGCGCGACGTCGATCACTGCAACAACGCCCGCCCATACCGTAGGTGCAGTCGACGTTGTCGTCTCCGACGGCACAAATACCTCTACGCTATCAAATGCCTTTACCTATGAGCCTGCTTTGTCCTTCAGTCCTGCGGCGGGCACGCTCACTGCAACCAACGTGGGCGCGAACTACAGACAAACCATCACGACGTCAGGCGGCACAGAACCTTATTCCTATGGCGTCAGTGGCACCTTGCCAGCAACCCTTAGTATCGACCCGCAAACAGGCATCATTGAAGGCACCCCGACCACTCAAGGAAGTTTCAGCTTCAGCGTCACTGTCACTGATGCAAACCAAGCCACAGCCTCTGCGGCCTATACCCTGAACGTGAAGCCTCAGGCCCCTATCGCCAATCCCGTAACTGCGCCCGTTGCTGCTAACAGCTCGTCCAATATCATCACGCTCAACATCATGGGTGGAACTGCCACAGGCGTTGCGGTTGCATCTCAGGCATCTCATGGCACTGCGACCGCTTCCGGCACCAGCATCACCTATACTCCCACAACGGGATACTCCGGCTCGGACAGCTTTACCTATACCGCCACAAACGACGGCGGCACCTCCACTCCGGCAACTGTATCTATCACGGTAACCGCGCCAGCCCCAACATTCACCTTTTCGCCAGCGGCGGGTACACTGACACCAGGCACTGTGGGAACGAGGTATACCCAAACCATCACTGCATCCGGTGGCTCAGGAACGTATACCTATGCCGTAACATCAGGCACACTGCCCACAGGTTTCACCGTCGATCCAACAACAGGTTTACTGAGCGGCACACCAACGACGGCTAGGAATTACAGCTTCACCATAGCGGCAACCGATGCAAACAATGTAACAAGCACGGTGACCTACAACCTCGCCATTGCAGCTGCAATTCCAGCCCCTATCGCCAATCCCGTAACGGCGCCCGTTGCTGCTAACAGCTCGTCCAATATCATCACACTCAACATCACGGGTGGAACTGCCACAGGCGTTGCGGTTGCATCTCAGGCATCGCACGGCACTGCGACCGCTTCCGGCACCAGCATCACCTACACTCCCACAACGGGATACTCCGGCTCGGACAGCTTTACCTATACCGCCACAAACACCGGCGGCACGTCCACTCCGGCAACCGTATCCATCACGGTAACCGCGCCAGCCCCAACATTCACCTTTTCACCAGCGGCAGGTGCTTTGCCAGACGCAATGGCAGGTGAAGAATACGAGCAGCAGATTAATGTATCGGGAGGCACATCCCCGCTGACCTTTAGCGTGCTGCCTGGCACCGGCACCCTGCCCAACGGACTGGTTCTCAGCCAATCGGGGGAACTCTCGGGTACGCTGGCGGCCAATACGCAGAATGACTACACCTTTACGGTCAAAGTCATGGATACAAACGGTGCAGACGCAACGGCCATCTACACGCTGAAAGTGAAGCAACGGGCTGTTAGCGTTTCCGATCAAGTGGTCGACGTGCCAAGCGGCTCCGCGCCTCCTGACACCCGTTTGGACAAGCGCGCGACCGGGGGACCGTTCAACAGCGGACAGCTTGTTTCAGTTCAGCCGCCAAATGCAGGCACGGCCACACTGACAATGGGTGACTATGCACAGGTCGGACCTGTCGCGCCTGTTGGCTGGTATCTGAAGTTTACGCCAACAACGGGTTATTCCGGCTCTGTCGTCATCACCTTCAGCCTCACAAGCGGTCTCGGCAGCAGCACCGGTACGGTAACCTATAATCTCAGCTACGATCCAGCCCAGGTGGTCACCCAGATCGACGGTGAGGTAAGGGATTTTGTGAAATCACGCCAAAGCATGATTTCATCGGCGATCAACGTTCCCGGCCTTCTGGAACGGAGAAACGCCGAGAGCGCCAAGGAACCAGTCACAACACGGATTTCGCCATCCTCCAACGGCATGACACTCGGCTTCTCGACCAGCCTTGCGCAATTGGAGGCAGCTCGAAACAATGCTGACAGCCCGTCAATCAATGAACCCGGGGAAATTGCTCCGTCGCCGTTCAACATTTGGCTCAATGGAACGCTGATGTTGCATAACCGCCCCGCAAACGACAACGAATGGGGAAGCTTCGCCATGCTTTCGGCAGGGGTTGATTATCTCATCACTGACAAGGCCCTCGTCGGCATGTCGTTCCACTTGGACAGAATGACCGACCCGACCGCTGACGGTTCAGAGCTTACGGGCAACGGCTGGCTGGCGGGTCCTTATACCTCGTTTGAGATTGGCAAGGGTGTGTTCTGGGATACCAGCCTGCTCTACGGCGGATCGGCCAACGATATCGACACTGAGTTCTGGGATGGTGAATTTGATAGCCGACGCTGGATGGCCGAAACCTCGATCAAGGGGCAATGGTATCTGGACAGCACAACGGTGCTCACGCCTAAGCTGCGGGCCGTCTACTTCTCTGAAGATATTGAAGATTATACGGTATCCAATGCCAACGGTGATGCGCTGACCCTCGGTGGCTTCACATCGGAACAATTCAGGGTCAGTTTTGGCGGAGAAATTGCCCGGGAATACACGCTGAGCAACGACACTAAACTGAAGCCAAAAATCGGGTTGACCGGCGGCTTCTCAGGCATCGATGGTTCCGGCGAGTTCGGCTCAGTCTCAACAGGTGTTTCTCTTGCGACAGTGAACGAGTGGACCATCGACTTCAGCCTTCTGTTCAATATCGAAGGCGATGGCGATAAGTCTGGAGGCGCGCGCGGTCGGATCAGCAAGCGGTTCTGAAACCTGACAGGATGGTCCAGATTGCAGTCGGGCGACAGTGTACGCGTTTCGAGTTCAGCCGGCCTTTGGGCCGGCTGATGATTGTGAGAAAGAGCGTTACGCTTTCGTACTCAAGCCCGATCATAGCCGCGAACTGCGCCAGCCCAGCGCCAGGCTGAAGCAGCAACTGGCAGAGTAGATGCTGGACGTTGCCGCTCTTCGTGAGCTTCTCGAAAAAATGATAGGGACTGCCGCGAAGCGTGAAGCCGTGGCGCATCTGAAGGCCGTGATGGGGCTTTCGGAATGGCGGGCCTGCCAGATCATATCTGCCGATGGAAAGACGATACGCTATCGGCCCTCTCGACCGCCGGAGGTCGAGTTGAGAGCGAAGTTGCGCAATCTGGCCAATGAGCGGCGACGGTTCGGCTATCCGCTTCCGCCTCATGCTCGGAATCTTGACTTATGCGATCAATTTTGGAAAGAGCTAAAACACGGATGTTTAATCCGCAATGGAAAGCAACAACCAGAAGGCACAATAAAATGATGTCACTGCCTGCCATCATCGGCATTTCAATCGGCGCTGCCGGATTTGCAGCATTCAGCCGCAAGAACAAGCCTTGGAGCTTTCTGAAGCGGATGGTTTATTTTATCGCTGCCACAGCTGCCATGTTGCTGATCATGCTCGCTGTCAATTTCGGCATATATTACGCGAACCACGGCGCATAATTTCTTCTGGTTCGGCAGGCTTCTTTGGCACAAAACGCTAAAGCGATGCTTTTAGAAGCGTATTCTGCGGTATGATTTTGGGATAATGGTGCGAGTACTCAGCAGAGGCATAGATGGCACCTTTTATTCACCAGATCCGCAGCGATGAAAAGCTTCCCCAGTCCGTCGATGCCGTCGTTATCGGTGGTGGAATTGTTGGTGCCAGTGCGGCATATTTTCTGGCGAAACGCGGCTTGTCTGTCGCGTTGATCGAAAAGGGTTATGTTGGCTGCGAGCAATCCAGCCGAAACTGGGGCTGGTGCCGCCGCCAGAACCGCGATGCGCGGGAAATGCCAATCGCCAATCTCTCCCTCAGGCTTTGGGACGAGATGACAAAGGACATCGGGCTCGACTTGGGCTTCCGTCGTTGCGGGCTGACCTATGTGACATCCGACCCGAAGCAACTGGCTGACTGGGAATCCTGGCGCAAGATTGGTCAACAGTTCGGCGTCAACACTCGCATGCTGACGGGTGAAGAAGCAATGTCAACGGTTGTGTCGGCCAGCGGCCGCAAATGGGTTGGCGGTGTGCATGCTTTCGAAGACGGCAAGGCAGAACCATGGCTTGCGGCCCCGCAGATTGCGGAAGGCGCGCGTAAGCTGGGCGCGACCATTCATCAAAACTGCGCGGCGCGCGGTCTTGATGTGACCAATGGACAGGTTACCGGCGTCGTTACGGAACACGGCCTCATCCGCACCAATGCAGTTCTGTGCGCTGCGGGGGCCTGGGCGTCCACTTTCATGCGTAAATATGCCGTTTCGATGCCGCAGGCCAGCGTTCGTCAGACATCCATGAGGACAGGTCCGGCACCGGATCTCGGCGACGCTGTTTACACATCCGATTTTGCCATGACCCGCCGCATCGATGGCACCTACACGATTGCCATCAGCGGCAAGGCAACGCTCGAAATCACGCCACAGGGTATCCGTTACGCGCGTCCATTCATGCCGATGTTCATCAAACGCCTGAAGGCGGTTGAGATCGGCATCGGTCGCTCGTTTTTCGAAGGCCCGGAAGCGCTGGGCAACTGGAGCCTCGACAAGCCAACGCCGTTTGAGCGCATGCGCGTGCTGGATCCGGCCCCAAATGCAAAAACAATCGCTCTCATCATGAAGCGGGTGACAGCCATGTTTCCGACGATTGCCAGCGCGGGTATCGCCTCTTCATGGGCAGGCTACATTGACTCGACGCCGGATGCGGTGCCGGTCATATCGCCGGTTGGCAGCATCGATGGCGTCTATCTGGCAGCCGGTTGCTCGGGACATGGCTTTGGGGTCGGTCCGGGCATTGGTCACCTTGCGGCTGAACTGGTGGCGGGCGATCAACCAACTGTCGATCCCACGCCGTTCCGCCTGTCACGCTTCTCCGATAGCTCGAAGATCAATGTTGGCGATTTCTGAGCAGTCTCAGACAGGCTAAGAAGTGCCGGGCGCAGAAACGGTGATCTACGCCCGGGACCAGCCTTCATCAGTCGCGGCAAACCCACAATTTGCGTGTGGTTTCAATGACTTTCCAGACGCCGGTAAAGCCTGGGTGCATAACGAAACTGTCACCGGCGACGATACGGCGCGGCTCGCAGCCGTCTTCAATCAATTCCGATACGCCTGAGAGAATAACGCAGACCTCGAATGTCGTGCCCTTGATGGAGCGGTATGCGCCTGGCGTGACTTCCCAGATGCCGGAACGAACAACCCCATCCTCGGTTTGCGCAATGTCCCAAGTCAGGAACTGGGGATCGCCCTCCACAAGCCTGTCAGCGGCTGGCTGACCTTTTCGTGGTTCGGGGAGATTTTTCTCATCGAAAAAGGTGAGTTTTGACATGGTGTATCCTTTCTGGTGATGACTAGCGAACGAAGGACAAGCGACGTTCAAGGAGCTTGATGGCCGTGAGGGCAATGACGTTCATGGCGAGGTAGAGAACGGCGGTGAGGATGAAGATGTCCATGATGGCGAAGGTCTCGCTCATCAGGCGCTTGGAATATCCGGTGATTTCCAGAACGGTGATCGTGGAGGCAAGGCTGGATTCCTTGACGATGATGGCAGCCTCGCTGCTATAGGCTGGCAGGGCCTGCCGCAGGGCCAGCGGAAACTTTACCCTTCTGAACACAATCCAGGGCGACATGCCGCAGGCTTCGGCAGCCTCGATCAGGCCCTTGGGAAGAGACAGGAAACCGGTGCGGAAAATTTCAGCCGTGTAGGCACCGGTGTTCAGCACCACAGCAAGAATGGCTGCGTGCAACCCATCGCCAATCATCCACCACAAAACGGTATTGTGCCGGATGAAATCCACCTGCGCCAAGCCGTAATAGATGACGAAGATCTGCACCAGCATCGGCGTACCGCGAAAGACAGCGCAATAGGCATCGCAGATTTTTCGCAAGGCACGGTTCTTTGATCCCCGCCAGAGCCCCGTCAGGATGCCCAACGGAAAACCGAGGACAATGCCGAAGACGGCAATGTGCAGGGTCGTCTTGGCGCCGGTGAGGAGAAATGGAAGGGCATAGCTCAAGATATCAAGGTCCATGTCACCGCCCTCCGAAACCGCGATTGAGCGCGCGTTCCGCTTTGGAGAAAAGTGTCTGGCTGACCGCAGTCATGAGGAAGAACAAGGCGGCAGCGATGCAATAAAACAGCAAGGGGGAGCGCGTGATGCCGGCACCGATGGCTGCCGTTCTCATCAATTCCTGTAGCCCCACCACTGAAATCAGAGATGTATCCTTGATGGTCATCTGCCAGACGTTGTTGATACCGCCCAGCGCCAAGCGCAATGCCAGCGGAAAGGTAATGCGATAAAAGGTGATGTGGCGCGGCAGGGCGAGCGATTTTGCCGCCTCCAGCAGACCCGATGGCACCGATTGGAGTGCGCCTCTGATGACCTCGATGGAATAGGCGCAGGAGATCGCTGCGATGGCGATGACCCCGACAATATATGGATAGGCGCTATCCACCGCGTCCTGATAACCAAACACCGTCGCCACGGCTTTTACCGTATCGACGGACCCGAAAAACAACAGATAGATCACCATCAGGCCGGGAACGCCGCGCACGACGATGCTGTAGGCATCGACCAGCTGCGAAATCACGATGACCTTTTGCCAGCGCAAGACCGCCAATGGCGTTGCGATGATAAATCCCAATGACATGCCTAGCAGCCCGATCGCAATCGTAACCGCACTTCCGCGCAACAGAGCGAGCGCCCAGCCCTGTTGCGCCATTAACACCCAGAAATCAGCCAGCATTCTTCACCATCCCACGACCTGCCCGGGACACGCCAAGGCAGGTCTCGCCTTCAAATATTACTTCTTGCAGGGAATGGTGTAGTCGTCCTGGAACCACTGCATGGAGGCCTTCTTCACCTGGCCATCGTTGATCATCTTGCAGAGTGCCGTATCGATTTTCGTCTTCAGTTCCGTGTTGCCCTTCTTCATGCCAACGCCCATGCCCTTGCCGAGGGTGGCAGGGTCATCCATGGCCATGACCTTCACCTCGACTTTTGCGAAGTTTGCGCCATCGGCCGTTGCCAAGAAATCCATGACGGTCGGCGAGTCGCTATAGGCGGCATCGATGCGGCCGCTGGACAAATCTGCCAGTTGCTGCGTCGTGGCGTCGTAGGTCTTCAGGTCTGCCGAGGGAACCGTCTTCTGGACGAACTTGGCATAGGTGGTGCCGTTGACAACGCCAACGCTCTTTCCGGCAAGCGCTTTTTGCACTTCTGCCAGTGTTGTGAGCTTGGCGATGGGTGAATCCTTTGCAACCACGAAATATTGCGGCGTTGTGGCATATGGAATGGAATAATCGATCTTCTTTGCGCGCTCATCCGTAATGCTAAGGCCGGAAATGATGACGTCGAACCGGTCGCTATCCATGGATGGTACCAGCGAGCTGAAGGCCTGCACCACGAACTCGCATTTCAATTTCAGTTCGGCGCAGATGCCGTTGGCGATATCGGCATCGAAGCCGGTCACATTGCCACTGGCATCGGCCATGCTGAATTTTGGCGCATCGCCTTCCGTGCCGATACGAAGAACGCCATCCTTGGCCGATGCGGCTGTGGCCAGCGCGGAGACAAGCAGGGTGGCTGTCAAAGTTGATTTGATGAGTTTGCTGATGATCATGTCTGTTTCCCTTTTATGGTTGTTGTCTTGACGTGACGCTTTTCAAGCGTCGGCCGGCATGACACTCGATAGAAACCGCCGTACTCCATCTGTTGCGGGGTTTTTCAGCAGTTCTTCCGGTGCGTCATCCTGCACGAGGCGACCCTCTTGCAGGAATATCATCCGGTTCGACACATCGCGTGCGAACCGCATTTCATGTGTGACGAGGAGGATTGTGGCACCCTCCTCAGCCAATGTTCTGATAACTTTGAGCACTTCACCGACGAGTTCAGGATCGAGTGCCGATGTCGGTTCATCACACAGCATCAGTTTTGGCCGCATCGCCAATACGCGCGCGAAGGCGACCCGTTGCTGCTGCCCGCCCGAGAGTTGGTGCGGATACCGGTCACGCAAGCTTGCCATGCCGACCTTTGCCAAGGCAGAAAGGGCCGTGTCTTCGGCTTCCTTCTTGTCCATGCCCAGCACATAGACAAGCGCCTCGGTAACATTGCCGATGACGGTTCGGTGGGGCCAGAGGTTGAAACTCTGGAACACCATTCCGATCTTCTGCCGAAACATCCTGACAAGGGCGGCGTTGGCGATTTCGCTCTCACCGTGCTTGTTACAGCTGACCGAGACTGCCTGCCCCATAAACTCGATTTGCCCTGACGTCGGCGTTTCCAGAAAGTTGATGCAGCGCAAGGCCGTGCTCTTGCCGCATCCCGACGATCCGATCAGGGAGATGACCTCGCCTTCATTCATGGAAAAGCTGATGCCATCAAGAACCTTCGTGAGGCCGAAAGCCTTTGTCAGTCCATGGACCTTTAGAACCTCGTTCATGCATGACACCCTTTCGAGGAGCTGAACACTTAGCCAGCAATGGCACCTTTCGCATCCAGTTCAAGCAAGACCTCGTCAACCGCAGCTTTTGCGATCGAAACCATCTCGTCAATCTCCCCTTCTGTCATGACCAATGGCGGAGCGAAGCCAAGGATGTCGCCGTGAGGCATCGCACGGGCAATGAGATTGCGGTTGCGAGCCGCCTGCGAGATGCGCGCTCCAACCTTGTGGGAAGGATCGAACGCCGCCTTGGTGCCGCGGTCAGATACGAACTCTATCGCCGCAAGCATTCCCACACCACGTATTTCACCGACGATCGGGTTCTGCTCGAATTCCGCTCTCAGCCGCTTCATCAAGTAGGCGCCCTTGGTTGCCGCCTGGCCTGCCAAATCCTCGCGCTCCACGATATCGAGAACAGCATTTGCGGCGGCAGCGCCGATGGGGTGACCCGAGTAGGTATAACCATGGGAGAAGGAGCCAACGCGCG
Source organism: Rhizobium sp. CFBP 13644 (assembly GCF_014842165.1). NCBI lineage: Bacteria > Pseudomonadati > Pseudomonadota > Alphaproteobacteria > Hyphomicrobiales > Rhizobiaceae > Rhizobium > Rhizobium sp. CFBP 13644. Next base: position 70,621 of record NZ_JACYVF010000003.1, read on the forward strand.
GTGTCGCTTCTTCCATCACATCGTAGACTTTCTGGGAAACGATGGCGGCAGACAGCGGGAAATAGGCTGACGTCAGACCCTTGGCGACAGTGACCAGATCCGGCTCCATGCCATAAAGATCAGAGCCGAACATGGCGCCTGTGCGGCCGAACCCGCAAACCACTTCATCGGCGATAAGCAGCACATCGTATTTGTTCAGAACAGCCTGGATTTTTGCCCAGTAACCTGCCGGGGGTGGGGTAATGCCGCCGGTTCCGAGGACCGGTTCTGCGATAAAGGCACCCACTGTTTCAGGGCCTTCCGCCAGGATGAGCGCTTCCAGCTCGTCTGCACGACGCTGCGAGAAAGCGTCTTCGGTTTCGCCGGGAACGGCACCCCGGTAAAAATGCGGGACACCGGTGCGCAGAATGCCGGAAACCGGAAGGTCCATATGCTCGTGATAGAAGCTCAAACCAGTCATGGAACCGGCAACAACGGAGCAACCGTGATAGCCACGCTCGCGTGCGATGATCTTCTTTTTCTTCGGCAGGCCCCGAAGGTTGTTGTAATACCAGACGATTTTAGCCTGTGTCTCGTTCGCGTCTGATCCTGAAAGTCCGTAAAAGACTTTGGACATATTGCCCGGCGCCATTCTGACGAGCCGGTCTGACAGTCGCGCCAGCTCTTCCGTCGTATGGGCCGCGTAGGAATGGTAATAGGCGAGCTTGTAGGCCTGGCGGGCAATGGCCTCTGCCACCTCGGTGCGGCCATAGCCGATATTGACGCAATAAAGGCCCGCAAAGCCATCGATGAATTCCCGGCCGGTGGCATCCTTGATGCGCACACCCTTGCCGGTTTCCATGATGGTCGGATCGGTTTCACCGGAAGCGTAGTCTTTCAGGTATGTGAAAGGATGGAGAACCGTTCTGCGGTCCATTTCTGCGATTTCAGCAATATTTGTCATTGTCATTTCCTTACGCGGCGAGACCGCCGAAGCACACATATTTGAGTTCCATGAATTCCTGCAGGCCGTGGCGCGAACCCTCTCGCCCCAGACCCGATTGTTTCCAGCCGCCAAACGGAATAGGCGCGCCGGTGAAGGACGGCGTGTTGATGGCGACCATTCCGTATTCGAGCGTGTCCGAAAGGCGCATCGCGCGGTTCAGGTCGCGGGTGTAGACATAGGCCGCCAGCCCCATTTCGTTGTCATTGGCCCGGGCCAGCACCTCATCTTCGGATGTGAAGCGAATGACCGGGGCAACCGGCCCGAAGGTCTCCTGCGAGGCAATCAGCATGTCGTGCGTGACATCGGCCAAGAGGGTCGGAGCAACGAAGTTACCCGCTGCCGGATCAGGGATTTCACCAACGAGCATCCGTGCGCCTTTATCGACTGCGTCCTGAATGTGGAGGCGGCATTTCTCAACAACTGACTTTTTCGTCATTGGCCCGATATCGACACCAGCCTCAAACCCCTGCCCCATTCTCAGGCGGGCGACGCGCCTCTGAAACTTGTCGAGAAAGGCATCATAGACACCGTCCTGCACATAGATCCGGTTGGCTGCGAGGCAATCCTGGCCCGATGTGGCGAATTTCGCGCCGACGCATCCATCGACAGCGGCATCAAGATCGGCGTCATCGAAGAGAATGAAGGGCGCATGGCCACCCAGTTCCATCGAGACTTTTTTGACGGTGGAGGCTGCCTTTGCAAGGAGCAGGCGACCGACTTCGGTTGATCCTGTAAACGAAAACGCCCTGACACGTTCGTCAGCGAGAAGACCGCCCGTCAAAAGCGCGGGCTCGCCGGTCACGACCTGAAAAACACCGTGTGGGAACCCGGCGCGATGGGCAAGCTCAGCCAGCGCCAATGCCGACAAAGGCGTTTCGGGCGCAGGTTTGACGATGACAGGACATCCCGCAGCCAGCGCGGCAGACGCCTTTCTGGCGATCATGGCGCTTGGGAAATTCCACGGCGTTACTGCCGCGCTGACACCGACGGGCTGCGTGGACACGAACAGACGGCTGGCGGCCTTGTGGGTGGGGATCGTTTCGCCATAGGCACGCTCACCCTCAGCCGCAAACCACTCGATGAAACCGACACCGTAGAGGATTTCCGCCTCGGATTCGGCAAGCGGTTTTCCCTGCTCTGCGGTCAAGATCGTGGCGAGGTCTCCAGCATGCTGACGAATGAGCCCAGCCCAGGACAGGAGAACCTGGCTGCGCTCGCGGGCCAGAAGAGCCCGCCATGTCTTGAAGGCGATTTGTGCTGCATCAATGGCTTGATCGAGCATGCCCAGATCACAGTCGCCAACGCGGGCGATCTCATCCCCTGTGGCAGGGTCGGCAACGCCAGTTGAGGCAGTCGTTTCGCGCCAAAACCCGGCAATGTAAGGCTTGAAGCGCAAGAGGTTCGGATCGTTCAGATCATTGAGAGCGCGTCGCGCTGTCTTCTCCACGTGTAACATTTAACGATCCCTTAACTCTGCACATAGCGAAGTCTAGGCTGGTTCCTACGCAGGATTTGATCTTCTGATCTGGTCAAGATGCAGAAATCCTGCTTTATAACGGCACTCAACGACGAAATTATGCGGATAACTCAATGGACCTGGATCGCTTCGACGCTCGACTTCTCAGCCTGCTGCAAAACAACAACCGCCAAAGCAGCGAAGAGTTGGGCGCCATTGTCGGCCTCTCGGCCACCGCCGTCCAACGGCGATTGAAGCGATTACGCGAAAAAGGGGTCATCGAGGCCGATGTCTCCATTGTCACGCCGAAAGCGGTTGGACGCCCTATCGCGATGCTTGTTCTGGTTTCGCTTGAGCGGGAAAGAGTCGACATCGTTGATCGCTTCAAACAATCCATTCGCCAGACGCCGGAAGTGATGAATGGCTACTATGTCACGGGCGATTCAGACTTCGTTCTCATCGTAACGGCCGAGAGTATGGAAGACTACGAAGCCTTCACCCGGAAGTTTTTTTACGAGAACCCTGACATCAAAGGGTTCAAAACCATGGTGATCATGGACCGGGTCAAAACCGGTTTCTCTGTTCCGATTGACGTTGATGCCTTCACTTAAGGCACGACTTGCCAAGGTGGGAACTGAAGGACCTCGTTACGGTTTCACCGAGCTTTCGCAAGCCGATATCGCCAGAAGCTGAGATGTTAGGTCTGCGCCTTTTGCGGGAAATTTGCCGTCCAGAGCGGAGGTGCCGACGGTGAAACCGGCAGCGCCAGATCTGCGGATCGTGTCGATTTGCTCGGGCCTATCGACAGACCCTGCAACGATGACCGGCTTGGATACAGCGCGACATACGGCCTGCATCAGCGCTGGCACGTCACCCTTCGAGCGGTAGGCGAGAAGATCGAGGCCTGAGACGCCATCACGGCTGGCCAGTTCCACGGCGCTTGCAACGATGTCTTCCTGCGAGCCTTCAAGAATGCTGGGATGCCCGACGATGCGACCGGGGAAAGGATAGTAGCGAATGGCCGTTCCTTCCAGAAGCGGGAGCACATCGTCCACATGCGTGCCGCCAAGGAGATAATCCACCCCAAGCTCGACTGCCGACTTGACGGAGCGAATTTCGCTTTCGCGGTCCAGCGATACGACTTCGAGATAGGTGCTGGCTCCGCCCTTGCTGATCTGCTGCTTGAGGCCAAGAAGCTCTTCAAACGGCAAACCGATATCTTTAAAGCCGATGTGGCGGATGCCGGCCTGAAGCGCGGTTTCGACATGAATGGCGGCGTCGGCAACGGTACGGTCGTTGCGTGTCAGCATGAAGATGAAGTCAAAATCAGTCATAGCGGTTGAGCTTTCGAGTTGGAGAGAGCGGCCTTCAGCGTGACAGCGTAGTCGAATGCGGTCTCAAGACTGGTCGGGTCGGCTTTGCCGGACCCTGCAATATCAAAGGCAGTGCCGTGATCTGGGCTGGTGCGCACGAATGGCAGACCGAGCGTGATGTTCACACCGCGATCAAGCCCCATATATTTAACCGGAATGAGACCCTGATCATGGTACTGGGCGACTACGACATCGAAACGGCCTGTTCGAGCCTGCATGAAGACCGTATCACCCGGCCATGGGCCGGATGCGTCGATACCCTCGGCACGTGCGGCTTCAACCGCAGGCCGGATGATGTTGATTTCCTCATCTCCAAACAGCCCGCCCTCGCCAGCATGGGGGTTCAGTCCGGCAACGGCGACGCGTGGTTTGGCAATGCCGAGCGCTTGAGCGCCGGTATGAGCGAGCCTGATCGCGTCCATCTGCGCTGCAAAGTCGCCCTTGGCGATCGCTTGCGACAGCGAGCAATGGATGGTCACGAGAACTGTGCGGATATCTTCATTCGCCAGCATCATGGCGACCTTTGGCGCGCCGCCGTAATCGGCCAATATTTCCGTGTGGCCCGGATATTTAACCCCAGCGGCAGAGAGCGCCTCCTTATGGATGGGCGCGGTGACGATGCCACTGACATGCCCGTCTTTCGCAAGGCCGATCGCAGCGACAATCGCATCGAAAGCCGCCTTGCCGCTGATGGCCGACACTTCGCTGACAGGGGGCAAGGCTGAAAGATTTGAGGAGCAGAAGACGTTGATGGTGCCATCATCAAACACGGCCTGATCCAGCGATGCGATGGGCCTGACCTGCACTTGGGCACCCAGAACTTCAAAAGCGCGGCGCATCACCAAGGCATCGCCAATAACGACCCAGTGGCGATTGTCGGGACGGCTCAGAAACATCTTTGCCACGATTTCGGGACCGATGCCCGAAGGATCTCCCATGGTGACGGCGAGCGGCATTTGATGGAGCGTCATGGATCATAACCCTTGTGAAAGCGGACTGGCCAAAAATGTTTTGGCGGCATCGAGCAAAGTAGACGGTGAGCCGAACCCGCCAGCCTTCATGGCAATGCTGAGCGCTGCGCCATCCCGCAAGCGGGTTTTGCCGACGGGAAAGCCGGGCTCCAGCTCGCGCGAGAGGAAGAAACGGTTGATTTCGAGACGGTCGAGGATTGCAGCCATGGTTTCGCCACCGGTGGCAATCACGACGTCAAAATCCCGACGGGCAACGGCAGACGAAGCCTGCGCGGCAAGGTCTGACACCACGGCTTCTGCACTGGCCTGCAGCAGAGACGGCGCGCGAAGGCAAACCACGCGCGCATCCACGGGAGCATCGGCAAGCTGCGTGACGACAGGCACGCCATGTTCCTGCAAAACATCGCACTGCTGATGCGTCACGGCATTGGCGCTTCCAGCCACAATCAACACCCGGCTGGAAGCTTCGCCTGCTGCCGGGTGTTGGGTCGGCACGGGAGGAACAAGCGATGATAAGGCGATGGCCATTCCCGGAGACCCTACCCACAGAACGGATTGGGGATTCGGGATACGAGCGACCTGTCGGTTGAGCGCGTTCTGGCTATCGGCATCGAGAATGAGGATGGTCTCGTTCGATGGCGGTTCACAATCTGAAGCAACGACGACCGCTTTACCCAGCGATGGATCAACCAGATCGGCGATGTTCGATGAACTTGCAGGATGAACGGGATCTCGACCGTAGGAACTTTCACTGACGGGGATGCCGTGGACTGTTTGAATGCCGCCAATGGTCAGGCGACCTGCCTCGGCAAAGGCTGGTGCAATGACAAGTCTGCTGCGGCCACTGGCACGAAACGCCGCAGCGATTTCTTGACGGATGTGGCCGCGCAATGTTGAATCTATCGTCTTGAACAGAAAGTGTGCATTCGCAAGCGACGCGGCTGCATCACCGGTCACACGACTGGCCTCTGAAGCGGACAAGGCGCGACTGTTTGTGTCGATGGAGATAACAGGCGCAGTGTCGTCAGCTGCATCGAGGGCTTTGATGAGGGGATCATATCCCTTCAACAGGAAGGCTCCGGCACCATCGGTGGCGCTGGTAAGGTCGTCTGCGATGATGCCGACTAGGGGTGAAATATTGTTGTCCATGACGGAAACATTATCAGATCGGCCACAGGAGATAATGCATATGATCTGACGAGTATTGGTGATATAGGATCACCAATGAAAAGATCAGAACTCCCATCTCTGGATGATTTACGGGCCTTTCAAACCGTTGCCCGGCTCGGTTCCGTGCGTGCAGCGGCGGCGGAACTTGTGTTGACGCATGGGGCAATCAGCAGACGCGTTTCCAAGCTATCCGCAGATCTTGGCCTGCAATTGCTTGAAGCGGATGGGCGTGGGGTTCGCCTGACGCCGGTTGGCGCGCGGCTGGCCGACGCAACGGGGCGGGCGTTTGCAACCATCACCGATACACTGGCAGAGATCAGATCGAGTTCTGCTCCGGGGCCGATCATTCTGTCCTGTGAGCGATCGCTCGCGATGCGTTGGCTTATTCCGCGCCTATCGGGGTTTCAGGACCGGCACCCGGATGTCGAAGTGCATCTCTCCACGGGCGGTGGCGGCATCGATTTTGCGCGTGATCGTGTCACGCTTGCCATCCGCCGCCTCGATTTCTTGATCGATCCGGACTGGACAATCATCAAGCTGATGCCGGAGCGTGTCGGGCCGGTCATGGTGCCGTCTCTGCGCAAAGGGTTCGATGCCGGGAATTATGTTGCGCTCGGCTCCAGAACACGTCCGCATGCCTGGGAAAGCTGGTTTGGGCAGCACCCCGAAACGCCGCGCCCCCGCGCAAGCCAGCTTCTGGATCACCATTTCCTGATGGCAGAAGCTGCCCTTGGGGGCCTTGGGGTTGCGCTGGCGCCGCAGGCGATTGCCGCTGACGATGTTACCAATGGACGATTGGAAGCCCCGCTCGGCTTTGCGCCAGACGGGACCCATTACGGGCTTATTCATCCCAAATCGATGTTCCTATCGACAGGCGTTCAGGCTTTGATGGACTGGCTGACCAAGGAATCCGAAACATGCGGTTCGCAAGATCGTTAGCCTTGCGCTTTACGCACTTCCGACCTGAACGAGAGCGCGCTCAATGCTTGCCAGGAACTGGTCAACGTGAACGTCCTCACAGATCAGCGGTGGGCGGATTTTGAGGGAATCTTCGTTGGCACCGGTGGTGCTGACAAGGACGCCATCATCTCGCATGGTATTGACCACATCGAGAGCGAGCGAGCGTCTGCGCATTGCAGTGTCGCCCTCAAACCCCAGATCGACGCCGAAGAAGAGGCCTGCATTACGGATGCCGCAAATTCCTGGCGTCTGAAGTGCTATTTTCTCCAGCCCAGTTCTCAGCCGCTGACCCATGGCAAGCGCATTCTGCGCAATACGGTCGCGCTGAATGATTGTCAGCACGGCATCTGCGGTTGCTATTCCAATCGTGTTGCCCGCGAATGTATTGGAATAGCGAGCGGTTGCGCCGAATTGGTCTACGGGTGCTTTGCGCCCCACCACGGCGCCGATTGGGAAGCCATTGCCCATGGGTTTGCCGAGGGTGACGAGGTCAGGGACGATACCGTGGCGCTCAAAGCCCCACATATGCGCGCCGGTTCGGCCAAAACCCGGCTGGACTTCATCGGCGATAACAAGGCCACCGGCCTCACGAACGGCAGCCACGCCCTTTGCGATGAAGCCGGGAGGATCAACCCAGACACCATCGCTGGAGAAGATGCTGTCGATGAGAAGCGCCGCGACGCCGGTGCCGCGACGGTTCAAATCTGTGATGGCAGCACGAACCTGCGCCTCGAAAAAATCCGCTGCCTGCGATTCCGGTATGCCTTCCGGGCCATGCAGAGAGACCATGCGCACGGAGGGGCTGAGCTTGACCGCTGCTCCGAGGTTTGGTGAGACGGCGGCGGTGGCGGCACTGGTGCCGTGATAGGCATATGACGAGACAATCACGCCATCATTGCCGCTTGCCAGACGCGCGATACGCAACGCCAAATCATTGGATTCACTGCCCGTGCAGGTGAAGACGACACGGTCCAGCTCCGGCGGAAAGGTTTCGACCAGACGTTCGGCAAATTCGACGAGGTTCGGCTCCAGATAGCGCGTGTTGGCGTTGATCCGACCCGCCTGCTCTGCCATCGCCGCGTTCACTTCGGCGTTGCAATGCCCGAGCGACGGCACATTGTTGTAAAAATCGAGATAGGCGCGCCCGTCTGGATCGTAGAGCCACATGCCTTCACCCCGGACAAAATGGACGGGTTTGCGATACTGAAGGCGGTATGATGCACCAAGGACCTTGTTTCGACGCTCGATAAGCTCGGCCTCGCGGGCAGGAAGAGCAACTTCGCCGGGGACGTAGCGATTGGGCATGAGGTCTGTCGACATGTTCTTCAACCTGTTTGAAAGAGGACCGTAAGCAAGAGCAGCAATGTTACGTTTATACCGGCGATGGATGGGGCAACGCCATCGCAGCCAGAACTGCCGCTTCCGCCTCATCGGCACTCAGAGTGGTTAGAATGGAAAGTCCGCGTTCGGCACGCGGAACGTTCTTGTTGATGTATTCGGCTTGCTCTGGAAAAAGATGCGTTCTCCAAGCGTTGACCAGCAGAAGTGCGCTTTGGCGTGCCCGCATCAATCCCACGAGGACCTTTGCCTCCACCGTCGACAGCGGAATGACGGAATGGTAACCCGCAATCACATAGTCCGCGCCGCCCAAGGCGGCAGTCGCGTTCTGGACCATGTGGCTGGCTGCCACGGCAAGGTCTTGTATCCTTGGCCCCCAGCAGCCATCGCCAAAATCGATGAAGCCGATACCGCGATCGGTCAACAGCATATTGTGGGGGCTCGGGTCGTTATGGGTGATCTGCCATGCCACCTCGGCAAGGTGCGGTTCAACACATTCGGCATAGTTATCCATCGCTGCACGGACCTGTTCGGCGATATGTTGCGATGGCAGATATTGGCTGAACTCCATCAACCGCGACCAGCACTCAACATGCAAGAGAACGGGCCGCTGGCTAGATGATGCGCGCACGCCATCAAGCGCCAGATCCAGCCGGGCAAGCGAACATCCGATCTGGAACAGCAGGTCGGGCGTCATCGCAAGCTTGTGTAATGGAGTGCCATCGATCAACGTTTGCAGATATCCGCAAGCACCGTCTTCCTCAAACATCACCTCGCCGCCATTCGTGCGCATGATCTGCGGTGAAACGAAGCCCGCAGATGCCTCCACCCCGCTGATGGCTTCGGCCTGAAAACGGAAACTGCTTGACGTCTGCGGCCTTGTGGCCGTTTTGAGAATGAGCCGCCGCCCGTCCGGCAGGGTGACCTCTTCCGTGCATTCAACCTCTGACGACAGGGTGGCGACAACTCCCGACAAGCCGTAGTGACGACCGAGAAGTTTCGCGGACTGTTCGACGTCAGCAGGCATGGGATGCGCAGCCAGTGTGGTCTTTGCAGCATGATAATAGGCTTCGCTCGAAGCCTTTGACCCCACCGCCTCGGGGTGGATAGTGTCTATGCCGGGATCGATGGGCAATTGCGGTCCTCACCTGATGAAGGTCGTTGCTCGTCGCGCGTGGTGCCGGAGAGCAGTTTTGGACTGCTGCCGATGGCAGCAGTCCTTTTGATGTCAAAGCCCCACGACACCGGCCAGGCCTGAAATGTCCGAGATTTCGGTATAGCCATAATAAGGGTTTGCGGGTTCGTGGCCACGATTGACCCAGACCTTGTTTTTAATGCCCATATCGTGCGCCGACATCAGATCGTAGCGGAATGAGGAGGAGCAATGCAGGATCTCCTCCGGGCCGCAGCCAAGCATATCCAGCATATATTCGAATGCCTTGAGGTTGGGCTTGTAGGACTGCGCCTGTTCAGCCGTGTAAACCGCATGGAACGGTGCGCCCAGCTTTTCGACATTCGACATGATCTGCGAATTCATGGCATTGGACAGAATGACCAACGGAATTTCTTTGGCAACCTTGGCAAGCCCGGCTGGAACGTCCGGGTGCGGACCCCAGGTCGGTACGCGCTCATAAACGGTCTGCGCGGCTTTCGGATCGAAGGTTACGCCGTTGCGCTTGCAGGTTCTTTCGAGCCCGTTGTGGAGAATTTCATTGTACGGCTTCCAGTCGCCCAGAACTTCATCAAGGCGATAGGCCGAGAAGTTCTTGATGAACTCCACCATCCGCGGCTCATCGAGTTGATCACCGTAGATGTCACGCGTTGCTTCCGCCGTCTGGAAGTTGATCAGCGTGCCATAGCAATCGAAGGTAATGTATTTCGGGCGAAAGTGAGCCATTGTTCGGTCCTGACTTATTGGTTTTCGTCTGAGACCATCCTAGGAGCATTGCGTGGCATAAACCGAGCTGAAATCAGGATTGCCAAAGCACATTCTCTTATATCCAAAGCAGGCTTCGACAGATTGTGCGCCGGGCGCTTATTTCAGGTTTTTCAATCAAGCCTTATCAGCCAGACCAAACATGATTCCGTTGGTAATTGCTTTCAACCGACATCAATTAAATTGACTTAAAATATCATATTTACTAAATCAGCGGCATCTCAACCTCTGGATCATTATCATGAAATCAATAATTAGCGGTCTCGCTGCAGTGCTGTCAGTCTTCGTATTTGCTGCGCCTGCAATGGCAGAAGTGAAGACGATTACCGATGTTATCGGGCGCGAGGTGAAGGTTGACCTGCCTGCAAAGCGTGTCGTGCTGGGCTTCTATTTTGAAGACTACATGGCTGTTGGTGGCGAGAAGGCCTATGATTCTGTCGTCGGCATTTCCAGAGAAGCATGGGTCGGTAAAATTCCGGCCAACTGGAAGATGCACGTGGCGCACCGGCCATCGCTTGCTGACATAACGGATGTTGGCGAAGTGGACACGCAGACCTTCTCCGTCGAAAAAGTCATGAGCCTGAACCCTGATCTGGTGATCCTTGCAGACTGGCAATTCAAGGCCTTGGGGCTTGATGCTGATAGATTGGTACAGCAGGGCATTCCAGTCGTCGTCGTGGATTACAACGCGCAGACCGTTGAGCGTCACGTTGCATCAACGCGACTCCTCGGCCAGGTGACCGGACAAGACCAGCGCGGTAACGAGATCGCCGATCTTTATCAGGGCGCGATGAAGGACATTGCGGACCGGGTTGCCAAGTCCGGCAAGCCAAAGCCAAAAGTCTATGTCGAATTCGGCAATAAGGGCCCGGCGGAATATTCCTTTACCTACGGCAAGAACATGTGGGGCGCGATGTCGACGCTGGCCGGTGGCGATAACATTGCCGCACCCTTTGTTGAATGGTGGGGTCCGATCAATCCAGAGCAGGTTCTGGTGGCAAAGCCCGACGTTATTTTCATTTCTGGACGTGAAGACAACAAAAACCCGGCAGCGATGCCGATGGGCCCTGGCGTAAAAGAAGCGGATGCCCGCAAGAACCTCAAAGCCTTTGAGACCCGTCAGGGCTGGAGCGAATTGCCCGCCATCAAGAACGGCAAGCTCTTTGGCGTTTATCAGGGCGCTTCGCGCACGGTTTCGGATTTCGCCTTGGTTCAATATATTGCCAAGCAGCTCTATCCCGAGCAGTTCAAAGATGTTGACCCTATCGCCAACTACCTGGGCTACTACAAGAAATATCTGCCTGTGACGCCCGAAGGCACCTTCGCTATTTCCGTCAACGAATAAGGTGACGGCGAGATTTCTCTGCACGATCAGCTCGATAGGGCGACCGTGCAGAGGCGCCAATGTGCCGACGCCCTTTGGGGGCGTCAGCCTTTATGACACTTACGGCACCACAGGTTATTCATGTCCATTGCTGACCGCAACGCTGAAGCTATCGGTACGCACAGGCTGCGCGAGCGTCGCCGCTGGCGCGTCATTCTGATCTTTTTTGTCCTCATGGCGATCAGTCTGGTGCTTGATATCGCGACCGGCCCATCAATGCTCTCGCCTTCCGAGGTCGTGCGATCCTTGACCGGCATCGGCATACGCGAAACCATGACCGACTCCATCGTGCGAGGCCTGCGCTTGCCTATGGCGCTGATGGCACTGTGCGTGGGTGCCGCGCTGGGTGCAGGTGGCGCGCAAATGCAGACGCTGCTCAACAACCCGATGGCAAGCCCCTATACGCTGGGCATGGCGGCGGCGGCGGGCTTTGGCGCGGCGCTGGTTCTCGCTCTGGGTGGGCTTGGGCTGGATGCGATGATTGCGGTGCCTCTGGGTGCATTTGTCTTTGCCATGCTGGCTGCACTCTTCCTGTTCTTCCTCGCCTCGATGCGCCAGGTGGCAACGGAAACGATAATTCTCGGCGGCATTGCGCTGCTGTTTCTGTTCCAGTCGCTCCTGTCGCTCATCCAGTTCCTGTCATCGCCGGAACTCTCTCAACAAATTCTGTTCTGGCTGTTCGGCAGCCTCAGCAAGGCCACATGGCCCACGGTGACACTCACAGCAGCTGTCACGGCGGTCTGCTGCATCCTGTTGATGGTCGATTGCTGGAAACTGACGGCTCTCAGAATGGGCGAAATGCGCGCTGCAAGCCTTGGCATCAATGTTCGTTTGCTGCGCATGAAAGTGCTCATCATCGTGGCTGTGATGACGGCAACAGCGACAAGCTTCGTTGGTGTCATTGGCTTCATCGGGCTGGTTGCCCCGCACATCGCACGCATGGCGGTTGGTGAGGACCAGCGGTTCTTCTTGCCCATGTCTATCCTGTGCGGCGCGTTGATGTTGTCGATTGCATCCATTCTGTCGAAATCGATCATTCCGGGAGCCCTGTTTCCGGTCGGGATCGTAACCGCGATTGTTGGTGTGCCGTTCCTGCTGTGGCTCATCTTCGCTCCGAAGAGGCGAAACCGATGATGATACTTGACGACATCTCGATAGAGCGCGGCGGGCAGACGGTCGTCAAACGGCTGAGTGCGCAGCTTGCGGCGGGACAGGTCCACGCCGTGATCGGCCCCAATGGAACGGGCAAGACCACGCTGCTGCGCGCCATGTTCGGAGAGCTGCCGCTGTCCGAAGGCTGCATAAGGGATGGCGAGCGCACGTTGCGCGCTGGGGAAAAGCGCGGCAAGCACGTGAAAAACTGGCGCGACACCTTCGCCTACATGCCACAGGATACGACCGTCGATATTGCGCTGAGTGTGCTCGAAGTGGTGGCTCTGGGCCGGTCGGGCCACCTGTCTCTGCATATTGATGATGAAACGTTGGATGCCGCGATGACACGGCTGCATCAAGCGGGCATTGGGCATCTCGCAAACCGCGATATATCTTCGCTGAGTGGCGGCCAACGGCAGATGGCACTTTTTGCGCAGGTGCTGATGCGTGAGCCGCAGACGATGTTGCTGGATGAGCCCGTCAGCGCACTCGATCTCAGACACCAGGTCGGTCTTCTGGATCTGGTGCGAAGCGAAACCCGGACAAACAACTGGGTCACCGTGGTGGTTTTGCACGATCTCAACCTTGCATGCCAATATGCCGATAATCTTCTGGTCATATCGGACGGCACGCTGAAGCAAAGTGGCGCACCGCGTGACATTGTGACGCCAGAGCTGATTTCCGAGACCTATGGCATTGCGGTTGAGGTGTTGCGCGACCGGCGTGGAAACCCGGTTATTCAGCCAACTGGCGAAGACATGGATTGCCGTGAACCGCTGGCCGCCAGCAGCATCGAGCTATCCCGAGTAAGCGGGGCGTAAGGGCAATCGGGTGACGCCGTCAAGGTGGAGCCTAGTCAGAAAAAGGTTGCCGGTCGCCCGCACGGCAGCAGATGCGCTCTAACCCGCTTGCCGCGCCATTTTGTTCTGCGTCGCAGCCATATCCGATACCAAATATGCTGGATTTTACGGTCTTATGACACGCGATGACGACGGTCGGAATTCGTCTTGTTGTCGCAAGTCTTCGCGCAGAGATGTCTGCGCCGTGCCCGCAAATGTGAGTGACGACCATGTCCAGTTTGAATGCGCCCTTTTTTACCGATGATGCTGTCGCCAGTCCTTTTTGGTGGGATGAGGCCCGCCCCGATGGTGCCAAGGCTGACGATATCTCGCCTACCACCGAAGTTGCCATCATTGGCGGCGGCTTTACCGGCCTTAATGCGGCGCTTGTGCTTGCCCGTGCTGGCAAACAGGTCAGCGTCTATGATGCCGACGCACCGGGCTGGGGCGCATCATCGCGCAATGGCGGATTTCTGGGGCCAGGCTGGGCGTTTTACGATTCCGCCATGCGCTACGGCACGGATATGGCGAAACGCGTGGTCGAGGAAAGCTTCCAGTCTCTGCAATATGTCAAAGACGTCGTTGCTGCGGAACAGATCGATTGTGACTTAAAGGTCGTCGGATATTTCAAAGGTGCGATGACGCCGCGCATCTATGACAGCCTAGGCGCTAACCTCGACCGCATTAGCAAAGTCATGCCATGCGACGCCTATCTGGTTCCGCGTTCAGAACAGCGCAAGGAAGTGGGCTCCGATCTTTACCATGGCGGTGTGTCGATGCCCGGCTATGCGGGGCTGCATCCGGCAAAATACGTCAAGGGTCTTTCAGACGCCGCGCAGCGCCTTGGTGTGCGCGTGTTCAGCAATGCCCGCGTGACCGATCTTCAACAGAAGGCCGGCGGGTTTGAGTTTAAAGTGCAGGGCCGTGATGTGACGGCACATCAGGTTTTGATCGCAACCAACGGATATAGCGGTACTTTACTGCCTTACCTCAAGCGACGCATCATCCCGGTGGGCAGCGGCCTTGTGGCAACGGAACAATTGCCACCAGAGCTGATGCGCACCCTGATGCCGAAGCAGCAAATGCTTGCAGGAAGCCAGCGCGTGGTAACCTATTACCGCCCTTCACCAGACGGAACGCGCATCATTCTGGGTGGGCGCGTTCTGGATATGAGCGGCACGGTGAAGAGCAACACGGCCAATGCCGCATTTGTTCGCGGGCTGCTTTTGAAGATATTTCCGGAATTGAACGCGTATAAAATCAGCCATTACTGGCACGGCCAGCTGGGCTTCACCTTCGATCATTTCCCACATGTCGACACGATTAAAGGCATGTATTTCGCTGGCGGTTACAACGGAACTGGCGTTGCGCGTTCAAGCTGGCTTGGTGCGAAAATTGCCAACACAATGCTTGGGAATGATGAGGGCAAAACCGTCTATAGCGACCTCAGCTTCGAAACCCGCCCCTATTTCAACGGCAAGCCGTGGTTTCTGCCTTTGGCGGTTTGGTATTACGGCATGCTGGACCGGTGGGACCAACGGTAATCATCTGGATTGGAAAGAAAAAGCGCATCACCTCAAGAAGTTGATGCGCTTTTTTGTTGGGAAGGATCAAGCCGTTCTCACTCAGCGAAATAGCCAAGAATCGATTTTACTTCCAGATATTCAGCCATGCCTTCGACGCCATATTCGCGGCCATTGCCGGATTGCTTGAAGCCGCCGAAGGGTGCATGCGGATCCCATGCCGGGTAATTGAGATGAACCTGCCCTGAGCGGATGCGGGATGCGACGTGTTTCACCGCCGCCATATCCTGACCCTGAACATGGGCGCCCAGGCCATAGACCGTGTCATTGGCAATTTCGATGGCCTCATCGATGCTGTCATAGGGAATGATGCAGAGGACCGGGCCGAATATTTCTTCCCTGGCGATACTCATATCCGTCTGCACATGCGAGAAAATCGTGGGCTTCACGAAAAGCCCCGTTTCATGCCCTTCTGGGAGGCCAAGCCCACCGGCCAAGAGTTTTGCCCCTTCGTCCATGCCGACCTTAATCATCGTCTGGACACGGTCGAACTGCGCCCGGTTTGCCATGGCGCCATGTGTGGTTGCGGGCGCGAGCGGATCACCGACCACGATGTCGCCCAAGGCTTTCAATGCGATTTCTTCAACCTTCGACAACAAGCTGCGCGGCACGATCATGCGCGTCGGCGCGCTGCAGGATTGCCCGAGATTGCGAAATGCTGCGGCGATGCCGAGCGGGACGGCGCGATCAAGGTCTGCATCGGGCAGGATAATGTTTGGTGATTTTCCACCAAGTTCCTGAGCAACGCGCTTGACGGTTGGGGCTGCGGCTTGTGCGACCAGAATACCGGCGCGTGTGGAGCCGGTGATGGACACCATATCGACATCGGGATGGCTCGCCATGCGCTGGCCAACAACGGGGCCATCACCATTGACCAGATTGAAAACGCCTGCTGGGAAACCTGCCTCCACAATCGCTTCGGCAAACAGCAAGGCGCTCAGCGGTGCGAGTTCGCTGGGTTTCAGAACCACGGTGCAGCCCGCGGCCAAGGCAGGCGCAACTTTGGCCGTGATCTGGTAGAGCGGCCAATTCCAGGGCGTGATCAAGGCGCAGACCCCGATTGGCTCATGGGCGATTGCGGTATGTCCGCGTTGCCTGATGAACGGAAAGGAGAGAAGGACCTCTCGGGCCGTTGCGACATGGGCGATGGCAAGCGGCACCTGCGCGCTGCGCGCATAACCAATGGCCGCGCCCATTTCCAGTGTCAGGCACTGCGCGATAAGCTCGCTGCGCTTTTCCAGAGCGATGCGGAGTTTCTCAACCAGATCAGCGCGGTGTTCAGGCGTTGTCAGCGACCATGAGGAAAAAGCATCTCTGGCAGCTGTGACGGCTGCATCGACATCCGCCACGCCTCCCATTGCGATATGCGCAACGACCTCTTCCGTCGCCGGATTGATGACGGCGACCGTCTCGCTTGCCAGCGCCGGTGTCCATTCACCATTGATAAAAAACTGGCCCAGCCTGTTGTTTTGGACAAGATGCTGGAGAGGAGCGGTCATCGCATGAATTCCTTTGTTCAGTCGGGGCAGCCGAGACGCGCTAGCTCAATGACTGGTTTGAGACGGCGTACATATGCGCTGGCGCCACAGGTCTTGGTAAATCGCCCCGAACCATCGACACCACTTCACTAACGAGTGGCAGGCCGAAGCTTTGCAGAAATGGGCTCAACCCATCTTCGGCGTAGACATCCATTCGGACAAATTGGCCGCCGAGCTTGGCCAGATGCGCGCGGATCAGGTGCTTCGCGTCGTCAGTATTGTTGGCAGCGACTGGGCCAATGACGTGGCCGCGACCGAATTTGCGGGCAATGGCATAGCCGAGCAGGGTTTCGCCTTGCGCGATAACCAGCGTATCGCCGATATCTGCAAGCGCGGTGACGACACGCTCTCGGTTCATTCCGATTGCGCGCTCATCGAAAGCTATGATTGAGTCAAGATCGTTTTCAGTTGCAGGACGGATCTGGCTGTGGGGTGCAATCTCGGGCGCAACAGTCAAAACCGCTTGATGTTGCTGGATCTTGCCCCAAGGCGTGAAACCTCTGCGCTCATAAAGCGGCAAGCCCTCTGCTGTTGCATTGAGAAGTATAATCCGGCCCTGTGTTGCGTCCAGAAGGGCATTGAAAAGCCGTGAGCCTTGGCCGGTGCCTTGAACCTTTGCCGTCACGATAATCATACCGGCGGTCGCGTGTTCCGCACCGTAATTCCACCAGAGCGCTGTGCCGACAACCTCGCCTGCCCGCTCCAGCACCAGCCCCTCACCCAGATTGGCGGCAAATTGCCAGTCTTCCAGACGGTATGGCCATGAAAATTCCTGAGAGAGCTTCAGCGCGCCTTCGAGATGCCTCGCCTCCAGTCTGGAAAGACTGATGTCGCTGCTGTCTGGGAGTTGAGCACTATGATCGTTCGTCATTGTTGGACGTCTCTGTGTTCGAAGGTTTGAAAGTACGGCCCAATATGCAGGAAGAGGGCAAGGCTCAGCCGCTATATACCGTGGCAAAAGAGGTTATTTGCCTCGTTTTCAACACCTCGTCAGCATTTCATGCAACCCGCTGCCATAGGCGCGTTCTGGCTTGGCAGGGACTACTCTTTGAAGAGCGTGTTGATCGGCACATGGCGCTTCACGAAGGGTGACTTCATGACCACGAAGCTGAAATATTTGTCGATCCCGATATCGGCTTGAAGCAGCCCTTCCATCAATTCCTGATAATCGCCAATCGTGGCTGTCACGAATTTTATCAAATAGTCATAGCCACCGGAAATCAGATGACACTCGATGGCTTCCTCGATTTTCTCAATTGCCTGCTGGAAGCGGGAAAAGTCGCTGTGGCGATGGCTGCTGAGCGTGATCTCTGCGAAAATCGTCACGGTTGGACCAAGCTTCGCCAGATTGATATGAGCCGAATAGCCGGAAATATAACCCAGTTGCTGCAGCTTTTTGACCCGGATCAGGCATGGGCTGGGCGAGAGATGCACAAGCTCGGACAGTTCCACATTGGTCAAGCGACCATTTTGTTGCAGCTCATGCAGTATCCGGATGTCGATACGATCAAGCTTCACGTCCGCCCCCTTTATGCACCGCCCTGTATCGAGCGTTCAGGACGGCATGCGCCGTCTTGAACCATCGTTTTTGCACCTGATCAGGCAACTGTCACATAGATTTTGCGAACTGTTTCGATCGTCTTCCAGACGCCGACATAGCCTGGCTTCATGACAAAGCTGTCGCCAGCCTTGTAAACCACAGGCTCCTTGCCGTTTTCCGTCAACTCGATAACGCCCTGAAGGATGTGGCAGAATTCGAAGGTTTCGCCTTTGATGGAATGGGTTTCGCCGGGGGTTGCTTCCCAGACGCCGGTATCGACCTTGCCATCTTTCGCGCTGTCCTGCGCCCAGGTCTTGAGGGCCGGGTTGCCGGAAATCAGACGCTCTGGCGCCGGGTTTGAATGTCTGGGTTCAAATGTTGGGTTGGGATCGATTGTTTTCAGAAGTGACATGTAACTCTCCGGTCATGTGAAAATATTTTGGCTCGGGAGGCGAAGCGCCTCGCCTACCAGCTAACGGCGACGTATTTGGTTTCGAGATATTCCAGCATGCCATGGTGGCTGCCTTCACGGCCCAGCCCGCTCTGCTTTGCGCCACCGAATGGCGCTGCAGCATCGGACACAACGCCACGGTTGATGCCCACCATGCCGCTTTCCAGACGCCCGGCGACAGCAAGGGCGCGCTTGAGATTTCCGCTAAATACGTAGGAAACCAGCCCGTATTCGGTGTTGTTTGCCAGTGCGACGACATCATCTTCCGTTTCAAACTGGATGACCGGCGCGACAGGGCCGAAAATTTCCTCGGAAAGCATGTTTGCATCTGCCGAGACGTTGGAAAGGACCGTTGGCGGATAGTAGAAGCCATCGCCGTTCAGCCTGTTGCCGCCCGTCATCAGCGATGCACCCTTGGCAAGAGCGTCATCGACCAGACGCCCGACCTTTTCGACAGCGGCGCGCGTGATGAGCGGCCCAAGTTGAGTGCCGGGCTCCAAGCCGGGGCCGACTGTGAGCGCACTCATTTCCTCGGCAAGCCGCCGGGTAAAGTCGGCTGCAATTCCGTTTTGCACATAGAAACGGTTGGCAGCCGTGCAGGCTTCGCCGCCATTTCGCATTTTGGCGACCATTGCGCCGGCAACAGCGGCTTCCAGATCGGCATCATCGAAAACAATGAAAGGTGCGTTGCCGCCCAACTCCATCGAACAGCTGATAACCTGATCTGCCGCCTCTCGCAGGAGAGTTCTGCCGACACCGGTAGAGCCCGTGAAGGAAAGCTTGCGCACGCGCTCATCATGCAACATGGCGCTGACAACAGGCCCGGCATTCTTTGTCGTGACGATATTCACCACGCCAGCGGGAACGCCAGCCTGCTTCATGATCTCCCCGATTGCCAGCGCAGTCAAAGGTGTCTCTGCTGCTGGCTTGAGGATGCAGGTGCAACCGGCCGCCAGAGCTGGGGCCATTTTGCGGGTGGCCATGGCTGCCGGGAAGTTCCAGGGTGTGACCAGCACCGCAATACCCATCGGCTCATGGCTGACGATGATATGATTGCTTCCCGATGGGGCGGGACCGAACTCGCCGGATGACCTCACGGCCTCCTCGGCATACCATCTGAAGAATTCGGCAGCGTAAGTGACCTCGGACTTTGCATCCGGAAGGGCCTTGCCGTTCTCTATCGTGATCAGTTTTGCCAGCCAGTCCGCATGTTCGAGCATGAGGTGGAAGCATTTCATCAAAATATCTGAGCGCTGCCGCGCAGATGTGGCTTTCCAGCCTTTGGATGCAGCATGCGCGGCATCGACAGCCGCTATAGCATCCTGAACCTCACCATCGCAAACCGTGGCGATGACAGCTTCGGTGGAAGGATCGATCACATCGAAGGTCTGGCGATTTACAGCGGAGACCCATTCGCCGCCGATAAAGAGCTCGGTGGGTGCACGGCTGACAATGGCGCCAGCGCCCAAATCGGCACCGGGATTTTGTTCATCTGCAGGATTGATTTTCACACTCGGCATGGCTGGTTACCAACATTAATTGACATGAGATCAATACTGGATTGGTAACATCATTGGTGTCAATGGAGATCAAATTGGTTGCGATATAAATTTTGGCAGAGGGATAGATTTATATGCATTGCTAAGTGAGTACGTCCAAAAACAAAGGATAAAAACGGACCTCGCCACACACGCCCGATGTTTTTTAAGGCAGCGTTCCACAGCCCCAACCAGTGCGAGCAACCAAAGCGTTGGATTCCACAAGCGCTGCCTTGTCGTTCTTAACTCGGGCCGAGCGTGTTTGTGCGCGCATCGACGATGTGGTCATACATGTGCGTTTCTGCTTCCTTGCTGTTGCGATCCTTGATCGCATCGAGGATCGCAACATGCTTGGCCGTATAGGCTGCGATGCGTTCAGGGCTGAGTGACTGCTCCTTCATCTTGCCCCAAAGCTTGCCCGATCTGACGGCGTGAATGCTCTCATAGAGCGATTCCAGCAGCCCGTTTCGGGCGCATTGGACGATGATTCGGTGGAAGACAGCATCCCATTTCTCAAATTCTGCATGGGTTTGGGCCGTTCTGGTCCGGTCAATCGACTTCTGCAGCTCGTCAATCTCCTGCCGCGTCGCCCTCAGCGCCGCCAGACCTGCGATCCGGGGCTCCAGTATGAGCCGCGCTTCGAAAACCTCGGCTGGATAGGTCCGCAAACCGTCAATCGCACCACCATGAGGCTGGCGCAGTGCAGACGAGCTTACGCCATTGCCGGCGATGAACGTGCCCCTTCCGACATGCCGGATAAGGCGTCCGTCTTTTTCCAGGTCGGCAAGCATCCGCCGCAACGCGGTGCGTGGAATACCCAACTTGACCGCCAGGTCCCGTTCCGGGGGCAGCCGGTCTCCCGGCTCCAAACCTTCGGCCTCGATGAAATCTTTCAACACCACTGTCATGGCTTCTCACAAAATATTTTGACAACCAATTTGATCTGGATTGACACCAATCTCAAAGACCAATCCTATATTGGACAGCGAAAGAATGCAAATTGGTTTAGAGCGACCGTGATTGCGAAATGGAAGTGCGAGTTAGCGCGACTTCCAGGAAAGCGTCGAAAAAGACGTGCCGTCAAACAGTAATCCAATCCGCTGCCGAACCAGAGACTGTTGAAGAGAGGTATCTCCATGGCCGCAAGACTTGAACCTGCGACATTAGACGAAGCGGTACTTTCAGTGCGCGGTTTGACTGTGGCTTTGCCAAGCGGCATGGAGCGAACACATGCGGTGGAAGACATATCGTTTGATCTTCAGCGAGGACAAATTCTCTGCATCATCGGAGAATCCGGCTCTGGCAAGTCTGTGACCGCAAACACGATCATGGGCCTCCTGCCCAAGGTCTTTCAGGTTTCATCGGGTTCGATCCATGTTGAAGACACATCACTGGTGGGCGCCTCGCTCAAAACGCTTCAGGATATGCGCGGCAGAGCCGTATCGATGATCTTTCAGGATCCGCTGTCTGCACTCAACCCGTTGATGACGGTGGGCGATCAAATCATCGAAGCGATGGCGGCCCATGGTGTGGGCAACAAGGCATCCCGGCATGAGCGCGCCATCGAATTGCTGAATGAGGTCGGCCTGCCCGATCCGCAGCTTATGTATTTTCAATATCCGTTTCGATTGTCCGGCGGACAGCGACAGCGCGTGATGATTGCCATGGCGCTGGCGCTTGAGCCGAAAGTGCTGATCGCGGATGAGCCGACAACAGCGCTTGATGTGACGACCCAAGCGCAAATCCTTAAACTCATCAAGGACATACAACGCCGCAAGGGCATGAGCGTGATGTTCATTACCCATGATTTCGGCGTGGTCGCGGAAATCGCAGACAGCGTCGTTGTGATGGAAAAAGGGCGCATCGTTGAACAGGGAAGCGCCGAACAGGTTCTGAAATCGCCTGCTCATCTCTACACAAAGCGTCTGATTGCAGCCGTTCCGCGTTTGACGGGCGAAGATAGAAATCCTGGTGCCAAGGTCAGCCAAAACACGATCTTGAAAATCGAAGGGCTGGTCAAAACCTACCGGAGCGGCAGCGCGCTGTTTGGCAGCCAGCGTATCGTGCCTGCGGTCGCCGACGTTTCGTTTAACCTGATACAGGGGCGCACACTCGGCATTGTCGGGGAAAGTGGTTCTGGAAAGTCCTCAGTCGGAAAGCTGCTGATCAAGCTTCAGGACAGTGATGCCGGTCGCATCCTGTTTGAAGGCAATGACATTGCCAAGCTTTCAGAGACGAGCTTTCGGCCGCTGCGGCCCCATATCCAGATGATTTTCCAGGACCCTTTCGCGTCGCTCAACCCACGCTCAACGATTGGGCAAATTCTGACCGTAGGTCCTGTCGCCCATGGCACATCTTACAAGCAGGCGAGCGCAGAAGCACGGGCACTGCTATCGCATGTGGGCCTCGATGCCGGTGCCTTCGACCGTTATCCGCACGAATTTTCCGGTGGTCAGCGCCAACGTGTCGGCATTGCCCGCGCTTTGATGTTCAAACCGAAACTACTGATTGCCGACGAAGCGGTCTCGGCTCTGGACGTGTCCATCCAGGCACAAATTCTCAAACTGCTGGACCAGATTCAACGCGAGACGGGCGTCTCCATGATTTTCATCACGCATGATCTTCGCGTGGCAAGTCAGATCTGTGACGAGATTGCCGTGATGCAAAAAGGACGGATCGTTGAACACGGCCCGCCATCTCAAATTTTCCTGAACCCGCAATCGGCCTACACGCGCGAACTCGTGGCCGCAATTCCAGGAGAACGTCCAGACGTCCGGACGAATGCTGCAAGCCATTAAGCAACGGCGAAAAATCGCCAGAAGGGGAATAATAATGACCGAGGATCTTGCAAATACATCGAGCTTTTCACGCCGCGACGCCTTGCGATTGATGGCCGCGGGCGGTCTCGCAACGTTGGTTGCGCCGAACCTGCTCGGCAAACCAGCCTTTGCTGCGGGGAGCGACAAGGAGCCGGCTGGCCGTGTGGTCGTGGGTCTTTCCCAGGAACCGACCGTCTTCAATCCGCTGATGCCGCACATTGAAGTTGACGACGCGCTCCATTTCTCTCTCTTCGATGCGCTTTTCCGTATCGATCCCAAGGGCGTACTCACGCCAAATCTCGCCGCCGAAGTACCGACGGAGGCCAATGGCGGCATTTCGAAAGACGGTCTGGAGTGGCGCATTCGCCTGCGTGACGACGTTCGTTGGCACGACGGCAAGCCTTTCACCGCCGAAGATGTGAAGTTCACCATTGAACTCATCACCAAGCCCGGCTTCCGCGCGTGGCGCACCGGCGGGCATTCTCTGGTCCGCGATATCAAAGTCGTGTCTCCGACAGAGCTGACATGGCGCATGGAGAGCGTTTTTGCTCCATACCTTTCGTTCCTTGCGGAAACATTCATGGTGCCGAAGCATATTCTGGAGAAGGAAGCCGATCCGAATACCGCAGCGTTCAATCAGGCACCTGTTGGAACGGGCGCATTCAAATGGGAAAAACGCACGGCGGGCGACCATATCGAGCTGGTTGCAAACACTGAATATGTGGGTGAAGGCCCATATATCGAGCGACTGGTCTTCAAGTACATTCCCGACATGACAGTACTCTACACACAGTTCAAAAGCGGCGATATCGACCTCGTCGACCAGGCCTATATCAACGCCG
Source organism: Rhizobium sp. CFBP 13644 (assembly GCF_014842165.1). Lineage (NCBI taxonomy): Bacteria > Pseudomonadati > Pseudomonadota > Alphaproteobacteria > Hyphomicrobiales > Rhizobiaceae > Rhizobium > Rhizobium sp. CFBP 13644. The sequence continues at coordinate 94,496 of NZ_JACYVF010000003.1, forward strand.
ATCATTACGAAGAAGCCAAGACGCTGCCGGATCGGACTGTCACACTTGAGCTTGGCGGATCGGTGGAGTCGATCTTTCTCAACCTCGAAAGACCACAGTTCAAAGATCCGGCGGTGCGGCAGGCTCTCTATGCGGCCATGGATCGTGATGCCATTATCAATCAGATCTATTACGGTGTCGGCACGCTGACCGAAACCTTCATGCCTCAGCAATCGCGTTATTATAACCCCAACCTGCCAAAGCAGAGCTACAATCTCGACAAGGCGCGCAAACTGCTTGATGACGCAGGCTGGGCGCCGGGTTCAGATGGTATTCGCGCAAAGGACGGCGTGCGGTTGTCATTCAACAACTCAACGACATCGGGCAACAATCTGCGCGAACAGGTGCAGCAATTTCTGCAGCAGACATTTGCCGAGATCGGTGTCGAGATGAAAATCTCCAACCTGCCATCGGCTGTCATGTTTGGTGATTTCTGGCTCAAATCACAGTTCGATTCTGCCATCTCTGCCGTGAGCTATCTCATTGCGGCCGACCCAGATGTGACCAACCGTTTGCACACCAAGGCAATCGTCGCCAAGGGTGGAAAAGGCTCCAACACCGGGCAATATTCCAACCCCAAGGTTGATGCCTTGCTTGAGAAGGGTGCGCGCACATTCGATCCGGAAGCACGCAAGGCTATTTACTTCGAAGTGCAGGAAATCGTCCGTCAGGATCTGCCATTTCTGCCGCTCTTCGCTGCGACCTACGTGGTGGGCCGCAAGGGACGCCTCGACGGCTTCGTGCAGAATTCCAACACCCGCACGGCATCTTGGCATGCGGCCAGCTGGAACTGGAAAGGCTGACCTTCTCCCCCGCCGTCGCATATTGCGGCGGCGGCCCATACCTGACGCTGTCATGAGGAGAGCTGAATGCGCGGCTACCTATTAAATCGGCTTTCCCAGAGCCTTATCCTGCTTTTGATTGTTTCGGTCATTGGCTTTGTTGTTCTGAACCTCATCCCGGGTGGACCGCTGGCCCAATTCGGGCTTGACCCGAGTATGACGCAGGACGACCTTGATCGCCTGAAAGAGCAACTCGGGCTCAATCGCCCCTTGTGGATCCAGTATTTCGACTGGGGATGGCGCCTGTTGCAAGGCGACTGGGGTCACTCCTTCCGCGACGGTGCGCCGGTTCTGGACGTGATTTATCGCCATATCTTCGCGACCCTGCTTTTGATGGGCTCCTCAACCATCATAGCAATTGCACTTGGCACGTGGATCGGCATTCGGGGTGCAACGCACCGCTATTCTGTGTTTGACTATGCAGCGACAATTGGTTCGATGGTGGCGCTTTCCATTCCGACCTTCTGGTTCGGTCTTGTCGGCATTTATATCTTTTCGCTGAAGCTGGGCTGGCTTCCCGCTGGCAACATGTACACCATCGGCGATGGTTCGGCGTTGAATTTCATCCATCACCTGATCTTGCCAAGTATCGTACTCGCCTTGGTGCATGTCGCGATCTGGAGCCGCTACATGCGCTCTGCGACGCTTGATGTCATCAGCCAGGAGTTTGTTACCACGGCACGGGCCAAAGGATTGAGCGAGCGGCGTATTCTGATGAAGCACGTTGTCGGCAATGCCTTGCTGCCCATGATCACGCTTGCAGGCGTTCAATTGCCCAGTGTTCTGACGGGTGCGCTGGTAACCGAAACCGTGTTCACCTGGCCAGGCATGGGCCGACTGTTTCTGGATAGTCTGGGCTATAGCGACTACCCGGTGGTCATGGGGTTGCTGATGTTCTCTGCCATTCTTGTGATCCTGGGCAATCTCATCGCTGACGTTGCGGTCGCCATCATCGATCCCCGGATCCGTCTGAGTTAAGTTGCGTCTCGTGACGCTGAAGAAGGAGTCATCTTCATGACCGCCATAGCTGTAAACCCTGCCGGAGATCATTGGTGGAACAGCCGCACTGCGCGCCGCTTCAGGAACCATCCTCTCGCCCTGATTGGCACGGTGATGATCGTTGCCCTGACGGTGGCGTGTTTTATCGGCCCATACCTGCTGCCCTATGATAGCCTTTACATTGATCTGCGTGCGCGTTTCGCGCCACCCTTCACCGGCAGCCACTATCTTGGCACCGACCCATTGGGACGAGACCTCGCAGCGCGTCTTTTGATGGCTGGGCGGATTTCGCTCCTTGTCGGCTTTTCGGCTATGGTGCTGTCGATATTCGTCGGCACCGTCGTTGGCGTGATCGCCGGATATAAGGGCGGCTGGCTGGGCAAGGTGCTGATGCGCACCGTCGATGGCTTCCTGTCATTCCCCTCGATTTTTCTGGTGCTGGCTCTTGCCGCAGCATTGAAGCCAAGCCCGATGATGATTACGGTCGTGATTGCTGTGTCCAGCTGGATGGAAGTGGCACGAATTGTGGAAGCAGAGGTTCGCTCGCTGCGTGAACGGGAGTTCGTGCAGGCCGGTCGTATGCTCGGCTTGAGCGGGATGCACATCATGTTCCGCGAAATCCTGCCGAACACGATTGGTCCCATCATCGTTGCCGCAACGCTGACGGTGGCACGCGCAATCCTGATGGAAGCCTATATCAGTTTCCTCGGCTACGGCATTCAGCCGCCCTTGCCAAGCTGGGGCAACATGCTGAACGGTGCGCAGCAATATTTGAGCAGCGCACCTTGGCTGGCCATCATTCCCGGTGCCGCCATCACGATTGCCGTGACCAGCTTCAACTTCATCGGTGACGGTCTTCGCGACGCCTTCGATGTTCGCGGAGATAGCTGAGGCCGCCACAATGGATCGGTTGCCCAGACAGCCGATCCACATCACCTCGATAATAGCCACGGCGGACGCCGGTTTGTCAGCCCAAAAGAGAACGATTTCATCGATGACCCAGACACCAATCGCAGCCAAGAACACATCCTACTGGTGGGAAGCGGCACCGGTAAAACCTTTGCCGCAGCAGCCATTAGCCAAGGACGTTGATGTCGTCATTATCGGCGCGGGATATGCCGGGTTGGCGGCTGGTCTCGTTCTGGCCCGCGCAGGTCGCAGCGTTGTTGCATTCGACGCGATGAACCCGGGCGAAGGGGCCTCCACGCGCAATGGCGGCATCACCAGCGGCAGTATTCGTCCCGACTACGCCACGCTGACAAAACGCTTCGGTGAAGACGTTGCAATCGCTATCGAAAAAGAGGGCAAGATAGCCCGCCAGTTCCTGTATGACTTCATAGAAACGGAAGGTCTGGACTGCGATTTCAAACTGACCGGCCAGTTCAAGGGCGTCATCGGTCACGACGAATACGAGAAGACCGCCCGGTCTGCGGAAACGCTGGCAAAGCGCCTGGGAATTGAAGCCTATGCGGTGCCCTATGCGGAGCAGCAGAAGTATGTGGGCACAGATTCCTATCGTGGTGGAATGGCACGCATGGACATTGGCGGGCTGCACCCGGCAAAATTCCATGCGGAGTTGCTGCGGGTGGCTCTGGCTTCTGGCGTTGGGGTTCATGCAAATACCCGCGTTCTCTCGGTGAACAAGACCGGCGCAGGTTTCGAGGTCGTCACCGAGGCTGGAACCGTTCGTGCGCGTCAGGTTCTGGCTTGCACAAACGGCTATACCGACAAGGCTCTTCCTGACTTGCAGCGCCGCCTTGTGCCGGTTCGGAGTCGTATCATCGTTACCGAGGAACTGCCGCCAGAACTGATGGCAAGGCTAATGCCCAAACAGATGATGCTGGTTGAAGGCAAGCAACTCGGCTTCTATTACCGCCCAACGCCGGACGGAAAGCGCGTTCTGCTTGGCGGTCGAGACAGTTCCCGCACAGGCGATCCCGACGCGCCAAAATTGCTTTTGCGCCGTGGCATGGTGGACATTTTCCCGGACCTCAAACATGTCAGCCTTTCGCACAGCTGGTTCGGCAATGTGGCCATGAACCGTGACATGCTGCCCCGTATTTTTGAAAAGGACGGTGTGGTCTACGCGACAGGTTTCTGCGGATCGGGCGTGGTCTGGGCTCCGTGGGTCGGCATGCAGGCGGCTCATAAGCTGCTTGGTAGCAAGGACGCGGCACGCAGCCCATTCGAGTTTCGACCACCGGCATCCGTACCGTTTTACAATGGAGACCCGTGGTTCATGCCAGCCATTATTCAAGGCTATCGAATGCAGGACCGCATTGCCCTCTCCCGCGCAAAGCGATGACATGGCCCATGCCTGAAAGCACGCTTGAGAAAGATTTCACTGCCGAGTAGCCAATGGTTTCGGCAAAAAACACCGAACGGCTGCTCAAATGCGGTCAATCCTGCTGCGAAAAAGGCATATCTTTCAAAGTGCGGCTATCCCGATAGCCGACCGGAGTGCTCAAATCGTATCGCCGGTTTATCTCATGGGAGGGGGTTCCAGTGGCAGTATCGGTCCGCGTGAAATCTTTTGATCTGGTCGCGCAAGATATCAGCGAGGCGGATGTGCAGGCGCTCCATGCGCTGTCCCTCGGCGTCGGTTGGCCCCACCGGCCAGCGGACTGGGAATTGCTGCGGCGTGTCGGACAAGGCATCGTTGCGGTTGATGACATCGGCAGGATTTTCGGCAGCGCCATGTGGTTTCCACATGGCGAGGATTTTGCGACCGTGGGATTGATTATCACAACCCCGCGCGCCCAAGCGAATGGTGCAGGTCGCTGGTTGATGGAACAGGTGATGGACAAGTGTCGTGGCCGGAGTCTCGCGCTGAATTCGACCAGAGCCGCCTATCCGCTCTATATGTCGCTTGGGTTCGACGCTGAGGGAAAGGTCTCTATGCATGACGGTGTCGTGTCGGCGGTGCCGACCTTGCCAAAGCCAGACGGCATTTTGAGCGAGCTACCCGCCCAATCTGTCCATGAAGTGAGCGCATTGGACAAGGCGGCATTCGGGACCGAGCGCGCACAATTGCTTCGGGTGCTTTCAGAGGCTGCAGTGACATGCGTGCTGCGAAGAGATGGTGAAGTTGCAGGCTATGCGATGCGCCGCAATTTCGGGGCGGGTCAGGTCATCGGCCCTGTGGTCGCCTCGAACGAGGCAGATGCAATGCAGATGGTCGCGTGGCATTTGGCGTCGCTTGAGGGCAAGTACACGCGGATTGACACCAGAGAGGAAGGGGCCTTCGCAGAATTTCTGGTGGCGTGCGGCCTTCATCCGACTGAAGTTACCACGACCATGTCCAAAGGGCGAAGGTTCCTGAACAGGAGCCAAAATGCTCCCTGGGTTTACGGTCTGGCCGGGCACGCACTGGGTTGATGACCTTGCATTACTCCATCTGTCAGAAAAGGCACAAGGCTGAATGACGCTATTCGACATATTGCAAAAACTGGTGTCATTTCCCTCGGTTGTCGGCCAACCCAATGGCGATATCGTTGACTGGATTGCGGATTACGCCCGGAGTCACGGTGCGCATGTGACGACAGCCCTTGGCCCTGAAGGGGATCGCTCGAACCTCTTCGCAACCATTGGCCCACGTGATGTGCCGGGCGTCATTCTTTCCGGCCACTTGGATGTCGTTCCGGCGGGCGAAGCGGAATGGTCCAGCGACCCCTTTTCCCTGCATGCCGATGGCGACACTCTCTTTGGGCGCGGCACCAGCGACATGAAAGGCTTTCTGGCCTGCGCCCTCGCGGCCCTGCCGGAATTTTCCAAAATGCCGTTGAAGCGGCCCATCCATCTTGCATTTTCCTATGATGAGGAAGCCGGTTGCAAGGGTGTGCCGCATCTTATCAAAGTAATCCCCACGCTATGCGCGCTTCCAGACATGTGCATTGTCGGCGAGCCGAGTGGCCTGCGCGCCATCCGCGCCCACAAGGGTAAGGCGGCGGCGCGGATCACCGTCCGTGGGCGTTCTGGCCATTCCTCACGCCCTGATCTGGGTCTGAACGCCATCCATGCGATGAGCGAGATACTGACGAGCGCCGTAAGTGCTGCAGATGCGTTGACCCACGGTCCGTTCGATCTGAATTTTGAACCGCCCTACTCCTCGCTTCAGGTTGGCAAGATCAGCGGGGGACAGGCGGTCAACATCATTCCTGACCTTTGCATTGCGGACATTGAGGCACGAGCAATTTCAGGCGTTTCGCCCGCGGGCCTGCTCCAACCCTTGCGCGATGCGACCGAGGTGCTGCGAAACAAAGGTTTCGATGTCAGCTTCGAGACATTGAGCGAGTATCCGGCGCTGTCGCTTTCAACTGATGCCCCCCTCACCGCACTTCTGCGCGAATTGACGGGCATAGAGCCGCTGGCCGCCGTTAGCTATGGCACCGAAGCCGGGCTCTATCAGGCAGCTGGCATCGACAGTATCATCTGCGGTCCGGGCGATATCGGGCGCGCGCACAAGGCAAACGAGTTCATTACCCGAGACGAGCTAACCGCCTGCCACCGCATGCTGGTTGCGCTTGGAACGGGATTGAGTGCCTGATGCTTTTAAAAACGGTCAGATGTGCTGAGCGTCACCCTTGCGTCAGCGCATACTGCGGTTGGAAATACGCCACGTTGGGCGACTGAAAGACGAGGACCGGTGCATGACATTCCTATTCAATTCCGACGCAGCCCGCGCAAAAATCTTCGCGCAGCAATTTGCGCAGGACCTGCCGGATGTGCCGTTTGCATCCGACCCGGCCACCGTCGACCCTGAAAGCGTTCGCTATTTGATGACATGGACAGCGCCGACAGACCTTGCGCGCTATAGAAATCTCGAAATCCTGTTTTCTATTGGGGCCGGTATCGACCAGTTCGATACATCGGCCCTGCCCGGCCATGTGAAACTGGTGCGGATGGTGGAAGATGGCATCACGCGAATGATGCAGGAATATGTGACACTTGACGTTCTGGCGCTCCACCGCCGCCTGCCAGACTATCTGGCACAGCAGGCCAAAGCCGAATGGAAAGCCTTGCCGGTGAAGCAGGCGCATGAGCGAGGCGTCGGCGTGCTGGGCCTTGGTCATCTTGGCAAGGCGGTTCTGGAGAGGCTGGCACCTTTTGGCTTTGCGCTCTCAGGCTGGAGCCGCAGCGAACATAGCATTGATGGCGTTACCTGCTACCATGGCGCAGATCAGCTGGACAGCTTTCTGACGCGAACCGATATTCTCATCTGCCTGCTGCCGCTGACGCCAGAAACGCGTGGATTTTTGAACGCCGAACTTTTTGCGAAGCTGCCTGCTGGTGCAGCACTTATCCATGCCGGTCGTGGCCCGCAGCTCGATCAGCCTGCCCTGATAGATGCGCTGAACAGCGGCCATATCTCCGGCGCGATGCTTGATGTGACCGACCCGGAACCGCTGCCTGCGGACCATCCATTGTGGCAGCACCCCGCCATCATGATCACCCCGCACATTGCGTCCGTGACCCAGCCGGAAACGGCAGCGAAAGCCGTCATCGACAATATCCGTCGGCATGAAAACGGCCTTGATCCCATCGGCCTCATCGACCGTAGCCGTGGCTATTGAACGGCAACGGTGCGCCAAAACATAACCCATTTGATCTTCAAAGCGGATGAAACCCATGAAAAACCATTCCATCGCTATCATTCCCGGTGACGGCATCGGCACTGCGGTGATTGATGCTGCCTGGACCATATTGCAGGCAGCGGCGAAAAAGCAGGGTAGCTTCACGCTGAGCGGAACGACGTTTCCGTGGTCCTGCGCCTTCTACAAGGAAACCGGCGCGATGATGCCGGCAGATGGGATCAATATTCTCCGGGGACACGACGCCATTCTATTGGGTGCCGTGGGCTGGCCAGCTGAAGTGCCTGATTCCGTTTCGCTGCACGGCCTGCTGCTGCCCATCCGCAAAGCCTTCGTTCAATACGCAAACATTCGCCCCCACCGGCTGCTGCCGGGTGTCGAGGGGCCGCTGAAGAAAGACGGTTTCGATATTCTCTGCATTCGCGAAAACACCGAAGGGGAATATTCTGGCGCGGGTGGTCGGGTTCATGTCGGAACGCCGGATGAAGTGGCGGTCGAAACCTCGATCTTCACCCGCACGGGCGTGGAGCGTATTCTGCGCTTCGGTTTTGAGCAGGCACGATCTCGCCGCAAGAAACTGGCATCGGTTACCAAGTCCAATGCGCAGAAATATTCCATGGTGTTCTGGGATGAGATGACGGCGCAAATTGCGGCTGAATATCCCGATGTCGAGGTGACGAATTATCACATCGATGCCATGGCGGCCCGCATGGTTATGGCACCGGAATCGCTTGACGTCGTAGTGGCTTCCAACCTGTTCGGCGATATTCTGACTGATCTGGGGGCAGCCATTCAGGGTGGGCTTGGCTTTGCGGCCTCTGCCAACATCAACCCAGATCGCTCCGCCCCATCCATGTTTGAGCCCGTCCATGGCTCCGCACCCGACATCGCACATCTGGGCATTGCCAACCCCATCGCAGCCATCTGGTCCGGTGTGATGATGCTGAATCATCTCGGCGAAAAACAGGCCGCCGCCGATATCATCACGGCCATCGAAGCGGCAACGGCAAAGGGGATCGGCACCGTGCCCGGCAAGGACAAGACTGAAACGATTACGGCGGCCGTGCTGGCAGCGCTGCAACAATAAGCGCCTGAGGAGGATAGCTCCTCCTCAGCGCACACCAATGCCAGCGGTCAGGCCGCCATCGATGCGATGATCGGTGCCGGTGATGAAGGCTGCCTTGTCGGAGGCGAGGAATGCCACGAGAACGGCGACCTCTTCCGGCTCTCCAATGCGCCCGAGTGGATGGGCCGCGCCGAAGCGTTGGAACACCGCGTCGATATCCGCATCCGGCCCCTCGAAAGTGCGCGCAGCCAATTCGAGGATCGGGGTGCGGACGGAACCCGGACTGACGGAAACGACGCGGATTTGATCCGCCGCAAAATCGAGCGCCATGGCGCGGGTCATGGAGTGGATCGCGCCCTTCGATGCAACATAGGCGGAAACGCCGCTCTGGCAGGCGTGGCCCTGCACGCTGGAAATATTGACAATCACTCCTTTTCCGCGCTTGCGCATTTCTGGAACGCCGAACTGGGCCGTCAGATGGATCGAGCCGACATTGACGGCCATACAGCGCATGAATGTATCGAATGGAGTTTCGGTGGCGTCACCATAGGGGTGGACTGCTGCAGAATTGACGATGATATCGATACCGCTACCGAGTGCGGCGGCCTTTTCAAGCGCAACGCGGACGGCCTGTGGATCGGAAACATCGGTTTCCAGCACCAGAACATCAAGATCTTCAGCTTTTGCAAGGCTGGCCAGCTCTTTGTTGGCCGCGACATCAATGCCAAGGGCTACGACACGCGCACCGCTGCGCGCCAAATTGAGCGTCACGGCGCGGCCAATGCCCGTGGTGCCGGTTACGACAGCAATCTTGTCAGCGAATTCACCCACGATATCGGTCCCTTATTTGCTCTTGGAATCCCGCAAAACGGTCGCATTTGGAATAAACACCAGACCCGCGCTCAAATGCCGGTCCATATGATAAGAAAAAGCGATCTTGTCCTTGCTGCGCAGGGCTTCGATGATCGACTGATGTTCACCGAAGACGCCTTTCAAGGTGGAGCGTTTCGACTTGCCAGCCATCATCAACCGCTGAATCACCGGCTTCAACATGCCATAGGTTTCTGTCAGCGTCCGGTTTCCAGCCGCCGTCACCAGAAGCATATGGAACTTGAAGTCGAGCTCGGAGGCTTCTTCGGCACTGCCAGCCGTCAGGATCGCAGCATTGACGGCCTCGATCTCCTCCAGCTTTTCGGGCGTCAGGTGTTCGCACAGCAGATCGAAAAGGTTCATTTCCGTCAGGCGGCGATAGCCCTGAATGTCCTGAAACGCATCTGCCGATACATCCATTGCAAAAGCGAAGAGATCACGCATGGCGTTGTGATGCTGGTCTGTCAGCACAGCGCCGAGCTTCTGGCGAGATTCGGCAATGCCATAGGCTTTCAGCGTGCGAAATGCTTCGCGAACAGTGTTGCGACTGGACGCAAACATTTCCGCAAGCTCCACCTCGCTGGGCAAAACATCGCCAACACCAAGGCCGCGTTCGCGTATCAAGGCTCTGATCTGACCGACGACTTCATCGACAGCTGACGGCTTGCTGTCCTGATCAGGCACTTTCAACGGGAACCTCCTCTATCACTCAGCTAGCCATAATATGTTGGCCTTATTATTGCAAATTCATTTTTCTCTTGCCAATTTTCTCCCACAATGCCTTTATTGTCCAACATTAAGGAATGGAGACGTCAATGTTGGAGAGTTGGCGGTGGTTCGGGAACAATGATCCGGTCACCTTGTCACATGCCCGCCAGGCCGGTGCTCGCGGTGTCGTCACGGCGCTGCATCATATCTATGATGGGCGCACGTGGAGTGTGGATGACATACTTGCCCACAAGGCGACGATAGAGCGCGCAGGCATGGTGTGGTCTGTTTGCGAGTCCATTCCCGTCAATTCGGCAATCAAGCTGCGCAATGCGAAATGGCGCCAATATATCGATAGCTGGAAGGACAGTCTGGCCAATCTCGGGCGCTCTGGAGTTCCCGTTGTCTGCTACAATTTCATGCCGGTGGTTGATTGGACGCGCACGAACCTGCGCTACCCCACAGAAGCGGGCGGTCTGGCGCTTCGGTTCGATATGGCTGATTTTGCCGCCTATGACCTGTTCGTGCTGAAACGTCGTGCCGCTGAGGAAAGCTACGCGCCTGAGTTGATCGCGGTGGCGCGCCAGCGCTTCGAGGCGATGACCGAGGACGAGCTTCTAACCCTGGAGACCAACATCATTGCCGGTCTTCCAGGAAAGGAAGATACCCACACGCGCGAAACAATTCGCGAGCAGATCGCCAGTTTCGATGAGATATCGTCCGACGACATGCGCGCCAATCTGGTCGAGTTCCTGAAGGAAATCGTGCCGGTAGCGGTGGAATACGGTGTTCGCCTCGGCATCCACCCCGATGACCCGCCGTTTTCCCTGTTTGGTCTGCCGCGCGTCGTTTCGCAAGCGCAGGATATCGAGACTATCCTCGGTGCCGTCGATCATGAAGCCAACGGCATTACGCTTTGCGCCGGTTCCTATGGTTCTCGCGTGGGCAACGATTTGACGGAGATGGCGAAGCGCTTTGCAAGCCGGGTTCACTTCGCTCACCTTCGCAATGTGAAGAAAGAGGCTGACGGCTCCTTCATCGAATCCGACCATCTGGATGGCGACGTGAACATGGTGTCGCTGATCTCGGTGCTGCGCGGGGAAGAAAAGCGCCGCGAGGCCGAAGGGCGAGCGGATAGCGTCATTCCGTTTCGACCGGATCATGGGCATCTGCTGATCGATGACCAGAATAAAACCGTCAACCCGGGCTATTCCTGCATTGGCAGGCTGAAAGGGCTGGCGGAACTTCGCGGCGTCATCGCCGCAGTCGATCAGCTCGAGCATGGCATCGGCGCGTGACGCAGCTTAGCTGAACGTCCGATATCCTGCCCATCCCACATCTCGTGTTGATGGGTCAGCGGTTCAATTCTGACGATTGGGGTGTAGGAGACCCAACCGTCAGTCCGACAGAAACTCAAAGGGAGGAGATACTATGAAGACCTTTATTACCATGACGGCTCTGGGCCTGATGGCCGGGACTAGCTTTGTCAACGCAGCGGACAAGCCGGTTGTCGCCAGCATCGTTTTCCAGGGTGACCAGTTCATGAAGTCGCTTCAGGCCGGTATGCGCAGCGCAGCCGAAAAGGCAGGGGCAGAAATACTCGAAACCAACATCGATGGCGACCAAGCCAAGGAATCGCAGGCAATCGACACCTACATCGCCCGCAAAGTGAACGCGATCGTCATTGCACCCGTTTCCGCCAAGAACTCGGCTGCCGCTCTCAAGCGTGCACGTGATGCTGGCATCACCGTTGTTGCCGTGAATGGTGGCCTGACCGACGACACGATTGCCCAGGCAACCTTCTCGACATCCAACAAGGATCTCGGCATGTCGACCGGCAAGGCTGCCGGTGCCTTTATCAAGACGACACTCGCGGGCAAAGCCAACGTTGCCATACTCGGCTTCAAGTCGCTGTTGCCTGAACAGAGCGGCGACCGGACAGGTGGATTCAAGACCGCCGCTGAAGCCGGCAACCAGGTCAAGATCGTGACTGAGCAGGACGCCTGGCTACCGGAAAAAGCCGTGTCGGTCGCAACCGACATTCTCACCGCCAATCCTGACGTCAACGTTATCTATGCAGCCAACGAAGGCGGCACCGTTGGCGCCATGCAGGCTGTGCGCAATGCTGGCAAAGCAGGATCGGTCTATGTGTTCGGCATCGACGGCTCAGAACAACTCGCCAAGGGTTTGATGGCGAAAGACAATGTTCTACAGGCCGTTACCGCCCAGTCGCCGTTTGATATGGGTGCTGCGGGCGTGAATGCTGCGCTTTCTATCCTCAAGGGTGAAAAGGTTGAGAAACAGACGACGGTTCCGGCCATTCTTCTGTCTCGTGCCGAGCCTGAGGGCATCAAGACCTTCGTCGAGTCCTTGAAGAAGTAGGTCTCCAAAACCCAAGCGTCTGGCGGCGCGGCGCAATCGGCGTCCGCTGCCAGATGTTACTGACTTGATGGGAGCAGGCATGTCGGCGGTTCTTCAACTGCGCGGGCTTACGAAGCGTTACGGCGCCGTGACCGCGCTGAGCGACTTCACCCACAATTTTTCACGCGGGCAGGTTCACGCTCTTCTGGGTAAAAACGGCTCAGGCAAGAGCACGTTCATCAAGATCATGTCTGGCGCGACGGAACCGAGCTCAGGCGAGGTGATCGTCAATGGCAAGCCCTGTCAATTTGCCCGTCCAGCCGAAGCGCTGGAAGCCGGTATCGTTACCGTCTATCAGGAACTCAGCCTTGTTCCGCACTTAAGCGTTGCCGAAAACATCTTCATCGGTCGCCTGCCCAAGATTGCTGGCACGCCGATCATCGACTGGAAGGCGCTGCGCCGCAAAGCGCGTACGCTGCTCGATGATATGGGCGCCGGAGATATCGATCCGGATGCGGCAGCCGGGTCCCTTTCGATTGGCCGCCAGCAGGTTATCGAGATTGCCAAGGCGATGTCGTTCAACCCATCGATCCTGCAGCTTGATGAGCCCACTTCTGCGCTGGCGCAGGCCGAAGTGAAGCAACTTTTCACGCTGATCAAGCGGCTGCGCGATCGCGGTGTCACCATCATTTATATTTCGCACAGGCTGGCCGAACTCACCGAGATTGCTGATACGGTGACCGCTCTTCGCGATGGCGTCCTCACCGGCTCCCGGCCCATTGCGGAGGCGACGCCGGATGTGATCCTCGAATTGATGTTCGGCGAAATCCAGCCGGTTAACAGACCGCTGCACAAAAAGGACAGGGGGCGGCCCGTTCTGCAGGTGCGCAACCTGTCGCTTGCACCAAAACTGGCTGATGTCTCCTTCGATCTCCACCACGGCGAAGTGCTTGGCATTGCGGGCATGCTTGGCTCTGGGCGCACCGAGTTGCTGCGCGCCATCTATGGCGCAGGTCCGATGGACGGCGGCGAAGTCATCGTCGATGGCAAGACCATCAAAGATGTATCCATCGCGACGATGAAAGCGCTGGGGTTGGGCTACACATCGGAAGACCGCAAGCACGGCGGACTGGCGCAAATCCTGTCGAGCCACGCCAACCTGTGTCTGGCGGCGATGCATTCGATCAGCAAGATGGGCTTTGTGACCGCAGCGCGCGAGAAACCCTTCGTTGATCGTCAGATCAAGGACCTGCTGATCAAGGTTGGCAACCCGTCGCTTCCCGTTTCGAGCCTGTCCGGTGGCAATCAGCAGAAGATCGTCGTGGGCAACTGGATGAACAATGATCCACGCATCCTGCTTTTTGACGAACCCGGCCGCGGCGTCGATGTTCTGGCCAAGCAGCAAATCTATCAGATCATTTGGGAACAGGCGACGCGTGGCCTTTCCAGCATCGTCGTTTCAACAGAACTCGAAGATCTGGTGGAATGCTGTGACCGCATTTTGATTTTGCGTGACGGCGTGATTGCAGACGAATTCATCAACGATCAGCTCGACCCTAAGGCGCTCTATGCAAGCTGCATGGTGCGTCAGGCCACAAGCTGACAAAGAGGATACCAACGATGACAACCTCCGACGGGACAGTCGGCGCATTCGTGCGGCGCAACTCGATGCTTCTCATCCTCATCGCTCTCTATATTCTGGTGGCGATCACCGCTCGCGGCTTCTTCACGCTCGATAACCAGTTGAATATCCTGCGAACTATCGCCGTGCCGGGCATGATCGCTTTCGGGATGACCCTGTTGATCATTGTTGGAGAAATCGACCTTTCCGTCGGGTCCATGGTGGCCGCTTCGGCCTGTATTCTGGCTTGGCTCGTCAATGCAATCTCTGGCGGAGACTTCGAACCAAGTGTTTTTGTGGTCATCGTCGCCATGATCCTCACCTTCGCCTTTGGTGCCGCAGTGGGTATCTTCAATGGCTGGCTGCGGAACCGCTATATGGTGCCGACCTTCATTTCCTCGCTGGCGATGATGGCGACGCTTGCGGGCCTTGCCAACATGATCACCGATGGCACGCCTATCGAATCCTTCCCGTCCTGGTATTATTTCATCGGCAGCGGTCGGATTTTTAACATTCCCATGCCCGTCTATCTGCTGCTGCTGTCCTTCGCCATCTCATATGTTCTGGCAAACTTCACCAGCTTCGGTCGTGCCGTCTATGCCATCGGCGGCAATGCGGAAGCGGCACGCCTGTCTGGCCTTGCCGTTAACCGGACTCGCATGACCTGCCTCGTAATCACGAGCCTCTTCGCGGTCATGGGTGGCATCGTTTACTCGTCGCTCCTCAACTCCGGCAACCCGACGATTGCCAAGGGCATGGAACTGGAAGTCATCTCGGCTGTGATCATCGGCGGTGTCAGCCTGTTTGGCGGCAAAGGATCCATCTGGGGTGCTTTTGTTGGCGTCCTGTTTCTCGGTGTTCTGCTGAACGCCATGACGCTCTGGGGCTTCAACCCCTATGCCCAGCAGGTGGTTCGTGGAATACTGATCCTCGGTGCTGTCTTCATCAATCTGGTCATCGAGCGCCCTCACCTTGGCCATGCGTGACGTGACAGACGCGGACAACTCGTCTGTCCATATGGTTTGGGATTGCGGCGAAGCCTCGCTACAGAGCCTCGGCGGGATGCTTGGCCCGGTGACCTTCCGTCTGCCAGATGGAAGGCCGGTCCAGCCGCTGCATGTCGCGCCTTGGGAAGACGAGGATCTGAGCAATCATCCACCCATCCTTCGCAGGCTGCGGGGCGAGTGGCCGTGTGTGCCGTTCGGCATGCCGCCAGAAGCTCCGCTTCCAGAGCGCTGGAAACTGGACGCCGGATCGGCAAGCCACGCACCGGATGTTGCGGGGGCATATCCCCACGGTTTCGGTTCGAACCATCATTGGCGCTTGGCTTCTGACGGCGTTTTGGAAATGACAGCCGAAATCGACTATCCGCCATCGAGCGCCATTTCCCATCTGCATCGTCGCATCACTGCAACACCCGGGAAAGCCGAGCTGAGATTTGAGCTAAGCATCCGCGCACGCCGCGATTGCCACCTGCCAATCGGTCTCCACCCGGTATTTACCCTTTCCTCAGAGCCGGGATCCATGCACCTTGACCCCGGCGATTATGCCGCCGTTCACACGCATCCCCTGGAAGAATCTGGGGGTATCACGCCGTTTGAAAGCGATGCTATTTTCGCTGATCTTTCGAAGCTCCCGGCACGTGATGGCAGCTTTATCGATGCTTGCAGGCTGCCCCTAGCGTCTCCTTCGGAAAACCTGTTGTTGCTGAGCGGCGCAAGCGGCAAGGCAGCACTGACGAATACCGCAGGAGGCTATGTTACGGAGCTCGAATGGGATCGGCATGTGTTTCCCAGCCTGATGCTCTGGATATCCAATCGCGGCCGCACGCATGCGCCATGGTCCGGGCGACATCTTGCGCTCGGCATGGAGCCCGTTCGCGCTGCTTTTGATCTTGGCGAGCAGGTTTCTGCGGCGAACAATCCGCTTCGGCAGGCCGGAATTGAAACGAGCTGGGCTTTTACTGCTGGCGAATGCCTGACGACGCGATACTCCATTCGTTGCATGCCGCGCCTTTGAGAACCGCAGATTGCCTTAAAGGCTGAATAACGGAAAAGGCGGGAAGGATATCTCCTCCCCGCCCTGTTATGTGTTCAATTGCTGCGCTTACTTGGAAGCAGAAACGATCTGGTTGACGAGCGCATCGCCATTTGCCGAAATGAAGCCATCCCAGACAGGGAGAACTGCGGCCTGAAAGGCTGCCGAATCCACATCGCGATTGACCTTCATGCCTTCCTTCTCAAGCGCCGCGATCATGCCTTCTTCCTTGGCAATATTCATCTCGCGCTGCTTGGCCACGGCTTCTTTCGCCACCTCGGTGATGATTTTCTGCTCGTCGGCACTCATGCCCTTCAGGTTCTCGCTATTCATCACCATGGCAAGCGGCGAATAGGCGTGCTGCGTGAGCGACAGATATTTCTGCACCTCGTTGAACTTGAACGAGACGACGATGCCGATCGGATGATCCTGCGCATCGACAACGCCCGTTTCAAGCGCGGTATAGAGTTCGGCGACCGGGATCTGCTGCGGATTGGCATCCAGCAGCGCGAACATATCGTTCAATGCGCGCGAGTTGTTGACGCGCATCTGCAGGCCCTTCAGATCGTCCGGCTGGCGGATCGGGCCCTTATTGTTTGTGATGTTGCGATAGCCGTTTTCCGGATAGCCGAGCACGGTCAGGCCATGCTTGGTAAACTGGCCGGAAATTCCCTGACCGATCTCGCCATCCAGCACCTTGTAGGCCACCTGACGCGTCGGGAAAATGAAGGGCAGTTCGAACACGCCGGCCTGTGGCACCAACCCAGTGAAATTGTTGAGGCCGGAAATCGTGATGTCGACGATGCCGGACCGCGCGCCGTCAATCATCTGGGCATCATTGCCCAGCTGTCCCTGCGGGAAGATGGTGACCTTGATCGCACCCTTGGAGCGGGCCTCCACCTGCTCCTTGAAATAGATCGACATGGTCTGCTGGAGATCGCCCTCCGGTGCGGCATGGGCAAGCTTCAGCTGCGTCTCGGCAGAGGCTGACAGCGCGGTGCTAACGAGAAGCGCAGCGCACAGCCCGAAAGATTTGAAGAATGTCTGCATGTAGGTTCCTCCCAGGTTTGAAGTCGCATGCTTCACTTCAACATGAACTGAAGCGGATAGGTTATGAGTTCGGGAAAGATCACGAACAGGGCCAGCAGCACGGTATAGGCAATCAGGAAGGGCGTGAGCCCCCGCATGGCAGCCGACATCGTGGTGCCGCCAACCCCGCATATCACGTTCAAGACAGTGCCGACCGGCGGCGTGATGAGCCCGATAGAGCAGTTGATGACGAACATCAGGCCGAAATAGACCGGATCGATACCGGCCATCTTGATGACCGGCATGAACAGCGGCACGAGGATCAGCACAGTCGGGCTGAGATCCATGGCCGTGCCCACGATGAAGACGATGATCATGATGATCGCCATCAATGTGCGGGGGCTGTCGAGGAAGGGTTCCAGCAGCCCGGCGAGCTGTTGCGGCAATTGCGCGACCGTGATCAGCCAGGAGACGACCATCGCAGCCCCTACCAAGAACATCACCATGGCCGTCGTGCCAACTGCAGCGACCAGCGTATGGTAGAGATCGATCCACTTCATCTCGCGATAAATGAACATCGACACGATGATGGCATAGACGGCTGCAACCACCGCCGCTTCCGTGGCAGTAAAGACACCGCTGCGAATGCCACCGATGATGATGACCGGCAAGAGCAGGGCCCAGAAACTCTCCTTGAGCGCTTTGCCCCGCGCGGGCCAGGACGCCTTTTCCATCACAACGAGCTTGTCCTTTCGCACGATGAACCACCACACGACAACCAGCGTCAGACCCATC
This sequence comes from Rhizobium sp. CFBP 13644, assembly GCF_014842165.1. NCBI lineage: Bacteria > Pseudomonadati > Pseudomonadota > Alphaproteobacteria > Hyphomicrobiales > Rhizobiaceae > Rhizobium > Rhizobium sp. CFBP 13644. The sequence continues at coordinate 112,454 of NZ_JACYVF010000003.1, forward strand.
ATCAGGCCGGGTACGATGCCACCGATCAACAGCTTGCCGATGGATATGTTGCCAGCGACGCCGATGAGGATAAGCGGCAGTGAGGGCGGAATGACAGGCGCAATAAGGCCGCCAGACGCAAGCAGGCCCAAACTGGTTTCCTGCGGGTAACCCGCCTTCTTCATCATCGGATAGAGGATGGAGACAAGTGCCGCCGCATCTGCCACCGCCGAACCCGACAGGCCAGCCAGCACGATGGAGGTGAAGATGGCAACATAGCCAAGCCCCCCCTTGCGATGGCCGACCAGTGTCATGGCGAGCCCGACAATACGGGCGGACAGGCCGCCCCGCGACATGACTTCGCCTGCGACAAGAAAGAAAGGAATGGCAAGTAGGGTGAAACTGTCGACACCATTGATGAGCGACTGCGCCAGGATGTCCACGCTGAACAGATTCATCTGAAGCATCATCGCCACAGCCGACAGAAGCAGCGCAAATGCGACCGGGATGCCGAGCAGAATGGCGACGATCAGAACCGTAATGAAAATGAAAAGCGTCATGCTACGTCTCCGTCATGGCGAGCCAAATGGCCGGAGGCCGGATTGAAGAGACGTACGAGTGCAATCACCACCATTGCGACACCGCAAACCACACCTGAAAGATAGAAGAGACCCAGCGGCAAACCGGTCAGGGGCGATATATTGACCCAATTGGATACCGTAACCCGCCACGAACCAATGACGAGCATCATTGAGGTGCCCAGCACCACCAACCAGCTCAGCCTCTTCAGCCAGGGCAGCCAGCGGGGAAAATACTTCTCGGCGACTTCCGGCATGCCCAGATGTTCGCCCCGCTTCAATGCAGACACGGCACCGATCATGACGATCCAGACAAATGCCAGCCGGGACAGCTCAACCGAGACCCGCAGGCCGGATGAAAAGCCATAACGCATGACCACATTGGTAAAGACCAGCGTGATCATTGATAGCATCAGGACGGCCATCAATATATCAATCCAGGTCCAAAGAAACGACAACAGCCGGCCCATGGCACTCCTCCCACATTTTCCCAGCCGCGTCATCCTTGGACAGCAGCAGTGACTCCACTCACATGTCCGAAATTGTTATCGTTAACATTCGACAGCGTCAAGCGGTCTGCTGCGAGAAGTTGCAGTGCGTTGATGAGGCTCCGGCGTTGCACCTTATAATTGTTTTAATGTCGTCTTAAATTCAATTCCCGCGAGCAAATTTGGTGACGTAGAGGATTGCATCATCTGCGAAACATCTGATTTTACTAACAAAACAGACAACAGTTCAAATTATTTGAAAACATTGAGCTTTTCACAAAAATGTTTACATCACCCAGTCCCTCGACCTTACCTAGGATCAAGAAGCTGAGAGACAAAGTGCTGTTATCGGAGGATTTGCGAGGATGACGCTGTCTGACCGATTTATCACATCCGGTCGGCTTCTGGCGTGCTTACGAGCGTGGCGGCGGCGAAATTGGCCGCGAGAAGAGCGTCCTTAATGGCTTTACCGGATGCAAGTTCGGCCGCGAGAACACCGATGAACTCATCTCCTGCGCCATGCGTGCTTTCAACTTTCACCTTGACGGCGCCTATCGCGATTTCCTCTCCATCATGATGGGCGTAGGCAAGGCCGGAACCGCCAGCGGTGACGACCACTTCTGGAAACACTTTCGCAAGTTTGCGGGCCGCTTCCAGCGCGCCATCGAGAGTTTCCACCACGGCAACGCCTGCAAGCATTTCCGCTTCGATCGCGTTGACGACGAGGATATCGATGAGCGGCTGAAGGTCGCTGGAGAGCATTCTGGCTGGCGCAGCATTGATGAGAACGCGGCCACCGGCCTGCTTCACGACCTTTGCGCCGATGACGTTCGCGGCATCGGGTATCTCGTTCTGGAGAACAAGCAGCGACGTTTTGGCGAGAAGATCAGAAGCCGCCACGACATCCTCTTCGCCAAGGGTGAGATTACTGCCGGAGACGATGACAGCGCCGTAATCGCCTTCATCATCAAAGATGGCGACGCTCATGCCGGTGGATCGGGCGGCATCCCGTCGGACGAAAGTGTGGTCAACGCCTTTACGTTCCAGATTGGCCAGCAGGAACCGTCCGAAATCATCGTCTGCGACGGCACCGATCATTGAAGTCGGCATGCCGGTGCGGGCCGCAGACACGGCCTGATTTCCGCCCTTGCCGCCGCTTTTGGGATGCCAGGATGCGCCGGTGACCGTCTCGCCCTTGCGGGGGCGGGATGGGCCCATGACGGCGATATCATAATGCAGACTGCCAAAGACGGTGACGTGGGCGGGGGATGTCATGAAAGTCTATCTTTCCGTTTGGATTTGACGGCGGCCATGGTGCGATCAAGATTGCGTTCCGCGGCTTCATAGTCGCGCTGTGCGACCGCCATGAAGACGGCGTCGAGAATATTCAGTTGAGCGATACGGGCAGCGGCATTTTCTCCCATCAAGGGTGAACCCTGCGCTGTGGAGCAAAGAACGACATCGGCAGCCTGCGCCAGGGCAGACGAGTTGTAATTGGTAACCGCAATCGTCTGTGCGCCGTTGCGCTTGGCAATCTGGAGCGCTTCGATGATGGCAGTGGTGTTGCCGGAGTGGGAAAAACCGATGGCAATATCACCCTCTGTCAGAAGCGCCGCAGACATCAGCATCATGTGCACATCATCGAACACGGATGCACGAACGCCGATGCGCAGAAACTTGTGAGAGACGTCCCGCGCAATCTGCGCCGATCCGCCGACGCCGTAGAAATCCCGATGCTTTGCCCTGTGAATGAGGTCGGCTGCCTTGTCGAAGGCTTCCATATCCAGAATAGAAAGCGTTTCCTCCAAGGCATTGATAGATGTGCGAAAAACCTTCTGGACGATCTCTAGCGACGTATCGTTGACGGACAGATCCTGGTGCATTTCCGCAGTCGGTTGGCGATTATACTGGCAGACAGCTGTGCGGAAATCACGATAGCCGGAAAAGCCGAGCTTTTTGGTGATCTTGACCACCATGGCTTCCGAGACGCCAGCGTCATCCGCAATCTGTTTCAGCGATGTCTCATCGCTGAAATCACGCATGGCAAACACCGTATCCACCACCTTCGCTTCGAGGGGCGTCAGCAAGGGCATCATCATGCGAATGCGCGGGCCAACTGCCTTTGTGTCGAAGCTTTCGGAATTCATTCTCTTCCCCTTGTCGCACGATCAATCATCATGGCGATAAGGATTATAAGGCCAGTGGCGAGCAGTTGATAGAAGGCCTGAACATTCATCAACGTCAAACCATTGCGCATGGCACCCAGAATAATGGCGCCGAGAATTGTACCGAGAATGCTGCCCTTGCCGCCCATCAAGGACGCGCCGCCGATGGCCGCCGCTGCGATGGCATCCAGTTCCCACAGGTTGCCGAGAATAGGTTCGGCGGCACCAAGGCGCCCAATGAGGATGAGCGAGGCGAGAGCGGCCAGACCGCCGGAAATCACATAGGCCGTGATCTTGGTGCGCGCTATCGGAACGCCTGCAACATAGGCAGCTTCCTCATTGCCACCGACAGCCATGAGATATTCGCCAATCGGTGTTTTCTTAAGCAAAATCCAGGCGGCGATGGCGACAACGGCGACAATAAGAACAGGCGTTGGAATGCCGAAAAGATTGCCGTTGAAGAGCGACCGGAACCCCGTGGGGATACCGAGAACCGGGTTACCGCCCGTATAGATCAGCGCGATGGCGCGGTATGTGCTGAGCGTTCCGAGCGTGACGATGAAGGGTTGCAGCCCGACATAGGCCACAAGACCGCCATTGATAAATCCGCAGAGGACGCCAACGCCGAGACCTGCGAGAATGGCGAGCGGGATCGGCGTGCCAGCCACGAGAAGGCTGGCGGTCACAACGGCGGAGATTGCAGCCGTTGGGCCAACCGAAAGATCGATGCCGCCTGATATGATGACCAGCGTCATGCCAAGCGCAAGGCACGCATTGATGCTGGATTGCTGGAGGATGTTGACGAGGTTTCGCTCTGACAGGAAGCCCGGAACAAGAGCGGCAAACACTGCCATGATGATGATGAGACCGATCAGCGTTCCGGCATCGCGCAGCGAAAACGAGAAACGGCGGAAGGCCGGGGCGGAGTTGGCGGGTGCGTTGGAAGTGCTGGTCATGGGTTGTCCTGTCAGTTTACACGGGCCGCGCAATGCGCGCGTCATCCGCGTCGGCATTCGCCCCTGGAATGGCATGCGCGACAATCGCGCTCTCACTCAGTTGTTCGCGTTCAAGTGTCGCGGCAATCCGCCCTTCGCGCATGACCAGCACACGATCTGAAAGGCGGATGACCTCCGGAAGCTCGGAAGAGACGACGATGATCGAATGCCCCTCGCGGGCGAGGTCTTCAATGAGGTGATAAATCTCAGACTTGGCACCGACATCAATCCCGCGCGTGGGCTCATCAAACAGCAGAATTTGTGACTTGGCTGCCAACCAGCGCGCGATGATTGCCTTCTGCTGGTTGCCGCCGCTGAAGAGCCGGATCGGGCGATCCAGTTGGAAGGGTCGAAGATTGACGCGCTTCAACAGATCCTCTGCCGTGGCCCGCAGCCTGGAATTGCTGATCATTCCACCCGGCGAGAAGTTGCCCAGGGACGCCAGCGCCATGTTGGTGGCAACGGGGCGAAGGGGTATGATGCCCTCACGTTTTCGCTCTTCCGGCACCAGCCCAATGCCGGCGGCAATGGCATCACGCGGATTGGCGAAGCTCTGTTCCTTGCCGTCGATGCTGATCGAGCCGGCGCTCAAGCGATCGGCCCCCGCCAGAAGGCGCAGCAATTCCGTGCGACCGGAGCCGACAAGACCGGCGATGCCGAGAACTTCCCCCTTGTGCAAGGTGAAGGACACATCGCGAATTCTGGTGGCTGAGGAAAGGTTTCTGGCTTCAAGCTTGACGGTGCCGGTGACGAAGGAATTATGCTCTTCCTGCATCAATTCACGACCGACCATCTTGGCGATCACGTCCTTTTCCGAGACCTTGGCAAGATCGACAATATCCACCAGCTTTCCATCGCGCATAATGCTGGAGCGTTGGCAGATGCGGAACACCTCATCCATCTTGTGTGAAACATATATGATGGAAACGCCGCTTTGCGACAGGCTGGCAATGACCTCTGCCAGACGATCAAACTCGCTGGGCGTCAGGCTCGATGTCGGCTCGTCCATGGCGATGACCTTCGCCTTGTCGAGAAGCGCGCGGCCGATTTCCACGATCTGACGCTGCGCGACTTTCAGCGACGATATCGGCGCGGAAGGGTCAATGGTTTTGTCAATCATCGAGAGGGCCTCGGCTGCGCGGGCTTCCTGTTCACGACGGGAAACGAACATGCCGCCCATATGGGTCAGCGAATGGCCGAGAAACATATTCTGGGCGACGCTCAGATGCGGCACCTGCTGAAGCTCCTGATGGATCATCGCGATACCGGCAGCGCGTGCATCCATCGGCTTCTTGAAGGCAACCGCCTCGCCATCGACGAAGACGGTGCCGGATGTGGGGCGAAACACGCCCGACAGGATGCGCAGAAGCGTGGATTTGCCTGCACCGTTCTCGCCGAGAAGTCCGTGGATCTCGCCGGGGGCAACGTCAAAGGAGACATCCGTCAGCGCGTTGACGCCGGGAAAACTCTTGGAAATCGTCTCGAATCTCAGTCGTGGCGTCATCGTTCCACCTCTCAGGCTGGTGGGGAGGACGGCAAAACCGGCCTCCCCTGAGCATGCATTACTTGGCAGTCTTGGCATCTTCCATCAGCACGGCGCGCACATCGACGCCCTCGCCCTGATAGCGGCTGAGATTATCTGCGGTGATGAGGGCCTGCGGTGTGGCAACAACGCGCGGCAGCTTTTGACCAGCAACGAGGCGCAACGCGGTTTCGAGTGCGACTTCGCCTGTCAGAACAGGGAAACTATCCACGGTGCCGGTGAGTTCGCCTGCCTTGATCGACGCATAGGCATCGGAGATACCATCCGTGCCGAAAACCGCGACCTTGCCCGCAAGTCCGGCTGCCTTGACGGCTTCGACAATGCCCAGCGCCATGCCATCGTTATTGGCATAAAAGCCAATCAGATCCGGGTGCTGGTTGAGAATGTTGGTTGCGGCATCGTACGATGTCTGGCGATCCCAGTTGCCGGGAACGCTGGCGACGACCTTGAACTTGCCGCCTTCGCTGATGGCAGACTTGAAGCCATCGGTGCGCTGCACGGCTGCGTAAACACCGGCCTGGCCTTCAACGATGGCCACTTTGCCGCCTTCCGGACGGTTTTTGATGAACCACTTGGCGACGCGCACGCCATTGTCGCGCTGAACGTTGCCGACATAATGCTCGGCCTGCGGAATGACGGCGTCGTTGACGTTGACCACGGGTATCTTGGCGGCCTTCGCCTGTTCGATAACCGGCTGCAGGTTGGCATCCGTCTGTGGAGATACGAGGAGGACGTTATAGCCCTGCGTGATCATGCCTTCGGCAATCGTCAACTGACCCAGTTGGTCGCCCTCGCTCTGGGCGGCCTGATAGGCAACGGGAACGCTGACCTTCTTGCCAAAGGCTTCGTAGCCAAGGCCAAGCGAACGCCAGTATTCATTGGTCAGCGTCTTGGAAACCGCACCGGCCTTCGTGCCCTCGGGCAGCTTGGGGAATGGGCCAAGCTTGGCTTCAAGCTGCGACCAGTCCATGCGGTCCTTTTCCGTATCGGAATTGAGCGGTGCAAGCTCCTGCGCAAAAGCGGCGCTGAACAGGAAGCTGGCGGCAAGGCCGGCAGCCATTGTCGTTTTCAAAAAGGTCTTCATCGGTTTCCTCCCGGATGGTTATTTTCGGCAAGCCTTCGGCGTGCCTTTGGTGAAAGGTTCAAATTTGGGGAATGTCAGCGGTATTGGTTCAGCCGAGCATGAGTTCCTGAATGACCGCCTGTGCTGAGACGGCGTCCTGACGCTCTACCGCACCGGACAGGCGATTATCCTGCTCGATACGATCAACGATTTTCAGCATCCGCTTCACGGTCTGAATGTTCACTTCGCATTCGTGAACGGGGTCGAGGCCCGTCATGTCAGGGAAAGTGTCGAAATAGATCGCGCCATCATAACCGTCCTTGCGGATTTGGCGCAGCAGCTCGATCGTCTGCTGGGTATGAACAGCGCCAACCATCAGGCCATCGTCACGCTTGGCGTAACCATCATTCAGGTGCACACCGAGAACGCGGCTGTATCGGGCAATCAGTGCAGCGGCAAAAGCTGGCTGTTCGTCGGCATAGAGAACATGGGCAAAGTCCAGCGTTACACCCAGATTGGGCATGTCCACATCCTTGATGGCCAGAAGCGTGGTCGCACAATCGGGCATCAGGCTATAGGAACGCGGCTCGTTGGGCTTGTATTCAATGCTGACCAAGCAATCCGGATCATGCGCGCAAACTTCACGAATGCCATCGATCTCGTGTTGCCAAAGCGTGTGATAATCGGCCTGGAAGGCATAATCGAAACCATCTTGCCCCAGCCACAACGTCATCAGATTGCTGCCAGCGGCGCGGGCGGCGTCGATGCCCTTCTTCGTCAGATCGATTGCTTCACGCCGCACGGCAGCGTCTGGATTGGTGAAAGCGCCAATCTTGAAAGCGGGGTTGGTGTAATAACGCATGGCAAAACCGTTGATCGAAAGGCCAAGATCGCCAATCTGTCGCGCAAGAAGTGCCGGATCATCAGCCACATGGTCAGGATAATTGAGATCGAGATCCGTCAGACCATCAACCTTCGCAGCGCGCTTTGCCATCTGCAACATGGTCGGCTTGCCGGAAAGATCTGGCCACTCGGCAGCGGGCTTGGAGGCAAAGGAATTCAGTCGGGTGGCGAATTTCAATGGGGTCACGGTCTTGCTCACTTCGATCGTTGTTGAGACAACTTCACAAATTAAAATGTTTTTGTAAAGCTTAATATGATGCGCATCGCAAGAATTTGGCTTGAAGATGCAGTTTTTTCTAAAACGTTGCGCAATCTACAGACGTGCGAAAGCGTGCCGCAGGGTGTGCGGCAGTCACGCATGATCAGGCAAATGCAGTCTTTTCAGTACGGCACCAGAATTCGGTGACGTCAGCGCGCCATTGCGGCCTGGATTTCAGAAAGCGTCGGCATTGCAGGGGCCGTTCCGCGCCGTGTTACGGCAATACCAGCTGTTGCGCATCCAAACCGGACGGCCTCTAGCCGGTCTGTACCCCGCGAAAGCGCGGCTGCGAAACCACCAACGAAGGCGTCTCCAGCTCCGGTCGTATCGATGGCAGGACCGCATGAGATGGCTGGGACATACACGGACTGTTCCGCCGAATGAAACAACACGCCACGCGCACCGAGCGTGATGATGGCCGCGCCGACACCTCGGGACAGGAAAATGTCTCCCGCCCGTTTGGCACCATCAAGCGTATCGATTGGAAAACCAACGAGCGTTGCAGCTTCCGTTTCGTTGGGGACAATAAAATCGCACACACGGTAGATCTCGTCTGGAAACGCTTCAGCCGGTGCGGGATTGAAAATGGTTGTGACGCCAGCGGCACGGGCAATCTCCAGCGCAAGCTGCGCGGCACTGGCGGGTTGCTCCAACTGCGTGACGAAGACTGCCGACTGCGTGATCGTGTCCCGCGCCTCTTCGACGTCATGGACATCAATCAGGCCCGCCGCTCCCGGATAAACTATGATCGCGTTTTCACCCGTCTTGTCGTTGACGTAGATGAAGGCAGCACCGGTGGGCTGATGGTCGAGAACAGTGATTTTTGTGCGGACGCCAGCCTTTTCATAGGTTTTTAGCGCGAGATCGCCAAAGGTATCATCACCGATCTTCGAGATGAACGTCACCTCGGCACCCGCCTGTGCTGCGGCCACCGCTTGATTGGAGCCCTTTCCGCCCGGACCGACGGAAAAGCCGCTGCCGGTGATGGTTTCGCCTATGGCTGGCATACGCGGCGCGAGATAGGCCGTATCAGCAACAAAAATGCCAAGGATGGAAACGCCAGACTTCATACCAGACCTCATTTTACGGCGCCTGCGGTGAGGCCCTTCACAATGTAACGCTCAAGGAAAACGCCAACAAGGATTAGCGGCATGATGGCCGCCGTGGCAATAGCTGCCATGGACCACCAGTTAATGCCCTGTGAACCCGTCTGGCTCGCAACCATGACCGGCAATGTTTTGGCATTCGAACTCGTCAGGAGTGCAGCGAAGAAATACTCGTTCCAGCACAGGATAACGGACAGAATGAACGCCGCGACCATGCCCGGAAGCGCGATGGGCAGGACGATGCGCATGAAGGCGCCCCAAATGGAGCAGCCATCCACGAGCGCAGCCTGCTCAAGCTCGACCGGTATCGTGTCAAACTGGTCGCGCATGATCCAGATGACGATCGGTAGCACCATCAGCGTATAGACGAGGATCAATCCGACCAGCGTATCGAGGAGCATCAGGTGCTTGTAAAGGACCAGAAACGGCATGGCCAGAACGACCGGCGGCAGGATGAGCTGCGACAGGAAGAAGAATGAGATGTCCTTGTTCTTCATCCAGAGGAACTTGTAGGAAAAACGGCTGAGGCCGTAGGCTGCCAATGAGCCGATGACCACTGCAAGGAACGACGCCCCGGCGGATGCGACGATGCTGTTGTAGAAACGGCGGATAAATTCATCCCGAACAGTGGATTGGGCAAAAATCGTATCCGGTGAAAGACCTAGGGAGCGCCAGCCTTTCCAGTCAGGTGTAAAATCCACGAAGGGAATGAGGTGCCCCTGCGTCACATTCACAGCCGTCTTGAAGGATGTGGTGATCGTCCAGTAGATCGGAAACAGCGAGACGAACGCCCAGAAGACCAGCGCCGCATAGATCAACAGACTGCTGGTCAAAAACTGCGGACGGCGCGACCAGAGGCTTGGGCGTGTCGTGGATGGTTCAACCTGTGTTGCCATGAGCTTCACCCTCAATTGTCGCGTTGCATCCACCGGCTCGCCCCTTTGAGGATGAGCGCGACGAAAATGATGATGATGACGAGATAGAATTCTGCAAGCATCGTGCCATAGCCGACATTCGAGCGGTCTCTATATTCGCGGAAGATAAAGCTCGACACGGTATCCGTCGCCCCACCTGGCCCACCAGCAGTAACGTTGATGACGATATCGGCAAGCTTGAGCTGGAAGATGACGCGCAGGATGATGACGGTGATGCTGACCGGCAGCATGAGCGGAAAGGTGATTTCCTTGAAGCTCTGCCAGCCGGACGCGCCATCCACCTTCGCGGCTTCCTTGATTTCAGATGGCAGCGCCTGAAGGCCTGCGAGCAGCAGGATCATCATGAAGGGAATGGACACCCAGGCATCCATGGCCATGATCGAAGAACGCGCGAGCCACGGCGTGGAGAAGAAAGCCGGATTATCCCAGCCGAGATGGCGCGCAAGCGTGGCGGCCGGGCCGAACCGGTATTCCATCAACGACTTGCCAATCATCCAGCTGACGGCAACCGGGCTCAGCATCAGCGGCAGCAGGAACGCGACGCGGAAGAATTTGCGCGCCTTGATTTCAGCGTTAAGCAGCAGCGCCAAACCAAACGCGATGGCATATTGCACCAGAACCGACAGGACATAGAAGACCATGTTCAGCATGGCATTCCAGAAATACCGGTCTGCAAACAGGGTGCGCAGATTGTCGAGACCATTAAAACGGCGACCGGCAGCGGCACTGAGGTTCCAGTCCGTAAAGGCGATGTAAAGGCCGAAGACAGTCGGAAACACGACCATGGCGACGGTGAACAGAACCGCCGGAAGCACGAAGGCGGCCCGCTGGCCCGCCTCACCGCGGATCAATATCTGAGCGGCGCAAAGCGACGTTGCCCAAATGATGTAAGCATAGAGCAGCGGCTGCCAGCTGACGAAACCGAGCGCGGTCCAGCCCGCAGCGTCGGATATCTGCAAAGCGAGCACGGTGAAAAGCAGGATAGTAGCGGCCACTAGCAAGAGCTTGCCGCGTTTGGCAGCACTTGCTTGTACAGGCGCCTGCGCCACGGGCTGCAAAGCTGGCGTTATCGTATGCGACATGGGCAAACCTCAAGGCTGGAAAGCCGTCTTCAAGCGGTCTTTGCTCAGGCGGCACGTGATTGTGCCGCCTGAGACAATGGTTTCAGGCATCACACACCGAGAGACGCCTTGTAGAGCGCGATCTGCTTTTCTCGGCCCAACTGGTCGGTGATCTTTTCCCAAGCAGCGGCAATGGCATCTGCACCTGCCTGTGCCGTGGCCTGTCCGGCAAACACCTTGGCGAGTTCATCCTCCGCCACGCTGTAATACTGGAAAATACCCGGTATGCGTGGCTCGATGGCAGCGTTGGAGTGGTTGTAGGAGTTGGACTGGGACGCGAGATAGCTAGAGATGAACGCCTCGTCATAGCCCGCGGCAACCCATTCCTTGATGTTGAACTGGCTCTTGCGATAGCACTGGAAGCCGGATGGATAGGCAGCGGTCCACAGCGCGATATCCTTGCCGCCAAGATGCGCTGCCGCGCTCCAGGCCGCCTTTTTCTTTTTCTCGTCGCTATCGACCCGGGCCATGACATAGACGCCCCAGCCGAGATAGGCCATGTTCGGCGCATAGTTGGGGCCGCTGGCAAGCGTGTCCCATTTGCCGGTCTTGGCATTATAGACATCATCAGAACCCGGCAGAATATCAAAGCCGATGGTCTCGCCGATAACGGATGTATCGCTGGTGCGTGCAGCCGCACCCACGTCACCCCACCAAGAAACCATGGAACCGGTGCCAGCCAGAAACTGCTGGAATGCCGCCGTGCCTGGATCGGCGTTGAGCTGATCGCCCGCTTCCGATGGCAATGCGTCGATCACGTCCTGAATGGCGCGCACCCAGGCAGGATTGTTGATGCGTGGCTTCATCGTATCGGTGTCGAACAGCCAGGCCTTGTCATCCGGATGCTTGGCATAAGCCGTTGCGCGGCTGCCGAGGAAGTAGAAGCCAAAACCGCCCCATGCCTTTGGCGAATCGAGATAGCCAATGGCATCTGTGCCACCAATCTTCTTGCCCTTGAGGAACTTAGTAACTTCCTGAACCTTCTGCCATGTCTTCGGCACGCCCCACTCGCCCTTGTGGCCCTCGTCTTTCCAGGCCTTTGCCAAATCTGGGTCGGTGAAATAATCGGTGCGATAGTTGAAGTTGTGGCAATCGCCATCGACAGAAACGCGGTAGGTCTTGCCATCCCAGGTTCCGACGGGCGCCTTCAGGTAATCGACGTAATCATCCATGTCGATCTGGGTTTTGACCCAGTCCGGCATTTCAGAAGCCAGCCCCCTGCCACAGACATCGCCTTCGAACGGCGCGCCCATTTCAAGAAGGTCGAAATCGACAGTGCCGGTGGCAATGGCCTGCTGAAGACGTGGGTTATAATCGGCCTGCGCCAGATCGATCCATGTGATCTTGGCACCGGTGTAATCTTCCCAGGGCTTGAGAAAGCCACGGAACAGAACGTTGTGGAGGTTCTGGTTGTTCAGCCCCATGAAGGAAAGCTCGACACCGGCGAATTCGCCTTGCTTGACGGTTTTCTTGGTGGCTTCAAGGCACATCTCGCCGACTTTTTGCCAATCGGCATCGGTTGGGGAGCCCTTGCCGACACCCGGCACCTGCAAAATCTGCGTGCGCAAGGATGCGTCCTGCGCGTAAGCCGCACCGAACGGGCCGAGCATACTGCCCGCAGCCGCTACGGCACCAAGGCTTGCGCCTGTCTTCAACATGGCGCGGCGGCTCAGGCCGATCGCCATCATTCTCTCGAAATCGCTGACTTTCATGCGGTTATCCTCCCGTTGATTTGGCGTCGTCACCGTCTCCTCACGGTGGCGACCAGAAATTCTAGTCCAGCCTCAACCCGCTTTCTCCATCGAAGAGATGGACCAGCGCAACATTTGGCGTTATCGCAATCGTGCCGCCTGCGGGCTCATCCACCCGTTCGCGGAACACACCAATGATCTTCTGCTGCCCGATTTTGGCGAAGATCTGCGTTTCCGAGCCGGTTGATTCCACCACCGTAACCTGTGCCTCAACAGCGCCACCCAGCGTGAAATGCTCAGGCCTGATGCCGTAAAAGGCAGATTTGCCGTCGGCACCATCAGGCACACGCGAAAGCGGCAGACGGATACCGTCATCCGTCTCGAAATACGGATCTGCGGCGCTACGGATGTGACCCTTGATGAGGTTCATGGACGGAGACCCGATGAACCCGGCAACGAAGGTGTTGGCAGGTTTGTCATAAAGCGTCAGCGGTGAACCGATCTGCTCGACACGGCCATCACGCAGGACGACGATGCGGTCGGCCATGGTCATGGCTTCCACCTGGTCATGCGTCACGTAAATCATGGTCGTGGCTAAGCGCCGCTGCAATTCCTTGATCTCGGCGCGCATCTGCACGCGCAGCTTGGCATCGAGGTTGGACAGCGGCTCATCGAACAGGAATACCTTGGGATCGCGAACGATTGCCCGGCCCATGGCAACACGCTGGCGCTGACCGCCAGAAAGCTGGCGGGGGTAGCGCGTGAGATAAGGTATAAGGTCGAGGATCTCGGCCGCCCTGCGGACGCGAGCATCGATATCGGCTTTGCTCTCACCCCGCATCTTGAGTGCGAAACCCATATTCTCGGCAACGGTCTTGTGCGGATAAAGCGCGTAGCTTTGAAACACCATCGCGATGTCTCGGTCTTTGGGTGGCAGGTCGTTGACCACCTTGCCGTCGATCTGGATATCTCCGAACGTAATCGGCTCCAGCCCCGCGACCATGCGCAGAAGCGTCGATTTTCCGCAACCGGACGGCCCCACCAGAACGACGAACTCGCCGTCGGGTATTTCAACGGAAACGCCATGGATAACGGTCAGGCTACCATAGGCTTTTCCGACATTGACGATATTCATCGATGCCAAAAGCGTTTCTCCTCCCACGGTGCCGCGCACTCCTCGCGACATTGCGTCTTCCTCGTCCGCCAGCGGGTGCAGCTCCTCGCTGCACTGCCAAACATATATCCTTGGAAGGACGTCATCCGTTCATGAGACTTCACATATATCTATACCGTTGTAAACTGGCGCGCCATCAAAGCCTCAGTTATTTCTGAAAGTGTCAGTTCAGACCGGACAAACCGATGCGCATATCAGCAATACTTGATAAATCAGGCAATCAGGGCGCGCGCTCAGGTCAATCTTCATCTCAGTTTATTGCCAGCATTACAAAATCGCGCTAAGTCGTGAAGAAGGCAGTCGCCAATCCCGGGAGGAGAACGCAGTGCTTAAAGGGATAGACCCTATTATCAACGCTGAGCTGATCCACGCCCTCATGCTGATGGGACATGGCGATCAACTGGTTTTATGCGACATCAACCACCCCGCGCAGACCATTGCGCGGCAAACGACCTATGGCCACCTGATCGATGTTTCTGGCTGTGGTCTGGAACGTGCTGCTGAAGCGATACTCAAGCTTTTCCCGCTGGACACATTTGTCGCAGCGCCAGTGAAGCGCATGCAGGTCGTTGGCGACCCAGAGGCTCAGGTTCCGATTTTTGCAGTGATGCAGGATGTCGTTGATCGGGCTGAGAATCGGCCTATCGCGATCGAGGCATTGGAGCGTTTCGCATTTTACGAGGCGGCCAAGAAATCCTTCGCGATTGTGCGAACATCCGATCCCGGCCCCTATGGCTGCTTCATTTTTAGCAAGGGCGTTATCTGAGCGGCGTCAGGTCTATGTGTGTGGAGATATAGTCGCATGAAGCTGGCACGATGATGTGCCAGCCGCAGGTGTTTTTGCTTTGCTTTCAGAGCAGCGCAGACTGTTGCTTGCCCGACGTTGCAGGCCATTATGGTTTCATGCGTGACGTATGCCCTATTTGAACGCAGCCGGAAGCCAGAGTGATAGGGCGGGAATATAAGTCACCAATAACAGCACGACGATGCCTGCACCATAGAATGGCCAGATGGATCGCATTGCCTCCCAGACGGTAATCTTGCCGACAGCACATGCCACAAACTGCACACCACCGACCGGGGGCGTATTGAGGCCAAGGCCGTAGTTCAGGATCATGATCACGCCGAAATGGACCGGGTCGACACCATAGGCTGTGGCGATCGGTAGAAAGATTGGCGTCGTGATGATGATTGTCGGGCCCATGTCCATAAAGGTGCCCAAAACCAGCATGATGACATTGAGAAGTAACAGGATCACGATGGGGTTGTCAGACAGCGTCTGCATCCAGATAACGAGCGTGGTTGGCACCCGCAGGAACGCCATCAGCCAGGAAAATGCCGCGGCGCAGCCGATGATGAGCAGAACCATGGCAGTTGTGCGCACAGCGCCCATGGTGGCGTGAACGAAGTCCTTCCAGCTAAGCTGACGATAGATGAGCGTGGTGACAAGAAGGGCATAGATAACAGCGACGCAGGAGCTTTCCGTTGCTGTAAATATTCCTGAACGCACGCCGCCAAAGATGATGGCGATGAGCAGCAGACCGGGAATGGCGGCAGCCAGAAGATGCAATGCGACCATGAAGCCTGGAAAGGGTTCGGTTGGATAGCCCCGCTTGCTGGCGACAATATAGGCCGTGATCATCAGCACGCCTGCAAACAACAGACCGGGAATGACGCCTGCGGTAAACAGGTCGGCGATGGAAATCTTGCCGCCCGCAGAAATCGAGTAGATGATCATATTGTGGGATGGCGGCAGCAGCAGTGCAATCAATGCTGCCATCGAGGTCACGTTGACGGCGTAATCGGCACCATAACCGCGCGCCTTCATCTGCGGAATCATCAAGCCACCGACCGCTGCGGCCTCAGCCACGGCAGATCCCGAAATGCCCCCAAACAGGGTGGATGTGACGATGTTTACCTGACCGAGCCCACCGCGCAGGTGCCCGACGAGCGATGCCGCAAAGGCCACGATGCGCCCGGCAATGCCACCGCGAACCATGAGGTCACCCGAATAGATGAAAAAGGGGATGGCCAGCATGGAAAAGACACTCATGCCGGAATTCATTCGCTGGAAAACCACCAGCGGCGGCAAGCCCATATATGCGACTGTCGCCAGGCTGGAAATGCCGAGACAAAATGCGATTGGCGTGCCGATCAACATAAGCAGCGTAAAGCTGCCAAACAGGATCCAGAGTTCCATCGTGTTATTTCCCTTTCACGACGTTGGATGAGTTTTTGTGGGCAAGATCGGCCGCGTCTTTGCGAACATCTGCGATGTTTTCGAGTTCGACTGCGATTTCCGTCGGCGCCATCTCATCAAGCGCTTCGTCGACCGGCAGGTTCATCGCCCGAGCAACGATGCGCTCCAGGGCAAAAATGCAGATCAATACCCCGCCGCCCACAAGAGGTGCATAATCCCACGCGCCTGAGATACCGAGCGCTGGCATGATGGTGTTCCAGGTCAACATAACCAGGCTGATGCCGTACCAGATCATACCAATCCCGAAGGCAAATATGACGACATCCGAAATCATCCGCAGCCATTTCTTCCCGGCTTTAGGAAGGACATATAAAAGGACGTCAAAACCCATATGGTTGTTCTCACGCACACCCACGGCGGCACCGAGAAAGATGAACCAGCTCATGAGAATGACGGCACCCGGCTCGCTCCAACTTGGGGAGTCGTTCAGGACGTATCGGCAAAAAACCTGCCACGCGACGATTGCAGTCATGAACACAAGGCCGATACCCGCAATATAAAGAACCAGCGTGTTCAATCTTGTGAGAATTGGGAGGCTCGATTTGAGATGGGTAGACATGAGGATGCCTCCTGACCCTTCTGCTGCTGAAAAAGGGCCCGACTAAAATGTCTGGAATGATGGCGTTTGGGTTAGACAAACACCCTGCCTGCTGAACTAGGCAGGGTGTTGTTGCGGCTTACTTGGCCGCCTGCACGTCCGCGACGAGTTTCTTTAGTACGTCGCCTTTTACGTGCTTTTCGTAAACGGGTTTCATTGCATCGATGAAGCCCTGCTTTTCGACTTCATTGACAGCCACGCCCGCCTTTTCGATGGTCGCGCGCGACTGCGCAGTCTTCGCTGCCCACAGCTCACGCTGCTTGGCTACGCTGTCCTTCGCAGCCTGTTTGAAAATTGCCTGGTCCTCTGGCGTCAGCTTGTCGAACGCCGCCTTATTCATGACGAAGACCTCTGGGAGGATCGTGTGCTGATCGAGCGAGTAGAACTTGGCAACTTCATAGTGCTTTGCGGTATCGTAACTTGGGAAGTTGTTTTCCGCGCCGTCGATAACACCAGTCTCGACAGACGAATAGACCTCACCATAGGGCATCGGCGTTGCGTTAGCGCCGAGAGCAGTGGCCATATCGACAAAAATGTCAGACTGAATGACCCGGAATTTCAGGCCCTTCATGTCTGCAACCGTTTTGATCGCCTTTTTGGAATTATAGAACGAGCGTGAGCCGGAGTCGTAGAATGCCAATGCCACCAAGCCAGCAGGCTCGAAAGCAGCCTTGATCTGGTCACCGATAGGGCCGTCCATAACCTTATGCATATGGTCTTCTGAACGGAAAATATAGGGCAATGCCGGAATGATGGATTCTTTCACAGTTCCGTTGAACGGTGCCATCGAAACGCGATTGAGCTCGATAACGCCCGATCTGACCTGTTCGATTGTATCTTTCTCTTCGCCCAATTGTGCGGAATGGTAGATTTCAACTGAGTAGCGACCGCTAGTGCGTTCTTTTACCAGTTGGCTGAAGTATTTAACACCTTCTACGGTTGGATACCCGTCTGGGTGGGTGTCTGACGACTTCAGAACTGTTTGCGCCCACGCCGAGCTGAGTGCGAGTGTGGACACCAGCGCGGCGCCCGTGAGCAGTTTGGTGATATAAGACATTTCCCCTCCCATGGCGAAAACAGGTTCGCCGGTGCTGCGATTTCCCCATCGAAAAGCACCGGCGAAATCGCCGGCAAAGAGCTTCTATTTGGAGCAGTCAGCCAATCCTCCATCGGCTGGGAAATTTCATACTGTTGTTCAGATATCGTGTCAACATATCTCTAAGTATAAGATATATGATGACTAGGGGTTATTCATATGTCATCGAGGCGTCGGAGAATGGGGAGCTTGCCACTTCAAATTGTTGAAATGCGCGACAAATCTATCAAAGCTATGCATCTGTGGCTTCAGTTTTGCTTAGCGCGTCTCATTGGCATACCGTCTATGAGGTCGAACATTTCGACATCACTGACGACCTTCTCGCTACGAAGCTTGATGCCACCATCCATGCCGACGAGGACAACCTGAAACGCTTCACTTTTGATATCGGCATCCGTCCTCAAATCCACTGATTTCAGGGCGGGGGCGTTACCATAGACTGCGCGGGCCTCGCCTTCGGAAACCCTGATGACGACCATGTCTCTTTCCTCAAGCTCGGCCTTCTGCCGGTTGAGTATTTCAATCTGTTGGAGCAACGTTTGATCAGCTGCGCTGCCGAACACCAGAACCACGCGGTTCTTCCAGGCGAATTCCTTAAGGCTATCCATTGCGAACACCTGTGATGAGGAGAGTGCGATGAGAGACGCTACGAAAATTCGCTTCATGTGACGGGCCTCCCGTTGATCTCTTATTTATACGCGATGTTGGCCGAGCTCTGTCATCACGATAGTGTTTTAGAAACTTCTTGGAACCGAGTCCGGCCGGCACGACCAGCGCCGGTGAAGCCCATGAAGCTTGTTTGCGACCCAGAGGGTCGACTGCTTAACATCGCCAGCTGCAAGTCGATGCAGGACAACTCCGTGCTACGCTTCGATGCACAAGATGCTTCCAGTTGTTGAAAAATCCCTTATACACAAGACTGATAGTGAATCGGTGTCGCTTGGGCGCATTAAACATGACGTTTTCTCTGCAAACATTTGGCCAACTGCAGCTCTTCGACTCGCAGGACGAAGCTGTTCCTTTCCCCGAGAAGGGTCTTTTGATCCTGGCCTATCTCCTGACAGCGCCAGAGGGTTCGGCTCATCGCACGACAATGGCCCAGTTTTTATGGGGCGATGAAAACAGGGAAGTTTCACTCGTCAATCTGCGCTCAACCATTTCGAGAATCAAATCCCGGCAGGAAGAGCTTGGGGCGGATTTTCTCTCCTTTACGGGAAGCACGATCTCTCTCGGCCAAACTTCGGTCGCTTGCGATCTGCTCTCGCTTCACAAGACGGATTCTGAAGACCCCCTCACCTGGCTGGGACGGCTTGTTGCGCTTTTCAACCGGACGTTCCTTGCAGCCGTGAACTGCCAGAGTCGCGAGTATGATGTTTGGCTGATACAGCGGAAAATTTACCACAGCGCCCTTCTTAAGGGGCTGTTGAAGGAAACGTCGAGCTCCGCGAGAACACCCAAGGAAGAGGAGATCATAAAAAATGCCGCCATCCTCATCTTTCATACGGAGCCGGAAAATCCAGATACGCTTAAATTCCTTGTGCAGATATTCAATGCAGAGGAGGAAGTTGAGTATTTTCGAAAGCACCTTGAGCAACGGAAACAGTCACTTTCCCGGGGCCTAGCTTATCTAGGCGCTGGGTCCGATACAAATTCTGCAGAAACCGTCGGCAAGAAGGAAGGGGTCTCACAGTTTTCCGCATCGGACACAACCGCTCTCGACGCGCTCATCAAGCCCGAAGAAGTCCTGAAAAGCGCCGTTCCTCGCCTCGCCTTGCTACCTCCCACGCACCACCATCTTGATCCGATGGTCGCCGTGGTCGCATCGTCGTTAATCGAGGATATTACAATCGGGTTCTGCGCCCTGAATAGCCTTGAGATCATTGCCCCTCATACAGCAGTTCGAATCGGCAAAACATCTGAAGACAAGCCAAATGTGTTTGAACGCTATGACATCACCTATGTTCTGGACACCCGTTTGAGCAGTCTGGAGAATGGCGACCTATCGCTGTTTGTTCAGCTCACATATGTCAACAGCTCCGAAATCGTCTGGGCTGAGCGCTACAACCTCGAAAGCCTCAACCTGATAGACCGCCGTCGCGACCTGTTGCGGCAAATTACACTTTCGGTGTCCGGACGAATTGAAAGCCATCAGATCACCCGTCCATATTTTGAGCGAAGCGCGGCTGCCTATCACCGATATCTTATCGGACGCCACTATCTCAATCGACTGACGCTTCCAAATCTGCGCCGTGCGCGAAAGGAGTTGAGGGGCGCCTTACAGGAAGACTCAAACTTCGCCCCGGCCTTGAGTGCCATTGCACGCACCTACTCAAAGGAATGGCTTCTCACCGCGCGCGGAGATATGGACCTGCTGGAAACCGCTTCGGAATACGCCACGCGTGCGATCGACGCTCGGCGTGACTTTGCAGATGGATACCGGGAACTCGGCGTTACAAAGCTTCTCATGGGTGAACTTGAAGAAAGCGTAAGGACCCTGGAAGTGGCGGAGACGCTTAGCCCCCATTACGCAGACATTATCGCCGACCATGCCGACACATTGAACCATTTTTCACAGCCAGATCTTGCGTTGCAAAAGCTCGAACGTGCGATGGAGCTGAACCCCCTTGGCCCTGACTCTTACTTATGGACCGCAGCAGGAGCCAGCTATAGCCTCGGCAAGTTCAATGATGCCCTCGGCTACATCGAAAAGATGGTGGACGGCGACCTTGCGGATCGCCTTTCCGCCGCAAGTTGGGCCATGCTTGGAGACGAAAAAAAGTCTCGTTTCTTCGTTCGGCGGGCTCTTGAATCGAACCCCCAATTCGATATTGATAACTGGCTGGCCATCGTTCCCTTCAAGGAACAATGGCAAAAGGATATTTACCGGGAAGGTTTAAAGAAAGCCGGTTTTTAGTTATTGGAAAAAAGGAAGTTATTGAAATGGCAAATGTTGTTGTACTTGGCGTAGCAGATAAGCAGGGTCTCTGGGTTGTAGATTTCGATGCTGGAACTGTCACGCCACTGCCAGAACCCACGTCCGGAAATCTGAAGAACGTCGTTGATCTACGCGCAGTTGGCGCATCGGTCATCAAGGGCGTTGACGTAGCCATCTCGGCAGCATCGGCCGCCGATGTTGCTGCCAGCCACATGGAATAATCATCCAGTTCTGGGTGAAGGGCTGAGAAGTCGGCCCTTCACCATCGACTTCGGTTTGCTACAGATAGCATACACCGCGCCGGTTTCGATGTTGGCATGCACACCTTGAAAAACATCAGCTCTTGGCAACTGCATAAATGAGTAGGTCGTGCGAGCCAGCACGAACATTTGTCGTTATATCGTGATTTTTCAGCTCATTCTCATGCGCCGCAAGGGCGCGTTTGGCATGTAGCAGTGGTTTGCATCCGTGCAATTTGGCCACAGCGCCTTTGATAATATCCTGCCTTTTCCGCACCCAGTGTTTTTTTGGTCTGGCTCTAACGCGTCCGCTCAATTAACATGATTAAATAAGTCATGTTAAATTCGCGTCGGACATCGCAACCAGCGTTGTGGTGATCTACGAAAAAGCTGTTGGATGTTGTCGGCTCATGAGTACAGCGTTGTTGCATCTTTTAAGAACGGAGGAGAGCAACCGCCTTTTGCGGTTCTTCCGCCACCGACTGAGAGATCGTGAAGATGCTGCAGACGCGATGCAGGAAACGGCACTGCGGGTTTTGCAGGTCTCCAAGACTGCGTCTATCGAAAACCCGCAGGCCTACCTTTTTCAGATTGCGAAGTCCGTTGCCCGGCTGACTGCTATCAGACAGTCGCGTGAACGGCCGCTGCTGGTGCCGTTGGAAGATGGGCTCGGTGTTGCCTGCGACAGGCCAGATCAGGAGCAGATCGTCACGGGTCGCCAGCATCTGGCAGTGATGGCTCATGAAATAGGTGCTCTTCCCAAACGTTGCCAGGAGGTTTTCGTCCTCAGCCGAATCCACGGATTGCCCAATGGCGAGATCGCCGAACGGCTTGGTATCTCCCGCAACATGGTGGAAAAGCATATTATCAAAGCGTTACTGCAATGCCGCCGGGCGCGGGCAAAAATAAACAGTCTTTAGACGTCAGGCGCTCGCATGTTTTTCACTCGATATATAAGGATGCTGACTGAAACCTGATTGAGAATGGCAATCTTCTATGCGTGACAAGAAAAGCGACAGAACTGAAGCGGGACTAGAAGAACAAGCAGCGCTTTGGGTGGCGCGCATGCAGTCGGCAGATGCGTCGCCTACGGATCGTCAGGCATTTCAGGATTGGTTGACGGCGAATCCGTCCCACAAAGACGCCTATGAGGACATGGCATCGCTCTGGGGCGAGATGCGGGATGTTCAGCTCCCCTCGCCTTCCCATCGGGCACCGAAGTCGCGCCGCGCAGTGCTGGCGGCGCTCTGTATCCTCTGTCTTTTGGGGGCGATGACCCTCCTCTCTCGACAAGCAGGCGTGATCGACCGGCTGCAGGCCGACCATTATACTGCCGTGGGTGAGACCCGCATTGTGATGCTGGAAGATGGCACCCGGATCAGCCTTAACTCCGACACCGCCATCGAAACGCGCTATTCAGCCCATGAACGACGGGTTGTCCTGTTGCGCGGTGAAGCGTTCTTCGATGTGGCGAAAAATCCGCAACGACCTTTCATTGTTGATAACAACGGCTTGAAGGCACATGCGCTTGGCACCCACTATTCCGTCCGCGCTGGCGATGGATCATTGCCGCAAGAGGTGCAGGTTGAGGAAGGCGAGGTGGAGGTCAAGACCACGTCCGGCACTGCCAGGCTGGGAGCAGGCGATGTGGTGACGATGGATAGTGACGGAGCCATCGTCCGTTCACGACAGGATGTGACGAACAACACGGCCTGGCGTGAAGGAAAGCTTGTATTCTCCGGGCAGTCGTTGCGACAAGTACTTCAAATCCTCGCCCAATATCGCCATGGCAAAATTCTTGTTCTTGACGATGAAGCTTCGCGCTTGAGTGTCTCAGGCATTTTCGATCTTCACGACACCGATCAGGCGTTACGCATTCTGGAAAGCAACCTTCCAGTCAGCGTCACGAAGCTCGCTGGCATGGTGGTGCTTGTCCGCTCGCGATAATTTTTTCACAGAGCACGTCAGGAGGTCGGGCCTCTTCTCACTCTAGGTCATCAGAGAGCACTGCGGGCTTGCGCAGTGCGTTTGTTGATCAGGCGTTAAGGGACACGAGAATGATTTTTGCAGAGCGGGCACATAAGAGGCTGTGGCTGGCGACGACGGCGATGATCGGCCTTTCGATAACAACAGTGGCAGGAACGACGCGTGCGCAAGAGCAGACTGCGGCACCTGCCACCGCAACATTATCGGTGCCCGCCGGTCCCCTCGAAAGCGCCATCCTGACCCTTGGTCGCCAAGCCAATCTGCGCATGCTCTACCCCTCCGCGATCACCAAAGGAAAGACAACGGCCGGTGTCAAAGGCCCGCTTAGCGTTTCTGCAGCCGTGACACAGCTTCTGGCCGGTTCCGGCTTGAGTTTCACCATGGCGGGCGCCAACACCGTGCGTATTTTCGATCCCTCCACCACCGCGCAGCAGTCTGGCGTCGCCAATGATGGGTCGACTGTGCTTCAAACAATCGTTGTCGAAGGCTCAGGCACAGGCGGCGTCCCGGGTATTGTCGAAACGCAGGGTTACGTCGCAAAATCTGGCCGCAGTGCGACCAAGACGGATACGCCGGTGGCGGAAACCGCCCAGTCGGTATCGGTCGTTAGCCGGAAACAGCTGGATGATCGGCAGCCGCAAAATGTGACCGAGGCGATCCGCTATACACCAGGTGCGCGCGGCGGCCAGTATGGAGCAGAACCCCGCTTCGATGCGTTCAAGCTGCGTGGCATCGAGCTTACATATACAGGTGTGTTCCGCGATGGCTTGCGCCAGATCAGCAGTCCAAACGGCCTGTTCCGTATCGAGCCTTATGGCGTGGAAGCCCTGACCGTTCTGCGTGGCCCCGCTGCCTCTATCTATGGCGCCAGCAGCTCCGGCGGCATCGTTGATATCATCTCCAAGCGACCAACCGAAGAGACGCTACGGGAAGTAGAGGTGCAATACGGATCCTACGGTCGGGTCCAGGGTGCCTTTGATCTGTCAGGTCCGGTCACAGAAGATGGCTCTGTGCTCTACCGTCTGACGGGTGTCGGGCGCGATGGTCGCAACGAGATCAAAGCGATCAAGGATGATCGTGTGATAATTGCACCCGCAATGACGTGGAAACCGGACGAAGGCACCAAACTCACCGTTCTCGGCGAATATATGGATTCTACAACAGGCGGAACCTGGGGATATATCAATGACGCCAATGGTGCGACGCCGGCCTATGGTGGCGATGCCCGCTTCAATGATTTTACACAGAAGCAATGGCGGATCGGCTATGAACTTGAGCATGAGCTGACAGACACGGTCACACTGCATCACAAGCTTCGTTACTCAGATCTTTCCACCAGACAGGAATACGCTTTTGGTGGCAAGCCCGGGCTAGTCTATGAAGACAATAAAGGTCTGGCGACAGATACCTATCTTGAGGCTGAGTTTCAAACCGGCGCGGCACAGCACAAGCTGATCGGCGGCATCGATTACAGCTACATGGAATATGAATCGCGCCAGGGCTACGGTGGCGCTCCGTTCACAAGCAGTTTTACATATGTTCCAGACATAACCGTCTTCCAGAACCAAAAGCAGAATGCCATCGGCGTCTATGTCCAGGATCAGATCGAGATCGATGCCTGGCGAATTGGTCTTGGCTTGCGTCATGATTGGCACGACAGTGAGTATTCGGCGGGGGGTGCGAACTACGCGCGCAACGACAGCGAGACGACATGGCGTGCCTCGATTGGCTATGTCACACCTTGGAATATCATGCCCTATGTCAGCTATGGCACCTCGTATGTGGCAAATCCGGGCGTTATCGTTTCATCGGGTGGGGGCTCATCCCAGGCGGATCCAACCCTTGGAACACAATATGAAGTCGGCTTGAAGTACGAAATACCGGACCAGAATGTGCTCATTTCTGCCGCCTACTTCGATATAGACCAGGAAAACGCGTCTGTTTATGCCTATGACTCAGCCACAAGCCTCAATGTGCTGCGGCAGCTGGATATGCGCTCGCGGGGTGTCGAACTTGAAGTTACGGCCTCGCTGGACAACGGCCTGAGCCTGACGGGCGGTTACTCCTATAATGATGTCAAAATCACCAAGCTGACACCCGAGACTGTGGGTCGACAGCTCAATTCCAGCCCCTATCACATGTTCTCTCTTTGGGTTGATTACGAGGTGCAATCTGGCGCTTTGGACGGCCTCGGCTTGGGTGCAGGTGTACGCTACGTAGGCTCCAGCTTCGGCAATGATCTTCACACCCCGGTTTTCAACAATGGAGCTCGTACGTTTGTGGATGCCGCAGTTCGCTACGATCTCGGCAGACTGAATGACGCGATGGAAGGGGTGAAATTGCAGGTCAATGCATCCAATCTCCTCAACGAAGTCAATCAAGTGTGCACCACGGGCTTCTGCTACTTCGATGAGGGTCGCAAAGTGATTGCTAGCCTGAAGTACAGCTTCTGAATATGCCGACCGCCCCCACCGACATAAAGCCGTCACCTGTCTCCGTCTTCGTTGCGGTGGGAGGTCTTTATGTCGGGCAAAGCGTGATTGGAGGACTAACCTTTCTTGGGCTTCCGGCGGTTTTGAGAAGTGCTGGCCTTCCGCTGGATCAGATCGGGCTATTGTACCTGATTGTCCTGCCATGGGCTTTGAAGTTTCTCTGGTCGCCCTTCATAGAACGTTACCGGCTGCCCCGCGTGGGGAAAAACAGGTCGCCCGTCATTGTCGGCGCAGGCGTCGGGCTTTGCGCGTGCGGTCTCGTCATCCTCGCCTTCACCGGACCATCACCGGTCAGCACCGCGATTGTCGTGCTCTTCGTCGTCGCTGTGGTCACAGCGACTGTCGATATTGCCTGCGATGGCTATGCGGTAGAGACACTTTCGGTAGAACATCATGCCTGGGCAAACGCCGCTCAGGTCGGCGGCTCCTACCTCGGTTCTGCGATAGGGGCTGGGCTATTCCTTGTTCTTGTGGATTGGTACGGATGGCGAAGTGCAACCCTGGTCATGGCCATGCTTGTGGTTCTCCTGGCATTGCCCTTCATTTTCGGTCCTGCCGCCAAAGCAAGGGTTGAGACCCGTGACCAGACGCCATCCATACGCCACGCGCTCGCCAAGCCGCATATCAGAACCGGTATCATCATCGCCGCGGTCTATGTCGCTGCCCAAAAATGGGGGCTCGCGATGCTGGGACCTTTCCTCATCGACTACGGCCTTGATCTCGCAACGATGGGAACGTTCAATGGTATCGGAAGCATGATCGTGGGCTTTGGCGGCGCACTTCTTGGGGGGCTGTTGGTACGCCGCTACGGCTCGTCACGGGTGCTTATCCTGTCGATTGCAGCACAGACCATCTTGCTCTGTGCCTTCGCGGCTTTCAGCCTCCATCGCGATATCGCCGATTGGGTTGTCATGACGGTGGCCATCACCAGTTCATCCGGGGTCATGTCGATTGGTTTCGTTGCCCTTTATGCCTGTTTCATGGGTTGGTCTGACCCGCATCAGGCAGGAGTGGATTTTACTCTGTTCCAATGCATGGATGGCATCGTCAGCATGGCGGGTGGAATAGGCGCCGGTGCTATTGCGGAGCGTTTTGGCTATCATACCGCCTTTCTGGTCGCTGCCGGGGTATCCGCCATCGCCGCTCCCGCAATCGCGCTGCTTTCAAGGCGGAGTGCAGCTTTTTGAGCGCCATCATGACACCCACTTAGGTTGTATTCGCCTGCTATTTTTGGGCTCGTTTCACACGCTTTGCCTGCTCGGGCCTGAACAGACACGATAAAATCATTTTTTTATTGCCGCGCAACTGTGCGCGCAAATTTCATAGTCCGAAAAGCGCTAAAAAATACTGATTTTACTCTATTATGTCACCAAAATATGCGCCGCTGACCATCCTCTCACTCATTCATATATATTTTTTTACCCGCAAAAATCTGCGAATTTTATACTTGATTCTTTTAGTCACCTTTAAGATAACAATCACCTCAGTCGGAGGCGACAATGGACAATGCAATTTATGATTTTACTGGCGTCGGGCTCGGCCCGTTTAATCTTGGTCTGGCTTGCCTTGCAAAGCCGGTGCCTTGGTTACGGTCCGTTTTTCTCGACCGCAGCCGGGGCTTCAACTGGCATCCAGGCATGCTGCTGGAGAACGCGACCTTGCAGACACCGTTCATGGGCGATCTCGTCACTCTGGCGGATCCCACCAGCCCATTCACGTTCCTTAATTATATAAAAGAGCAGGGCAGAATTTACTCGTTTTACACACGTGAAGACTTTTTCCTTCTGCGCAACGAATACAATCTTTACTGCCAATGGGCGGCTACGAAACTGGACAATCTGAAATTCGGTCATACGGTGAAGGATGTCAGATACGATAAGGCAGCAAGCACCTACAGGCTGACAGTTGCCAACCGTTTGGGCGGAATCAAAAATATAGAAACCCGCAAGCTCGTGGTGGGAACGGGAACATCGCCGTCGATACCCGCCTGCTGCCAAAAGCTGGCTCCGCATATCACCCATTCCTCACACTATATGACGCACAAGAAGCAGCTTCAGGCGCGCAAATCCGTTGTGATCGTGGGAAGCGGGCAGAGCGCCGCCGAGATTTATTACGATCTTCTGTCGGAGATCGACAACCACAACTACAGCCTCGATTGGGTGACACGTTCGCCACGGTTCTTTCCTCTGGACCTGACAAAGCTCAATCTAGAGATGACATCGCCTGATTACGCCCGCTACTTCCATGGTCTGCCCGAGCAAACACGAGACCGGGTTTTGCAGGAGCAGTCGGCACTTTTCAAAGGCATCAATGCCAGCCTGCTGAAGGACATTTACGACCTTCTCTATCGCAAAAGCCTGAAGGGACGTGTCGAGACCAATCTCATTCCCAACAGCGAGCTGATCGATGCGCGCCACGCGCCCGGACGTCAGGAATTTTCTCTGGAGTTTCGGCAACGGGAACAGGACATCACATTCACGCTCCAGCCGGATGCCGTCATTCTGGCCACCGGATACGATTACAAGGAGCCGGAGTTTCTGGGCGGGATTTCCGAGCGCCTCCGGCGCGACAGCAAAGGAAGGCTCGATGTCGGCGCGAATTATGCGGTGGATCATGGGGCAAGCGAGGTCTTTGTTCAAAACCTTGATATTCACACTCACGGCTTCGTTGCGCCAGACCTTGGCATGGCATGCTTGCGTAACGCGACGATCCTGCGTGAAATCGCGGGTTACGAGGTCTATCCAATCGAACAGGAAACCGCTTTCCAGACATTTGATGTACGTGGTCTGAGCGACGTCAAATCAGCACGCGTGGTGGCGTGATGCTCAGACCAGCTTTATTGGCGATGACAGCCATCGCCGTTGTCAGTGACACGATGTTATTGCCCTATTATCCGCAACTGTTTGCGGCCCGCTTCAGTATTTCGTCCTCATTCACGGTCGGGGCGTACCTGGCGTCGATCTCGCTTGCGGTCATGCTGGCGTTTCCGGTCTGGGTTGCCATTGCCAAACGACGTGACACGATTGCTGTCCTCATCTGGACGCAATTGGCGGCGGCTGGTTTCAGCCTCGCCTGCTACGTGGCAGCGGACATTGCCAGTTTCTGGGTCTCATCGATTGTGATGGTGTGCTTCAAGGCAAGCTACCTGCTGATGTACCCTTACGTCATTGCCATGCAGCCGGTGGAAAAGCATGCCACGACAATCGGTGCGCTGGCCGTCATCGTCCATTTTGGGGGGATCATCGGTGCGGTCTCGGGCGGCCATGTCGTTGGTTCCTATGGATACGCAATACCCTATGTCATCATGGGTCTCGGCGATGTCATCCAGGCAGCTATCTGCGCCGTCTTGCTCAAAACAGCCTCCGTGGCCCGCGCCCGAAAATCCAGCCGCGAGGATGACAAAGGCATCATCGCGGTGACGCCTGAAGAGAGGAAAAATTTCGCCTCCCTTCTCGCGGTGATGTTCTTTTTCTATTTCGGATTTTACCTGTCGATGCCGTTCATGACCGTGTGGTGGCAGTCCGTGGCAAGAAACACCTCACCTGACATAACAGGTTTCGTCTACGCGATACCCGGCATCGTCGCTGTCGCCATATTGGCGCATGGGTTTTGGCGCGCAGGCACCGCCCAGGTCTGGCGGCGCAACGAAGCCGGTCTGGTCCTCACCAGCGCTGGTCTTGCGATACAGGCCGTTCCCGACCAGATCTGCATCATCATCGGTCGCATCATTTACGGTATCGGACTTTACCGCGTGACCATCGGCCTGGATGCCCTGTTTTTCGAACGCGCCCAAAAGGCTCACTACGCATCCGGCTTCAGCCTTCTCAACATTGCGCGCAACAGTGGCGTGATGCTGGCCGCCCTGGTCAGCGGAATGCTGACGCAGCGTTTTGGCGAAGGCCTTTCGTTTGCGGTCGCCGCACTCGTCGTGCTGGCCACGCTGCTTCTCTACCGAGCGACCTTAAGGGCACATATCGGGTTACCCAGCCCGCGCCCGCAACCCGCCTGATAAGGGAATTACGATGCTCAACACCAAAATCTCAACCAGGACAGAACGTCCGGTCGTCTTCACGCAACACCATCCACAGGTCAGCGATTTTTCGCTCTCCCTACTTGAGCCGGAAGCCGATAGCGCAAAGCTGCATGATTGGTTCACGCGCGATTATGCCCGTTTCTGGAACATGGGACATTATTCACAAAGTGAAGTCGCTTCCTTCTATGCGAAGCTCAATGCCAGCGGTCATGCCGCAAGTTACATGGGTTTCTTTGAAGGCGAGCCTGCCTTTGTCGTCGAGTCCTACGATCCCCGGCATGATCAGGTTGGCAAGCATTATGACGTGAAGGATGGCGATTGGGGTATGCATTTTTTGGTCGCGCCACCGCGTCGAAAAATTACCGGCTTCACACTTGCCATCATCCGCACGGTGTTGAGCTTCCACTTCGACAATCCGCTGATCAAGCGGCTTGTGGTCGAGCCGGATGTTCGAAACGAAAAGGTCCACGAGCTCAATCGCAAAGTTGGCTTCATCAGCGCACGCACGATCGAGCTTGAAGAAAAGACAGCCCTTTTGTCTTTCGCCACGCGCCAAGATTTTTACAAAACCCTTGAACAGGACATAAACGCATGAATATCTCCGCGTTCCCAACACCTTCCTTTTCTCCAGAAAAAGCATCGGCACATCTCGGGCCACTCGTGTGGGATGACGTCAACCGACATCTTGTGCATAAGGCGCTGGCAGAGTTTTCCCACGAGCTTCTTCTTTCGCCGAAGATGATTTCGAGTGAGGGAGATTGGGGGCTCTACGAGGTACGCCCCGAACAGGACAGTGCTATCGCCTATCGTTTCAAGGCCAGACGACTGGCGCTGGACCATTGGTCGATCAATCCTGAAACCATCGAAAAAACGATTGCGGATGAGCCGGAACCGCTCGATGCGCTGTCCCTGATCCTCGAATTCGCGCCTACGCTGGGCATCAAGGAAGCCATGCTGCCGACCTATCTGGAAGAGGTGTCCACGACACTTTATGGCGCGTCCTACAAACGCGAGGAGCGCCATATCTCCTCTAGACAGCTTGCCGTGGCCGATTATCAGACAATCGAAGCTGGCATGACGGAGGGGCATCCGACCTTTATTGCCAACAATGGGCGCATCGGCTTTGACGCCATCGATTACCGCCTCTACGCACCCGAAGCCGCGCACCCGGTCCAGATTATTTGGCTGGCCGTGAGCAAGGAACGAGCAACCTTCACCGCGATCACGGAACTGGATTACGCCAACCTGATCGGCGGAGAGCTGGATGAAGCAACGCTGCAGAGCTTTGAAACCCGCCTCACCCGGCTTGGTCTCAACCCGGATGATTATTGGCTGATGCCAGCGCATCCGTGGCAATGGTTCAACAAGCTCGCAATCACCTTTGCTGCCGATGTGGCTCGGCGCTACATCGTCTGCCTCGGCTATGGCAGCGACACCTATAATGCCCAGCAGTCGATCAGAACGTTTTTCAACACGACAGACAATCGCAAGCACTATGTCAAAACCGGAATTTCCGTTCTGAATATGGGTTTCATGCGTGGCCTGTCACCCAAATACATGCTGACGACACCTGCGATCAACGAGTGGCTGCATGACCTGATTTCTGCAGACGACTATCTTCGCCAGAACGGCTTCAGCATTCTGCGCGAAGTTGCCGCCATCGGCTACCGCTACCCTTACTACGATGAGGGACTGAAGCTGGATTCGGCCTATAAGAAGATGCTTTCTGCACTGTGGCGCGAAAGCCCGCTGCCGCGCCTGCGCTCGAACGAGCGCATCATGACCATGGCAGCATTGCTGCATAGAGACAGGGACGGCATCTCTCTGGTGGCGGAACTGATTGCAGCTTCGGGCCTTGATGCGCAAGACTGGATAGCGGCCTATCTGAAGGCCTATCTGGCGCCCCTCATTCATTGCTTCTATCGCTACGATCTGGCTTTCATGCCGCACGGCGAAAATCTCATTCTCGTTCTCGAAGACAATGTGCCGGTGCGCGTTTTCATGAAGGATATCGGGGAAGAGATCGGCATTCTGAATGGCTCGATAGAGGTGCCAGAAGCGATATCGCGGATATCCTATACGCTGGACGAAAAGATGAAGCCGAATTGCATCTTCACCGATGTATTCGATTGCTTCTTCCGCTATCTCTCCGCGACACTGCATGAAACGGACACCTTGCATGAAGATCGCTTCTGGAGCCTGGTGGCGGAGTGCTTCCGCACCTATCAGGCCGAACATCCTGCCTATGCGGACAAATACCAACGCTACGATTTCTTCGCGGAACGCTTCGTGCGCAATTGCCTGAACCGATTGCAGCTCAACAACAACCAGCAAATGCTGGACCTGCTCAATCCGGAAGACAGCCTGCAATATATTGGAGAGCTGGAAAACCCGCTGGCGCGCTTCCGGTAAACGCAGGTTCACCGTCACGCTTGCCCATCTCGCAACATGGCGAGATGGGCAAGCGCAATCGTAATCCTCTGTCCATCATCCGTTCATAAAGCAGCCATGCCTGCTTCAGGGAAGAGACGCATAGTCCTGTTGTCGCTCGCAATGAGCAATCAAACAGGAGACACATACATATGCGCTGGATAGCCAAGGCAACTGCCGTGACCGGAACTGCTCTGCTCATGACGGCCGGTGGCGTGAACGCCGTCGAGATTCACAACGGAACCATCACCGAGACTGAAGTCATCAAGACCCAGGAAGCCTGGGGCGAGGCCCTCGTTGCGATTTCACGCGAATACGAGGAAAAAGGCGTGAAATCAGCGCAGGAAATGGCCGGGAAAGTGATCGATGCGGCCTATGGGTACCAGTTGGGTCCGGTGCTGTTCAAGCCGACGCTGACGCAGGAGCCACAGACCTTCCGGACCGACCGCGAGGGTGCACTATCCTACTTTGTCGGTCAGAACCCTAAATACCCTTCCGATACGGGGTTTGCCTTGAAGGGCTGGAAGGAAGTTGACGTGAAGAACGCTGCCATTCTTCTTGATGGTGAGTTTGCGACCACGCTCGGCAATGTCTCCTTTACCGATAAAGACGGCAAGGTGACGACGGTGGATAAATCATGGACATTCAAGAAGGATGACCAAGGCACCATCCGTATCGTTCAGCATCATTCTTCGCTGCCTTATTCACCCAAGTAATGTAGCACCTACCGGCCCTGTTCGAGACGATAACCGATGCCACGCACCGTCGTGATGCAGGATGAACTATCTGAAGGCCGGTCGATCTTTGCCCGCAGGCGGCGCACATAGACATCCACGACATTCGTCAGCGGATCTTCGCCTGCGCCCCAGATATTCGCCAAAATCCGTTCCCGGCTCAGCACTCTGCCGGGGGTGGACATGAACAATTCCAGAAGGGCAAGCTCCTTCGCGGTCATCGATATCTCGCTTCCCTCGACGGTAACGCGCATGGACTCCCGGTCTAGTTCCAGCGGCCCAACGCACAATATCTTTGTTTCCAGCGGACGCATGTCAACGGGGCGGCGCATCAGCGCCTCTATCCTTGCCAGCAATTCTTCAAACGAAAACGGTTTGACGAGATAGTCGTCAGCGCCCATTCGCAATCCTGAAATGCGATCATTCACTGAACCCAACGCTGTCAACATCAAGATCGGGGCCGATATGCCACTGGCCCGGAGCGTCTGGCAGACATCAGAGCCGTTGATGATCGGCAGCATGACATCGAGCAGAATGGCGCCGTTAGAGCCCGTGCTGCGCCATTCGTGCCATAAATCATGCGCCTTCTCGATGCCAGCAGGCCCATCCCGGGCAACCGTGACGCTGTAGCCTTCTGCGCGCAGACCGCGCTCCAGAAAGTCGGCCACGCGTGGATCGTCTTCTATCACCAGTATGTTCACTTCGTCTCCTCCACGACGGGTTCAAGGACGGTTCGGGCGCGCGCCAACGGCAAGCGAAGCGTGGCTGTTGTTCCCTGCTCGCTGTTGCTCTCAAGCGAGATCGTGCCGTCATGGGCGGACGTCAAATGCCTGGCGATGGACAAGCCCAGACCCGTGCCTTCGGGGCGGTGAAGCCTTGCATTGGCGCCGCGGAAATTGCGTTCGAAAACATGCGGCAGGGCATCGGCTTCGATGCCAATTCCGTGGTCCCGAATAACCAGTTCCCACGCACCTGCCGTGCCACGAGACCGAACATTAACCTGACCATTGGGCGGTGAGTAACGAATGGCATTATCAAGCAGGATCGCGATGATCTGCCGTATGCGAAACGGGTCTGCCGACACGATCATTTCCGTATCTTCAATATCCGTGGAGATTGTGATGCTTCTCTGATTGGCCAGTGTAGCGGCGCTTAGAAGGGCCTCTTCAAGCGGACCCGCAATATCGATCGGCTCCCTGTTAAGCGCCAATGTCTCATCTTCGCCACGCGACATCATCAGAAGGTCATCAATCAGACTTCCCATCTGGCTGGCGGCCTGCCCGATCCGCCTGAGTGATGCTCTATAATCATCATCCGCCTTTTGGCCGCGCAAGGCGATTTCGGCTTCGCCCCTGATAGCAGTGGTGGGCGTGCGTAATTCATGGCTGATATCGCCCAGCAAGCTGCGACGGCGCCCTTCAGAAGCGCGCAACCGGGATAGGGCATCTTCCAGAGCAGCCGTGCGCTCCTTGACCTGTTGCTCCAGAACGACCCTTTGGTTGGCTTCTTCGTTCCGACGAAGCAAAAGCTCGGATGCCATGCGATTGATGCTGCTCGCAAAGGCGCCGAACTCGTCTGATGTCGTTACCGGAATACGATGTTCCAAGTGACCAGCCTCATAAGCTTTCGCCCCTTCCGACATCTGCTGCAAGGGACGGCGGATGGCCTTGGCGACGACATAGGCCAGCCCCATGCCGATCACCGCTATGATGAGCGTCATGGCCGCGAGGACGCGATTGAGTTGTGAGAGCGCGAGATCGGCATTCGTACGCTTTACGCTGAGCTGCGACCGTTCTTTGACAATCGTGTCATTGAGCACCTCACGCAGGTCTCGCCCTGCCCCTTGATCGAAAACAGTTTCTATAGAGGCCCAGGCGGTGCGCGCATCATCTGCGCCCGTATGGGATCTGATGTCTTCAATGGCGGGCTTCAGCGCGATAACGCTGTCGGAGATAAGCTGCAGCGCCTCGTCACGGACATCGTCATCATCGGTGGAGGCACCAGCCAAACGATCAAACTCCCGCGCATCCTTACTGATTAGCCTGATCTGCTCGATAATTTCAGCCATATGCGCGCGCAGCATTTCGCCATCGCCCGGTATGTGTGGCGCGCCGATCAGCGTTCTCAAAGACCAGGCCCGCAGCCTCTGCTTGGTGGCGGAAAGCTCCAGCAAGCCGGACAGCAGGTCTCCCGCATATCGACCACGGAGGACCTGTTGTTCTGCCTGGTTGGCGATGTGACGATTGAGAACACCCTGGGACACGATGAGAACTGCCAGCACCGCGAAAGCCGCGACCAGCCGCATTGTGAAGTCAAACCGCCTTATTGTCATAGCGCTCCATTCCAACCTGCTGGCCCAGCAAACCAGCCCAAAGGCTAGCCGTCATGCCTCATCGGGAATGACGCTCGAATTTATAGGAAGCTTCTTGCCCACTTTGAGGCAGCACGATCATCATTGGAAAATCGAGCTTAAACGCGACGCCCGTGAGAGCGAGACGGTGCGATTGTGCTGACAATGCACTCGGCGGCTGGGGCTGAAGAACTGTTCTCGGATGGATCCAGTCTGTAAACAGACGCAACATCTCCACAATTCTGCGAAGGTTTCGTTACGTCATTGGTCCACTTCTTCTAAGAAAACGACCTCATTTCGGCGTTCTTATTCAGATCCAACGATGGAAACTCCGCGCAACACATAGCCTTCAAATATAATTCTCTATTTTAACATAAACTATTGAATTAATATCGATATTTTTAATATACAAAAATCTAATTAAATTTTTTTTGATTAAAAAACAGTGCAAATTTTTATTTTGATTTTTATAAAACTAATTTCCAAGCATAACTTTTAAATTCCATCCAACAACCGAATACAAATTTGATATATGTCAATTTCTATTGGCTTTTCTACGTATTAAATAAAACAATAATCAATTAATTAACCTTATTAAGCAATATTTGTATTTCCACGGGAAACGGCCGGTCTACGCGCATTGAAGCAGCGTCCCGGCAAGCAACTAAGGGACGGAACATGAGCCTCGCCTCTTTTGTAAATGCAAAGACAACCGCCAGGACGCTCGCACTGGAGGCATTACAAGCCAATGTAATGATCGCGGATGCGGGGCTGAACATCACATACATGAATCCCGCAGTTGTCGAGCTCCTCAAAGAGGCGGAAAGCGACCTGAAGAAGGAACTGCCGAAATTCAGCGTGGCAACGCTGATCGGTGCCAATATCGATGTCTTCCATAAAAATCCTTCTCATCAACGAAACATGTTGGCGGCGCTAAAACAACGCCACAGCGCGACGATTACGGTCGGAACCCGTGTGTTCGATTTGCTCGTGACACCGTTGAAGCAGGGAGCCAAAACCGTTGGCTTCGTCGTTGAATGGGCGGATGCCAAAGCGCGCCTGCTCAATCTCGATTACACAGCCCAGATAGCTGCCATAGGCCGCTCACAGGCCATCATCGAATTTACCGTGGACGGACAGATCGTTGGAGCCAACGATAACTTTCTAAAGTTGATGGGCTACACCCAAAGCGAAATCGTTGGCAAAAACCACAGCATCTTCGTTGACAAGGCCCATCAGTCTTCGGAGGACTACAGGAAGTTCTGGACCGCGCTGCGTGAAGGCCGCTACCAGGCGGCTGAATTTAAACGCAGGACAAAGTCTGGTCGGGAGGTCACTATCTCCGCCTCCTATAATCCAATCCTCGACATGAATGGAAAGGTCGTAAAGGTCGTAAAGTTTGCAACCGATGTCACAGACCGCGTGCAGACGGTCAGTTCGCTTGGCGATGCCCTGAAGCGTCTCTGTTCCGGTGATTTCGGCTTCTCGCTGACAGAACCCTTCGCGCCCGAATTCGAGTTTCTCCGGCATGACCTCAACCGGTCAGTTTCCCAGCTCTGCGATACCTTCAAGGAAATCTCCGTCAGTGTTGATGTGATCAACCAAGGCACGCGAGAAATCGGCCAGGGTGTCGGTGATTTGTCCAAACGGACGGAAAATCAGGCGGCAAGTCTGGAGGAGACGGCAGCGGCACTGGAAGAAA
The DNA here is from genome assembly GCF_014842165.1 of Rhizobium sp. CFBP 13644. Taxonomy (NCBI): domain Bacteria; kingdom Pseudomonadati; phylum Pseudomonadota; class Alphaproteobacteria; order Hyphomicrobiales; family Rhizobiaceae; genus Rhizobium; species Rhizobium sp. CFBP 13644. Next base: position 149,309 of record NZ_JACYVF010000003.1, read on the forward strand.
TTACCGCCAATGTCAGTTCATCTGCGCAGCGAGCCCAGGAAGCACGTGAAGTGGCTGGCTCTGCCAAAAACAATGCAGAGAAGTCTGGCGATGTGGTGGCGCAAGCCGTTGATGCGATGAGCCGGATCGAGGATTCCTCCTCGAAGATTTCGAACATCATTGGCGTCATCGACGAAATTGCCTTCCAGACCAACCTGCTGGCCCTGAATGCGGGTGTAGAGGCGGCACGTGCCGGGGAAGCCGGCCGAGGTTTCGCCGTTGTCGCCCAGGAAGTGCGGGAACTCGCACAGCGCTCGGCCAAAGCCGCCAAGGAGATCAAGGAACTGATTCAGAACTCAGCTTCCGAAGTATCGACCGGCGTAAAGCTGGTGTCCGATACTGGCGGTGCCTTGCGCACCATCAGCAAGCAGATCGTTGAAATCAACGACCATGTCGTGACGATTTCCACAGCCGCGCGCGAGCAGTCGACAGGTTTGCTGGAGGTCAACGGCGCGGTCAACAGCATGGATCAGACAACGCAACAAAATGCGGCCATGGTGGAGGAAAGCAGTGCTGCAGCCTCAACGCTCGCCAGCGAAGCGACGAAGCTTCAAAGCATGATCGGCCAGTTCAATCTGGGCGACCAAAGCCGCAATGCAGGCAACAGGCAAGCCGGTCAATACAGGTCCGACCGCGCAGCTTGAGCGCGGTAGCTTACTTCACAACTCTACGCGGTGGGGAAATAAATCCATCGCGTAGACTTGCTTCACCAATCGCCCATTAGGTGAGGTAGAGAGCAGAATGAAGTTTGGCTCGCCCAATGAATTGGCTCTTGGAGAGACATGGCGTCCACGAGAGGATTCGAATTTAGCACCTATCTAATTGATTTATACAGCATCCAGTGGTCCAACGAAGATCATTTAAAGGCAATAGAATACAGGTGGTTACCGGAGCGCGGTCCAACGTTTCTCCGCTCAAATGATATCCACAGCGAGACTTGTCCACCGATTATTGAGGCTGTGGAAAAGGGGCTTTGACTGGCCCGGAAGGCCAAGACATAATAGGGCCCATGACACCGTACCAGCCCAAACTGAACTGGTCCAAGGCTCCATACGCCGACCACATCTTCTACGCCATCGTGGATGGCTTCCAAGCCGGTTGCGTGATGAAGACCTACCTTCCCGATATGGTGAAGGTCTGACAGTGGACCGGACGCCACCACCCGTATTTCGGAAGGCTTGATCCGAAGATAAATGTCAGCGGGTATGAGGACACAGCTCGGTTGGAAGTCCAGCGGGCGAAAGAATATTACGAGGCTGTGATGCGGATGCCGATTCGCGAAGGCTGGGAGCCGCCGCCAAGCAAATGAGCTAGCCGCCCGGTGCGGTGCGCTGACGCTAAACCCGATCCAGCCGCTCTCTGATATCCAGCAGGAAGTCTCTCGCGCCTTAGACGCTTCCCTGCGCCGCTTTCACCTCATCCACCTGCCGCTGCACATCAATGAAGCGTTGGTTATACGACGCCCATATCTGCTCATGCTCTCCGCGTGGAACTTGCCCTTGGAACTTGTTTTCGATTGCGGCGAATCGGTTGTCGTTGTCCTGCCGAGCTGTGAGCCTGTTTGCATCATAGGTCGATTTGAACTCCGAGAACGCCGCGTTGGATGTGGTGTTCGTCGCCACGGTCGAAAGGGCGGTGGTCAATCGATCGATATCAGCGCGAACCGGGCAGAACTGAAGCGAGCTCAAGCCCTGCACGATCACGATCATGACGCCCATGGCCGAGATCAACAGGCCCCACGGTGTTTTCCCGCGCTCGGCCAGCTGGGCATTTGTCGAACCGATCTGTTCGGAGAACCTCTTGTCAAAGCTCGTGAACATCTGGTCGATTTTGTCAGATCGGGCCTTAGCCTGTGCGTGCATGCGCTGCGCCATCCCATCAAGGTGAGTGCTGAGTGATCAGAGATTGACCTCTAATGTCGAAAGGCGCTGGATGATGACTGCCGGGTTCTCAAGAACGCTTGAGCTCATGGGCGGCGTACGGGTGTTTGGCATTACCATTCCCTGTCCTAGTTCATATCTGCTTTGGGTGTCATGAGGTCGTCGAAAGCCCTATTTCGCGCCGAAGCGCGTCTTGACGCCGTCATAAAATCCAGCGCATCGGCCTGTCCTGCGATCAACAAAGTCCGCGGCAAATTCCCACCGAAGCTGTGTGTTGCGTGGCTTCTCTGTCCCGTATTGAGGGGCAACCCGCGCCATCTTCTGACGGCACTCTTCCGGCAGATCAGGAAGGCTTACGCCAGCCTGCACCCTGCCCTGCGTATTAGCCGCCGCAGTTAGCCTGGCCTCTTTGCTTGCACAGCCAAATCCGATCAGCAGGAGTCCACCTGTAATCTCCATCATCAACATTCTGATTGTCATCTTTGATCACCTGTTCAAGTTGGGTTTCAAGCTTCTGCTGGGTGAGCGCATCGGCCACGGCGCGCTTGCGGTAATCCTCAAGGGCTTGAGACGCTGCGTTGCGTTGCCGGATCATCTCGTCGGCCAAGGCTTCGGCAGCCGTCTTCTCAGACTGCAGCACGTACCCGCTGAGAAGCTTCGCGTCGTGGGAAGTCAACCACACCCGGAAACCAGCAAATGCCACCAGCAGGGCTATCAGGATGGCAAGGGCGCGCCCTATGAGCGTTCCAGTGAAGAAAGCGATCATGGCTCCACCTTTACCTTTGTGTCAGTGTCGCCTTGGTCAACAGCCTGTTGCGCAATGCCTGCTTTGACCTGCGTGTTCTTCTCCCAAACAGCCCCGAAGACATACGAACCGATGATGCCGCCGATCAGCAGGATGAGGTTCATCGCCACGGTATCGCTGAGAGCGATTGGCCTGCCCCAGATCGCCAGATAGGTGACGAGGCCACCAGACCAGATCAGCGCAATGATGATGATCCGGCGGCGAACGGCCCATTCGGCTGAGGCTTTGTGATCCATGAAGAACTTCATTCTAGCCCTCGTCAAAATCAGGGATGTCTACGGTCTGACCCGCGAGTGAATGAGTGCAATCGCTGAGGAATTGAATTTTCCCGTCGGTCACGAAAGAATGGCAAATGGCCGGCGGAGCCTCGCCCACACCGGCATCAGAACCGTTGTAGGTGACGAGGACAGAGGGTGTGAACGTTGGCGCGTCATAGTTCCCATTGAAACCCCATCTCGGCCCAGCGCCCTCACCTATGGAAACAACGTGGGCCCCGTCGCATCCTGGGCACCAGAAGAGAATCCCGCCATCGCGAGCACTGCGGATTTTTGAGGAAAGCGCGCCCATCACATGCGGGCTTTCACATCGCGGCGCATCTTGTCGCCACAGGACTTGGCACCGATCACGGTTGGGTCGAAGGCAAGCCTCGAAAAATCCCATTTACCTGCCTGCTTGATCCCGAGGTTTGGCTGCACCTCGGCATGGCTCAGAATCGTCTTGTCTGTGACAGGGATTTTGTAGAACGAAGCCAGATGCGCGATAACATCCATTGCCCGCGCCCACTGCACTTCGGTCATTGGATACTTGCCGGGATTAAACGGGCTTTCGATTGCCCCTGCCATGCAAGCCAGCGAAACACCGATCGATCCCGTGTTGCAGCCTCTGGTGTGGGCCGCATAGTCGTCGTCTGCCGTGTTGACGTTGTCCGCAATCGTGTGGTCACCCCGAACAACGTTTCCCGTGCCTTCCACGACGAAGTGGTAGTGCTCCAAATCCAATGTCGAAACGCGGTAAGCCCCGGCGGACCAGTGGGCAATGATACGCGTCATCTTAACCGGCTGGAGCCATTCCAGCGGAAGTTTGTAGGTCATAGCGATGTCCTTTGGGGTTGGTGTCTCAGGCCACGGCACGCGCAATGAAGCGCAATGCTGAGGCATAGAAAAAGCCCGCCGAAGCGGGCCGTCACTATCTGGAGTTGACACAGGCGATCAAGTCAGGAATCTGATGAAAATCAGCCCCCACAGATATCCGAGAGAGAAGTATGCTTTCCTTCACCCCTAAAAACGGGCTTTGGCATAAGTGCCCGGTCTTCTGGCCGTTGTGGCCTGTCCGTCTGGGGGATGGGAAGTTTTCAGGGAGCGGCCAGATGTGGCGGCGCTGGGATGGCCGCAAGTGGATTTATAAGCAGGATGCGGAAACAGAAGAAGAGTTCTACGACCGCAATTGATAACGGTCACCAGTGGTTCCAGCAAGAATCGTAGATGACTTAGATCTGCGAAACGCCCCGATGCAATAGCTTCGGGGCGAGAAAAATCCTGTGGCAACGTCTATCTGTCAGGCTGCGAAAACCCCTGCTCCAGTTTTACTCGCGCCCATGTTTGCAGTGGTTTCTCGATCTTGTGGAAAGACAACACTGCCAAGCCTATCATACCAGCTACCCAGCAAATCAGGATTGCAGGGCTGCGAAAGACCTCTGCCGATATTCCAAAGTATTGTATCAAGGCCAAGATCAATATCTGAATTGGGAAGTGCCACATGTACATCGAGTAGGTGGCATCACCCAGCCACTTCACCTTCTTGATCGCAGACAGAAACTTTCCTTTGAAATCGCACAAAGCCACAACGACCAGAATTGGGATGAAGAGGTAGCTCTGGATGTTATGGAAGGCGAACTTTGGAAACTTCCCCGATAGGCAAACGTAGGCGAAGAACACCAAGCTCACCGCACAACCAGCCAATAGCAGTGGGGTGCGGTCGCGCATCTTGATGAGAATATAGTAGGTCAACACCCCTTCAAAGAAGAAGAAAAGGCAAAGTCCGAAAAGCCAAAGGGGCGTCCCTTGATTCATGATCGCGCCGCCTAGCCCTAAAAACAGAAGCGGGATGATAATGCCAAAAGCGAATATCCGGTGTGCCAGAAAGAAGAAGACCGCGTAGATAGCAAGCTCGATTGAAACTGACCATGAGGGTTCATTGAAAGAATTCCCCAAATGGAAGCCCCAACCGCCGACGAAGAACACATTCAAGAAAAAGTGGTAGAGATCGTTGAAGCCGATAATCTGAAATCCACCATTAAGTTTCTTGCTGATGAACTGCGCCATGGTCACAACCAGCAGCGTGATAAGATGAAGTGGGTAGAGCCGGGCGAACCGGGCAATTGCAAATTTGCGGCCGTCAACCTTCCTGCCAGCGTAGACATGGGCAAATACGAAGCCTGAGATAATCCAGAACGCCTGTACCGCCCAATAACCATGTTCATAGATGGGCCAAAGAAACGAATAGAGCGGCTGGTCGGATCGCGCCACGATCATTCCGGGAGGTGGCGCGCCGTGCAGCAAGCTGCCCCCCATGAAGAAGTGCTGATAGTGCCAGATCAAGACGGCTACAGCAGCAATTCCACGGAGCATATCTACGCCGTAGAAATGTTCCGATTTACTCACATTTTGATAATCGCTGCTTGTCGGAGGGGAAAAAAACTCCCAATTCCCAGATAAGCTTCCCGTATTTCTTTTTACCATAACCCCGCCCCTGTCTGTGCCGACCGCCGTGTATTAGCCATACAAGCGGGTAAGCGCAACCTAGCGGCGAAAGAAGACCTCGCGCCGTTAGGTTGCTCGCGGAGGGTTAAGAACTTGCCCCCTTGAAGATTGTGAAATTGATAGCCACAGCGTCAGTCAGAGCCCCTGCACTTTCGTTTTTCAACGTGATGGTGAAAGAGCCATTTGCTGCGTTGTTTGCCACGGCGGAATAGTTCCCATTACCAGCCAACAGCATCACCGTGTCGGTTGACTTCATCCGGCTACAATTGACTGTGAAAGTTGCTCTGGCACCAGCAGCAAGAGATGCGTTGTTGGTTGTGATAACGCCTGTTCAAGTGCATTGCCACGGTCTCTTTCTCAAGTTAATGATATGCTAATAAATCATCGAGGAATATTAGAGAATGGCCGATCATCCTACAGAGCTAGAGTTGTCGCTGCTTAAAGAAATCGCCTCGTCTGAGCAGCAATGCAAAGCCTTTGATGATTCTTGGAAGTCTCAGCCAGATGAACGAACGATCCTGACACTAGGCTGCCTTGAAAAAGGTCTTGTGTCAGAAAACCCAGGCAATGCTTTCAATGCCAGCACCCTTATCTCCTTGACGAGAAAAGGATGGATAGCAATTGGAATTGACCCACCAAAGACATTGCTCTCTCGCATGCGTTCGTTCTTCAATGAGAACGTAGCCTCACGTATTTGAGCCTTTAATCACCACGTATTGCAGCGTCAGGGCTTCTGACAAGCTCCCCCCGGAAGGTTTCGGATATGGACTGCGGCGGCGCCAGCACCGGTCACCCGAGCCGATACGTGATAATTGCCTGTTGTCCCGCCTGCGACGTGGTTGATGGCGATAACATCACCCACCTTGACCTCGCTGTTATTCCAGCCAAAGCCAACGGCAGTATTCGCGGCTAGAGCGTCGGCAGTGGTAATGATCTGTCCGCTCAACTTGTTCAGAGTAATGGTAGTGCTCTTCGAACTAGCCTGCGTTACGCCACCGCCTGAGCCAATACGGTAGCCGACAGGTGTTTCAATCTTCAATCCAGAGGCGTTTGATATCTCGACGGCTGTTGATTGCCACTGAGAAGTGACCCGGTAGCACAGGATATTTCCATCGAGAATTGACCCATGTTTGAACTTTGCCCTGCGTGTTTTCAGCGAGGGCTATGGAGTGATCGACATGGCGTTATTGAGCGTGATCCGACGCTGGCATTTTCGAGAGCATTTATCGATCCGGGAGATTGGTCGCAGGACCGGTCTGTCTCGGAATACCGTCCGCAAATACCTGCGTCTGGGGAGTGTGGAACCGAAGTTCAAAGTTCCAGAGCGACCGAGTAAGCTTGACCCTTTTGCTGATCGACTAGCGGCCTGGCTGAGCACGGAAGCGAAGAAGAACCGCAAGCAGAAGCGGACGATGAAGCAGTTGCATGCCGACCTGATGAGCCTCGGCTATGATGGGTCGTATGGGCGTGTTGCTGCAATTCGAAAGGCATCCTCGCATACGACGAAGGCCAAGCTTCGATGTATGATACCAGAAGGCGGTATCAATCACATCAACGCCAGCCGCATGTTGCTTACGTCAGGTGCAGAAAAATATACGGACAGCGTCCCTATGGCGTTCTTCATGGAAACGCTAAACAATGATGCCTATAAGCAAAACTTATTCTGATTGCCGACATTCTGGTGCTCAGAGCAATTGTGCGATGACCCCTGTTTGCTCACACGTATAGCGGTCCAAGCGAGCGTGTTTAAAAAGGTGATAGTTTCAAAAAAACGCTCGCTCAGCGGCATTCTAGGTTTGACAATCGTTTCCTCAGGTTACCTCAACCAGGACCACGCTTCGTGCTCGTGGCTGGTGCGCCTTGCGGGCGCGGGCGTTCTCGCCGCATACGAGGCAGACACGATTCAGACGGATATCACAGCTGTGACCGCTAAAACGATGAGATCATCACCGCCGAACAGCGTTGCGAACCGAATATCGGAGGCGCGACCGAATGCCTTGAAGGTACTCAGTTTAACAGTGGCGTCCAGCATACATAAATGGAAGTCGGACAAAACAACGGAGCGGATCGCCCACATCAACGCTCACAGCGACGAATCAAGAGAGCGTAATCACACATGTTGCCTATGTATACGGGCCGCACAATAAGTGAATGGTGTCTACGAGAGGATTCGAACCTCCGACCCCAGGATTCGTACCACCTCGGCTTTAGCCGCCGCCCGAGGGCGTTCGTGGTCTGGACTGTCCCTTCACCTTGGGCCGAAGCCTTTAGGTGCTACCCATCCAGTCTCTACACCTTCAACGGATTTCTCCGAAGCTTGGCTCGGGATTGGCATGCTGAGAGTACAGCGAAGCGTTCCCCGACTTTGAGCAGATCGACCACACTCTTTCGTTGTGCGGCCCCCAATTTTGCAACCAGGAATCCTGTGCTCTATCCTACTGAGCTACGTAGACAAATCTCATTTCAGGGGAGTTCGTAAACGATGCCACAGCGAATATCAACACCAAGATTTTAAACCTGATTTTGTTTGCCGTCCAAGGTCCATTCCCCGAAATTCCTTGAAAGGACATTGAACCCGTGCTGACAGCGCTGCAGTAAAATTACTGGTGCACTAAATTGCTGTAATCATTGGATGATTGCTTAACCAATAAGGTTTTTCACTATGAAAGGCGCTCTATCCGACTGAGCTACGTGGACACTTAACCTGTGTTTTAGCCGACTCGGGCGATTTCGCAAGCCATTGCGGGAGGAATTGTCGAGGGAATTTTTGGCTAAACAAATTAAGAATTGAATTTAATCCCCGGAACACATCTGGCACCTATAGATATCAGCCTTCAAAAGCTGGCGATCAACTTTCGCGAATTGGCTCTGCTCGAACCAGGCCAAAGCTGCACCCACCAAAGTCAGAGGCTGGGCAAACCTCCGCACCCGACGCGATCGTTCTGTAGGTTGGACTGCCGTACTTGAAACCATCTTTCTTGCTCATTTTTCGGCGATAATTGCAAATTCGCCAAGGGGCTCAAGCGACTGGTAGATAAAGACAGGGAAGAAATCGTGTTACCCGGATTACAAGATTTTCAATTGTTAGACAGGATGGTCCACACGGGCTGCAAATCCCTAACGACACTGTAATCGTTCATGGAAGATGAAATTCGATACCGGTTCCAGTACCGATAATACCGAAGGTATTTCAACACGTTAAAAAACCAGTAAAAATGGTACGCCCTAAAAACTGCTCTATCCTACTGAGCTACGTGGACATTTCGCAGGTTGGATAACGTATTTGGCAAAGTTGGGCAACGCCATTTTGGCTTTTCTCATCATTCGCCTCTGGGATATCGCTGGTTTTCTTCCAGAACATTGAGGTCCATGTGGTTTCGCATGTAGCGCTCTGAGGCTTTCTGCAGGGGTTGGTAGTCCCAGGGATAATAGGCGCCATTGCGCAGGGCCTGATAGACGACCCTGCGGCGGGCCTGGCTTTCGCGGATGGACGAATCAAACATGCGAAGGTCCCAGCGGCTGTTTATCTGCGCCATCAAGGATGCGAGGACACTCTCGTACTGCGGATCATTGGCCAGATTGTTGCGCTCATGCGCATCTATTTCGAGATCAAACAGCATGGGAGGGTCTTGCTCGCAGATTGTGAGCTTGTAGCGCCCGTCGCGTATCGCCACCAATGGGGCGACCGAACCCTCGGCAGCGTATTCCATGAGCACTGCGCTGCGCCCTCCTGTCTGTTGAGCCAAGCCTGAGAGGTTTTCACCATCCATCCATTGTTTCAACGATGTGATGTCCAGACCCGCGAGGGAACATAAGGTTGGCGTTACATCCAGCGTGGAAACGGGCGTTTCAACCTGCCTTGCACTCCAGCCGGGCGCAGCGATCATCAGGGGCACGCGCGCAGATCCCTCGAAGAAGCACATCTTGAACCACAGGCCACGCTCTCCCAGCATGTCGCCATGATCCGACAGGAACACAATGATCGTGTCTTCATCTTGCCGCGTTCGTTTCAACACATCGAGAAGTTCACCGATCTTGTCATCCACATAGGATATATTGGCGAAATAGCCCTGCCGTGCTCGCCGGACCTGTTCGGGCGTTATATCGAATGCGCTGTGATCGCAGGCTTCCAGCAATCGTCGTGAATGCGGATCATGCTCCGCAAAAGGGAGAGCCTCGAAATGCGGGTCCAGAGCCGGGCAGTCCTCATAGAGATCCCAGTATTTGCGCCTCGCCACATAGGGATCATGCGGGTGGGTAAAACTGACAGTGAGGCACCAGGGGCGGTCATCCAGTTTGCGCGACAAGTCATAGAGCTTGCGGGTTGCGTGATAGGCAACCTCGTCGTCATATTCCATCTGGTTTGTGATTTCTGCCACGCCCGCCCCCGTGACGGAGCCTAGATTGTGGTACCACCAGTCAATCCGCTCCCCAGGCTTGGTGTAATCCGGCGTCCAGCCGAAATCTGCGGGATAGATATCCGTCGTCAACCGCTCTTCGAAACCGTGGAGCTGATCGGGCCCGACGAAATGCATCTTGCCGGACAGGCCGGTGTAATAGCCCGCAGAGCGCAAATGATGAGCATAGGTCGGGATATCCGATGCGAATTCTGCCGCGTTGTCGTAAACCCGTGTGCGGCTTGGCAATTGTCCGGACATGAAGGATGCCCGCGCAGGGGCGCAGAGAGGACTTGCCGTATAGGTATTGGCAAAGCGAACAGAGCGCTTTGCCAATGCTTTCAAATGCGGCGCGTGGAGGAAATCCGCAGGCCCATCAGGAAAGAACGTTCCGTTCAACTGATCGACCATGAGGACGAGTATATTCTGACGCGCCATCTATTTATCCTGAAATCAAAGGCCCACTGAAGCCTTTACAGCGTCGACACCGGGTTTGCCATCCAGCGTGGTAACGCCGGAAAGCCACGTGTCGATGGCTTGCGGATTGGCTTTCAACCACGCTGTGGCGGCATCCGTCGCGGTCTGGCCATCCAGAATTTGGCCCATGAGCTTGTTTTCCATACTGACATCGAATTTCAGGTTTTTCAGCAGGGCGGTGGCGTTGGGGCATTGCGCCGACCATCCGGTGCGGGCCAGCGTGTAAACCTGCGCACCGCCGAAGTTAGGCCCGAAATAATCATCGCCACCCGAGAGATATTCAATGGAGAATTTTTCGTTCATCGGGTGTGGCGCCCAGGCTAGAAAGACGATTCCCTTCTTGGATTTGCCCGCACGATCGACCTGAGACAGCATGGCCTGTTCGCCAGACTCGACCAGTTCCCAGCCCTTCAGCCCAAACTTCTGGTCCGCGATGATTTTCTGGATGTTCTGGTTGGCAGGCGCGCCTGGCTCGATGCCATAGATTTTCTTTTCGAACTCATCGCCATGCTTTGCCAGATCAGCAAAGTCCTTGATGCCTTTTTCTGCCATGTAGGACGGAATGGCGAGGGTGAACTTGGCGCCCTCCAGGTTCTGGCCGATGACTTCGACTGCCTTGGCAGCTTTGAGATCATCCACGAAGGATTTCTGAGCGGGCATCCAATTGCCCAAAAACACGTCTATGTCCCCGTTTTTCATAGACTGGTATCCAATGGGCACCGACAAGGTCTTGATATCCGGCTGATATCCGAGTGCTTCCAACACGACGGAGGCGACACCATTGGTGGCAGTGATATCCGTCCAGCCAGGATCGCTCATGCGGATCGTCTTGCATTCGGGAGCATCGGCCGCCAATGCGGGGCCGGCACAGGATGCGGCAAGAAAGAGAATGCCTGACGTTATCTTCCCAATACGCGAAGGTTTGTTCATTGCCACCTCTCCTATTTCTGATTTTTCAATGAACAACGGATTGATCTTTGCCGTGAAGCGGATAATTTTTGATAGCTAATAAAAGGAATCCTTATGGCAGAGCGCCCTATCAACCTTGGATGGATGCGGATGCTGGAGGTGATTGGCCGACGCGGAAGCCTGACGGCCGCCGCGCAGGAGTTGGGCCTGACCCAGCCAGCGGTGAGCTATCAGATCCGTCGGCTGGAGGATGAGTTGGGCATCCGGCTTTTGAAGCGGCAACACCGAGGGGTGGAGCTCACGCCGGAGGGCCTGCGATTTTACGATGTCGTCAGCCGACATGTGCTGGAGATCGATTCGCTCGCCGCAGAGATCAAGGGCGTTTCGAGACCCACCGTTCGTTTGCATACCGATTATGCTTTCTCGTCCCTCTGGCTCATTCCGCGAATGCAGGAATTCAGGGCGAGATTTCCAGACATCCATATCCAGATCACGGCAAGCCAGAACCCGCCTCGCCAGCCTGCGACCGATGACGATGTTCTCGTGGTTTTCGGCTCCCGCGCCGATGCCGGGGATGACGGAAAGTTGCTGGTGCCAGAGCACGTGAGGCCGGTCTGCGCGCCGGGCTTTCTTGACGGGAACCCTGACGGGGTTACGCCCGAGCAATTGGCCGGAATGAAGCTCATCCATCTGGAGAGCTCATGGTCATCGACGTGGTTCGACTGGTCGAGCTACCTTGCAAGCTTGGGGGGGACAAGAGCCCCAGAGCACGGGCGGGGTGATATTAGTTGCAACACCTATTCGCTCGTCATTCAATCAGCCATTGGCAAGCAGGGCATCGCGCTGGGTTGGGCGGGACTTGTGGATGACCTCGTGGAAAGTGGTGCACTTGTTGGCGTCGGGCCCACCCTTCAAGCGCCAGACCGTGGCTATTGGTTGGTGGGCTGCAAAGACAGGAAAGGAGCGGCGCTGAAACTGGCCGACTGGCTTCATGGCCGCTCTATGACAACACAGGCTCCCTAGCCTGCCGCATGCCTGAGGATTTGAGGTAGGCGCTGGGGGAGCTGCCGAGCATGCGGCGAAACATGGTGGTGAAGGCAGAGACGTTTTCATAGCCCGCATCCAGCGCGACATTCGTGACGGTTTCGCCGCTTGCCAAGCGCGGCAGAGAGGCGAAAATGCAGGCTTGCTGGCGCCATGTGACGAAACTGACGCCGGTTTCCGCCCGAAATACGCGTGTGAATGTGCGGCGGCTCATGCCCAGCGTTTGCGCCCAATCGTCAATGCTGGCATTGGCTGCAGGCGCACTTAGAAAGTGGCGGCAGAGGGCCGCCATGCTGGGGTGTGAGGGAAAGGGAAGCCCAAGCGGCTTTTCTGGCAGCTGGCTGATTTCATCCATCAGCAGTTCCATCACCAATGCGCGTCTGCGCTCGCCCTTTCGTCTGGCATCCTCATCATGCACCAGTTCCGCGATGAGATTTGCGGCAAGCACAGTGACCTCGACCACACGGGGTCTGGCCGGATTGATAACGTCAGGGTGCACATAGACCGAGTGCATTTCAACCTGGCTGATCACTTCGCTGGAATGCAGCAAGCCTGCGGGAATGATGAGGCCGTGGCCCGGCGGCAGCATCCATCGGCCATCGCCCGAGCTGACGATGACGACACCGCTTCGGGCAAACCACAGCTGTGTCTTGCGATGCGAGTGAACGGGGCTTTTGAAGCCTTCGGCATAAAGGCGGCGAAGGGCCAGCAGGGATTCATTATTGCCATCGATGAAATCGAGCATCAGGTCATGCTCATCACCGCGCACGTAAATCAAAGGCTCTGCACCGACATCACTCATTTGGCCCACTCGCGTAAAAACTAGACCACAGCACAAAAGCAGGCCGCAGACAATGCGGGTACAAGGGCCGCAATTAAAATTGCCCTTACGTGCATGACATCTGGAGAGAACGCCATGGCGAGTGTGAGCAGCACGAGCTTTTCTGCTGAAAAAACGACCTTTTCCATTATTGCGGCGGCTAGCTTCTGCCACATGTTGAACGATATCATGCAATCTCTGCTGACATCGCTTTATCCGCTGTTGAAGGAAAACTACGCGCTGGATTTCGTCCAGATCGGCCTGCTGACCTTTGCCTTTCAGGTAACAGCTTCGCTGTTGCAGCCTGCGGTGGGCATTGCAACAGACAAATGGCCGATGCCGTTTTCTCTGCCGGTTGCTATGCTTTCCACCTGTGCGGGGCTGTTTACGCTGGCATATGCCCACAGCTTCTCGGTTCTGATCATCGGCGCATGCCTGATCGGCATCGGCTCGGCCATTTTCCACCCCGAGGCATCGCGCGTGGCGCGTTCCGCTTCTGGCGGTCGCCACGGCTTGGCGCAATCCTTCTTTCAGGTGGGTGGCAATACCGGCACGGCCATCGGGCCGCTTCTGGCAGCCTTCATCGTTCTTCCGATGGGCCAGCAGAGCCTCAGCTGGTTTTCGCTGATTGCGCTGGTGGGATTTGCCGTGCTGTCATGGGTCAGCGTTTGGTACAGCCGCCACCGCCGCAGCACTGCAGGCCGTGCCCCTGTGAGCCGCGCCCTGCCTTTGCCGCGCAATACCGTGATGCTGACATTGCTGGTGCTGATTATTCTGACAGCGACCAAGAACGCCTATCTTGCCAGCCTTTCCAGCTATTTCACCTTCTATACGATCGAGAAATTCGGCCTTTCGGTTCAGAATGCGCAATTGCTGCTGTTCTTGTTCCTCGGCGCATCGGCAGCGGGTGTGTTCTTCGGCGGGCCGATTGGTGACAAGTTCGGCTCACGGGTTGTGATCTGGTTCTCGATCCTCGGCGTGATACCCTTTGCGCTGATGCTGCCCTATGCCAATCTGGCGTGGACAATCGTTCTCGTCGTGCTGATCGGCTTCATCTTCTCCTCCGCATTTTCCGCCATCGTGGTGTTTGCGCAGGAACTGGTGCCGGGGCGCGTTGGGCTTATCGCGGGCATGTTCTTTGGCTTTGCCTTCGGTTTCGGTGGCATTGGTGCGGCGGTTCTGGGCGTGTTTGCCGACCGGGAAGGCATCGAATTCGTCTACCGCATCTGCTCCTACATGCCGCTTCTGGGCTTGCTGACGGTGTTCCTGCCGCAATTGCCAAGCCGCAAACGCGCAGCGTGAAGACACGAAAAGCCGCCCGGATGGAAATCAGGGCGGCTTTTTATTTATGCTCTGGTATCAGGCAGCGCGCAGATGCGCGGCCAAAGGAATTTCCACATCGATTTCCAGCACCGAGACATGCTCATCGCTGTCCATCTTGACGTGAACCTTGTCACTATCGATCTGAACATGTTTCGCGATAACGGCGAGGATTTCCTCACGCAGCAGGGCCACCAGCTCGTTGCCAGCACCGTTGCGTTCATGGGCAAGCAGAACCTGTAACCGTTCCCGGGCAAGAGGTGCCGATTTCTGTTTGCGGAAAAGGTTGAAAATGCTCATGCGGCCCTCCCGAAGAACTTGGCGAAGATGCCACGCTTTTCGCCGGGGATGGTCATGGGAATGTCTTCTCCACGCAGGCGGCGGGCCGCATCAAAATAAGCCATGGCAGGCGGCGACTTGGCGTCTGCCAGCGTAACCGGCGCGCCGACGTTGGATGCGCGCAAAACGTCCATGCTTTCCGGAATGATGCCAATCAACGGAATGGACAGGATTTCCAGCACGTCTTCGACCTTCAGCATATCGCCACGCTCGGCACGGGCCGAATCATAACGGGTCAGCAGCAGATGCTTTTCCATGCGCTCGCCGCGTTCAGCCTTGAGCGTCTTGGAGTCCAGCAGGCCGATAATACGGTCAGAATCGCGCACGGACGACACTTCCGGGTTGGTAACGACAACGGCGACATCCGCATGGCGCATGGCAAGCGTTGCGCCGCGCTCGATACCGGCAGGGCTATCGCAGATCACCCAGTCAAAATGCTTCTTCAGTTCGCCGATGACCCATTCGACACCTTCAGGCGTCAGATTGTCCTTATCGCGTGTTTGCGAGGCCGGGAGCAAGAACAGGGTATCGAGGCGCTTGTCGCGGATCAGCGCCTGGGTGAGCTTTGCGTCACCCTGAATGACGTTGACCAGGTCATACACGACGCGGCGTTCCGCACCCATGACCAGATCGAGATTGCGCAGACCGACATCGAAATCCACGACGACGACCTTTTCGTTATTCTGTGCCAGCGCTGCACCGAGCGCGGCAGTCGAAGTGGTTTTGCCCACGCCTCCCTTGCCGGACGTAACGACAACTACCTTCCCCATACTGGTCTCCTGTTCGCTTTTGCCGCATGCGGCTTATTTGAGTTTGTCCGCTTTGATCGTGTCATCTTCCAGCCAGAGCTGGACGGCCTGACCGCGAAATTTCGGATCGATATCTTCAGCAACCTTGTAGACGCCATCGATGGCCAGCAGCTCTGCCTCCAGCTTCTTGCAGAAAATCCGCGCAGAAGCGTTGCCGAGGGAACCTGCCATGGCGCGGCCACGCAGTGCGCCATAAATGTGGATTGAGCCGCCCGCGATGACCTCTGCACCAGATGCCACCGAACCCACGACCGTGACATCACCCTCAGGGAAGACGATGGACTGGCCAGAGCGGACTGGTTCGCTGATCATCAACGATTGCACCACGCTGCGAATCTCTGTGACGGCCGGACGAACGGGCTCGTCTGCAACCTCGACCGTGGCGAGCGAGACCGGCTCGACATCCGAGGCGGCCTTACCACCCTTCAACGCTGGCGGCATGCCAGGTTCGACCATGGATGGGCGCGCACCCTCGATGCCCATAATGGCAACGTTGCGTGCGAAAAGCTCAGCCAGCAGGGCTTTCAGCCCCGCCTTGTCCAGTTTCAGCTCCGCCACGTCCAGCACAACCGGGCGCGACAGAAAGAACCCGGCAGACCGCGCTGCCAGATCGTCAAGCCGCTCCAGCCAGTGATCCAAAGGCTGTTCGGGCGAAAGCACGACCGCAAGAAACGAGCGGCCTTTGATACGGATGGAACGTGAGGTGTCTGTTAGCACTTTGGTCATCTTGGTAAACAAATCATTGATATTAGGTAGCGTAGATACGGTTAACAAATGGTTAACAAGCCCTGTTTCGCACCACTGAAATTAACCCCACGACAGCCTTGACAACACCGGATTTAACGGTGCCAAAAAGCGGGCATATTGCTGAAATTCCATGTGATTCTGTTTTCGCTTGTTGCAAGCGATGACAGCTTTCCTCACTCGCATGAGCCCTCCCGTCGGCTGTTAGGTTAGGTGCGGTTACACGTTAGAAAAATATTCCAAAAAGCTGCATCTTTTTGCGTCTTTCTGCCGTTTAAACGGGCAGGAATTGTGAGAAGACATCACCAGAAAATCCTGAAAGGCACATCATGAACTGGCTCAAGACAATCACCACCGCTGCGGCAATCAATGCTGCGATGTTCGCACCGACATTTGCAGGCGAAAACCTTGACCAGATCAAGTCCGCAGGCGTTCTGAAGATCGGCACAGAAGGCACCTACGCGCCCTTCACGTTTCACGATGCAGCCAACAAGCTGGTCGGTTTCGACGTGGAAATTGGCGAAGCCGTTGCCAAGAAGCTCGGCGTTAAGGCCGAATTCGTGGAAGGCAAATGGGATGGCCTGATCGCTGGTCTGGATGCCAAGCGTTATGACGCGGTCATCAATCAGGTTGGCATTACCGAAGCGCGCAAGCAGAAATACGCGTTTTCAGAGCCCTACATTGCCTCCAAGGCTGTGCTGATCGTCAGTGAGAAAAACACAGACGTCAAGGATTTTGCCGATCTGAAGGGCAAGAAGTCGGCGCAATCGCTGAGCAGCAACTTTGGCAAGATTGCCACGGAAGCCGGTGCTGAACTGGTTGGTACTGACGGTTTTGACCAGTCGATCCAGCTGGTTCTGACCGGCCGCGCCGATTCGACCATCAATGACAGCCTCTCCTTCCTTGATTTCAAAAAGAAGCAGCCGCAGGCTCCGGTGAAGATCGTGGCTGAAAAGCCCGGCGCTGACTATTCGGGCATCATCGTGCGCAAGGGTGACGATGAGCTGGTTGCTTCGATCAACAAGGCGCTGGCTGACATCAAGGCTGACGGCACCTACAAGGTCATTTCCGACAAATATTTCGATCAGGACGTTTCCAAATAAGCTGACGTAAAGCCTGTTCTGCGTGAGTGAAACAGGCCATTATCCAGCAACATCACGGGTCCGGCGCATGGCGCCGGATTTCGCGTTTTCTGAAGGGGTTTGCCGTGCCGCACTGGCTTCAACTGATGATGGATTCTTTGCCAACGCTGCTCTGGGCGGGCGTGAAATTCACCATTCCTCTGACACTTCTGTCGTTTGCGTTCGGGTTGACCCTTGGTCTTGCCACCGCCGTAGCTCGGTTGTTCGGCCCTGCCCCGCTGCGGTTGCTGGCACGCTTCTATGTCTGGGTGATCCGGGGTACACCTTTGCTGGTCCAGCTTTTCGTGATCTTCTATGGTCTACCCAGCATTGGGATTCTTCTTGATGCCTTTCCGGCAGCCTTGATCGGCTTCACACTGAATGTTGGGGCCTACACGTCCGAAATCATCCGTGCTGCGATTTCATCGGTTCCGAAGGGTCAGTGGGAAGCCGCTTTCTCCACCGGCATGAACTGGCGTCAGGCCATGCAGGGGACGATCCTGCCGCAGGCGAGCCGGGTGGCAGTGCCGCCGCTTTCGAACACCTTCATCTCGCTGGTAAAAGATACGTCTCTTGCAGCCGCCATCACCGTGCCAGAACTGTTCCAGTCCGCACAACGCATCGTTGCCACCACCTATGAACCGTTGATTCTCTATATTCTGGCGGCCCTTATCTACCTCGTCTTGAGCTCTGTCCTCTCGACATTGCAGGCACGGCTTGAAGTGCGGTTTGCCCGGTATGGCGGCATAATGGAGAACAGCCGATGATCGAGCTTTCCAATATTGAAAAACGCTTTGGCGATGCGGTCATTCTGAAAGACATTTCGCTGAGCTTTCCAGACGGCAGCGTGACGGCACTTGTTGGGCCATCGGGTGGCGGCAAGAGCACGCTGCTGCGCTGCATCAACCTGCTGGAACTGCCGACAGAGGGAACGGTGCGCATTGGCGATGATGCGACGAGTTTTACCGCAGGCGCCAGAGTTTCTTGGCAATCGATCCAGAAAATCCGTCGCCAGACCGGCATGGTGTTTCAGAACTTTCAGCTGTTTCCGCATCGCACGGCGATTGAAAACGTGATGGAAGGTCTGCTGATCGTCCAGAAATGGTCTCGCGAAAAGGCACGCGAGCGTGCCATGGAGCTTTTGACCAAGGTCGGCATGGCGCACAAGGCCGATGCGTGGCCAGCCAACCTTTCCGGCGGGCAACAGCAGCGCGTGGCGATTGCGCGGGCACTTGGCCCATCTCCGCAGGTGCTGCTCTGCGATGAGCCAACCTCTGCCCTCGACCCTGAGCTTTCCGAGGAAGTGGTTGATGTGCTGGGCCAGCTTGCGCGCGAGGGCACGACAATGGTGATGGCAACGCATGATCTGCGCCTTGCATCGCGCATTGCAAATAATGTGGTGTTTCTGGAAGCTGGCAAAGTGGTCGAGACCGGTTCGTCCGATGCGATTTTCCGCGCACCGACCCAAGAGCGCACGCGCCGTTTCGTTTCATCGATAAACGCGTCCCAAACACTTTGAACCGATAAAAATCGGCAATCGAGACCATCGTAGACTGTTTTCATGTCCGGATTTGATATCTAAGTCAGGATTGAAGACATTCGCATGGGGAGGCTGCATGCCGACGGTTCTTGAAGAAGTGGAAGCGCGCCGCGCACAGGCCAGATTGGGCGGCGGGCAGAAGCGCATCGATGCGCAACACGCCAAGGGCAAACTGACGGCGCGGGAGCGCATCGAAGTGCTGCTCGATGAAGGCTCCTTCGAAGAATACGACATGTATGTGACCCACCGTGCGGTGGATTTCGGCATGGAAAGCCAAAAGGTTGCGGGCGATGGCGTGGTGACCGGCTGGGGCACCATCAACGGTCGGCAGGTCTATGTGTTCAGCCAGGATTTCACCGTTTTGGGCGGTTCGCTGTCTGAAACCCATGCACAGAAAATCTGCAAGGTCATGGATATGGCCGTGCGCGTCGGTGCACCCATTATCGGTCTCAACGACAGCGGCGGGGCGCGGATTCAGGAGGGTGTGGCGTCCCTGGCGGGCTATGCCGAGGTGTTCCGGCGCAACGCAGAATGCTCGGGCGTCATCCCGCAGATCTCCGTCATCATGGGCCCTTGCGCCGGCGGTGCGGTCTACTCGCCCGCCATGACCGACTTCATCTTCATGGTTCGAGACACCTCCTACATGTTCGTCACCGGGCCGGATGTGGTGAAGACAGTGACCAATGAGATCGTCACGGCGGAGGAACTGGGCGGGGCATCCACTCACACCAAAAAATCATCCGTGGCCGATGGCGCTTACGACAATGACATCGAGGCGCTGGAGGCCGTTCGCGCGCTTTTCGATTTTCTGCCGCTCAACAACCGCGAGAAGGCACCAACGAGGCCGTTTCATGATGACCCGGCGCGGCTGGAACAGCGGTTGGATACGCTGATCCCCGACAGTTCAGCCAAGCCATACGACATGAAGGAGCTTATTCACGCGCTGGCCGACGAAGGCAATTTTTTCGAGATTCAGGAAGCCTTTGCGAAGAATATCTTGACCGGCTTTATCCGCCTTGAAGGCCAGACAGTGGGCGTCGTGGCCAACCAGCCCATGGTGCTGGCCGGCTGCCTCGATATCGACAGCTCGCGCAAGGCGGCGCGTTTCGTGCGGTTCTGCGATGCTTTCAGCATCCCGCTGCTGACGCTGGTGGACGTGCCCGGTTTTCTGCCCGGCGTGGCGCAGGAATATGGCGGCGTGATCAAGCACGGCGCAAAGCTTCTGTTTGCCTATTCGGAAGCGACCGTGCCGATGGTGACGCTGATTACCCGCAAGGCCTATGGCGGCGCCTACGATGTGATGGCATCCAAGCACATCGGTGCCGATGTGAATTATGCCTGGCCGACAGCGGAAATTGCCGTGATGGGGGCGAAGGGTGCGGCGGAAATTCTCTACCGCTCCGAACTCTCCGACCCGGAAAAGATTGCCGCCCGCAGCAAGGAATATGAGGAGCGGTTTGCCAACCCCTTTGTGGCCGCAGAGCGCGGCTTCATTGATGAGGTCATCATGCCGCACTCATCCCGCCGCCGCATTGCCCGCGCGTTCGCATCGCTGCGCAACAAGCAGGTGACGGCGCATTGGAAGAAACACGACACGATTCCGCTGTGAGGAAAACCTGATGATCAAGAAAATCCTCATTGCCAACCGTGGCGAAATTGCCTGTCGTGTTATCCGCACGGCGAATGCCATGGGCATCAAGACTGTAGCGGTCTATTCCGATGCCGATGCCAATGCGCTGCATGTGCGCCAAGCCGACGAAGCCGTGCATATTGGCCCCGCCCCTTCCAACCAGTCCTATATCGTCATCGATAAGATCCTCGATGCCATCAGGCAGACCGGCGCGGATGCGGTACATCCCGGCTATGGTTTTCTATCGGAAAATGCCGGTTTTGCTGCTGCTCTTGAAAAGGCAGGCGTCATCTTCATCGGCCCGCCGGTCAAGGCCATCGAGGCGATGGGCGATAAGATTACCTCTAAGAAGCTGGCGCAGGCGGCGAGCGTTTCCACCGTTCCCGGACATATGGGGCTGATCGAGGATGCGGACGAGGCCGTCAGGATCGCGTCGTCCATCGGTTATCCCGTGATGATCAAGGCCTCGGCGGGCGGTGGCGGCAAGGGCATGCGCATTGCCTGGAACGATGCCGAAGCGCGTGAGGGCTTCCAGTCCTCCAAGAACGAGGCAAAGGCCTCATTCGGCGATGACCGCATTTTCATCGAAAAATTCGTCAACCAGCCGCGCCATATCGAGATTCAGGTGCTGGGCGACACGCACGGCACGGTGCTGTATCTGGGCGAGCGGGAATGCTCGATTCAGCGCCGCAACCAGAAAGTCATCGAAGAAGCGCCTTCGCCGTTTCTGGATGAAGCGACCCGCAAGGCCATGGGCGAACAGGCTGTCGCGCTGGCGCAAGCCGTGGGCTATCATTCGGCTGGCACGGTTGAGTTCATTGTCGATGGCGACCGCAATTTCTACTTCCTTGAAATGAACACCCGCCTGCAGGTGGAGCATCCTGTGACAGAACTGGTCACCGGCATCGATCTTGTCGAGCAGATGATCCGCGTCGCCTCCGGGGAAAAGCTCTCCTTTGCCCAGAGCGATGTGACGCTGAACGGTTGGGCTATTGAGAGCCGACTTTACGCAGAAGATCCATACCGCAACTTTCTGCCATCCATTGGCCGGTTGAGCCGCTACCGGCCACCCAAGGAGGGAGCGCAGCCGGATGGGACTATCATCCGCAACGACACCGGCGTGTTCGAAGGCGGTGAAATATCCATGTATTACGACCCCATGATTGCCAAGCTGTGCACTTGGGCGCCGAGCCGCCTCGCCGCTATCGATGCGATGGGAGAGGCGCTGGACCGGTTTGAGGTTGAAGGCATTGGCCACAATCTGCCGTTTCTCTCCACCGTAATGCAGAACCCCCGCTTCCGGGAGGGAAACCTGACGACCGGGTTTATTGCCGAGGAGTTTCCAGATGGCTTTGCATCCATCGAGCCGCAGGATGATGCGGCCAGAAAGCTGGCTGCCATTGCGGCCATTATTCACCACCGCATCCAGATGCGTGCGGTGCAAATCTCAGGCACCATCGGCAACCATTGCCGGGTTGTAGGGGATGACTGGGTCGTTTCGCTGGGCAAGGCGGATCATCGCATATCGCTTCACAGCGAAGGCCATGCGGTATCCGTCCTGTTTGCAGATGGGGCTACGCTGAACGTTGAAACAGACTGGACGCCGGGGCAGACATTGCAGCTGTTCAGCGTTGACGGGCAAAGGATGGCGGTCAAAATCGATCTGTCCGTTTCCACAATCCGGCTTCGTTGGCAGGGCATGGATCTGGCGGCGCGTGTGCGCAGCCCACGGGTGGCGGAACTGGCGCGCTTGATGCCGGTGAAAGTGCCGCCGGATACGTCAAAATTTCTGCTTTGCCCGATGCCAGGTGTGGTCACCTCCATTTCGGTGCAGGAAGGTGATCAGGTCGAGGCGGGACAGGCACTGGCAACAGTCGAGGCGATGAAGATGGAAAACATTCTTCGCGCAGAACGGCAGGGCCGGGTGAAGACAGTTGCTGTGCGGGCCGGTGACAGCCTTGCGGTTGATGCGGTGATTTTGGAGTTTGAATAGGTTCGCGGATCGTTTTAAACAGGCATTGCTATTTGCCTGACCAAAGGACCCATCATGCCCAGCGCAACTGACCGCATCGTTTATCTCAACGGTGAATTTCTGCCCGAATCCGAAGCCAGATTGTCGATTTTCGACCGTGGTTTTCTGTTTGGAGATGGCATCTATGAGGTGACATCCGTGATGGAGGGCAAGCTCATCGATAGCGATTTGCACATGGCGAGGCTGAAGCGCAGCGCTGGTGAAATCGACATTCCCCTGCCCGTGACCACGGAGCAGGTCGTTGAAGCCGAGCGGCGCCTGATTAAGGACAACAATCTGATCGAAGGCCTGATCTACCTGCAGCTAACGCGCGGGGCGGAAGATCGCAATTTTCTGTTCGCGGACGATCTGGCACCGACACTTGTGATGTTCACGCAAGCCAAGAAGCTTGTTGGCAACCCGCAGGAGGAAACCGGGCTTTCGATCAAGTCCGTTCCAGATCAACGTTGGGCGCGTCGCGATATCAAATCCGTGTGCCTTCTGCCGCAAGTCATGGCCAAGCGCATTGCCAAGGCCGAAGGCTGCGACGAGGCATGGATGATCGAGGACGGTTTCGTGACCGAGGGTGCATCGTCTACGGCCTATATCATCACCGCCGACAGAAAGCTGGTGACACGCGGCAACAGCAACAAGACGTTGCCGGGCTGCACCCGTCAGGCCGCGCTCGATCTGGTGGAAGAAGCCGGGCTGACGCTTGAGGAACGCCCCTTTACGCTTCAGGAAGCGATGGACGCACAGGAAGCGGTGCTGACGAGTGCGGGCAATTTCGTGATGCCTGTCACGAAGATTGACGGCAAGCCGGTGGGTGATGGCAAGCCAGGTCCGCTGGTGAAGCGCCTGCGCGAGCTTTACCTCGAAAACGCCCGCCGCACGGCGATCTGAAAACTCACGGCGCTCATCCTTACCGGGGTGAGCGCCGATATTCGATCATGCGGGCGCGGCTGGAGACGAGTTCCAGACGGTCATCTTCCAGCAGGTGCAGGCAGATGCGCTTCGTCCACGGACCATCGTGAAGCGTGAACAGGAAGCGACCAGCGCCGAGCGCCTTTAGAGGCATGGATTGTTTGGTCGGGCCGATGCCCATGGACAGAGTACCGTTTTCGATCAGGAATTCAGCACCCTCATCACATGTCCAGCGGCCGGAAAGCGTGGCTGGCACAGGATGATCACCAAAGGGCAGAAAACGGCGCGGCGCGTGGCCCGCCTCTCCCACCAGCGAATCACCCTCAAGGCGAAGGCGCATGGGCGATGAGGCCGAGCGGGACGATGCAAAGCCATCGCCATCATCATATAGCGTATCATCCGCATCGATGAAGGTGCAGGTGCTTCCCTTGATTTCGAGCCAACATGGCCCCGTTTCCGTAACATAGAGACCATCGGGTAGATCGCTGGTCGGTTGCGGCAAGGGCAGACCGGTCAGCGCAGCCATGCTTTCCAGCGCGATTTTGAAGCCGTTTGTATCTTCCCGGTTGGATACCACGACAAAGCCAGTCCCCTCTTCAGGGTCCAGAAGGAAATAGGTCTTGTAGCCGGGGTGAGAACCACCGTGGCCGACGAAGCGACGGGCACCGAGATGCGTCCAGCGCAGGCCCAGCCCATATTCGCTCATGCGGCCATCCTCTATCGGGCGCTCCGCCGACAGCGCTTCGAGCACACCAGCAAATCCCTGCTCACCATTCAACAGCGCCTGCAACCAGCGCACCAGCGCCTCGGCGCTGCCCGCCAGGCTACCGGATGCGGAAATGTGCAGGCCAGCGGATGAAAGCTGCCAGCTATCTCCAGACTTCCAGTATCCCGGCGCAAGTCCCGCCACGGAATCGTTCCATACATCAGGCGCTCGCAGAACCTGACCGAGGGGTGTGGCGATCTTTTCCTGCACGAAATCATCGAAGCGCAGACCCTTTCGCTCAAGGGCCGCTTCCACCAACCGGTAGCCGGTGTTGGAATAAGAAACCTCGCTTCCCGCCGGGAAATTGAGGCGCTTGAGGCGGGCAACATAATCCAGAAGCGGTGCCGCCTTCGTCTCGGTGTAGACCGAGAGGCCCAGCAGCGACAGGCATTCGCGCACATCCGGCAAGCCGCCGCTCATATCCAGCGCCTGCCCGACCGTTACATCAGCCAGCGGTGGCTGCAATTCTTCAATATGCTTGCCGAGCGGGTCATCGAGGCCGATGAGATGGCTGTTTTCCAATACCATGGCGCAGAAAACATGCTTGGTGACGGAGGCGTAGCGTACAACCGTTTTCGGCGAGAATGGCGCAAAACTCGAGAGGCTTTCAACGCCGCCGGAAACGGCAAAACGCAGGCCAGACAGGTCAAAACCGATCACAGAACCGCCGGGCTCATTATTGCCCCATTGAGAAACGAAGTCTTCCGCGACGTTTGAGGCAGCACCCCAATCCTGATTGTCCAGCATGTATTTTTCTCTCCAAATGGTCACGGCAGCGCAAACAGCCCTGTTCAGACGATGCGTTTGCACCTATCTGACGGCTACAGCAATGCCCTGTCAGACCTTCCGAAAGCGACCAACATATGACCGACCACACCGCAGTGCCCGTATTCGATGGCCATAATGACGTTCTGCTGCGTCTGAAACTGTCCGGCCATCCATCGCCGGAAACGCTGTTCATCGAAGGCGATACGGTCGGACATATCGATCTGCCTCGCGCCAAAAAGGGCGGGCTGGAGGGTGGCCTCTGCGCCATCTTCGTGCCCTCGCCGAACGGGTTTGACGCGGACCGCAATTTCATTCCGCCAAGCCAGCCGGATGCGCTGGCCACCACGCTCGGCATGGCGAGCCTATTGTTTCGCATCGAGGCGGCATCTGCCGGAAAACTGAAGGTGTGCCGCAGCGCGGCTGATATTCGCGGTGCGATGGCTGAGGGTGCATTCGCCTCGGTCTTGCATATTGAAGGCGTGGAAGCCTTCGATACGGATCTTGATGCGCTGCATGTGCTGCATGAGGCAGGGCTTCGCACGCTGGGTCCGGTCTGGAGCCGTCCCAACGCATTTGCCTATGGCGTTCCCTTCCGCTTTCCCTCCACGCCCGATATCGGACCCGGCCTGACGGATGCGGGCAAGCGGCTGATCACGACCTGCAACGCCCTGAAGATCATGGTCGATCTGTCACACATGAATGAGCAAGGCTTCTGGGATATCGCCAAGATTTCGCAAGCGCCGTTGGTGGCCTCCCATTCCAATGCCCATGCGCTGTGCAACCACAGCCGCAACCTGACCGACAAGCAACTGGATGCCATCCGCGAAACAGGCGGGCTGGCAGGTATCAATTTCGGCGTGCTGTTCGTTCGTCAAGACGGCGTCAAGAACCCGGATACGGATCTCGGCGAACTGGTGCGCCATGTCGATTACATGGTGGAGCGCATGGGCATTGACCATGTTGCCCTCGGATCGGATTTTGACGGCACGACCATTCCCGCAGCGATGAAGGACGCGAGCGACCTGCAAATGCTGATCGATGCGCTGCGTAACGCCGGTTACGACCAAGAGTCACTCGAGAAAATCTGCCATGGCAACTGGATCAGAGTGCTCGAAAAAACCTTGGCCGCGTAGGCTGCGGAGCAATTTTCAGCCCCTACAGCCGCCGGTTTCTTGCATTCAACGCAACGAGGGCTCTAATGCCCTCGCAAGGCCTTTTCTTGCTGTTTTGCACCGCTATCCTTTCAAAGAATTTATGAAATAAAAATCAAATCTCCGTATTTCTGAAAAATACAGCGCACTAGCGTCACAATGCTGTGGTTGCCAGACGCAATCTGATCGTGTGGAAATGCAGATGACAGAGAAGACAGAAGTTAAGCAAATTGAAGAGACCGAAGATGGTCTCGAAAGCTTTTTCGAGCGGTACAAATCGCACATCACGTCCATCGCGGTGACCATCGTCTTTTTGATGATGACCTTTACGATCTACAAGCTGACTTCCGAGGTCCGATATGACGACATCGTTGAGGCTCTTGCCGATACAAGCTGGAAGGCCGCCGCACTTGCGGTTCTGTTCACCGGCTTAAGCTTTGCTGCGCTGATCTGTTACGACCTGAACGCCATTGAATATATCGGGAAAAAGCTGCCGCCGGTTTCTGTCGTTGCGACTGCATTCATCGCCTATGCCGTCGGCAACACCGCTGGGTTCGGCCCCTTGAGCGGCGGCGCGATCCGCTTTCGCGCCTATTCCCGAATGGGTCTGACCCCATCGGATGTTGCGCGTATCATCGCATTTGTCACCCTCTCATTTGGTCTTGGCCTTTTGGCTGTCAGTGCCATTTCCACCCTGATCGTCGCGCCTCGCATAGCATCCATCATCGGCGTTGAAGCGACGTGGCTCAGAGGCGGAGCGCTCGTCATCATCTTCATCATGACCGCACTGATGTTCCTGGGTCGCAACGGCCGCACCATTCAGATCAAGCGGTTGAAGCTGCGCCTGCCCGACAGTCGCACATCTTCGCGCCAGTTCCTCGTTTCCGCTTTTGATATCGCGGCATCCGCGTCCGTTCTCTACGTTCTTCTGCCGGAAACCAACGTCGGCTGGCCGAGCTTCTTTGCCATTTACGCAACAGCGGTTGGCCTCGGCGTTCTCAGCCACGTGCCCGCGGGTCTGGGCGTATTCGAAACGGTCATGGTTGCTGGTCTTGGCAATGCCATCAGCCTCGATCAATTGCTGGGCGGCCTCGTACTTTACCGCATGATCTACCATGTATTGCCGCTTGTGGTCGCCATCATCCTGATGCTGGTGACGGAAATGAAGCAATTCGCTTCAAAGCCCATCATGGCGGATATCGGCTATCTTGCAGGTCGGCTGGCGCCCTCGCTACTGTCCGCCGTCGCGCTCATTCTCGGCACCATGCTGATTTTCTCGAGCGTGACGCCTACGCCGGACAGCAATCTCGATTTCCTGTCCAACTTCGTGCCGCTGCCAATCATCGAAGCGGCGCACTTTCTCTCGAGTATTCTAGGGCTTGTTCTGGTCGTCGCTTCGCGTGGCCTCAGCCAAAGGCTGGATGGTGCCTGGTGGGTGGCAGTCGTCGCTGCTGCAGGCGGCCTGTTCCTTTCGCTCATCAAGGCGATTGCGGTTTTCGAGGCCATATTCCTCGGCATCTTCATCGTCGCCCTGATCTTCAACATCAAAAGCTTCAACCGGCATGCCTCGCTTCTGCGTCAGGCGCTGGGGCCCACATGGCTTGCCGCCATGGCGGTCATCGTTGCAGGTGCAGCAACAATTCTGTTCTTCGTGTACCGCGATACAGACTACAGCCAGACACTCTGGTGGCAGTTCGAGTTTTCCGAGGAAGCGCCGCGCAGTTTGAGAGCCTTGCTGGGTCTGGTGCTGGCATCATCCACCATCGCAATTTTCAGCCTTTTGCGGCCGGTCATGTATCGCCCTGAAGAGATCCATCCTGAAGACATCGAAAAGGCCACAGAAATCGTCAAAAGACAGGATGTGGCCGACGCCAATCTGGTGCGCATGGGTGACAAACACGTCATGCTGTCTGAAAGTGGCAACGCCTTCATCATGTACGGCATTCGTGGGCGGTCGTGGATTGCCTTGGCTGACCCCGTTGGCGACGAGAACGACTTTGCCGATCTCGTCTGGCAATTTGTGGAAACTGCCCGGGCATCCGGCGGCAGAGCGGTCATCTACCAGCTCTCGCCCGCCATCCTCACCCATTGTGCCGATGCTGGCCTTCGCGCCTTCAAGCTGGGTGAACTTGCCATGGTTGACCTCACACGGTTTGAACTCAAGGGCGGCAAGCTCGCCAATCTTCGCCAATCACTCAGCCGAGGCGCGCGCGATGGCCTGACCTTCTCCGTCATCGATACACCGCAGGTTCCCGAAATCTACGATGATCTGAAACGGGTCTCCGATTCCTGGCTTGAACATCACAACACCCGCGAAAAGACCTTTTCTCTCGGTGCTTTCGAACGAGATTACATTCTGTCTCAACCGGTTGCCGTGCTGCACAAGGACGGTCAGATCACAGCCTTTGCCAATCTTTTGATGACGGAAACGAAAAAGGAAGTGACCGTCGATCTCATGCGCTTTTCGCCGGATGCACCGCGTGGTGCGATGGATTTCCTGTTTGTCAGTATCATCGAACATATGCGCGCTGAAGGTTATGCCTCGTTCAATCTCGGCATGGCGCCGCTTTCGGGCATGTCCAAGCGCGAGTCCGCTCCTGTGTGGGATCGCATCGGCGGGACATTATTCGAACACGGTGAGCGTTTTTATAACTTCAAAGGGTTGAGAGCTTTTAAATCGAAGTTTCATCCGAAATGGGAGCCGCGCTATGTTGCGGTTTCCAACGGCACGAGTGCAGCGCTGGCACTGATGGACGCGACCGTTCTCATCAGCGGCGGCGTCAGAGGAGTGATTGGTAAATGACGGGCCTGACATATCTGAAAGCCGCACTTTTGGCCGCAACGCTCTCCATGCCCATGACGGCATCGGCACAAGATGCCAATGAATTTCAGACAGGCATGATCCCGCCAGAGCATATCATGCTACCCGATGGCGACGTTTCAG
The DNA here is from genome assembly GCF_014842165.1 of Rhizobium sp. CFBP 13644. Taxonomy (NCBI): domain Bacteria; kingdom Pseudomonadati; phylum Pseudomonadota; class Alphaproteobacteria; order Hyphomicrobiales; family Rhizobiaceae; genus Rhizobium; species Rhizobium sp. CFBP 13644. The sequence goes on from NZ_JACYVF010000003.1 coordinate 178,506, forward strand.
CGAACATATTCCTTCTCTCTGGCCAAGCCGGTTGGGGAGAGACCGAACAGGCGCAGGCAGATGCGCTGGTAGAAAAGGGTGCGGCAGTCGTCGGTATCGATCTGCCGAAATACCTTGCTGCCCTGAAGGCCAATGAAGACGAATGTATCTACATGATTTCCGACATTGAGGAGCTTGCGCAGGAAATCCAGCGCAAGGCCAATGTGTCAAGCTACCGCCCTCCCATCATTGCCGGCACCGGTGAAGGTGGTGCGCTTGCGCTGGCCATGATTGCGCAAAGCCCGGCTGCGACGATTGGTGAAGCCGTAGCGGTTGATCCGCTGGCCAGCATACCGCTCGGCGACAAGATACTCTGCACACCGGCAACGAAAGAGCCAGACAACGGCCGTACGATCTATGGCCTGACCGATGGCCCACTGCCGGCGCCAGTCAGCGTGGTGTTCACCGGCAAGGCAGACGCCAAGGGCCGGACGCATGTTGAGAACCTCGTCAAATCCCATTCCGATATTGACGTGAAGAATGTGGATAGCGATGCGCAGGCAGCGCTTGGACAGACCCTGCAAGACCGGATAGACGCTGCCGGAAATGCCGACAACCCGCTTGGTCTGCCGCTGACCGTGCTCGAAGCCAAGCCGACGATGGATACGATGGCAATCATCTATTCGGGCGATGGCGGCTGGCGCGATCTGGACAAGGATATTGGCAGCTTCCTGCAGCAGGACGGCGTGCCGACGATCGGCGTCGATTCCCTCCGCTATTTCTGGTCTGAAAAGAAGCCAGAAGAGATCGCCAGCGACATGACGCGGATCATCGACACCTACCGCAAGGAATGGAAGGTCAAGAATGTGTTGCTGATCGGCTATTCCTTCGGCGCGGACGTGTTGCCTGTGACCTACAATCTTTTGCCGGAAAAAGAGAAAAGCCGGATTGTACAGATGAGCCTTTTGTCGCTCTCCCATGAAGTATCCTACGAAATATCAGTGGGTGGATGGCTCGGCGTTTCCGGATCTGGGGAGCAGGACCCGGTGACCGATCTCGCAAAAATCGACCCGAAGATCGTTCAATGCGTCTACGGCACTGATGACGAGGACGCCGCCTGCCCGGCGCTCAAAGACAAGGGTGCGGAAGTGATCGGGATTGATGGCGGCCACCATTTTGATGAGGATTACGAAGCCCTGACCAAGCGCATCGTTGCCTCGCTGAAAAAGCGTCTGGGGCAATGACCTGGGCTCAATATTCTTGCCGACATATTGAATACAAGGCCTGAAAACTGTATCCCGTTGTCACCATGTCAACGAAAGATCCGCATATGTTTTCCGGTACCCGGCCACCCATCATCACCGACGCAGAGCGCGTCGAACGGCTGGAGCGCCTGCGTGTCGTGATGGCCAAGCGGGACATTGCAGCACTGCTTCTGGGTTCAAGTGAGAGCCTTCGCTACTTTACCGGCCTTGTCTGGCACCAGAGCGAGCGACTGCTGGGAGCGGTGGTCACACAGACTGGTCTGCATTACATAGTGCCGGGATTTGAAAAAAGCCGCGTCGATACGCTGCGCCATATCGCGGGTGACATCCACATCTGGCAGGAAGAGGAAGCCCCTGCGGCGCTCGTTGGCTCGCTGGTTGGTGGGCGTGGGCGAGTCGCGCTGGATGATGCGCTGCCTTTGTTCATATATCACAGCCTTGCCCGAGAGCTTGGGCAGGAACGCTTAGTGGATGGCGGTCCGTTGATCAGTGGCTTGCGGGCACGAAAATCAGCGGCTGAAATCGCCATCATTCAGTATGCAATGGATCTGACGATTGAGGTGCAGAAGCGCGCCCATGGCATGATGAAGCCAGGAATACGCGCCTCGGATGTCATCCGGTTCATTGATGAGCAACATGTTGAGCTCGGTGGCGAAGGCGGCTCCTATTTTTGCATCGTATCCTTTGGCTCAGCCACCTCTCTGCCCCATGGCGCAGAGGGCGACCAGATTTTGAGCGCGGGCGATGTCATTCTAGTTGATACGGGCACCCGTATCGATGGCTACCACTCCGATATTACCCGCACTTACATGATCGACCAGCCGACAGCAGAATTTGCAGAGGCTTGGGCGATCGAGCGGGAGGCCCAACAAGCGGTTTTCGATGCTGCACAGCTTGGCGCGTCATGCAGCGACCTGGACGATGCCGCACGCCGCGTGATGGCGTGCCACGGCCTTGGGCCGGACTACAACCTTCCCGGCCTCCCGCATCGCGCCGGCCACGGGCTCGGCTTGGAAATTCACGAAGCGCCGTATATTGTGCGCGGCAACGCCATGCCGCTTGCCCCGGGCATGTGCTTTTCCAACGAACCGATGCTGGTTTATCCCGACCGGTTCGGCATTCGGCTTGAAGACCACATTTACATGAGTAGTGAAGGCGCGAAATGGTTCACGCGACCTGCGACTTCGCCAACGCAGCCATTTTCCTGATTGATCATTAACTGTGCGTTACTTGCATCTATAATATATATACTTTTCAAACCCGAATCATATTGTGGAGCTATCGATGTCCGCTGCCGAAAAAAGGAAAACAAAAACACCTGTGCTGGTGGATCGGATCGCGGAATTTGTCGAGAATATCAAGGCCACCCGAAATGCTGATGGCACATTCGATACCAAGAAAATCAGCGCGCTCTGGAATGAAGAAGTGCGCTTCCACTTCGACAATGGCCGAACAGAGAAGACGCTCGAACTCTATATCGTAAAATATAGATATGCGCTGAAAGACGCCTTTGGCCCGAAGACGACGCCGCTGGCAATCTGCAACATGAAAAAGCTGCGTGAGCGCCTCAACACCTACATCAAGACCGCTGAATACCCTATGCGTGGTGTTGCACATTCGATCCGGGAAAAACTGGAGCGGGCCGAATACAGCATGGTGGGTCGCAAGCCCCGTTTTCTGTTGCGCGTTTCGGACTTCATCAATGCTACGAATGGCGTAACGACAAAGCCGGAAATGCAGGCGCTGTGGGATGCCGAGATGGCGTCCATGGGCGACAAGGCGCAGGCCACGGTCATTTCCTACATCACCAAATACCGAAATGCGCTGCGCGAAGCCTTTGGTGACGAGCACCCGATGCTGCGCATCGCCGCGGGAACGCCGCAGCTCTATGATGAAGCACGCAAGATCAAAATGGCGAAGATCGCCAACAAGCATGGATCGCTGATTACCTTCGAGAACTATGCCGAGGTGATGCGTCGCTGTCGTCGCTACCTGCAATCCTCCGATATCATGACGGTCGCCATCGGCCTGATGGGCACGACAGGTCGGCGTCCCTACGAGGTCTTCACGCAGGCAGAATTGACGCCAGCGCCCTACGGCAAGGGCGTTTCGAAATGGAGCGTGCTGTTCAACGGTCAGGCAAAGACAAAGCAGGGCGAAGGCACCAAATTCGGCGTGACCTATGAAATTCCGGTGCTGGAACAATCGCGTATTGTTCTCGATGCCTACAGCCGCCTGCGCGAAAGCAGCGACGGAAAATCCTGGCTTGGGCTGAATGTGGACGATTTTACAGCAGACGTGCGCCTGCCACTGCGCGATGCAGTGATCGCCAAATTCGAGGATATCTGGCCCAAGGAAGAGCCACCGAAGCCTTACGGTCTGCGCCATCTCTATGCCGAAATTGCCTATCGAAATTTCGCGCCGCCCAGCGTGACCAAGAACAGCTATTTCGCCGCCATCCTGGGCCACAACAACAACGATCTTGAAACATCGCTGTCTTACATGACCTACACATTTCCAGAGGATGCGGAGCAATCGAAGGTCCGGGCCGAGCGTGTTGCGGAGCGCACGATCCAGCAGATGACAGAGGTCAACCGTATCCCTGGCATGCCTCAGGCTTAAGGCTCCAACCCACGCCTTGACACCGACAAAATGCCGCTCTAGCAAGTTGGAACATATATTCCAAAATAGCTAGGGTTCGCATGTGCGTTCCATTAGCAGAAACCGGATCGGGAGGATACGATGGTAACGAGATTGGCTTTGCTGGGTGCAGGTCGCATCGGAAAAGTGCACGCGAAGGCGATTGCCTCTGACGCCAGAGCAAAACTGGTGGCTGTCGTGGATGCGTTCCCTGAGGCTGCGCAGGCAATTGCGAATGAAAGCGGCTGCGAGATCAGCACCATCGATGCGGTTCTAGCGAACCCTGATATTGATGCCGTCATCATCTGCACACCCACCAACACCCATGCCGATCTGATTGAGCGTTTCGCGCGTGCAGGCAAGGCCATTTTCTGCGAAAAGCCCATCGATCTGGATGTCGCCCGCGCGACAGCCTGCATCAAGGTTGTCAAGGAAACCGGCGCGAAGATTATGCTCGGTTTCAACCGTCGTTTCGACCCGCATTTCCGCGCCGTGCGCAAAGCCATCGATGACGGCCAGATCGGCGATGTCGAGATGGTGACAATTGTCAGCCGTGACCCCGGCGCGCCACCACCTGAATATATCAAGGTCTCCGGCGGCATTTTCCGCGACATGACAATCCATGATTTCGATATTGCCCGCTTCCTGCTGGGCGAAGAAATCGTCAGCGTGTTTGCAACAGGCTCCGTTCTGGTGGACCCGAGAATCGGTGAACTCGGCGATTACGATAGCGCCAGCATCATCCTGACAACGGCAAGCGGACGCCAGGCAAGCATTTCAAACTCGCGTCGTGCGACATACGGTTATGATCAGCGCATCGAAGTACATGGCTCGCTCGGCTCGGTCGCCGCTGAAAACCAGCGCCCCGTTTCCATCGAAGTCGCCACGAAAGATGGCTACACCCGCCCACCGCTGCATGATTTCTTCATGACGCGCTACACCGAAGCCTATGCGGCAGAAATCAAGGCCTTCATCGATTCCGTCGAGAATGATGTCGCGCCTTCGCCCTCTGCCCATGATGGCCTGATTGCGTTGAAGCTGGCCGATGCCGCACTGAAATCGGCGCGTGAGAAGGTTCTCGTCCAGATCGTTTGACGACATGCTGAAAGACGGAGGTCATCCGCCTCCGTCTTTCGAATATGATTGACAGCAAACTTAAAAAACGACAGTTTCCAGACATTCCGAGGGGAGCATCTTAACGATGCTGAGATGGCGCTGAGCCGGACCCTTGAACCTGATCCGGGTCATGCCGGCGTAGGAACGGAACAGTCGCCATTGGCAATGCTTTTCTTTTCTCCGCTTGACCTGGATCTCCGTGATTAACGTCTGGAGTTCATTTGTTATGGCGAGTTTTCCAACGGCACAAATAGCCGCAGAGCTTCTGGCGCGGGTGCGACAAAGACGACCGCGTGTGCATTGCCTGATGAACACCGTGGTGCAGAAGTTCACCGCAGATGGCATCACCGCCATTGGCGGCATTCCGTCCATGACGTCGTCCGAGGAAGAAATCGAAAGCTTCGTCTCCAAGGTCGATGCGCTGACGATCAATCTGGGAACATTGGATGCGGCCCGCCGCGGCGTCATACGCTTGGCAGTGAATATTGCGAACGAGCGTGGCAAGCCATGGATCATCGATCCCGTGCACTGCGACTACTCGCCATCCCGACTAGATTTCGCGCATGAACTGATCGGACTTCAGCCCACCATCGTGCGCGGCAATGCTGCCGAAATGGCTGTGATCGGTGATGTTGGCAAGGCGCTGCGCATCCAGACCGGGCCGGAAGACCTGCTGCGGGACCATATCCGAAATATCAAAATTCAGAACGGCCACCCTTGGATGGCGAAGGTGACGGGCACCGGGTGCCTTTCCGGCGGCGTCATCGCTGCATTCATGGCGGTGGAAGGCGATGCGATGCAGGCGGCGGTGGCAGCGCTTGTCGTAACAGGTGTCTCGGCAGAACTCGCTGCCTCACATGCCCGTGGCCCCGGCACATTCGAGGCCGCATTTCTCGACGCGCTGAACGCCGTCACCGAGCAAGATATCCTGTCCCATGGGAGGATTGACCATGATGAAGATTGATTACCGGCTGAATGCGCTGGTCGACGCATCGCTATGTGATATTGCCCCATTGCCGGAACTGGCAGCCGTTGCCGCCCTGCACGGTGCTACAATCATCCAGTACCGCGACAAGCATGGCTCGACCCTACACATGATCGAACAGGCGACGCTTATTCGCGAGGCGCTGAAGGCAACTGGTGTTCCCCTTGTTATCAACGACCGTGTGGATGTGGCGCTAGCATGCGGTGCAGATGGCGTGCATCTGGGTGCAGATGACATGGATGCCCATATGGCGCGGCGTCTTTTGGGCGAGAATGCTATCATCGGAATGACCGTCAAGAACATGGACGATGCGAAGCGCGTCGCGGGTTCACCGGCTGACTATGCCTGTATCGGCGGTGTTTTCGAGACCGTTTCCAAGGTCAATCCCGATGCGCCGGTGGGGCTTGAAGGCTTTCGGCTGTTGCGCGCTGAGCTGAAACGCGACCGACCAGACATGCCAGTGGGTGCCATCGCAGGCATCTCGCTGGAGACCTTGCCGGGTGTGATCGAGGCTGGTGCGGATGGCGTTGCTGTCATTTCGGCCCTGTTCCGGGCAGTTGATATTGCCGGTGCCACACAAGCGTTCCGCCATGCGGTGGATGTGGCTCTGGAGGCACGCCAATGACAGCGATTGCCTTGACGGTTGCCGGTTCCGACAGCGGTGGCGGCGCAGGAATACAGGCAGACTTGAAAACTTTTTCTGCCTTGGGTGTATACGGCGCCAGCGTCATCACCGCGATCACCGCGCAGAACACGCGGGGCGTGACCGCTGTCGAAGATATCTCCGCAACGATGATCGCGGCGCAAATGGAAGCCGTTTTCTCCGACATCAACATAGGTGCGGTCAAGATCGGCATGGTATCGCGGATCGAGACGATTGAGACTATCGCCGCTGGTCTCCGCAGCATCGCCAAGCCCATCGTGCTGGACCCGGTGATGGTCGCGACATCGGGTGACCGCTTGTTGCAGGAGGACGCCATCGAGACGTTGCGCAGCCGCTTGTTGCCACTCGCATGGCTTGCCACACCGAATCTGCCGGAAGCAGCTCTTCTCAGCGGCCAGCCGATGGCGGAAAACAACAAAGACATGGTCCGTCAGGCAGAGGCGATCCTCAAGACCGGCGTTCGTGCTGTTCTGATAAAAGGTGGGCACGGCACGGGCCGCGACAGCGTCGATCTGCTGCTGGATGGCAACTCCGTGCAGGAGTTCTCATTGCCGCGCATTGAGACCCGCAACGACCACGGCACCGGCTGCACGTTAGCAGCCGCCATCACCGCACATCTGGCGCTTGGACATCAGCTGTCGCAAGCCGTTAGACTTTCAAAAGAGTTTCTCCACGGCGCGCTTGCTGCGGGAAAAGACCTTGATATCGGAGGCGGACACGGGCCGGTGCACCACTTTTACCGCTGGTGGAACGCCTGATGTTTCAGGCCCTTGGCTTTGGGCTGGCGAGGGCGTTGCGGATGGCGAAGCTGGAATGGATGCGTGAAACGCCGGGCAATTTGGACAGGACTTCTTTGTGAACCCTCTCGAAATCACCGGCTGTTTCGACCTCGACCCGCAAGAAATAATCAGAGCCGCCGGTCATCAGATAGCACTCACGTATCTCGGGGTATTTACGAACGGCGCTTTCGAACCGGTTGAGAAAATCTTCGGTCTGCCGGTCCAGCGTAATCTGGACAATGACCGAGATAACTTCACCACCAGCCGCGCTGCCCGTCAGCGCCGTATAGCCTCTGATAACCCCTTCCCGCTCCAGAATATCGACCCGACGCAGACAGGCAGAAGCCGACAGGCCGACCTCTGCCGCAAGCTTGGCATTGCTGATGCGGGCGTTCAATCTCAGCACTCTGATGATATGGCGATCGGTAGCGTCCAAAGCTGACATGAAATCATTCCGTTCTGTCGCTGAATATTGCGCGAAATCGAATATCTTCGAACGATCCGCGCATCAAATTGCAGAAATTCGATGATCGTTGCAATACCATCTTATAAAATAACAAGGGAACGATGATGGACATGACGATCAGTCGCCAAACGGCGAGTGGCGGTGCCAGCGGTTATCTGACCATAGATCTGGGCGCGCTTCGCGACAATTATCTAACCCTATGCCGGCTCGCTCCGAATGCGATGACCAGCGCGGTCGTCAAGGCCGATGCCTATGGTCTGGGTGCCGATGTCGTGGCCCCCGTGCTGTATGATGCGGGATGCCGCCACTTCTTCGTCGCCCATATCGATGAGGGAATTTCGCTGCGCAGGCGCATTGCGGGTGACGCTGATATTTTCGTTCTGAACGGGCTCCAGCCCGGCAACGAGATATCCTGCGCGGACATGTCGCTGACGCCCGTCATCAACTCACTGGAACAACTGGCGCAGTGGACCGCCCATGCGAAAACGCTGGGCAAGACACTGCCCGCGGCCCTTCAGTTTGATACCGGCATGTCCCGGCTTGGAATGGCGCCGTCCGAAGTCGAAGCGCTGAAGAATGCTCCCGAACTGCTGGATGGCGTCGCGATTACCTTCATCATGAGCCACCTGGCCTGCGCCGACGAGCCTGAGCACGCGGCCAACGGCGCGCAACTGGCCGAAATGCGCAAGACAGCGCAGATGTTTCCTGATGTGCCGGTGTGCTTTGCCAATTCCGGCGGTGTGTTCCTCGGCGCTGACTTCCACAACGCCCTCATGCGCCCGGGCATCGGGCTTTATGGCGGCGCGCCTTCGACACTGAGGCCGAACCCGATGAAGCCTGTCGTGCGGCTGGACGTGGCAGTTGTGCAGACACGCACGGTGCCTGCCGATACCTTCGTTGGTTATGGCGGCACGCTTCGCACAGCCAGCGAAACGCGATTGGCGACGGTTGCTGCGGGCTATGCCGATGGCCTTCCCCGCTCTCTCAGCAATCGGGGCGCGGCCTATTTCAACGGCGTGCGTCTGTCTATTGCGGGCCGCGTATCGATGGATAGTATCAGCCTTGATATCACGGCTCTGCCGGAGGGCACGCTAAGCCATGGTAGTCTGGTTCAGCTCATCGGCCCGGACCAGACGCTGGAAGACATGGCCGAGGATGCCGGAACGATAGCCTACGAAATTCTGACCGGCCTCGGCCACCGGTATCGCCGAGCCTATATCCAGCCGCAGCAGCCTGACGCAATGAACGAGGGGGAGTGAGCCAACATGAACATCACAATTCTTGGAGCGGGTGTCGTCGGCGTCACATCCGCCTGGTATCTGGCAAAAGCCGGTCACTCCGTTACCGTCATCGACAGGCAGCCGGGAGCGGCTCTCGAAACCAGCTTTGCCAACGCGGGCGAGGTTTCACCGGGCTACTCATCGCCCTGGGCGGCACCCGGTATTCCCATGAAAGCCATGAAGTGGCTGTTTATGGAGCACTCTCCGCTCATCATTCGGCCAACACTGGACCCCGCGGCTCTGCGCTGGATTGGCCAGATGCTGCGCAACTGTACATTCCAACGCTATTCCATCAACAAGAGCCGCATGGTGCGTGTTGCCGAGTACAGCCGTGATTGCCTGATGGCATTGCGCGACGAAACCGGCATTCAATATGATCAACGCACGCAAGGCACGCTTGAGGTTTTCCGCACCCAGAAGCAGTTCGACGGCATCGGCAAGGATGTGGCGGTGCTGAAGGCAGGCGGTGTTCGCTACGAGGTTCTGGATCGTGACGCTTGCGTTGCTGTTGAACCCGGCCTTTCTCAATCCCGCGACAAGATCGTCGGCGGCTTGCGCCTGCCCGGCGACGAGACCGGCGATTGCTTTATGTTCACCACCGAGTTGGCAAAGCTTGCCGAACAGGCTGGCGTGAAATTCGTCTACGGCACCGGCATCATGCGCCCGGTGACGGAAGGCAACCGCGTCAAGGCAATCGAAACCACCAAGGGGCTGGTTGAAGCGGACGTCTTCATTGGCGCATTGGGAAGCTACACCCCTCACCTGCTCAAGCACCTCAACATCGACCTGCCCGTCTATCCGGTCAAAGGCTACTCGATCACCGTGCCGATCATTGATGCGGCGCGCGCACCGATATCGACCGTCATGGACGAGGCGCACAAGATTGCGATCACGCGCCTTGGCGACCGTATTCGTGTAGGTGGAATGGCCGAAATCGCCGGTTTCAGCACGGACCTGCCCGCCAAGCGTCAGGCGACCTTGACCCATTCCGTCGAAGATCTCTTCGGCGGCGCGGGCGACCAGTCACGCGCAAAATTCTGGAGCGGTCTTCGCCCCATGACGCCTGACGGTACGCCGGTCATCGGGGCCACCCGCTACAGCAACCTTTTCCTCAATACGGGGCATGGCACGCTGGGATGGACGATGGCCTGCGGATCGGCCCGCGTTCTCGCCGATATCGTCAGCGGCAACAAGCCGGAGATTGAAACCGCGGATCTGGCTATTTCCCGCTACGCAGCGTGAAACGGATCAAAGCGACAGCGCATCCTTGAGGGCAAGGCCCTCCTTGTTGCGCAGGTCAAGATCGGCTTCGATGTGATCGATGTGGTGAAGCATGAGATGTTTGGCTTTCTCCGCATCTCCTGCCTCAAGTGCATCGAGAATGGCAGCGTGATCGCCGTGGCCGCAGCTTGAAATGCCCGAGCGACCATAAAGAGCAATGACCAGCGACGAGCGGGCGACGAGTTCCGCCATAAACTTTTCAAGAATGGCGTTGCCAGCAACCGCCGCCAGCATCAGGTGAAAATCACCGGACGCCTTGATTTCCGCGCGCCGTGCGCTGGGGCCGCGCTCATGCTGGTGACGTGTTTCTTCCTCAAGATGCAGCCGCATATCCGAAATGACCTCAGGCGTGAGGCGCTCAATGGCGGCATTGACAATGCCGGGTTCAATCAGCCGCCGTGAGGCGAAGACTTGAAGCGCTTCATCCGGTGTCGGGTTGGAAACGAAAGCGCCACGATTTCGCTCCGTCTTTACCAGCCCCTCGAAGGACAACATCTGCAGGGCTGCACGAACGACCGTGCGGCTGACTTCAAACAGCGTACCGACCTCGGCTTCCGAAAGCTTGGTTCCGGGGGCCAGACGCCTGTCGACTATCGCATCCCGCAACGTATCGCGAATGGCTTGCGCCCGGTCTTCCTGGCTGTGGTCGGTTTCTGGGCTGATGTGAGCAATCGTCATGTCGGCATCCAAAGCTGTCTAGCCCTTTCTACCCCGAAGCGACGAAAGTTGAAACAGCAAACGTTCTCATTCAGGCTTGATGATTGAATACAATCCTTATGCAACATCGAAAACAATCGCTCGTTTTTTGGGCATCTGCAAATAGCTGCACGTGCCACCGGCACCCGTCGAATTAAAATACGTCGTCATTTCATAATCTTAAGCGCCGGGCATCGAAACTGGCACGGCTTATGCAACGTCTTCTGCGACGAGCAGAGGAAAACACATGAGCAAAGCCGCCGAGATCGATATTGCTTCCGTGTCCAAGATATATGGCACCACGACGGCTGTCCACGCGATCAGCCTCAAGATACCGGCGGGAAGCTATTGCTGCCTGCTGGGTCCATCCGGATGCGGCAAAACATCCACCCTGCGGATGATTGCGGGACACGAGAGCATTACCAGCGGCGATGTGCGGCTGGGTAACGTCGTGGTAACAGACTTTCCACCCGCCAAGCGCGGCACGGCGATGATGTTCCAGTCCTATGCGCTTTTCCCACATCTGGATCTCATCGACAATGTTGCCTTCAGCCTGAAGATGAAAGGTGTAGACAAAGAAGCCCGGCGCGAAAAGGCCATGGAAATGCTGCAACTGATGCAGCTGGAAGCCTATGCTAATCGCCGCCCCGCCCAGCTTTCCGGTGGCCAGCAGCAGCGTGTGGCGCTTGCCCGTGCGCTGATTACCGATCCTGAAGCGCTTCTTCTGGACGAACCCTTGTCCGCCCTCGACCCCTTCCTGAAAATCCGCATGCGCGCCGAACTCAAGAAGCTTCAGACAACACTGGGCATCACGTTTGTTCACGTGACCCACAGTCAGGAAGAGGCCATGGCGCTGGCCGATGTCATCGTCATCATGAATGACGGTCGAATCGAGCAGGCGGCCACCCCGCGTGAGGTGTTCGAGCGCCCGGCAACCAGTTTCGTGGCGCGCTTCATGGGCAATCACAATGTCATTTCAGGCCGCGTCCGCGAAAAGAGCGGCGATCTCGTGACCATGGATGTTGTTGGCGGTGCTTCCTTCAGCGCCGCCGGTGATCCGCCAGAGGATGGGATAATGGATATTGCCGTCCGAACCGATCGCGTTCGCATCGGCCCTGAGGACGTACCGGGTCACGGCTTTACCGGCATCGTCTCCAACGTCGAATACCACGGCGCCACCGTCAAGATTGTGGTGACGGGTGCTGGAATCGAGGACTTCAACGTCATTCTGAGTGACGTCGCCTTCTTCGAAAAACCCATCAAGGTGGGGGAAGCGATACCCCTGTCCTGGAATGCGGCAGATGCCATCGTGCTCGGCCGGGTCAAGAAATAAACCTAAAAACAACCAGAGGAGAATGTGTCATGACCAATCCAACCAACACGAAAAAGGGCTTGTCCCGTCGCGGTCTTCTGAAAGCGGGTGCCGCGGCCACCGGCGCTGCCATCGGCTCCGGCCTCATCACCGGTTTCCCGACCATCTGGGCGCAGAACCCGATCACGCTGCGCCAGTTCGGCACCGGCGTGTCGAACCTCAATGCCATCGCTGATAAATGCAAGGCAGACCTCGGCATCACGCTGGAAATGACAGCAACGGATTCCGATGCCGCCGCCCAGCGCGCCGTCACGCAGCCGAACTCCTACGACATTGCCGATATCGAATACTGGATCCTCAAGAAGGTTTATCCATCGGGCGTCATCCAGCCGATGGAAATCAAGAAGCTGAAATATTACGACAAGATCGTTCCGCTGTTTAAAAACGGCAAGCTCACGCCGGACAGCGTCATTGCCCAGGGCACCGCGCCCCACACTGTCGGTTTCGTGGAAAAGCCGGGCGACAAGAAATTTGCCAAGGGTGAAACAGACTATTTCACCATGGTTCCGACCATCTACAACGCCGACACGCTCGGCATCCGCCCCGATCTTGTCGGTCGCGAGATCACCAGCTGGGCCGACATCATGGACCCGGCCTTCAAGGGTAAGGCATCCATCCTCAACATTCCATCCATCGGCATCATGGATGCTGCGATGATTATGGAAGCCATGGGCAACCTGAAATACGCAGACAAGGGCAACATGACCAAGGAAGAGATCGACAAGACGATCGACTTCCTCATCAAGGCCAAGAAAGATGGCCAGTTCCGCGCCTTCTGGAAAAGCTTCGATGAAAGCGTCAACCTCATGGCATCTGGCGAAGTCGTCATCCAGTCCATGTGGTCGCCAGCCGTCGCAGCCGTGCGCTCCAAGGGCATCGCCTGCAAATACCAGCCTTTGAAGGAAGGCTACCGTTCATGGGGCGGCGGTCTTGGTCTTGCCAAGCACCTGTCAGGCGCAAAGCTCGATGCCGCCTATGAATATATCAACTGGTACACATCCGGCTGGGTCGGCGCCTATCTCAACCGTCAGGGCTACTACTCCGCCGCCATGGACACGGCCAAAGAACACATGACAGCTGACGAATGGGGTTACTGGGTCGAGGGCAAGGCAGCGCAGGGCGACATCATCGCTCCTGACGGCAAGGTCATGGAAAAGGCTGGCGCGGTGCGTGATGGCGGTTCCTTCCAGGAGCGCATGGGCAAGGTGGCCTGCTGGAACTCCGTGATGGACGAAGACCGCTACATGGTTCGTCGCTGGAACGAGTTCATCGCCGCCTGATCAGGTTTTCACGACAATGGGATATGCGGATCCAAGTCCGCATATCCCGCAACCAGAAGCGAGGAGACCGGCCGTGGTAACAGTAAGATTGATCGGCGTCAGTGACAAGGCGAACAAGAAAAGCCGCAGCTTTGCACTTGCGCCAAAGCTCGTTGCCTATATTCAGGCGGCACCGCTTGCCCTTATTCTCGGCTTTTTCCTCGCCTTGCCCATTCTGATGATCGCCATCGTCAGTTTCTGGGATTATGATTTCGCGCAGATGTATCCGGGGTTTGTCACCTTCAACTATGGTGAAACGCTCGGTTCCTGGGTCACATGGCAGACCTACCTCAACACGCTGAAATTTGCGGCTATGGTCTGGGCCATAACGCTGTTTTGCGGCTTCTGGGTCGCCTATTTTCTCGCATTTCACATTCGCACCACGACCATGCAGATGGTGCTATTCCTGGTCTGTACCGTACCGTTTCTCACCTCAAACATCATCCGCATGATTTCCTGGATACCGGTGCTGGGCCGAAACGGGCTGGTCAACAGCGCGCTGGTCAATATGGGCATCGTGCCAGCCCCTGTGGAATGGCTGCTCTATTCGGATTTCGCGGTCGTTCTTGCCATGGTGCATCTCTACACGCTGTTCATGGTCACACCGATTTTCAACACGCTGATGCGCATCGACAAGTCGCTGGTGGAAGCTGCGCGGGATGCGGGTGCCTCAAGCTGGCAAATCCTCTGGAATGTCATCATTCCCCTGGCCAAACCCGGAATCGCCATCGGCACGATTTTCGTCGTGACGCTCGTCATGGCAGATTTCTCGACGGTTCAGGTTATGTCCGGCGGGCAGAGCGCATCCGTGGCGCTGATGATGAAGAACCAGATGTCGCTGCTGCAATATCCCGCAGCCGCTGCCAACGCCGTCATTCTCCTCGCCCTCGTTCTCCTGATGGTGGCCGGAATATTGCGCGTCGTCGATATCAGGAAGGAGCTTTGACATGCATTCGGAAAAACGCGGTCGTGAGTTTTATGTGCTCTGCTTCTTTTTCTTCCTCTTCGTGCTGTTCCTCTATGGCCCGCTCTCAGCGATCCTTATCCTTGCCTTTCAGGGCCCCAATGGTGGCCTGACCTTTCCGTTGAACGGGGTCTCGCTGCACTGGTTCGCCAATCTGTTCCAGCAACAGGCGGTGGGTGACTTTGGCGGGTCCTTCCGCCGCTCTCTGCTGCTAGGCATCATGGTCATGAGCGCCACGGTGCTGGTGTCGCTTCTAGCGGGCCTCGCCTTTCGCCGGAAATTCGTCGGCGCAACGCCGTTGTTCTATCTGGCCGTCGCCAGCCTCGTTGTGCCCTCCATCATCATATCGCTGGGCATCGGCGTTCTGTTCCAGCAGCTTGGTCTGGAACCATCATGGTACACCTCCGCCTTCGGCGCCCATATGACATGGACGCTCCCCTTCGGTGTGCTGATCATGCTGGCCGTCTTCAACCGCTTCTCACCCTCTTACGAGGAAGCGGCGCGTGACCTTGGCGCAACATCCTGGCAGACCTTCCGCGAGGTCGTGTTGCCGATGATCGCACCGAGCCTGATCGGCATCGGCCTGTTCGGCTTCACCCTTTCTTATGACGAATTTGCCCGCACCTTGATGACATCTGGCACCTACAACACCCTGCCTCTGGAAATCTACGGCATGACCACGAACGTTACGACGCCGGTTCTCTATGCCCTTGGTGCTGTCACGACGTTCTTCTCATTCCTGGTGATTGCTGCAACGCTCGGTCTCATCGTCTACCTCAACCGCCGCCAGTTGAAAGCCTGATCGACAAAATGCGCATTCTCATCGTCAATCCAAACACCACCGCATCCATGACCAAGACCATCGCCGCCGCTGCAAAAGCCGTTGCGGCACCGGGCACAGACGTCATGGCTGTCACCTCGCTGATGGGACCGGTTTCCATCGAAGGCTATTACGATGAAGCCTTTGCTGTGCCGGGCATGCTGGCGGAGATTGCCAAGGGCGAAAAGGGTGGCGCGCAGGCGGCGATCATTGCGTGTTTTGACGATACGGGGCTGGACGCGGCAAGGGCGCTGGCCTCCATCCCGGTCATCGGCATTTGCGAAGCAGCGGTTGCGACCGCATCCTTCATTGCGCAACGCTTCACCGTGGTCACCACCATGGAGCGTTCGCGGCTGCCAATTGAGCATCTTGTCGAACGCTATGGCATGGGCCGCCGTGCCAAGGTGCGCGCTGCCGATATTCCCGTGCTGTCGCTCGAAGACCCAGCCTCCAACGCGCTAGAGCGTCTGCGGTCCGAGATCAGCGCCGCAATCCGCGATGACCGTGCAGAAGCAATTGTGCTGGGCTGCGCTGGCATGGCAGACCTCGCCGCCCAGCTCTCCGCAGAATTTGGCTTGCCGGTGGTCGATGGCGTATCGGCTGCCGTCAAACATGCGGAGGGGCTGATCACGCTCGGCCTCAGGACTGCGAAAAACGGAGCCTATGCGATACCCGTGGCGAAACCATACGTCGGAATGCTTGAGAGTTTTGCTCCCGCTGATCTGCTGAAACTCTAGGGAAAAGCCCAGCCATCACCGCCTCTACACTGCCACAATTCGTTCAGCGCCGGTTCAGCCGCAGGCCGCTAATTCTTAACCATTGAATAACAACTGGCAGTTTTTCTGCCCTTTGGATGGAAAACGAAAATGGCCTCGTTTGCAGCTAAAACTCTTCTGGCTCTCGCAGTCTCTGCAGCCGTCATTGCCCCTGTCAATTCAGCATCTGCCGATGAATGGCGTCGCCACCACCGTGACGATGCGCTGATTGGCGGTATGCTTGGCCTTGCTGCCGGTGTGGCGGTGGGCTCCGCGCTGGCCCAGCCGCGTTATTCCGAGGAACGGGTCTACGACGAGCCGCCGGTGCGCAGCTACCAGACCTATCAGCCGCGTTACACCTATAGCGAACCTGATTACAGATATGAGCGGCCAGCGCCGCGTCCAGTCTACCGCGCCCAGCCGGTTTACGACACGCGCCCGGCTTACCAGCCACGTCCGCGCTACCGCACCATCGAGCCATGGTCTGAAGCGTGGTTTGACTATTGCTCCCAGCGCTACGGTAGCTTCAACGCCCGCACTGGCACCTATATGGGCTACGACGGACAGAGCCACTTCTGCGTTGCAGGCTGAAGCCTCGACTTAAACAAAAGCAGCCGCGCAGGCTATGATCCCTTACGGACATAGTCGGCGCGGTTGATGCTGTGCCGCTGCAGCTTGTCGTAAAAGGTCTTGCGCGCGATGCCCAGCGCGCCGATCGTGCCCGCCACATCGCCTTCGAATGTTTCAAGCGTCTCCCGAATGATCTGGGCCTCTTCCCGGTCAATGCGCTCCGAAAGCGTGCCTGATGTGTGCCGAGGCGCAGCAGGCGTCGTCTGAGCCGCCGTATCTTCCAGCCCAAGCACCACACGTTCTGCAAAGTGGCCGAGTTCGCGCACATTGCCCGGCCAGTCATGGTCGTTGAGGTGACGCGAAACAGATGATGTGATGGTGGGCATGGCCATGCCGAACCGCTTGGAAGCCTTTGTGACGAAGTGGGAAAACAGCAACGGGATATCGGCTTTGCGTTCTCGCAGTGGCGGAATGGACAGCGTGACCACGTTCAGACGATAATACAGATCATCACGAAAATCGCCGCGCTGCTCCGGATTTCCCAGATCGACCTTGGCAGCAGCCACCACGCGAATATCGACAGACCGCACCTCATTGGAACCAACCGGCGAGACCTGCCGTCCTTCAAGCACGCGCAGCATTCTGACTTGGACTGCAGGCGGCATGCTTTCGATTTCATCGAGGAACAGCGTTCCACCGCTGGAATGTTCGATACGGCCAACGCGTTTCTTTTGCGCGCCAGTAAAGGCGCCGGCTTCATGGCCGAAAAGCTCGCTTTCGATGACCGTTTCCGGCAAGGCACCACAGTTGAGCGCAACGAAATTGCCCTTGGCGCGGCGTGTGCTCCAATTGTGAAGGGCCGTGGCGACAACTTCCTTGCCGCTGCCGGTTTCACCCGCAACCAGCACATCCACATCCGTATCGGCAATGTGGCGAAGCGTATTGCGCAGGCGCTCCATGGCTGGCGTCTGACCAATCAGCGGCAGGTCGTCCTCTGCCTGCTGCGCGGCTTGTTTCAGCGCCCGATTTTCCATGACCAGTCGGCGCTTTTCGAGAGCGCGGCGCGCGCTTTCCACCATCCGCTCTGCCGGAAACGGCTTGGCAATGAAATCGTAGGCACCGTTTTGCAGCGCTGCCACCGCCATGGGTACATCGCCATGGCCTGTGATGAGAATGACCGGCAGATCCGCGTCGATCTGGCGCAGGTGATCAAAAAACTGCAACCCATCCATGCCGGGCATGCGGATATCTGTGACGACGATCCCGTCAAAGTCTTGCGATATCGCCTCCAGAGCCAACTCGGCTTTTGGAAACGGTGTGACCATCATGCCGTGCAGCTCCAGCGTCTGACGCATGGCTTTGCGCAGTTGCGAGTCATCATCCACAAGGTAGACCGTGCCATGGTTCGTCATATCATGCTCGCTTCAGGTATACAGAGAAACAGGTTCCGGTCTCGCCCGTGACGACAGCGATGCGACCGCCATAATCTGACGCAATATCCCGGGAAATAACGAGGCCAAGCCCAAGGCCACCCTCCTTTGAGGTGTTGAATGGCGAGAACAATTGCCCAAGAATGTGAGGTGCGATGCCCGGCCCATTATCGGCAATTTTCAACACGATCTCTCCCTCCGCATCCTCAGTGCGCACGGTAACGCTGCCATCCGGCTTATCCTCGACCGCTTCAAGTGCGTTTTGCAGAAGGTTGATGACGATCTGCTCTAGCCTGATACGGCTGCCTAAAACCATCACAGTTTCATCCGGCAACTGAATGTCCAGAGCATCCATGCGCCCGGCGAAACGACTGCGCAGCAGAACGACGGCACCTTCGATGACCAGACGGATGCTGACCGGCTCCGCCGCCGTGCGGCCTTTTCGCGCCAGTATCTTGAGATCGCTGGTAATCACACCGATCCGCTCCGTCAGCGACGCGATACTCTCCAGGTTCTCGTCCGCTTCCGCCTTGCGACCTCGTTGGAGGAATATCCGAGCATTATCGGCAAAGGCGCGGATGGTTGCGACGGGCTGGTTGATTTCATGGGCCACACCTGCTGCCACCTGACCCAGAATGGAAAGGCGGTTAGCCTTGACCAGTTCGTGCTGAACGCTCTGCAATTCCTCCGCCGTCTGTTCATGGCGCACGATTTCAGCCTGAAGCCGATCCCGCGCCATCGTCAGATCAATCGTTCTTTCCTGCACGCGGCGTTCCAGTTCGGCGCGATCCCGCTCTGCTGCGGCACGGGCTTCTGCGGCCTTTTGTCTGCGCCGAAACCATATGGCCGAAAACGCAAAGACGGGCATGAGCCCTGCCGCAGCGATAATGCGGTTTTCACGAATGGCACCGTTCATCGTTGCCTGCATCGGCTGGAGATAATGCAACGACCATGCCGTTGATGGTACCGGCAGTTCCAGCCGCAAATATTCACCAGCCAGGGCCGCCGGAGAAGTAACACTCACCATCGCCACCTCCGGCCCCGGTCTGGACAATGTCTTAACCGGCATGAGGGAGAGTTGCTCATCACCGAACTGGAGACTTTCGGATATTGCCTTACGGCGCGCATCATCAACAGGTGCCACCGTCTTGAACCGCCATTCGGGAATGCTGGTCATCAGCACCACGCCGTTTGAATCGACGATGTAGACCGGGCGGCCACCGATATTCCAGTCTGCCTCAAGGCGATTGAACTCAACCTTGGCAATGACAACCCCAAGAGGGCTTCCATTCGGCCCATCCACGCGCCGCGAAATGTAGAGACCCGGCCTGCGGCTGACATTTCCCAGCGCGTAATGCTCGGCCAGCCCCGTATCCATCGCTCTCTTGAAGTAATCTCGAAATGCATAATTGGAGCCGACGAAACTTTCAGGCGTTTGCCAGTTGCTCGAAGCAATCGTGACACCATCCATATCTGCCACGTAAATGACGGAGGCCTGCGTACCTTCAATCAAGCCTTCAAGCTTTCGATTGAGTTGCTCCAGAAGAGGACCACGGTTCTGGAGTGCGTCGATCAGGTCCCGATCCTTCGAAAGGACGAGAGGAAGAACACGCGGGCGCTCCAATGCCACATTCAGCAGAGCCGATTTCAGCTCGCCATCGGTACTGGCTGTGGCCAACAAGGTCTTGGTGGCCTGAACCCTCCCCAACTTGTCGGCAGCAACAAACACGCCAAAGGCAATGACAAGCCACATGACGCCAAAGGCGATCCAACGAAATCGAACTCTATCTAGATTACCGGCCATCGAAACCTCAAGTCAGATGGCTTCATTGTGTGGATTTCCGCACAAAATGCAAGATTTCACGAGCGGATAAACGCACAAATCATGACACCGATCACAGCGTCAGATTTTTTATATCGCTAAATCAATCGCTTAATTCTTAAGTCGGCATTTGGCACAGTCTTTGCTGTCCTCAGCTAGAAACGGTCTTTGACCGCGAGCCAGTTCGTCAAACCCGGGAGGCCATCAGGCAGGGTTGTGACCGAGGAGGAAAGAACATGATTGATAGCACCGCCGTGGCATCCAGCCACGTCAAACTCCCATTTTATCGCCACCTCTATTTTCAGGTTATCGTCGCGATTATTGCGGGCATCGCGCTCGGCCACTTCAACCCGACCCTCGGCGAGCAATTGAAGCCACTGGGCGATGCCTTTATTCGCCTTGTGAAGATGATTATCGCCCCTGTGATCTTCCTGACCGTTGCCACCGGCATTGCCGGCATGAACGACATGAAGAAAGTAGGCCGCGTTGCCGGCAAGGCAATGATCTACTTCCTGACATTTTCGACACTCGCGCTGATCGTCGGCCTCATCGTGGCCAATGTCGTTCAGCCGGGCGCTGGCATGAACATCGATCCGACCACGCTGGATGGCAAGGCCGTTGCGACCTATGCCGCCAAGGCGCATGAGCAATCCATCACCGGCTTCCTCATGAACATCATTCCGACAACCATTGTCGGCGCGTTCGCGGAAGGTGACATTCTTCAGGTTCTCTTCTTCTCCGTGCTGTTCGGTATTTCGCTGGGTATCGTCGGAGATCGTGGCAAGCCTGTCGTCGATTTCATGCATGCCTTGATGTACCCGATCTTCAAGCTGGTCGCGATCCTGATGAAGGCCGCACCAATCGGTGCATTCGGTGCCATGGCATTCACCATCGGCAAATACGGCATTTCGTCCGTTACCAATCTGGCGATGCTGATCGGTACATTCTACTTCACGTCGCTCTTCTTCGTCATCGTCGTGCTTGGTGCCGTTTGCCGATACAACGGTTTCTCGATCTTCGCGCTTATCCGCTATATCAAGGAAGAGCTTCTGCTCGTTCTCGGCACGTCATCTTCGGAAGCCGCACTACCGGGCCTGATGAGCAAGATGGAAAATGCAGGCTGCAAGCGGTCCGTCGTTGGTCTTGTCATCCCCACCGGCTATTCCTTCAACCTCGATGGCACCAACATCTATATGACGCTGGCTGCTCTCTTCATCGCGCAGGCGACCGGTATTGAACTGACTTGGGGTCAACAGATTTTGCTGCTGCTCGTGGCAATGTTGAGCTCCAAGGGTGCGGCTGGCATCACTGGTGCAGGCTTCATCACGCTGGCAGCGACGCTCTCGGTCGTTCCGTCGGTACCAGTTGCCGGCATGGCGCTCATTCTTGGCATCGACCGCTTCATGTCCGAGTGCCGCGCGCTGACGAACTTCGTCGGTAATGCTGTGGCAACGATCGTTGTGGCGCGCTGGGAAGGAGAACTTGACGAGGCCCAGCTTGCCCGGGTGCTGAGCGGTGAACAGATTCCCGCAACAGGCGAAGTTGAGCCTGCCGCTATTGCACAACCTGCCGAATAAAGCATGTAGACCGCACACAAAAGGCCCGCCCGATTTCATCGGCGCGGGCCTTTTCTTTACGTGAGACCTTCTGAAATTCGAGAGACGGATTACCCGCCGCTTGGGCCACGGCTCGGCCGCGCATCCCGCGCTGCTGCAAGCCCTCGTACAGCATCGCGGTGGCCGGTCGATGCAGGCCCCTCGAACACCTGAATGGCTTCCGCATAACGCTGAAGATTGAGGTAGGCATACCCTCTGATCACCATCAGATCACTGCGCTCTGTGGCAAAGCGGGCGCGTTGATCAAGCAGGATCAGCGCCTTTTCATATTGCTTGCCCTGATAGGCAGCCAAGGCTCGGTCAGTCAGAATAGCGACCTGAAGCTCCGTTGCCTTCGTCTTGTCCATGCCGGATCTGGTCGCGGAAACGGCGGCATTATCCGTCAGACCCATGCGCAGATAGGCAAGGCTTTGGCCATAGGCGGCGTCGCTTCGAACGGTTTCCTGCCCACCTCTGAGTGCCGAACCGAATGCTTTCAGCGCTTCTGCCGGTCTGTTCGCATCCATAAGGCACCAGCCCTGTTGCAAGGCTTGTTGTGGCGCAAGACCATCCGGGTTCACGAATGTTGAGCAACGACCTGATTTGGACGTGGTCTGCGTGCGTGTGACGACACGGCCTTGGCGTGCTGCAACCGTTGGCGCTGCCGTTCGGTAGACCACTTCCGCTGGCTGGGCGCTGGCGGCGCTGGCAGGGGTACGCGCACCAGCGACCTCTACGACGGCCGGAACCTCGCGGCCATCGGGCGTGGTGCGCCCGATTTCCAGAATGCGTTGCGATTGCGCACCCCATTGGCTCTGAAGCCGACGCACCTCCGCCGCATTGTTCAGTTCCTGATAGGTCAAGGCCAGACCATAGGCGGAAGCCTCATCATCGGCCTTCCAGCCCAAGGCTGTACTGAACCACTGCAAGGCCAGTTGCGGCTGTTTGAAGGCTCTCGAATACCAGCCAAATTCCTGGGCAGTGGCAGGATCTTTTTGCGAAACAGCTTCTTCGGCGATGCGCTTGAGGACATCCGCTTCAAGCGCGATCGGCGGATCCAGCGCCAGGAGGTTTGCAGCTGCGGCGAGATAGGTCTTTCGTGCATCCTCGGATGAGGAGCGCCATTCATACATAACGTCTTCTGCTTCCAGAGGATCACCACGTGCGATGAGCGAAAGCGCAAGGCCCTGCGACGCGGCAGCCGAATCTTCCGCCGCTCTAGCACCACGAAACCACTTTTCCGCGTCCGCAGCTTTATCACGCCGTATGTTATACCAGCCCAAGAGCAAGGCATCGCTCGGAAGCTTGCTGCCTTCAGCCAGACGCTCCATCCTCAGCAGATATGCGGTGGGTACGGTGATGTCCTTGTTTTCGCCGGCATTGGCAACGAACTGGCGCGCAAGATCATCCTTGATCGGATCAAACTCGAGTTTTCCGTCGGCACTGGGCTTCTCCTTGGACAGGAGGTCATCCATCATGGCAATCGGCAAGAGGGTTGACGCCTTCTGCACCGTGGCAAGCCGTTCGGCCGCCCCATCGCAATTGCTCAGCACGTAGTTATAAGCGTCACGTGCGCGCTCGGGTTTATCGGTGCGCACGAACGCTTCCGCCAGACGCCACAAGACATCGACTTCGCTACAGGTCAGCAATTGCGGATTGGTGGCTGCCGTCTCCACCACTGCATTATACTGTTTGAGGTCCGAAGAATTGACGAGCCGCTGCCGTGCTTCGGCCAGTTTCAGCATGTCGGTCAGATTGGAAGGCGGTTGCCACGCGGGATCTGCGACCTGACGGTCTGCGATTGCCTTTCGAGCCTCCGCATATCGACCATTGGCATAGAGCTGCCACATCGTCTCCAGTTGCGCATCGCCCTGCTCGGGCACAGCCAACGGATCTGCCGGTGGCGTCCAGTCCGGATAAAGCACTTTCAAACGCGCGATTTCGGCTTCCAGACGTGCCTTATCCCCCTGCGCTGCAAAATAGCGAAGGGCACTTTCATCCACTTTGACCAAGGAAGCAGGCGAAGCAACGGGCGGTGCTGGCGGGCGGGTAGCTTGCGAAAGCATCTGCCCCGCAGCCCCAACGGGCGAGGGCACGGTGACTGGCGGAGAAGGCTGTGTGTCATTCTGCGCGACGCGGATTGCATCGGGCAACAGCGATTTTTCGCCAAGCTGCCGATTGGTAAAAGCATCACTGCCAATCGACCCGGTGGTCTGAACCGTTGCGGTGCTTCCCATAAGCTGATCGCGCCAATGATAGGCGCTGCCCGCACCGATGGCCAAAACAGCCGCCGCTATGTAAACCGGTTTTCCGATCATAGGCATTCCTGACGCGTCTGCGTTGCAAAAGACAATGCGAGGAGATGCAACGTCGATGGATAGTAGAGTGTCGGCTTGAACGACCTCAGCTCTTCTGGAATGGGGGCATTAGTCGCCACGCAGGCCAACAGGGCCGGAATGATCTTGTAACCCGCATCTGACAGCACGTCCTTGGGGTTGCCGGTGCGCAGGTCGAATGTGGCCATGCTTCCGCCCTCCACCGTTGTCGAAGCGATCAGTCTTTGATTGAGCGCGGCATCCCCCAATCCGGACCGAACCAGATAGAGCGGTATTCTCACGGCATTATAGCCGAATTCCTGCGGAAAGCCGTCAGCGGGACGAGGTCTGGTTTTCAGGGATACCCAATCGGCGGGAAGCTTTCTGGGGCCAAAGACATAGGCTTTGATTTCGCCAAGACCATCCTTGCTCAACGCAGCCCAAAGAGGCGATGGTGCGACCTCGTTCAAGACGGGAAAGGCTTCGAAAATGAGATAGGACGGATTGACGACCGGGCCATCCGAGCGGTCAGCTTCAGCAAATCCGACCGTGCCCGGCAGCAGGATCGTGCGCCCGGCCCGCTGAACAACCGTCTTGGCAAGAACGGTTTGAGCAATCACCCGTGCCGCTTGGCTGTATTCCGGCTTGTTCCACTGCTTGGCGGCAAGCGCCAGAGCGTAAGCAATCAGAATATCGCCATCTGTGGCGTTGTTGATGTCGGCTATATGGGGTTCTGTCGCGGGGTCCCATTTCCATGCGGCAAGGCCGTCATCCCGCACCAGAAGCTCAGTTCTGGTAAAGGACCATATCAGCTCAAAATCGGCTGGACTATCGGCAAGAACGGCAAGCCACATGCCATAGCCTTGGCCCTCGCTGTGGCTGATGCCCTTGTTTCCAGTATCCACGATGCGGCCCGCCGGATCCAGAAATGCGGTCTTATAAGCGCTCCAATCGGCTTGAGTGATCGAGGCGGCAGCTGCGTGAGCGGGAAAGAGCATCATGACGAACAGTGCAAGAGTTTGGAGCCAAGGCGCGACGCGATGTTTCATTTGTGACGCCCCATACCGCGCAGCATCAGGTATGTGACAAAGCCGAGCAGCGTTAGAAATCCGATAAACACAAGAGAATAAGACAGGGTATTCGAAGACAGCCAATTGGCCGCAATCAGGCGCCAGTTCCAGAAGCTGAAGGACCGTGTGACGATGAAGCTTGGCTGTTCGGCAGCGATCGTTTCCACCTTGTCAGCCGCTGCATCATAGGTGGCAACGCGTCCGGCGAGCGTGGTCCAGCGTTTCTGTTCCGTCATCGCCGCCATGCCGGTGCGCAGATCTGATGCGGTCGGTGCTGTGGCCATTGTCCACACGCCTTGACCGCCCGGGCTCAAACCCTGCGCCAGCATGAAAGTTACGTTGGCAGGCGGTGTATATATCTGCTCTGCACCGGGGAGAAAACGCAATGTATCGGAACTGATATCGAAATTCCGCTTCATCCACTCCTCGAATGAGGATACCTGCCCTTGCCACAGTCCACCATCCACCCGCTCCCGCCAGTCGTCAAAAAGCTGATCGGTCTGGGCTGGACGTGTCGCTCCTTCATTTTCCTTCCACGCCACCTGACTGGCGGATGCAAGATCAAGCTGGCTGACCAGCGCCTGCGGCATCTGGCCTAACGTTCCAAAAAACAGTGCGTTTCTTTCACCAACTGCGGCAGGGGTTGCCACCATTTCGACATTGACGGGATGGCCGCCCGCTATGGCAAGTCGGCTGAGAAGTGTCGCAGCGGCAGACATGGTGTCGGTGTCCACCCGCTCCAGCCAAACGGCCACGGGCTGGGCATTGGCCCGGTAAGGCTGGCCCACGCCATTCGTCGCCGCAAGATCAGGCGCCCTGCCAATCAGCGCGAAATTGGGCATGTGAAACTCTGTCGTATCGAACAGGGCAAAGCGCGGGGTCTGGGCTGCTGGCGCACCGGGAAGGCAGGCTGCGTCCGCGTCCGTGACAAGGATGGCCTCGATGGCCACAGTGTTCACGCCGGGCACGAAGTGGCGCAAGGTGACATTGATTGGCAGATGCCGGAAAATGCCGCCACCGCGATTTGAAATCGGCACCGTTGAGGCGATGTTGCCGTTTACGTAGACATCAATGTGGCTGCCGGGAAGAATTTCGTTTGAATAGGCAGCATCCAGAAGCAGCGTGGCCTCACCATAAGCCGAGGCGTAGAAATCGGCCGGCGTGCCGACGGTAAAGTCCGTTCTGAAGCGCCTGCCGGAAAACTCGCTGCTTCTAACGCCGAGGGTAGAGAGGGCAATGCGCCGATCAGACATGACCAGCGGTGCATCCGGCGTGTGCCAGGATCTTGTCGAAAGGGTAGAGCGCCCCGAACCCACCGGGCGTTCAACAGCTGCCGACAGCGTATCGATTGCCTGCGCCAGCGCCTGCGGTGTCGGGCCACTGACCACCAAAGCCGACGTGCCTTTAACGATATCGTTCTCAAAACCGGAGAAAGGGCCGACAAGCGCTTCTGGCGGAACTGCCTGCGTTGCAGTTGCGATCTCGCGCGATGTCCCGACCAGAACGGTCAGCGTTCCAGGCTTCCTGTCAGGCGGCACCTTGGTATCAAACGTGAATTTCTGGTTCGGCATCTGCGTGCGCAAGGCAAGGGCCTGAGCCAGTTTGAGCAATGGTTGAGCAAAGGCAGGGTTTGAAAGCCCCGGCGCCACGATATTGATCGTCGTCGTGCCAGAAGCGTCCGCGCCTATCGCTTGAATGTCATCGACAGTATCAAACCGGTTGGCCACATCCCCATTGAAAGCAATGTATGTTCCAGCCGGGCTGACATCGGTCCAGAGATCATAGGTGGATTGCACAGTACAATCGGTGCGATGCCGCTGCTGGACGCCAAGCGAAATGGTGTTCGCACCAGCCTGAAGCGCGCCAGCCGGGAATGGCATCGAAACATTGCCTTCACCATCGGGCGAGGACACGCTTTTGCGGTCGAGTGCAACGTTGTTAACGGAAACCTGGAGGTTGGAGCTTTCAGGCGCGACCACGATGGCATTCTGATAGCCGATATTGAGGGAAACAGCGGCTTTTGCCTGCTCCGGCGTTAGATAAAGCGTCCACTGGCGCTGGTCCATCTCTCCCGAAAGTCCGAGTTCAGCAAATGGCAAGATATAGCGGCGGCGCTCGTCCGTGCTAGCTGTCGCAGGCAAAGCGGCTGGTTTCGCAGGGGTAAGCACTGGTGCCGTGACCTCAGCAGGTCTTGGCACCGCAGGCACAACCGGCGCAACAGGCGCTGGCGGTGTCACCGGCGAAGGCGTTGGAGCCTGCGGCTTTTCAGGAGACATGTCGAAAGGCGTGGACTGCGCTAAGGCCACGCCTGAGATGGACGCAAGCAATGCGGCGAGAAGGATGGGTTTCATCATGTCTTCACCCTTTCCACCGTCGGCTTTGGCTTTTTCTCCGGCACGAATGAGCGGAACAGATAGAAAAGACCACGATTCGTCTGGAACACCGCGATAGCGAGGAAGGTCGCCGTTCCCTTGATGAGGCCGGGGTTCTTTCTGCGGCTGCTTTGCAACTCGCTCCATTGGTCGGAATTGGCAAAAATGAGATCCGCGATCAGGCGATGGTCCACCGCCTGCTGGGGTGAAAATGTGCTGCCGACCGATGTGTAACCGTTTTGGCGAACCGATCTGACGATGTTAATCGGCATCGTTTCCGGCACGCCATCACTATGCGGCTTGACGCGGATGACCGCTTTCGAACCCTTTTCGACGACGGACAAGCCTTCTTCGAAAATATGGATCAGCATGCCGTTCACAGACACGTTTTCAATGGTGGCGGCCATCCACGCATCGTTATCGCCAATCTTCAATTCACACCGGCGCTTGACAGTAACGCGGCGAGACGCGGATTTTTCACCGCGCTCAGAAACAACGCCCAGGGCGCAGCCTGCAAATATGATGTTGAGCAGGTTCCACCCGCCCACAACGAGGGTCACGTCCGCCTTGTAGGGCTCTGCATAAACGCGATAAATCGCGAAAATCATCGCGATGACCAGCACACCGAAGATGACGAAGAACGGCCTGCTAATTTCCGACAATCTGGCTTCGCTGATCGACTCATCCTTGGCCGTGACCTTGAAGGTAGGCTTGGACGGGTTGAAAATGACCGAGACGACAGCAGGCAACAGATGAACCGTCTGCACATATTCATAAAGCTCAGAAATCCATGGCCAGCGGAAACGGCCAAAGAGGAAGTTCTGCATCATGAGGTTCACCAGCATGTATGCGGCTGTATAGGCCAGAAATTCGCCGCCGGATGCGACAAAAATCTGAAGGTCGAAGAACAGGTAGAACAGCGGCGCAAACAGAAAGATGGTGCGGGGAAACGGAAACAGCCAGAACAGCGTGGACGACATGTAGCAAAGCCGCTGCGTAAACGAGAGCCCACGGCGAAACAGTGGCTGACGGAAAATCAGAATCTGCATCATGCCCTGCGCCCAACGGCTGCGTTGGCCGATGAAGCTGGCAAATGTCGCAGGCTGGAGACCGGCAATCAACGGCTTGTCCACATAGAGACTGTTCCAGCCACGCGAATGAAGTGCCAACGCCGTCTCGCAATCTTCGGTAATGCTGACGCCGCTGAAGCCGTCCGTTTCCTTCAGTGCCTGACGGCGCAGCACGGCGGCGGAACCGCAGAAGAATGCGCCATTCCATTTATCGAGACCGCGCTGAATGATGCCGTAGAACATTTCGTTCTCGCTCGGCATCGTTTCAAAGGTGCGCAAGTTCCGCTCAATCGGATCCGGGTTCAGGAAGAAGTGTGGCGTCTGGACAAGAAACAGGCGCTCGTCTTCTTCGAAATAGCCGACCGTTTCCTGCAGAAAATCTCGCGCAGGGGCGTGATCGGCATCGAAAACGACGATCAACTCACCGGTTGAGTGATCAAGCCCGTTGTTCAGATTTCCGGCCTTGGCATGCACGTTGCGCTCACGGGTGAGGTAATTGACACCCAGATCGGAGCAGAGCTTTTTCAGCTCTTCATGACGCCGCGTTGCGGCTTGCGCTTCAGGAACATTGGAGGCGTTGCGCTTCTGCACGCTCCCACCATCGTCCAGCAACCAGACGACAAATCTGTCTTGCGGATAATCAATATTCTTCGCGGCAGCCAACGTATTGGCCAGAAGCACGGCATCTTCATTATAGGTCGGCACGAAAATATCGACCGTCGGGACATAGCCGGGTGATCCAGGGCGGGTTTTTCGCGATGGCAGAGGCATCGAAACGATGACAAGGCTGAGCGCCAGCATGAGCACGCTGTACATTTCCGCCATATACAGCAGAAAGCCCGGAATGAAATTTTCCGGCTGGTTGATGGGCGGCAGTGTGCTGGTGGTTCGCCAGTAGACGTAACGCAGCACGATGGCGGTTCCAAAACCAAGGCCGATCAGCCGCCATGCGCCTTTGCCATTGAGGGATTTGATCGTGGCCAGAAGCACAAGCGAAATCGCTGTTGCAATCAGGTGAGCCTGCAAACTGACCGGCAGCGTGATGATGACAAGCACGCAAACGGACACGAACATCCAGATGATGACGGAAATAACCTTGCTCATCTGCAAACCCCTGTTTTCAAACCGGTACGAGGCAAAATGCCTCGACCTGGCCCGCAGTTTGACGGCGACGCTTTACAATAGCGCATTATAAATAAGTCAACGCTAAATATGTTATCTGCATCTTTGCGACCCCTCCCCTGACGACATGCAATCAGGCGATGGAATGACGACACGTTTTGTCTCTTCGGCATTGACCGTGGACGAAACGTTTGAGGGCCGCGAGGCGGCGGCTCCCCCGACCATGGGTGACGGTATTACGACGCGCGATGGCGCAGCCGCTGCAACGGGAATTGGCGCGGGCGCTGGCTGGGCTGGCAGTGAAACACGACGGACCATCGGCGGTGCGGCCTGACCCTGTCGGGGTGCCGGCGTCTGCATGCCGGGCTGCATCGGAAATTCACTGGCAGTTAAGGGGTAGATCGGATTTCCCGAACGACCCAGTCCCTCTGGCGGCTTCTGCGCGGTTCCGTAAGGGTTCCAACCTTCAGCATCATAGCTTCCGGTGATCGTGTAATTATACATGACCGATAAGAGATCGCGTGTCGTCACGCCAGACTGGCACAACCGCAGCGTAACATTGATGCGTCCGAGGTTCTTGAAGCCCTGCCGCATATCTTCAGGCGAGCGGATGTGCTGCCAAGCATAGAGACAGGCATCATCCCCCGCACCTCGACCGGAGGCGTAGGAGAAAGCGCCATAGGCGTTCTGAAGATATTCAGCCGAAGGCGCGATCTGTGCGCCCGGAAAGGCCGTGCGGATTTCCCGGGAGATCGAAGACGCACGCAAGCCCCCGCTGGACAGGCCATCCCGGCCCGTATCTTCCGCACGCTGCGGGCCAAAAAGTTCGATCTTCAGGTAATTCTGGCCCGGCGTGCGCGCATCGGACCGCAGAATAACCTCCTGCTGAACCGCATTCGAATAGGTACGGCTGATGACATTGATGACTTCAGGACCACCGGGTGGCGGAAAGATGAGGGCCTCTTCGGGTGGCAGCATCTTTGGCGCGCCTGATGAACGGATGCCGCCGGGGTTATTGCATCCCGAAAGCATCAGCGCGACGCCAGAAAATATGACAAAGGCGGCGAGTTTCCCCACCGCCGCTCCCGCTGCACCCCATATGCAGGCGAAGGTGCGCATAAACCGAATCAACCATGACCAAACCATGTTCATGGAATACGTGAGCATTAAAATTTAGCAATATTAAATCTTACCCATACGGGTCGCCTCTCGCCGCCAGCGCGCACCCAGAAATGTGGAACTCAACCCGCAAAATATAAGTTGGAGTTGGACTGCATTTACAAACCCGCCTAAGAATCCAACTGAAAAGAAGTGAAATGGCAGATCAAACAATGACCGCAACCAACCAGCTTTCAAATGAAGTCAAAAGGTTACGACGTTGGCTCGATGAAAGCGCTTTGCCGATATGGTGGGAGGTCGGGGCGGCCAAACCATCTGGCGGTTTCCATGAACGTATTGGACAAGACGGCACGCCGATGCTGGGTGATGACAGGCGCGCCCGGGTGCAGCCGCGCCAGGCCTATTGCTACGCCGCCGCTGGCCAAAACGGCTGGACCGGGAGCTGGCAAATCGCCGTTGACCAAGGCCTAAGCTGGTTTGACAAGGTTTATCGTCTTGAGAACGGGCTGTATGGCAATCTCGCGGATGCTTCCGGCAAGCTGATCGATCCCACATTTGATTTCTACAATCAGGCCTTCGCGCTCTTTGCAGCCTCGCAGACCGCGATGGCGTTTCCAGACCGACGAGATGCAATGCGCACCCGCGCCTTGGCATTGCTCGATGTCTTGCAAACTGACTACGCCCATCCAGTCGCGGGTTTTGAAGAAGCAAACCCTCCGGTAGAGCCGCTCTGCTCCAACCCACACATGCACTTTTTCGAAGCGATGCTGGCATGGGAACAGGTGGACCCTGATGGACAGTGGCACAAGCTGGCAGATGAGACCGCAAAGCTCGCCATGGAGAAATTCATCGACGCCAAGTCCGGCGGTCTGCGAGAGTTTTTCGATCATGACTGGAACCCCATGCCGGGCGAAAAGGGCCGCATCATGGAGCCCGGCCATCAGTTTGAATGGGCATGGCTACTGACGCGCTGGGGAAGCCTACGAAACCACGATGAAGCCATAGCCAAGGCAAAACGTATGTTCGAGATTGGCGAGACATACGGAATTTGTGCGCGCCGGAAGGTCGCGATCATGAGCCTCTATGATGATTTCACAGTCCAGGACTCCCTTGCGCGTCTGTGGCCACAAACCGAATGGCTGAAGTCCGCTTTGCGACTTGCCTCAATCAGTCACGGCGAAGAACGGCAGCGTTATCTGGCCTCTGCTCTGAAAGCCATTGGAGCCTTGCAGCCATTTCTCGATACGCCGGTGCCCGGCCTATGGTTCGACAAATGGCCCGAAAATGCGCCGATCCTAGATGAGCCAGCGCCGGCCAGCACCTTCTATCACATTGTCTGCGCTATCTATGAGGCAGAGGATATGCTGAAATCGATGGCAAGATAATGGATCATTCGCCACCCTTGGTGATGTCCAAGGGTGGCGAATGCTGCGATCATGCTTCGAGGTAGCGTACTTGCTCCGGCGTCAACTTGATGTCGAGTGCGGAAAGGCTGTCTTCGAGTTCCGCTATCGTGCGCGGCCCGATCAGCGGAATGACCGGGAATGGCTGCACGATGACATAGGCCAAAGCGATATGGATAGGATCACGTCCCAGTTCACGCGCCAGTTCGATCGCCCTATCACGTCGGTCGAAATTGCGATCCGAATACCAGACGCGCACGACCTCCTCATCGTCACGCTTGTCCCGTCCGGCTCTTTCCGTGAAGAAGCCACGGCCCTGGCTTGACCAAGCGAAGTTCGGGATTTGACGCTCACGCTGCCAGTCCTTCCACGCATCGTCAGAGGCAGCCACACAACCGGCCCAAATGGGATCCAGCATTTCCGCAAGCGAGAAATTGTTGGAAAGTGCCGCCGGTGCTGCCTTACCGTTTTTGCGGGCGTAGTCTGCAGCCTCATCCATGCGCTCGCGTGTCCAGTTGGAGCCGCCGAAAATGCTGCGGATGCGACCGCGTTTCACCTCAGCATCCATCGCATCCACAAACTCACCGACAGGCACGTTGGTGTTGTCCCGGTGCATGAAATAGATGTCGACATAATCCGTCTTCAACCGGTCCAGCGATTGATCGAGCTGCTTGGCAATCATGTCAGGGTAGCAAAGCGGCGAGTGCGCGCCCTTGCCGATAACGACGATCTCTTCACGCGGGACGTTACGGCTGGTGTGCCAGTCTCCGAAAATGGCTTCGGTTTTGCCGCCACCATAGACATAGGCCGTATCGAAGAGATTGCCGCCTGCCTCGTAGAATGTGTCGAGCGTCAGTGACGCGGAGGCAAAATTGGGGAAGAATTCGAAACCCAACGCGACAACGGATGCGGGCTTGGCGACGCCTGGGATCGTCCTTTTCGGAACCGAGTTTCCGGCAACAACCGCAGCACCGCTGATGTTGCGCACGCGCTTTGCAGCCGTTTCGACGCCATATTCCAGACCGACAGATTGACGCCATTGATCCATAGCACGCAGGTTGCCGAGGCTGTCTGCCCAGCTCATGCCGGGATAGGTAAATTCCGTGTGACCGGCGCGGATTGCCTCACCTGCTGCATCAACTTCAAAGGAATAGAGCCAGCCGTCTTCCTGCACCTCGACGATTTGCCGCTCCGCAACCTTGATGATCTCGATTTTGCCGACACCGCCTTTGTGGCCTGAGGCAAACCAGAAATTCTCGACCTCGATCCGTCCTTCCGAGCCGATGATGCGCAGAACATTGTCCTGCTGGGCCATGATGGAGCATGAGACTTCGGCGACGATGCCATTTGGAAATTTCAGCACGGCAGACGCCCATTCATCCACGCCGGACTGGCCGAGATGCGCCACGCCGGACACTTTCTCAGGCTCCAGAAACGGCTTGCCTGCAACCGCACCGGCAATGAGGCGCGCCATGGAAACGGGGTAGCCGCCGACATCGAGAATGCCACCGCCAGCCGCATCATTGGCAAACAGGCGGTGCTCCGGCTTGAAGCCGCCCATGTTGAAGCCAAAGCTGGTCCTGATCAGGCGGACCTCACCAATTGTTCCGCTTTTGACGAGTTCGACGAGTTTCGCCGTCTGCGGGTGAAGGCGATACATATAGGCTTCGCCAGCGAACACCCCGGCCTTCCTTGCCTCGTGGAAAACTGCATCGGCATCATACGAAGTCAACGCAATCGGCTTTTCCACCAGCACATGCTTGCCCGCACGCACAGCTTTGATCGCCCATTCGGCGTGGCCCGTGTGGGGCGTTGCGAGATAGACGGCATCCACGTCAGGATCAGCCAGCAGAGCCTCGTAACCGTCGATGATGCGCGCACCGGGAAAACCATCACCAAGTCCCGGCTTGCCGGGATTGCGGCTGGCGATTGCCACGAGCTTGCCCGTTTTAGAGTGCGCGATACCATCGGCAAAAGTGCGCGCGATTGTTCCGGGGCCGATGATGCCCCAACGGATGGGTTGAACGTCAATCATTGCATGTCCTCATATTATTAAATTCGAGATTGCGCTTTCAGCGCAGGCGCTGGCCCTTGCTGTCAAAAAGGAAGGTCTGCTCAGAGATGATCGAGACTGTCAGGTTCTGCGCCGCAGCGATGTGGCGCGTATCGGGGCGCTCGATGATGATGGGCGTGCCGCCTGCAAGGCGGGCATAGATATAGCTGGTGTTGCCCAGATGCTCGGCAACATCGATCTCGACGGTGATATCCGCATCGCCGCGGCCAGCCTCGCCGAAACGCTCCGGTCTCACACCTAGAACGACCTCGCTACCATCAGCGACCCGTGAGGTAAGCGGCAGTGTCAGCTGCACCGATGGATCATCCACGAGACGCAGCATCACATTGCCCGGCCCGTTGCCTATGATGGTGGCGGGCAGAAAATTCATCTTCGGCGAGCCAACGAAACCGGCAACGAAGCGGTTGGCTGGGTCGTCATAGAGATCAAGCGGGGCGCCGACCTGTTCGATGTGACCTGCGCGCAGCACCACGATCTTGTCGGCAAGCGTCATCGCTTCCGTCTGATCGTGGGTCACGTAGATCATGGTCGTGCCGAGTTGTTTGTGCAGTCTGGAAATCTCCACCCGCATCTGCACGCGCAACTCCGCATCAAGGTTGGAAAGCGGCTCATCAAACAGGAAGACACGGGGTTGACGCACGATGGCACGGCCGATGGCCACGCGCTGGCGCTGACCGCCGGAAAGCTGCTTTGGCCGGCGGTGCATCAGTTCGTTGATCTGTAAAATATCGGCAGCGCGGCGCACCCGCTGTTCCGTATCGGCCTTCGGGTTGCCGTTCATGCGAAGGCCGAAGGACAGGTTTTGCTCAACCGTCATGTGCGGATAAAGCGCATAGGACTGAAACACCATGGCAATGCCACGGTCTGTCGGCTCGGCGTCATTGACCACTTTGCCGCCGATGCTGATTTCTCCACCGGAGATATCTTCCAGCCCGGCTATCATGCGAAGCAATGTAGATTTGCCGCAGCCAGATGGCCCGACGAAGACGACAAACTCGCCATCCTTGATGTCCAGATCAGCCCCATGGATGACCTCCAGAGCGCCATAGCGTTTGACGACATTTTTGAGCGAAAGTTCCGCCATTGGGTTTCTCCCGGATTACTTGACGGCGCCGGCAGAGATGCCGGCGATGAAATGGCGCTGCAACAGCACGAAGATGACGAGGATGGGCGCGGTCAGTAGCATGGCGCCCGCCATGATGCCGCCCCAGGAGACTTTGGTAAGCCCGATCAAGGTGCCGAGTGCGACCGGTGCCGTCATCATGCCGGGCTGTGAGTTGACCAGCAGCGGCCAGAGGTAGTTGTTCCAGGAGGCAAGAAAGAGAATGATGGACAATGCCGCCATGGTGGGACGCGCCAGCGGCAAGGCAATGCGCAGGAATATCTGCCATTCCTTGACGCCTTCGACGCGCGCTGCATCGAAAAGCTCGTTCGGCATCATGGAAAAGGATTGCCGCATGAAGAGTACGCCAAGCGAATTGAACAGGGGCGGCACGATGAGCGCGACCCATGTGTTGGCAAGCTTGAATTCCCGAGCCACCATGATGAACTGCGGGATAACCACAACCGCATATGGCAACGTAATCGTTCCCAGGATGATCGCCACCACCACACTACGACCAGCGAAGCGGTACCGCGCCAGAGCCCACCCAGCCATGGATGTCAGCATCACGGACAGGACCGTGTAAATAACGGCCACACCGATGGAGATGAACAGAGCACGCAGGAAATCCGTATCCGCCTGAAGATTTCGGAAATTCTCCATAAAATGCGTCGATGGCAGCAGCACGATCTCGGGGCTGAAAATGCCTTGATCAGGCATGGTCGAAAAGATGAACATAACCCAGATGGGAAACAGCCAGATGATGGCAAGCGGCGTCAAGGCGGCATGAAGCGCGATTTTCTGCCACAGCAGGGACTTGGACTTCGATTTCATTTCGCTTCCCTCCCGATCCACAGGTTGAAAATCGAGATAACGACGGCAAGCGCTGCAATCGTGTAGGCGATGGCCGATGCGTAGCCGAAGTTGAGCGACGTGAAGCCTTGGCGATAAAGGAAAATGCCAAGCGTCTCGGTTGCCCCACCCGGACCGCCTCGGTTGGTAATGAGGAAGGGTTCGGTAAACAGCTGCATGGTTCCGATGACGGACAAAACAACGCAGAACAGGATGATGGGCTTCAGCAGCGGCAGCGTGATATGCAGGAATTGCTGGCGCTTGCTGACATGATCCAACGTTGCCGCCTCATAAACATCGCCCGGAATGGACTGAAGACCGGCCAGAATGATGATGGCGTTGTACCCCGCCCAGCGCCATGTGACGGCAATGATGATGAGCGCCATGGCTGCGGTGGAATTATCGAACCACGCGATAGGGGCGAGCCCCATTGACGTAATGAGCTTGTTGATGATGCCAAAATCCGCGGAAAACATCAGCCTGAACACAGCGGCATAGGCCACCTCACCCACCACAACTGGCGCGAAAAAGGCGAAGCGATAAAGGGGGCGCGCCTTGAGGAGCGGCGAATTCAACAGCACCGCCATGATGGTGGCGAGCGCAATCATGATGGGGACCTGCACGATGAGAATGATCAGCGTATTCTGCAGCGCATTGTAGAATGCGGGATCACCGATCAATCGTCCCCAGTTCATGGACGGCGCGAAACGCCAGGGATTGATGCGCGTATTCTGGAAGGACATCAGGAACGAACTGATGATCGGCCACAGCCAGAATGTCGTGAAAATCAGAAGATACGGTGCCAGAAAGGCATAGGCGACCCTATTGCGCAAAGGCATTTCGACCTCACAAAGCCAGAGGGTTATGGGAGCCGGACGCCCGTGAGATGGGCGCCCGGCAACGGTCGGCTTGGGAGACTATTCGGCAATCGGCACGCCTGTTGCGGATTCGATCTGCTTTGCAGCGTCATCGAGCGCGGTCTTGGCATCAGGGAAACCGCCTGCCAGATATTTGGTCTGCGTTACGCGGTAGATGCCTTCGGCATCAGACTGAAAGGCTGTGCCACGGCTGGGCACGATTTTCGGTAGCGTTGCCAGAATGTCGGCCCAAATCGCCTGCCCACCCCAATAGGGCTGCGCTTCCTTGGCGAAGGCGTCCTTATCCGCCGTGAGCAAAGATGGCACCAGACCAAAGGATTTCAGCATGGTCACCTGACCCTCATTGGTCAAAAGCGCATAGTCGACAAACTTCCATGCCGCTTCCTTGTTTTGGGAGGCGGAACTTATGGCCAGCGAAGAGCCACCAAGATTGGCTGCATGCGGGCCATCTGCGGTGATGCTCGGCATCGTGTAGACGCCCCACTTGCCAGCAAGATCTGGCGAACCGGACCGAATGGTGCCTTCATACCAGCCGCCATACATTTGCGTGGCGACTTTACCAGCGGTGTTGGACTGGATTTTCTCGTCCCAGATAGCGGCCGTAATGATGCCTGCATCTTTCATCTGCTTGAGCTTTTCAAGCGTCGCAACGCAGGCTGGCTGGTTGATGGTTATGCTTTGGCCATCGGTCGAAAAGTAACCGCATCCCTGCTCATTGGAGATCATGCGGAACCATTCGCTATCACCGTTGAAATCGGCCTGCGTCATGACCGTGCCGGGATTGGCTGCCATGATCTTCTTTCCGGCGGCAATAAAGTCATCCCAGGTCTTGATCGTTGCGGGATCAACGCCCGCCTTTTCATAAAAATCGCGACGGTAGAACATGGTGACAGGGCCGCTGTCCCATGGAACGGCATAGGCAACGCCATCGACTTCAAGCTCTGTGCGCTTGAACTCAGGGAAGAGTGCCTGCTTCTCAGGCGTGTAACCAAGCTTGGTTGCGTCCGTGAAGCAATCCGGGAAACGGTTCCAGAAAACCTCGGCTTCATAGTTTTCGACGGTCACGATATCCGGCAAGCCCTGCCCACCAGCCGCGCAGGCCGCCAGCGCCTTGTCATAAACCTGATTGTTGCCCAGATCCTGAACATCCACCTTGATATCGGGGTACTTCTTGTTGAAGCCCTCCAGCGTTGACTTCAAAGCAGACGCGGCGACGTTCCAGCTCCAGACGGTAACAGTGGTGGATTGCGCGGCAGCCGGTGCAGCAGCCATGAGTGCCAGCGAGACAGACGCGCCGATAAATTTGAAATTCATTGAAAACCTCCCTTTTCAATTGCCGTCCTCCAACGACACGGGCAGATTAGCCGGACTTGAAATTCTGTCTCGTAAATTGGGAACATCGATTTGGCGGAAAGTAAGGTCGAGGGGAGAGCGATTTATCAGCCGGGTGCCAGCAGCATTGAGGGCGCACCCAACCGTTTGGAGTTTTTCCGGGCTCATCCATCCATTATGCTGATGCCGCACTGGCATGCCCAGATTGAAGTGAACTACATCACTTCGGGCAGTGTCCATTACCGAATGGGGGACCATGCCTTGCAGCTGGACGCCGGGCAGATATGCCTTTTCTGGGGTGGTCAGGCGCACAGGATGGACTGGTCATCAGACGATTCCTTTTACGCAGGCGCTCATCTGCCACTGGTTCATTTCTTTCGGATGCGTCTGCCGGTGGCCGTCTCAGCCAAGCTGATTGGCGGGGCTACGATGGTAACCTCTGTCACCGATCCGTCCGACGAGGAAAACTTTTCTCGGTGGTTTCGCTATGCGAAATCCGGTGATCCGCTGAAGGCTGAGAATGCGGTGGAAGAGTTGCTGCTGCGGGTGGAGCGCATGTTTCTGGAGCCCTACACCGTCATATCGCCTCAGTCTCGCGACGTGAAATCCGGCGATGCCGAAAGCACTAGCTCGGCCAGCGTCGTGCGGATGTGCGACTTCATCGCCGCAAATTTTCTAGAGGATATTGATGCGACAGACATTGCCCGCTCTGCCAGCCTTCACCCCAAATACGCCATGAACCTGTTTAGAAAATCCACAGGCATGACCTTGATCAAGTATCTCACGCTGCTGCGCCTTTCCCGCGCACAGGCTATGCTCATCAAGGACAACGACAATATCCTGCAGGTGGCGATGGAGAGCGGTTTCGGATCCGTCAGCGCCTTCAACAAAGCATTTCGACAGGTGGCGGGCATGTCGCCATCGGATTTTCGTCGCGATATGCGTTTCAACAACACGTTGTGATCGCCAATCCGGTTTCCCGCTGCAAAAACTCGCACGCAATTCTTACGAAAATTTAACTGTTGCTCCAGCCGGAAAGATGGCTATTTTCCGTGCTGCGTTGCAGCATAGCCTCTCCTTTACGCAACGCGGCTACATTATAGGCCGGTCACTCCGCTGGACCCCGGTTCCATTCAATGTCCATTCTAGGGAGATTATAATGACAATATCTGTTTCTCAGCCCCATTCCGGTGATCGCACGGATGCGCCCTTCGCAGCCAAGATTTCCGCAGCCAGAGGCGAGTGTGGTTACACAGTCGAACAACTGGCCATTACGTGCGGATTGACGACTGAAGAAATCGTCGCACTGGAAGACGGCTCCGATATCAATCCTTCCCACATTCAGCGTGTGGCAGCGGCGTTGCAAATCCCGCTTGCCCAAGCCGTCTAAGGGTTTCCCGCCCTTTTTATAGAAGGGCAACGCCCTGCCCGTCGCGCATGAGCTTTAAATCTTTGCAGGACGGGCTGGGATAACCGCTTATCTAACTAGCGATTTTCTGGACACCTATTACAAATAGGGTTTCTCCTTACCACATGCAGGGCTATTATCCGGCGCATAATCAATGATGCGCGCATACGAGTAGCCATGACTGTGAGATATGAATGACAGACGCAAACGCCGCTGACCTGTCTCTATTCGGCGCATCCAAAACCCTCTGGCCGTCAAAGCGATCTGCGATCCTCGACTGGCTGATGCTGGAAACCAGCGATCAACGTTTCATCGACAATCTTCTGGTGCAACTATGCGAGCGTTTGAATGAAGCCGGCATATCGGTAGCACGCGGCACGATCAATTTTCTCGTTGACCATCCGCAATGGAGCGGCGCACGCATGTTGTGGACAACAGGGCTGAAAGACGCCGAGTTCACGACTTACGCCTACGGCATGGAAAAAAGCGCCGAGTATCTGAACAGTCCCGTCTATGCGATCCAGTCCGGCACAGAAGAAATACGCCATCGCCTAGATACGGCAGCGGTCGCCGGAGAACCCGGAATCTATGCCGAACTTCGCGCTCAGGGCCTGACAGAATATTGCGCCTGGCCGCTGAAGCACACCCTGAACAAACGACATGTCTTGACGTTTTGCAGCGATGTTCCGGGTGGCTTTACGGACGCGGAAATTGAACTCTTGCGAACACTCGTGCCAGCTTTTTCACTGGTTTCGGAAATACGTCTCAAAAATCGCATCGCACGCACACTTCTGGAAACCTATGTAGGACCACATGCCGGTCAGGCCATTCTCGATGGCGCGACGCGGCGCGGGAGTGGCATCACCGTCAGTGCTGCAATCCTCATTTGTGACCTGCGCGATTTCACCCAGATTTCCGACATGTGGCCGCGAGACGACGTTATCGAATTGCTGAATGCCTTCTTCGACGCCATGTCGGACCCCATTGAGGAATTTGGTGGAGAGATTCTGAAATTCATGGGCGATGGGCTGCTGGCGATTTTCCCCCTCAGCGACGCCGACGCCTGCGCGAACATCATCACCGCAATTGAAAAGGCACAAGTTCAGCTGAAGGCGCTGAACGTGACCATTCGTGAGAGCGGGCGCGAACCGCTGGGATATGGCATCGGCGTGCATGTAGGGGATGTCATGTATGGAAATATCGGCTCAAAGAGCAGACTTGATTTCACAGTCATCGGCCCGGCGGTCAATATTGCATCCCGGCTGGAAACGCTGACCAAAACACTCAAGCGCCCGGTGCTGATGTCTGAAGACTTCATTGAACTGGCGGGCGATATCAGAGCGTTTGAAGGATTGGGCGAACACAAGCTTCGCGGCCTCGATACATCCTTCAACGTTTATGCCTTGCCCGACCCGGAAATCGTCGCAGAGGCCGTGATTGAGAATTAACATCGACCGCCATTTCCTTTAGACGACTGCCAGAACGCGTTAGCAATCGACAGGACACGGCCCGGTGACGGAAGAAGCAGACAGACCGACTGCTCCCACTGCAAGAATGCTGACATGGGTGCGCAACTCCACGATTTACCGGCTGGAGCGGCGCATGATGACCGAGCGGCAGCTGTTTGATGCCATCACTCGCAAAGCAAAACAGAAATTCGAAGATATCAGTCCCGAACAGATCGAAGCGCTGGGCCACGCGGCCGTAAAATTCGCCTATGACATCAAAGCGCTGGATGACGTTGCCTATGCCGAAATCGCGACACGCTCAGCCATACGCGGGGGAAAATCCCGCAGGGCTATAGCCCAGAAACTCAAGATGAAAGGTGTTGCGCCTGATATAACCGAGCAGGCCCTCGTTGACACCGACGATCTCTATTCAGCCGTCATCATGGCACGCAAGCGCCGCTTCGGCCCCTTCCGCCGTGAGGAAGCCGATCAAAAAAGGATGAACAAGGAAATCTCGGCATTTGCCCGAAACGGTTACAGCTTTGAAATCGCAAGTCGGGTTTACAGAATGAGTGCGGATGAAGCCGAAGCCATCCTCGATGGGCAACAGGCCCTTTAATGTTTACTGCGGAGCGGGCACTGTTTTCATGTAGGCGATCAGATCGTTGATCTCATCCTCGCTCCAAAGCCCAAAGAACCGCATGGACGTGCCCGGCACGAGTTTCTTTGGGCTATAGAGAAATGCCCGTAGATTATCCTCCGTCCAGACCATTCCTTTCGCCCCGGCATCCTTCATCGCGGCAGAGTAGTTGTAGTCCGCCACTGAACCGGCCGGTCGTCCCACGACGCCCATCAGATGAGGACCCATGCGTG
This sequence comes from Rhizobium sp. CFBP 13644, assembly GCF_014842165.1. Lineage (NCBI taxonomy): Bacteria > Pseudomonadati > Pseudomonadota > Alphaproteobacteria > Hyphomicrobiales > Rhizobiaceae > Rhizobium > Rhizobium sp. CFBP 13644. The sequence goes on from NZ_JACYVF010000003.1 coordinate 220,742, forward strand.
TGCGTGGGTTGTCGATAATGTGGCAGGCGGAACACTTGCTGAATGACCGCTCACCTCTGGCGGGATCACCTTCCGCATATGCAATGGTGACGGACAATAAAACCAAAACACCAGACAGGCATGCGCGTATCATCACCATCTAACCACAACTCCGCTTTTGAAACCAAAACGCCCTTTTCATCATACGATGAAAAGGGCGCGATGTTGTATGCGTCAGATTGACTTTATAAGGATCAACCGTTGATCGGCGTCAGCGTGACCGATGTGCCGGTCGCCGCAAGATTGAGGCCGACCTGACCAGTTACGCTGATGGTCTGGAGCTGGATGGAACCAGCTGTGCCGCCAACCAGAACGTTGGCACCAACGCCGAGACCAAGCGTGGCTTCAGCTGTGGCGCCCTGATAGAGACCGCCGAGCGAGCCGCGATGATATCCAGCTGTCGGAGCGAAGACGGCCCATACGAGTTTACCCTGGGTCGTGAAACCTAGATCGACGCCCATTTTGCGAATGGCACCGCTGTAGTGGTCAGTGCGACGAGCACCCATGGTCGACTGGAACGTGCAATCGAGTTCCTTGGACGAACCGATGACATAGCCAACGCCGCCGCCCACTTCGCAGGTCAGATAGCCGATTTTGACGCCGTTACGGTCATCCTGATCCTGCACAACAGGTGCAGAATAGGTCATATCGGCAGCGATTGCGCTTGCAGTTCCACCGAGGCCCAGTGTCATTGCGGCGAAAGTTACGGCTAAAGCCTTTTTCATTCTTTTTTTCTCCTGTTTGATCTTCTTATGTCCGCAGCAGCCCCGCGTACCCAATTCGGATCATGAATGGCAACGTCATAACGTTTGTTCCGCAAAAACGATCCATTTAAGGCATCAATCGCGTCTCACGGTGCCAGAGATAGTCTCGATAGTTATATAAGATGCTTTCTCAGTCCCGCTTGTAGTCATCCTGCAAACGGATGATGTCATCGTCTCCAAAATAGGACCCAGTCTGGATCTCGATGATCTCCAGAGGAATTTTCCCATCATTGGCCAAACGGTGTTGCGCGCCAATCGGAATGTAGATGGACTGGTTCTCCGTCAACAGTTGGGTGGTGTCTCCAAGCGTTACCGTCGCCGTGCCACGGACAATGATCCAGTGTTCCGACCGGTGATAATGCTGCTGCAGTGAAATCTTATGGCCAGGCTCCACCTTGAGATGACTGACGCGGTAACGCGCACCAGAATCGGTCTGCTCGATGTGCCCCCATGGACGATAGGCGCGCCGGTGTATTTCGGTCTTGCGAGCGTGGTCGCTCTCTTTCAACGTCTCGACAAGACCCTTGACGCTTTGCACCCTGTCCTTCGGCATGACCAGAACAGCGTCTTTGGTGGCCACGACCATTAGATCCTTTGCGCCGACCACCGTCGTCAGAAGGCTGTTGGAGTGAATGAGGCAGCCCTCGGAATCAATGAATATGCCCTGACCTTCAACCGCATTGCCATTTTCCTGCTTGTCAGCGATTTCCCAAATCGCATCCCAGCTGCCGATATCCGACCAACGAAAATGACCGCGCACGACGGCCATCCGCTTCGTGTTTTCAATCACAGCATAATCAATGGAGTTCTTAGGCGAGGCTTCGAAGCTCTCCTTATCCAGCCTGACGAAACCAAGGTCGCTTTTGAAAGACTCCACCGAGCGCGTCACCGCCTCCAGAATTTCGGGAGCATGGGCGGCAAGCTCCGCAATCATCACATCTGATCTGAACAGGAAGTTACCAGAATTCCAGAGATAGCCCTTCTCGACATAGAAAATTGCGGTTTCCTCGTCGGGCTTTTCAACGAAGGCCTCAACCATGCACAGATCTTCATTGCCACCGATCGGCTGGCCGGGATTGATGTAGCCATAGGACGTGCGAGGCTCTGTTGGCGTGAGGCCGAAAACGACGATGTTGCCCTGTTCCGCCGCCTCAGCACCGAGCTTGACGGCGTCCGTGAACTTATCATTGTCGAGAACAACGTGATCAGCAGCCAATGCGAGAACAAGGGAGCCCGGCTCGCGTTTTTCGGCAAGCACTGCGGCCGCCGCCATGGCGGCGGCACTGTCACGGCGGGCAGGTTCCAGGACAACGGTCGCGGGAATATTCACCTCTTCTGCCTGCCGGAGTGCAAAGAAGCGGAAATCTTCGTTGGTGATGACGTATGGCTCGTCATAAACCGTCTCGTCGCTGACGCGCATCAGCGTCTGTTGGTAGGTCGAGAATTCGCCAACCAATGGCTGAAACTGTTTTGGCAACTGGTCCCGCGAAACCGGCCACAAACGCGATCCAGCCCCGCCTGCCAGAAGTACGGGGATAATTCTTCTGTTTTGTGCGCTCACGTCATGCCCTTTCAAATTCCAATGCTTTATCTCGTAACGGCCATAAGCAAAACATGTGTGGGCGCCATTGCCAAGGTCGCATTCTCACAACCATGTCCTGCATCGCTTCTGCCGTTTGCACCAAGCCGTCTGATGACGAACGACGACAACCCGCTGTGGTTCCGATCAATCCGGAACGGCTAATCGATTGAAGTGTTCGACGCCCGTATGAATCTGTCGTTTTACAACATTGAATCCCGGTTCAAGGCTTGGCACTCACTTCGATATTACCATAACTACGTCCAGAATTTTAAAATCAACGAATTAGGGTGGGGACATGCCAGACAAAACCAACTCCGCGACGGGCAAAACATCTGTGACAGATCAGGAGGCTCTGGACTTCCACTCGCAGGGCAGACCGGGAAAGCTGGAGATAACGCCTACCAAACCGATGGCGACCCAGCGCGACCTTTCGCTCGCCTATTCTCCGGGCGTCGCGGTTCCCGTCAAGGCAATCGCTGAAAACCCCGATCTGGCCTATGATTACACCACACGTGGAAACATGGTCGCCGTTATTTCCAACGGAACCGCGATTTTGGGTCTCGGCAACCTGGGCGCGCTCGCCTCAAAGCCCGTGATGGAAGGCAAGTCGGTTCTGTTCAAGCGCTTCGCAGATGTCGATTCTATCGATCTCGAGGTCGATACAGAAAATGCCGATGAATTCATCAACTGCGTGCGCTATCTGGGCCCGTCATTCGGCGGCATCAATCTGGAAGATATCAAGGCGCCGGAATGTTTCATCATTGAAAGCCGCCTGCGCGAAATCATGGATATTCCCGTTTTCCATGATGACCAGCATGGTACGGCCATCATTGCAGCCGCCGGCCTTATCAACGCAATCGAACTGACGGGCCGCGATTTCAAGACCACGAAACTCGTCTGCAATGGCGCAGGCGCTGCGGCCATCGCCTGCATGGACCTGATCAAGGCCATGGGTTTCAACCCTGCCAATATCACGCTCTGTGATACGAAGGGCGTGATCTATCAGGGTCGCACCGAGGGTATGAACCAGTGGAAATCCGCCCACGCCGCAAAAACCGATAGCCGCACGCTGGCTGAGGCCATGAAAGGCGCGGATGTCGTATTCGGTCTTTCCCAGAAGGGCGCCTTCAGCGAAGACATGATCCGGTCCATGGCTCCCAGGCCCATCATTTTTGCCATGGCCAATCCTGACCCGGAAATTACGCCGGAAGAGGTGGCGCGGATCCGCGATGACGCGATCATGGCGACAGGGCGCTCCGACTATCCCAATCAGGTCAACAACGTTCTTGGCTTCCCCTATATCTTCCGCGGCGCGCTGGACGTGCGCGCCAGCCAGATCAACGATGCCATGAAGATCGCAGCCGCCAAGGCGCTGGCAGACCTTGCCCGCGAAGATGTGCCTGATGATGTGGCGGCAGCGTATCAGGGTGTGCGCCCGCGCTTCGGGGCCCAATACATCATTCCTGTTCCATTCGACCCGCGCCTGATCTCGGCAATTCCTGTTGCCGTGGCGCGTGCCGCCATGGAAACGGGCGTGGCCCGCAAGGGAATACCCGATCTTGACGCCTATGCTCGTGAGCTTTCCGCTCGCCGCGATCCCATGGCGTCGACAACCCAGCGGCTTTATGAACGTGTCCGCCGGTCGCCCAAGCGAGTCGTGTTTGCAGAGGCGGAAGAAGAGCAGGTCATGCGTGCGGCCATCTCCTTTACGGCGCAGGGTCTTGGCACGGCAATCCTGCTTGGCCGAGATGATATCATACGGGCAAACGCCGAACGTGCGGGCATCGATCTCGACCGGCCGACGATCCAGATCACCAATGCCCGGCTTTCCGAGCGGGTCGATGTGTACATTGATTACCTCTACGCACGTCTGCAGCGCCAGGGCTATCTGCTGCGCGACGTCCAGCGCCTCGTTCACAATGACCGCAACCATTTCGCGGCCTGCATGGTGGCGATGGGCGACGCAGATGCCATGGTAACCGGCACGACGCGCAACTACTCCACCGCGCTTGAAGATGTGCGCCGTTGCATCAATACGAAGCCCGGCCACCGCGTGATCGGGGTTTCGCTGGTCGTTTCGCGAAATCGCACCGTCTTTGTCGCGGATACCGCCGTTCACGACATGCCGTCAGCGGAAGACCTGGCCGATATCGCCGTAGAGGCCGCTGGCCTTGCCCGCCGTTTCGGTTACGAGCCGCGTGTCGCCATGCTGGCCTATTCCACCTTCGGACATCCGCTCGGTGAGCGCTCCGAGAAGGTTCGTGAAGCTGTGCGGATTCTCGACAAGCGCAACGTCAATTTCGAAGTCGATGGCGAGATGGCCGCGGACGTGGCCCTGAATTACCAGAAAATGCAGAGCCAGTACCCATTCTCCGGCCTTTCGGGCCCTGCCAATGTGCTCGTGATGCCAGCAATTCACTCGGCCTCCATATCGACCAAGATGTTGCAGGAACTGGGCGGCGCAACGGTTATCGGCCCTCTTCTCGTCGGGCTGGACAAATCCGTGCAGATCACGGCGATGGGCGCAAAGGACAGCGACATTGTCAACATGGCTGCCATCGCGGCCTATAATGCCGGCTGATTAACATGGCGCCCCTTGACTGGGGCGCCGATCTTGCACTTAGTCTGCGCCAAGAGGCAAATAACATTTAGGAGCGGCCAGACTCCATGGTTACGCCACATAGTTCGGATTTGACACCGCCATCAGCACATTGAAGTGGATTTGACGCTTAGCGGCACGACGGACGAGGCATGCACATATCTAGTAAGCAAACTAACTCAGGCGCGACCGTGAAAATGGACGGGGCAATGAAACGCCTATCCAATTACCTCTCAAAAACGCCAAACGCTGTCGTTGCACTTTTCGGGGCGTATTTTCTCCTTCAGATCGTCGTCCGTTACTTCACACCACCGACGTTGCGGGTCGACGAAGCCCAGCAGGTGCTTTTTGCACAATGGCTTGCGCTCGGCTACGATGCCCAGCCGCCCCTCTACAACTGGTATCAACAGGCAATCTTCGCGTTATTCGGCACATCGATGGTGACAATTGCGTTCGCGAAAAACCTCATCCTGTTTCTGACCTTTGCCGTCTACATAAAAACAGCCGAACTGGTGCTGGAAAACAAGCGGTTTGTCGCCGTATCGGCTTTCGCACTTTTTATAATTCCGCAAGTGTTCTGGCAGGCGCAGCGCGATCTGACCCACACTGCAATGCTGATGCTCACGTTTGCGTTGCTGATATATGGCAGCATAAGGCTTATAAAGCGCCCAAGCACGGTCGGCTATGTTCTTATAGGAGTGATCGCGGGTCTCGGAATGCTCTCCAAATACAACTTTGCGTTAGCTTTACCGGCCGTCCTGGTGGCGGTGTGGTTTCATCCTCAGGGCCGAGAGCGGCTACTCGACAAGCGTTTTGCGCTCACAATTCTCGCAAGTTTGGTTGTGTTCCTGCCCCATCTTTTATGGCTTACGGATAATCTAATTTTCGCTTCAGAGGTTACACTGGAGCGGATGGCAGAGGGAGCGCCCGAGAGCCGCTTTTTGCAAATCGCTCATGGGCTTGGACGTTTCATTTCAGGTTCACTGATAATTATCGCCTTGCCAGCCCTACTGCTATTCCTTGCGACGATCGCAGAAAACAAGATATCACATAGGTCACAAAGCGTCTGGTTTCGCTTCTTCCTCAACTATTTCATCGCCATGGTATCCTTGATGGCCATCGTTATCTTGATGACGACAATGACCGAATTACGGGACAGATGGCTACTCCCTCTTCTGATGCCCGCACCCATTCTGGCTGCGCTTTATCTCGAACGTTCCATTGCTGACTCAGAGCGTTTCATCGCCAAGTTCTTGCCCATTCCTCTTGTAGCCTTGGTGGTTGTCCCACTCGTTCTCGTCCTGTCCCATCCGCTATTCGCGGCACTTGGGCGCGCATCCAATTCGAATTACAACTGGGCGCAATTCAAGAGTCAGGTCATCGACGCGGGGAATTTATCTCCCTCTGTCATTGTTACCCCTAACTGGCCTACCGGTGGGAATGTCCGCTTTAATTTCAGCACCGTTCCGGTCGCATCAACAACCTACGACGACTACGATCCTGCCTTCACTCTTTCTGAGCACCACCCTGCGCTTCTGGTGTGGACAGGGGACGAAAACAAACTGCCTCTACTTTTGAAGTGGCTCGAGGAGCAGCTAAACGCCAAGTTCAGGAATGTGCCAATTTCGATTGCTGATGTGCAATTGTACTACCCTGTAGAGAACAAGGTAATGCGGGTCTACTACGCCGTGGTTCGGCCTTCTGATATCGAGCGATAGGCAAACTCTCACAGCATTAGCTTGTTGCTCTGTCGACAGTTTGCATTTAACTTGATATCTCATCCTATCAACTCTCGGGATGCTTGGATGAACTCTTCAGAAAAATGCGATGTTCTCGTCATCGGCACGGGCATCATCGGTGCCATGTCGGCCTTGTATCTGCAGAATGCGGGCAAGAGCGTCACGTTTCTTGAACGTGGCGAGATGGCGCGAGGCGCAAGCGCAGGCAATGCGGGAATCCTCGCTTTCCCGGAGATTATTCCGATCCCCGCGCCCGGCATCATGAGAAAAGCGCCGAAGTGGCTGATCGATCCCCTCGGCCCGCTGAGCGTACCGCCTGCTTATGCATTGAAAATCATGCCATGGCTCTGGCGCTTTTGGCAGGCCAGTTCTCCGCGCAAGTTTCAGCATGGCCTTGCCGTCCAGAAAAACATGATGCGGCTGGCCGCCAGCGAAATGCAGGCAGTGGCTGCAATGCCCGAACTGGCCCATCACATCACCAATACCGGTACGCTTGATCTCTACGACACGAAGGCAAGCTTCGATGCCGCGCAGAAAGATTGGGACGAGAAAGAACGCGCCGGGATTTCCTTCTCCCGTATCGGCAGAGCAGATATTGATCGCCTGCAATCAGGTCTCGCCCCGCAATTTCAGCATGCCGTGTTTACACCGGCGGGTTTGCAGGTTGGCGACCCCTATGGATTCACAAGGGCGATTGCCGATCTGGTGATCTCGCGTGGTGCTGCCCTTCGCAAAGGCGAGGCCATTCGCGTCGAGACCATCGGCGAGAGCACGATTGTGACGTTGTCGAATGGTGAGAAACTTGCCGCAGACAAAGTCGTGATAGCGTGCGGCGCCTGGTCCAAACCCCTTGCAGCATCCTTGGGCAACGCATTGCCGCTGGAAACCGAGCGTGGCTACAACACCACGCTACCAGCGGGTTCGTTCAACCTCACGCGCCAGATCTATTTTAACGACCATGCATTCGTTGTCACCCCACTTTCTTCCGGCATCCGTGTTGGCGGCGCAGTGGAGTTGGGCGGCCTTGAACTGCCCGCAAACTTTCGTCGCTCCGAGGCGATGCTGAAAAAGGCCGGGAAATTCCTGCCGGGTTTGAAAACCGAGGGCGGCAAGCAATGGATGGGCTTCCGGCCTTCCATGCCGGATTGCCTTCCCGTTATCGGCACATCCCGTGCCAGCAGTTCCGTGATCTATGCCTTCGGCCACGGCCATCTTGGTCTGACCCAGTCTGCGGCCACGGCAAAGCTCGTGACCGAACTTGCAACGGGCGTGGAGACATCCATCTCCATAGACCCATTCCGCGCGAGTCGTTTTGCCTGATCAGATGCGAAAAGGCCCGCTCTTTCGAACGGGCCTGATAGACCTTAGATATCAGAACGGTGAGTCCGGGAAGTAGAAGCTCTTGGCATTTTCCTTCGTGACGAGCGTAGCGTCCAGAATATAGGTTCCGCGAACAGGCACCTGATCATAGAAGTTGGCTGCGGTAAGCTGCATTGCAGTGGCCACCATGGCTGGCGGATAAAGAACGTCGACAGGGATCATCTTGTCGCCATCCATGACCTTCTTGATCATATCCTTGGAACCGGCACCGGCAACGACATACTGAATGTCGGTGCGCTTTGCCTGCTCGATGGCCTGCAACACGCCAACCGCCATATCATCATCCTGGCACCAGACAACATCGATCTTCGGATACTTGGTCAGATAGTCCTGCATGACCTTGAAGGCGTCGTCGCGGTTCCAATTACCGAACTGGCGTTCCAGAATTTTCACCTTCGATCCGGCAATACCCTTGTCGAAGCCATCCTGACGCTGCTGGTCGATCGGAATCGGCAAGCCTCTGATCACAACGACCTGCGCCTCAGGTGTGGTGTCTGCGATGTACTTGCCCGCAACTTCCCCCAAAGCCGGGTTGTTACCAGCAACATAGAGATCACGAACGGTATCGTCGTTGACGCTTGGCGCACGGTCCACCAGTGCCACGAACTTACCATTGTCCTTCACCTGCTTGATCGCGTTCACCAGTGGATCAGGGTCGGATGGCAGGATGACCAAGGCATCGATGCCCTGCGTCTCCAGATCCTGCACCGCATTTGCCTGGGTTGCAGCATCAGGCGATGTCTTGACGATGACATTCAGGCCGGGATGCTCCGCCATCAAAAGTTTGGCAACGCGCTCGGCATGGTAGACCACGCCGGACGTCCAGCCATGGTCGGCAGCCGGAATGGAAACACCGATTGTCACTTTCTTGTCCTGCGCCTGCGCGCCGCCTGCAAGCGCCAAGAGCGCAACAGTCACTCCCAATAGTCTTTTTCGCATGTGTCTTCCTCCCACATCAACAAAGGTCTTGGTTTCCTCACCCGGGCGACCCGTAGACCCGGTAACTCTATGATCGCCTCATCAGCGATCTTTGTACGAGCATCGCGATGATGATGATGGCGCCCTGGATTGCGCCGATCAGATATTCGCTGATGAAGTTCGAAAGCAGCATGATGTTGCCGACGAGTTCCAGAATGAACGCACCACAGATCGTGCCCCACACCCGGCCCGCGCCGCCCTTCAGCGCCGTACCGCCAACCACAACAGCAGTAATGGCCTGCAATTCCCACATCATGCCTGTTGTTGCCGAGGTGGAGCCAAGGCGTGGCACGTAAAGCAGTACCGCAATCGCCACGCAGAGGCCCTGAATGACAAAAGCAATCGTGCGGACGCGGTTGACGGAAACGCCGGAATATTTGGCAACATCACGGTTTGAGCCAACGGCCGTGACGTGGCGTCCATAGCGCGTGCGATAGAGAATGAAAGCTGCGATAGCCGTTACAATCAGGATGACCAGAATGGGGATTGGCATGCCGAGAACCGAGCCGAAATAGACTGGCCTGTACATCGTTTGCACCTGCGGATCGCGAAGCGTGATCGCCCCACCCTGCGACAGCCAGGTCGTCAAACCACGAAAGACACCCATCGTGCCCAGCGTAGCGATAAAGGGCTCGATCCTGCCGACTGTTGTGATCAACCCGTTCGCAAGCCCGCACAGCGACCCGGCGACCAGCGTGAATCCAACCGCAAGAACCAGCATCAACGCAGGGTCGGATACGGCGCCGGAGTTCATCAAAAGGATCATCAGACTGGCAACGAAGGCAACCATCGAGCCGACTGACAAGTCCAGATCACCCGCCGAAATCACGAATGTCGCGCCCACAGCAATGATCGCGATGAATGCGCTTCTCGTCGCCACATTGGCAAGGTTGTTGATGCTGATGAAATTCGGATTGACCATGGCACCGACAATCAACAGCAAGAACAACGCAACGAAGGGGGCAACGGCGCGCAGGTCTATGTCGCGGAGCGACCGCTTCGCCCGTCTTTCCTTGCCGTCTTCACTCTCACTCATACCCAAAACAGACCTCCCGCCCTGTAACACATCGGCTATGCTGCTGCCTTAGATTTCAGGCCTGCCGCATAACGCATGATTTCTCGCTCGTTAATTTCGTCGCCTTCCAGCATCCCGACAACGCAACCTTCGCGCATCACGGCAACGCGGGTACATAAGCCGATGACCTCCTGCATTTCCGACGATACGACAACGACCGAATGGCCATCCCGCGCCAGAGCAGAAATGAAATGGTAGATTTGCTGTTTCGTGCCCACGTCGATGCCACGTGTCGGCTCATCGATAATGATGATTTTGGGCTCGGTCTCCATGACCTTGGCAAGCAACAGCTTCTGCTGGTTGCCACCCGACATGCGCCCGACGACCACGCTGCCATCGCGCACGCGAATATCAAAGCGCCGCCGCGCCCGCTCCAGCGATTTCGCTTCACTGGATGCGCTGAGATAGCCAAACTTGCCGTGCCGCTCCAGAGATTGCAGGGTAAGATTCAGCGCCATCCCCGCATTCAGTAGCAACCCCTTGGATTTTCGGTCCTTGGTCATATAGGCAAGTCCAGCATCGATGGCCGCGTGCAAATCATGCGGCGGCAGGACTTTGTCGTTGACGATGACCTCGCCCGTGGAGCGGCCCCGCAGACCAACGATGGCTTCGGCGAGTTCGGTCCGACCAGATCCGATGAGCCCTGAAAAACCGATGATTTCGCCGCGTCGAAGCTCAAAACTCGCATCCTGCACGTAGCGTGTGGACAATCCGGTGACGCTGAGGACCACCTTTTCATCAACATCAGGCTCGCGCTTGGCCGGATAGAGGCTGGCAAGTTCGCGGCCCACCATCAACTGGGCAATCGCTTCACCATCCAGCATGGATGTGGGTGCTGTCTTGACCCAGTGGCCATCGCGCAGAACCGTGACACGGTCTGTCAACTCCATCACCTCATCCAGCTTATGGGACACGAACACGAAACTTGTGCCCTTGTCGCGCAATTTGCGGACCTGCTGAAAGAGGTAATTGGTTTCATCCCGAGACAAGACCGCCGTCGGTTCATCCATGAAGACGATGCGTGCATCGCGGCTAATGGCCTTGGCAATCTCGACCATCTGCTTTTCGGCGACCGACAACGTGCCAATCAGCGCATTTTCATCGACATGGCACCCGAGCTGGTCGAGAACTCTGCGTGTCTCAGCGCGCATAGCCTTGCGATCCAGCACACCGAACCGCGTCAACTCCCGCCCGAGAAACAGGCTCTCGCTGACAGTCAGGTGTTCTGCCAGATTGAATTCCTGGTGAATGATGACGATGCCGAGAGCTTCGGCCAGCCCATTGGCTGGCAGCTTTATAGGGGCACCATCCAGCAAGATTTCACCGCTGCTTGGCTGCTCAAACCCTGAGAGAACCTTTACGAGCGTCGATTTCCCGGCACCGTTTTCACCCATCAGGGCGTGGATTTCGCCGGCCTTCAGGTCAAAATTGACACTGAAAAGCACCTGTACACCGTTAAATGATTTTGAAATTCGACGCGCAGACAGCACTATAGTGCCGCCTTCAGACATGTCCTCACCCATGATTTCCTCCAGACGTCTCCCTCGTCTAGAGGCTGATGTAAACCTTTACACAGATGATGTAAAGGTTTACATTGACCTCATTCCACAGAATTGGCGTAATCTGCTTTGACCCATCGCCCTGTCTGTGTAGTGTCCCGGCACGCACATATCCGAGGCCTTCCTTGTCCACTTCCTCACCCGCCACAATCGAAGACGTTGCCAGAATTGCGGAGGTTTCCATCGCGACCGTTTCGCGGGCGATCCACAATCCTGAAAAAGTCGCGACTTCAACGCGGTTGAAGGTCAATCAGGCCATCGCCGTCACAGGCTACACGACAAATGCCATGGCGCGCAGCCTGCGGCTGGGTCGCTCCAACATGATCCTGGTTGTCGCGCCCGATATTGGCGATCCGAATTTTTCCAACATTCTCGTCGGGCTTGAGAATGAAGCGCGGTCGCACGGTTACGGCGTCCTGATCGGCCATACGCAGAACGATGCTCAACGCGGGTTGGAATATCTGAAGTTTCTCAACTCGAACCAAGCGGCCGGTTTAATCCTGTTCACCGGCATTCTGCCCTTTGGACATCAGGCCATGACAGCAAGGCTACCGCCAAGCGTCGGGGTGTTCGAACCGATCTATAATGGCGGCATTCCCTATGTGGGCGTGGATGACACGGCTGGTGCGCGCAAGGTGATAGATATGCTGATTGCCGAGGGACACAAACATATTGCCTTCATCGGCGATTCCCGCGTTCGCCTTGCCTATAGCAGGCGTCGAAAAGGATATGATGAGGGTTTGAATGCCGCTGGTCTGTCGCCCAACCCGGCCATGATTGTCGAAGGCGATGGCACGCTGGAAAGCGGACGGTTGGCTATCGAGCAACTTTTCATGCGCGATACGCTACCGACGGCTTTCATGTGCGTGAATGATCAAACGGCAATCGGTGTCATGATCGGCCTCACAGCGCGTGGCTATGATATTCCCAGTGACTTTTCCGTCACCGGCTTCGACGACATTCCCCAGGCCGTCTTCATGAACCCTGCCCTGACAACCATCCGCCAGCCGAGAACATCGATTGGCAAACACGCCATGGCACTGTTGCTAGACCTGCTCGGCGGACAAAAAGCAGATCAGCCAGAGATACTGCTGACGCCGGACCTCATTGTTCGCAATTCTGTTGCTGCGCCCGCCAGACGATGGGCCCAGAAATAGCAAACCAGGAAGCGCGGCTTCGGTTTTAGTTCGCGTCGCGGCGCGCTGGCTCGGCCTGCTGGCAAGCTGCCCATAGGAGCTGAGACTGAACCGCTGCCTGAAATTCCATAACTTCATGGCGCATGGCAAGCTCGTCATAACCAAGATTGGTGAGACGTGTGGCAAGCGCCCGGCACTCATCCCGCCAGAAACGGTTTGCCTCTTCGCCGTGGGTAACCTGAAGGGCCTGAACACATCGCTTGATGTCTGCGACGCGGTTTTTGGCAGGAAACGCAATTACTTCTGAACGCTTTGTCACACGCACACCTTACATCTTCGGGAATCACTCCCCTATCTTTACCCGTGACATAGTTAACGAAGTCTACAGACGCACTTCTGCAGCAAAGAACGTCCGCAACCACGCAGCACCTTGATGAAGGCGATGGGGACCGGTGCAATTTAATGCTTTCTCAACCCTGAGACCCGAAAGGCAGGCGACACACACTGAAGAACGGCGAAACAGAACAAATTCGGGAAAATTTTACCAACAAAGATTACCAAAGTTTCATCCTGCACGCATTAAGGGAAGTATAACTTTGTTGAAATGGCACGCATTTCGTAATATTATCCGGTGAAAAGAAGGCTAGAAAAATGCATTTCTCTACAGGGAGGCAATGCTTAGCGGAGGAGAATAATATGTACGCCCCGCGCGTTTTCATCAGCATGATGTGCGCATTGCTGGTTTTCGCTGTTGCGACGTACATTATTCATGGCTCATTCTTCACTAGCCTTATCCAGACATTGATCTGCCTTGTGATCATTCAGGTCGGTTACTTCATCGGCGTTGTCCTTCTTGTCGCGAAGGAAAAGCGTCGAATGAATGCAAGCTTCGGCTTTCAGAAAGATCTGCCGCCAGCGTTGGATAAGTCCGTTGCTGAAAGCATTACCGTTGTGCCAACGCACAGCCCGAAACTGAGTGATCTCTGAGTTTCCACCTTTCGCGCACACCATCGAAATTTTTGCAGGTGCGAAATAACGCCTGGACCTCCATACGCCTGACATTTTTTGCGTTAAATACAGTGGTAACGCAAAGACGCAGGAGTTTTTATGGCCGGGGAATTGCAATCGATCTGTGTGATTATTGCTGCGAAGAACGCATCAGACACAATCGCGACCGCGATCAAATCAGCCCTTAGAGAGCCTGAAGTCGCTGAGGTCGTCGTCATCGATGACGGTTCGACCGACGCAACATCTGCCATTGCCCAATCCTGTGATGATGGTACCGGGCGCCTGAAGGTAGAACGCTTCGAGGTCAATCGCGGCCCCTCTGCTGCACGCAATCATGCCATTCAAATCTCCACGGCCCCTCTAATCAGCATTCTTGATGCTGACGATTTCTTTTTCGCAGGTCGTTTTACGGCAATGCTTGAGCATGATGACTGGGATCTGGTGGCGGATAACATCGCCTTTATCAAGCAATCGGTCGCAGGCGCTGCCTCCATGGTTCCGGCAAACTTTGCGCCCGAAACGCATTTCCTGAAGCTCGTTGAATTTGTTGAAGGTAACATTTCCAAGCGCGGCGTTGAGCGCGGTGAGACCGGATTTCTCAAGCCCGTCATCCGCCGCTCGTTTCTCGAAACACATGGCTTGCGGTATGATGAAGCTCTTCGCCTTGGCGAAGATTACGAGTTATATGTCAGGGCGCTCGCCTGCGGAGCACGATACAAGGTGATCCGCAATTGTGGCTATGGAGCCATCGTGCGTGGAGATTCGCTGAGCGGACGTCACCGGACCGAAGATTTGCGCCAACTTTACGAGGCGGATCGAAAAATACTCGCTGAGTACCCATTGGCCCCTGATGAAAAACGCGCTCTTGAGGAGCACGAGCGGCATATTCGCGAGAAATTCGAGCTTCGTGACTTTCTGGATGCCAAGGCGAGAAATGGTCTGGGCGGAGCCTTGTCGCACACTCTGAACCGGGTATCGGCAGCGCCGGCGATTGCGCAGGGTCTATGGCGTGACAAAACTGCGCGTCTCCGCAAAAAGCCCGTTGAAGTGGCAGATATCCGGTATCTGCTGAGGGCAACGCCGCTCAACCATTGAGGCGAGCGGCGTCTTTCGCGTTTAGAAATAGTCCCGCTTGATCGTTTCCAGCACAGCCTGAAAGCGCTCTTTGCGCTCTTCCAGCCGTCCATCAGGGCTAAGTCGGGGCTCGGCACGGCTTGCTTGCCACAAGGCCAGAGTTGAAGGCGCGGCAAGAACTTGCTTTGCCAGCTTTTTCACCGAGAACTGTTCTGTCTGCGGACGCACCAGCACGTCGCCGTCATGGTGTTGGGACGATTGCTCTACGACCTCTGGCGGTGGTGGCGGCGGGAAGCTCATGCCCCAGAATTTCGAACCCTTCTTGGCTGCTTCGGCACGGGTCGAAACAGGCACGTAGCGCGGCTCGTATTTGGTGCCCACGCTGCCAGCCCAATCGCTCCACTTGAAGCTGTTGATCGAGGTTGATGTGCTGACCGCAACCCATGGCACGCGAAACGCATCTGCCAGAATTGCTCCGTGCATGGACTCGGCAACGATGAATTCCGACTGTGCAATGTGCTTGATAACCGCCTTGGCCTCGCCACGCGGATCAAGATAGGTGAGCCCCGCAGGTTCGCAGACTGTTTCCCACATGCCGAATTCAGCCGATTCCCAATGGGGAATAAACGTCTTCTTGTGCAGCTTGGGCAGATTTTTGAAGTCCGGCATCTCGGTTACCATCACCGCCGGGTCTACAATCCCCATTTCAGCTGGCAATCCTAGCTTTGCGGCGGTCATTTCACCGCGCACACAACGAATATCCCACAATTCCTTGTTGGAAATATCCGGCACCGCACCGTAGCCGTAACCGCTGCCGATGATAAGTTTACGCTGAGCGGGTGGGAAAAGAACATCGTTGAGAACGGTACCGACGCCGACCAGCAACACATCCGGGTGGACATCACGCAGGCCCGGCAGAAGGAAATCCCAAAGCCAGAGGTTAAGGTCATCGCCAAAATTGCCGTGATGCGATTCCCAGTGATATGGTTTCATGGACTACTCCTGAATGAAAATATGGTTGGCAGCGCCGCTCATTTCTGGCGGGCGAATTTGCCAGTTCCCAGTTCGAGCGCTGCCCGCAAAATAGCCGGGTCTCGCATCATCCATTTGAACAACAGGCCGAGCTCGGGTGCTTTGCGCTGCTTCAATTTGCCTGCCTGGCTCCAAAGCGCCTGCTTGCGCGCCGTGTTTTTATAGGATGCAATGGATGCAACATCGGCAGGACGCTTCGCAAAACGGCCCTGCAACGTATCCAGCGCCACCCAGGTGTTGAACTGCTGTCGCAGGAACTCCGGCGAGGTATTGTCGATGCTGTGGAAAATGTTCACGCCCATGCCGCGCATGGCGCCCGCATCATCGCACAGAAGCGTACACTTGGACGCCATGATGCAATCGCAGAAAAACAGCACGTCTTCTGCCGCAAGCCGCAAGATCGGATCAAAACGGATCTTCTCGAACAAGGGCCTGCCAATAACCATGCAGGAGAGATGCAGGAAGCTCCAGTTGCGAAGCATGACGCTGGCCAGATCCGGCAGTTCGATCACCTTGGGTGATTCGGAAAGCCGGGTCGCGTCTTCGTTTTTCTCGAGCTCGGAAATCGCGAAGTGGTAATAAAACTCGTCGCTCGCCTGCATCGATGCCCAGTAGCACTCGCCACTGAAGGTTTCGAGACTGTAGGCGGCATTTTTCAGGTGGTCAGGTATCCAGATATCGTCCGAATCGAGAAACGCGACATAGGCCGTATCAGCCGGAACATTATTGAGCCCCGTATTGCGTGCACCGCCGGGTCCCGCATTGGCCTGCTTGACAACCTTGATGCGATCTTGCTGCTCTTGGCTCAGAGCGGCAATTTCATTTTCAATCGGATAGGGCGATTCGTCGTCAACGATGACGAGATCGAAATCCTGAACAGTCTGCGCAAAAACTGATGCCAATGCACGACCAAGAACGCCATGCTGCTTTTGATAATAAGGAATAACGACTGTAAATTTCGCCATTGTTTCGCCCCTTGTGTTGATCAAGAAGTGTCGGGCCCGATAATAAGCGGCCCCGATGAGTGGCTAGTCCCCCCGCCAGCGTCCACCCCGCCGGCCTCCAAACGAATAGGATGCACGTATGCCCCCAGCTCCGAGCGTCAAGACGATTACCACGAATGTCGGTTGGAGCGTACTGTCAAAAACAGGCACATTCGGGCTTAAGTTTGTCACGGTACCAATTCTCGCCCGATTGCTGACACCGGAAGAATTTGGCGTCGTGGCAGTGGGCCTGACTGTTGTGCAGTTTCTGACCATGATTGCGGGCGCTGGACTGACCTCCGCGCTGATTGTGGAAAAAGAAGAAGACATGGATACGATCCACACCGTCTTCTGGGCAAATCTCGCGATTTCCTGCACCATGGCCGCAATCCTCTACTTTGGCGCGGAATTCTTCGGAGAGCTGCTTGGGGCTGTCGAAAGCGCGTATCTTCTGCGAATCATGGCGTTTCTCATCCCCATCCAACTGGCGGGCGATGTTGCCTACTCGCTGCTGGCAAGGCGCATGAATTTCAGCAAAGACGCCCTCTGGAGTATGTTGTCTGAGAGCATCGCAGCTGTTGTCGCTGTCATCCTCGCCTTGGCCGGTTACGGGGTCTGGGCGCTCATCATCCAGTTGTTCGCGGCGGCCTTCATCCGGCTGGTCGGTCTCTATGCCGTATCGCACTATCGTCCACGCTTCGTCATGAAGCCGAAGCGCCTCGTTCCGCTGTTGGGGTTCAGTTCGGGCCTGATGGGTTCGGAAATCGCCAACTTCGTCACCTTTCAGTCGCCGATGGTCGTGATCGCCCGACATCTGGGCCTTGCCGATGCGGGCGCCTACTCGGCGTCCAATCGCTTCGCCAGCATTCCCAATCAGGTGGTGCTCTCTGCCGTTATGGGCGTGCTTTTCCCAGCCTTCAGCCGCATGATGGATGACAAACAGCGCCGTCGCGATGCGCTGATGTTTTCGACTCAGGTACTGACCGTTCTCTTGGCTCCCATGATGTTCGGTCTGTGGGCGATTGCTGAACCCGCCATGCTGGTCATTTTCGGTCCACAATGGGCCTATGCCTGGCCAGTCCTCGGTCTTCTTGCCTTGTCCAAGGCAATACTCACGCCTTGCAGCACGTTTATCCCCTACCTCAAGGGCGCAGGCTATGGCCGCGTTCTGTTCTGGTCGGCAACCATCCGCGCCGTCGTCACCACACTTGTGGTCTGGCTTGCAGCGACTTATGGAACGTTGAATGACACCATGGTGGCGCTGTGCATCGTCAACGGCATCACGCTCTTTGCCTACTCATGGGCTGTGTTCAAGGCGAGCGAAATGCCGCTTCTCAAAGGCCTTTACATCAGCAGCCGGCCGATGGTGGCATCCTTCGTCATGGCGCTTGCGGTGCGGTACAGCCTGCATCTGCTCGAAGCCAGCCTGCCCCATGCTTACATGCAGGTTATCGTCGGTGCAGTGGTCGGTGGCGTTGTCTATGCCGCGCTGATTCTGTTGACCGAACGGGAGCTGTTGAAGAAGATTCTAGGCATGGTGAAAAACCGCAAATCTCAACCCGCCACACCGTAGCGGTGCCCTTTTTCGCCACAATCCGTCAGTCGTTTCGTCGGTAGATGCGATCACGTGACCATTTTTTGCGCTTCAATTTGTGCAATGCAGCATATTTTGGGGTAGCTGTTTCCACCCGTGATTTCATGGAAAAGATCTGCGCAAGTCTTTTTTTCAATTCAAAAACAGTAACTTGAGATCGCTTTCGATAACTAGGAGCCTCGCCTTCCAGAGATTCACCCCTCATATTTCGAGATGCATTTTTCTCGCATTGCCACATTTTACCCTCATGTAAAACCGAGACTCTATTGGTGGGCTTACGTTCGCTCTTGGTTGTCATGCGGTGATGGGAGACACCGCCCAATAAAGGGGAACTGATGTGACTTTTGATCAGAACCTGTCTTCCCGCATCAATCTGATGCGCATAGTTTTAATTTCAGGCATTGTTTTCGTACACGTGCCTCATAATCCTGAAACCAGCCCCTTTCTCGGGCTGTATGGTTTTTTTGACTGGTTGCGGGTTTTCCTGGGCGATGCGCTATTTCGCGTCGGTGTGCCGTGTTTGAGTGCCATCTCTGGTTATCTTCTGTTCCGTCGTGGCATCAGTGCGTTCGACTACTCAGCGACTGTAAAATCAAAGGCTAAAACCGTTCTGCTGCCATTCCTGCTATGGAACGGCGCGCTGTTTCTGGCCGTGCTTTTGATGCAACGCATTGGCGTTGGAGATGGCTATTTCCCTGACCTATGGAATGCATCGACGCGCGAAATCCTCAGCCATGGAGCCGCGGTTGAAGAACTTCCGGTCAATGTGCCTCTCTATTTTCTCCGCGACCTGTTCGTGTGCATCCTGCTGGCGCCGATCCTGGCATTTTTCGTGCGGCGCTTTCCGATAGCGACGCTCGGCGTGCTTCTTGTTGTGACTGCCTGGCCAGATCTCACGCTCTATATCGTGCAGAAAAAGTCCATTCTTTTCAGCTTTTCCCTCGGCATCGCACTTGCTTTGTACAAGGTTGATCTGAAAACTCTTGATCCTTACGCGGTCATCATCACTGCAGGGCTTTTCCTGGCTACTGCTCTTCTTGCCACAGGCCTCTACTTCACCGGACCTGAATTCACGTTCGAACTGAACCTGCTGCGCAATCTTTTGGCTGTGTTTGGTGCGGTGGGTTTGTGGGCGTCGTCATCGCTTTTGATCCAGAGCCGTATTGGGCAACGCCTTGCCAACACGGGAAGCCTTAGCTTCTGGATTTTCTGCGCCCACTACCCGCTTCTCGTCATCATGTGGATGGTCTGGAACAGAAGCGGACCGGATTTTTATCCCGCATTCTATTTTGGGGCTGTCCTACTTTCCTTCGTGATCCTAATCATCACCAATGCGCAGGTTCGCGCCAGGCTGCCATCCCTCTACGGTGTGTTGACGGGAAGCCGCGGCAAGAAACCGAAGCCCCCAACGAATAATTCCGCAACCGTGAAAGCTGACCCCCGCGGGCCGGCCGTCACGACACCCGTTCCACACAGACAAAGGTGAACCCATGTCCGCACGTCTTAGCAGCGTTCACTCGCGCTTGATCATATCAGCTCTTCTCATGTCTGGCCTCGGTGCATCCGTTGCCACAGCACAGGAGAGCAACGGCAAGTCTTTCGTCGAAAACTTCGACAGCATGGACCGCTCCTTCTGGTACGTATCCGATGGCTGGAACAACGGCCCACACCAGAACTGCACATGGTCCAAGAAACTGGTGAAGTTCGAAGAGGGCAAACTTCAGCTTGGCTTTCAGGAAGGCAAGGCTGGCGATCGTGAGTTTTCATGCGGTGAAATCCAGACCAAGGGTCGCTATCGCTACGGAACTTACGAAGCTCGCATTCAGACTGCGACAGGTTCGGGCCTGAACTCGGCCTTCTTCACCTATATCGGCCCGACCGATAAGAAGCCGCATGATGAAATCGACATGGAAGTGTTGGGCAAGAACACATCTCAGGTTCAGCTTAACCAATACATCTCTGCCAAGGGCGGCAACGAGAAGCTGATGGATGTCGCTGGCGGTGCGGACAAGGCGTTCAATGATTACGCCTTCGTCTGGGAGCCGACACGGCTACGCTATTTCTTGAACGGAAAGCTCATTCACGAGGTGACCGATCCTTCAAAAATTCCACAGAACCCGCAGAAAATTTTCTTCAGCCTGTGGGGCACCGATACGCTGAAAAGCTGGATGGGCAAGTTTGCCTATAGCGGCCCAACGATCATGTCGGTGGATCGTATGGCGTTTACGGCGCTTGGCGATAAGTGCCAGTTCCCGGAATCGGTCGCCTGCCTGTCAAACTGACGAAACAAGAATGCCGTTTGATCGTTGATGCCAACATATTGTCCCAGGACCTTTTCATGACGCAAATTCTTTACCTCGCCCACGACCTTGCCGACCCGGCCATACGCCGGCGCGTCATGACGTTGCAGGCGGGTGGGGCACGTGTCAGCCTTGCAGGCTTTACGCGCGGCGAAAACAGGCTTGCGACTGTGGATGGCGTAACACCGATCGTTCTGGGCGAGACTGCAGATGGGCGGTTTGCGCAGCGGATCGCCTCGATTATCAAATCAAGCGCATCATTGCGCGGCGCGATGCACGCTGTGCCAAAACCCGATGTAATCATCGCCCGCAATCTCGAAATGCTGGCGCTGGCCCGGCGGGCCTCGGCCATTTTTGGGTCAGATGTACCTGTCGTCTATGAGTGCCTCGACATTCACCGCCTGCTGCTGAACGAAGGACCGGTGGGCAAGCTGGTAAATGCCGCACAGCGTTATTTTGCCCGCAACGCGAAACTGCTGATCACAAGTTCACCTGCCTTTGTAAGCCATTACTTCGCACCTAGATCCGGCCTGCATCTACCGGTGCTGCTGCAGGAAAACAAGGTTCTGATGCTGGATGGTGGAATGCAGACGCAGCCCGAGCCGCGTGCGCCCAAAGCTGGTGAGCCATGGAAAATCGGCTGGTTCGGCGCACTTCGCTGCCGCAAATCACTGGAAATCCTTGCAGATTTTGCCAAGCGCATGGATGGCAAGGTCGAAGTGATATTGCGCGGACGTCCGGCCTATTCGGAGTTCGATGATTTCGATGGCTTCGTTGCGAAAGCGCCGCATATAAGCTTTCAGGGTGCTTACAAAAACCCGGAGGATCTGGCCGCAATCTATAACGAGGTGCAGTTTACCTGGGCCATCGACTTCTTCGAGGAAGGGCAGAACTCGAGCTGGTTGTTACCAAATAGGCTCTATGAAGGCTGCCTCTATGGCACGCTGCCTATTGCCGTTGACGGCACTGAAACGGCCAATTTTCTGAAGACGAAAAACATCGGCCATGTGCTGGATATTGCCGATGCAACGACACTACAAGCGTTTTTCGAGAGCCTGGGAGAGCAAGCTTATCTCGAAAAATTCCGAGATCTTGCCGCGATCGACCCTAAATACTGGGTGACCGATCATCAGGATTGTATCCAGCTCGTTCACAAACTCGCCTCCCTGGCTGCGCCGCACAATGGCCGCGCCTTGGAAGCCAAGCTTTCAACAGTTTGACGGGGGTCAAAGTCATGAAGTCGCAACCTGTTCCAGACATCAAAACTCTCGTCGTCATCCCGTGCCTCAATGAGGCCAAGACGATCGATGATCTGCTGCTGAAGTTCGCCAGCACTCTCAACCACGCTGGCGACCGCGTCATCGTGGCCGATGGTGGAAGCACGGACGGAACCCGCGATATCGTGGCAGCTTTTTCACGGCAAGACCCTCGCGTCATCTTGCTGGCCAATCCGAAGCGGATCCAGAGTGCTGGCATTAACCTCGCCGTCGAGATGTTCGGGGAAGGTTACGACTATCTCATTCGCATCGACGCCCATGGCGACTACCCGGATGATTATTGCCAGCGACTGATCGAGGATGCTGTCAAAACCGGGGCAGATTCGGTTGTCGTCGGCATGGAAACAGTCGGCCATGGCACGTTCCAGAAAGCCACGGCCATGGCGCAGAACTCCAAACTAGGCAATGGCGGTTCCAAACATCGTGACGGTGCGAAAGGTCATTGGATCGATCACGGACATCACGCGTTGATGCGCATATCTGCTTTCACCGCAGTGGGTGGATATGACGAAACGTTCAGCCACAATGAGGATGCGGAGCTGGATTACCGCTTGAGAAAGGCTGGCTTCAGGATCTGGATGACAGACAAGACGCGCATGACCTATTATCCTCGGTCCAATGTCAGGCCGTTGTTCAAACAATATATGGCCTATGGTCGCGGACGAGCTAAAAACCTGCTGAAACACAAGTCCTCGCCGAAAATCCGTCAGATGATTCCGCTTGCCGTGATGCCCGTAGCAGTCTTTGCATTGCTTGGTGTGTTCCACTGGGCCGCGATCATCCCACTCTGCCTTTGGATTGCCGCATGCGCTGGCTACGGGTTGTGGATGGCAATTGCACAGAAAAATCCATACGGTCCGCTTGTGGCGTTTGCAGCCATGGTCATGCATTTCGCATGGTCAACCGGCTTCTGGCTTGAGCTTGCTGGCTCTGTCACCACACCTGCGCCCGTGGTGGGAAAGGCCGTATCATGACAGATACCCTGCCCGTGCCTACACCTCTTAAAATCGATATCGGCATCTGTACCTACCGCAGGCCCGCTGTCGTCGCGACGTTGACATCCTTGTTTGAGCTCGATGTTCCCGCGGGCGTTACCGTGCGGCTGATCGTGGCCGACAACGACGCAGAGCCCAGTGCCAAAGCCACAATCGACAATCTGCGGGCGGTCTCGCCCTTAGATATCATCTATGTTCACTGCCCGAAATCGAACATCTCAATTGCCCGAAATGCTTGCCTTTCCGCTTGCGAAGCGGATTACCTTGCCTTCATCGATGACGACGAGACCGCTCCAAGGGAGTGGCTCTCAGAGCTGCTGCAAACCGCGCGGGAAACGAGCGCTGAGGCTGTGCTTGGTCCGGTGACCGCGATCTACAAGACAACGGTTCCGGGCTGGATGCGCAAGGGTGATTTCCATTCCACCTTTCCGGTCTGGGTCAAGGGTGACATCATCACCGGCTATACATGCAACACGCTGCTGAAAATGAGTGCACCTTCTGTATCAGGTCGACGCTTCGCCCTCTCCCTGGGGCAGAGCGGCGGCGAAGACACGCATTTCTTCTCGCACATGCACGCCGATGGCGGTCGCATTGCTTACGCTGAAAAGGCGGTTCTTTCCGAACCTGTGCCGGACACCCGCGCAAGCTTCAAATGGCTTGCCAAAAGGCGCTTCCGCTCTGGCCAGACCCATGGGCGCCTGCTGGCCGAAAGTAAGCCGGGGCTTCGACGCGTTCCACAAGCCACCACGGCAGGAGCCAAGGCTGTGGCATGCGCTGGCCTGGCGCTGCTTGCCATTTTTGATCCGGTTCGCCGTAACCGGCAACTGCTGCGTGTGGCGCTGCATCTCGGCTCGGTCAGCGGAGCAGTTGGTGTCAAGGAAATTCGCCAGTACGGCACAGTGGAGGCGACATGACGGAAGCCTCGATACAACCCGATGTTACATTCGTAATCGCAGCCTATAATTCGGCCGCGACAATTGTCCCGGCTGTTCAGAGCGCGCTGGATCAGGCGCTGGTTACGCTGGAAGTTATCGTGGTGGACGACAAGTCGAGCGATGCCACCCGCGAAATCATCAATGCATTTACGATGAACGATCCCCGCGTGCGGCTCATCGCGCTGGACGAAAATGTCGGTCCCGGCGGTGCGCGCAATGCCGGAATAGAAGCTGCAACCGGCAGATGGATTGCGGTGCTGGATTCCGACGATGTCATTCTTCCCGCACGCACATCCCGCATGATCGCCCGGGCCGAGCAGACGGGGGCAACTATTGCCGTTGATAATCTCGATGTCGTTTACACAGATGGTCGGCCGTCCGAGACGATGTTCGAAGAGGCGTTCTTGCAGCAGCGCGGGACGCTGACACTTGAAGATTTCATCGCCTCCAACATCCTGTTTCGTTCGACGTTCAATTTCGGCTACATGAAACCGATGTTCCTGCGCGAATTTCTGAACGCGCAGGGCCTGCGTTTTCGCACCGATCTTCGCATTGGTGAGGACTATCTGCTGCTTGCATCCGCGCTCGCGGCTGGCGGTTCGTGCGCCATCGAGCCTACGGCGGGTTATGTGTATAACATCCGCGAGGGTTCCATTTCGCGCGTCCTCGAGCTCCACCACGTAGATGCCATGATGTCGGCAGATGCGGACTTTCTGGAACGCTACCCGCTCTCACCCGAAGCGACAAAGGCGCAGACCCTGCGCACACGCAGCCTTGTGGAGGCCCGGAATTTTCTGCTGCTGGTCTCCGGTATCAAACGCCGGTCAATCGGTGATGTTCTGAGGATCGCGGCACGCAATCCTGCGGCGCTGCGCCATCTTCGCATGCCTGTAGAAGTGCGGTTGAAAAAACTTCGCGATTCGATCTTCTCATCGCGCGCTCACAGGGCCGGCAAAAGGCAGACATCTTGAGCGCGCGCCCAACACATTTAATCAAGGAAACGACCGTGAAACCACACAAGGCTCCAACAAAAGCGTGCAGCGTAGCGGGCATGATGATCGTGCCAGTTTCTCATCACGAATGCCGCATAAAAGCAGCCTGACTCAAACAGTAATGGGAGGCGGGGAGGCAGGAGAACGGCCTTCCCGTTCGCCGTATTTAAGTACAAGGTGGGTCCATGCACCATAAGACCTTTAAATCGAATTTAAACTTTTCCGACGCGTCCAAGGACGCCGATACGTTCATCGATCTCGATCGGCTTTGGGCTGCGGTGATGCGCAGAGCAAAGATCATCGCAGCTTGCGTTATCGCCATGATGATCCTGGCGGGCGCCTATCTTCTCTTCGCCACGCCGGTCTATACCGCGATGACCCAGGTTCTGCTGGACGATAGCCTCTCCCGCTATGCAGAAGATGAGAGCCCCGTGCCTGCGGCCCAGATCGTCGACAATCGCATTGCCAGTGCCGTCGAAATTCTGAAGTCCAAGGAAATGGCCCTGACGGTGGTGGATAAAGCCGCCCTTGATGCCAATGACACCATCGTCAATCCACCAAAGTCACCGGTGGACCTGGTAAAATCGTCGATCAAGGTCGTGGTCGATCTCCTGACCCCGAACTCACCGCCCGCTTCCGAGGAAGCCATGCGCAATGGTCGCCGCGAAAAGGCTGCAGCGGTGATTCAGCAGGCGCTGACAGTCGAGCGCGTCGGGAGAAGCTCGGTCATCGCGATCTCCATTCGCTCCATTGACCGGCAACTTGCCACGCAGATCGCCAAGACCTATGCCAACTCCTATCTGACTGAACAGCTGAACGCGAATTTTGATGCCACGGAACGCGCTTCCGTATGGCTTCAGGAGCGGCTGACAGACCTCAACCAGCGCTCTCAGGCCGCGTCGCTGGCTGTTGAAAAATACAAGGCTGCCAACAACATCGTGTCGTCACGCGGCGAGTTGATGTCCGAAAGCCAGCTTTCAGACTTGAACGGACAACTCATCGCAGCGCAGGCCGATGCGGCAACCGCCTCTGCGCGTTATACGCAGTATAAATCCATCACGGATCAGGGCCCTGACAATGCGGTCAACAATGCCATTGTTTCCGCGCGGGACACTGACAACACCGTAATTCAGGATCTTCGCAAGCGTTACATCGCCATTTCCGACCGTGAACGTGGCGTTGTCCAGCAATTCGGCAAGGATCACCCTCAGGCCATCGCGCTGGAAAGCGAAAAGGGCGACCTCGCCCGCCAGATCTATCAGGAACTGTTGCAACTGACCGGCGGGTTCAAGAATGAGTTCGATGTAACCGAGTCTCGCGTCCAGTCGTTGCGCGAAAACATAGACCGCGTTGCAGGTCGCAACTCCGAAGCCAACATGACTTTGGTCAAGCTTCGTGAACTTGAACAACAGGCGGCCGCCCTCAAGACGCTCTACGAATCCTATCTCGGCCGCTTCGAAGAGGCATCGCAGAAGCAGTCCTTCCCGATTGCCAAGGCGCGTGTGATCTCAGAAGCTGGCCTGCCGACTGCGCCGTCCAGCCCGAAAAAGACGATGACCATGGCACTTTCAATCGTGCTTGGTCTGATGTTGGGCGGGGGCGTCGCAGCAGTTCTCGAATTCCGGGATCGGTATTTCCATACCGGCAATGATGTACGCGACAATCTGCGCATGCGGTTTCTGGGGTACCTGCCCTTCATCGGTGAAAAAGGGGTGGAAACGACAAAATCCGAAACGGGGGCTGCCATGCCGGAAATCCCCGACACCGACATCGAGGATAATGGGCAGGTCTCGTTCCAGAAAATGTTGCGGCTTGCGGTCGATAGTCCGCGCTCCAGCTTTACCGAGACTCTGCGCAACGTGAAACTGACCGCAGACGTGGTCATTCAGGAAAAGCAGTGCCGCGTGATCGGCGTGATTTCCTGCCTGCCCAACGAAGGTAAGTCCGTTGTGGCTCTCAATCTGGCAGGCCTGATTGCGACGACCGGCAAGCGGACGCTCGTCGTGGATGCCGATATTCGCAACCCCGGCCTCAGCCGCATGCTGACGACGCGCCAATCTGCAGGTCTGGTGGAGGTGGTGCTGGATGAGGTTCCATGGACCAAGGCTGTGAAGATGGATAGCCGCACGAAAATGGGCATTCTGCCGGTTTCGACCAGCAATCAGTTCGCCCATTCCAGCGAACTTCTAGCATCGTCGGGCATGCGCAAGTTTATGGAGTCGGCCCGCGAAGCCTGCGACTACATCATCGTTGACCTTGCCCCCGTGGTGCCGGTCATCGATGCCAAGGCATTTGCTTCGCAGGTCGATGGCTTCGTATTTGTTACCGAATGGGGTAAGACACCTATACAGATGGTTCAGAACCTGATGAACCACGAGCCGGAGATTGCCAGCAAGACGCTCGGGATTGTGCTGAACAAGACCGACATGACGGAGCTGCAACGCTATGCAGGGCCCGGCGGCTCAGAGCACTATCACGATCAGTTCTCGGCCTATTATGGCGACGCCAAAAAGCCGGTTGCCGAGCCGGCCTGATCCCCAAGCTGAAATGCCCGCCTTGTGCGGGCATTTTTTTGGACCTCAGAGCGCAATATTCGCTGGATTTGAACCGTTCTTTTCCGCATTGATGTGTTCGCATCACATCAGCGCAGGATCATCTTACCCATGGCGTCTACCATTGCTTTCGTCTCCCGCTCGCCCGACGCCGATGCAGAAGAGTGGGTTGCCATGCTTTCGCAAGCTCTGCCTGGCGAGGTCATCCTGCCATTTCAATCCATGAATGATGAGCAACGGGCGCAGGCGCAAATCGCCATCGTAGCCAACCCGGACCCTGCCGATATTGCCAAGCTAACAGGGGTCAAATGGATCCATAGCCTGTGGGCCGGCGTCGAGCGTCTGGTATCGGAGCTCGGAACTCTTGCGCCACCCATTGTGCGGCTGACCGACCCGGAATTGTCCCGCGTCATGGCGGAAGCTGTCCTGGCCTGGACCTATTACCTACACCGCGACATGCCTGCCTACCGCGACAACCAAAAACACGCGCTTTGGCAGGAGATCGAATATCGTCACCCAAGCGATGTGACTGTCGGCATTCTGGGGCTCGGCGCTCTTGGCGTGGCTGCCAGTGAACGCCTGCTTAACGCCGGTTTTGAAACCATCGGCTGGAGCCGTTCGGCCAAGACGTTGGACGGCGTGGAAGCCCTTTCTGGCGAAGACGGTTTGTCAGAACTTCTGGAGCGCAGCGATATTCTCGTCTGCCTTGTTCCCTTGACGGTCGAGACGCGCGGGCTGCTGAATGAACGCCGCATCAGACAGATGAAACACGGCGCATCCATCATCAACTTCGCACGCGGAGCCGTCATCATTGGCGATGATCTCATCAAGGCGCTGGACGACGGACACCTATCGCACGCGGTTCTGGATGTTTTCGAAACCGAACCTCTGCACCAGACTTCGGTCTTCTGGAACCACCCGAATGTGACTGTTCTGCCCCATATCTCTGCGCCGACAAATCGCAAGACCGCCGCGAAAATCGTGGCAGCCAATATCCGCAGGTGGCGGGAAACAGGCCAGTTGCCAGCAACCGTGGACATGACCCGCGGTTACTGACGCAGCAAAGACCTTATCCACCCATCGCCTTGATGATGGCATCCCGCACGTCGCTCTCATTATAAGGCTTGCAGAGCAGAACTGAGCCTGCAGGGGCATTATCAGGCAAGAAGTTGTCGCCTGTAGCAAACACAACTCCGACAGACGGGCGGCGCTGTTTGATGGCAACACATAGATCGCCGCCGCTCATATCCGGCAGGCCGACATCGGTCATCAGCACATCAAACTCTTCTCGCTCGGTGAGATCGATGGCCTGTGTCGCGTTCGCCGCCTCGATGACCGTATGGCCGCTTTCCATCAGTATGTCGCTGGTGTTCATGCGGATGAGTTCATCATCTTCCACGAGCAGGACACGCATCGCTGGCGTCTTAGGCTCCGTTACTCTGACATCAGGCACGATGGTCCTATCCTTACCCGCTTCAATTCTCTGCTTCTGATTCGCAATGACGTGCCGCAGACGTCTTGCAAGGGCGTCTCGCGTATAAGGCTTGGACAAAAGCTCCACGCCCGCATCCAGCTTGCCGCCGTGAACGATCGAATTTTCGGTATAACCCGAGGTGAAGAGGATCGCGAGATGGGGCAAGCGCTCTTTGGCCCGCCGCGCCATTTCGCTGCTCTTCAACGGCCCCGGCATTACCACGTCGGTGAAGATGACATCGATCGGCACGCCACTTTCGGCAACCGTTAGACCCGCCTGCGCATCCCTCGCCGTCAAGACCCGATAGCCGAGATCTGTCAGCGTTTCGACAACGATGCTACGGACCTCGTCATCATCCTCGACAACCAGAACCGTCTCGCTGCCGCCAACCACAGGGCCGTCCTGCACAATGACTTCACGATCTTCGTCAGCGAGAGAGCGCGGAAGATAGACCTTTACGGTCGTGCCCTGCCCTATCTCACTGTAAATCTTGACGTGACCACCTGACTGTTTGACGAATCCGTAGACCATCGAAAGGCCGAGGCCTGTGCCTTTGCCCTCGGGTTTGGTCGAGAAAAACGGCTCGAACACCTTGTCAACAATCTCTGGCGCCATGCCAGAGCCCGTATCGGTGACCGCCAACATGACATATTGCCCAGGCTCGACCTCGGCATGGGTTCGTGCATAGTCCAGATCGAGGGACGCATTGCCAACCTCGATGGTGAGCTTTCCCGATCCCTCCATGGCATCGCGCGCATTGATGGCGAGATTCAGCAACGCATTCTCGACCTGCGCAGGATCGGCGAAAGTGTTCCACAAACCGCCAGCCGTGATCACCTCGACTTCAACAGCCTCACCGATGGAACGGCGCAAAAGATCATCCATACCAGCGACGAACCGCCCAATATTGATGACCCTCGGCTCCAGCGCCTGACGGCGTCCAAAAGCAAGCAATTGGCTGGCAAGCTTCGCGCCACGGCTAACACCCGCCAGCGCGTTGCCCACGCGCCGCTCTGCACGCTCATTGCCCGCAACATCCTTTGCGAGAAGCTGGAGATTGCCCGCGACAACCTGCAACAGATTGTTGAAGTCATGGGCGACGCCGCCCGTCAACTGACCGATGGACTCCATCTTTTGCGCCTGTTGAAGCGCACGTTCCGCATGCTGACGTTCGGCAATCTCGGTTGCGACGCGGGCTTCAAGGCTTTCATTCAATTGGCGAAGTTGGTCTTCCGCACGCTGGCGGTGACGGATTTCCCGCTCGAGATTGGCAGAATGCTCCTGCAGCGCCAACTCTGCGGCGCGCTGATCCGTAATGTCGGTATGCACGCCGACCCACTCGATGAGCGTAGCATTGTCATCCAGAATGGGCACGGCCCTGATGGTGAAAGTGCGATAAACGCCGTCATGTCGGCGAACCCGGTGCTCCCAGAGATAGGTGGATTTAGCCGCAACAGCTTCGTTCCAACTGCGGATCGAACCTTCCTGATCGTCAGGGTGGACGGCATTTGCCCAGCCATAGTCCTGATACTCGTCAAGTGTCTGGCCTGTCAGTCCGGCCCAGCCGCTCTGGACGCCAAGCATCTTGCCGTCAGGGCTGTTCGTCCACAAGACACCGTGGACCGCATTGACCGCCGCCCTGAACCTGTTGTTGCTGATCTGAAGCTCGGTCTCGACGCGTTTACGAGCGTCAATGTCGATGATCAGCACATAGCAACCGTCAACATCACCCTTTGCCGTATAGCGGGGAACATGGCGTATTTCGACCGCACACAGTGTGCCATCGGGACGGCGAATATCGGCATCATGGATGACCGTCTCTCCGGCCATGGCGCGATTGATGAACGGTAGGCGGGCCTGATAAAAAGCCTCTCCCACAACATCAGCTGCCTTTTGTCCCAAAACATCCTCCGGGCGCCAATTGAACCAGTTCAGATAACCCTGATTGGCGAACCTGTAGATATGATCCTTATCGATGAAGCCGACGAGTATCGGGAGAGCGTCGGTAAGCCTGCTGAGCTCTTCCCGACTGGCGGCAAGATCGGAAATGGCTTTCACCTTGTCGGTGTTTTCAAGCACGGTGCACAAAACGCCATCAACCGTACCGTCATCATTGTGGATTGGCGTGTAAAACAGGTCAAACACGACATGTTCAGGCTGTCCATTGCGGTTCAAAATCATCGTCTGGTCGCGGAATGACTGCACGGCCCCACGAAAACCCGCATCGAGAATGGTGCTATTCCATTCCCAAATTTCAGGCCAGATATCCGGCACAGTGCCTCCGAGCGCTCTGGGATGATAGCTCCCGGCGATCTCGATATAGCCGTCATTGTAGATCATGACGTGGTCTTTGCCCCACATCAGCACTTGTGGGATTGGTGAATTGACGACGGAATTCACCTTGTGGCGGAGGTTGGCGGGCCATGACGATATCGGGCCAAGCGACGTCTTTGACCAATCAAATGCGCGCACAAGCGCGCCAGCCTCGCCGCCGCCAATAGGCCATTGGCCCAATCCAGAAAAATCAGTCATTCATGTCACCAATGGGAGCGCAAACTTCCGTACATCGCAGTTTCAGTCAAAGAAGCACATTGACTGATCTTACCACTTGATCCGAAGTCACTTATCAAGCGTTTTTTTCTAAAGTACGCAATACAGATCACACTATATGGTTATCCTGCCCGCACAAGCGCGTCCAAAACCCCCATGGCGGCAAATTTACCCGAAGCAAAACAAGCAGTTAGGAGATATCCGCCTGTTGGCGCTTCCCAGTCCAGCATCTCCCCGGCTGCAAATATTCCAGGTACTTTCGTCAGCATCGAACATGGGTCGATTTCACCCCAGTCGATTCCACCCGCGCTCGAAATTGCCTCGGCGATCGGGCGTGGTGATTCGAGTGTGATTGGCAGGGCCTTTATCAAGCCCGCTAGGTCTTGCGCAGACATCATGGCGAGCTCAGATTGATGCTCCCGCAGCAATGCGATTTTGACCGGAGAAAGGCCAACGGCCTTGCGCAGCTTGTTGGAAAGGCTGTCCTTGCGGGGATGCCGCTCAAGGTCTTTCGCAAGACGCTGCTCGGTTCGGCCCGGTGTCAGATCAACCAGCAGAACTGGCTTTTCACCACCTTGGAAACCATCGCGCACCGCCGCCGCGTGAGCGTAGATCAGACTGCCTTCGACGCCATGCCGCGTTACAACAAATTCACCCTCGATCCGCCCGGCTTGCGACGTGACGGCCACCGACTTTACCGGGATGCCTGCGAAATGTTCCCGGAAATGATCGCTCCAAAGCGTATCGAAACCGCAATTAGCAGGTTGAAAATCATTGATGACAACGCCCTTTTCCCGAAGCCATGGCACCCATGCGGCGTTAGACCCCAGCTTCGGCCAGCTTGCCCCGCCAAGAGCAAGCAGGACCGCGCCGCTTTTGACCGTGATGGGGCCTGTCGGCGTTTCAAATGCCAGCGCGTCGCCTTCAAAACCCGTCCAACGATGCCGCGTCTTGATCTCCACGCCCTGCGCTTCCAGCCGCTGCAGCCAGGCTCGCAAAAGCGGCGAGGCCTTCATGGAGACAGGAAACACGCGCCCGGATGTGCCGATGAACGTTTCCTGTCCAAGAGAAAGCGCCCATGCGCGCAGCATATCGGGCGTAAAATCGTCCAATGCTTCCCGAAGCCTGCCCTGCGCACCGCCAAACCGGGTCGTGAAAGCGTCATACGCCTCGGCATGGGTGATGTTCAAACCAGATTTACCAGCCATAAGAAACTTGCGGGCAACGGTCGGCATGGCTTCATAAACAGTCACGCCAACTCCGGCTGCAGATAATACCTCCGCCGCCATAAGGCCGGCAGGCCCACCGCCGACGATTGTCACTTGCTTGCCGTGCATCATACGATTTCCAACGCAATTGAATTCCATACGCCTTATACCGATTTGCCAGTGCCGGTACATGCGCTATTGACCTTATATGTTCACGCTCAATCGCCCTGAAACCTTCTCGCAAGAGATCAAGAAAAGTCGCTTCATCGCCTTCGCAAACCCGGTTGCGGATGAAGATGCTGCCAGACATTTCATCGACCAGAACTCCGATGCCACAGCGACCCACAATTGCTGGGCATGGCGGGTTGGGCAGGTCTACCGCTTCAGCGATGATGGCGAACCCTCCGGGACAGCCGGAAAACCCATCTTACAGGCAATCGACGGGCAATCACTCGATTGCATTGCGGTTTTGGTCACCCGATGGTTCGGCGGCATTCTTTTGGGCAGCGGCGGCTTGATGCGGGCCTATGGCGGCACGGCTGCGACATGTCTGCGAAACGGCGAGAAGACGCCGGTCATCCCGACGCTATCGACAGAAATTGACTGCATTTTCTCTGATCTTGCTCTGGTCAAATCGAGGCTCACAGCCGTTTCTCACCTGACGATTACGGCGGAAACCTTTACCGATCATGGCGCGAAGTTAAGCCTATCCATACCGGTTTCCAGTGCAGAGGATGTTGCGAGAATGGTGATGGACCTCACCAGCGGGCGTGTTACCATTCCGCTTCCGTGAGCGGTAGCCACCGCTGGCCAATGGTCAAATCCATGCTATGAGGCAGCATGATATCTGAGCTTGCAAACCCGATCTACAATCCCCCGATGGAGCCGTATGTTTCCATCATTCATCAGGATGACGACCTGCTTGTTCTGAACAAGCCCAGCGGGCTGCTGTCCGTTCCTGGCCGCGATCCCGCGCTTTCCGATAGCCTCGCGACAAGGCTTCAAAAGCAGTTTCCAAAGGCATTGATGATCAACCGGTTGGACAAGGACACCTCCGGCATTGTCCTGATGTCCCTCAACCGCCGTGCCCATGCCAGCGTGGCCTCGCAGTTTGAAAATCGTGCAACGACAAAGACCTATATAGCTGTGGTCTGGGGTCATGTTGACGGCGAAACCGGGCATATCGATCTGCCGCTCGCCATTGACCCCGACAATAAACCGCGCCATCGCGTTGATCATGAGAGCGGCAAGCAGGCCCAGACGGATTGGAAGCTGCTTGAGCGCCTTTCTTTACCGGCAACGCGGCTGCAGCTTCACCCGTTGACGGGCAGAACGCATCAATTGCGTGTCCACCTGAAAGCCATTGGCCACCCCATTCTGGGTGATGAATTTTACGCACAGGCAGATGCGCTTGCGGCGTCTGATCGATTGCTGCTGCATGCGCAAAGCATCAGCTTCCGCCACCCCGATGGTCGTGATGTAAGCTTTACCGTGCCTTGCCCGTTTTGAGATGACGATGACAAACAAAGATCGCGAAGACAGTTTCATCATCGATTTCGTGGGTGGTGCCGTTGGCCACCGCTTGCGTTCTGGTGAAGGCCGTGGGCAGGCGCTGGCAAAGGCCGCCGGTTTGAAGAACGGCAAAACGCCCGCAATCGTGGATGCAACGGCGGGTCTCGGCCGAGATGCGTTCTTGCTGGCATCTTTAGGGGCAGAAGTGACCTTGATTGAGCGGTCGCCCGATATGCACGCATTGCTCAAGGATGCGATCGCTCGGGCCGATGCAGAAGGCGGCATCTATCGTGAAATCGTCTCCAGAATGACGCTGCTACATGGCGATTCTCGCGTGCTGATCCCTACGCTCTCACCAGAGGTGATCGTGATTGATCCCATGCACCCTCCCCGGCAGAATACGGCATTGGTCAAAAAGGAAATGCGTGTGCTGAGGGAATTGGTCGGGGCAGACCCTGATCAGACTGAGCTGATGGAAATTGCGCTCGCCCATGCAAAAAAACGCGTTGTTCTCAAATGGCCAGCACGGGCAGAGCCGATGCCAGGCATCAGAAAACCTTCGCATCAGCTTCTCGGTAAAACAACTCGCTATGATGTCTTCATGATTTTGGGCGGTGATCCCGCCTGACGCGTATCATCGAAAGTTTGGCTTGCGTTGAGCATTCATCAGCAGTTCGTGACGGGACGCAAAGTCGCCGAATAGTGTGCGCAAGCGTGATTCTTCACTTTCATCCAGCCGGTAGCGGCGGCAAAAATCCTCGACGCTCAGGATCGGCTTGATCTCCGTAGATTCGATTTCCCTGTTATCAAGAACTTGCATGCGGGCCTCCCAAGATTTGCGACACCGCTTAACTCGCTGAAAGGCTTGATGTTCCCCACTACTTTTCACCCGCCATATATAAGCACCCTATTATTTACACATTGGAATCAAGTTTTATTGAAACCCATGGGTTGAACGAAAAATCTCCCCACATGTTTGGTTCAAGCAAAGCTAACGGAAGGGAGACCAATGACGCGCGCTCAACACCTGCTGACATCAACCATTCTTTCAATGTTCCTCGCAGCACCCCTGGCACAGACCGCCCATGCTCAAACGCCTGCCCCAGCGGAAACGAAACCGGCAAACGCGCCTGACCAGAAGCCCGCATTCGAGGGGCAGACACGCGCAGCGCAGCCTGAAAAAATGCCGTCGCTCGTCAAAACGGTTGTTGCCGATGATCTCCCGCATTTGTGGTCGATGGAAATCCTGCCGGATGGGCGTATGCTCGTGGCTGCAAAAGACGGGGCGATGCACATCGTAGCCGATGGCAAGGCTGGAAAACCGCTTGAAGGTCTTCCAGAAGTGGCATCGGATGGTCAGGGGGGCCTGCTCGATATCGCGCTCGCGCCGGATTTCGATACCTCAAAAATGATCTACTTCTCCTTTTCCGAACCCCGGGATGGCGGCAACGGCACTTCCGTTGCCTCCGCCAAGCTTATGGAAAGCGGCGGCAACGCCGTTCTTGAAGACACGAAGGTGATTTTCCGCCAGACGCCGACCTATGATGGCGACAAGCATTTCGGATCCCGCCTCGCCTTCGGGCCAAAGGGTGAGCTTTACGTCACGGTTGGAGAGCGCTCGGACAAGGAGCCTCGCGTGCAGGCTCAGGATCTTGGCAGCGGACTTGGAAAGGTCTTCCGCATTGATAAGGACGGCAAGGCCTTCGACGGTAACCCGTTTGTTGACCAAAAAGATGCGCTGCCTGAGATATGGAGCTACGGTCACCGCAACGTCCAGTCCGCAGTGGTCGATGGGCAGGGGCGTCTATGGACCGTGGAACATGGTCCCAAGGGTGGTGATGAGCTGAACTTGCCAAAAGCCGGTCTCAACTATGGCTGGCCTGTCATAACCTACGGCATGGAATATAGCGGCGGTGCGGTAGGAGAAGGCCTGACGGCTAAAGAAGGCATGGAACAGCCGACCTATTACTGGGACCCAGTGATCGGCCCTTCCGGCATGGCCGCCTACGACTCCGACGCCATTCCTGAGTGGAAAGGCTCGCTCATCATCGGTGGGCTTGTTAGCCAGGGACTTGTTGTCCTCAAGATGGACAATGACAAGGTCGTGTCGGAAGGCCGCTTTCCGCTGGAAGCGCGAATCCGCGATGTGAAGATTGGCGACGATGGCGCTGTTTATGCCGTGACCGAGCAACGCGGGGGCGGAAAGTCGCAAATTCTGAAACTCGCACCGGGCGCCTGACCGAAAGAAAAAAGATGAGAGCGGACTCAAACCGCTCTCATCTTGCTTCCCCTTAGCGGGAACGGATGCCAATCGGGCGCATTATTGCTCACAAAGGTGAGGAGCAATAAAAACACATGAACCAGCTTCCAATTCGCATTCTGAAAAAAGTTGGGCTGACCTATGTCACCGATCAGGAGCCCGGCATCACCCGAGAGCGTCGCGGCAAGGGCTTCTCATACCGGCTTCCCGATGGCGGCCTTTTGTCTGACAAGATCGAGCTAACACGGCTGAAATCGCTTGGAGTGCCGCCCGCATATGACCGGGTCTGGATTTGCATCGATCCGTCTGGCCACCTTCAGGCCACCGGGTTTGATGTGAGAGGCCGCAAACAGTACCGCTATCATCCAGACTGGCACGCGTTGCGGGGCGAGAACAAGTTCTATCAGCTCAAGACATTCGGCGAAGCTTTGCCTGCCATCCGCAGACGCGCGACTGCTGATCTTTCAACAAATGGCTACGGGCCCGAGGCAACACTTGCCGCGCTTGTGCTGTTGCTCGACGCAGCTCACTTGCGCGTCGGCAACAAGACCTATCTTGAGACAAATGGAACCTACGGCGCCACGACACTTTTGAAGAAGCACGTTTCGTTCGGGGAAACGATTGAGCTGCGATTTGCCGCAAAGGGTGGTCAGCGCGTCCAGCGCAAGCTCAAACACCCTCGGCTACAGCGGATTCTCGAGAACATCGCAGACCTTCCCGGCAGGCAACTCTTTGTCTGGCAGGATGAGAGCGGTCTTGTGCACCCTGTCGATTCCAGCGCGCTCAATGCCTATATCTCCCAAAGCGCGGGTGAAGGAATATCCGCAAAGACTTTCAGAACCTGGGGCGGGACGCTCGCGGCCTTCGGGAACGCAACGCGCGCGCTGAACAGCGCGGAACGACCCACAATCAAGGGAATGTGCGTGGCTGCATCCGAAGAACTTTCCAACACGCCCGCCATTTGCCGCAAAAGCTACGTTCACCCTGACGTGCTGGATATTGCAACGGAGGAAAAATCCATGAAGCGGCTTGAGAAAATATTGGCGAGCGACCTGAAGCCCATCGCCGGGCTGAAAGCCGATGAGAGACGGCTGATCGAGTTTTTGGCCTGATCACCGCATGGCCGCATCAATGATCATTCTGGGCGGATTGACGATTTCGTAAGTGCAGCGAAAGGCTTCTGCTGCAACGCGATATGTATCGCTTTCATCCGCCTCGACCTGCACGATCGCATCGCCGGGCAAGGCGATCATCATCTCGTTCCAAGGCGCCCTGAAGTTGAACGGCCCGATCTCATCACTCACGATGAAGTAGCTCATATTTTTGCCTCTGGGCCTGAAGGCGCGATACCCTGCGGCGTCCGCCTCCGACAGCGGCTCACCATACCGATCCGCGAAGTTGCGCGCCTTCACCAGAATTTCCTCGTTGCCGGTTTCCTCGCAGCGATTGCGCACCACCCAGTCGCCCTTTTCGGCAGGCCGGGAGCGCGTTTCCACCCCCTGCCCCTTGATATAGGTGATCACGATTTCCCCCGGAGACGCAGGACGAGCATCCACATCCCTGGTCTTTCGGGCCACCCCGGCCAGATCGCTTTTCTTGATCTGCGCCATCAACGCGATCTGGTCTCGGCTCGGCAGGTCCTCGCTTGCATAGGCGACAAGAGGAAACAGGAGCGACATCGAAATCAGCGTTTTCGAAAAGAGCAGCGAAGCCATCTGAATTCCATTCCTAGCGCGAGAACGGGCAACATCCGGCAACAGCAGAACGGTGCGTCCGGGGAGATCACGTAAGTTTGAATGTACAGATATGAAAACAAAGAAATACGGCACGTTTTGAAGGGTAGATTTTAACAATCGTTAAAACGCTCATCAGATGAGCATTTGCCTTCCATAAAGGCTCCCTCTGGTAACGTTCAGCTTCATGTCAGGTACATGACACATCCGCAGCAGTGAATGCACAAGCAGCGGAAAGTCAAACCTATGGCACTATCATACCAAACACTCAAAAGCGGACGTAGCATCCGGCGGCCAGTCATCGGCAGCGTAACGCTGAGTATTGCGACTTCGCTTTATCTGCTGTTTGTGACCAACCATACGTTCTGGGCCAAGGTGAATACGTACCTCTCAGCCTATCCCGTTGCTATCTTTGGCCTATACGTAGCGATGAGCGCCGCGTTTTCGGCAATCTTCATTTTCATGTCGATCAAATATCTGACCAAACCCATCTTCGCGGCGTTGATCGCCATTGCCGTCGTATCTTCATGGTTCATGGATCGGTTCGGTGCCGTCATCGACACTGACATGGTGCGCAATGCTGTCGAGACCACCCAGGCGGAAGCTGGCAACCTGCTAACGCCTGCCTTTGCGCTCCACATCGCGATTTTTGCGGGCATCCCCATCGCTCTTCTAGCGTTTGTGAAGATCGACCACCGGCCTTTTTTCGGTAAGGTGCTGTGGAATACGATCAGCATCATCGGCTGTCTTGCGGTCGTCTTTTCGGTTGCTGCGGCAAATTCCAAGACATTCACGACGGCAGTTCGCCAGCACAAGGATATCCTTAAAAGCCTTAATCCAGTGACGCCCATCTCTTCGACAGTGCGTTATCTCTCACAAGCCGATCAGGAAGCGAAACTCACCGTTTCTCCGACGGGACTGGACGCCAAGGTCATGCCAGCACTGGGCGGCGTGACCAAGCCTCGCATCACAGTTATTGTCGCGGGTGAAACCGCCCGTGCAGTCAACTTTTCGCTTAACGGATATGCCCGGGAGACGAACCCCGAACTCAAGAAGCGCAACGTTGTCTACTTCCCGAACACCGTAAGCTGCGGCACGGCGACCGCAATCTCGATACCCTGCATGTTCTCTCGCTTTACGCGCTCCGAATACAGCCATAGCAAGGCACTTTCAAACGAGAATGTGCTCGATGTTCTGGTCCATGCCGGTGTTGATGCGCGCTGGTGGGACAACAATACCGGAAGCAAGAACGTGGCGGACCGGGTGCCCTATTTCGATCTTACCGCCGCACTCGATCCAAAGTTCTGCACAACGGGCGAATGCCGCGACGACATCTTTCTTGATCGCCTGGACAGCTGGCTCGATGGTGTGACCAAAGACAGTGTCATCGTACTCCACCAGTTGGGAAGCCATGGCCCGACCTATCACCTGCGCTACACCGACGAGTTTAAAAAGTTCACACCCGATTGCCAGACCGCCGAATTGCCGGACTGCAAGGACACCGAGATCGTCAACGCTTACGACAACACAATCCTCTACACAGACCATTTTCTGGCAAGTGTTATCGACAAGCTCAAGGCGCGGTCGGACAAGCTTGCAACAGGCATGATCTACGCCTCCGATCATGGAGAATCGCTCGGCGAGAACGGCATCTACCTCCATGGCGCGCCCTACTTGCTAGCGCCATCGGAACAGACCCACGTCCCGTTCATCGTGTGGTTCGATGATGATTTTGCAAAGTCCATGGGGCTGGATGCCAGCTGCATGATGAAAGAAGCGCAAGCGGGCGGGCGCTCTCATGACGACTTCTTTCACAGCATTCTTGGCATGATGAACATATCCACCACGGTTTACGATCCGTCA
Organism: Rhizobium sp. CFBP 13644; assembly: GCF_014842165.1. Lineage (NCBI taxonomy): Bacteria > Pseudomonadati > Pseudomonadota > Alphaproteobacteria > Hyphomicrobiales > Rhizobiaceae > Rhizobium > Rhizobium sp. CFBP 13644. The sequence goes on from NZ_JACYVF010000003.1 coordinate 260,935, forward strand.
CTGGATGTGTTCAGTGGATGCAGGCACCGGCCCAGCGCGTGACGATAGCGCGCTTGACGGAACAAAATGCGCAGCATACCCAATATTCACGGCCTGAAATATTCAGACCTGAAAGCGAGGTATGCTTGCGTGTTCTGCTTGTCGAAGATGACCATGTTCTGGGTGAAGCGCTCCGCGACCACGTAGCAGCTGCAGGCCATGCGGTGGACTGGTTCAAGACCGTTGGAGATGCCAGTGCGGCAACGGAGACAGTCGACTATGGCCTCATCCTTCTTGACCTGCGATTGCCGGATGGAGAAGGTCTTTCAATTCTACGAGCATTGCGCAAACGCAACGATCCCACACCAGTGATCATTCTCACTGCCCATGATCAGGTGTCCGACCGTATTGAAGGCTTGAATGCCGGGGCCGATGACTATCTCGTCAAACCCTTCAATCTCGGGGAGTTGACCGCGCGCATGCTCGCCGTATCGCGCCGCTATGAAGGCCGTTCAGCGCCTGTGGTCAAACTGCCCGGCATCGAAATCAATCAGGTCGCGCGCAACATCACCGTCAACGGCACCGCGATGACGCTGAGCGCGCGGGAATGGGCCGTGCTGGAAAAACTGGTCGAGCACCCCGGAGCCGTTGTTTCCAAGGCGCAACTGCATGAGACGCTTTATGAATTCGGGGCGGAAATAGAGAGCAATACGGTTGAGGTCTATGTCAGCAGATTGCGCAAGAAAATAGGTGCCGACAGGGTGGAGACGGTGCGTGGCCTCGGTTACACAATCAGATAAACGTATGAAACGCAGCGACAGCATGACACGCCGCCTGGTGACGGCGCTGACGAGCGTGGTCGTCTTGTCCTGGCTCATCGCATCGTCGCTCGGCATCATGGTGATGCAGGACGAGTTTGCCGAAATTTTCGATAGTGGCGTGCAGGAAACAGCAGACAGACTTCTGCCGCTGATCGCCGACGATCTCAATGAACGCAGTCCGGAGGCGGAACGCCGGTTGGTTCAACCGGCCGGGGGTGAGGAATATCTCACCTATCAGGTACGCGACCGCGAGGGCGAGGTTCTTCTTCACTCCCACGACAGTCCGGCCGAGCCTTTCGACGTGCCTCTCTCTCCCGGCTTTGCGGACACGGCAACGCAACGCATCTATACGGTCGTGACTTCTGATGGCGGGCTCTATCTGCAAATGGCAGATGCATTCGCCAATCGCCGCGAAGCCATCATGGAGGCCGGGACTGCTCTCATCCTGCCTATGCTTCTCCTTATTCCCGCAAGCATGATTGCTGTCATTCTCGTTGTCCGGCGAACGCTGTCTCCTGTCCAAACCTTGCGGGATGAGATCAGCAGCAAGGATAGCGGCAACATGGTGCCTGTCGGTGATGCGCATTTGCCTGCCGAACTGCATCCCATCGCACGCTCGGTCAATCTGTTGCTGGAGCGGTTGCGGGCCGCGCTGGAATCTGAGCGCGCTTTCGCGTCCAACAGCGCCCACGAACTTCGAACTCCCATTGCTGGCGCACTTGCACAGGCACAACGATTGCAGGCCGATATTCCGGGTGAATTCAAACCGCGTGTCGACCAGATCGAACGTTCGCTCTCGCATCTGGCCCAACTGGCGGAAAAGTTGCTGCAAATGTCACGGGCTGAAGCAGGCATCGGCACATCGGGCACAGAGACCGATCTTGCACAGATCGTCGAACTGGTTCTTGAGGACATGGCGCGCTCGGAGACAGGGGCCAAACGCCTTCAGTTTCACCTAAAGAGCGATGGACAACTTCACGGCATGATCAATCCAGACGCCTTTGGCATCGTGGTTCGCAATCTAGTCGAAAACGCGCTGGTTCACAGCCCGGCAGGCACCCCGGTGGACATCTCCATCGGCAACGATAATTCACTCAGCGTTGTCAACCATTGTGCCACCATAGACAAGGCGCTGTTGCCGAAGCTGACGACGCGGTTCACACGCGGTGCAACGCAGGCCAGCGGGTCTGGCCTTGGGCTGGCCATCGTCCACCATCTGGTGCAGCAAATGAATGGATCGCTCCACCTCCTGTCTCCCGCAACCGGGCGCAGTGACGGTTTTGAAGCAAAGATTGTTCTGCCGGGGAACTGAAAACCGGGTAAAACCATATGAAAGCCAAAGGACAAATTGCTTTCATTTCTCGCGTCACCTATCAAAATTCATGCTTTACGATGTGGACCGACTGCCACTTTCCCTGCTGATGTTACCTGTGGCCCGCGCAACGGAGGCGGTGGCGCGGCTGGATGAACGCGTTTCCCAGTCGCCTTTCCGGGAAGGTTTTCTGGAAAGACAGGATTTCCATGAGACCGTGTCATCTCTCTGGGTCGACGGCGAGCTCGTTCACATCGAAGACCTTGTTCTCCATGACGCCCATATGGATATCCGTGCGCCAACCCATGAGGTCGTCATCGCCAGCCGTATTTTGCGCGCGCGCAGACGAATGTTTAGTCATGAACCCATCTGGGCGCTGAGTCCCACCGGCCTTTCCCGGCTGCGCGGTGAAGAGCTTGAACACAACGCGACAATCGCGCGGGATGTCGTGCCAGCGGATATCTTGGACGTTGAAAATGACGATCCAGACGACAGTGCCCTCAACGATGAAATGTCTACCATCGACCGGCTGATCGCACGAAGCTCGGCAACCCTCGACACCATAACGAAAGACAAGAAGACACCACCTCAAGCTCTGGCCTCTTCGCTCACCCGCGATCCTGACTGGAACGAGACGGACAGACTGAATGAATGGCGCACCGTGCTCCAGGGTAGCATCGGCTTGCCAGCCACTCTGCGAGCGGCCATAGCGCTGGACGCATGGCAGAGGCTAGAAGTCTTGCAGCGCAGCCCATGGCTTGGACGGCAGCTCGCATCCGCCCTGCTGCGCGAGGAAGGGCTGACACAGGCCCATCTCCTTACGATGTGTGTTGGTCTGCGTGCGGTTTCCAGAGAGCGTCGAAACGCAAGGACCGCGCCGGACCGTTTGATCGCGTGTCTGGATGCCATTCATGAAGCGGCGACGCTGGGGCTGAAGGAACATGATCGACTGTTGCAGGCCAAGAACCGCATCGAGCGAAAGCTTGTGGGGCGGCGCTCCAATTCGCGTCTGCCAGAGCTGATCGCTCTTGTGCTTTCACGTCCCGTCGTCTCCACGTCAATGATCGTCAAGGCTCTTGGAACGACACCACAGGGTGCCGTTGGCCTCGCCAACCAGCTGGAATTGCGAGAAATGACCGGCCGGGGGCGCTTCCGCGCATGGGGCGTGCTGTGACCGCAATCCAAACGAAACCCGCCCGTGACAAGAGCGGGCGGATTTCATGTCTCGATAAAGGGTAAGAGTTACTTAGAACTCTTCCCACTCGGACTTGACAGCAGCATTGCCGTTGAAGGCACTCGCAACCTTGCGGCTCAGAGCGCGGGCTGGAGACTGAACCGGACGTTCAGTCTGCGTCACCATGCGCACCGGAGCTTCCGTGCTGCCACCTTGCAGTTTGAACTGGCCAAGCAGATCATTCAGCGAAGCAGCTTCACGGGCCAGGCCGTGGCTGGCAGCTGTCTGCTCTTCTACCATTGCCGCATTTTTCTGCGTATCCTGGTCCATCTGGTTTACCGCGCCATTGATTTGCGCCAGTCCAGATGACTGTTCCTGAGCGGCATCGACAATCGCCACCACGTGACGGTTGATTTCCTGCACTTCAGAGACGATGTTTTCCAACGCCCGGCCAGTTTCACCAACCAGTTGCACACCCTGCTGAACCTGCGTGTTCGATGTGTTGATCAGCGCCTTGATGTCTTTTGCAGCATTGGCGGAACGCTGAGCAAGTTCGCGAACCTCCTGCGCAACAACCGCAAAGCCCTTGCCCGCTTCACCAGCACGCGCAGCTTCAACACCGGCGTTCAATGCAAGAAGGTTGGTCTGGAAGGCAATTTCGTCGATCACGCTGATGATGTTGGAGATTTCCGAGGACGATTTCTCGATCTGCTCCATGGCCACAACAGCCTTGCGCACGACGACGCCAGATTGCTCTGCACCGCTGCGGGCGTTGGCAACCAGATGGCCGGCCTCCTGCGCACGTTTGGTCGAGTCATGCACGGTTGTAGTGATCTGTTCGAGTGCGGCCGCAGTTTCCTCTACGGATGCCGCCTGTTGCTCGGTGCGTTTCGCCAGATCGTCAGCGGCTGCGCGGATCTCATTGGCACCGGCATCGATAGCACGGGCGTTGTCTGCAACGCGGGTCAAAGCGGACTGGAGTTTTACAGCGGATGCGTTGAAATTGGATCGAACCACATCGAGATGCTCGGCAAAGGGCTGATTGATGCGATAGGCAACATCACCATCCGAAAGACGCGCAAGTGCCGCTGCCAGATTTTCGACTGCGAAGCTGGTGTCTGCGGCTTCCTTTGCCTTTTGCTGTTCGTGAGCAATCCGTTCTTTTTCAGAGCGGCTACGGTTGGCCTCGGTTTCATCTTCCAGGCGCTGACGCTCCACGGCGCTCGTGCGGAAGACAGCGACGGCGCGCGCCATGTGGCCAATTTCGTCACCACGATCGAGCCCCGCCACTTCCTCCTTAGTCTCACCTGCGGCCAGCGAAACCATGCGCTCACGCAACTGCTCGATTGGCTTTGTGATGCCGCGTGCAGACACAAAGAGTGCGCCGAAAATCGCCATCAAAAAGAAGACACCCAGCGTCACAATAGATGTCAGAATGGTGGAATTCGTCTGGGCTGCCAGCTCGACTTTCTTCTCATCCACGAGCTTTAGATTGCTGTCGGTGACGGCACGAAGATCCGCACGCCATTGCGCGATCATCGGACCGACTTCCGTCAGGTGCTTGCGCGCAGTTTTAAAATCACCAGCCTTGGCGCTGCTCCATACCTTGTTGCCCGTTTCGCCAATCGTTTTGACCCGGGTAATGAGCGAGCCCATGTCGCTCGCCAATTCCGGCAACCGCTTCGTTGCCTCTTCAAGGCGCGTAACGATGAGGTCCAGATCAGACTTAAAGCTTTTTTCCAGTTTCTCCGTATCACCGGATTGCTCAAGCAACACAAGCCCGAGTGTCGCTGAATAACCAACAGAAACAATCGCTGTATTGGCACGCACCAGTTCCATTGAGCCCATCACGTTTCTCGCGATGAAATCAGAATAGTTCGTATCGGCACTCTTATAGTTCATTGAGACGACACCGACGCCAATTAAACCTGTGAGTGCAACAATGATAACAAATGAAAGAATCTTAGTGCTGATTTTCGCTTTTTTGAGAAAAGACATGACACCCCGGAATTTACTTTGAGCAAACCGGCCAACACATCTGCCCGGCTCTTTGACAAGCAGGCGAGTTACATCGTGCTTCCGGAACAGGACTTACTTCGTCATGAAGCGTCAGTGATGACAGGTTATATTACTATTATTGTTTCAACCAAGTTAACAAAAACCGGAGATGCTAAATAACCTAATGAATACATAGCGTCATTTTAGATATCGCTAAATTTAATTTATTTAGCTATACTTAAAAGTATTATTTTTTACCGCCAAATTCTCGCAATTTTAGCCAAAATTTGCACATAACCCCTGTAAATTTACGGGCATTACTCCTCTCTGAACGCTCTCATGATTTGATCCTGGAATGGTTTCACCAGATAGGAAAGCGCGGTTCGGTCCTGTGTTTTCACCATTGCCTCAGCTGGCATGCCTGGAACGATCCTTAAATCCGTGAATTTTTGCGCTTCGGCTTCATCAACCGAAAGATGCACTAAATAGTAACGCGCTCCGGTTCGCTCGTCTGCATCAAGATCGGCGGCAATGCGCGTTACATGTGCCTGAAGTTGCGGAGTGGTTCTCTGGCTGAAAGCAGACATGCGAAGCATGGCCTGCTGCCCAAGACGGACCTGGTCGATATCTTTGGGAGCGATCTGCACCTCGAGCGAAAGAAGATCATCATCCGGCACAATCGACATGATCGCCTGTGCAGGGCTTATGACACCGCCCACCGTGTGAACGGCAAGTTGGTGGACGATGCCCGACTGCGGAGCGATAATATCAATCCGCTTGAGGCTGTCTTCAGCCGAGATGCGGCGTTCGACATACTCCCCCATCTGCGCCTGTATCTCACTGCGCTCCCGTCCAACTTCGGATTTCAGGTCTTGATCGATCTGAAGGATCTGAAGTCTTGTCTCCAGAATGCGTCCGGCCGCCTGTGCCTGAAACGCGATTTTTTCGCCCCGCTCCCCGCCAAATGTCGCGGCCTGCGTTTTCAGGCCGTTGAGCCGCTGATCCGAAACGATGCCCTTTTGCTTGAGGGAACTCAGGGCTGAGATTTCCGTGGTGAGGACCCGCAGTCCCTCTTCATAAGCTAACTCTTGCGCCTTCAGCCCATCAATCTCGTGCTCGAATTGCGTGATGCGCTCCAGAAGCTGGGCCCGCTTGACACTTCGGGACTGTTTGCGTGCTTCGAAAAGCTGTGTTTCGTTGCTGATGACAGCAGCAACATCCGGATTGTCCTTTCGCGCTAGAAGATCCGCAGGAAAGACAAGCTGCGCCCGGTCATCCTGCTCCGCCTGAAGCCGGGCCATTCGTGCCGTCATCTCATCCAGGCGTTTTGTGACGATTGCGAGATTGGCGCGGGTCTGCGTTGCATCGAGCCGCATGAGGAGCGTCCCGGCTTTCACATAGTCGCCATCTTGAACGAGGATTTCGCCAACAACTCCGCCGGTTGGATGCTGCACGGTTTTTACATGGGAGCCGACGACGAAATGGCCTTGAGCAACCACGGCTGCAGAAAGCGAGGTGGCGGCAGCCCAGGCCCCGGCACCTCCGACCAGCACAACACCAGCGACACCACCGCCGATGATATGGCGCCAGATGGAACGGGAGACATTGAAGAGTTCAGCGTCACGCATCATCGCGCTCCTTCACGTCGACAGGCTTCGATCCGGCGTCTCCTTCAGCTGTGGGCTGATGCACGGCGGCGCGCAGTGGTTTGGCGCCGTAAGCCACCACAGGAAAACCCTTGGGCGCAACACGCGCCGGGGCGCTGTCTTTCAACACTTTCGAAAGAACATCGTCGCGCCGGCCGAACATTTGCTGGCGACCACCGTCCATGACCAGCACATGGTCAACCGCGCCGATGGCGCTTGGCCTGTGCGCGACGACGACTGCGATGCCGCCGCGTGCACGCACTGCGGCGATAGCATTGACGACAGCGGCTTCTCCCTCCGCATCCAGATTGGCATTGGGCTCATCCAGGACCACCAGAAAAGGCTGCCGATAAAGCGCACGCGCAAGGCCGATGCGCTGCCTCTGGCCTGCGGAAAGGGCTGAACCGCCCTCGCCAATCGGGGTTTCGTAGCCCTTTTCAAAACGGAGAATGAGGGCATGCGCACCAGCAGCCATGGCGGCCTCGACGACCGCATTAGAACTGGGATCTTTCTCAAAACGGGCTATGTTTTCGCCAATCGTGCCATCGAATAGTTCCACACCCTGGGGCAGATACCCTATGTGGCGGCCAAGCAGTGCTGGATGCCACTGATCAAGGCTTGCACCATCTATCCTAACCTTGCCGAAGCTGGGTGCCCAGGCATTGACCAGCGCACGAACGAGCGTCGATTTACCCGAGCCGGAAGCGCCGATGATGCCCAGCGCACTTCCGGCCTCCACCACAAAACTCAAACCCGCGACAGTCGGCATCTTTTGGCCGGGCGGCACAATCGTGACATTCTCTGCTCTCAGTTCTCTTGAAGGTATTGGCAGGACCGTGTGCGGCTGGGACTGCGGAACACGCGCAAGCAATTCTCGCAAACGGCTCCAGCTCTGCCTTGCCATGAGAAACGGCTTCCAGTTTGCGATGATCAGATCGACCGGGGCCAGCGCCCGCCCCATCATGATGGAACTGGCGATCATCACACCGCCGGTGGCTTCCTGACGAATGACAAGATAGGCGCCGACGCCCAAGATTGCCGATTGCAACATGACGCGCAGCGTTCGAGACACGCTGCCGAACCCGTTCGAAATATCACCCGCTACACGGTTGGCGGCAAGGTAGTTGCTATTCGCAAAGCGCCAGCGCTCTGCAACGCGCGAGCCCATACCCATGGCCTGCACCACTTCCGCATTGCGCCGTGCTCCATCCAGCAGCGCATTGCGGCGCATGTTGTGGCCCACTGTCTCGCGCACCGACTTTCGCGAGAGACCATTTGTCATGAGCGTGACGGCAACAAGAACGAGTGCGCCGATCAGCGCCGTCATTCCAATCCAGAAATGAAACAGAAAGCAGATGGCCAGATATAACGGCATCCAGGGCAGATCGAAAAATGCGGTTGGCCCCTGCCCCGACAGAAATCCCCTGATATTGTCCATATCCCGCAAGGGCTGCAATCCATCTCCCGGCAGCCGTGACAACAATGGCAATCGCACGACTGCATCATGCACCCGACCAGACATTCTGTTATCGAAGAGTTCGCCAAGCCGCAGCAGAACACGTGCGCGAATGATTTCAAGCGCGCACTGGACGGTAAACATGGCGGCGGCGAGAACGGCAAGGCCGACCAGTGTGGGTACGCTGCCGCTGGCCAAAACCCGATCATAGACCTGCAACATGAACAAGGGCGAGGTCAGCGAGAGAACATTGACGATACCGCTAATGAGGGCTGTCGCGCCTAAAACCCATTTCAGAAGCGCTGCATTCGCACGCGCATCATCCGGTGGCCTATGCTCCCGAGAAGTTTCAACCACATTCGTGTCCACGGGTTTAAGCGATGGGTTCGACGATACCGCAATCCAGACCGCTCCGGTATCATCCAGTGATAGGATCGCCACAAGCCCCAAACGGGCAGGCCTCCTTGAGAGAGCGCACAACCCGACGGCGCCGAGGCGCTAGGGTCATCGCCGTATATTAGGGTATGCGCGCGCTCCACTCGCTGTAAACCCTCATACCGTGCGAGTAGAAATTGAGATAGACAAGAGAACTTGCATTGCGGCGATGAGTCGCTAACATGCCAGACAGGTTATAGGCAGGTGAGGCAAATATGGACGCTGCAACCACGATTGAGCGCGGAACATCACTCGCAGCCAAGATCAGCACCGCGCTGCGGCGCGATCTGGTTGGCGGCGTTTTTCGCCCTGGCGACAGGCTGCCCAGCGAAAGCGAACTGACCCGTGAATATTCCGTGAGCAGAACAGTCGTGCGCGAGGCCATCGCGATCCTGCGCGCTGATGGCCTTGTGGAGGCTCGCAAGGGTGCCGGCGTCTTCGCGCTTCAGGTGCAACAATCAAAGGACGAGCCCTTCAAGGACCTGACGACCGAGCGGATTTCCTCTGTCATCGAACTTCTGGAACTTCGCACAGTGTTTGAAGTCGAGTCTGCCGGGCTCGCCGCCTCGCGCCGCTCAGCAACTCAGATCGAAGCCATTCTCGATGCTCACAACACCATTGCCGCATGCCTTGCTGAGGGGAGATCAACCCGTGACGCGGATTTCGACCTGCACTTCAAGATCGCGGAAGCCACACAAAATCAGCGATTCCCCGAATTTCTGCGCCTGATCAGATCAGGCATCATCCCCCGCGGTGAGTTGCAGGGCGCAGAGCCAGGATCGCGTCCGAAGGACTATAACCTCCATTTGCAGGAGGAACACGCCCGTATAGTGGATGCGATCATTGAAGGCGATGCGGACGGCGCACGGGAGCAGATGCGCATCCATTTGCGCGGAAGCCTAGAGCGGTACAAGGCGCTGTTGCGCTCTAAAACCGCCCATGCTGAAGACAAAGCTTAACGAGCTTTGCCGGGAAAAGTCCTAGCTCAACCAACGCCCATGCAAGACACCTGGCGCGACAAATGCGCGTCTTCTTGCCATGCACGCCCCGTCTCCATCACCCTCCAGAGATATGATTCATCATCCAAAGCCCTTGCTTGACAGATAAGATGACATGTGACAGGTTTTGCGAAACTTGTCAGACATGAGGTCCACACCTCGAGCGAACTGGCAGAGGGAGGACAGATGATCATTCGAAGCCCGCGCCTTGCCGGCGTTGCCGGGCAAATCGGCACCATTGCCATTACGCTGCTTGGCCTGCTTTTGCTCACCTTTTTTATCGGGCGAATGATGCCGGCCGATCCCGTACGCGCCATTGTCGGCGAGGATGCGACCCGAGAAACCTATGAACAGGTTTTCCGGTCGCTCGGTCTGGACAAGCCCGTCTGGCAACAATTCTTCTATTATCTCGGTGATGTCTTCACCGGTAATTTCGGCACGTCCATCAGAACGGGTCAGCCTGTCATTCAGGATATTCTGCATGTCATGCCCGCGACCATAGAGCTTGCAACATTTGCAATCATGATTGGGGCTGGCCTTGGCGTTCCGATGGGGGTTTTTGCAGCTGTGAACAAAGACCGCTGGCCAGACCATCTCGTGCGTGTGGTCAGCCTTTTCGGCCACTCCATGCCCATCTTCTGGACAGGAATGATCGCGTTGATCGTTTTCTATGCCAAACTCGATCTTGTCGGCGGCAGCGGACGCATGGACCAGTTTTACATCGGGCTCGTCGATGAGCGCACTGGTTTTCTGCTGATCGATAGCCTTATGGCTGGTGACATGGATGTCTTCTGGTCAGCCGTCAACCACCTCATCCTGCCCGCTTCGCTATTGGGATATTCGTCATCCGCTTATATCACGCGAATGACACGCAGCTTTATGCTCGACCAGCTAGGGCAGGAATATGTTACGACGGCCCGCGTCAAGGGCCTCTCCAGTCGCCAGACAATCTGGCGGCATGCCTTCGCCAATATCCGCGTCCAGCTTGTCACCATTGTGGCACTGGCTTACGGCTCGCTGCTAGAGGGTGCTGTGCTCATCGAAACCGTGTTCGCATGGCCGGGCTTTGGTCAGTATCTAACCAGCAATCTGATCACAGGCGACATGAATGCTGTGATGACCTGCGTTCTCATCGTCGGCGTCATCTTTATCGGGCTCAATCTTCTGTCTGATATTCTTTACCGCTTCTTCGATCCAAGGACACGCTGATGACCGCGCATGCCGAGAAAATCAGACTGCCAGCCTCCGTGAATGCGATGAAGAATATCGTGCTTTTCCTTCTTCGCAGTCCCACCTCCACCTTCGGGCTGATCGTACTTGCCATTCTTATTCTGGCGGCAATTTTCGCGCCGCTGCTTGCCACCCATGATCCTTACGTTCAAGACCTGACAAATGTGCTGAAGGCTCCGGGAGACGGGCATCTGTTTGGAACCGATGAACTGGGCCGCGATATCTTCAGCCGCCTTATTTTCGGGGCGCGGATCACGCTCACCATCATCTTCCTCGTATCCATTGTCGTTGGTCCCATCGGTCTCGTCATCGGCACGGCTTCGGGCTATCTTGGCGGTAAGTTCGATACTGTCATGATGCGGATCACGGATATTTTCCTTTCCTTCCCGAGCCTCATCCTGTCTCTTGCATTTGTTGCAGCGCTCGGCCCGAGTCTCAACAATGCGATCATTGCCATTGCGCTCACCTCGTGGCCGCCCATTGCTCGTCTCGCACGCGCGGAAGCGATGACATTTCGCAATGCTGACTATATCGCAGCCGCCAGACTTCAGGGTGCTTCACCTCTGCGTATCATCGTGAAGTCGATCATGCCCATGTGCCTGCCATCCGTCCTCATTCGTCTGACGCTAAACATGGCAACCGTTATCCTCACCGCCGCTGGCCTTGGCTTTCTGGGTCTCGGGGCCCAACCACCACTGCCGGAATGGGGTGCGATGATTGCCACAGGGCGGCGCTACATGCTGGACAATTGGTGGCTGGTGACATTTCCGGGAATATCGATCCTCACCGTCAGCCTGGCATTCAATCTTCTGGGCGATGGCTTGCGTGACGCGCTCGATCCCAAGCAGATGAACCGGAGATAGTTCATGGAACAGACCATTCTCGACGTCAAAAATCTCCGCATTCGCTATGGCGGGTCTGAGGTGGAAGCGGTTCGCGGCGTATCCTTCACCCTTGGCCGAGAACGCCTTGGCATCGTTGGCGAAAGCGGTTCCGGCAAATCAACAGTAGGGCGCGCCCTGTTACGCCTCCTGCCTGGAGCCACAATCACCGCTGACACATTGCGCTTCAACGAACTCGATCTTCTTAGCCTGTCAGAAAGGGAGATGCTGAAGGTTCGCGGCAAACGCATGTCGATGATCCTGCAGGACCCAAAATTCTCACTGAACCCCATTCGTCGTGTTGGCGATCAGGTGGCTGAAACCTATCTGCGCCACTTCAAATGCTCCAGATCTGAAGCAAAGATGCGCGCACTGACAATGCTGGAAGCAGTGAAAATTCGGGATCCCGAACGGGTTTATGCGCAGTATCCCCATGAAATTTCCGGCGGCATGGGGCAGCGCGTGATGATTGCGATGATGCTTCTGGCAGATCCCGATCTGGTCATAGCAGATGAGCCGACATCAGCGCTCGACGTTACAGTGCGACTGCAAGTTCTCAACATTCTCGATGGTCTGGTTCGAGACCGCGGTATCGGCCTGATCATGATCAGCCACGACCTTAACCTCGTGCGTAATTTCTGTGACCGCGTCCTCATCATGTATGCGGGACGGGTTGTCGAGACGCTCGCAGCGGGCAATCTTGAGGCCGCTCAGCATCCCTATACACGCGGCCTTATCGCAGCGCAGCCGCGTATCGGCGGCAGCCGCGCACCGCTTGCGGTGCTGGATCGGCGCCCAGAATGGCTGGAGGACCATGCCTGATGTCAGTTTCTGTAGAAATACGTGACCTTTCCATCAGCTTTGGCGAAGGCCCATCGGCTGTCAAAGTGCTGCCATCCGTGTCGTTTTCCGTCGACCCGGGCGAATGTTTCGGCCTCGTCGGCGAGTCAGGCTCGGGCAAATCCACCGTCCTGCGATGCGTCTCGATGCTGACCGACTTCTGGAAGGGCGAGGTGTTGATCGATGGGAGATCCGTGCGCGACATGGCGCTGATCGACCGTTGCCGCACATTGCAGATGGTTTTTCAGGACCCCTATGGATCACTTCACCCACGCCAATCGGTGAGAACAGTTCTTAACGAGCCATTGACCATCCACAAGCTTGGCAACAAGGAAGATCGGATGCGTCAGGTTATTACCGATGTTGGCCTTCCGATCTCGTTTCTGGATCGCTTCCCGCACCAGCTCTCAGGCGGACAGCGCCAGCGCGTTGCCATCGCCCGAGCGCTCATTCTGGAACCATCCTTGCTGCTGCTAGATGAGCCGACATCGGCACTGGATGTCTCGGTGCAGGCCGAAATTCTCAATCTCCTCCAGCGCCTGCGAAAAGAGCGCGGATTTACCTACATCATGGTCACGCACGATCTGGCCGTCGTCGACCATATGTGCGACCGATTTGCGGTGATGCTGCGCGGTGAGGTGACGGAAATCCTGCCCCGTTCTGCTATCGCGCATAACGGTGCAACGCACCCCTACGCGCGCGAACTGATTGGCGCATCACTTGAGTATGAGGGCGTGAGGACCTGAGGTAAAAACCTCAGTCCACGTCTGGATCATATTCTCTCGGGCTGTCGTCTTTCGAGAAAAGTACGCATGGCCCGCGCGAGCCGCGAGGGTCATAGGAATAACCTTTCAGGGCCAGCGCTTGCGTGATGTCCCGAATACCCGCCAGATGGTAGAGGTGATCGTGCAGTTCCACGAAGATACGCTCCACGCCATTCAGCTGGGCGTTCTGCAGCAGGTCATGCTCCGCACCTTCGATGTCCATCACCAGCGCATTGATACCATGGCGATCAATGAAGGCATCGATATTCTCAGATGGGATTTCGATGCGCTTCTCATAGGGGCCCTGGTTTTCATCCATGGATGACATCCAGAGGTCTTTGCGCACATAAAACGCATGGACGTGGGGCGCATGCGCCGTCAGCAACCCTTGGGAAAACACGACATTATCAGCAGGGCAATTGGCTTTGATGACGCGTTCTGCCAATGCAGCGGTTCCGGGGTTCGCCTCGAAAGCCCAGACCGACACATCTTTTATCCCTGCAATGATGGATGTGATGATGCCGATGCCCGAACCCAGTTCCAAAACCCGGTCTCCCGGCTTGATGGCCTTGAGGATACTGCGTGCTTCCTTGGCTTCGTAACTGCCATCCTCCAACGCGTTCCAAATAACAGGGGAAACTTCACCTTTGGCGAGATCAAGTTTGATCCCATGCACGTTCAGCCGTTCCATTCACACAATCCTCAGCAGGCCACAGCCTGTACTAACAACAGAAAACACCGAATGATCCATCAACGCCGAAATGCGCTGAGTTTTTCGGCGGGCGCCGGACGACCAATGAGATAGCCCTGCATCTGGTCGCAACCAAGCCGCGTCATGCATTCGAACTGTTCTTCCGTTTCAATACCTTCGGCAATCGTCGTCATGCGCAAGCTCTTGGCCATGCCCACCACGAATTCCACAATCGCCAGCGCATCTGTATCCGTTGCGACATCGCGAAGGAATGCCTGATCGATCTTGATCTTGTCGAACGGCACGCCGCGGAGGTTTCCAAGCGAAGAGTAGCCGGTTCCGAAATCGTCCATCGCTATCTTGATACCCACATTCTTCAGCTTCTCGAGCGTTTCGATCGTGTCATCGCTCTTGTTGAGTAGAACCGACTCCGTGATCTCAAGTTCCAGCCTGCTCGCATCGAGGCCGCTCTTATCGAGCGCATCGACCACGTTCTGAACGAGGCTGGTGCTATGAAACTGGATGGGTGACAGGTTGATGGCAATTTTCAGATTGCCTTTCCATGTCTTGGCCTCCTGACACGCGACATCCATGGCCCATTTGCCAAGCGAATGGATCAACCCGGTTCGTTCTGCCACGGGAATGAATTCCGACGGAGGAACCTTGCCGCGCACGGGGTGTGTCCAACGCAACAGCGCCTCAAATCCGCAGATTTCACGGGTCTTGGTGAACATCTGCGGCTGGTAGTAGACTTCCATCTCATTGTTCTGCAGCGCGGTCTGGAGATCGGCCTCGAACGATCGTTTCTCGGCCAATTGCTGCTGCATATGGGGCTGGAATACACTGATGCGGCCCGGCCCAAGGCGTTTGGACTCGTAAAGGGCTAGATCAGCTCGCTTGAACAATTCATCGGCAGTCGTCACATCGCTTGAAACGGCAATACCCACGCAGGTCCCGATCTTGATCTCCAACTCGCCTAGATTATAGGGTTTGCTGATCTGCAAAATAACCTTTTCGGCAAAAGAGAGCGCGTCCTCTTCATCCCGCGCACTGGTGATGAACGCAAACTCGTCGCCGCCCAACCGGCACACGATATCTGCATCTTCACGCATGGAAGACAGACGCGTTGCAACCGCCTGCAAGAGTGCATCCCCGACATCGTGGCCGAGCGTATCGTTGATATCCTTGAAGCCGTCGAGATCGAGCAGCAGAATAATAGATGTTCCGGCGTCGACCGA
Organism: Rhizobium sp. CFBP 13644; assembly: GCF_014842165.1. Classification (NCBI taxonomy): domain Bacteria; kingdom Pseudomonadati; phylum Pseudomonadota; class Alphaproteobacteria; order Hyphomicrobiales; family Rhizobiaceae; genus Rhizobium; species Rhizobium sp. CFBP 13644. Next base: position 276,398 of record NZ_JACYVF010000003.1, read on the forward strand.
CGTCAGTCGCTCGTTCAACTCCTTGCGGAACAGTGAGCGATTGGGCAACTCTGTCAGAGCGTCATGATAAGCATCGTGCTCCAGACGAGCATTATTGGCCTGAAGCTCAAGGGTCGCGGACCGGAGCTCATCCGTCAAACCGCGTGTTTCCTTGTGGGCGCGGTGCAATAGATTGTTGTGGCGGTTCAACAACAGGATGAGAGCCACGCCACACAGGATGAGACCGGCAGCAAGGGCGGTGAATATTGTGTGGAGTTCACGCACTTCGGAATGCGCGTTGTCTACCACCTCCACGTCATAGGCGACGGACGACGAGGCGAGCGTGGTCAATGGACCATCAAGCACGCTCATCGTCTCGAGAATGGGCTCGACATCTGACGGCTCAAGGGTGTCAATCCGGCTGTCGAGATCCGAAAGAACCGTGGTCAGCCGCTTGACCAACTCATGCGACTCCGGCCTGTCACCGATAAAGGCTCCCAGATTTCCCTGTTTGAGAAGCTCAAGCCTCCCGAGCATCAAATCCATGCGCAGCCGCAGATCATCGCGGGTCACGCGTTGAGGGTTGGCCAGAAATCCATACAGATTGTTCTGAAGACGCAGATACTCAGACACGGTCTGACTGACCGCCCAGGAATCGTTATATCTGGCAAACTTTTGAAGTGCGGTCTGTCGCTGCGCAATGACGTAGGCAATGTAGCCTGTAGCCAAAACGAAGCAGCATATGATAACCGCCAAGACCTTTCGCAATCGGCACCTTTAATTAATGATAAGCTTTGCAACCTGCCAGGCGGAGCGGGTATAATATGTTTGAGTTTGAAGTTCTGGAACAGTATCGTAGGGGTATATTACGAACAAGGGTCCTTTTTCACGAACCTCCATATAATTCCCATCTCTCTTCATAGCCAGTATAACATTGAACTTATCAAAATCTGCCATCGGTATGGTGCTGACATAGTCATTGAGAGCCACAGCCGTGACTGTTGTGCCCTTGGCGCCGACAAATTTCATCAGTTTGCTCAGCGAAACGCCTTCAAATCTGGTGATTCCGTCATACCATGGCGAATGCGTTTTCACAGTCACGAGACCGAGGCCTTCAAGCATATCCCTGTCAAATCGAGCGACACCATCCGCATTTGTTTTGGAGATGTTGCCCGAAATCGTCAGAATCGGCTTGCCGACAGGCTGTTGAAAAGTCTCCGCCCGTGCCGAGGATAACCAAGAGATCGTCAAAATAGCGCTAAGAACCAACCGCATGAAACGCATCGTCTTGTCCTTCGATGGATTTGTTTGAGCGACCTCAGATTCTACCAACATCTTATATCAGTGTTTTAAAAGATAGCTGCATCAAAATTTGCCAATAGAAATATCGGCTGTGCCATACGCCAAATATTGCAACGACTCATTATCTGGCCGGGTTAAACCATAATAACGGTTACCGAATGTTTCAGTATCTCGTTAGCAAAATCGTAAAATCCATTCGAAATGGTTTAGGAAAGTAAAATACAGAAACACCGGACGTGGCATATGCCGCGCCCGGTGCTATCTAGAGTTAAATCTTAGGCATGAAACTGTTCAGCCACAGTACAGTGGTGAAAAGCGCAGCATTTAGATTAGGTCGAAACGATCCGCTTCCATGACCCTGTTCCAAGCGGAAACAAAGTCCTTCAAGAATTTCTGCTTGGCATCTGCTGACGCATAAACCTCTGCAAAAGCTCTGAGCTGGGAGTGCGAGCCGAAGATGAGATCGACGCGGGTTCCCGTCCATTTCACTTCGCGTGTCTTGCGGCTGCGCGCTTCGTAAACGCCTTCCTTGCCAGCCACTGGCGACCATTCCAGGTCCATGTCCAGCAGGTTGACGAAGAAATCGTTTGTCAGTGCTTCAGGCTGAGATGTGAACACGCCATGCTCTGGCTGACCGACGTTGAGTACACGCAATCCACCCACGAGAACGGTCATCTGCGGACCACTCAGCGTCAGAAGCTGCGCACGATCGACCAGCGCTTCCTCCTGCTTCATGAACTGATGGCGCGTCTTGTTCACATAGTTCCGGAAACCATCTGCGCGTGGCTCAAGCGCTGCGAAGGATGCAGCATCCGTCTGCTCCTGCGAAGCGTCGGTACGGCCAGGCGTGAACGGAACGGTGATATCGTTTCCACCAGCCTTTGCTGCCTTCTCGACGCCAGCAGCACCTGCCAGCACGATCAGGTCCGCCAGTGAGATCTTCTTTCCACCGGTCTGAGCAGAGTTGAAGTCGCGTTGAACGCCCTCAAGAACGCTAAGAACCTTTGCGAGCTGCTGCGGCTGGTTGGCTTCCCAGTTTTTCTGTGGCTCAAGACGGATGCGCGCGCCATTTGCGCCGCCACGCTTGTCGGAACCACGGAATGACGAAGCGGAAGCCCAGGCTGTAGAAACCAGTTCCTGAACAGAAAGACCTGTCGCCAGCACCTTGGCCTTCAGATTTGCAATATCCGCATCATCGACCAAGGCATGGTCCACCGCAGGAACCACGTCCTGCCAGAGCAAATCTTCGGCAGGCACTTCAGGTCCAAGATAACGGGCCTTTGGTCCCATATCGCGATGGGTCAGCTTGAACCAAGCGCGCGCAAAAGCATCTGCGAACTGGTCGGGATTTTCAAGGAAACGACGCGAGATCTTCTCGTAGGCTGGGTCAACACGCAGCGCCAGATCAGACGTCAGCATGGTTGGCAGGTGCTTCGTGGAGGGGTCGAAGGCGTCGGGGATGGATGGCTCTGCATTCTTGGCAACCCACTGCTTTGCGCCGGCAGGGCTTGTCGTCAGTTCCCATTCGAATGCAAAGAGGTTCTCAAAGAAGAAGTTGCTCCACTGCGTCGGCGTCTGTGTCCATGTCACTTCGGGACCACCGGTAATGGTGTCTTTGCCGAAGCCAGTTCCATGGGTGCTTTTCCAGCCAAGTCCTTGAGCTTCAAGCTCGCCGCCTTCCGGCTCTGCACCGATCAGGGACGGATCGCCTGCACCGTGGGTTTTACCGAAAGTGTGACCACCTGCGATCAGCGCAACGGTCTCTTCGTCATCCATGGCCATGCGGGCAAATGTCGAGCGGATATCACGCGCAGATGCCAATGGATCAGGGTTGCCGTTTGGACCTTCCGGGTTGACGTAAATAAGGCCCATCTGCACGGCACCGAGCGGCTCCGCCAGTTCGCGTTCGCCGCTGTAACGCTCATCGCCAAGCCATGTGCCTTCGGGACCCCAGAACAGTTCTTCTGGCTCCCACACGTCAGCACGACCCCCGGCAAAGCCGAATGTCTTGAAGCCCATGGATTCCAGCGCGACATTGCCGGTCAGGATCATCAGATCGGCCCAGGAAATGCTGTTGCCATATTTCTGCTTGATAGGCCACAACAGGCGACGCGCCTTGTCGAGGTTGGCATTATCAGGCCAGCTGTTGAGGGGAGCGAAACGCTGCTGACCGGCTCCGGCACCGCCGCGACCATCGGTGATGCGATATGTGCCTGCGCTGTGCCAGGCCATGCGAATGAAAAGTCCGCCATAGTGACCAAAGTCAGCTGGCCACCAATCCTGCGAATCCGTCATCAAAGCATGGAGATCGCTTTTCAGCGCATCAAGGTCCAGCTTCTTGAATTCTTCAGCGTAGTTAAAATCCTTGCCCATTGGGTCAGCAAGCGCCGAGCCATTGTGCAATATCTGGATATTGAGCTGGTTTGGCCACCAATCCCGGTTTCCACGAACGGCCTTTGGCGCCTGAGTCGGCGTCTGGCCGTGGGCGACGGGACATTTACCGGCTGTCTCGGGTGTCTGGTCCATAATTATCTCCATGTCACTTTTGCGTGGGCGTTAAAAAAGGCTCTTGCTGTCAAAATTGCAGGATTTCAGTTGACCTGGTCGCATCACGCGACCTGAAGACCGTAACCTCGCCTCAAGGCCTTTTAACGACTTAGCCCCATAAATAAAAGTTGGATTTTCTGATTGATGCGATAAGCTATGATTATGAAGAATTTGACCCTCAAACAGATGCGTTATTTTGAGGCTTTGGCGCGACACAAGCGGTTTCGCGTCGCAGCAGATGCCTGCGCCATCTCTCAACCTGCCCTTTCCATGCAGATAAAGGAGATGGAGGAGGATGTCGGTCACGATCTGTTTGAGCGATCCGCCAAAGAGATAAAGCTCACCGCGTTTGGGGAAACCTTTGCCGTGCGGGTGCGCGAAATCCTTCGTGCCGTGGACGAGCTGGCAGAACTCGCGCGCGCCTCAAAAAACTCTTTTCTGTCCCGCCTTCGCATTGGAGTTATCCCCACCGTTGCCCCCTATCTACTGCCGACCATCATCAACGATTTGAACAGGGCCTTTCAGGGCATCGAAATCCAGATCCGAGAAACGCAAACGACGAAGTTGCTGGATGAATTGAAGCAGGGAGACCTCGATCTTGCCATTGTCGCCCTGCCCGTTTCAGAACCCTCACTGACAGAACTGAAACTTTTCGATGAGGAGTTCGTACTCGTCCGTCGGCATGAAGATGAAGGCAAGCCGGTGCCGGAGAGGACGGCACTGCCCAAGATGCGGCTGCTGCTTCTAGAAGAGGGACACTGCTTCCGCGATCAGGCCCTTTCCTTTTGCCATGTCGGCTCATCGCAGCCGAGAGAGGTCATGGAAGGTAGCTCACTTTCGACACTCGTTCAGATGGTGAGCGCCGGAATTGGCATCACGCTCATCCCAGAAATGGCGGTCTCAATGGAGACACGCTCCGCTCACGTGTCCATTTCCCGTTTTGAAGCCCCCGCTCCTTCACGCACTATCGGCATGATCTGGCGAAACTCGACGCCGCTCAGCAAACAAATCCACGAAATATCGGGCGTTGTCCGCGGTTCGGCCGAAAAAGTAAGAGCGAACTGGAATATCGAGCATTCCGCGAACCCCAATTAACAACCTGATTTACATATACAATTTTTTGTGATTGTGTTTTACTTGATTAAAAACACGAACGTTCGTATTTGAACCTCAATTTAGGACGTATTGATATGGCAAGAACCCGCAAGATTAGCGAGAATGATATTTTGGACGCCGCCGAGAGGGTTGTCTTGCGCGAAGGCGCTAGCGGCCTGTCGATCGATGCTGTCGCGCAGGAAGCCGGTGTCAGCAAATCGCGGGTGGTTTATGATCACAAATCCAAGTCAGCCCTACTCGAAGCCCTGATCGAACGACGCCTGGCCTCTGAGGAGGAGCACGTGCGCGCCGCCGTGGATGAGAGCAGCCATCTCCCGCACCCGGAACTCTTCGCTCGCATCTCGGTGGCCGAAAAAGTGCCTGAGGATATCGACAAGGCTGTCTGCATTGCCATCAGTGCTGCCATGTCAAGCGACAAGAATATTCATGACAGGATGAGCGAGTGGACCAGAAAAGATCTCGCCGCCATGGAAACCAGCAAGAAACCGAAAGCGGCCCTGATCGCCTATCTGGCGCTTTCAGGCTTCTACTGCACGGAATATTTCAATTTTCATCAATGGGAGCCGGAGGAAAGACTGGCGATCCTTGATGGTATCCGCGCGATATACACCAATTTTCCCGAAGAAAAATAACAATCACCTTAGGTGATGCAATGAGGACACGACCATGCAAAGCAGAATAACTCTGCCGCGATTTCTACCCATGATGACCGCTGCTGTCCTGGCAATGGCGCCGACAACTCTCTTCGCTCAGGAGGGGATGCAAATGCCGCCACCTGCCGTGGGTGTTCTCGAACTGACTGCAAAATCCGTTCCCGTCATCAACGAGCTTCCCGGTCGCGTTGCTGCGACACGGGTTGCAGAAGTGCGCGCAAGGGTTTCCGGCATTTTGCTGGAACGCGTATTTGAACAGGGAGCGATGGTTCAGAAGGATGACGTGCTCTACCGCATTGACCCACGGCTCTTCAAAGTCCGGGTAGCCAGCGCTGAAGCCTCCTTGCAACGCGCCGTGGCGACACAAAGCAATGCGCGCCAGCAACTTGAGCGTCAAAAGAGCCTGCGCGAACGCAACGTTTCGACCGGCATCGATTTCGATACGGCAGCGGTTAATCTGGCTCAGGCCGATGCCGATGTCGCACTTCAGCAGGCGGCTCTCGATGAAGCCCGTATCAACCTCGAATATACCGAGGTTCGGGCACCCATCTCCGGCATTATCGGAGCGGCTCTGGTGACCGAAGGTGCGCTGGTGACGGCAGACGGGACCCAGAACCTTGCCTTGATCCAGCAGATCGACCCAAGCTACGCCGATTTCACCCAGTCCGCACAGGACATGATGGCGCTGAGACGCGCTGTCGAATCTGGCAAGCTGGCAGGCACGGCGCCAGATCAGGCCAGCGTACGGCTGGTCTTTGATGATGGCTCTGTCTATGCCGATCCTGGCCGACTGCTATTTTCCAGCGCCAGCGTGGATTCCACCACGGGCCAGGTGACGCAGCGCGCGGAGTTCCCCAATGCCCGCCGTGACCTTTTGCCCGGAATGTATGTTCGGGTCAGAATCGAGCAGGCGGTTCGGGAAAATGCTGTCGTCGTGCCGCAACGGTCCATCGTTCGCGCTGCCGATGGCAAGCCTCTCGTCTATGTGGTCAAGGCCGATGATACCGCAGAGGCGAGGCCCGTCGAACTCGGGCAGGCACTGGAAACGGAATGGGTGGTTGAAAAAGGTCTGAACGCTGGCGACAAAATTGTCGTGGACGGCGCACAGAAGGTTCAAACCGGCGGCAAGATCAAGCCAGAGCCCTGGCAGGCTGAAAAACCAGCTGACGCACCCGCGCAAGCACCGAAGTAGTAAGGTCCACTCATGGCACAGCTCTTTATCAGACGGCCGATCCTTGCCTGGGTCTTTGCGCTGTTCATCTCCATCGCGGGCGTCATTGCGCTCCCCTTCCTTCCCATTGCGCAATATCCAAAGGTTGCGCCACCACAGCTGACGATCTCGACCAACTATCCAGGCGCCTCACCTCAGGACATCTATCAGGGTGTCACAAGGCTCATCGAGGATGAGTTGAACGGCGTGGATGGTTTGATGTATTTCGAGTCCACCTCGGATACATCAGGCCAGGTCTCGATCAACGCAACCTTCGAAGCCGGCACCAACATCAACCAGGCATCGGTCGATGTGCAGAACGCGATCAGGCGCGTCGAGTCCCGACTGCCCTCCGCCGTGACGGCACAGGGTGTTACGGTGGAAGAAGCGTCTTCAGGCTTCCTGCTGTTCATCTCGCTCACCTCGACAGACGGCACCATGGACGAAGTCGCGCTTGGCGACTACATGAACCGCAATGTGCTGGGAGAACTCCGACGGATCGATGGTGTGGGCCGTGCCCAGCTGTTTTCGGCGCAGCGCGCCATGCGCGTATGGATCGATGCCGACAAGCTCGTTGGCCTTAAATTGACGACTGCAGATATCAACGCCGCCATCACAGCACAGAATGCGCAGGTTGCCGCTGGCCAGATCGGCGCGGCTCCAAACCCGATCAGTCAGGATCTGACAGCCACCGTTCTCGTCAAGGGTCAACTGACCGACACCGAGCAATTCGGCAACATCGTTCTGCGCGCAAATCCGGATGGCAGTACAGTCCGGTTGAAGGACGTTGCCCGTCTTGAACTGGGCGCGGAAGCCTACAACCAATCCAGCCGTCTGAATGGGCAGGCGAGTGCTGCTGTCGGTATTCAGCTTTCCTCAACGGGCAATGCTGTCGCAACGTCCACGGCTGTGGCGGCCAAGCTGGAAGAACTGTCGCGGTTCTTCCCTGAAGGCGTTGCCTATTCCATTCCTTACGACACAAGCCCCTTCGTCTCAGCATCGATTGAGAAGGTTCTGCATACACTCATCGAAGCGATCATCCTCGTCTTCGTGGTCATGTTCGTCTTCCTGCAGAACTTCCGATACACCGTCATTCCGACATTGATCGTGCCGGTCGCACTGCTTGGGACCTGTGCAGTGATGTATGTGACGGGGTTCTCCATCAATGTTCTGACGATGTTTGCCATGGTGCTGGCGATCGGCATTCTGGTTGATGACGCCATCGTTGTGGTTGAAAACGTTGAGCGCATCATGGCGGAGGAAGGGCTTCCACCAAAGGAAGCCACCCAGAAAGCCATGAGCCAGATCACCGGCGCCATTCTTGGCATCACGCTGGTGCTCGCCTGCGTGTTCATTCCCATGGCCTTCTTCCCCGGCTCCACCGGCATCATCTACCGTCAGTTCAGCTTGACGATGGTCGTTTCCATTCTGTTTTCAGCTTTCCTGGCGCTTTCGCTCACACCGGCGCTGTGCGCAACGTTCCTGAAACCCATCAAGAAGGGTCACCATGCAAAAGGTGGTCTTGGTGGGTGGTTCAACCGCAAGTTCGATGGCCTGACGAATGGCTATACGAAGGTGGCAACAGGTGGGGCGCGGCGCGCGGGCCGTATGATGGTCATCTATCTGGCACTGGTTGCCGGACTGGGTTACCTCTTCATCAACCTTCCAAGCGGCTTCGTGCCCGCCGAAGACCAGGGCTTCCTGATCGTTGATATTCAGGGACCGCCTGAGGCCAGCGTAAACCGCACCAACGCATCGATCCAGCAGATCGAAAAGATCTTCCAGGCTGATCCAGCAGTGAAGGACATCATCGCCATTCAGGGCTTCAGCTTCTCCGGCAACGGCGCCAATGCAGCACTCGCCTTCATTACCCTGAAGGACTGGAGTGAACGTGGCGCCGGCAGCTCGGCTCAGGAAATCGCCGACCGCGCCAACATGCAGTTGTTCGGTCTCAAAGATGCGCAGACATTCGCGTTGTCGCCACCGCCTATCGAAGGCTTCGGAACAACCGGCGGCTTCTCTTTCCGCCTGCAGGATCGTAACGGCATCGGCCAGGCAGCCCTTTCAGCTGCGGCAGGGGAGCTTATGCAGAAGGCCAGCAAGAGCCCTATTCTTGCGGGCATGCGCATCGAAGGCCTGCCTGACGCGGCCCAGATTATGCTGGTCATAGACCGCGAAAAAGCCAACACCTTCGGCATAACCTTTGCCGATATCAACAACACCATCACGGCCAATCTCGGATCGTCCTATATCAACGACTTTCCGAACGCCGGACGCATGCAGCGCGTTGTTGTGCAGGCACAGGACCGCGACCGCCTTCAGGTCGAGGATCTGCTGAAGCTCAACGTGCGCAATGCCAGCGGTGGCATGGTGCCTCTCAGCTCCTTTGCCATCGCGCAATGGCAAAAGGGCTCTCCACAGATTGTCGGCTACAATGGCTATCCGACCATCCGTATCTCGGGCGAACCTGCGCCCGGCAACTCCACAGGCGTTGCCATTACGGAGATGGAGCGTCTTGCATCCGAACTGCCTGCGGGCATCGGCTATGAATGGACAGGTCAGGCTCTGGAAGAAATCAAATCCGGATCCCAGGCACCATTCCTCTTCAGCCTCAGCATTCTCTTCGTGTTCCTGCTGCTGGCAGGCCTCTATGAGAGCTGGTCCATCCCGCTTGCCGTTATGTTGGTTGTTCCCTTGGGCATCATTGGTTCCGTGCTGGCTGTTCTTCTTCGGGATATGCCCAATGATATCTATTTCAAGGTTGGCCTCATCGCGATCATCGGCCTCTCTGCAAAGAACGCGATCCTGATCGTGGAATTTGCCAAGGACTACTATGCGGAAGGCAAGACGCTGCTCGATTCAGCCGTACAGGCGGCGCGTATCCGCTTTCGGCCGATCATCATGACCTCGCTTGCATTTACCCTCGGTGTCGTGCCGCTTGCCATTGCGACCGGCCCAAGTGCGGCAAGTCAGAATGCCATCGGTACCGGCGTTCTGGGGGGAATGATCTCAGCCACGATCCTTGCAGTCTTCTTCGTGCCGGCATTCTTCGTCTTCGTTCTGAAGCTGATGCGAACGAAAAGACCGCAGGAGAAAGTTACCCCGGAAGACGCAAAGACGGTAGAACCGTAAAAACAAAGACGCCGCAGACCAAAATCTGCGGCGTTTTCATATTCAGTCAGTGGAAGCCAGAATGGCTCCTATCAGCAATCCCGGCCATTTGCATAACCGTCGACAATGCACACCGAGCCGGGCATGGGCTGTGTGACGCTGCGGCGGATGCTGTAGGATTTCTTCGGCTGTTCCACCCGGTTTATAGAACCCGTGGAGATCATGTCGAGATTGTCAGGCATCTGAGCGAAACGCGCGGGCGGCATCTTGCCAGCCAGCATCGGCGTAACGATCAGAGAAAGGGCGATGGCAACCATGCCAAACAGCAGAGCGACGTTCAATACACCAATTTTGCGCGATTTTTCAGAATAGGACCGACGGCCCTCCACTGTTTTCCAAAAATCCTCGTTCATATTAGGCCTCGCTACGCGCCATTTACCAATTCTTCAGCTTTTTAATGTGCCAGATGGTGATAAACGAAACGTTAATAGCGGCCCGTTTTGACGCATCGCAGGCGCCTGAAAGCCTTTATTCACTATATTGTTTACAGCAGGTCCTGAAGATAGGGAATGAGCGGCTCATCAGCCGGCGGCATGGGATAATCCCGCAGGGCCTGAGGCTTCACCCATTTTATGGCCTGGCCCTCGGCCCCACGGGGAATGCCCTCAAAGCGACGGCAAACATATAGCGGCATCAGAAGATGAAATATCTCATAGGAGTGGCTTGCAAATGTCAGCGGCGCCAGACACGCTATCTTGGTCTTGATAGCGAGTTCTTCTTCCAGTTCGCGAACCAGGGTTTCTTCCGGCGTCTCGCCGTTTTCAACCTTGCCGCCCGGAAACTCCCAAAGGCCAGCAAGCGATTTACCCTCTGGTCTTTGCGCCAGAAGAATACGTCCATCCTGATCGATCAGCGCGCAAGCGGCAACGAGCAGTATCTTCCGGCCTGAACCCTCCATCACTCCACCTCTTTGCGCCAGTAGCGATAGGTGTAGGCCGTCTGAAAACCGAACTTTTCATAAAGCGCGATGGCAGGTCGATTGGTGGAGACGACCTGAAGCCACGCTGTAGACGCACCGCTAATACGGGCCCAACGGAGTGCGGAGGTCAGGATTTGTGTGCCGGTTCCCTGTCGCCGCAACGGTGCCGCCACATCCAGCGACAGAATGCCAGCCAGATCATTATCCTGAACGCAGATCAAAGTGGCCTGCGGCTCGCCTTCAATCTCTTCCATCGTAAACAGCCCGAGCGTCGGCTTGATGGAACTGACAATCTCTGCGATCGGTGAGCGCAAGGACGGGTCTACACCGCTGACCTTGAGACTTGCTTCCACAAAGCGACCAATGTCGTGGCTTGGAATGTGGGAGACGGTTTCCGGCAATTCCGCATTGGCAATGTCGGCGGTCATCACGTCGACATTTTCAAACACGCTCCAGCCATTATCCGTCAGGTGCTGGCGCAACTGCGGAGGCATCAGCACCGTTTCCCTGATGATGAGCTGGCGTCCGAAATCCTCAAAGCGCTTGCGCGCTTTTTCAAGACGAAGGTCGCAATTGCCGTAGTCGGAAGGATCGAGCGGCACCACGCAGTTGATCCGTTTGGACGGATGCGATCCCGTCAGCCTTATCTGCCAGCTGCCATCATAGACAACGGAAGATGCAGGCCATGCCCGGAAACTGACCGCTTCCAGACGACGAACCAGTGGTAGGTTGGTGGCGACACTTTGCATACCGGAGGTCTCCAACATCAGCTCCGATAATCGCCATTGATTTCAACATATTCCTTGGTCAGGTCGCAGGTCCACACGGTGGCGGTGCCGTTGCCAAGACCGATATCGACTTTCACCGGAATATCCTGGTTCTTCATCACAGCGCTGGCTTCGGCCTCGGAGTAGTCAGGGTCGCGTTCGCCATTAACGGCCACGCGCACATGTCCAAACCAGATTGCGAGGCGATCGCGATCCGCCAACTCGCCAGATTTGCCGACAGCCATCACGACGCGACCCCAATTGGCGTCCTCGCCAGCAACGGCTGTTTTGACCAGCGGAGAGTTGGCAATGGAAAGCGCTATGCGCTTGGCAGCCACATCACTCTCGGCACCCGTCACGGTGATTTCCACCATCTTGCGAGCACCTTCGCCATCACGGACGACTTGCAACGCCAAATCCTTCAGGAGATCATTCAGAGCATCGCGGAAAGCGGAAAGCTTCGGATCATTGGCATTGTCGACATGCGCTTGCCCGTCAGCACGCGCGGCGCCCGTCGCAAACAGCATCAGCGTATCGGATGTTGAGGTGTCACTGTCGACAGTAACGGAATTGAACGTCGAACCAACGCCCGCAGACAAGAGATCCTGCAAAGCAGAAGCCGAAATATCGGCATCCGTCACGACAAAGGACAGCATGGTCGCCATGTCGGGCGCAATCATCCCCGCACCCTTGGCTATGCCGTTGATGGTGACTGTGACACCGTCAATTTCGGCTGTGCGCGTCGAAACCTTCGGATAGGTATCGGTTGTCATGATGGCCTTGGCAGCTTCTGTCCAGAAATCGCCTGTGGCATCGGCATTCATCTGGCCAAGAACACCGGCAAATTTGGTGGCGTCAAGCGGCTCACCGATCACGCCTGTGGACGCCAGAAACACTTCGCTCTCGGAGCAACCAACAGCTTCAGCTGCAGACTTCGCGGTCAACTCTGTCGCGGCTCTGCCCTTTACGCCTGTAAAAGCATTGGCGTTTCCGGAATTGACCACCACTGCACGCGCAACGCCTGCTGGCAGGTTAGCGCGGCAAAAATCCACTGGCGCAGAGGGGCAGCGGGATTTTGTAAAAACACCCGCGACAGCCGCCGGCTCGTCGAACACCATCATCAGAACGTCGGTACGGCCCTTATACTTGATACCTGCAGCCGCCGTTGCCATTCGGACACCGCGCAAAGCGGGCATATCTGGATAGGATTTCGGGGCAAGTGGGGAGACGGCAGCGGACATGGGCAAGAACCTGCATATTTGCGAAAGTTGAAATGAAACAGGGCGGCTCTAAAGCCGCCCCGTCAGTTGAGGACATTACTGCTGGGCAGGTGGCTCGGCTGCCTGCTGCTTGCTGGCATCGTCATAGGCCTTGCGCATCGCCGCATCAGGAATATCGATCTTCTGCTCGGCCTTGGCCTTTTCAATCAGGGCAACATATTTGTCGCGCATGACAAGCTGACGAACCTGCGCTTCAACCTGCTCATAAGCCGGTGGCGGTGCAACGCGCTTGTCTTCAAGCTTGATCACGTGAAAGCCGAACTGCGACTTGACCGGAGTTTTCGTGTAGGCGCCCTTTTCAAGCGTGAAGGCAGCCTCTTCGAATTCAGGAACCATGCGGCCCTTGCCGAACCAGCCGAGATCGCCGCCGTCATCCTTGTTGGAATCGGTGGACTTTTCCTTGGCCAGCGCTGCAAAATCCTTGCCAGCGTCTAACTGCTTGATCACATCCTTGGCTTCCTCTTCGGTCGCAACGAGAATGTGGGCAGCCTTGATTTCTTCTTCCTGCGGCAGCGCGGCGACTTCCTTGTCGTAGCGAGCCTTGACCTCTTCATTGGTCACAGCGTCAACAACGTGCTTGCGGAAATAGGCATTATGAAGTTCGCGGTCAGTGATGAAGGAGAGGCGCTTTTTGAAATCTTCGGTCTTTTCGAGACCTTCAGCAGTCGCATCTTTCACCAGCAGCTTCACGTCGATCGCGCCGGACAGGGCGGCAACTTTCTTCTGCTCATCAGGAAGCTGTGCGAGCTGCGGATCAAGATTGCTCATGGCAAGATCCAATTCAGACTGGCGAATCTCAAGATCGCCAACCTTGGCAACAACGGCATCTTCCTGCGCGAAGGCAGGAAACTGAAGACCGAGCGTCGCCACGATGACAGCCGCTGCAATTCTATTATAGCGCAACATATTAAACCTTTCGGAGACAATGCCGGCTCCAGACGTGGTTTTCCGGCTGAAAAAACTTCCAAACACCGGAATGTGGCCATTCTGTAACGGGCAGAACCGTTGACATCATTTGCCCCCCCTCTTATCTGTCGCTCAACCTCGCGTCCAGATACGTTTGAGGGTCAAGTCTGTCATTTGCACGGAAATGCGAAACCAGATTGCGATGCCTCGGTAAACGGAATTTCAGAAAGGGCCACTAAGATGGTCAGTCTCGGCGGAATAGCCCGCAAGTTGTTCGGTTCGGCAAATGAGCGCCGTGTCCGGTCCTATCGTAGCAACATCACGGCAATAGGTGCACTCGAGGCGGAGATGAAAGCACTCTCCGATGAGGCACTGGCAGCAAAGACGGTTGAATTCCGTCAGCAGCTCGCCAATGGCAAAACCATTGACGACATCCTGGTTCCGGCTTTCGCCGTGGCACGCGAAGCATCGCGCCGTGTTCTCGGCATGCGCCCCTTCGATGTTCAGCTAACCGGCGGCATGATTCTTCATTCCGGCGATATCGCCGAAATGAAAACGGGTGAAGGTAAAACGCTGGTTGCGACCCTTGCCGTGTACCTCAACGCCCTTGAGGGCAAGGGCGTGCACGTTGTGACCGTCAACGACTATCTTGCCCAGCGTGACGCCGCCACCATGGCGCGGCTTTACAATTTCCTAGGCCTCACCACCGGCGTGATCGTTCATGGACTTGACGATGACCAGCGCCGCGAAGCCTATGCCTGCGATATCACTTACGCGACGAATAACGAACTCGGCTTCGATTATCTGCGCGACAACATGAAATACGACAAGCCGCAAATGGTGCAGCGTGGCCACCATTATGCCATCGTCGATGAAGTCGACTCGATTCTTGTCGATGAGGCACGCACGCCTCTGATCATCTCTGGTCCATTGGATGATAGGTCTGATCTCTACAACACGATCAACGCCTTCATTCCGATGCTTTCGCCCGAAGATTACGAAATCGACGAGAAGCAGCGTTCTGCCAACTTCTCCGAAGACGGCACCGAAAAGCTTGAAAACCTGTTGCGTGAAGCAGGTCTTCTCAAGGGCGAATCACTCTACGACATCGAAAACGTGTCGATCGTCCACCACATCAACAATGCGTTGAAGGCCCATAAGCTGTTCCAGCGCGACAAGGATTACATCGTCCGTAACGACGAAATCGTCATCATTGACGAGTTTACCGGCCGCATGATGCCGGGCCGTCGTTATTCGGAAGGTCAGCACCAGGCTCTTGAAGCCAAGGAACAGGTGCAGATTCAGCCTGAAAACCAGACGCTGTCTTCTGTTACCTTCCAGAACTATTTCCGCATGTACAAGAAGCTCGCCGGCATGACCGGTACAGCATCAACGGAAGCGGAAGAGTTCAACAACATCTATAGTCTCGATGTGATCGAGGTTCCGACGAACCTGCCAATCCAGCGTATCGATGAAGACGACGAAGTTTACAGAACGGGTGAAGAAAAGTTCAAGGCCATCATCGAGCAGATCAAGGCCGCACATGAGCGCGACCAGCCGGTTCTTGTTGGTACCACATCGATTGAAAAGTCCGAGCTTCTAGCAACTATGCTGCGCCAGACGGGCTTTGAAAATTTCCAGGTGCTAAACGCTCGTTACCATGAGCAGGAAGCTTACATCGTTTCGCAGGCTGGCGTTCCCGGCGCCGTGACCATCGCTACCAACATGGCTGGCCGCGGTACGGATATTCAGCTGGGCGGCAACGTCGAGATGCGTCTCGACCGCGAGCTTGAAGGCATGGAGCCCGGCGAAGAGCGCGATGCGACCGAAAAACGCATCCGCGAAGAGATAAAAGTCCTCAAAGACAAGGCGCTTGCCGCCGGTGGTCTTTTCGTCATCGCCACAGAGCGCCACGAAAGCCGCCGTATCGACAACCAGCTGCGCGGTCGTTCCGGTCGCCAGGGTGACCCAGGTCGCTCCAAATTCTACCTGTCGCTTCAGGATGACCTGATGCGGATCTTCGGCTCCGATCGTATGGACAGCATGCTGCAAAAGCTGGGCCTTAAGGACGGCGAAGCCATTGTCCATCCCTGGATCAACAAGGCGCTAGAGCGCGCCCAGAAGAAGGTGGAAGCGCGCAACTTCGAAACCCGCAAGAACCTTCTGAAATACGATGACGTCCTCAACGATCAGCGCAAGGTGATCTTCGAGCAGCGCCTGGAGTTGATGGAAGCCGATAATATCG
Organism: Rhizobium sp. CFBP 13644; assembly: GCF_014842165.1. Classification (NCBI taxonomy): domain Bacteria; kingdom Pseudomonadati; phylum Pseudomonadota; class Alphaproteobacteria; order Hyphomicrobiales; family Rhizobiaceae; genus Rhizobium; species Rhizobium sp. CFBP 13644. The sequence goes on from NZ_JACYVF010000003.1 coordinate 292,493, forward strand.
GCGAGACCGCGACGGATATGCGCAACGAAGTCATCGAGGGGCTTGTAACCAAGCATGTCCCTGAGAACGCCTATGCGGAGCAATGGAATATCGTTGGCCTGAAAGCTGGCCTCGAGCAGTCTCTCAACCTTGATCTCCCAGTCGATGAATGGGCGAAAGAGGAAGGCATTGCCGAAGACGATATTTTGCAGCGCATTACCGAAGCAGCAGACAAGGTGATGGCAGAAAAGGCTGAGCGGTTCGGCCCCGAAGTCATGACCTATGTTGAGCGCTCCGTGATCTTGCAGACGATCGACCATTTGTGGCGCGAGCATATCGTCAACCTCGATCACCTTCGCTCCGTCGTCGGTTTCCGTGGTTACGCCCAGCGTGACCCGTTGCAGGAATATAAGGCAGAAGCTTTCGAACTGTTCCAGGCGCTGCTTGCCAACCTGCGTGAAGCGGTGACGGCACAGTTGATGCGTGTGGAACTCGTCCGTGACCAGCCAGAGCCAGAGCTGCCGGAAATGACACCTCACCATATAGACCCACTCACCGGTGAGGACGAGTTCGGCAACAACCAGCCAGCACCCGTAGCGTTCGTTCCACCAGAGCAGCGCAACCCGGATGACCCGTCCACTTGGGGCAAAATCAGCCGAAATGAGGCCTGCCCTTGCGGTTCCGGTAAGAAGTACAAGCATTGCCACGGGATTTTCGACCAGGCTTAGGCCTGTTCGAAAATCTACGAAAATCCTTAAATTATCTTAACCATAGAGCCACAGATGATTATTGCCTGCGCGACAGATAGAAACTACGCTGAACTCGCAGGAGTGTTGGTTAATTCCATTGTCATGAACGGCGACGTTCCTGACGCGAAAATCATCATCTGCGACTTCGACTTGCGCGAAAAAGACAGGGAAAACATCCGAGCCTGTGCGATGGGCAGAGAAGTCGCTTTCATCAAAATTGAAGACGAAGTAAAAGCCAAGCTTTCCTCCTATCGGCGGACCGTATCATGGTCACGTGCCATGTACTGCCGACTCCTTCTTCCTGACCTGATCAGCGACACAGGCCGTATGGTTTATCTGGACAGCGACATGGTGGTGTTGCAAAGCCTGCGGCCGCTTTTCGAAATGCCTATGAATGGCTCTGCCGTTGGTGCGGTACCGGATGCAGGCCGCCCAGACAACATAAAACGTCGTAATCTGCGTCTCAAGCGCGATGAGAATGCCCGATATCTGAATTCAGGGACATTGCTGATCGATCTTGAAAAATGGCGAACCGATAACTTGGGTGAGAAATGCCTTTCCTTTCTCGACCATACCTCAACGGGCTATCCTGATCAGGATGCTCTGAATGTCGCACTTGGCGACTCCTGGGTCGAGATCGAAAGAAAGTGGAATTTCACCGAACTCGTTTCAACTGAGTTTCCTAAAGAGCATTATCTTCAGGCGGCTGTCCTTCATTATACATGGCGCAAACCCAATCTTGCCCATTGCGAACACCCTGCTCGTGACCTCTATCTGGCGCAGCGTCAAAACACACCGTGGAAGAACAAGCCACTGGTCTCGAATACGAAGCGCCGCATGAAGCGTGAGCTGAAAAAGCTGGACGTCCTTTTCGAGAAAATTGCGAAGCGCGCCCGATTGGCGTTTTCCCGCTAAGAACATCATATATTGGCGATAGGCCGACCCGATCATGGTCGACCTATCCTCTGTCAATGAAACTGTTGCCAAGTTCTTTCCGGCATTCTTCGACTTTGCCGCAAGCCTGCCGCTTACATACACACTGAACTACACAATTCGTTTGACGTCATCATTGCTCTTTCGTAACCGTTCGCTTCGAATCATCCGTCGCCGGACATAAACATATGAAACCCGCACAACTCGCTGCCTATCTTTTTCTCGCTGTAGCGTGGGGGTTCTCTTTTCTGCTCATCTTGCATGTCGTAGAAGCATTTGGCTGGGTGGGTGCGGTCACATTGCGTTGCTTCATTGCGAGCGCAGCTTTGCTTGTCATGGCCAGGATTTCGAAACGGAAACTTGATTTCAGCGCTGGCTGGCGAGCCTTCACAGCTGTTGGAGCCACCACTGTCGCGGGTCAACTCATCGGCCTGTCCTATGGCACACCCATCATTGGTACCGCGATGGCCGCCATTCTGGTCGCCAGCATCCCGCTGTTTTCCATGCTGATCGGCCAGTTATGGGGTCTTGAAAAAATCTCGCTTCAGAGCCTGCTAGGCATGATTCTTGGCTTCAGCGGCATCGTCGTCCTCGTGGGTTTTCCTGCCGTTCCGATCACATCCGCTTTTTTGGTTGGCTGCCTTGCCGTCATTCTGGGATGTATCTGCGCTGCTTTCGGAAGTAACTATGCCAATCGCCACCTTAAAGGTTCAGGTGCATTGGAGATCACGATCGGCTCGTTTCTTGCTGGTGGCATTTTGACACTGCCATTACTGCTTATTGTTCCAGTGCCGGGCCAACCAAGCTTCTTTGATGTCGCCTATCTTGCTGGATTGGCGGTCTTTATGAGCTCTTTAACCTATGTCACCTATTTTCGGTTGGTATCGCAGATCGGAGCAACGAAAGCCATTAGCGTCGAGTTTGTTGTGACGGTGATTGCCGTCATCATCGGTGCGTCTGTCCTGGATGAACCGATATCAGTCATGCAACTTTTCGGGACCGTCATCATCCTTTCAGGATGCGCACTGGTTCTCGGACTTTATCCAAAACGCAGTGATGCGGTGATCTTGCCTTGAATGAACTAAACATGACGCTTTTCTGAAATAGCTGTTTTACTACCAATACGCACTCAACATTTCCAACGTTTCCATGTATAATTGAAAGACTGAATTCTAAAAATTGGTATTCATCGGTTGCCAGATTGCGACAACGTGCCTAATTAACACGCGGCTTTCAGCAACTAAAATGTCACGGAATGTGTGACAGGGACGGTATAGGCAGGCATGGCAAGCGATCCGAATGATACAGATTTGCGAGACAGCCGTTTCGCCATGCTGCTATCGACACCGCTGCCGGAGCGTCCCGTTGCAGATAGCAGTATCCGTGTTGGCCGCACCGGACGTGAGTTTTGCATTTATCCGGCGCAGCTTGGGTATGATCTCCAGGAAGAACTGGATTTCCTGTCGAACCGGGTCATGGAACCCAATATTTTCTTCACGGGCAAACTTCTGGCGCCGGCAATGCCACGCGTTGATGAGAAGTCAGTCCGTTTCGCTTTGATGCGCGATGAAAATGGTGCACGCAGTCGCATGCGGTTTCTGATGCCTTTTACCGTCGAGAAGCCCGGCTTTTCAGTAGGACCATCGATTTTGCGTGGCTGGGCCAACCCTTTCGGACCGCTGGGCACCCCGCTTGTTGATGCAGAAGGCGCGGCGGAAACGATCGATAATCTTCTCGACGCTTTGGCGCAGCCTGAGCTTCGGTTGCCCGATATCCTCGTTCTGCCTCAGCTTCGGCTAGATGGTGCATTCGTGCGAATGATCAAGGCCATCGCTCTCAGCCGCAACTTGCCGCTGGCGACCGCAGAGCCGCACCAACGGATGATGCTTGAGAGCAAGATCGATGCGGGCCTCTATCTGCAAAACAACCTTCCGGCTTCACACATTGAAACCTTGCGCAACCATTGGCACAAGCTGGGCGCAGGTGGCGTTCTCACGCACGACATCGCCCGCCAATCGCAGGATATTCGCCTGCGGACGGAAGAATTTCTGGCCTTGGAAGCCAGTGGCTCGAAGGGTCGCAGGCGCTCCGCGCTTGCCAGCGACAGATACCGCGCGGCCTTTGCCCGCGAAGCCATTACGAACCTGGCGGAAATTGACGCTGTCCGTATCCACACGCTGAACCTTGACGGTGTTGCCATCGCATCGGCAGTTGTCTTCATGACAATGGGTGAAGCCTATGTATGGAAACTGGCGGTGAATGAGGATTATCGGCACCACGCCATTGATCAGCTCTTGATGGAGCGGCTGACCGAATGGCATCTGGATGACGCCAACATCCTGAAGACAGACAGTTGTGGTGCGGATGAAACCGGAGCCCTGTCCAGCTTCTGGTCTGAAAAGGCTGAGATGGGCACGCTGATCATCGGCCTCGCACAAAACAGCGACCGCGACGTGCGACAAGTGGCAGCGCAGGTGCACATGTACCGTAATACCCGCAACCTTGCCAAAGCACTGCGTGAACGCATCATGTCAATTGGCCGTAAATCCGGCAGTGCTGCCTAAATTTCCGGTAAAAAGGGGCGACAATGCACCCCTTTTTATGGAAATTCATGTCAGCGTGACGCTGTCTGAATCATGCGACAAAGTTGCGTCAACGCCGCATCATAGCCCCCGTTCAGAATATCCGCACAACGCTTGACAAGCCTCACCTGCTGCGAGCGTGACATGTTGTTGTAGGATACAATGGCATCCCGCACGGCGCCGGGTGGCGTTGTTCCCGGGCTGATAGGCCCAGTAGGCGTTCCGGGGGTGCCGATACCCACGCCAACATTCATGTCTACGCCGGTCTTTCCGCCAACACCGACATTTGCGTTTGCGTTGAGGCCCCGGCTGCCACCGACCGATGCATTAACATCCGCGTTCAGGCCGTTGCGTCCCCCGACGCTGGCGCTGGTATTGGCGTTAATGCCACCACGGCCTCCCACCGAGGCGTTGACGTCGGCACCCAAACCGCCGCCGCTTCTTCCGCCCACATCAGCGCCGGCATTGATGCCACCACTTCCGCCAACCGAAGCATTGGCGCTTAGACCGCCTCTGTCATTTCCACCCACACTTGCACTGACGCCGCCGACGCTAACATCCAGCGCAAACGCCTGAAATGGCAGTGTAATGCAGGCGGACACGAATAAAGAACATGCTACTTTTCTCATGGTCTCTCCTCCTCACGTGGGTGCGTTAAACATCGACAGTCCTCTAACCCACTGGAGGGACTAATATATAAGCAATAGCTTTATTTTAGAAGTCTTATATTTAAGTGATGCCTAATATTTGATTGCCAGCATTTCCCCATATGGTTCTGAATGGCACAGAGTGGACCAAGATCCGCGATAGACGAGCCCCCCCGGATGAGAATTCTCTCGGCACAGGCCTGCCTGCAACAATCATTTTTCTCGTGTCTAAATGTAGAAAATCCATTGCTGTCGCGCGCGTCGAATCTTGTGGACACTTTGCATCACTCGGTCCTAAACTGCGTCTGTATCTCTGCGGCGCTGACACTGCCCTTTCCACTTCGGAGTTATCGATGCCCACAACGCAGTTTTCACGTCGCACTCTTCTGCAAACGATAAGCCTGCTGATAGCTTCAACGGCACTCTCGCGTCCGCAGTCCGCCTGGGCAGCGCATGGCACCGGGCGCCTTGTGGTTGCAGCTGATTCAGAACCGAAAAACCTCAACCCCGCCATCGTCGCGTCCAACGGCGTTTTCTACATTTCCAGTAAAGTGATCGAGCCGCTGGCTGAAGCTTCTTACAAGGGAAAAGACGGACTGGAGCCGCTGCTTGCAACCTCTTGGGAAGGCTCAGACGATGGCCTCAGCGCCACCTTCAAGCTGCGGGAAGGCGTGACATGGCATGATGGAAAGCCTTTCACATCGGCAGATGTTGCCTTTTCTGCGATGTCCGTCTGGAAACCACTTCAAAATCTTGGGCGGTTGGTCTTCGCCAATCTTCAATCAGTCGATACGCCTGACCAACATACGGCAATCTTCCGGTTTTCAAAGCCAACCCCGTTCCAGCTCCTGCGCAACGCCCTGCCCGTGGTGACCAGCGTCATTCCAAAACACATTTATGAAGGCACGGATATTGCCACGAACCCCGCAAACACGAAGCCAATCGGTACAGGCCCCTTTGTCTTTGCCGAATACAAGCCGGGTGAATATTACCGCCTGACCCGCAACGCGTCGTACTGGCAAAAAGACGCTCCGAAACTCGACGAAATCATCTATCGCATCCTGCCAGACCGTGCTGGCGCAGCATCGGCACTTGAGGCGGAAGAAATCCAGCTTGCTGCTTTTTCAGCCGTCCCATTGTCTGATCTTGCCCGCATTGCCAAAGAGCCCGGTATCAAAGTCATTGCCGATGGATATGAGGCGTTGACATATCAGCTTGTTGTCGAAATCAACCATCGCCGCAAGGAGTTGGCTGATCTGAAGGTTCGGCAGGCCATTGCCCACGCTATCGACAAAAAGCTGGTGATCGACACTGTGTTTCTAGGTTACGCAACAGCATCCACCGGGCCAGTGCCGATAAACGCACCGCAATTTTATACCGCAGATGTTGAACGCTACGATTTTAGCGTGGCCAAGGCGAATGCGCTGCTCGATGAGGCTGGCTACACCCGTGACAGCAACGGTAATCGTTTCTCTCTCAAGCTGTTGCCCGCGCCCTATTTCAACGAAACGCGCCAGTTCGGGGCCTATTTGCGTCAGGCACTGGCCGCCATTGGCATAAAGGCCGAGCTTATCAACAACGATTCCGCCGCTCATCAGAAGGCCGTCTATACCGACCATGCATTCGATCTCGCCATTGCACCTCCGGTCTTCCGTGGAGACCCAGCCATCTCCACAACCATCCTTGTCAAGTCCGGCACGCCCGCCGGTGTCGGCTTTTCCAACCAGGGCGGCTACGAAAACAAGGCGCTGGATGCACTGATCGACAAGGCAGCGGAAACGATTGATGAGACCAAGCGCACGGAGCTCTACAAAGAGTTTCAGAAAGAGGTCACGCGCGATCTGCCGCTTATCAATGTTGCGGAATGGGGCTTCATCACCGTTGCGCGCGACAGCGTAGAAAATGTGGCCAGCAATCCGCGCTGGGCCGTATCCAACTGGGCGGACACGGCATTGTGGACGGACCAGTGAGCAGTGCAGCAGGCATAATCCAGCGCAGGTTGCTCAGCGCGATACCTGTGCTGGTCATCGTGCTGCTGGCGACATTTCTTCTGCTCGAAAATGCGTCTGGTGATGCTGTGGACGCCTATCTTGTGTCGATTGGCGGCGGAGATGCCATGTTGCGTGACACGTTGCGCAGTCAATATGGTCTCGATCAATCCATGCTGGCACGGCTGTGGCTTTATCTTTCATCCGTGGCACGGCTTGATCTTGGCTGGTCTGTCGCGTTTGACAGGCCGGTCTTGACGCTTATCCTCGAGCGGCTTCCCAATACTCTATTGTTGATGACAACCGCCACGGCACTATCATTCGTGGTGGGCTCTGCACTTGGCATCGTCGCGGGCGCAAAACCCGGCAGCTTGCGCGATCGGACATTGTCCACCCTATCACTCGCGCTCTACGCGATGCCCGGTTTTTGGCTCGGGCTTGTGCTGGTCATCGTCTTTTCCGTCAGTTTACGTTGGTTGCCGACATCGGGTCTTGAGACCATTGCCTCTGGCAAACAGGGCATAGATCGGGCGCTGGATATAGGCCGCCATCTCATCTTGCCTGTGGTCAGCCTTGGGCTTATCTATCTGGCATTGTTTCTGCGTGTCATGCGCAATGCAATGGCAGATATCTGGCCTTTGGAGTTCGTGGCATTCGCACAGTCGAAAGGTCTCACACACAGACGCATCGTTCTGCGCCATGTGGCACGCAACGCCGCCCTTTCCCTTGTGACAGTCCTTGGCCTGCAATCTGCGGCCATGCTGGGGGGAAGTGTAGTTATTGAAAGCGTGTTTGCCATTCCCGGCTTCGGCAGACTGGCCCATGAAGCCGTCAGCGGCAGAGACGCGCCATTACTGATGGGCATCATTTTATCGAGCGCAGTCTTCGTCATTCTCATCAATCTGGTTGTCGATTTACTGTATGCTGTGCTTGATCCGCGCATCCGCGCGCAGGGCGGCAGCGCATGACCGTTTTGCGATCCGTCACAAACAGTCTCGAAGGCCGGCTTGGTATCGTCATTCTCGGTGTGAACGCTGGCGTAGCTCTCGCCGCCCCCCTCCTCTTCCCGCAAGATCCGTTGTCGATTGTTGCATCGCCGCTCATCAGGCCCTTTACCGATTCCAATTTTCCGCTGGGAACAGATAGTCTGGGCCGGGATATGCTGGCCGGCCTGGTGCATGGCGCACGCGTTTCGTTAACGGTCGGACTGACCGCCGCCGCGGCTGCACTCTTCATCGGCATGGTCGTTGGCACGCTGGCGGGCTTTGCTGGTGGGATGATCGATGAGGCCTTGATGCGCGTGACAGACGCCTTTCAGATCGTACCCAGCTTCCTGCTCGCGCTTGCTTTCGTCAGCACCATCGGCCCCTCCACCCCCATTGTTGTCGTGGCGATTGCGCTCAGCGCTTGGGCGGATCCCGCCCGCCTGACGCGGGCGCAGGTGCTTTCCATTCGCGAACGGGACTATGTCGCATCTGCCCGTGCCATTGGCATGCACCCGCTGGAAATCGCATTTCGACAAATCCTGCCAAACGCACTGCCACCGGTGCTGGCACTGGCTGCCATTATCGTCGCTGCTGCCATTTTGACCGAAGCCGCACTTTCATTTCTAGGCCTTGGGGACCCCAATGTCGTCACATGGGGTTCCATGATTGCAGAGGGCCGCAACCTTCTTCGATCGGCTGCCTATCTCTCTGTCATCCCCGGCCTCGGGCTTCTGGCCACGGTGCTGGGTGTTTACCTCTTGGCAGAAGGCATCAACCACGCGTTGGCCAGACTGGGAAAGACGCCATGAGAACACGGCCCATCTGCACTGTGGAAAACCTCTCCGTTACCTATGCGGGGATGAAGCAACCCGCACTGGAAAACGTTTCGCTGATAATCCGTGCCAACAGGCGTCTGGCCATTATCGGCGAAAGCGGCTCTGGCAAGAGCACATTTGCAAAGACGCTCGCCAGGCTTTTGCCCAAAGGCGCAAAAGCCACGGGCGATCTCATCTGGAACATTCAGCCAGAGGGAAGATCCGACGCCTCGCCGCCCAAACCGGGCCTCGATATTGCCTATGTTTTTCAAGACCCGGGTGCCAGCCTCAATCCGGTCCTGACCATCGGGGAACAGGTTGCCGAAAGCGCAGTTCATCATCTCGGAATGTCGTGGGCGAAGGGCTTTGCGCATGCGCGCATCATGCTCGACCAGGTCGAGCTTCCAGCCTCCGCCACGCTTCTGAACGTCTACCCACACCAACTCTCCGGAGGGCAGCGCCAGCGTGTCGCGATTGCGGCGGCGATGTCTGCCGGTCCAAAAATCCTGATTGCGGACGAAGCGACAAGCGCGCTTGACACCATCACGCAGGCTGCAATCGTGCGCTTGCTGGACCGGCTGGTGCAGCAGAACGGGATGACACTGATCTTCATTACCCACGATATTGCGCTGGCTTCCTCGCTCGCGGATGATATCGCCGTGCTGAAATCAGGGCGCCTGCAAGAGGCCGGGCCAGCAGGATCCATCTTAACCAACCCGCAGACACCCTATACCAGACAGCTTGTTGAAGCCCATCTCGACCTCACCACACCGCCACTGATCGGGAGCCTGTAGACATGGCTCCTCTTTTATCCGTCGAGACGCTTTCCAAAACCTATCGGGGCCAAGGCCAGGTAAAACACGCCGTTCGCGATATTTCTTTCACGCTTTCGCAGGGCGAAACATTAGGCCTGGCAGGACCTTCAGGCTGCGGCAAGTCTACGCTCGCTCGTCTCATCATGCGCTTGGTAGAACCAGACGCGGGCACCATTTCCTTTCGTGGAGAGAACTGGCTGGCACGCCATGGCCGCCAACTTCGACAGGCGCGAAGGCACATGCAGATGGTGTTTCAGGATTCCCATGCCGCCTTCAACCCGCGATCCACAGTCGCGTCCGTCATTTCCGAGCCGCTGCGCATTCACGGTCTCTTCGCCGCAAAAGCGTTGGTGCATGAGGTCGAAAGACTTCTCGACCGCGTCGGTTTGCCAGCAGACTTATCGCCTCGGCCGATACTCGACCTTTCCGGCGGGCAACGGCAGCGCGTCGCAATCGCCCGCGCACTTGCCACCCGTCCCTCCCTGCTCGTCATGGATGAAGCCGTCTCGGCGCTCGATGTGTCTGTGCGCGCTCAGATCCTTTCCTTGCTGGTATCCATCCAGCGCGAGACCGGTCTCTCCTGCCTGTTCGTTTCGCATGATATTGCGGTTATCCGCGCCGTTTGCCACCGGGTTGCCATCATGGAAGCAGGCCATATGGTCGAATATGGCGAGACCCAACAGGTTATCTCTGCCCCACAATCCGAGATGGCACAGCGGCTCATCGCAGCGGTTCCGACATTTCAAATCGATAAGGAGAACCATAATGCCTGATCGTCACTGGGATCACCTGCTAGACATCCCCTCCTTCCCAGTTGATCACTACGGATCGCTGGCTTACCGACTTGCAGCCCTGATGGGCACGAGAAACGATGTTATCCTTGTGCAGGCCGAAGCTGTTGTTGCGCTGGAAGCGGTTGCGACAAGCCTTGCTCGACCAGATCGTCATGCCCTGAATATCGTCACCAGCCCCTATGGCACGTGGTTTGGAAACTGGCTTCAACGCGGGGGTGCCGATGTGGTCAATCTCTGCGCAAAACCGGCTCAACCCATCACCGTTGAGGCAGTCCGCGCAGCGCTGGATGCCAATCCAGATATTGCAGCTCTTGCAATCGTTCATGCGGAATCGGCCAGCGGCATTCTCAACCCGCTCGAAGACATTGTTGCGCTTGCCAGCGCGCGCGGTATTCTCACTATTGTTGATGCGGTGGCATCCATAGGCGGCCATGCCCTCGACGTGGATAGGCTCGGCATCGATATTGCAGTGATCGGCCCGCAAAAATCCCTCGCCGGGCCTGCTGGAGTATCTGCCGTGTCCATCAGCCAGCGGGCATGGACGGCGCTCGCACATGACAAGGCACCGAGGAACTCCATCCTCTCCCTTATGGACCAGAAAGAGCAGTGGCTGGAAAGCGGTCGCTTAGCCTTGCCGGGTACGCCAGCACCTCTAGAGTTCTTTGCCCTTGAAGCGGCACTCGATCGGATCGAGACCGAAGGCATGCATCAAGTCATCAGCCGCCATCAACGGGCAAGCGCGGCGACCCGCTCGGGCCTGCGTGCACTCAGCGTGGAACTATGGGCGAATGACATGGCCGCCTCTGCGCTCGTAACCACAGCAGTCCTGCCTGCTGATATCAACCGCACCGATTTTCTATCACGCCGAACAATAGCCGGTTCAGATCTGAGCTCAGGCGTGGGCCCCGGAACGGACCTGCTAGTTCGACTGAACCATACAGGCCAGCGCGCTTGCGAAGAAGCGGTTCTGGCAAATTTGACCGCATATGCAAAAGCACTTGAGACCGGCGGACACTCCACCAATCTTGAGTATGCGTTGCTCGCCGCTGTGGATGCCTACCGCCTTTGAGCGTCTAAGTGCGGGAATGACGGCTCAGGAATGAAACATCGGCGATACGGCAAGCGGCAAAATAGTTTTCTCTGGACGGACCCGATGTTCACGAAAGGAATCCCTGCGGCAATCTTGACGAAAACATGGCAATGCGCAAAACTTAACCTCTCGTTAACAACTGTGACGAAGAGGAACAGAAATGGTTGCTGGCTTCGATATGCTATCCTTTGACCTGTTCGGACTTGGTCGCAAGGCCAGGGAAGAGCGGCTCAACCGAGAGCGTGGGCTTACGCCTGAGCGAAAATCAGAAAAAGAATCCTCGGAACAAAAAGACCGCGATCAGGAACATGAACTGTTCTTCTGGTCGCTTTATCCAGTGATCTGATTCCGGTTAAAAACCGAGTTTATTGTTCTCGACGCCGCGAGGGGTAATTCCTTCGCGGCGTCGAGTGTTTAATGAGCGTATGTTCAACCCGGCAGAACCGGAAGCACGCAAACCTTATCCAGCCTTTGCCAGTTTCTTGGCAGCGACACGGGCACGAATGGATTCGACGTCGGACTTCGGTGTCGCGGCAAACAGCGAACGTGTGTAGGCGTGTTGCGGGTTGCTGAACACCTCTTCGCGGGAGCCGTATTCAACAGCCTCACCGAAATACATGACCATGACCTCATCCGCGATGTATTTGACGACCGACAGATCGTGGGAGATGAAAACATAGGTCAGGCCAAATTCGTCCTGCAAGTCCGATAGAAGGTTGAGCACCTGCGCCTGGACTGAAAGGTCGAGTGCGGAGACAGGTTCGTCCAGCACCAACAGCTTGGGGTTCAGCATCAACGCGCGCGCAATGGCGATACGCTGGCGCTGTCCGCCCGAAAACATGTGCGGATAACGATTGTAGTGCTCTGGGCCAAGACCCACACGCACCAGCATATCGTTGGCCTTTTCACGCCGTTCGGCAGCCGAGAGTTTCGTGTTGATCAGCAGAGGCTCGCCCAGCACATCGCCGATCTTCTGGCGTGGGTTCAGTGAACCATAGGGGTTCTGAAACACGATCTGCACCTTCTGGCGCATTTCTGGCGTCAGATGGCCCGGACGCGTATCAACCTTTTGTCCATCGATCAGCAAATCGCCCGATGTCGGCTCGTCGATGAAGGTCAGCATGCGGGCAAGCGTAGACTTGCCGCAGCCGCTTTCGCCAACGATGGCAAGAGTCTTGCCGGTTTCCAGCGCGAAGGAAACACCCTTCACTGCATGAATGATCTTTTCAGGTTTCATGAAGCCGCCGGGAAGGCGATAATCACGCTTCATATTGCGGATTTCGAGCATAGTGTTGTTGGTGGTCATGCCGTTTCTCCTGCTGTGCTGGAGGCCGGTGTGGGCGTGCCATCGAAGAACTGCGACACAGTTGTCAGGCGGTCACCTATCGCATTTTCAGGAAGGGCTGCCAGAAGTGCTTTGGTGTAATTGCTCTTGGGGTTTTCAAACAGCGAAAGCACGTCGGCCTCCTCCATCTTTTTACCCTTATACTGCACCACCACGCGGTCGGCGGTTTCGGCCACAACACCCATATCGTGGGTGATCATGATGAGGCCCATGCCATTTTCGGTCTGAAGCTTCATCAGCAGATCGAGGATCTGCTTCTGGATCGTGACGTCGAGCGCGGTTGTCGGCTCGTCGGCGATGAGAAGTTTCGGATTGCAGGCAATCGCGATAGCAATCATCACGCGCTGGCACTGGCCACCGGACATCTGGTGCGGATAGTGCTTGAGACGCTCTTCCGGGTCCGGCAGGCCAACGAGCTTGAACAATTCAATAGCACGTGCGTGACGCGTCTTCTTGTCCATGCCCATATGGATGCGCAGAACTTCCTCAAGCTGGAAGCCAACCGTAAAGCACGGGTTGAGGCTGGCAACTGGCTCCTGGAAGATCATGGCAATATCCTTGCCAATCAACTTGCGACGCTCAGACGCACCGATGTTCTGGATATCCTTGCCTTCAAACAACATCCGGTCAGCGGTGATCTTCGCGGTCCAGGGCAAGAGGCCCATGACCGCGAGCATCGAGACCGATTTGCCTGAACCGGATTCTCCCACGATGGCAAGAACCTCGCCCTTTTCGACGGAGACGGAAATGCCGTCGACTGCACGAAACCAGCCGCTGGCGGTTTGGAACTCGACGGTGAGATTATCGACTTGCAGAAGTGCCATATCAGGACCTCTTCAGTTTCGGGTCAAGCGCATCACGCAGACCATCGCCCACCAGATTGATGGCAAGAACGGTGATCAGGATGGCAAGACCGGGGAAGGTAACGACCCACCAGGCGCGCAGAATGAACTCACGCGCTTCGGCAAGCATTGTGCCCCATTCAGGTGCTGGCGGCTGTGCCCCCATGCCAAGGAAGCCAAGAGCGGCAGCATCAAGAATGGCATTGGAGAAGGACAGCGTTGCCTGAACGATGAGAGGACCCATGCAGTTCGGCAAAATGGTCTTGAACATCAGGCGCAACGGACCGGCACCAGCCAGACGTGCGGCGGTAACGTAGTCGCGTTCCTTTTCCGTCATCACGGCGGCACGCGTCAGTCGCACGAAGTGCGGCTGGAGAACAAGCGCGATGGCGATCATGCCGTTGGTGAGGCCCGGGCCGAGAATGGCAACGAGAACCAGTGCCAGAAGCAAAGACGGAAATGCCAGGATGATATCCATCAACCGCATGATGACCGTATCCAGCCATCCCCGATAATAACCGGCGATCACGCCGATGACGATGCCGGTGGACAAAGACAGGGTGGTTACGAAAACACCGATGAACAGCGAGTACTGCGCACCGTGGATGAGGCGAGACAGAATGTCACGGCCCAGCGGGTCCGTACCCAGAGGATAGCTCCAGTTGCCGCCTTCAAGCCAGGCCGGCGGAAGTAGAATGACTTCACGGTACTGCTGGAAGGGCGAATGCGGAGCAATCAACGACGCGAAGATGGCGACGAAGACGATGATCGCGAAAACATAGAGGCCGATAACGGCGCCACGGTTTTCGGAGAAATAGTGCCAGAATTCGGAAAGCATCTGACGGCGCATTGCCGCGCTGCTCACCGGCTGGCTTTGAGTGGTTTCAGCCATGGGAATACTCAACCTTCTAGTGGCGGATGCGCGGATTGATCAGGCCATACAGCACGTCGACAATCAGATTGACGAACATGATGATACCGGCGATGAGCAGCAATCCACCCTGAATGACGGGGTAGTCGCGGCGGAAGACACTGTCGACCATCCACTTCCCAATTCCCGGCCACGAGAAAATCGTCTCGGTCAGGATCGCGCCTGCAAGCATGACACCGATCTGCAGACCAATCGTGGTGATGACGGGTATCAGCGCATTGCGAAGCGCGTGAAGACCGACCACACGAAACGGCGACAAGCCCTTGGCGCGCGCGGTGCGAATATAATCATCCGACAATACTTCCAGCATGGCAGAACGGGTCTGACGCGCGATGACGGCAAGCGGTATCGTTGCCAGCACGATCGATGGCAGGATCAAATGGCTGACAGCCGAGGAGAACGCACCCTTCTGGCCAGACAGAAGCGAGTCGATCAACATGAAGCCTGTCACGGGCGGGAAGTAGAACATTAGCGAGATGCGTCCCGATACCGGCGTCCATTGCAGAATGCCCGCAAACAGGATGATCAGCAGCGGCCCCCACCAGAATATCGGCATGGAGTAGCCGACAAGCGAAACGCCCATCATCGTCTGGTCAAAGAACGAGCCACGCTTGATCGCCGCGATAACGCCGGCAGGAACACCAATGGCGATAGCCAGTAGGATCGCACAGAGCGACAATTCGACGGTCGCTGGAAACAGCGCGAAGAACTGGTCGATAATGGGTGACTTGGAAACAATGGATGTTCCGAAATCACCTGAAAGGATGCCCTTCAGGTAATCCAGATACTGGATGACCATGGGGCGGTCCATGCCAAGAGCGGCGCTGATCTGCGCGTGTCGCTCTGGAGACATGACCCGTTCACCCGACAGCAGGGCGACAGGGTCGCCCGGCAAGAGCCGGATAAACATGAATGCGATGATAGAAACCCCGATGAATGTCGGGATGAGCACGGCTATGCGCCGCACGAGAAAGCCAATCATGAAAAACCTTCGATCTGTTCCGCCTGGAACCTATGCGCTGGTAGTAGCGACCTTTTCGGTCTGCTTCTTTGTTGTTTAGAGATACTTCAGAACGCAAGTGCCGCGCGCCTTGAGACAAGACACGCGGCATTTTCAGATGCGTTGAATATTACTCGGCGATATCAACGTTTTCGAATGTGAAGTCACCCAATGGGCTCTGCACGAAACCAGTGACTTCCTTGCGCATTGGAACAACAGACAGGGAGTGGTCGATGGTGGCCCAAGGTGCCTGCTTCTTGAAGACAACCTGTGCCTCTTCGTAAAGCTTGGTACGCTCGGCCTGGTCGGTCGTGACCTTTGCCTTCTTCACGAGAGCGTCGAACTCCTTGTCGCACCACTGCGCACGGTTGTTTCCACCAACAGCATCGCAACCCAGCAGCGTATCAAGGAAGTTGTCCGGATCACCATTGTCACCGGTCCAGCCGAGGAACACGGCACCGTCGCGGTCCTTAGCCTTGGAACGATCGAGATATTCGGCCCATTCGTAGGAAACGATCTCAACCTTAACGCCGATCTTGGCGAAATCATCCTGGATGACTTCAGCGGCGCGGCGAGCGTTCAGCATGTAAGGGCGCGAAACCGGCATCGCCCAAACCTTCATCGAAAGGTCCTTGACGCCTGCGTCTGTCAGCATCTTCTTGGCTGCTTCCAGATCGTAAGTGTCGTCTTGAACCTTGTCGTTGTAGGACCACATTGTTGGTGGCAGTGGGTTCTTGGCAGGTGTTGCCATGCCCTGGAATACGGCATCAACAATAGCCTTCTTGTTGATGGCTTTGTTCAGCGCAATGCGCACTTCCGGCTTATCGAAAGGAGCCTGCGTCGTGTTGTAAGCGAGGTAGGCAACGTTGAGGCCTTCCTGCTCCAGGATCGTCAGGCTCTTGTCAGCCTTCATGGACTGAACGTCAGCAGCGTTCGGGTAAGGCATCAGGTGGCATTCGCCAGCCTTGAGCTTCTGGTAGCGAACGGCAGCATCGGTCGTGATCGCGAAAACGAGATCGTCAACCTTTGGCGCGCCGCCCCAATAGTCCTTGTTGGCCTTGAAGCGGATGACGGCATCCTGCTGGTAGGCAACGAAGGCGAAAGGACCGGTGCCAACTGGCATCTGGTTCAACTGAGCCTGCTTGCCATCAGCGGCCAGCTTGTCCGTGTATTCCTTCGAGATGATCGAAGCGAATGGCATTGCGAGGTTGGCGAGGAACGGTGCTTCAGGGCGGTTCAGCGTGAACTTGACCGTCATGTCGTCAACTTTTTCGACAGACTTGATCAGCTTGGGGAAGCCCATGCCTTCAGCATATTCCCAGGACGTGCCTGGTACATACTGGTGCCAAGGGTTGTCGGTCTTGATCTGACGATCGATCGACAGGATGACGTCGTCTGCATTGAGATCACGCGTTGGCGTGAAGAATTCTGTAGTCTGGAACTTAACGCCCTTGCGGAGCTTGAACGTGTAGACAGTGCCGTTCTCAGACACTTCCCAGCTCTCGGCAAGACCGGCAACAGGCTTGGTTGTGCCTGGTTCAAATTCCAGCAGGCGGCTGTAAACTGTGTGGGCCGAGGCATCAAATGTCGTGCCTGCGGTGTAAAGACCCGGATCGAAACCTTCTGGCGAACCTTCCGAGCAATATACGAATGTCTTCGCGCTTGCGGCAGGCGCAAAGCATGTCGCCGAAAGCAAGGCTGCAGCGATTAGGCCAAGTTTATATCTCATCAATGAGCTCCCAATTTTTGTATTCGGCTCGCTTATTCTGCGACTACCGATGCGTCGTGGTTATAAGAAACTTTGCACATACTCAAGCGGGCACGCGGAGCCTTCACAGTAGTTTTTGTTCAAAAGTTTAACTTCGCGTGATTTTGATACTAATTTAGGCAAAAGAATTAGAATTCTGTCCTTCCCATGGAAGAATTCTACGTCCTGGTTTTTCGTAAGAGACTGCGGCAGGAAGAGCAATCCAGCCCAGCGCCACAGAGCGAAAAAACTGGGCGCTTCACACAGAATCACCGGCTGAACCTCAGCCGGTGATAAGTATTTTCACGTGTTGTTTAGTGGTTGTCGCGTGGCACGCCCTTTGTCTGGGCAATACGCTGGTACTTGATGGCAGGCTCGAGAACCGCGCCCGATTCCATCTGGCCAACGATGCCGCGCTGGATTTCCTGCCATGGCGTCTGGTGGTCTGGATACTTGTATCCTCCAGCCGCTTCCAGTGCCTCGTAACGCGCAGCCAACTCCTCAGCTGAAATCACGATATCGGCCTTGCCCTTGCCCACGTCGATACGGACCTTGTCGCCTGTCTGGAGAATGGCAAGACCGCCACCCGCAGCCGCCTCTGGCGACGCGTTCAGAATGGACGGGCTGCCAGATGTGCCGGACTGACGGCCATCGCCGATGCATGGCAGCGAGGTGATGCCCTGCTTCAGCAGGTAATCAGGCGCGCGCATGTTGACGACTTCTGCCGCACCCGGATAACCGATTGGGCCGGCACCACGCATGAACAGAACCGTGTTGGCATCGATACCCAGCGACGGGTCGTCGATGCGGTGGTGGTAATCTTCTGGACCGTCGAACACCACAGCCTTGCCTTCGAAAGCTTCGGGATCGTTGGGGTTGGAAAGATAACGTTCACGGAATTCCGGCGAGATAACGCTGGTCTTCATGATGGCGGACGAGAACAGGTTTCCACGCAGAACGCGGAAGCCAGCACGTTCCTTCAGCGGCTGATCGAACGGACGAATGACCTTTTCGTCTTCGATAATCGCGCCACGGCAGTTCTCGCCAATGGTCTTGCCATTGACCGTCATCGCGTCTTCCTTGATCAGGCCCTGGCCCATCAACTGGTTGACGACAGCTGGAACGCCGCCCGCGTGATAATAGTCTTCACCGAGATATTCACCGGCAGGCTGAAGGTTGACGAGCAAAGGAACTTCTTCGCCATACTTCTGCCAGTCATCCACCGTCAGCTCGACGTCAAGGTGACGTGCCAGACCGTTAAGATGGATTGGCGCATTGGTGGAGCCACCGATGGCCGAGTTGACCCGGATGGCGTTGATGAACGCATCCTTGGTCATGATGTCGGAAGGCTTCAAGTCTTCTCTGACCATTTCAACGATACGCATACCCGTGAGGTAGGAAATTTCCTGACGGTCGCGGTACGGAGCAGGAATGGCGGCAGAACCTGGCAACTGCATGCCGAGCGCTTCAGCCAGCGAGTTCATGGTCGTGGCCGTACCCATCGTGTTGCAATAGCCTGTGGATGGCGCCGAGGACGCAACGAGCTTGACGAAACCGGCATAGTCGATCTCGCCCTTTGCCAGCAGTTCACGTGCCTTCCAGACGATGGTGCCGGAACCTGTACGCTCACCACGGAACCAGCCATTGAGCATGGGGCCGACAGACAGCGCGATAGCGGGAATGTTGACGGTAGCCGCCGCCATCAGACAGGCAGGCGTGGTCTTGTCACAGCCAATGGTCAGCACAACGCCGTCAAGCGGGTAGCCGTAGAGCACTTCCACGAGGCCGAGATAGGCGAGGTTACGGTCGAGACCAGCTGTCGGACGCTTACCGGTTTCCTGGATAGGGTGAACCGGGAATTCGATGGCAATACCACCTGCTTCGCGGATACCTTCGCGCAGACGATGAGCCAGCTCCAGATGGTGGCGGTTGCACGGAGACAGGTCCGAACCCGTTTGCGCGATGCCGATGATGGGGCGATCCGACTGCAATTCGGCCTGGCTGAGACCGAAGTTCATGTAACGCTCCAGATAAAGCGCTGTCATGTCAGCATTGTCGGGATTGTCGAACCATGCGCGAGAACGCAGCTTACCGCCCTTAGCCTGCGTTGCGGGTGGGTTGGTCAGGTCTTTCATAGCTTTGGTCTCCAGCAGAAATGGCAAATGGGTACGACACAGGATGCGACGACCTTATGATGAGGAAAAGAGAGAAATACGGCCATAAGACGCGCAAAGCAGGTGCGGCTCTGAAAAGCCCCTGTTTAGGTCGACCTTTTGAAGACAGTCGATGACGATCGTCACGAAATTTCCGCCCTGAATTCTTCTTTTGTCTGCTCTCATCTGCGACAATTGACGTAAGCCGTCAATTGTCACGATTAGCAGTGTATATTCGTATTACTAATTTGCGCAAAGGTCGCTTGTCAAGGCGAGTACGGGTGCGGTTTCGCATCCGTTAAAAAAATATTACGTGATGTTTTTCTATTGTAAACCCTCACTAATTTTAAGTTTTTACAACTCTGGCTCATTGTTCAGCACAAGAAAATGCTCGCATAGCACTTTTCAAAGGTAATACTATATGCTCATATCGGCTTGTCTTAGCCGAATTCATCTCTGGGAGGATTACAGATGAAAAAAGCACTCGCGGCGGTTACCGTCGCTCTTTCCGCATGTCTGGCTTCAGGCGTTTCCGCAAAAACCCTCACCGTTGGCTTCTCGCAGATCGGCTCCGAATCCGGTTGGCGCGCTGCTGAAACCACTGTTACCAAACAGCAAGCTGAAAAGCGCGGTGTAACGCTGAAATTCGCAGATGCGCAGCAGAAGCAGGAAAACCAGATCAAGGCCATCAGGGGCTTTATCGCACAGGGCGTCGATGCCATTTTCATCGCACCCGTTGTCGCAACCGGCTGGGATGCCGTGTTGAAGGAAGCCAAGGAAGAGAAAATCCCGGTTATCCTGCTCGACCGTCAGATCGAAGCTCCAGACAGCCTTTACTTGACAGCCGTAACATCCGATCAGGTTCATGAAGGCAAGGTCGCTGGCGAATGGCTTGCCAAGGACGTTGGCTCCAAGAACTGCAAGGTTGTCGAGTTGCAGGGCACAACAGGTTCGTCACCTGCCATCAACCGCAAGAAGGGTTTTGAGGCTGGCATCGCGTCCCACGCCAACATCAAGATCGTTCGCTCGCAGACCGGCGACTTTACCCGCACAAAGGGTAAGGAAGTCATGGAAAGCTTCATCAAGGCTGAAGGCGGCGGCAAGGACATCTGCGCCGTTTACGCCCATAATGACGACATGGCTGTTGGCGCAATCCAGGCCATCAAGGAAGCGGGCCTGAAGCCTGGCACTGACATCAAGGTCGTATCCATCGATGCGGTTCCTGATATCTTCAAGGCCATGGCTGCCGGTGAAGCCAACGCGACTGTAGAACTGACGCCAAACATGGCGGGGCCGGCTTTCGACGTGCTTGAAGCCTATCTCAAGGACAAGAAAGAGCCTGCAAAATGGATCCAGACGGAATCCAAGCTCTACACGGCATCTGATAACCCGATGAAGGTTTATGAGGAGAAGAAGGGACTCGGCTACTAAGCCGGTTTCATCTTCGGGAGCGGCGCGAAGGCGCCGTTCCCACCCATATTCCGTGCAGGACCTGACCATGCCCGAAACCACCCCCCTTCTGGAAGCCCGCGCCATAGGAAAATCATTTCTCGGCATTGCGGCTCTCGATAATGTCGATATTTCCCTCCGCCGTGGCGAAGTGCATGCCTTGCTCGGCGAAAATGGAGCCGGGAAATCGACGCTCATCAAAATTCTGACCGGCGTCTACCATCGCGACCGTGGCACGATCCGTCTGGATGGCACAGAGATTTCACCCAAGACCGTTGCAGAGGCGCAAGACCTCGGTATCGGCACCGTCTACCAGGAAGTGAACCTGCTCGAAAATCTGACCGTTGCCGAAAATCTGTTTCTCGGGCGGCAGCCACGTCGTTTTGGCATGATCGACCGGCGCGAGATGAGCGCAAGGGCGGTAAAATTGCTGACGCGCTACGGGCTTTCGATCAACGTCGATGCGCTCCTGTCGAGCTACTCCGTTGCGATAAGGCAGATCATCGCTATCGCCCGAGCCGTCGATCTTTCCGGCAAGGTGCTGGTCCTGGATGAGCCGACGGCCAGCCTCGATAGTCATGAAGTCGAGATGCTCTTTACCGTTTTGCGGCAACTGCGCGCAGAAGGCCTTGGCATTGTCATCATTACCCATTTTCTCAATCAGGTTTACGACATCGCCGACCGCGTTACGGTTCTGCGCAACGGCAAACTGGTTGGCACCCGCGAAATTTCCGAATTGCCGCGCGCCGACCTCATCTCGATGATGCTGGGGCGCGAGCTGCTGAGTGTGACCCATGAGCGTAAGGCTCACGACGCTGCGCCCGCGGAAGGCGAAGCTGCGATACGTTTCAAGGATTACGGCAAGCGCGGCAGCGTCGAGCCTTTCGATCTCAATGTGCGTCCCGGCGAAGTCGTCGGCATTGCTGGCCTTTTGGGATCAGGCCGGACCGAAACGGCTTTTCTGCTGTTTGGCATCGACAAGCCCGATGGAGGACAAGCCACCATTGATGGCAAGACGGTCGAGATCACCTCACCCGTCGCCGCCATTGACAATGGCTTCGGCTTTTGTCCGGAAGAGCGCAAAACGGACGGGATTATCGGCGATTTTTCCGTTGCGGACAATATCGCCCTTGCCTTGCAAGCCCGGCAGGGATGGATGCGGCCGCTATCGAAGCGCCAGAAACTGGCATTGACGGAAGGCTTCATCACCTCGCTCGATATCAGGCCTGCCGACCCCGAGCGGCCCATCAAGTTTCTATCCGGCGGAAACCAGCAAAAAGCCATTCTGGCACGCTGGCTTGCCACCGAACCTCGGCTTCTCATTCTGGATGAGCCGACACGCGGCATCGATATCGGCGCGCATGCGGAAATCCTGAAAATGATCGAGCGGCTGTGTTTGCAGGGCATGTCCCTCATCGTCATATCATCTGAACTGGAAGAGCTGACGGCTGTGGCGCACCGGGTGATCGTGCTGTCTGACCGCAAACATGTCGCTGAACTCAAGGGGGGTGACGTGACCGCCGACAACATCATGCAGGCCATTGCCAGTGCGGCCAGGACGGAGGCCGCATAATGAGAAGCATCACAGCCCGCCTGAAGCGACTTGCGCCACAGATCGCTGCCCTTTTCATCATTCTCGCTGCCATCACCGTGATTTCGCCAGGCTTTCTGAACGTATCGTTTCAGAATGGGCGGCTTTACGGCAGTGTCATCGACATTATGGTTCGAGCAGCGCCCGTGGCACTGCTGACCATTGGCATGACGCTGGTGATTGCCACCAAGGGCATCGACCTTTCCATCGGTGCTGTCATTGCCATCTGCGGAGCAGTCGCGGCAACGCTGATCAGCATTGGTCAGCCCATTCCGGTCGTCATCGCCGTTTCACTGTCTGTTGGCATTGCCTGCGGCATCTGGAACGGCATTCTGGTCGCCATGCTGGACATTCAGCCGATCATCGCAACGCTGATCCTGATGGTGGCCGGACGCGGCATTGCGCAGTTGATCACCGAAGGTGTGATCCTGACGTTCAACGACGACAGTTTTTCCTCCATCGGCATCGGCGCTTTTGTGGGCATTCCCATGCCCATCATCATCTGGGTGGTGACAGCATTGCTGGTGGGCCTTCTTGTGCGGAAAACCGCACTCGGATTCCTCATTGAAGCAACGGGCATCAATCGTCGCGCCGCAGCCCTTGCCGGCGTTCGCGCCCGTTTCCTGCTGTTCTTCGTCTATGCGATATCGGGCCTCTGCGCAGCGGTCGCTGGCCTGATCGTGACCGCCGATATCAGGGGTGCTGATGCAAACAATGCCGGGCTATGGTTGGAGCTCGATGCCATTCTGGCCGTGGTCATTGGCGGAACGTCGCTCAATGGCGGACGCTTCTCCATCACCGCATCGCTCATCGGCGCTCTGATCATCCAGACCATCAACACCGGTATTCTCGTCTCAGGCTTCCCGCCAGAATTCAACCTCATCATCAAGGCGGGCATCATTATCGTCGTTCTGACACTTCAATCACCGGCCATCGGCACGCTGATCGGCTTTGCGAGATCACGCAAGGCGGCAAATCCCGGCACGCCCCCAACCACTGTCAACAATGAAGGAACGGCGCGATGATCCATACCCGCAACCTTCCGTTCCTCACAACGCTCGCGGTTTTCATCGTCGCCTATGTTCTCTGCGTGATCCAGTATCCGGCGATGTTCTCCACGCGGGTTGTCGGCAACCTGCTGACTGACAATGCCTTTCTGGGTATCGCAGCTGTTGGCATGACCTTCGTCATCCTCTCGGGCGGCATTGATCTGTCGATTGGCTCAGTCATCGCTTTTGCAAGCGTGTTCGTGGCCGTGTTGGTGGGCACATACAATGTGCACCCGCTGGTCGCCTTCGCCGCCGTACTGGTCATCTCCACGATCTTCGGTTGCCTGATGGGCGCGATGATCCGGTTTCTGTCGATACCGCCATTTGTTGTGACGCTGGCTGGAATGTTTCTGGCACGTGGGGCCGCCTATCTTATCTCGACAGAATCCGTGCCGATTTCACATCCTGTGATCGATGCCATACAGGGCTTCTATTTCCGGGTGCCGGGCGGCGGACGATTGACGGCACTGGCCATTATCATGCTCATCGTCTTTATCGTTGGCGGCATTGTTGCCAGCCGCACCCGGCTTGGTGCCAATATCTATGCGCTGGGCGGCAACCAGCAATCCGCGGAGCTGATGGGCGTTCCCATCGGCAAGACAATCATCAGCATTTACGCGCTTTCAGGCTTTCTCTCCGGTCTGGCTGGCATTGTCTACACGCTCTACACATCCTCGGGCTACTCTCTGGCAACCGTTGGCATGGAGCTGGACGCCATTGCAGCCGTGGTGATCGGAGGTACATTGCTCACCGGCGGCACCGGACTTGTGGCGGGAACGTTTGTCGGCCTTTTGATCCAGGGATTGATCCAGACCTATATTGTTTTTGAAGGTACACTTTCGTCCTGGTGGACGAAAATCGTGATCGGCATACTGTTGTTCATCTTCATCGTGTTGCAACGCGCTATCATCTGGTATTCAAACAGAAGATTATCCGGGGGACATCCGGCATAAGGGAATCGGAGATTTTTTTGGGCCTGCTGGAAACGACAATCACCGGACGAAAGCGACGCAGCAGCCACGCGCATGTCGTGGCTGAGCTTGGCAGTGCAATCGTTTCCGGTCGCATTCCTGAAAACTCGTTGCTGCCAAATGATGCAGAGCTTTCTTTGCGCTTTGGTGTGTCCCGCACGGTGTTGCGCGAGACGATGAAAACGCTGGCGGCCAAGAGACTGGTTGAGCCGAAGGCGAAGGTCGGCACGCGCGTTCTGGAAAAATCTAGCTGGAATTTTTTCGATCCTGATGTTCTGGGCTGGCGGTGCGATGCGGGGTTGGACCCGGAATTCATCAATCATCTGGCCGATATCCGGCTGGCGCTGGAACCGGCAGCCGCTGCCGCCGCCGCCCGCCATGCCTCCAGCGAAGACATTGTTTCGCTCTATGCCATTGCGGCCAGGTTCGACAATCCGGCCCACAGCCCGGAAACCATTGCCAAGGTCGATCTAGAATTTCACCTTGCCGTCGCCCGCATTTCCGGCAACCCTTTCATGCGGTCTGCCAGTGGCTTGATCGAAGCGGCGCTGGCCATATCGTTCCAATTGTCATCACCCGCCTCGGCGCCAGAGACGATCTCAGAAATCGCCGCAAACCATTTGCGCATCGTCCACGCCATTGCTGCACGCGATGAAACGTCCGCCATTAAGGCCATGAGACACGTGATCGAAGTTGGCAAGGACCGGATAAAAAACGCCATCTACGAGTGAAAGCTCTTTCACCCTCAGTGAAAGTTACGGCCTTTGACGGTGATATGCGCTTCACTCTCGTCCGCAATCTCTGATCGCTTTGGCAGGCCCCGGCGGTCTGTTGACGGAATGCCGTGGTGAAACTCATCGCCTCTGCCATGCGGCAACGGGAACGGCCCTTCCCTTTCGCCAACACTTCGCAACTCATGGGAAAGATCGGTAATGCGGTGGGCGACGAGATGAACTACCTCGCCTTCGCGCTGGATTTTGCCGTAGATACCCACCATTCCGGCTGACAGGATAACGGGACGAAACTTCTCGAAAATCTTGACCCAGACAACTGCGTTGGCAATGCCGGTTTCATCTTCCAGCGTGATGAAAATGACGCCCTTGGCAGAGCCCGGTCTTTGGCGGATCAGCACCAGCCCTGCAATTTCCACCCATCGGCCATCCTTCGTCGCGCCTGCTTCAGCACAGGTGGAAATACGCCTTCGGGCCAGATCTTCGCGCAGAAAAGCCATGGGATGCTGGCGAAGAGTGAGGCCCATATGGCCGTAATCCTGAACCACTTCGGCACCTGCTGTCATGGGCAGCAGTTGCACCTCCGGTTCGCTCTGTTCTGCAATGACGCTTTTTTGGCTCGCGGCAGCGGCAACGAACAAAGGCAACGGCTCATCCCGCAGCGCCTTAATGGCCCATAATGCTTCCCGGCGAGAAAGCCCTAGTGATGGAAGGAAGGCATCCGCTTCCGCAAGGCAGACAAGCGCATCAACCGAAACACCCGCCCTTCGCCACAGATCATCAATCGATACGAAGGGCCGGTCCTCGCGGCAAGCGATGATGCGGCTGGCATGCTTGTTGGACAGACCCTTGACGAGGCACATTCCCAGCCGAACGGCATTGCGCTCTTGCGCGACCGGCTCTTCCAGAGTGCAATCCCAGCGACTGGTGTTGACGCAGACCGGGCGCACCACCACACCATGATTGCGCGCATCGCGAACAAGTTGGGCGGGCGCGTAAAAGCCCATGGGCTGGGAGTTCAAAAGAGCGACGCAGAAAATATCCGGGTGATGACATTTCACCCAGGCGGATGCATAGGCAATCAGCGCGAAAGAAGCCGCGTGGCTTTCCGGGAAGCCGTAGCTGCCGAAGCCCTTGATCTGCTCGAAAAGCCGCCTGGCGAACTCTTCCGGAAAGCCATTGCCAATGAGGCCCTCGACCAGTTGCTTTTCGAAGGTGGAAATTGTGCCGACATTCTTGAATGTCGCCATTGCCCTGCGCAACTGGTCGGCCTGATTGGGTGTGAAACCGGCGCAATCAATGGCGAGACGCATCGCGTGCTCCTGAAAGAGCGGAACACCCAGCGTCTTGTGCAAGACCTGCTTGAGCTTGGCGTGCTCGTACACAATCTCCTTGCCCTGCGCTTTCTCCTGCCGCCGCTTCAGATAGGGATGCACCATATTGCCCTGAATGGGACCGGGCCGGACAATGGCAACCTGAATGACGAGATCGTAAAGCACCTGCGGTCGCAAACGCGGCAGCATGGACATCTGCGCCCGGCTTTCAATCTGGAACGTGCCGATCGTATCGGCCTTGCAGATCATGTCGTAGGTTTTTGCATCGCCTTGCGGCACAGTGACGAGCTCATACCGCTTACCTTCGCGCTCCTCCAGCATATCGAAAGCCCGTCGCATGCAGGACAGCATGCCCAGCGCAAGACAATCCATTTTCATGAAATCGACGACTTCGATGTCGTCCTTGTCCCACTCGATAATGCGGCGATCAGCCATGGCTGCGGGCAATATGGGCACGAGTTCGTCCAGCCGGTCATGCGTCAGCACAAAGCCACCCGGATGCTGGCTGTGATGGCGCGGAGTGCCGATCAATTGCCTTGCCAGATCGAAGGCAAGCTTTACGCGGCGATCATTGAGGTTGATATTGAGGTCCTTGGCCTCTCCTTCGCCCACCCCTTCTGTCCACCACCAGATTTGCGAGGACATGAGCTTGGTCAGGTCTTCAGGCAGGCCTAAAACCTTGCCGACATCACGTATGGCGCCCTTGCCCCGGTAACGGCTGATGACGGAACACAAGGCCGCCTTGTCATGCCCGTAATGGCCGTAAATCCATTGGATAATCTCCTCGCGCCTTTGATGCTCGAAATCCACATCAATATCAGGCGGTTCATCGCGGTCTTCAGAAACGAACCGTTCGAACAGGAGGTCGCTTTCCTTGGGATCGATGGCCGTGATGCCAAGAACAAAACAGACGGCCGAATTGGCAGCGGAGCCGCGCCCCTGACAAAGGATCTCCATCTTCCGCGCCTGACGGACAATGGAATTGACGGTCAGGAAATAGGGTGCATATTTTTTCTTGGCGATGACGGCCAATTCGTGCCTGAGCGTCTTTTCCACCTTCGCAGGCAAGCCGTCTGGATAGCGGTTTGGAACTGCGTCCCAAACCGCTTTCTCAAGGGCTTGCTGGGCACTCAATCCCGGCTCATTGTTCTCTTCGGGATATTGATATTGCAATTCCTTGAGCGAAAATCGGCAGCGGCGCATGATATCCAGCGTGCGCTTCAAGGCCGCCGGATAGGCACGAAATAGGCGGTGCATTTCCTGTGGCGGCTTCAAATAGCGGTCGGCATGCCGCTCCCGCCGAAAGCCAGCATCATCAATGGTGCAATTGTGGCGAATGCAGGTGACGACATCCTGCAACATACGCCGCTCCGGCTCATGAAACAGCACATCATTGGTCACCACAGTCGCAACACCAACTTGCTCTGCCATCCGTGAGAGATCATGCAGCCGCACATGATCGTTCGGTCTGCGGCGCAGGCTCATCGCCACATAGGCACGATCTGCGAAATCCGCCTTGAGACGCCTCAGACGTATAGCCAATGCTTCATCCACGCCATCGGGCAACAGGATCACCAGCAGCCCATTACCATAGGCAACCAGATCGCTCCATCGCAGATCGCATTTTCCCTTGGGTGCATGTCGTTTTCCGTGGGTCAGCAGACGACACAACCGACCATAGGCGGCACGGTCTGTTGGATAGACGAGCACGGAAACATCATCGGCGAGATCCAACCTGCATCCAACAACAAGCCGGATACCGGTCTTTTCCGCCGCCTCGAATGCACGCGGTATGCCCGTCAATGTGTTGCGATCCACAATCCCAAGCGCTTCGATGCCCAGCGCCTTGGCTTGCGCAAACAGATCTTCGCAGGAGCTTACGCCGCGCAGAAAGGAAAAATGGGTCGTGACCTGAAGCTCGGCATAGCGAGGGTCCATACTCATCCGAACATACCGTGCAGAAACCAGCCTTGCGACCCCGTATTGGCATGTTCCCCATCGCCAGAGCGGAAAATCCAGAACCGCTCGCCGCTCTCATCCTCCACCATGAAATAGTCCCGAACGGCCGCCTGCTCACGCTCGCGTTTCCACCATTCGCCAAAGACGCGCTCCGGCCCATCGGCGCGCTTCACCAGACGCCGAACGCCGCGCCATGTGAAGCTCTTGGGCGGATGATCCGGCAGCAGCGCCATGGTCTGGATAGGCTCGGGACGGCTGAGAAGGCGCACAGGGCGCGGCCATTGGTCAGGCCAGCCGAGCATATCGTCAGCCGATTGCGCAGCAACCATCTGAACGGCACGCTCCGGCACATCGCTGGCGACAGCTCCATAGCGGTAGACCCTGTGGCCACGGTTGATAATGACATCAACGGTTTCACCAATATCGCCTCTGACATCCTCCAAAAGCGTGGAGCGCGTTTGCCCGACGACCAAAGGCTCAGCATGGGTGGCAGTGAGGATCATTTTCTCGATGCCGAAGCCGGGATTGATCGTATCGATCCTGTCCGTCAACAGGCGGGACAGTTGTTTGATATCGCGCACGGGTCTGGATGTGCCGGCCCGGATAGCCTGCACGCCACTATCGACACGGTGAAAGACTAGATCGACACGCCGCGCACCAAGGCCGCGTTTTTCGAGTTCAAGACAGAGCTGCCGGACAAGCTTATCGGCATAGCGTGCAATGGTTTCAGCAGCGCCGATGGGTTCGGCAAAGAAACGCTGCGCCTCCACAAGCTCCGGCACACGGATTGGCTCGATCGGTTCCGATAAAAGCCCGTAAGCCTGATCCAGCCTGCGGCCAACCTGTGGCCCGAAACGCAATGTCACCGGCGCACGCGCCGTTGCCATCAGCTCTCCGATGCGCCGAAAGCCGAGAACTTTCAGGTCTGCCACGGTTCGTGGCTCAAGCCGAAGGGCTGCCAATGGCAAGTTTTCCAGCGCGGCGGATGCACCCGCTTGCGGGACGATGGTGGCCTCATCCTTTCCGAAGCGCGCAAGTGCGTGCGCTGCCCCCCAGCTATCGGCAATGGCCGCACGCGCCCTGAAGCCAAGTCCGTGAAGGCGGTTGATCATGCCCGTTATCATCATCAGTTCATTGCCATGCAAATGATCTGCACCCGTTGTATCCAGCACCAGCCCGTCTGGCGGGTCGGGTGCTACGATGGGCGCATAAACGCGCAAAAACCAGAATGCGAGATCGCGAAGCGCACTGATATCATCGCCCGCTTGCAGATCTTCAACTATCAGCCCGGGCAAAATGGCTTGAGCCTTGCTGACCGGCATGCCGAGCCGCAGGCCCGCAGCCATTGCGGCAGCATCCTGCGCTGCGATGACACGGCGGCTGCCTTGGCGTGCAATCATGACGACCGGTTGGTCAACCGGTGGCGCCTTGTTGCCAAGCGCCCTGCGATAGCGATCTGTCGACCATGTTGGCAGGTAGAGCGAGACGACCCTTTGCATCACAGGCTTCCACTTCAAATGTTGCACATTCGCCGCCACGACACCGCAAAAGCTCCAGAAACCAGCGTGCGCGCCCAACGCCCTGCACAGGCAGCGGCGTGGAAGGACGCACGGAAATTCTCCACCGTGTCACGGCGGCCGTCGGCTGACCGAATTCGGCAGCACCGGACAAATGACGCCAACGGCGAATAGCAAGACCGACGACGCCGGAACTTTCCGCCACCAGTTGCAGCCGACGGGACATATTCATCGGCAGTCTGGACACCTCACCGATGACAGCACCAAAGCCGTTGCAGCGCAGACCTTCCTCAAAACAATCCAGCACGCCTTTTTCATCACGGCACTCCACCATGATCAGACGGTTTTGCGAGAGACCGGCCTGTGTCAATGCGGGCATGAAAAGGTCAGGCCGGGTGACGCACCAGAGAATTTTACCCGTCACACGCGCCGCAATTCCTGCCGAAAACAAGGCGGATGCCGCCCCATCAACCGCACCATTGCCGCCTCCGCTCACCTCGTGCAGGCTTCCCATCTTCAATCCTCCGCCTGGCAGATGGTTGTCGATGGCGGGAATTCCGAATGGCAGATTATCATGGTGGCGCGTCGGGCCTTGCGTGATCCGCTCAAGCCTTTCCCGCAATTCTTCCACAACAAGCTGTTCGGCGCGTTTATGCATGACTGAGAACTCTTCAAAAGCATTTCACGCTAAAAGATTACTTGTTCACTTTTTGTTCCTTTTCCAAAAGAGAGTCAAGGAGAGTCTCATATGGCTTGTGGACAAGATGCAAAACGAGTTCGGAAGCCTCTGCTTTAGAGCAATCGCATCACGAAATCGGCCGCAAAACGACGCGGGACAAGACCGTGCTGCTCACGTCCAAACGCTTCGGCAATGTCAGCTTTCCGGCGGCATAATAGAGCAGGAATGAGCCGATCTGATAGGCGAAGATAATATCGATTTCCACGAAGGAGCGCACGACGAAAAGCGCGCAAAGCGCAAACAGGATCAGCCCTTGTTGGTCTTGTCTCTTTATCAGAATGGAACGTAGATGCCCGATCAGGGTGCCGTAGAGGACGATGACAAGCAGCAACAGGCCTACAAAACCATTTTCCACGGTCGTTTCGATATAGGTATTGTGAAAGTGGAAGCCACTTCGCGTTGTGATGAAGAAGTCGTTCCATAGGCGCTCGGCATCAAAAAAGCCCATGACCCAGAAACCCTGATAGCCCACACCCAGTATAGGTGAGGCCTTGGCGGCTTCTATGCCCTGCTGCCAGAGGTAGGTCCGCCCTGTCAGCGTTGAATCCTTGCCGAAAATTCCAAGGATTGCATCGAGCAGACCGAATTGAAGGGCTGCCACGACAAACAGGCCTCCCACACCCACAAGTGCCAGAAAAATCATCTTTCGGTTGGCCGGTGACAGCATTCCCATCGGTAGGAAGCCAATGACGAGGGCAACCACAGCGGCGGTGGTGATAACAGACGTTGCCGATTGCGACGCAAGCAAACAATAGGCTGATATCAGCCCTGCGAAACCGGCGATGCCAAGCCAGAGAATGTCGCGTTGCCGCAGCACAAGCACGGAGCATGCAGCAAAGATGACACCCAGCGATGCGTAAAAGCCCAACTGGTTCTTGGAGGAGAAAGCCCCCACAAAGCTGAACGTGCCATCCAGAGCATCAAACAGGTAGATACCGAACAGCAGAGAATAAAGAAGCACGACGATGATGCCGATCAAGGCACCTCGTGTGAGCGTCGTTATGGATATCAAGCGCATGGCGATGAGTGCGCAGATGATATGCGTCATGTACTGTATTGATGCACGCAGCGTGACCGACATGGCGTCCGACCAGAAACTGGAAAGGATCGCCAGAACGCCAAACCCGAAAATCCA
Organism: Rhizobium sp. CFBP 13644; assembly: GCF_014842165.1. NCBI lineage: Bacteria > Pseudomonadati > Pseudomonadota > Alphaproteobacteria > Hyphomicrobiales > Rhizobiaceae > Rhizobium > Rhizobium sp. CFBP 13644. Next base: position 324,364 of record NZ_JACYVF010000003.1, read on the forward strand.
CCAGTAGCGGGTATAGTTGCCCAGCACACGGCGATAATCAACGACGATCAATGGTAGCCACATGCCGTAATAGGCAAGCACGGACACCATTCCGAATTTTGAGGAATAGGCGAAGACGAAGAACGACAGCGCGATAGCCGCCGTTCCGTAAAGGCCGTTTTTATCCGGGTCGATCAGGGCCGATTTGGCAATCCGCATGCGGACCTCACTGCATCAGAACGTCTGATGAGACCTTTATCACATCGCCGGGCTGAACCGTTGTCGTTTCGTCAGCCTTGATTTCCTTGGACTGACCGTTTTCCTCACGAACGATGATATAGGTGATGGATGCGGATTTGCCCGATGGGTCAAAGCGAATGGCTTCGGCTGACTGCGCCAGGGCCTCGGACATCAACTCGCGACTGGTGCCCAGCTGAAGGTTCAGCTTTTGTAACTCAGCCTCGGTGTCCTGCAACTCCTTGGACCGTTGTGCGACCCAGTCATTGCGCAGGTTGATCTCGTCCTGCATGGCCTTGTTGATGTCTTGCTTGGCGCGCAGCGTGGAGGTGTCGATATCGAGAAGTGTCGACTCCACGTCAGCGGAGCGTTCTTCCGCCGAAATCCGCCGCTGGGCAAGGGCAAGCCCCTGCTCGTTGAGGCGGTTTACTTTCTCGCGGTCTTCATTGGCCAGTTGAAGTTGGCGATTCTGGGTCTCGGCCTTCTTTTGCAGTGACTCCACCTCTGTTTCCAGAAGCTGCCTGAGATCGGTCAAAGCCTTCAGCTGAAGCGTGTAGCGCTCGCTTCGCGACTTCATAAGCGCGTTTTCACTCTCCAGCAGAGCGTCAATATTCAGGATTTTTTCAAGCGCGGGCGTCTTGGCTATTTCCGTATCGCCCCGAACCTCTGCCTGAAGCCGCGCCTGCCGTGCCAGAAGGCGTCCGCGCTGGTCATCATAGACAGCGGCATCACCACGTGCATTGATAAAATCGCGGGCGAAACGCTGCCCCGCCTCGGAGCGGCGCAAACCACCCGAAAGGCTGACGGCCTTCAAAACAGTCAAATTGGGTGCATATGGATATTCGCCAGGCGTCTCAATGTCACCGGTCATGAAGACCGGGCGGAACTGGGCAATTTCCACCGATGCGGAAGGCAGATTGCGAAGCGCGAACTTGGCTTGCAACTGTGCACCGATCTGCTCACCAACCTCATCGATGGTCTTTCCTGCTACATCAAGCCGACCGATGAAAGGCAAAGAGAGAGACCCGGAAGCACCAACGGAATAGTCACCATTGATAACATCCCAATTTCGGATGGTGCCATCGGCAGGCTGCCACTCCGCAACACGGATGCGCAGCTTATCGGCAGTGCCGAGCCGGTACTGATTGTCCTGTGCGAGGGCATGAAGGGGACTTGAGGCGAGCAAAGTTCCAGCCACAAGAAGCGTGGCAACCTTGCGCAACGCACCATTAAGGCAAAATTCGGCGGCAGTGCCAACCATACTATACTCCATTGAAACGACCGCTGAGAGCGACCGGGTTACGACCAGCGCTTAAGCTGGTCGTAAATGCCACCGTTAGATGGCCGCAATATTATCGTGCTGCAAAACGCAAGAATACGAAATTGGTTCAATAGCTACCGCGTGACATGCACACGGCGGGAATTGTTTTAAAGATAATCGAAACATCCTGCATCATCGACCACGTGCGTACGTATTGCGTATCGAAATCGACGCGCTCCTTGTAGGAAACGTCGTTACGACCACTGATCTGCCACAGACCTGTCAAACCTGGACGGGTGCTGAGATAGTAGGAAGCAGCGCCTTCGTAATAGTTGAGCTCTTCATCGACCACAGGACGTGGACCAACGACACTCATCTCACCACGGATGATGTTGATAAGCTGTGGAAGCTCATCAAGGCTCAGCTTGCGCAAAACATTGCCGATTGCCGTTACACGCGGGTCGTTCTTCAACTTGCGCGTTGCCTTCCATTCCTCGGCAGCTTCTGGATTGGCCGCAAGGTACTGTCGCAGAACCTCATCGCCATTCGTCACCATCGTGCGGAATTTCAGGCAATGGAACATGCGTCCATTATGTCCGACGCGGCGGTGGCCGTAAAAGGCAGGGCCGCGGTCAGTAAATTTCACCATAGCCATGATCATGAGGAAGATCGGGCTGAGGATGAGGATTGCTAGCAGGGCTGACGAAACGTCAAAGCTGCGTTTAGCGATTCCTCCGATCGGAAAGCTCAGATCAAACTCATCTGAACCACTAAGCGGCGAAACAGCCGATCGAGTCGCGGACTTCATAGAGAGGACTCCATTTATGTTTGCGATTGGTCGGTACCCGTTGGGCGCGTCATTTCAAGTTGGATCATCCAGCAAGGCTGTGACCAGAATTTGGTGCTTTTGAATTTTTTATGGGGCACCCCGCCTTAGTTCCCTGTTGCCGCTTCCCCACAAATACTCACAAAAGATCAGTCTTTAATATTAAAACACGCGATATCAACAAACAGATTGCCATCGGCTTGAACGATCGCCGCAACGGCAAAGTCGACTTATGTATTACTTGCATAGATAGATTTGATTTATGCTTATAGCTTGCTCAAAACCGGCGAAAATCGGGAGTCAAGCTGGTCCAAAACAACGCTTTTAAAGGTAAAAATGCTATTGTGCAGCGCAATAAAATTGCGGCGACGCACACTCAAAAAGACATGCAATGTCGGAAAATTCGTAAAGAAAAATTCATCTCGTTTGCAAAAACTCGCAAAAGTCGTGAAAAATAGACGCAATCGTGACCCAAAAAAGGCAAAATTGTGGCAAATTCATTTTGCCAAGCTGTCAATTATGTTCGGCGAGTTCTCATATTCTTATTTAATCGATTGAGCGGGTGAATTTTGCGTGATTCCGGTATTTTATGACGCGCCGCTCACCACACGCATGGCGGCCCTCTGAACAAGACAAAAAAAGAGCCGTCATTTTCATGACGGCTCTCGCAGAAAAAAGGGATTAGGCGGCGCGGCGGTCGTGTCGGCCTTCCTCGACCTCCTCAACAATCTTCGCAACAAATGCTGGAAGGTCATCAGGCGACCGCGAGGTAATGATGCCCTTGTCTGTGACGACTTCTGCATCTTTCCAAATGCCACCGGCATTTTTCACGTCTGTCTTGATCGACCCGTAGGATGTCAGTTCAAGACCTTTGACTGCGTCGGCCTCAACCAGCAGCCACGGTGCGTGGCAAATGGCGGCGACGACCTTCCCGGACTTCACGAATTCACGCACAACACGCATCGCTGATTCATCCGTGCGCAAAACATCCGGGTTAATCTGGCCGCCGGGGAGTACCAACGCGTCGAAGTCATCGACCCGCACGTCTTTCGCCAAAAGATCAACCTTAATGGCGTCACCCCAGTCTTTCTCATCCCAGCTCTTGATTTCGCCGTTATCGATGGACGCGATCTTTACGTCCGCGCCTTTACGCTTCAGTTCTTCGTAGGGAACGCGAAGCTCAGACCGTTCATAACCGTCTGTTGCGAGAATCACAATTTTAGCAGCGTTGATAGCTGTCATGGCTGTCTCCTTAAAATGTGTTGATAGAGGCTATGCCTCAGTTTTCCTCGTCGGAATTGACCGACGGCAGGAAGAACTCGACATCGTCGCGGCGCGACTTTTCAAGCACTTCGATCTTTTCCTGCCAGAAGCGCTCTGCCTCTTCAGGTTCTCCGTCATATTGACGGACGAAGGTTTTATTATCGTCTATCATCACCTGACGGGTTCCGCCGAGGAGCATGTATTCTTCCGCAAGCTTTCGCGTTTCGGTCTTTTCCATAACGTCCCCACTGGCTGGAGTTTCAGGTGTGGAGAGCACCGGATGGGATAGAAGCTCGTCTGCCATTTCGTTGGCCACCAGAAGAAAACGGAAAAATCCTGGTGTTCTTCGCTACCATCATGTCCGTTTGACACGGTGTCTCTCCTGCCAAGTGAACGTCACCCTGGAGGAATAGTTCCTTAAATTTCATTTGGAAAAATATGGAACGCTCAAGCGCCGAGAGCCTGAACCTGACACAGAAGCCTATCGGCTATTTGCAACGCGGTGCCGGTGGCAACAACCATTTGAGGAAGCATCAACCATTCCAGCATCCATGCGGCACCAGACCGTTCCTGCTCATGCACCATGGATTGATGCAGCGCCGATATCTGGACAGCGTTGAAACGGGCAAGCGTTACAAGTGTTTCCGCGAGAACGGGATTTTGCTTGTGCGGCATGGCCGATGAACCACCTCCGCCCGACAGGCGGATTTCTTGTCCCTTCTGGGCAAGAAGTGCGACATCCTGGCCAATTTTGCCAAGCGAGCCCGTTATGAGTGACAGAATATTGGCAAATTCCACAATGCCATCGCGTTGACTATGCCACTGTGGCGTATCCGCCAGTTCAAGTCGCCGCGCCAGTTCCGCGCGAACCTCAGCGCCTTTGGCACCAAATTTTTCCAGCGAACCCGCAGCGCCACCAAATTGCAGGCAAAAGCCGGTCTGGCCAAAGTTGGCAAGCCGTCCATGGTGGCGGGTGATTGGATGCCGCCAGCTTGCCAGCCGATCCTCAACAGTAATCGGAATGGCCGCCTGCATGCGTGTATGGCCCATCAGAGCCTTTGAACCATCGCGTGCGCCAACATTTTCCAGCCCTGCAATGCAGCCAGAGAGCCGGCGCTGAAGAATCCCTGCGGCAACCTTGAGCCGAAGCATCAGGCTTGTATCGATCACGTCCTGGCTGGTGGCACCAAAATGCACGCTGGCAGCTGCGTCTGCTCCAACCGCCGCCCGCAATTGCCGAACCAGTTCAGGAATGACAACGCCGTCCTTTGAGACCCCGTCCCGCAATGCGCCGTAATCAATCGAGACAGTTGCGATGGCGCCAACAATGCGTGCCGCATGTGGCTCTGGAATAATCCCGACCGCCGCTTCCGCCTCAGCCAACGCCATTTCAAACCGAAGCATTGCCTGCACATCCGCCTCCGCGCCAAAAAGCGCGGAGATTTCAGCATCACCAAAAAGGCCACCCAGAAACGGATGTTCGAAAGGGGACAGGCTCATTTTCACCTCAGATGTCGAAGAAAACCGTTTCGCGTTCACCCTGAAGATGGATGTCGAACCGGTATACGTTCCCCTCCTCTTTTCTTGCAATCAATGTTGCGAGGCGTGACTTGTGTTCAACGCGGGCAAGAACGGGATCTGCGGCATTCGCGTCAACCTCTTCGGGAAAATACATGCGCGTGTGCAGTCCGATATTGATACCACGTGCAACGATCCAGAAGGTGATGTGCGGCGCCATGGGCCGACCATCGTTAAAAGGCACCTTTCCCGGCTTGATGGTTTCAAACGTAAATTCACCCGTATCCATATCTCCGGGCGAACGACCCCAGCCTGTAAAATTCGGGTCTGCAGTGCCCCGTGTTTCGCTTGGACTGTTGTGAAGCCCCTCGGCATCGGCCTGCCAGATCTCGATCAGGGCATCTTTGAGGGCATTTCCACCACCATCATAGACGGTGCCACGGATGGTGATGCGTTCACCTCTGGCACTGTCATTATATAGAGCGCCAGAACCGAGATCTTTCGGGAACACCCCTTCGATACCGACGAAATTGGGCGTGCAACCAATATGGACGTAAGGCCCGGCTGTCTGCGAGGCGCTTTCCTTGAAGTAATGAAGCGGCTGAACCATCTTAATTGCCTTCCATGCGGTTTTCAAACAGGGTGGAGCGGCGCCCCCGAAGCACGATATCGAACTTGTAAGCACGCATATCCATGGGGATTGCAGATGACATGTCGAGTGCCGCAACAAGGCCTTCGATAGCAGCCTTGTCTGGAATGGTCTTGACGATTGGACACTGCCAGATCATCGGGTCGCCTTCGAAATACATTTGCGTGATCAGGCGCTGCGAAAAGCCGTGACCAAAAACCGAGAAATGAATATGCGCGGGACGCCAGTCATTGACGCCGTTTGGCCAAGGATAGGCTCCAGGCTGAATTGTCTTGAACCAGTAATAACCATCCGCATCGGTGATAGTGCGACCAACACCGCCGAAATTGGGATCGACTGCGGCGAGATATGACTCTTTCTTATGGCGATATCGACCGCCGGCATTGGCCTGCCAGAACTCCACCAATGCGCCTTCCACACCCTTGCCGCGCTCGTCGATCACCCGACCATGCACCAGAATGCGGGGCCCGATGGGCATTTCTCCCGGGCGGGCGTAGTTGAGAATGAGGTCATTATCCAGCGGATTGAGCATACCATGCCCGAAGACGGGACCGGTGATCTCGCTCTTGGTGCCTTCCAGTGAAATCAGTGCACGCTGAGGCGAGCGCAGAACGGATGTCTTGTAACCCGGCGCGAATGCGGGCGGATGAATGCTACGATCTCTGGCGAAAAAGGGGCCGGTTTCCGGTGGCTTGTTGGTCATTTCGTCTCCTCCTCACGAACGGACGCAGCCTGCATTTCGGCAAGTGCGCCCTTGGCAATTTTAAACGCATGATTGGCAGCGGGCACGCCTGCGTAAATCGCGACATGCATCAAGGCCTCGCGAATATCCTCCTGCGTCGCACCTGTGTTGGCAGTGGCGCGCACATGCATGGCGACCTCTTCATCATGCCCAAGCGCTGCCAGCAAGGCGATGGTCACCATGGAACGCTCACGTTTCGTCCAATGGGTACCGGACCAGACATTGCCCCAGGCAGATTCCGTTATCAGCCGCTGAAAAGGCTCATCAAAGGGCGTCGCGGCCTTCTGCGCCCGGTCGACATGGGCATCACCCAACACGCTGCGGCGCGTCTTCATTCCATCGTCGAACCTGTTTGTCTTATCCGCGTCTGCCATGGTCAAACCTCCGGCAAGGATTTAAAGAAAGCATCGACAGCGCTGGAATAGGCCTGCGGCTGCTCAATGCACGGTATATGCCCGCAGTTTTCAATGATGGTGACCTGACTGCCGGGCACCAGCGCGGAAAGCGCACGAACGAGCTCCGGCGGTGTGGAGGCATCCCCGTCCCCCGCGACGCAAAGCGTGGGAACCGCGATGGTTTTTGCCACATCGGTGAAGTCACAATCTCTGATGGCGGCACATGTGGCGGCATAGCCATGCCGGTCCTGCCGCACGAGCATGGTGCGCGCGCCGAGAAACTCGGCATTGTCTTCCCTACGAAATGCGGGCGTGAACCAACGTTCCATTACGCCATCAGCAAGCGGTGCAATACCGTCGCGATGGATGTGCGCGATGCGGTCGTTCCACATGTCGGCACTGCCAATCTTGTGGGCCGTGTTGCTGAGCACAAGGGCGCGGACGAGATCGGGACGCCGCGCATAAAGACCCTGCGCAATCAGGCCACCGACAGAAAGACCCCAGATGATGGCCCTATCGACAGAGAGATGATCCAGCAGTGCGATGACATCATCGACGTGATCATCGATGGAATAGGGCGTGGAGCCAAGATCGGACAGGCCGTGGCCGCGTTTGTCATGGCGGATATAAGCATATTGATCGCCAAGTTTGTCCATAACATCGTGCCAGATCCGAAAATCCGTACCAAGCGAGTTAATGAAGACGATTACCGGCCGGCTCTGGCCCAATCCCTGAGCGCGATAATGAATCGCACCGCTTTTCGACAACAAAAACTGCATGGCTAGGTTCCTCCTGCTCAGACATTGCAAGATCCGAACGGTTAAGTAAAATGAGTTTATTGGCAGTAATCATAACCGATAGATTATAATTGATGATCGATGCACGCTTGAAGTTTCGGCATATCCGAACGTTTGTGGAGATAGCACGCCAGAAAAGCGTCGGGCGGGCTGCGGCCATTCTCAGCGTCAGCCAGCCAGCGATCACAAAAACTGTTCGTGAACTGGAAGAGGTTCTTGGCGTCTCCCTTTTCGAGCGCGATGGCCGGGGCATCAAGCTCAGCCGATCTGGCGAAATTTTTCTCAAACATGCTGGCGCAACGGTGACCGCGCTGCGGCAGGCGGTCGATTCCGTTTCACCCGAGGCCGCAAAGATCGGTACGCCCGTGAGGATCGGAGCGCTGCCAACCGTCTCGGTCAGCATCATGCCCGAGGCGATGGTCAGCTTTTTGAAGGAAAGCACCGGCAGCACCGTCAAAATCGTGACCGGCGAAAACGCTGTCTTGCTGGAGCAACTCCGCCTTGGCGATCTTGATCTCGTCGTCGGGCGTCTTGCCGCGCCTGAAAAGATGACGGGATTTTCATTCGAGCATCTTTATTCGGAAAAAGTGCGCTTTGCGGTTCGATCAGGTCATCCCCTCCTGATGGACACCGCAAACATTTTCGAAAAGCTCCATGAGTTTCCGATACTAACCCCCACCCGAAATTCGGTGATCGGCCCCATCGTTGACCAGTTCCTGCTGGCCCACGGCGTTGCTGCTTTACCAACCAGAATTGAAACGGTTTCCGACGCGTTCGGCCGCGCCTTCCTGCGCGCGACAGACGCCATCTGGATTATCTCGGAAGGTGTGGTGGCCGCCGATATTGCCGACGGCACCATTGCTGCGCTGCCATTGGATACGGCTGACACGAGCGGCCCGGTTGGATTGACCATCCGCGCCGACACGCAGCCGTCCCTGCCACTCGCTCTCTTGATGCAGACTATCCGTGAAGCGGCGGCTGCGTTGTTATCGGCACGCTCTTAATAGGGCAGGCCAACGTAGTTTTCGGCGAGCGAGGTGGATGCTGCACGCGACTGGACGAGATAATCCAATTCGGCTTCCTGAATCTTCTGACCGAAATCGCCAGAATCAGGGAAGCGGTGCATGATACTCGTCATCCACCAGGAGAAACGAACTGCCTTCCATACTCTCGACAAGGCGCGCGCCGAATAGCCATCAACACCCGCTTCGGAGCGTTCATTGTAATATTCGATCAGAGCCTCGCTCAGATAATGCACATCGCTTGCTGCGAGGTTGAGACCCTTGGCACCCGTCGGCGGCACGATGTGAGCCGCATCCCCGGCCAGAAACATGCGCCCGAAGCGCATGGGTTCGGCCACGAAGGAACGCAGCGGCGCGATCGATTTTTCGAACGATGCAGCGGTTATCAAGGCCTCCGCGTGTTGCGTGGGCAACCGGTTTTTCAACTCAGCCCAGAAACGATCGTCGCTCCAGTTTTCGACCTTATCGTCCAGAGAGCACTGGATATAATGGCGGCTGCGGGTTGGAGACCGCATGGAGCACAGCGCAAAACCGCGCGGATGGTTTGCATAGATCAATTCGTGATTGACGGGCGGCGCATCCACAAGAATGCCAAGCCATCCGAAAGGATAGATCCGCTCGAATTCCTGGATGGCACCTTTCGGAACAGCCTTGCGGCTTACCCCGTGGAAGCCGTCGCATCCAGCAATGAAATCACAGTCAATGCGGTGGGTCACCCCATCCTTTTCATAGGTGACATAGGGCTTTGCGCTGTCGAAGTCATGTGGCTCCACATTGGCAGCCTCATAGATCGTTTGCGCGCCGGATTTCTCCCGCGCATCCATCAGATCATGCGTGACTTCCGTCTGGCCATAGACCATGACCCGCTTGCCGCCCGTCAGGTCGTGCAGATCGATGCGATGATCGCGACCATCAAACGCCAGCGAAAAACCATCATGCGGCAGGCCCTCGGCATGAAGCCGCGTCGCTACCCCGACCTTTTCCAACAGATGAACTGTGCCTTCTTCAAGCACGCCCGCACGGACGCGGCTCAGAATGTAATCCTTGCCGGCACGGTCCAGAATGACGTTGGCGATGCCCGCACCAGACAGTATTTGCCCGAGTAGCAGTCCGGCTGGACCGGAACCGATAATGACGACCTGTGTGCGCATTGCTTCCTCCCACTTGATTTCCTACCCCGAAACTGCTGGTTCAAAGCCTCGCGATCAATGGACATTTTAGATCAAGCATTGCACTATTCGACCATTACGGACTACGGGCCTGTTTCGATGACACGACAGATACACGACCAGCTTTACGGTGAAGCGACCGCGCAACAGGCGCCGTTTCGCTTCCATTGCGAAACGCTTTTTTCGCGCAGCAGCCTGCATCGGTTCGAAATCGACCTGCACCGGCATGAGAGTTTCTTGCAGATTCTTTGCGTTTCCGGGGGAGAGGGCGACGCCTCGTTGAATGGCGACGTTGTCGCCATCAAGCCACCCTCCATCGTCATCGTCCCGCCAGGCTTCGAACACGGCTTTCGTTTTTCGCGTGATATTGCGGGCATCATTATCACGCTTATTCCAACGGCGCTTTCACCGTCAGCGCAGGCGGCGGCACGGCAGTATCTGGCGCGGCCCTCTCTGCTGTCGCTCACCGGCAACTCGCAACAGCAGAGGATCATAGACTGCTGCGATTTGATCTGGGGGGAATTTTCCAGCGGCCACCCAGCACGGCATGCAATGATGGAGGGGCTGATCACGACGCTGATCGTCCACCTGTCACGCGGCGTACAACTGAGTTTTCAAGGCGGAGAAACGGACAAGAATAGTAGTCGCCTGGATCTTTTGCTCAGCCTGATCGCCCGTCACGTTCGCGAACATAAGGACGCCCAGTTTTATGCCGAGAAACTTGGCCTATCCCAGACCCATCTGAACCGCCTTTTGCGACAGCAATTCGGAGTGAGCCTTCAGAGACTGATCGCCCAACGGCAATTGGATATTGCCAAGCAGGAATTGCTGTTCACGGTCTCGACGGTGCAGATGGTCGCCATTGGCCTTGGCTTCAGCGACCCCGCCTATTTCTCTCGTTTTTTCCTGCGGGAAACCGGCATGACGCCACGAGCCTGGAGACTTGCAGAACAGTATTCCCTTTCGAATGGCGCAGGATCGGTGGATCAGGCCAGCATTCTGGCCAATTCGGACTGAACGCTCAGCAGCGCAGGCAGATAACGCTCCACAAGGTCTTCCATCGACGCCGCCGATGCCGAAAGCCCCACATTCAGCGCCGCCACCGTCTGCCCCCTGACATTGTTGACCGGGACCGCAATCGAGCGCAAGCCGAGTTCGACCTCCTGGTCGATCAGCGCATAACCACGCTGACGGGTCGCCATCAATTCCTCCATCAAGGCTTCGATTTCGATCAATGTCAGCGCCGTTCTGGCTCGCCGGTCCGATTTCTCCAGGACGGCTCTTTGTTCCTCACGATCCAGTGCGGCCAGCAAGACGCGCCCCATGGACGTGCAGTAAGCTGGCAATCGTGAACCGGGCATGAGCGAAATGGACATGACGCTGCGCTGCGCTGCCCGGGCGACATAGACAATTTCTGTCTCATCCAAAATGGAAACAGAGGTGCTTTGGCCGATGGCTTCGGACAATTTGTCCAGAACCGGCTGAACGATGCGTGGCAGGGGCATGGTTGCAAGACAGCCGGTACCAAGCCGCAAGACCTTGGGTGTGACCGTGAAATATTTGCCGTCATAAGCAGCATAACCCAGCTCAGCCAATGTCAGCAGGCAGCGTCGGGTCGTGGCACGGTCCAGATCCGCAGCATCGGCCGCCTGGGAAATCGACAGGCGCGGCTGCTCAACCCTGAAGGCCTCAAGAACACGAAGGCCCTTTGCAAGCCCACTCATCAGGTCTCTTTCATTGGCCATGGCGACGATCCATTTGTGCGATATACGAACAAAAATCATATAACGCACAAACCATTTGCGGTCGAGGACATTTCGGTCTTACCTGCTCAAAAGCCAAAACTGGTTTCAAAGCTGTTCGGGAGGATTTTTATGGACAAGACCATCAGGAGCGCAGCCGATGCGGTGTCTGGTATTGGCGACGGCGCGACGGTGATGATCGGCGGATTTGGCGGGTCTGGTGCACCCATCGAGTTAATCCACGCTCTGATCGACAAGGGACCCAAAAACCTGACAGTCATCAACAATAACGCCGGAAACGGACGGATCGGCATTGCGGCGATGATTGATGCGGGCATGGTCCGCAAGATGATCTGCTCTTTTCCCCGCTCCTCTGATCCGCGGGCATTCACAGACAGATATCTGGCTGGAGAGATCGAGCTTGAACTCGTGCCGCAAGGCACGCTTGCCGAACGCATTCGTGCCGCAGGGGCTGGGATTCCGGCATTCTACACGCCCACCGGCTACGGCACCGAACTTGCGAATGGCAAGCCGATAGCAGAGTTCGATGGACGCCATTACGTTCAGGAACGCTGGCTGAAAGCAGATTTTGCCATCGTGAAGGCTCACATCGGCGATACCCACGGTAACCTGACCTACTCCAAGGCTGGCCGCAACTTCAATCCATTGATGTGCATGGCGGCAAAGACGACGATCGCACAGGTATCAAAACTGGTGACTGCCGGAGGCATCGACCCCGAGCATGTGGTGACGCCCGGAATATTTGTCGATGGCGTCGTACAGATTGAGAACCCTCAACAGGAAGAAATTCTGATCCGTGCAGGAGCGTCCTACGCATGACCGAAACTCAACCTCTCAACACATTCGAAGACATCAAGCTTTCCAACGCACAGATCGCATGGCGTGCCGCGCAAGACATTGCCGATGGCGCCTATGTCAATCTGGGCATTGGCTTTCCTGAAATGGTGGCGGGCTACCAACCGCCCGGCCGAGAGGCGATTTTTCATACCGAAAACGGCATTCTGAATTTCGGTGAAGCGCCTGCGGAGGGCGAGGAAGACTGGGATCTGATCAATGCCGGCAAGAAGGCCGTCACTCTGAAACCGGGCGCCGCGTTTTTCCACCATGCAGATAGTTTTGTGATGGTGCGCGGCGGCCATCTGGATGTCGCCATTCTGGGAGCCTATCAGGTCGCGCAGAACGGAGACCTCGCCAACTGGCGTGTGGGTTCCAAAGGTGTGCCTGCTGTCGGTGGCGCGATGGATCTCGTGCACGGGGCAAAGCAGGTCTTCGTCATCACTGAACATGTCACCAAGAAAGGCGAGCCAAAGCTCGTCGAGACATGCGCATTCCCCCTGACCGGGGTCGGCTGCATCACGCGCATTTACACCAGCCATGCGGTGGTTGACGTCAAGGACGGCCATTTCGTCCTTCGCGAGAAACTGGCCGGTATGAGCTTTGACGACCTTCAAGCCATGACCGGTGCGAAGTTGCATATTGATGGCACTGTTGCCGATCTCGTCGCACCCGAACTGTAAGGTATGAAAAATGACTGATGTATTCATATGCGATTATATTCGAACCCCCATTGGCCGTTTCGGCGGGGCATTGTCATCCGTCCGGGCTGATGATCTCGGCGCTGTTCCACTGAAGGCGCTGGTCAGCCGCAACCCCGGAGTGGACTGGGAAGCGGTCGACGATGTGATTTTCGGCTGTGCAAACCAGGCCGGTGAAGACAACCGTAACGTGGCGCGCATGTCACTCCTTCTGGCAGGCTTGCCGGTATCTGTCACCGGAACCACCATGAACCGTCTTTGCGGCTCCGGCATGGATGCCGTCATTGCTGCGGCTCGGGCCATCAAGTCCGGGGAAGCGGAACTGATGATTGCGGGCGGCGTCGAAAGCATGAGCCGCGCGCCCTTTGTCATGCCAAAGGCAGACGCCGCATTTTCCCGCAATGCCGAAATCTACGACACAACAATCGGTTGGCGCTTTGTGAACCCGGCGATGAAATCGCTTTATGGCGTCGACTCCATGCCTGAAACCGGTGACAATGTCGCCATTGACTACAACATCTCCCGAGACTCTCAGGACGCTTTTGCCGTGCACAGCCAGCAAAAGGCGGCGAAAGCGCAGGTAAACGGCCGACTGGCCAAGGAAATAACGCCCGTCAGCATTGCACAGCGCAAAGGCGACCCAATCATCGTCAGCAAGGATGAACATCCGCGCGAAACGAGCATTGAGGCTCTTGCCAAGTTGAAGCCGGTCAACCGCATGGAAGGCGCGACGGTTACCGCCGGAAACGCTTCTGGCGTCAATGATGGTGCAGCGGCTCTTATTATTGCGTCAAAGACAGCGGTCGAGAAGTATGGACTGACGCCAATCGCCCGCATCGTCGGCGGTGCGACGGCAGGTGTTCCGCCACGTGTCATGGGTATCGGTCCGGCACCGGCCTCACAGAAGCTTCTGGCGCGTCTCGGCTGGAGCCAGGAAGCCCTTGATGTCATCGAGTTGAACGAAGCCTTTGCGTCGCAGGGGCTTGCGACACTGCGCCAGCTGGGCGTTGCCGATGATGATGCACGCGTCAACGCCAATGGCGGAGCCATCGCACTCGGCCACCCGCTCGGCATGAGCGGTGCCCGCATTGCAGGCACGGCTGCCCTTGAGCTTTCCTTCACCGGCAAAAGCAAGGCACTGGCCACGATGTGCATTGGCGTTGGCCAGGGCATCGCGATTGCGCTTGAGCGCGTTTAAACAAAGCTCAACACGACAGGGTCGCGCGCCGACCCTGTCGTGTTGAGGCGCTATAGCTCCATATTGGGGTTAGCCAAGGCGGCACGCAGCCTTTTGCCCATTGGAAGATTGATGTTGACGCCTATTCCGGGCGCAGTGCTCTCAAACCAGCGCCTGTAGATCTCGGGCATGTCTGCACTTTTGTAGATCTCGGCAAGGGCCTCGTTGACAGCAGTCGCGAACTCCCCGTCATCCAGGCGCATCATGAATCCGAACGGCTGAGCTTCGGTGACTTTTTCCAGGGAAACGCGATAATCACTGGGATTTTTCGTTCGCGCGATCATGGTGCGGAGCAAAACCTCGTCCATGACAAAGGCCGACACTCGGCCATCCGTGACCATGTCAAATGCCGACTGGAGCGTTTCGGTCGGCACCACCGATACATTCAATTTGTTCGTTCGGTTGGCTTCATTGATGTCGCTGACGTTGACAGTGCCGCGGGCGACACTGACAGAACGACCCTTCAAATCTGCCAGCGTCACCAGATTACTCTTGGTCAAAGACACAAAACGCGTAGCGCCGTAAAAATGGCTTATGGCGAAAATCGCACTTTTTCGCCGCTCTACAGTATTGGTGCTGGCGTTGCATTCTATGTCGATTTCGCCGCTATTGAGAAGTTGCACCCGGTTGCTGGGCGTGCGTGGCAAGTAGGCAATCTCGAGAGTGGGCAAACCGAGCCGGAGTTTCAGCTTTTCCGCGACGCGATTGCACAAATCGATCGAGTAACCCATGATCTGACCATTGCTTGCGGCAAAGGAAAACGGAGGCGTCGCGCCATAGCCAATGCGGATTTTTCCGGTTTCCTTGATGCGCTCCAGCGTGGACTGGGTAAAGTCTGCCGCAGCAGCGCAGGAAAGTGAGACGAGCAAGGCAGCGGGCAACATGAAAAGTGTCTTAAGCGAACGCCTCATTTCAGATACTCCTGCGGATCATCAAAGGTCGCCTGTAGCTCCGCAGATATCGGAAGATTGAAATTGCGCCCTTCCGGTGGCAGAGGTGCCATGAACCACTTGTCGTAGATGTGATTGATTTCACCGCTGACGAAAAGCTGGCGCAACGTGTCATTGACGAGTTGTCGAAACGGCTCATCACCTTTGCGCATCAAAATTCCATAGGGTTCTGGTGGCCCGAACGTTTCAGCCGATACCAAATAATCATCGGGCCTCTTTGAGAAAGCGACCTGCGCGGCCAGCAAAACCCCATCCATAACGAAGGCACTGGCCTTGTTATTCTCCACAAAGGCGAAGCCATCCGAATTTTGCTTCGCAAGCATCACAGAAATATTCAGTTTGTCTGCGCGATTGATGGTCTGCAACTGCTCGATATTGACGGTGCCAGTCGTGGCCGCCACCGTACGCCCAGCCAGATCCTTGATGGTTTTTACCCCACTGGCTTTCTTTGCAACGAAGCGAGTGGCCGTGATGAAGTGGGGATACGAGAATGACACCAGTTCGCGTCGTTCTGCATTGTTGGTCGTGGCACTGCACTCAAGATCGATCTTGCCACTTTTGACCAGAACAAAGCGGGTAGCCGGCGTTGCCAGCACGTAATTGATATTGATTTTATCAAGCTTCAGGTGGCTGCGCACACGATCAGCAATGTGTTGGCAGAGCTCGATCGTGTAGCCGATCGCCCCACCATCTGGCCCCCTAAAGGCAAAGGGAACCTCGTCTTCGCGATAACCGATGGAGATTGTCTTGGTTTGGGCAATCTTATCGAGCGTGCCAATATCATGCGCCTGCACCGGGGAGGTGGCAACGCTGGCAATCTGGAAGAGAGCGAAGCCATAAAGACCAGCTCTCGCGGCGATTTTTAGCAGCTTCTCACTCGCTGGCAGAACAACAGGATATCGCATTTCTTCACGCTCCTAGCGATGAGACCTTCCGGGGGTATAGGCTTTGATAGATATTTTGAATGTCTTGAATGTTTGCAGGCCGAGCGAGGTGGTAGCCCTGCCCTAGCGTGCAGCCTAGCAACCGCATGAATTCGAGCTGATATTCATTCTCGATGCCTTCCGCAGTTGTCTGAAGCCCAAGGCTTTTTGCCAATTGCAGAAGATTGGTCACCACGGCGCGGCTGTCTGCGCGATCTTCAACGTGCATGACGAAGCTGCGATCAATCTTGATTTTGGTGATTGGCAGGTTGAGAAGGTAGCTGAGGCCGGAATAGCCCGTACCAAAATCATCCAGCGCAATGCCGATGCCGAGGTCGCGGAGTTCCTCAAGCATTTCCTTGCATTCAAGCGAGGAAATCTGCGCGCTCTCCGTCAATTCCAGTTCCAGCCTGTGTGCCGGAACGCGATAGGTCGACAATGCGGCTTTGACCTTGTCGGCAAAATTCCTCTGCTTGAGCTGAACGGACGAAACGTTGACGGCCACAAATGTGTTTGCGGGCAGGTTTGCAATATCTGCGCAGGCCATCTTCATGACCCAATCACCAATCGCGATGATCTGTCCGGTCTTTTCTGCAACGGGAATGAAATCTGCGGGAGAAACCCAGCCAAGCCTTGGATGCTTCCATCTCAGCAAGGCCTCAAAACCAACCGGCTGCGGCTGTGCGACAGAGAAAATCGGCTGATAAAACAGCTCGAATTCGTCGTTGCGCAACGCTGCGTCCAGATCGTGCTGGAGGACATGACCTCGCTCACCGGACATTTCCATGCCCGGCTTGAAGAAGCGAAATGTTCCCCGCCCCTCGGACTTGGCGGCATAAAGCGCGATATCCGCCTTGTTCAGCAGCTCTGAAATTTCAGTGCCCTCTGCCGTATCGAGGCAGATCCCGATGCTGGTGCCGACCGAGACTTGCTTGCCAAGCAGCATGAAAGGCCGGGCAACAGCGCGGATGACATTTGAGGCGAGCTTGCTGGCCTCCACAAGAGCGTCTTTGCGCACCACTTGCAGAACCGCAAATTCATCGCCGCCAAGACGGGCGGCGATATCACCCGGTCGCATCAGCAGGAGCAGACGCTCGGCAAAGGACGTCAACAGTGCATCTCCACTGGCATGTCCAAGACCGTCGTTGATGGATTTGAAACGATCGAGGTCCAACAGCATGATGTTGAAACGGCGGCCATTGTCTCCGGTCGGGGTCAGCAATTCCTCAAGCTTCTTGCCGAAGAATGCACGATTGGGCAATCCGGTCAGGGGGTCGTGATGGGCAAGGTGCTCCATATGCTTGGCAACATCCCGCACCTGCCGCAAATGCTCTCGCTCTACCACCGCTTCTCTCAACGTTTCGATTGCCACCGCCAGACGGCCGATCTCATCATGTCTGCCCTGAAACGGGGTTACCATGCGTGTATCATCGCGGGCGATGCGGCTGAGCGCACCGACAAGGTCGGGAACGGGCTTGAATACCTTGCGCATGATCAAAGTGACCGCCGCGCCAGTGAAAATCAGGATCGTCACAAGCAGGATGGCAGAGTTGCGAAACAGCCTGTTCTGACTTTCGTGCAACAGCGCCGCTTCACCAATGGACGTAACGACAGCACCCTGCAATTCGCTCTTTGATGTTAGGATGGGTACATAGGCAATGAAATGGCTGATCCCGCCCACATCAGCCAGACCAACAAAAAACTCGTCCGGATTGGTCTCCGGGGGTAGCGTCAAGCCGATACCGGTCGTTGATCCAAATGCTTCAGCCGAACTGACGAAGCTCTGCTGTCCGGACGATTTCTGAAACAGCCAGATATTGTTTTTGGTCTGCGCTGCGGCCACGGCCAGCACATCTGCGGGGTTAAATCCCGTATCCAGTATCGACGCATCGTCGCCCAACGGGCGCTCACTGATGATCCTGGTGATCTGACCGTCATCGGCACTGTCAATCGCGATGAAGGTGTATATGGAGCGGATGGCAGAACTCGTGACCTGCGCATTTAACTCGGCCTGCCTGCGCCACTGTTCCAGCGAGCCATGCTCAACCATGACCCAGCCGATTGTTGCCCCCGTAATATAGGCAAGCACGACGCTGGAGACGAGAAAGACGTTAATTTTCCAGAAGAGCGAATGATACCACACAAGGCGCGTTTGGCCCGACTGGAGATCGCAAGTCTCCGCTTCAGCCTTGTTTCTGTCTTGTACCATGTCGGCCTGAGCCCTCTTCCCCCGAAGGCTGCGACCATAGAAGCGCGTGCCTTAACCCATGGTTTAAGAGGGTATGTGATGTGCTACTCGGCACAACCAATGCAAGACATGGCAAACAGAACCTAAATACGGCGAAGGATATTTCATATTGGCGTCAGAGTGGAACGACGCATTGTCTCTCAAACAGAAAACCCGCCGGACGTAACTCCGGCGGGCTGTCAAGCTTGCGTTAGTCAGGCGCGCCTGGAACGCCAGCTTTCAGCGTAATTTTCACGCGCCTCACGTGCGTAAGGTGTTTGCGAGACGCGAACGCGGATCTTTGCCTGCTTGTGCGGTGTTTCGATTGACGTCTTGCGAGACCCACCATCCGGCTCTCCCCACACTAGAGTGAGAATATCGCCAATCTTCACATCGGCGTTCACCACGCCCAGCGAAAGCATGCACCGTTCATTGTAGGAATACCCATTGAACATGGACATGCCGACCCTGTTTCCGGCGTCGTCGAGTATGAGATCGGCGCTGGTGGAAGCATAGTTGGCCACGGGGAAGTCGATCCACTTGTAATGGTCTTCACCCGGACGGAACGCCGATGCGATGACCTCCACCACGTCCTCCGCGTTCCACTCGAACGTCACCTTCTTGCGGTGCGCTTGACCCTTCTGCTGCTCAAGCGCCGACTTGCCGATGAAGTCGTCCTTTTTCCAGCCAATGTAGAAATCATAGCCAAGCTCGAACGGATTGAGGTAATAGTCCTCGATATTCTCAGAGACAAAGCTGCCGCCAATCGCGCCGTTGGCTTCGTAGGAATCCACGCCCAACCACTCGCGATAGGCTTTCAACATGCCGTCGCCCGTATAAATCCCAGGCAGTGGAGATGGAATCCATCCCGATTCAAGCGTGTTTGTGGAGTAAGCGCGGCTGCCACACCGCACCAGATCGACCTCGGCCTCCTTGGCCGCTTCAAGTATGCAGGCAAGAACATAGCTCTTGTCTTCATAGGGGCCCCAGATTTCAAGCCCGGGCGCACCGGACATGCCATGCCGAAGGGCCTTTACCTTTTTCGATCCGACATTGATCCAGTCCACATGGAAGAACTTGATGTCAGGCACAGGGCCGCGGTTCAGTTTCTCGAAAATCTTCGGCGCTTCTGGCCCCTGTATCTGATACCGATAATGCGTGCGAAGCACTCGCTCGCCTTCGGGGCGGGATGTGGAGCGCGGATCATGCTTGAGACGCACATTCCATTTTCCGTAGGCCGCGCAGAACATCAGCCAATTGGAGGTCGGTGCGCGCCCGACCAGAATGAACTTGTCTTGCCGCTCCCTAAAGATGATATGGTCGCCAATGACATGGCCCGCCGGCGTGACGGGAACGAAATGCTTAGCGCGATTGAGATCGAAGTTCGAAAATGAATTGATGCCGTGATAGCTCAGGAATTTCTCGGCGTCTGGCCCTTCGACCGTCAACTCGTCCATATGGTGGGACTGGTCAAACAATACGGCGGAGTGGCGCCATGCCGCCTGCTCCGTTCGCCAATTGCTGAACTCCGGCGTCACGACAGGGTATACATACATTCCGCTTTGAGAGTTTCTCAAACGCCCGACAATATCGGGATTCTCATTCAGAATGTCATCCAGACTGGTATTGGCCAATGCATTATCCTCCCAAGATATTCAGCATAATGTATACATTAAGGCCGAGACTGGGGCGTATTGCAAGCCCGTATTTTCTCTCTCGCCACATTAGCGATGGATCAGGGCCAGCCCGGGAATTTTGTCGAGCAAGCCGGGCTCCTCGTCGAAAATGTAATCAAGATTGTAGCGGGCGGTGCGCGCATGCTCGCGCGCCATGGCTTCGGCGCGAGCACCTTCACGGGCGGCGATTGCCTTAACGAGCTCATGATGCTGCGCCTGAGCGAAGCGCAGTGAACGCCAGAATGCCGAGATTTGC
The DNA here is from genome assembly GCF_014842165.1 of Rhizobium sp. CFBP 13644. NCBI lineage: Bacteria > Pseudomonadati > Pseudomonadota > Alphaproteobacteria > Hyphomicrobiales > Rhizobiaceae > Rhizobium > Rhizobium sp. CFBP 13644. The sequence goes on from NZ_JACYVF010000003.1 coordinate 344,789, forward strand.
AGCCGATTGGGAACGAATGCGGAAGGAGATGCGAATGGAAGGGCGCAGGCGCGCTCAACTTCGCGCCTGATCACATCGCTTCCGGCAAGGCCCGCCAATTGCTGATGGAAGAGCGCATTAAGTTCTGAATAAGCATCGAAATCCACATCGTCCTGCGCCGCACCAAAACAGCTATCCAGCCTTGCCAGTGTCGCGCGGATTTCATCGAGAGCCTCAACCTCGACGCCTCGTTCTGCGGCAAGACGCGCAGCGGTGCCCTCCATCACGCCGCGCAACTCGATGGAATCGATGACGTCAGCGTAAACAAAGCGCCGCACCACAAAACCGCCATTCGGGAGGCGATCCAGCAAGCCTTCTTCGCATAGACGCGACAGCGCTTCTCTGACCGGCGTGCGCGAAATGTCGAGCTGCGACGCCAGGGAAACCTCAAACAGCCGCATGCCTCCATGCAACTCACCACTGAAGATTTTCTCTCGCAGCTCAACAACTGCCCGTCGCCCGTGCGTTGCAGTGTCATTTGCTTTCATTTTTGATAGGCTCCGCCGACTTCCTGATGCAGGACTATACACGCCAGATTGTATTCATGAAGACCTATTGAAAGCGGAATTTGCATGAAACAAACGCACTCAATCGTCTCTTGTGAGACTGACCGTTGATGTATACATTTAAATGCCGCCGGGGAGATGAACACCTTGCTGAACGTTGAAAAAAATCCAGAGAATGAATTGCATCAAGGCCTGCCCGACGCCGCCGACCATTTGCTTGCGCGGTCGATTGAGGTGATGCCTCGAACCGCGGCCAAGATCGACGATTTCAAGACCCTTCTTCCGGCAGGCACGCGCGTCTACATTGCGCACATCGCTGGCACATCGATCGATGACATGGTGAAAACCGCAGCCCGTATCACAGCGGAAGGTCTTATAGCCATGCCGCATTTCCCGGCGCGCTCCATTCCCGACGCAGCGACGCTCGAACTGTGGCTGAAGCGCTATTCCCTCGAGGCGGGTGTGACAGAAGCGCTGCTTCTGGGTGGTGGCGATGCGCGGCCTGCAGGTACGTTGAGCAGTTCAATGGACCTTCTGGCAACTGGACTGTTCGACCAATATGGCTTTAAGCGCCTGCATGTTGCTGGTCACCCTGAGGGCAGCAAGCAGATTGACAGGGATGGCTCAACAACAGAGGTCGATGCCGCGCTATCGTGGAAGAATGACTTTTCTCGCCAGACCGACGCCCGGATGGCAATCGTCACCCAGTTCGGCTTCGATCCTAAGATCGTGACGGATTGGGCTGAGCGTATCCAGAAGTTTGGCATCACCCTTCCCATCCATGTGGGAATAGCCGGACCCACCAAGCTTCAAACCTTGATCAAATTTGCGATATCCTGCGGGGTAGGCCCTTCGCTTAAGGTCCTACAAAAGCGGGCAATGGATATCAGCCGCCTGTTCACGCCCTATGAGCCAACGGAATTTGTGTCCGCGCTCACTGACTATAAAACGCAAAACCCTGATACGCTGATCGAGCAATTGCATGTCTTTCCACTCGGCGGCATCGCAGGCGGTGCGGACTGGATGAACCGGAACATCCGTGACCAAAGGAATGCAGCCAGCACTTGACTGCATTCCTTGTCGATCCGACAATCAGGCTGGCGCAGTGCCGAGATAGCTCTCCATCAACGCCGGATTGCTGGAAAGTTCCGCCGCTGGTCCTGAGAGCTTCACCTCGCCCAGCTCCATAAGGTATCCGAAATCCGCGATTTCCAGAGCAGCGCGAGCATTTTGCTCCACGAGCAGAACGGAGACTCCGGTATCGCGCAGTTCAGACACAATGCGAAGAATATCGGCGACGATGCGCGGTGCAAGACCCAGGCTTGGCTCATCCAGCAGCAGCAATCGCGGCCTGCTCATCAATGCACGCGCCAGCGCGAGCATTTGCCTTTCACCTCCCGATAGCGTTCCCGCCAACTGCTTTCGGCGCTCTCCAAGTCTCGGAAAACGCTCGTAAAGTTGCGCGCTGGTTTCGGCGCGCTCCTGCCGAGTTCGAAGAAATCCACCGAGTTCGATATTGTCTTCCACGGTCATGGTGGAAAACAACTCACGGCGCTCTGGAACGAGACAGAACCCGGCGGCTACCCTTGCCTCAACGGATGTTGGCACAGGTTTCCCGTCATAGTGGACGATCCCGCTGCTGGGAATGATCCCCATCGCAGCATTGAGAAGCGTCGTCTTGCCCGCGCCATTGGCACCGATGACGGTGACAATACTGCCTGCCTTCATTGTTAGTGACAGGCCATGCACCACTTGAGCATGACCGTAGGAGACGTTGAGGTCCTTTATCTCGAGAAGATGTGTCATACGGCACCTCCCAGATAGGCGGCGATAACGGCCGGATGATTTCGCACCTCCTGCGGCTTTCCGTCAGCAATCAACGTGCCGAAATCCAGGACCACAAGCTGGTCCACAAGTCCCATGACGAAGCCCATATCATGCTCGACAAGCAACACGCTGACGCCCTCCTCGCGCAGTTTTTTCAAAAGAGCGGCAAGCTCCTGCTTTTCCGCATGCCGCAAACCCGCCGCTGGTTCATCCAGCAGCAAGAGAGACGGATCTGCAGCAAGAGCGCGTGCAATCTCCAGAATGCGTATCTGCCCAAGCGCAAGATCTCCCGCTGGTCTGTGCATCAACGCTCCAAGACCAACGCGCTCCACCTGCCTTGTAGCTTCCGCCAGCAAGGTCGCTTCCTCTGCCCGCTCCGCCCTGATGAAACTGCGCAAGACACCCGCCGAGCCGCGCAGATGCGCGCCCAACGCCACATTTTCCAGCACGGACATGTCTGGTAGAACTTTGGCATGCTGGAAGGTACGGGCGATGCCGTATCGGGCGATCTTACGCGGATTAAGGCCTGAAATCGGCTGCCCACGATAGGTTACCTTGCCTGCCGTCAAACCGAGGATTCCGGTTATCAGGTTGAACGTCGTGCTTTTTCCAGCACCGTTTGGCCCGATCAACCCAACGATTTCCCCGGCACTGATCCGGAAGCTGACGTCATTGACGGCGACCAGTCCACCAAACTGCTTGCGCGCATTTTCGACCGTCAAAAGCGGCGCACCGCGTTCCGGCATTGGGCGACGGTCAAGATCACCATGATTTTGCGCAAGCTTGCGCTCCGGCTTGCGCAACCCTGCCCACTTTGTGGCAAGTGGCCAGAGCCCATCTCGCGCAGCTTGCAGGATCGCCACGAGCAGCAAGCCGAACACCACCATTTCCACGTTCGTCGCCGTTCCGACAAGCCCCGGCAGGAACCGCTGGAGAACCTCTTTCAGCACAAGAATGACGGCTGAGCCGAATACGGCACCCCATACATGTCCGGCGCCGCCAACCACTGCCATCAGCAGATATTCGATACCCATGTTCAGGCCAAACGGCGTTGGATTGACCGACCGTTGCATATGCGCATAGAGCCAGCCGGACAGCGCCGCGAGTACACCCGCCAGGACGAAGACCGTGAGCTTGGCGCGCACGATATTCACGCCAAATGCTTCTGCCGCCTGCGCGCCTCCACGCAGGGCGCGAATGGCGCGGCCGATGCGGGAGTCCAACAAATTGACCGCCCCGATAGACACGAGAATGACGAAGCTCCAGATGATGTAAAAGATCGATTGGCTACTGATGAAGGAATAGCCAGCCACAGACAGCGGGGGGATGGAGGTAATCCCGTCATAACTCCCCAGGAATTCGATTTTTCCAAAGAGATAATAGAGTGCCAGACCCCAGGCGATAGTTCCGAGCGGCAGAAAATGGCCCGACAGCCGCACCGTGATGAAGCCCAGCAAAAATGCCGTCAGGGCGCCTATCAGCAGCGAAAGCGGCAATGTCAGCCATGGAGAAACGCCGTAGGCTGTGGTCAAAACCGCTGTAGTATAAGCTCCGAAGCCGCAGAAGGCAGCTTGGCCGAACGATGTCAGCCCGCCAACGCCTGTCAGCAGCACGAGACCGATGGCGACCAGAGAGGCAAGTCCGATATTGTTCATCAGCGTCAGCCAGAACGGCGGAACTGGCAACAGCGGAAAGATGGCAAGCACAAGCAGGCCCGAGAGAGGAAGAATGTGTGTTTTCGCGCTACGCATCATCATCAATCCTCCTCATGGTGGCCGGCACCGAAGGACAGCCATACCAGCACGGGTATGATGAGCCCGAAGACGATGACTTCCTTGTACGCGCTGGCAAAAAACGAAGAAAAGGCTTCCACAAGGCCGACGCCGATGGCCGCAATGGCCGTCAACGGAAAATTACCGAGACCACCCAGAATGGCGGCGACGAACCCTTTGAGGCCTATCAGGAAGCCCGTATCGTAGTAGATTGTTGTAACGGGTGCGATCAGAACGCCAGAAATCGCGCCGATAATGGCAGCAAGAATGAGCGCCGTTACGCCCGTCAACTGTGTGCGGACACCAACAAGCCTTGCACCCAGCCGATTGATGGCCGTTGCGCGCAACGCTTTGCCCAAAAGCGTCTTTTCAAAGAACAGGTACAGCCCGACCATAATGAGGATCGTGGTGCCGTAGATCCAGAGGCTTTGCGTTGTAACAACCACCGGGCCGACCAGAAAACTGCCATCCGCCAGTGGCTTTGCGCGCAAGCCTTCAGGACCGAAAAAGATCAACCCCAGCCCCATCATGAACAAATGGACGCCGATGGAGGCAATCAGCAGCATCAGCACCGACGCATCCACCAGCGGACGGTAGACGATGCGATAGATGTAGTATCCCATCGGAGCGATGATGATGATCGCCATTGCCGCGCGCAAAAGCGCAGGAAGCTGAAGCGGAGCAACAAGCGCAACCAAGGCGTAGATGGCCATCGGCAGGACAATGTTGATCAGCAGCGCACGCAAGAGAGACGGCAGGGCAAAACCCCGTCGCATGTCCCAGAGGTCCAGCACCATCGCCGCAGCGCCAAATGCGATCAGCATCGGTGCCGTTCCCGGTATCTTGCCACTATCAAGCAGGGCAAGCGACAGCGCGCCATACGCGACAAATTCGCCCTGCGGTATGAAGATGATGCGGGTTACCGCAAACACAAGAACCAGCGCCAACCCTAAAAGTGCGTAAATTGCACCATTGGTCACGCCGTCCTGGATCAGAAAGGTCGCAATTGTTGCGTCCACGTCAGTTCCCCAATGTATTGATTATGATTTTTTAGCTGCAAAGCGTCATGAAGCTGCGCCGCGATTGTAAGGACGCAGCTTCACCGTTTGAGCAAACTATTTGAGGAGGTTGAATTTGCCGTCCTTTGCGGTCAGCAACACGATGCCCCGGTCATCAAGCCCGTAGTGATCCGTTGCTGAGAACTGAAAAACACCATGCGTTGCTGGAAACGGCCCACCGGTTTCAATGGCAGCACGCAAGGCATCGCGAAATTCCTTGGTGCCGGGCTTGGCCTTGGCAAGCGCCACAGGCACAGCCTTTTTCAGGATGATCAGAGCATCCTGCATATGAGAACCAAACTGCGTGCGCGTACCGGCACCATATTTGGTTTCATAGGCCGTCACATAAGCCAAACCCTCGGCTTTCGTTTCAGAGGTGTCAGGCTGGTCTTCCGCCACCATGACGGGGCCGGAAGCAAACACTGTGTTTTCAACGCTTTTGCCCGCAATGCGCAGGAAGTCGAAGGTGACAGCACCGATCGTTTGATAGATTGGTCCCGTGAACCCACGCTCACGCAACCCAAGCTGTGGAAGTGCCGCACCAGTGCCCGAGGCGCCAATCAGAACGGCGTCTGGACGTGACGCGACCACCTTCAAAACCTGGCCCGCCACAGACGTATCCGGTCGGGCATAGCGTTCATCCGAAACCATGGTGAGCCCGTATTCGCCGCCAAGCTTCTTGAATTGATCAACCCACTGGTTGCCGTAGGAATCCGAGAAACCGATGTAGCCGAGCGTCTTCACACCGTCAGCCTTCATTTTCGCAAACAGATGGCGGGACACGAGTTCGGCGCTTTGTGGCAACACGAAGCTGTAGCCTTGCGCTACCGGCGGCGGCAATGGCGAGGGCGCAAGATGCGGCACGCCCGCTTCCTTGGCAACGCCCGCGACGGCAATAGCCCCCGGCACCAGTGCGGAACCGATGATGACATCAGCCTTATCGTCATTGGCGAAACGTCGCGCATTCGTGGTGGCAAGCGACGGGTCACCCGCATCATCGAGCATGATCACCTTCAGCTTTTCGCCACCGATTTCGGAAGGCCAAAGCTCGACAGAATTCTTGAGCGGAATTCCAAGCGCAGCACCCGGGCCTGTCGTTGGAATGGTCACGCCGATGGTGATATCAGCAAATGCTGGTAGCGACGATAGCGTCAGTGCGACGCTTGCCAGGGCTCCCAACCTGGTCAATGCACGGCCAGTCATAGAATGTCTCATGTCGTTCTCCCGTTAACATGCGATATGAATGATGGAGAGACGCCGATGGCGCTCTCATATCGGCTGATTTCGTGGTGGTTTTCCTCAAGCGGCAAGCGCAGGGAAAGCCATGCGGCTACGGCATCCCACGCCGTGCGCATGTATTGATCTGCATGGTAGAATGCAGCTTCCGGCTCGCCAGACAGGCGCTCCATGTTTTCTGTCATGGCCAGAAGTCGTGCCAGCGCACTGGTTGCCGCAGGGCTTGCATCGGGCCGCGGCGTATTGGCAATCTCCCGTTCGACCAATGTTTCAAACGCCGCGAGACCACGCCCTTCGTCGCGCCATAGCCTGCGCGTCAGGAAATCCAGCGCCTGCATGCCGGTCGTGCCCTCATAAATGGACATGATGCGGCTATCGCGCAGATATTGCTCGACCGGCCACTCTCGCGTGTAGCCTGCCCCACCCAGGACCTGAATGGACCGGCTGGCACAATCGAACCCGATCTCTGCTCCAAAGTTTTTGACCAAAGGCAGAAGCCATGCGGCGAAATCGGCAAAGAAGGCGCGCCGCTCCGCGTCGTCGGAATGGTCTGCCAGATCCATCGCTGCTGCCAGTTCAAGAAGAGCGGCGCGCAATGTCTCGGTCTGGCGGTTGAGAATAAAGAGTTGCCGCTTCACATCGGGATGGGCGGCAATCGCAACTGGCCTCTCATTGGCCGCACCGCCTTGGCACCGTTCCAGCGCATAGGCATGGGCTATGTCAGATGAGGCAGAAGCAATACCTAAGCCCTGACACCCCGTCGTCAGCCGCATCCTCTCAATCATGGTAAAAAGCTGCGGCAGACCATTGCCTTCCCGCCCCAGCAGAATGGCGTTGGCGGCATCAAAGCGCAAAGTGCAGGTGGGGGAGCCGTGAAGCCCCATCTTATCTTCTATCCGCTCAACCGTAATTGCATTGCGCGCGTCATCAAAACGATCCGGCACCAGAAACAGGCTTAGACCTTTCGTTCCCGGTTGGTCGTTGGTTCGCGCCAGTAGACAATGGCCGATCCTTGATGTGATGTCGTGGTCACCGAAGGATATCCAGCACTTGGTGCCCGTCACCTGCCACTGACCGTGGCTCAACATGCCGCTCGTGCGCACCCGCCCGACATCGGAACCGGCATCGGGTTCCGAAATGCAAATGGTGGCCGACCACTCACCCGAAAGCAATTTGCCGATCCACTCGGCTTTCGTGTCCTCATCTGCCGCCCGCGCAAGCAAAAATGCTGCGCCACGCGATGAGCCTGCCAGCATCATCAGGGAAACACAGGCGCGCTCGAAAAGCGGAGCACAGGCCGCCTGCAATGTTTGCGGCAGACCTTGACCGCCAACATCTTCAGGCAAATCCATGCCAAGCCATCCGGCTTCACAGAAACGGCGATACGCATCGGCAAAACCCGGCGGGGTTTTCACCCTGCCATCGATCAACATGCATCCTTCCCGATCCCCGATGCTGTTGAGCGGCGCAAGGACAGTCTCCGCAAAAGCCGCCGCTTCAGACACAATCGCGCGGACCGTGCTCTCATCCAGTTCGGGAAAGCGTGCACATACATCTTGCCAGCCGGGTGTTTTGGCCAGCAGATCAAGCGTTTTTTCGACTTGCTGTTCAAAACCCGTCATGGCGCCGCTACCTCGGCTGCATGCGAATGGCACCATCCAGACGGATGACCTCACCATTCACATATTGGTTTTCGATCAGGTAGCGGACGGTATCGGCAAACTCGGCGGGATCGCCCAGCCGTGCCGGATAGGGTATGTCCGCTGCCAGACTATCCTGCGCTTCCTGCGGCAAGCCGTGCAGAAGTGGCGTGAGGAAAAGCCCGGGAGCCACCGTGTTCACACGAATGCCAAAACGGGAAAGTTCGCGTGCGGCAGGAAGGGCCATCGATACAATTCCGCCTTTCGAGGCGGCATAGGCCACCTGCCCTATCTGACCTTCGAAAGCTGCGACCGAGGCTGTGTTGACGATGACACCACGCGCCTTGTCGTCCCGCTCCTCAGCTTTCGCCATATGGGCCGAAGCCAGGCGCATCATATTGAACGTGCCAACAAGGTTGACGCTGATGACGCTTTGGAATGCGGCCAGCGGCATTGGCCCCTCACGCCCCAGAATGCGGGCGGCAGGCCCGATGCCCGCGCAGTTCACAAGAATTCGCAAGCCATCACCAGCTTGAGCTGCCTGCGCCAAGACATTCTCGGCGTCGTCCCCATTCGTCACATCGCCAGCAACCGCTGAGCCGCCAATTTCGCTGGCCACCTTGACGGCAGCGTCAGCGTTACGGTCAAACACATGCACGATTGCACCCTTGGAGGCCAGAAGGCGCGCAACGGCTTCACCCAGACCAGACCCGCCACCCGTAACGACAGCACTTGAGCCTTCGATTTTCATGCCGCGATTTCCTTTTCGGCCAGAATGACGTCGGGCGATCCCAGATAAAGAGTTTCCACAAGATCCTTGCGGTGAGACAGCATGGCGCGCTGGTTCAGCGAACCCTTGTCGGTGATCTCACCCTTGTCGATACGAGGCGCTTCCCGGATGATGAGCAGACGCGCGACCCGTGTGGCAGAGCCAGTGGCACGCATTTGATGGCTCTTCAAACGGGTCGCGAGCGCGTGCCTGACATCAGGATGCGCAAAAATTTCCTCATCCGTCATGGTGCTGGCCTCTGCCCCAATGATCTCACGCATTGAAGGCAAAGAGGCAACGACAAGCGCGCCCAACTCCGCGCGGTTTTCGCCGGTGATGACGGCATCGCATATCAGTCCGCCGAAATCGTCCACAAGTTTTGCCCGCAACTTGCCGACGGAAACCCACGTGCCTGTCTGAAGCTTGAAATTCTCCGCGGTGCGGCCATCAAAGATGAAGCCTTTCGACGGATCTGCGGGATCGGCAAAACGCACGGCATCACCGATCTGGTAGAAACCTTCCTCATCAAAGGCCTTCGCCGTTAATTCGGGGCTCCGCCAATAACCGGGAGTGATGTTCGGCCCTTTGAGGCGTAACTCATACTTATCCTCATAAGGTACGAGCTTCATTTCCATGCCCTGAGCGGGAATGCCGATATTGCCCGGCTCGTCCTGGGGATCCGTGCAATAGAGCGCAAATGGACCCGTTTCCGTTGCCCCAAGCCCCGTGCCTAAGGGAACGCGGCAGCCGATTGTCTGCTCGGCCATCACGTTGAGGGCATCCCATGTATGCTGCGCCATTCCAGCGCCCGCATACATCATCAGCTTCAAATCCTTGAAGAAGCTCTGGCGCAAGATTGCATCATCACGCATGGCCTGCACCAGCATCTCATAACCCGCAGGCACGTTGAAATACCAGGTCGGCGAGACCTCACGAAGGTTGGCAATGGTTTTGCCGATCATCTGAGGAGACGGCTTACCGTGGTCAACATGATAGGTGCCACCATTGTAAATGGCATTGTTGAAAAGCTTGTTGCCGCCAGCCGTGTGGTTCCAAGGGCTCCAGTTCACGATAACGGGCGGCTCATCGCGCAGAAATGCGTAGCAATCCGCAATCATTTCCTGATTGGCACAGAGCATGCGCTGGGTCTGGATGACAGCCTTTGGAGACCCTGTCGTGCCTGACGTGAACAGGAATTTTGCAATCGTATCGGGCCCCGTCCGGCCAAAGGCCTCATCGACAGAGACGGTAGCAGATGTTTGCAGCAAGTCTGAAAACAGATGCGTGTTGCCGCGACCAGCTGGAGGATTGCGCAGCACGACGACGGGACTATTTGCCCCGAAAGAATAATCGACCGCATCCATAAAGCGGCTGCCGTCTTCAACAAAGACAAGGCCGGGCGTGACTTGATTGGCAATGTCGCGCAGCTTTTCAAACTCACCTGAGAATGATGCATAGCTTGGCGAAACGGCGGCTGAGGGAATGCCAACATGTTGCGCACCCAGCGCCAAAAGCGCATGCGCAAGGGAGTTTTCTGCCAGAATGACCAGTGGTCGCTCGACGCTCAGTCCCATATCGAGCAGGGCCTGACCAATCCGCCGGACACTTTGCAGCGCATCATGATAGGTCACACGCCGCCAGGCATCACCATCCCGTTCCGCCATCCAGATTCGGTCTGGCGCAACGCGTGCCCAATGCACGAGCCTTGCGTTCATCTTATCGGGATAAGCGCCAAGCGGATCTTCCCGCCATACCTTGATTGAGCCGTCATTGCCCTGGCTCCAGCCGAGCTTCGGTGACCAGAATTTAACGCGTCCGCTAGCGTTCTCGTTCATGACTCCTCCCAGACGTCAATCGCGTGTCTAATAGAGTTGCGCTCTGTCAACTCGTCAAATTTGTTTACAAGGAAACAATCTATCTGTAAACAATCAAATCAACGGAATGCAGATTTGTGTGGGAGGCTTTCACAGATGAGCGATCATCAGCATCGGGATTTTGTAACTTACGAACTGCGCGGCAACATCGCACTTGTGGGTCTCAACAGGCCAGAAAAACGCAATGCCATCAGCGACGCCTTCGTTGAATCGATCGCCCAGGCCGTGGCGCGCGCGCAGAACGAGGCGAAGGCAGCGGTTCTGTTCGGCCATGGTGACCATTTCTGTGCCGGTCTGGATCTGGCCGAGCATGTCAAGAAGACGCCGATCGAAGGCGTGCGCGGTTCGCGTCGTTGGCATGCCGTTTTCGCTGGCATCGAGCATGGCACAATTCCCTGGTTTTCAGCATTGCATGGCGCAGTGATTGGAGGCGGGCTGGAGCTTGCAGCATCCACCCATGTGCGCGTGGCTGATAAGGCTGCCTTTTTTGCACTTCCGGAAGGACAGCGCGGTATTTTCGTTGGCGGCGGCGGCTCTGTGCGCGTTGCACGTTTGACCGGCGTTGCCCGCATGACCGACATGATGCTGACGGGCCGCGTGGTTTCCGCCGATGAGGGGGAGCGTTGGAACATCGTTCAATATGTGGTTGAGGCAGGAACAGCTGTCGAAAAAGCCATCGCTCTTGCCGAGAAAGCAGCGAGCAATGCTGAAATATCCAATTACGCCGTGATTAACGCATTGCCACGCATTCAGGATATGGCAAAGGAAGATGGCCTTTTCGTCGAATCCTTCATTTCTTCGTTTACAGCGACAAGCCCTGAAGCAGAAGAGCGGCTAAGGGCATTCCTCGAAAAGCGCGTTGCCAAGGTAAAAGCGCCGGGCGAGGACTAGAATTCGCTGAGCACACGCAAGGATAAAGACATGGAAACGCTGGTCCGGACACCTGAAACCGTCAATTTCGGCCGCTTGAACACGGCCCCGGGCTTCCTGTTACGGCTGGCGCAGCTCAGAGTTTACGAGCAGTTCTTTTCCGAGGTGGGAGAACATGGTCTCAAGCCGGGCGAGTTTTCGGTTTTGTGGGTCATTCGCAATAATCCGGGCATCAGGCAGAGCATTCTTGGCCAGAGCCTGATGATAAAGCGCGCCCACATGACCAAACTTATCCGCGCGCTGGAAGATCAGGGCCTGCTTTACCGCAACATTCCCGATGAGGACCGGCGAGCAGTAGAGCTGACGCTGACTACGAAGGGACAAGAGGAAGCCGACATCGCCTCCGAATGGTTTTTTGCCTACGAGGAAGGTATCGCAGGTGCACTCACGCAAGCCGAGCGGGACCAGCTGCTTGTCCTGCTGCGGAAATTTATCGGCATTTAAATTCGTTCTGTGGGAGGACATGATGAACATTGACGAGCTGATCGCCATCGACGTGCACACGCACGCCGAAGAACCATGCGGTTGCCAACGCGACGACGGTTATCACGAGTTTCAGGCCGGAATGGCGCGCTACTTCAGAAATCCGGCTGGCGCACAGGGCATGCTGCCTACGGTTCAGGAAACCGCGACCTATTACCGCGAACGCAAAATCGGCTGCGTGATCTTTCCCGTGGATGCAGAGCGCGAAACGGGCTTTCGCCGTTACGACAATGAAGAGGTCGCTAAAATCGCGGCTGAAAACAGCGACATCATGATCCCATTCGCCTCTATCGATCCCGCGAAGGGCAAGACCGGGGCGCGCGAGGCGCGGCGTCTTGTTCGCGAATTCGGGGTCAAGGGATTCAAATTCCACCCAACGATGCAAGGCTTTTATCCCAACGATCGCATGGCATATCCGCTTTACGAAGCCATTCAGGAAGAAGGTGCGATTGCCCTTTTCCACACCGGCCAGACGGGCGTTGGAGCAGGCCTGCGCGGCGGGATGAGCATGCGCCTGAAATATTCAAACCCCATTCACCTCGATGATGTGGCCGTGGATTTCCCGGATATGCCGATCATCATGGCCCACCCTTCTTTTCCCTGGCAGGAAGAAGCGCTGGCCGTGGCGACCCACAAGCCGAATGTCTATATCGACATGTCTGGCTGGTCGCCAAAATATTTCCCGCCGATCCTCGTGCAATATGCCAACACTATATTGAAGCACAAAATGCTGTTCGGCTCAGACTGGCCAGCGATAACACCAGACCGGTGGCTTGCTGATTTCGAGAAAATCGAAATCCGCGACGAGGTCAGGCCACTCATTCTCAAGGACAATGCGCGTAAGCTGTTCAAGCTTTAAGACTTTGGTGCCCGATGCAGCAATGCTGCTGCACCGGGCAAGACATTACATCGCAACAGGGATGGGGCCGATATATCGCGACTGTGGGCGGATCAGTTTTCCCACGGTATCTTGCTCCAGCACGTGGGCTGTCCACCCCGCCATGCGTCCGGCTGCAAAGACGTTTGTGAAGCTTTCACGCGGGAAACCAACGGCTTCCAGCACGAGTGCGGTATAGAATTCGACATTGGTTTGCAAAGGCCGATCCGGCTTTTTCTGCGCCAGCAACTCAAGCGCCGTTTTCTCCACGGCCTTGGCAAATGCGATGCGCCCACCATCTTCCCGCAATTCAGAAACGGCCTTCTTCAATACATCTGCACGCGGATCTCGGACGCGATAGATCCGGTGCCCAAAGCCCATCAACCTTTGTCCATTCGCCAGCGCATTGGCAAGCCAAGTCTGGATGTTGGCTTCATCGCCAATTGCATCGAGCATATCCAGCACGGGTCCTGGCGCGCCGCCATGCAACGGGCCTTTCAGCGCACAAAGCGCGCCGATGACGGAAGAAAACATTTCAGCCTTCGTCGAAGCGATGACACGGGCGGTGAAAGTGGAGGCGTTCAGCCCATGGTCCGCTACTGTCACAAGGTAGGCGTTGAGAGCTTTGACCTTCTCAGGTGCCGATTCCTGACCATACAACATGTACAGAAAATCTGCTGCATGGCCCGAGGCGGCACGAGGGGCGACGGGCTTCAGACCAGCACGCTCACGGATGATGGCCGCAGCAAATACTGGAACACAGGCCACCGCCAGAACATGGTGATCGTCCGTCTCCGTATCTGCCAATGACGACAGAAGCAGCCTGAGCGCTTCGACCTGACTGAGTTCCTGCGTATTGAGCAAAAGCTTTTCGAGCCGCTGAAAGACCCGGCAACGTGCGCGCCCGAGCGCTTCTTGAATTTCGCGCTCATCGGACGGGCCGCTGCTGAAACCCTTCCAAAGCAAGCCAAGAACCGCCTCAAAACTCTGATCGGAGAGAGCGTCGAGATCATGGCTGCGGATGATGAGACGCCCCGCAACGCCATCGACGTGGCTGAGAACCGTCTCGGCCGCGACGACATTTTCAAGGCCAGGACTGACAGGGTCTGAAGCGAAGCTTGGCAATACAGGTTTCGATAGGTTTTGCATGATGATCCTCACAGATTGACTTCTGCAAGAATGATGATTGAATCAATATGATCAATCTTGATTCAATCAATCAATGTCGAGAAAATTTTGAACGCACAGGATCAGTTCATCGATGCCCAAGCCGCATCGCAAACCCTCGGCATCAGTCGAGCAACCTTATACGCCTATGTTAGCCGTGGCCTTGTTCGCACCACGCAAGCACCTGACGATCCACGTCGTCGGCTTTACAGCGTTCATGACATCGGCAAACTGAAGAAGAGCAAGTCGATTGGCCGCAAGCCACGCGATGTGGCGGCGACCACGCTTGATTGGGGTTTGCCGGTGCTGACGTCCGGCATCACGCTGATACAGGATGGCCGTTTATTCTATCGCGGGCAGGATGCGGTGGCATTGGCGAAGGACAAAACTCTCGAGGACGTGGCACGGCTTCTATGGGGATGCGGCGAGCATGATCCATTTTTGGTATCGAAAAACCACGAGTGGGACAGGTCGCTGGTCGAGCGCACACAGCATTTGCCTCTGACGGAGCGGTGTCAGGCGCTGCTATCCTTCGTGGATGCGGGCCGCATGACATCTTGGCAGCGGGAGCGGGGCAAAATATGGCCCAGCGCTGTGGCCTTGTTGCATGCCATCAGCGCCGCAGCCACCGGCACCCATCCGAGCCTTAAGCCAACCCACGCGCACCTGGCGAACGGCTGGGGTCTGGATGCCGCTGGCGCAGATATCATCCGTCAAGCGCTGGTTCTTCTGGCAGATCATGAACTCAATTCGTCAACCTTTGCCGCGCGCATCGTTGCGTCAACTGGCGCATCGCTGGGAGCGTGCCTGAACACCGGTCTCTCGGCACTCAGCGGGCCTTTGCATGGCGGGATGACGAGCCTTGTCGAACTGCTGTTCGACGACATTGACCAAGCGTCAGATGCCGAAGCAGTGGTGGAAAAACGGTTGCGGCGCGGCGACGGGTTGCCGGGCTTCGATCACCCCCTCTATCCGGATGGAGACCCGCGCGCAGCGGCGCTGCTGTGCCTGTTGCCACACAACGAAAAGCGGCAATCCTTAATCGATGCCGTTATCGACACCACAGGCAAACTGCCCACCATTGATGTGGCGCTGGTTGCCATTCGCAGAGAGCTAGGGCTTCCCCCGGGCTCGGCCCTATCGCTCTTTGCCATTGGCCGCACAGTGGGTTGGTTGGCTCATGCAATGGAGCAGTTTCAGGAGGATAAGTTGATACGGCCGCGCTCGCGCTATAGTGGTCCGCCACCTCAAATTGATGAGGGATTATAGATTCATATCGAATAAGTGTTGAAGAAAATGCAATTCGATTGTCGCTGTCCGCGCTCCACTTGCAAGCATCACGAATGACTGCAATGAAATCACCTTGACGTTGCTTTGCGGGAGGGTGTGGCATGACAATAATGACGGGCGCGAACATAAGACTTGGCGCTATTCTCGCCGAGGCTGAAAAGCAGCAGTCATTTCTCAGCGCTGCAAAACTGGAAGCAAACGGCCTCGTTCCCGAGACAATCGAAACAGGTATGGCCGCTCAGGCGATTTCGGCAGCTGCCATCGGCAAGGAAGTTGGCGGCTGGAAAGTCTCTTTCAGCGGCGGGCGGGCTGTCGCAGCACCTCTGATTGATGTCTACGACTCCAGAACTGGGACCGTTCCCAAAAAGGGTGCAGTGGGAGTGGAGATCGAAATCTGCTTTGTTCTGTCAAACGATATTCCTGCCCCTGTTGAAGGACGGGCATATAAGCGCGACGATATTCTCGCGCAAATCGCATCTGTGCATTTGGGGGCAGAACTTGTCAGCTATCGCCTGATTGAAGAAAACAACGCACCCTTTCCGCTCTTTCTGGCGGACCGGCTGGGCAACCACTCTTTCGTCCTAGGGCCGGAAATCGACAGATCCCTCATCGAGCGTGTACTCCACGAAGATCAAACACTGCCCTCTCTTCGCCTGGAAGCCGATGGTGCGGTTCTCCTAGATGCGCCAGCCAAACATCCGCAGGGCGACGCCGTTGCTCCACTCCTGGCCTATGCGAACCGTCCAGTCGATCATCTCGGTGGTTTAACGCGGGGTCAGGTGGTGACAACAGGCAGCCTGTGCGGCCTCATCCGCCTGTCTGGGCAGACCACGATCAAGGCCAGCTGGGGCGAAATCGCGGCTCTCAACCTGTCTCTCCAGCATTGAGGCGCAGACGCCCTATCGCGCCATCTGGATGCCTCTGACGATTTTTTAATCGGCCTGAACACCCATGACTTTTCACAGGGTTCAACGGGCCATTATTCTCATTTTCGCCGCAAACGAAAATCGCATCCCTGTTACATTAGCATTGTCGGTGAACGGTGTAACAGGAGGCCAGTCGATGGCGAGCTCAATCATGAATGCTGTTGGGAAGCCGCTTTATTATAGCGACACATCCACCGGCTTTTTCTCGGCAACCGGCTCCGGCCCGAACCTATATGGCACCACCAAAAACGATTCCATGTGGGGTGATAGCGGCGTCAATGTCACCATGCATGGTGGCACCGGTAACGATATCTATTATCTCTATTCTACCATCAATCGCGCCTCGGAAGCAGCGAATGCGGGTGTGGATACGATCAACACCTGGATGAGCTATACGCTTCCCACCAATATCGAAAACCTTATCGTTACAGGTGATGGCCGCGACGCCTTCGGAAATTCACTGGATAACATCATCCGCGGTGGCTCCGGCAAGCAGACGATCGACGGTCGTGCGGGCAATGACGTTCTGACCGGCGGCGGCGGTGCAGATACCTTCGTGTTCGCCAAGGGCAACGGCACGGATCTGATTACAGATTTCGGGTCCGATGACACGATCCGGCTCGATGGTTATGGCGTGACATCCTTTGATCACCTCATCAGCGCATCCACGCAAAAGGGTGAAAACCTCTGGCTGAATTTTGACAATGGCGAAAGCGTCGTCCTTGCCAACACCACGGCTGACGACCTGAGTGCTAACCAGTTCAGGCTGACACTCGACCGGTCGCAGCTCACCGCAACATTCGCGGATGAGTTTAACGCGCTCTCGCTGAGTGATGGCCAGAGTGGCGTGTGGGAACCGAAATTCTGGTGGGCGGGTGAGGAAGGTGGCAGCCTTCACACCAACTCGGAAAAACAGTGGTACATCAACCCGGCCTATCAGCCCACCTCATCGGTCAATCCATTTTCCGTTCAAAACGGCGTCTTGACCATCAAGGCCGCGCCGACGCCAGACCTGATTTCCGATGCTGTTGCCGGATATGATTATACGTCTGGCATGCTGACGACCCACCCATCATTCTCACAGACTTACGGCTATTTTGAAATCCGCGCAGACATGCCCAACGAACAGGGCGTTTGGCCTGCCTTCTGGCTTTTGCCGCAAGATGGCAGCTGGCCACCGGAACTCGATGTGATTGAAATGCGGGGGCAGAATCCCAATTCGCTCATCCTGTCTGCCCACTCCAACGCTTCGGGCCAACAGTCCTCCAGCATCAATAACGTCACCGTTGCCAGCACGGAAGGTTTTCATAAATATGGAATGCTGTGGGATGCGGAGCACATAACCTGGTATTTCGATGACGTGGCCGTCGCGCAAATCGATACGCCTGCCGATATGCATGACCCCATGTATATGCTGGTCAATCTCGCCGTTGGTGGTATTGCCGGAACGCCTGCAAACGGCTTGCCAAACGGCTCGGAAATGAAAATCGATTACATCCACGCCTATTCGCTGGATGATCCCGCGACCACAGCAACTCAGACTTCTACCACAGACCACTTGCTAGTCTGATCAGAGACAGCGCCCTGTATGGTCGGGGCGCTGTCTCTTATTCAAAGCATATCTAAAACTACCAGAGCTTAACGTGGCGGTTCACATCCTTGTAGAGGAGGTAGCGGAACCGGCCAGGGCCACCGGCGTAGCAGGCTTGCGGGCAGAAGGCTCTTAACCACATGAAGTCACCCGCTTCGACTTCGACCCAGTCATTGTTCAGCCTGTAGACGGCCTTGCCCTCAAGCACGAAAAGGCCATGCTCCATCACATGGGTTTCCATAAACGGAATGGTCGCGCCCGGCTCGAATGTTACGATATTGAGGTGCATGTCGTAGCGGCCATCGCTCGGATCGATAAACCGCGTGGTCGCCCATTTCCCATCGGTTTCCGGCATTGCGGAAAGCTCATGCTCATCCTCATGCGTGAAAATGGCAGGAGGCAACTCAAGGCCTTCAACCACATCGAACACCTTTCTGACCCAGTGAAATTTGGCTGGAATTGAGCCCTCTGCACGAATCGTCCATTCGCTCCCGGCAGGAATATAGCCAAAAGATCCCGCTCTCAGCGCATGTCGCTGGCCGTTATATTCAATGCTCAACTCTCCATCGACGACGAAGATTGCCGCCTGCGCGCGCTGATCAGGCTCCGGCCTGTCGCTGCCACCACCGGGCATGACTTCCATCACATACTGAGCGAATGTCTCGGAGAAACCGGTCATGGGACGCGCGATGATCCACGCCCGTGTGTCACGCCAATGGGGCAGCACGCTCGTCACAATATCTGACATCACACGCTTTGGAATGACCGCATAGGCCGTCGTGAATGTCGCCTTGCTTGACAGCAGTTCGGTCTGGCCGGGAAGCCCGCCAAAGTCTGAATAATATCGCCTGTTTTCCATGATGCACTCCAAAGCATGCTACGTCGTGAAATGCTTAAAGCGTTTCGGCAGCAAATGGAATCGCTTGCATCAGGATTTCAGCGCCGCCTCGTGCAGGCGGCGCGCTGTGACGTCTGTCGATGATCAGTGCTTTTTACGGATCACGCCATAGACGATGTTCCGGTTCTCGCCGAAAAACACCTCTGCTTCGATTGTCGATGGATCAGCACTGGCGTTGATGATGTTCCACATGTCCTGCTCGGTGCGGAGCAGCAATGCCCAGTTCATGAAACTTTCCATGTAACCATCAACGCCAATATCCTGCGAAAAATTGGCAAACAGGAAGGTGCCACCGGGCCTCAGCATATCAAGGCAACGGCGCGTCAGCTTGATGGAGACCTTGTCCACGAGGTAGTCATAGAGGCCAGCGGCATAGACGAAATCAAAAGTACCAAACTGCTGGCGGCCAGAGAGGATGCCGCGAACGGAACCATCGACGGCCGTAATGCATGTATGACCAAAATCCCGGGTTATGGCACCAATGCTCAGAGGGTCCTGATCCAGCGCCACCCAGCGCTTGATCTTACCGTCTGCCAGCGCCTTGGATTGGTTGGCTTCCCGCAGATGGCCGGCAGCGATGGTCAAAATTTCCGTCTCTGGTCCGTGTCTTTCGGCCAGTTCATCGACATATTTTGTGAGAATGTCCCGCCGCTCCCTAACGGCAACCGAAGAAGAGGCATCGCGGGTGTAGGCATAAAGTTCGGCGCCGATGGGAGACGCTGCGTCGATGCGGCTTTGGACGCTGGGGTGGCCGTAAATAAAGTCCAGCAATTGCGCATCGCCAGAATATCCACGCGGCTTTTCATGCGACCAATATGTGAAGGGATCCTGGAGAAAATATTCGGAAACAGGGTGGCTCTGGATAATAGGCACGAGGGTTAACCACACGCCGGAGTCGTATTTATTCCGCAGCTGATGTAATCGTCCGGCCATTTCATGTATTATTTTACGCGGCGCCTGCCCACTTGAAATCTGCTGGCTTGCGAGATTGAGGATAAGAGCGACCTCTCCTTTTCCAAGCTCGAAATTTTCTTGGAAATTGCCAGTATCAGAAGAAAATATCTCCTTCGCCATGGCCTCTGGAGTAATAAGACTTTCACCATCAAAATTTCTATTCAAAAGCTGGGACACTCGCACTCTCCTCATTAACGTCTTGTTAACTAAACGTGAATTCAGACGTAATCAGTCTTCGTGTCAATCAAGGATTCGCCTATAAAGTGCTAATATTCGCGAAACTTCTTATTAAGGTAAATGCAATTTGGATTGTGCATTTGCCGCTCCTTAAAGAAAATTAAAAGGATAGAATTCATGCTTTGCGGGTGTTTCACTGCGATAGCCTAGGAGATCGGCCTCGTAGAGCCATGCAAAACGACAAGTGAATAGATAAATTTTCAACTATTCACGACAGCAGACATTCAGATTTATTACAACCTATAGGTAAGTGCATGACGCACACTTTGGTAGATTTGGTTGAGCTTGACTTGAACGGAGACGATACGCAAAAACGGTCTGAGAGTAATTTGCGTAAAGTCTTTCTCAAAGAAGCGGATGCCAAAAGGCGCACGGCCATAAGGCACGGGCTGTGGACAGCCGTGCCGCTCTATCTCCTCTTTTCAATCACCGATGTTCTTCTCATTCCCGATGTTTCAGCGCACACAATGTTTGCGCGCTTCGTGGTCGGGATTGCGGCTTTGCTGACGCTGGAGACGCAGATCCGCGCCAATGCGAAAACCAACCATTTGGATATCGCCTGCGCCATCGCTCTGATCTGCGGATATATCGGCTGGGTCGTGCCAGCAATGATGACCAGCTACACCGTCAACATGTCCTATTACATGGTGTTCGGTGCGATTTTCATGATGGGCGCGAACCTGTTCTTCACCTTCAGTTTTTCACTGTCACTCGTCGCGTCAGCTGTCATCTTGGTGATCTATTTCGTCGCGCTGAGCCATATTCACAAAGACATCTATTACCAGATTACGTTCGGCACGTTCTACCTCACCTGCTTCGTCTTCACGTCCTATGTGAACCTGCGCCTCAACCGGGAACGCTATCAGGTGTTCCTCAATGCGGTTGAAGCCAATCTCCAGCAGCGGCAAGCGGAACAGCGCGGCGAAGCGCTACTGCGCCTATCCAACACCGATCCCCTCACAGGACTGGAGAACCGCAGGTCCATTGACAGCAGGCTGCGTCATCTTTGGGATGAATGGGCGAGCAACGAACGAAACTTCGCCGTTTTTCTGATCGATGTGGATTTCTTCAAGAAGTACAATGATTATTACGGACATCAGGAAGGCGACCGATGCCTTGTGCAGGTCGCTCAAACCCTTGAAGCCAGTCTGAGCCGTTTCGATGCCGTGATCGGTCGATATGGTGGCGAGGAATTCATAGCGCTCGCCCATTTCAAGACGCTGAAAGACATTGAACATATCGCAGAGACGCTTCGGCATACAGTCGAAAACATGGCACTTGTCCATGAAAGACGGCGGGATGGCACATCGGTCATTACTGTCAGCGTTGGGGCCTCCTACACGCGAAAGCAGCCAGACCCAAAACTGGAGCGCTTGATCAACGAGGCAGACCGGGCTCTTTATCTCGCCAAGGCAAACGGTCGCAACACCGTCAAACTTTTCGACCCGACAGATCCCCTCAACAGCGACGATACAGAAAATGTCGCCGCGCTCCTGAACATCGCGATAGAGAAGAAACTGGTTTCGCTGGTCTATCAGCCGATCAAAAACCTTTCATCGGGAGAGTTGAGCGGCGTCGAAGCTCTCATGCGCCTGCACCTGCTCGATGGAACGTCGGTACCGCCCAGCATCTTCATCCCGATTGCCGAGCGCAACGGTGTCATCATGGATCTTGGCCTGTGGGCCATCCGTGCCGTATGCCAGCAGGTTCTGCGTTGCGATTCCATGTCTGTCGTCAGCGTCAACGTATCACCTATGCAACTGAAGAGCCCGGGTTTTGCTACATCGGTCGCCGGCATTCTCGGTGAGGTAGGTGTCGCGGGCAGCAGGCTTGCATTCGAGATTACCGAGGGGCTGGAGATGGATATGAACTCCGATGTCTTGCGCTGCATCAGTGATCTCAAGACCTTGGGCATCCGCATCTGGCTCGATGATTTCGGCACCGGATTTGCTGGACTTTCCTGGTTGCGACTGATTGATTTCGACACCGTCAAAATCGATAAGTCCTTTCTCCATGATAGCCATACGCCTCGCGGGAAGGCGATGCTCAAGGACATCATCAGCCTCATCCGCAATCGCGGCCACAAAATCCTTGTCGAAGGTGTGGAGACGCCTGAACAACTGGCATTGCTGAGAGAACTCAGGATCGATCAGGTTCAAGGCTATTACGTGGGCCGCCCAGGACCCATCGAAAATCTGCACGCACCGAATTCGTACCGGATGCCCCTGTCCAAGCTGATGCGGGCAACCTGAAGTGAAGGCTCCCGAAGTCAGCGACTGCGGAAGCCTTCTGATCCCTTTGTCAATCCACAGCGCCCGGCACTTCGCACAGTTCACGATCACCGCTTATGATGGAGCGCTTGCCCACATGGTTGGCTGGCCCAACAATACCTTCCTGCTCCATACGCTCAACCAATGAGGCCGCACGATTGTAGCCGATGGACAGGCGACGCTGAATATAGGACGTGGAGCACTTCTTGTCGCGGAGCACCACCTTGACGGCCTTTTCGTAAAGGTCTGCGGTATCGTCCTCGGCCATGGCTGACTTGTCGAAGACAGTGCTGTCTTCTTCCGCACCCTCGTCGGCTTCGTCGGCATCCTCGGTCACAGTACCCAGATATTCTGGGCGCCCCTGCGTCTTCAGATGCGCAACAACCTTTTCGACTTCCTCGTCCGATACGAAGGGGCCGTGAACGCGTGAGATGCGCCCGCCACCGACCATATGCAGCATATCGCCTTGCCCGAGCAGATGCTCTGCGCCCTGCTCTCCCAGGATCGTCCGGCTATCGATCTTGGACGTGACCTGGAACGAGATACGGGTTGGGAAGTTCGCCTTGATCGTACCGGTGATGACATCGACCGAGGGGCGCTGGGTTGCCATAATGAGGTGGATACCCGCCGCACGCGCCATCTGCGCAAGCCGCTGGATTGCACCTTCGATTTCCTTGCCCGCAACCATCATCAGGTCGGCCATCTCGTCGACGATGACGACGATGTAAGGCATGGCCGTGAGGTCCATCTCCTCCTGCTCGTAAACTGCCTCGCCGGTGGCGCGATCAAAGCCGGTCTGCACGTTGCACATCACGGTTTCGCCCTTGGCGCGGGCCGAAGCCGCACGAGCGTTGTAACCATCGATGTTGCGAACACCCAGACGCGACATCTTGCGATAGCGGTCTTCCATCTCGCGCACGGCCCATTTCAACGCCATAACGGCCTTCTTCGGGTCGGTCACGACGGGCGTGAGAAGGTGAGGAATACCGTCATAAACGGAGAGCTCCAGCATCTTCGGGTCGACCATGATCAGGCGGCATTCCTCTGGCTTCAACCGGTAGAGCAGCGACAGGATCATCGTGTTGATCGCGACCGATTTTCCCGAACCGGTGGTGCCCGCCACCAACAGATGCGGCATCTTGGCAAGCTCCGCCACAACGGGTTCGCCACCAATGGTCTTGCCAAGGCAAAGCGCCAGCTTCATCCGCGTTTCGGAGTAGTCGGGAGATTCGATCAGCTCACGGAAATAAACCGTCTCACGCACCGGGTTCGGCAACTCGATGCCAATCACGTTGCGGCCGGGCACCACAGCCACACGGGCAGAGAGCGCCGACATGGAGCGAGCAATGTCATCCGACAGGCCGATGACCCGAGAAGACTTCACACCTGGCGCAGGCTCGAACTCGTAAAGGGTCACGACCGGGCCAGGCCGGACATCGATAATCTCGCCCTTGATACCAAAATCTTCCAGAACGCTTTCGAGAAGCCCGGCACTCTGCTCCAGCGCTTCAGGTGTCATTGTCGTTGTCTGGAGAACCTGCGGCTTTTGCAGCAGATCGATGGGCGGGAACTCATACTCGCCCTCACCGAACACCGGCGCATCCAGAAACATCGGCTGATTGGCGTTACGGGCCGCCGTTCGCATTTCGCGGCGCGGCGCTGCCACCAACACGGGCTCAGCCATCTGCGGCTCGGCAGCTGCCGCGACCGGGATCACCTCCTCGATTGGCTCGACGATGGGCATAGGCTCGACAGAGGCGACTTCCACGGCACGCGAAGGTTTGACGTCGACCTGCCGATACAGCGAGACCGCCGATCCCTCCAGCCTTGCGAATGCTGGCTTCTCAACGACTGGAAGCGGTTGGGCCACCACCTGCACGGCAGGCATTGGAGCCTTAACGGTGACAGCAGGTACGGTTGCGGCAACAGGCGTGGTTGCCGTGGTCACGCGCTGGGCTTTCACGCGCACCAGTTCGGCCAACCGTAGTGGCTGTGAGGGCGGCAGAATTGCGGTGCCGACATCGAGGTTCATAACCTCCCAGAACATTTCGTCCGAAAGCACGTCCGCAAAGGCTGGCACATCGATGGGCGCATTGCGCTCTGCTGGAAAACAGGCAACATCGATCTGCTCGGCAACTGTAGCAACGGCCTCTTCTGCCTCGGGGGCGACGGCGATCTGTTCCCGTTCCTTCAAGGCAAGCTCGCGGCGCAGCCGATATGTCAATGCAAGCGCACCGATGGCACCCGGTGGCTGCGGCAGCACGGCCGGTTTGGCAATGCGGCGCTCGGCGGGCTCCGGCTGAACAACTGGCATTTCCTCGCCAATAGCAGGCACCTCGACAGCGACAGAAGCCACAGCTTCATCATCGGCCTTGCCCGGCGCAACACCGGCGACCTGCTTTCCAGCGACAAGATTTTGTGGGGTGCGGGTAAAGCGCACGTTCGGGCCCAGCGTAAATGCCTTCTGCCAGAGAGGCATGTCATCACGTCCCTCAATCGCATTTGCGGCGAATTGATCGGCATTATGTCCCATCACCGCCTTCTGATCAGCGGTCAATGGCACCATATCATGGGCGTCGCCCGGCTCCGCAACGGCTGGTCTCGGTCCCCTCTCTTCTATCGTATTGATGGAATGATTTAAATTTGAACGGGGAATACGCATCACAGCCTGTACACTCATCATAAACGGACATTTGGCACACCCAATTCAATAGAAAATAAAGGTTAATCACATGTTGCCAAAGCCCCCTTCCCGGTGATTTTTCCAGGCCTAATGTAAGGGTGTGTCTGGCGAGCAACGGCATCCAAGACCGTAAAAACCAGCGATTTGCGGCCTCAAAGGCAGAATTTTGGCCGTTTCCCGGGCGAATTTACGCCTCTACAGCAGCCTTCATGCAGGGCTAGGAAAACTTTAGGACAAAGTAACTGTTCTTATCTTTACAACTAACATGTTAATGGCGTATCAAGCTGATGTCAGTTTTGGAGGAGCAGGCATTTGACTGGTAAATTTGGCCTTTCGGCAGCACTTACGACACCCTTTGCGCCGGATGGCAGCATCGACACCGCAGGCTTGGTGAGCCAAGCCAAGCGCTCGCTCGCAGCTGGCTGCAACAGCGTTACCCTTTTTGGCACCACCGGCGAAGGCAGCTCGATCGGCGCTCGCGAACGCACTGATGTGCTAGCCGCCGCCGTCAGCGCGGGTATAGATCCGGGCAACATTGTCACCGGCGTTCTGGTGGATTCGGCGCAAGACGCCGCGGATCAGTCTCGCGAAGCCCTTGATATTGGCGTGCGGAACATTCTTCTGGCACCGCCCTCATATTTCAAGAATGTCAGCGATGACGGCCTTTTCGAATGGTTCTCAACGGTCTTCCGCCAACTTGGCAGCAGCGCCCGCGACATTCTGGTTTATAACATCCCATCCGTCACGATGGTCACCTTGTCGGTCGAACTGATCGGTCGCCTGCGTCACGCATTTCCGGGCGTCGTCACAGGGGTCAAGGATTCCTCTGGCGACTGGCCCTACACGCAGCGTCTTCTTGCAGAGCATCGCGATCTCATTATTCTGATTGGCGATGAACGCCATCTGGCGCAAGGCGTGCGTCTTGGTGGGCAAGGCGCAATCTCCGGTGTGGCGAACTTCCTGCCAAAAGAGGTTCGCTCCATGGCTGTTGATGGCGTAGACGACAAGCGCATTGAAGACCTGGTTGCTGAATTGCTGAAGTATCCGGTCACACCGGCAGTCAAGGTTCTGGTCTCTCACGTCACCGGCGAGCCAATCTGGCACTCGGTTCGCGCGCCACTGGTTTCCATTTCCGCAGAAAACCGTACAAAGCTATCTGCTGCATTCGAGCAGCTTTTCAACAGCAAAGCCGCGTGAAAAGGATAGTTCATGGATGAGACTGGCGAACAGACGACGTTGCGAGAGAAAGCGTATGAGAGCTTTACGCATCATCTTCTCGCGCGTGATGTTCGCCCAGGCCAGTTCATCTCACAAAGACGGTTGGTAGAGCTAACCGGATTGCCGCTTGGCGCAATCCGTGAGGCCATTCCGAGACTTGAGGCGGATGGGTTGATCATCACTGTGCCCCAACGCGGGCTACAGGTCGCACATATCGACATCAACCTCATCCGTGAGGCATTCCAGTTTCGCATTTTTCTCGAGAAAGAGGCCGTTGCGATTTTTACCCGAACAGCTTCCGATGAGGCCATCGGCAAGATGTTGAACGATCACCGGGATATAGCAGAGGCAGCGGAATCGGGAAAAGGGTCTCCTGAGCTCGATGCCCGTGCGCAAGCGGTGGACTGGGGCATGCACGACGCTTTCATCGATTCACTGGGAAATTCCATCATATCCAACGCCTACCGGGTCAACTCCATCAAGATGCGCCTCATCAATCAGGAGCGTTTTCGCATCGCGGGCCATGTCAAATCCGTCATGGCCGAGCATCTGACGATCCTCGAAGCCATCGAGCGTCGAGCGCCGGAAGAAGCCGCCGAAAGGCTCGTCGCTCACATAAAGAATGCGCGAGACAGGGCGCTGGCAGTTTAGACGATCGGTTGATCCGATAGGAACATGCATAAGCAATCGGCCGGAGGTGAGGAGATTTTCGGCCAAACAGGAGGAGGAAGATATGACACATTCATTGCTCAAGCCGACACGGCGGGCATTCATGGCGGGAACGGCAGCCATTGCCGGAACTGCCGCGTTCGGCATTCGCCCCGCTTCGGCTGCTGTCGATTGGAAGAAACACGCCGGCACGACGCTGGAAGTCAATCTCGTCAAAAGCCCGCGCAGCGAAACGCTTTTGAAATACATCAAGGAATTTGAAGAACTGACCGGTATCAAGGTCAATGCCGAGGCGACGCCTGAGCAGCAGCAGCGCCAGAAGGTCGTCATCGAACTGTCCTCCGGCAAGCCAAGCTTTGACGTTGTTCACCTGAGCTATCATGTGCAGAAGCGCCAGTTCGAAAAAGGCAAATGGCTGGCCGATATCAGCGGCTTCCTGAAAGATCCGTCCCTGACAGATCCGTCCCTCACCGAGAGCGATTTTGCCGAGGCCGGGATGCAGTTTGCCAAGGACAGCAACGGCGTCCTGCGTTCGCTCCCATTCTCCGTGGACTACTGGATCCTCTACTGGAACAAGGAATTGTTCGCGGCAAAGGGTCTGAAATATCCGGAGACCTTCGAGGAGCTCGTCACGGCGGCAGAAACGCTGACAGATCCTTCCACCAACACCTATGGTTTCGTGGCACGCGGGCTGAAGAACGCCAATACGCCTGTCTGGACATCGCTGATGCTGGGCTATGGTGCCGCTCCGATTGTTGACGGCAAGATCGATGCACAGTCGAAAGAGGCGGTGGAAGCGGCAGCGCTCTATCAACGCCTGATGACAAAAGCCGCACCTCCCGGTGTTTCCGGTTTCAACTGGGCTGAAGCGCAGTCCGCCTTCCTTCAAGGCAAGATCGGCATGTGGCTGGATGGCGTGGGCTTTGCACCGCCAATCGAAAATCCGGAAAAATCCCGTGTTGTCGGCAAGGCTGGCTACGGCGTCATGCCAAAGGGCCCGGCTGCGCAGGCCGCAGGCACATTCGGAGATGGCCTTGGCGTTGTCGAAGCCAGCCAGAAGAAAGAGGCAGCTTATCTGTTCTGCCAATGGGCAATTTCCCATGACATGGGTGCCCGTCTTCTGCAGGCTGGTGCCGGCGTGCCGTTCCGGCAGTCCATTCTCGAAGATGCCAAGGTTCGCGAAGGCGTAAAAATGCCTGCGGAGTGGCTGGATGCCGTGGTCGGCTCCGGCAAGGTTTCCAAGCTCGCGCTTCCGGTCATCATTCCGGTGACGGAGTTCCGCGACATCTATGGCGTAGGCCTCACCAACATGATTGGTGGCGCAGATCCGGCAGCCGAACTCAAGAAGGCGACCGAACAGTTCGCACCTGTTCTGGCGCGCAGCGAGGGATAAAAGTGTCCGTCAGCATAGCAAACACCGTCAAAACGACGAAGGTGATCAGAAGGAGCAAGCCCACGCGGCTTGCTCCCAACTACTGGCCTTTCGTCATTCCCGCACTCGTGGTCATCGCAGCCGTTATCGTTTTTCCGTGGGTCTTTACCCTATGGATGAGCGCGCAGCGTTGGACACTGGGGCAAGAGCAGAGCTTTATCGGCTTCGACAACTATATCCGTCTGGCCAGTGATGCCCGGTTCTGGGAATCCCTGTGGAATACGCTTGTCTATACGACCCTGTCGGTCGTGGCACCGCTGTTCCTCGGCACCTTGGCGGCATTGCTGTTCGATGCGCAATTCCCGCTTCGTGGTTTCCTGCGCGGCGTCTTCGTCATGCCCATGATGGCGACGCCGGTTGCCATCGCGCTTGTCTGGACAATGATGTTCCACCCGCAGCTCGGCGTGCTGAACTATCTTCTCTCATTCGTCGGCATCGGCCCATTGGAGTGGATCTATAACCAGTCCACCGTCATTCCATCACTGGTTCTGGTGGAGACGTGGCAATGGACGCCACTGGTCATGCTGATCGTGCTCGGTGGTCTCGCTGCCGTTCCACGCGAGCCTTATGAAAGTGCGGAGATCGACGGCGCAAACGCCTGGCAGAAGTTTCGTTTTCTGACGTTGCCAATGATCGCACCGTTTCTGATGATTGCCGTGATTATTCGCTCCATCGATGCCGTCAAAAGTTTCGATATTATCTACGCCATGACCCAGGGCGGTCCCGGCACGGCATCCGAGACGATCAACATCTATCTCTACAACACCGCCTTCGCCTACTACGACATCGGTTATGGCTCAGCCATGGCAGTCGTCTTCTTCATTGTCATCGTCGCGCTCTCCTTCGTGCTGCTGATGGTGCGCGCCCGCAGCCAATGGAACGAGATGGAGGACCGCTGATGAAACGCAAGACACTGGACCAGATTGGCCTGTTCTTCGTCGCACTCGTCATGATTTCGCCCGTCATCCTCTTCTTTCTCTGGATGATTTCGCTATCGCTGAAATACGAGATCGACAATGGTGCCTATCCGCCAATCCTCATTCCGGAACGCTTCGCATGGTCGAATTATGTGAAGGTGTTTGAGGAAAACAACTTCTTCCTCTATTTCTGGAATTCCGTGCTGGTCACCGGCGCTGCAACATTCCTGGCACTCATCATCGGCGTACCCGCAGGCTATGGCATTGCACGGCTGAAGGCCGAAAAAGCAGCCATCGTCATCATGATTGCCCGAATGACACCCGGCCTTTCCTTTCTCATTCCGTTGTTTCTCCTGTTCCAATGGTTGAACCTGCTGGGCACGCTCTGGCCTCAGATCATCATCCATCTGGTCGTCACTGTCCCAATCGTGGTCTGGATCATGATCGGCTATTTTGAGACCACGCCGAAGGAGCTGGAAGAGGCCGCAAGCATCGATGGCGCGACGTCCTGGCAGGTCTTCCGCCTCGTGGCGCTGCCAATCGCCAAGCCCGGCATCGTCGTGTCCTTCATTCTGGCCGTCATCTTCTCCTGGAACAACTTCGTGTTCGGCATTGTGCTGGCCAGCCGTGAAACGCGAACCCTGCCTGTTGCGGTTTACAACATGCTGTCCTTCGAACAGGTCAGTTGGGGTCCGCTGGCGGCAGCTGCGCTCATCGTCACCCTGCCGGTGCTGCTGCTGACCATGTTTGCGCAAAAACAGATCGTTGCTGGCCTGACCGCCGGCGCAGTCAAGGGAGGCTAGCGCCCTGCCCCGGAAGTCCAAAGGATTTCCGGACTGGACACCGCGCCACCTCAACCACTTATCATTACGGGATCAACATCATGGCACCGGTCAATATTCAGAATGTGCAGAAGCGCTTCGGCGCCGTTAACGTCATCCAAGGCATCGATATCGATATACGCGACGGAGAGTTCGTCGTTCTCGTGGGTCCCTCGGGATGCGGAAAATCAACCCTGTTGCGCATGATTGCCGGTCTTGAAGAGGTCAGCGGCGGAGAGATCCATATCGGGGCGCGGGAGGTGAGCAATCTACGCGCTCGTGACCGCGATATCGCCATGGTTTTCCAGAACTACGCGCTCTATCCCCACATGACCGTTCGGGAAAATATGGGCTTTGCCCTGAAGCTCAAGAAAGCCAGCGCAGATGAAACGGCTCAGAAAGTGAACCGGGCCGCAGACATTCTAGGACTAGACAAGCTGCTTGATCGCTACCCACGCCAACTTTCAGGCGGGCAGCGTCAGCGTGTTGCCATGGGCCGGGCACTGGTGCGCGATCCGCAGGTCTTTCTTTTTGACGAGCCACTTTCCAACCTCGACGCCAAGCTGCGCGTGCAGATGCGGGGTGAAATCAAGGCCCTGCACCAGCGCATCGGCACCACCACCATTTATGTGACGCATGACCAGGTGGAGGCCATGACCATGGCCGACAAAATCGTGGTGCTGCATGATGGCGTCATTGAGCAGATCGGCGCACCGCTGGAGCTTTACGACCGGCCTGCCAACCTGTTCGTCGCCGGGTTCATCGGCTCGCCCGCCATGAATTTCATTCGCGGCCGCATTGAGGAAGGTGTGTTTCGCACCACAAAGGGCTTGACCCTGCCCCTTCCACCCTCAGCAAATCCGGCCGAATTGGGCGGAAGAGATCTTGTCTATGGTATTCGCCCAGAACATATCAGGGTTAGCGCAGATGGCATCGAAGGTCGTGCCGAACTGGTCGAAGGCACGGGATCAGAAATCTATGCGAAAATGAATTGCGCCGGTGAAGAGATTGCCTGCCTGTTTCGCGAGCGTCTGGACATCCGGTTTGGCGACCACGTGAAGATCGCCGTTGATCCGGCCACCGTGCACCTGTTCGACCGGGAGACGGGCAAGCGAATCTAAAAAGCCATGCGTGACGATATGATCCCCTCCAAGCATGTTCTCTGCGTCGGCGCAGCCGTGCTCGACACCTTGTTCCGCGTGCATGACATGCCGACCAGTCAAGGCAAAGTCCTGCCCTATGACATGCTGCAGATTGCCGAAGGCATGGCATCCAGTGCGGCCTACACGGTCCATCGCATGGGTGGTCGTGCCAGTCTGTGGGGCGCTGTCGGCGATGACGAAACCGGAAGCCGCATTCTGCGCGAACTGGCAGAATGCGGCATCGACATGTCAGGCATGACGATCGCCAAGGGTGCACGCTCCGCATTGTCCACCATCATCATTGATGACCACGGCGAAAGGCTGATCGTTCCATTTTACGATCATAAGCTTCATGAGAATAAACGCTCCTGCACGGCAGAGGATCTGTCACCTTTCGATGCAGTTCTGGTCGATGTGCGTTGGCCGGAACTCGCGGTTGATGTGCTGACTCTTGCCGCCAGCCTTGGCAAGCCTGCCATTCTCGATGGCGATGTGGCGCCGGTGGAAACGCTGGAAATGCTGGCACCCGCAGCAACGCACATCATCTTTTCCGAGCCAGCGGCGCAGCGTCTGACCGAAACGGGAGATGTCACGGCCATGTTGCCGATTCTCCATGCACGGTACCCTGAAACCTTCATTGCGGTCACGGCAGGCCCGGCTGGCTGTTACTGGACCGAGCCCCATAATTCCCAGGTTTATCACCAGCCGACATTGGCGATCAAGGCCGTGGACACGCTGGCGGCGGGAGACGTATTCCATGGCACCTTCGCCCTTGCCGTGGCACAAGGCCTCGAAAGTCGTGCAGCTATTCAGCTCTCTTCCGTTGCGGCTGCGATGAAATGCGAGGTCTTCGGGGGCCGCGCCGGCACGCCGACGCGCGCGCAGACCGAAATGCGCCTTGCCGAGTGGCTTTCAAACCCGGCTTGATCGCTCTGACGTAAGAGCCGCAAGGCCAACTTGCCGCCCCTTTTGCTTCTCATTCCCGCATTGTTGTCCGCTCGATCCCTGTTGTCGGAAATGTCAGCCGTGGGCAACTTGTGTCAGCCCCCAATGATGTGCTGATATCTGCGCCGTACAGAATTTCATAATGGGAGGAATTATTATGATGGTCGAATTGCTGATTGCGGGAAAGAACCAGGCAGCGCAGGAGAACCGGACATTTGATCGGTTGGACCCCGTTACGGGCGCGGTTGCGACGACAGCGGCAGCGGCCAACGTCACAGATGCACGCATGGCTGTGGATTCCGCATCGCAGGCGTTCGAAGCCTGGTCCAAAACTGGCCCCAACCAGCGCCGCGCTCTGTTGATGAAGGCTGCCGAGGCTATGGAGAGCAAGGTCGGTGCCTTCATTGAAGCCATGATTTCAGAGACGGGAGCCACCGGCATGTGGGCGGGCTTCAACGTGAAGTTCGCGGCCAGCATCATCCGCGAAGCGGCGTCTATGGTGACCCAGCTTGGTGGAGAAATCATTCCATCTGACAAGCCAAACACATTGGCAATGGGAATGTTGAAACCCAAGGGCGTTTGCCTCGGCATCGCGCCGTGGAATGCTCCGGTGATTCTGGGAACACGTGCCGTTGCGATGGCGATTGCCTGTGGCAACACCGTGGTTCTCAAATCATCCGAGCTTTGCCCGGCAACGCACCGGCTGATTGGCGATTGCTTTACAGAGGCAGGTTTTCCATCAGGCGTTTTGAACGTTGTCAGCAACAGCCCTGCTGACGCGGCAAGCGTGGTTGAAGCCTTGATCGCAGATGCACGGGTGCGCCACGTCAACTTTACCGGATCATCCAAAGTTGGACGCATTATCGGACGATTGGCAGGCGAGAATCTCAAGCCTGCGCTGCTTGAACTTGGTGGCAAGGCACCCCTCGTGGTGCTTGATGACGCCGATATTGATGGGGCGGTGAATGCCGCCATCTTCGGTGCCTTCATGAACCAGGGGCAGATCTGCATGTCGACTGAGCGGATCATCGTCGACCAATCCATCGCAGACGAATTCGTTGAGAAGCTTGCGACCCGCGCCAGTGCACTGCCGGCCGGAAATCCGCGCGAGAAAGTCGTTCTCGGCGCGCTCTGCACGCCTGAAGCGGCAGAGAAAATGGATGCGATCATCGCAGACGCAGTCTCGAAGGGCGGCAAGATTGTGGCTGGCGGCACCCGTAACAACACGGTTGTCAGTGCAACACTGATCGATCACGCAGCGCCCGGCATGAAAATCTATGAGGAAGAGTCATTTGGCCCGGTCAAGCCGGTGATCCGCGTGAACGGTGAGGCTGAGGCAGTGCGCGTGGCCAACGACACGGAATACGGGCTATCGTCAGCGGTTTTCAGCCGCGATGTTGGCAGGGCCATGCGCGTTGCCGGTCAAATCCAGTCTGGCATTTGCCACATCAACGGTCCGACCGTTTCAGACGAGCCGCAAATGCCGTTCGGAGGCGTCAAAGCGTCCGGCTATGGTCGCTTCGGTGGAAAGGCAGCCATTGCCGAGTTCACGGACCTGCGCTGGATTACCATCGAGGATGCCGACCAGCACCACCCCTTCTGATGGATTGAACCAGAGCCTCAACCAACCTTGGGAGTATGTTTTCTCAAAGCAACATATTCCCAGGTTGCGACGATCAAAAGCACCGCAACAGCCGCTATCTGGAGAACATAAAGCGGCGTTGCGCCTAGAAGGAACAGAAGCAACAGGGCGAAAATTCCGACGAAATGGGAGACGGGTCGCATGTGGGACGCGGCAATCTTGACGCCGATATTTCCTGCCAAGAAAAGGATTGGCCCACCAATGATAGCGATGGCTTCGCGCCACGAAGAACTTTCATGGCTGTGCGAAAGGCTGAAGTCTTCGCCGACAGCCGTCAGAATAATCCCCGCAACGATGGGCAGATGTCCGTAGTTGAAAAGCCCATGGGCTATTTTTTCCGGCTCTTCGGAGTTCTCGATTTTTTCGGAGGCTTTTTCCTGCGCATGGTGGAAGTAAATCCACCACATCAGGATCGTGCTGGTGAACGCCGAACAGAACACAATAAAGCTCAGGCTTGTGTTCATATGATCGGCGGCTGTGCGCCCCGTGGTCAATATCGTCTCACCCAGGCAAATGATGACGAACAATGCGCAGCGTTCCGCCAGATGCTCTCCTGAAAGGTGGAGCTTCTCATCGTCGCCAGCCTGAAAGCCGGGAACGAAGTATTTCACGGCGGGACCGAGATATTCTATGCCGATTGCTACCAACCAGAATCCAATCTGCCATCCAAGGCTTTCAGAAACGCCGCCCATGATCCAGAAGATACTCGAGGCAGCGAGCCATACTGCCATTCGCCCGAAAGTCTTCGAGTTTTCATGGTCGATCCCCTTGAAGACATAAAGCGCAAAAAGGGAGCGCAGCACCTGCATGCCGCTATAAATCAAGGCGAACGTGAAGCTTTGGTGGTCGAAAGCCTTTGGCAACGCGATTGCCAAAAGGACGCCCAGAAACATCATCGAAAACAGAAATAGCCGAACGAGGCCAGCTTCGGTGTTCAGCAGATTTGTCAGCCAGGTGATCTGAACCCACAGCCACCACAAGGCGAGGATGATGATTCCTGCTTCAAGCAGAGCGGTCGAGCCAAAGTCCTCGGCAAGTGTGTGGGATAGCTGGATAAGTGCGAAGACGAAAACCAGATCGAAGAACAATTCTGGAAATGTCGGCTTTCCAGCGACAGCCTCGTCTTGGCGAACCAGCCGCAACTTACCGGCGCTTGCGCCAGATGGCTTGATGTCATTTCCCATGGATGTTGTGGTCTCCGGCAGAAATCAGGCAGTTCTTATTTGGATGGGTATTGTGAACGGGCCTCTTCACGCTTGAGCGCATCCGCACGACCAAACAAGGCTACCTCGTTGGAGTTGTCCGGAAAGAACCGTTGGCCGACGAGACGAACCTGACGACCTTTGACATCGATAATGTGACCCGGTCTCGTTTCAGACACCACTTCGCGTTCAACGTCCTTGTTCACGCGCTTCACGTCCAGACTGCTAACCTCGATATCCTGCGCTACCGCAGCCGTGGCAAAACAAAACATAACGCCTACAACGGCAATAACGGCAACCCGTTCCATCGACAATCTCCTGAATTTGCTGAGCTTTTGTAGCCCAACAACACAAGGGACCGGAGTTTGGTTCCAATTGTTTTATCAGCACGCACGACTACACTGTAATTGGCGTTTTTTTACCACGCGGGCGCGCCAGACGCTACTATCGACCGCGGGCCTTGCGCCATTCAGCAAATTCCTGCCGTGGCGCATCGCTTGTGGCCGGATAGAGGCCAATGATCGTTGCACCAGCGAGAACCTTCTCGGTCACGAAATCTTCGTAGGCCGTCATTTCTACTGTTTCATCGGCAATCTCGTCGGCAATGTTGGCCGGAATGACGATAACGCCCTCGTCATCACCAACGATCACATCGCCGGGCCAGATCGCCACGTCGCCGCAGCCGATCGGAACATTGATATCGATGGCCTGGTTGAGGGTGAGGTTGGTGGGTGCCGATGGCCGCTTGTGGTAGGCGCGAATTTCCAGATCAGCAATCTCCGGGCTATCCCGAAAACCGCCATCCGTCACGACGCCCACAACGCCGCGCACCATCAGGCGTGAAACAAGAATAGACCCTGCGGACGCCGCGCGAGCATCCTTGCGGCTGTCCATCACCAGCACGCAACCTGGTGGGCATCGCTCCACTGCGGCCCGTTGAGGATGCTCGGGGTTCTGGAACACGGTGAGCGGGTTCAGATCTTCCCGCGCTGGAATATAGCGCAAGGTAAACGCCTGTCCCACCATGTTTTTCTTCTTAGCCGACAAGGGCTGCACATCCTGAATGAACTGGTTGCGCAAGCCACGTTTATAGAGCGCTGTGGCGATGGTTGGTGTTGCAACGCCCATGAATTTCTGTCGCGTTTCATCGCTTAAAACAAAGTCTGTCATCTCTTGTCCTTTGATCAATAGATATCAGGTTCGGGAGCGTTGGGACCGAAGCCGGTCTCCAGAAAATCAAAGTCGGCGCCGGTATCAGCCTGGGCCACGTGGCGCGCAAACATCCAGCCATAACCCCGCCCGATTTTATCCGCTGGCTGAACCCATAAGGCGCGGCGACGCGCCAGTTCGTCCTCATCCACCAGCATATCGATGGTGCGAGCCTCAAGATCGAGTTTGATGATATCGCCGTTGCGCAAAAGCGCCAGCGGGCCGCCAATATGCGATTCCGGTGAGACATGCAAAATGCAGGCGCCATAGCTCGTGCCACTCATTCGCGCATCGGATAACCGCAACATGTCACGGTGGCCCTGTTTCAGCAGAGCCTTTGGAATGGGCAGCATACCCCACTCCGGCATACCCGGCCCGCCTTGCGGGCCTGCACCCCGCAAGACCATGACGTGATCGGGTGTAATATCGAGGTTCTCGTCATCCACTGCCGCCTTCATGTCCGGGTAAGTGTCGAAAACGAGCGCTGGCCCCTGATGCTTGTGAAATTTGGGATCACAGGCGGCCGGTTTGATGACGGCACCGGTCGGTGCCAGATTGCCTTTGAGGACAGCAAGTGAGCCTTCATGATAAACTGGATTGTCCAAAGAGCGGATAACATCATCGTTGAAGCACTCCGCGCCCTTCAACGTTTCGCCCAGTGGCAGGCCGGATACGGTCATTGCGGAGAGGTCAAGAAGATCTCCCATCTTGGCCATGAGCGCACGCAGGCCACCCGCATAGTAGAAATCTTCCATCAAATAGGTTTTGCCAGTTGGCCGGATGTTGGCAAGGACCGGTGTCGTGCGGCCAGCGCGATCAAGATCGTCCAGCGTCAGCCTCACCCCTGCCCGCCGCGCCATTGCCAGCAAATGCACCACGGCGTTGGTCGAACAGCCCGTTGCCATGGCTACAGCCGCGGCATTGTTGACGGATGCCTGCGTCACGATCTGATCAGGCGTCAGGTCTTCCCACACCATCTCCACGATGCGGCGACCACAGGCAGATGACATGCGAATGTGATTGGCATCGGGCGCTGGAATGGAGCTCGCGCCGGGCAGCGTCAGCCCAAGGGCTTCAGCAATGGCTGTCATGGTGCTGGCTGTCCCCATGGTCATGCAATGTCCATAGGAGCGCGCAATGCCTGCCTCTACCTCGACCCATTCATTTTCAGACAAATTGCCGGCGCGGCGTTCATCCCAAAACTTCCAGGCATCTGAGCCGGAGCCAAGGGGCTTACCCTGATAATTACCGCGCAGCATCGGCCCCGCTGGAAGATAAATCATCGGCAGGCCCATGCTGATCGCGCCCATGACAAGGCCGGGCGTTGTCTTGTCACACCCGCCCATCAAGACGGCACCATCAACAGGGTGTGACCGCAGAAGCTCTTCGGCTTCCATGGCCAGCATGTTGCGGTAAAGCATGGTGGTGGGTTTGACGTAGCTTTCCGACAGCGAAAGAGCGGGCAGTTCCAACGGAAATCCGCCCGCCTGCAAGATGCCGCGCTTCACATCTTCCACACGGTGCTTGAAGTGGGCATGGCATGGATTTGCATCCGACCAAGTGTTGAGGATGGCAATGGTCGGCTTGCCCATCCATTCCTCTAGCGCGTAGCCCATCTGCATGGTGCGGGAGCGATGGCCCGAGCTTCTCAGGTCATCGGGCGCAAACCAGCGTGCGCTGCGCAGCATGTCTGCGGATTTCTTCTTGCTCATGATGCTTTCTGCAACTCCCGCCACGGGTGAGCCACCTTCAGCAACACCCCGTCCTCCTCAAGACAGTTCATTGAAGCACTAAAACATCAGTGCATCAATGGATAAATTATGCTGTAGTGCGGTCACGACCGTTAGACGGAAAGGATCGACGAAACATGGTGAGAGGCACAATGCTGGACAGGTCACGCCAGGTGGCGCTTCAGATCTATGAGATACTGCACAAGCGCATTCTCGATGTGGAACTGGTGCCCGGCACGGTGCTTTCGCGTGCGGCACTACAGATGGAATTTGGGGTAAGCCAGACCCCGGTTCGTGATGCTTTGATCCGGCTGCAGGAAGATGGCGTTGTCGATGTCTATCCCCAATATGCGACAGTTGTCGCCCGGATTGACATTCGGCACGCTCAGCAGGCCCAGTTTCTGCGCCTTTCACTGGAACTGGAAGCCATCCGAACATTAACGAGGGAAAGCCCTGAAGAGACAGCGGCGGACCTAGCCGGGATCGTCACAAGGCAGGAAACCTTTGCATCACCAGAGACCTATGACAGCTTTGACGCCTGCGATCAGGAATTTCACTGCAAACTCTACGAACGCGCGGATATTCTCGACCTCTGGACAAATGTCCGGCGACAGAGCGTTCATCTGGACCGGCTGAGGCGGCTTCACCTGCCGATGCCCGGCAAGATGCAAACGGTTCTTGCCGATCACCGGGCAATCGTTGACGCCATCCAGTCGGCAAATCCTGAAGAAGCAACAGCGGCGTTGCGCAGGCATCTTTCTGGGACCCTGTCGATCACGGACATGATCCGGCAACGGTTCCCCGAATACATCAAGACGTAAACCAGCCTGCAAACTTGCCATATTATAGAAACATGATATTTCTAGTCATCTATCGCATAAATCGCTGAAGAGCCTGATGTCATGCCAATGCGTGAAACCGGGCTCAGCTTTTGCATTTTCGGACGTGCAATCGTCGCACCGGATGAGACTGGTTTTATTTGTGACTTACCTTCACTCCATGACATGTTTCACGGATGGCATCCGCGCTCTGGGGCCAGCCAAATGGCGCGGCCTCGACGGGCTGATCAGCGTGTTCTGGGATGCCGAGGGACATGCAGGCGCAACGGGTTACTACCTATCCCCCGACCCGCGCATCGTCATTTTCTTCAATGATGTCTCCTCGCACATCCTGATGAGCAACCGCCACGAAGGCGCCGCCGAACATTACCGCCCGATGAAGAGAGCGATCTATGTGCCAGCTGGCGTGCCGTTGTGGACCAGTTTCACGTCTTTTCACCGCTTCTCGCATGTCGACATACACCTGCATAAAGACAGGATGCTGAAATATCTGGCGCCATCGGTCGGAACGTCGGTTGCGCTCAGCGCATTGCGCAGGCCTGTCGAAATTCAGGATGCGAAGGCGGTCGAGACACTCGCCAGTCTGCTGGTTGATGAACTTTCCACGCCCACAAAACATGCGGCCTATGCAGAAAGCCTTGTTGGCAGCATCATCGCCAACCTGCTGGATCTGCAAGAGGGCGAGACCGACGATCAGGCCAATGCGCGGCTCACGCAGGCGCAGATGAACAAGCTGATATCCACCGTTAATACACGGGCAGATTACCGCATGACAGTCAGCGAAATGGCCGAAACCGTCGGACTTTCTGAAAGCTGGTTTGCCAATGTGTTCAAACAGACCACTGGCAAAACACCGCTGCAATGGCAACTGAGCAGGCGCGTTGGCCTTGCCCAGAACATGCTGGCCGAAAGCGACCTCAGCGTTGCAGCCATTGCCGCCCAGCTTGGATTCTCCGACCAAGCGCACCTGACGAAAACGTTCCGGCAAGTCGCCGGTGAAACACCCGCCGCATGGCGTCGTATGCGGCGGATTGGGTAATGCCGAGCCTTACCAGGTCTGCCGCAGAGTGGCGAAAACGGCGCGGCCGGGGTTGTAATACTGTCCACCGGCGTCTTGGCTGGCAATGTGCTTCTCATCAAACAGATTGCTCGCATTCAGCTGTAGCGTTGTGTTCTCTTTAATCTTGTATGTGAATGCAGCATCGAACACGACAGCACTTTCCGAAGCAATCGTATTCTGGATGTTGGTGAAATAGCTGTCGGAATAGCGGGCACCGAGACCGAACGTCATGTCTCCGCGCGGACCTTCGCCGGGCAGCGTATAAGTACCCCACAGCGAGACCATGTTCTTAGGAACGCGCATAAGACGATTGCCATCATTTGCGCCACCAGGTTCATCGATGTTGGAGTCGATATAGCTGTAAGCCGCGATCATATCGATATTGTCCGTCAGCTCTGCCTTCGCTTCAAGTTCAAGACCGCGATGACGCACTTTTTCGACCGATTGGGGGATATATGTCACCTGATCGAAGACAGTGATATTGCCCTTTGTGAGGTCGTAGACAGACGCTGTGAACAGGGCTGGGAAAGCCTCTGGTCGATACTTGACGCCGACCTCGTACTGCTTTCCAGTCGTCGGGTCACTGCCAACAGCGGGTGGCGCAGCGGATTCGGCGTAGCTGGCATAGGCGGCCAGCTCCTCTGTAACTTTGTAGCTCACACCAACGCGCTTGGTAAATTCGCTATGGCTGGCTGCTTTCGTACCAGCGCCGAACAGGTCGGTCTCACTGAGGTCGAGCCAGTCATTGCGCAGACCGAAGCTTACCGTCACCTTGTCGAAAAACGTCAGGTCTTCCTGAAGATAAATCGCCTTTGTTTTCTGATCATTCTTCGTGCCATAGTTCGGCGCTGTCGACACTGGAGCACCTGAATAGACCGGGTTCTGCCAGTTGATGGTCGGAGCGCTCGTATAAAGCCCGTAGTTCTTCGATTTGAAATCGCTGTATTCCAGGCCCGCGAGTGTGCGGCTTTCAACATTGTCGAAGCTGGTTTCATAGAGCAGGTTCGCATCTATCACGAACTGTTCAGTCGTCTTGTCGCTGCCGAAGAAATAGCGGTTCGCAGGATTTCCGCCTGCAAGTGTTGTCGCGTCAAGATAGGCACTGCCAAACGCGTCGTTGGATTTGTTGTAGCGGGCATGTGACGCAAAACTCAGACCATCGCCAAAGTCATGATCCAGCATCAGGCTATAGGTGTTGCGGTTGACGGTGCGGAAATAATAATCCGGCTCACCGAAGAATTGGCTTCTGTCTAAATCCGTGCCGAGCGGATGGCCGCCGCTGCCGGGCACGCCGTCCTTGTTGAGATGGTCAAAGACGAAGGACAGGCTTGTTACGTCAGTGGGACGCCATGTCAGGCCACCCATGACGAATTTCTCATTATCCTTGGAATAATCATATTCGGCATCCGCGTCCTGGAATTTTCCCGTCAGGCGGTAGGACAGCGTATCGTCTTCGGTGATGTTGTCACCAAAATCCAGGCCAAGCTCTTTGTGATTGAAGGATCCGCCGGTGACATAGGCTTCGCCAAAACGTTCGCTCTTGGGCAGCTTCGTGACGTAATTGACGGAACCGCCGGGCTCAGACGCGCCAAAGCCGGAAGAGCTGGTGCCCTTCAGCACTTCTATACGCTCAAATGCGTAGGGCTCTTCCCGAATGCCGGCAAAGGTCCGGCCGATCGCCAGGCCATCACGATAGGTGTAGGGGGTAAAGCCGCGAATATCGAAATAGTCGTAGCGATCATCCGAACCGTAGAAATCCGTAACGACACCAGATGTATATTGCACAACCTGTTCAACACTGGTTGCGCCACGCTCCTTGATCTCTTTTGCGGTGATGACGGAAACGGAGGCGGGTGTTGTCAGGACCTCGCTGGGCATTTTGCCAGCGCCGGTCGTCTGCCTTGCAACAATCGACTTCTCATTGTCATCGGTACCAGTGCCCTTGATGACAATGGCTTCGAGCACAGTGCTTCCGCCCTGAGCCTGAGCCTCCTGAGCGATCAGACGCGCAGGTGCTAACGCAACAAGCGCCGTGCATCCCAGCAAAATCGCCTTTCGATACCGGCGTTGAGAGCGTTCGTCGCCTGCGCTTGTCGTTTCATTCTTCATGATCAAATTCCAGAAGTCGTGTTGCAATGTCTGGCAACCCGGCAAAGCCCCGGTGCCCCCTGTTGTGCAAATAACTTGAGGGCATTAGTCTGGTATTGTAAAATTCCATGGTTTTGTACAAAACCACGGAAACTTCGTCGCTCTTGGCGGCCAGTCATCACATCAGTCTTGACGTACCGGGGTGAAGCTGAGACTTCAGGTCAACTTTTACTGCCAAGAGGTTTTGCTAATGCTGCGCTTCGTTCGCGCTTTTGCGCCCATCGTAACACTTCTGTCTGTCTTCGTTTTCAGCAGTGCGTCGGCTCAGGATGAAACCTCATATCCCATCGTCGTCAAACACGCCTTGGGCACCACAACGATTGAGAAAAAACCGGAGCGGATCGCCACTGTGGCATGGGCCAACCATGAGGTGCCGCTGGCGCTGGGTATCGTCCCGGTCGGTTTTGCCGCAGCCAATTTCGGTGACAATGATGCCGATGGTCTTCTTCCCTGGGTGGCGGAAAAGCTTGAAGCGCTTGGCGCTGACAAGCCCGTGCTTTTTGACGAGGGCGATGGCATCGACTTCGAAGCGGTAGCAGAGACCAAGCCGGATGTGATCCTTGCGGCCTATTCGGGTCTCAGCCAATCCGACTATGACACATTGAGCCAGATCGCCCCCGTTATCGCCTATCCTGAAGCACCATGGGCAACCGACTGGCGGGAGATGATTTCCTTCAACAGCAAGGCTCTCGGCATGGCGAAAGAGGGTGAGGCTTTGA
Source organism: Rhizobium sp. CFBP 13644 (assembly GCF_014842165.1). Taxonomy (NCBI): domain Bacteria; kingdom Pseudomonadati; phylum Pseudomonadota; class Alphaproteobacteria; order Hyphomicrobiales; family Rhizobiaceae; genus Rhizobium; species Rhizobium sp. CFBP 13644. The sequence goes on from NZ_JACYVF010000003.1 coordinate 387,509, forward strand.
TCAAGAAGATTGAAGGCGAGATTACCGATGTCGTCGCAAATGCCCCACAGCTCAAGGGCAAGACGGCGATGTTTGTCACGCATCTGGACACGACCAATCTCAGCACCGTCAATTTCTACACCGCCAATGACACCCGCGTGAAGTTCTTCAACGATCTTGGCCTCTCGTCTCCCAAGAGCGTTCGGGAGGCAACGAAACCGGGGCAGTTTGCCTCTAGTATCAGCGCTGAACGTGTCGATGCTTTCGATGATGTCGACATCATCGTCACCTATGGCGGGCAACCGCTGCTGGATGCCATCAAGAAAGATCCACTTCTGTCCAGAATGCCAGCCGTCCAGAACAACGCCATCGTCATGCTGGGTCGAAATCCCGTTGGAACAGCCGCAAACCCGACACCCCTGTCTCTATCCTGGGTGCTGAAAGACTATGTGGCCTTGCTGACCGCTGCTGCAGACAAGTCTGCCGGAAAGCCATAATGCCACTACGGTATGCCAGGCAGCGCGTGCCACGTGCGGGTTTCGTACGTTCTAACCGGCTGAGAGCACTCGGATTTTTGTGCATGCTTGTTGTTCTGGCAGCGCTGGCCATGCTTTCCGTTGCCGTGGGCACACGCGATGTTGCCTGGGCCGAGATCGTATCCGCACTTGGCGGACAGGTTGAGACTATCGGCCAGGCTGCCGTTTCAGTAAGAATTCCGCGAACGCTGCTTGCCGTGGTTGCTGGTGCAGCGCTGGGTCTTGCCGGTGCCATCATGCAGGGCGTGACACGCAATCCGCTGGCTGATCCCGGAATTCTTGGTGTGAACATGGGCGCATCACTGGCCGTGGTTGTCGGCGTTGCATGGTTCAACATCGCGTCGGCTCAGGCTTTCATATGGACAGCCATTCTGGGCGCTGGGTGTGCTGCCGTTTTTGTTTACACGATTGGCTCGCTTGGGCGCGGTGGCGCGACACCGCTCAAGCTGGCGCTGGCAGGGGCTGCGACGTCAGTGGCGTTTTCATCGCTGGTCATTGCAGTCGTTTTGCCGCGTAACGATATTGCAGGCGGCATTCGCTCATGGCAGATCGGCGGCGTTGGCGGGGCCACATTCGACCGGATCTGGAATGTCCTGCCGTTTCTTGCCGTCGGCTTCCTCATCAGCTTCTTGTCAGCCCGCAAACTCAACTCGCTGGCCCTAGGGGATGAACTGGCTTCGGGCCTTGGCGAACGCGTTGCCCTTGCCCGCGCGATGTCGGCGCTGGGCGCTATCCTGCTGTGCGGCGCGACAACCGCCGTCTGCGGGCCTATCGGCTTTCTGGGGCTTGTGGTGCCCCATATCTGCCGTCTGCTGGTCGGGGTCGATCATCGCTGGCTGCTGCCGTTTTCAGCCCTTTGCGGCGCAAGTCTTCTCCTTGCCGCCGATATTGTCGGTCGCGTCGTCTCCCGCCCGGCAGAGCTTGATGTGGGAATTGTGACCGCCCTGATCGGTGGACCCTTTTTCATCTGGATCGTCAGACGCCAGAGGCTGAGGGAATTATGATGCTTCAGTCTGATATGGTCAGCGCCCTGATCGGACATCGCGCCCGACATTCGCAAAAGCGATTGCGTGTGCTGACACTCCTCATCGTGCTCATCATTGCGCTATTTTCACTGACACTGGTGCTCGGTCAGTCCTTCACCCCACCGCTCGATGTCATCAGGGTTTTAGCTGGCCATGATGTGCCGGGGGCGAGTTTCAGCGTCGGCCAGTTGCGTTTGCCACGCGCACTTATGTGTGTTCTCGCTGGCTTCAGCTTTGGTCTGGGCGGGGTCGCGTTTCAGATCATGCTGCGCAATCCGCTCGCAAGTCCGGATATTATCGGCATAAGTTCCGGTGCCAGCGCTGCCGCCGTTTTTGCCATTGTCGTCCTGTCTCTGAAAGGTCCCATCGTTTCAGTGTTCGCTGTCGTGGCGGGGCTTGGCGTCGCATTATCCGTCTATGCGCTGTCGTCACGCAATGGCGTGGCGGGCACGCGCCTCATTCTTGTCGGCATCGGGGTTTCCGCGATGCTGGAAAGCGTCATCGCCTATATTCTGTCAGGCGCTCCGGCATGGAGCCTGCAGGAGGCGATGCGGTGGCTGACTGGCAGCGTCAACGGCGCTCAACTCTCGCAGGTCATCCCGCTTCTGCTGGGGCTCGTTGTTTTCGGAAGCCTGCTGTTCAACCGGCAGCGGGACCTGGAAGCCATGAGACTGGGCGACGATACCGCAGCCGCGCTTGGTGTGCGCATCGGGTTGACCCGCATTCTCGTCATCATTGCTGCTGTTGGAATGATTGCCATTGCAACCGCCATTACCGGGCCGATTGCCTTCGTGGCCTTTCTGTCCGGTCCGATCGCGGCCCGTATCGTCGGCAATAGCGGTTCATTGCTGCTACCGGCCGCACTCATCGGCGCGTTGCTGGTCCTTGCCGGTGATTATGCGGGGCAGTTTTTGCTGCCAAGCCGCTATCCAGTCGGCGTCATCACCGGCGCGCTGGGCGCACCTTACCTGATATTCCTGATTATCCGCGTCAACCGGACCGGAGGCTCGCTTTGACATCTCACACCCTGACAGTCGAACAACTCGCGGCCGGTTATGGCGAAACCGTTATCCTTGATGGCCTTGATCTTGTGATACCCGATGGCAAGATCACCGTTATCGTTGGTGCCAATGCCTGCGGAAAATCGACGCTTCTGCGCACCATGTCGCGGCTCATTGCGCCCCGGCGAGGCCATGTTTTGCTGGATGGGAAATCCATTCACAGCATAGCGCCCAAAAAACTGGCCAGAACACTCGGCCTCCTCCCCCAATCCCCCATCGCGCCAGAAGGCATCACCGTCGCAGACCTTGTCAGCAGAGGCCGCCACCCGCACCAGAGCATGTTATCACGCTGGAATGTGCGGGATGATGAAGCCGTTGCAGCTGCGTTGGAAGCAACCAGAACATTCGATCTGGCGGAACGTCCCGTCGATGAGCTTTCTGGCGGCCAGCGGCAGCGCGTCTGGATTGCCATGGCACTGGCCCAACAGACCGAAATTCTGCTTTTGGACGAACCAACGACATTTCTCGACATCAGCCATCAGGTCGAGGTTCTGGACTTGTTGACCGACCTCAACCAGGATCGCGGCACGACCATCGTTATGGTGCTGCACGATCTCAATCTGGCTGCCCGTTACGGAGACTATCTGGTAGCAATGGCATCTGGCCGTCTGCACGTCATGGGAACGCCGGAAGAGGTTCTGACGCAGGACAATGTCCGTGACGTTTTCGGCCTGGAAAGCGAGATTATCACCGACCCCACCTCGGGCCGCCCGATGATGCTTCCCATCAGCCGTCATCGTATGCGACACCCTAGAATCCCGATACATATGGACTGAGCCACATTTTGTATCAAAATATGTGAGTGCGTCCTTGCCCCTTCCCAAGGGTCCCGACTTGCGTTAGAAGCCGCAACCGTAATCCGGTCGCAGCCCACCCGGTCAAAACAAGGGATCCAAACTATGAAAACAATCGTAATCTGCTCCGGCGGATTGGACTCTGTTTCGCTTGCGCATAAAATCGCGGCGGAACATCGACTGCTTGCACTCGTCTCGTTCGATTATGGCCAGCGCCATAAAAAGGAACTGGAGTTTGCAGCGCTCTGCGCAGAACGGCTGTCGGTGCCGCACCATATCATCGACATCAGAACCATCGGCGCGCATCTGACAGGCTCGGCTCTGACTGATGATGTCGAGGTACCGGATGGCCATTACGCGGAGGAAACGATGCGTTCCACCGTCGTGCCCAACCGCAATGCCATCATGCTGACGATTGCCTTTGGATTGGCGGCAGCCCAGCAGGCCGATGCCGTGGCCATTGCCGTCCATGGCGGTGACCACTTCATCTACCCCGATTGTCGCCCCGGCTTCATCGACAGTTTCAACGACATGCAGCGCCACGCTTTGGATGGCTACGCAAACGTCAAGCTGTACGCACCTTATGTGGAAGGCTCCAAAGCCGATATCGTCACCGACGGTGCAAAGCATGACACCCCATTTGCGCAGACATGGTCCTGCTACAAGGGCGGCATGCGCCATTGTGGACGCTGCGGCACCTGCGTGGAGCGGCGCGAGGCGTTTCATCTGGCTGATATTTCCGATCCGACCGATTACGAAGACCCGGAATTCTGGAAGGCTGCGACCAGCGCCTATGCTGCGCAGGAGGTGCACTGATGTTTCGGATCACCAAGGAATTCCATTTTTCGGCTTCGCATCAGCTCAAGGATTTGCCGGCAGACCACCAGTGCGCGCGTCTGCACGGCCACAACTACATTGTAGAGGTGGAACTTGCCGGTAAGGATTTGAACCAGCACGGCTTCATCCGTGATTATCACGAACTGTCGCCACTAAAGCGTTACATTGACGACCACTTCGACCATCGTCACCTCAATGACGTTTTGCAGAATGACATGGTGACGGCCGAACGCCTTGCCAAGCATTTCTATGATTGGTGCAAGGAGCGTCTGCCTGAAACGAGCGCGGTGCGTGTGAGCGAAACGGCAAAAACCTGGGCCGAATATCGTCCATCGGGCCGTCCATGAGTGCGGCGAAAGACACAACCATCCGCATCAGCGAAATCTTCGGCCCAACCATACAGGGCGAAGGCCCTCTGATTGGGCTTCCGACGGTTTTTGTGCGCACCGGCGGCTGCGATTACCGCTGTTCGTGGTGCGACACGCTGCATGCCGTGGACAGCCAGTATCGCGATGACTGGAAGCCTCTTTCCGTCGACGCGATCTGGCGCGAGGTCACCACTCTTTCCGGCGGCAAGCCGCTGACCATCTCCCTTTCAGGCGGCAATCCTGCCATTCAGCCATTGGCGGACCTGATCGCGAGAGGGCATGGCGAAGGCTATCGTTTTGCGCTGGAAACGCAGGGCAGCATCGCCAAGGAATGGTTCGCCGATCTGGATTATCTTGTTCTGAGCCCCAAACCGCCATCCAGCAACATGCAGACAGACTTTGGCAAGCTCGAAGATTGTCTTGCAGCAGCAGGCAAAGGTCCGCAGATATCGTTAAAATTCGTGATTTTCGATGATGAAGATTACGCCTGTGCGAAAGAGGTATCGGCGCGGTATCCCCGTTTGAACGTCTATCTGCAACCGGGCAACCATACGCCGCCGCCACCTGAAGATGATGACGCTCTGGTGGATATCAACGGCATTATGGACCGGATGTTATGGCTGATTGAGAAGGTGAGCAACGACCGTTGGTTTGAAGTTCGGGTACTGCCGCAACTGCATGTACTGCTGTGGGGCAACCGGCGCGGCGTCTGAAAGGCATCACGCCTTGCGGATATGAAAGCGGTGGCCGATATCTGTTGGCTCAACCGCGATGAGCACATGGCCGTCTTCCCTGCACATATGCGGGATATCGATGACAGCGAGCTGATCTGTGGTTTCGACCCAGAGTTCCTCCCCTCCCGCCATAATCGCCAGCTTTTTTCGGCTCTTCAAAACAGGAAGGGGGCATTTGAGCCCCCTCAGATCATAGATGTCGGCAGCGGAAGACGTCACTGCTTTGACCAGAATTTCCAGAATGGCTTCTTCTGGGCATCATCTGGCTGGGCCGGGGCGGAAAATGCGAGTGGATTGAGGGCCGGAACAGGCACGCTCTGTGGAGCCGCAGCAGACTGGCTTGTAGCGGCAGGCGTGGGCGCTGACGCGACCATGACCGTCGGAGCCACGCGCGCAGTAGGTGCTGCAGGGCGCGCAGTTCCAACTGTCGCTGCCGTGGTTGCGCCTGGGTTTGAAACAGATGCCATGGCCGTCGCTGCCTGACCGGAAATGCCGCTAGCGGCTTTCTTTTCCATCAGCGCGGCGAATTCAGTTTCCTTCATCAACCGACCAGCCTTCAGGGCAGATCCGGTTGGGGCATAAGCAGGCTCGCGGCCCTTGCGCTTGGCAGCAACCACCGCCTTGCGCTCGGCTTCGCTCGGGTCATACCACACCATACCATCGAGCTTGTTCGTTGCCTTGGTATAGGCCAGTTCATAGGTCTTGGCATAGCTTTGAAGCGCGCTGGCGAGTGCAGGTGGCGTGCTCATTTTCGGGCAGGACGCAGAAGCGTTGAACTGACCGCCCTCGAGTTGCTGGTTGAAGACATACTTCTTTTCGCAAACATTCACCTCAGGTGGGCGTTTGGTGACTTCGAAGTTGTCGTAGCCAACTTTGAGCATTTTCCAGAATTCGTAATGCTCGCTCTTGCGATGGCGGGCCATATTTTCGGCCGTCATACGGAATGGCAAGGCCTGCAACTGCACGGTTTTCTGTCCGCCCTTGAAGGCGTCCCGTGCAAAACCGTAGATTTCGAGCACCTGCGCATCCGTCATGGAATAGCAGCCGGACGACGAGCAGGCGCCATGAATCATCAGGTTGGTGCCGTTGCGGCCATTGGCCTGATCGTAACGGTTCGGAAACCCGGTGTTGATCGCCAGGTAATAATTGGAGTTCGGGTTGAGATGCCCCGGCGTCAGATTATAAAAGCCTTCGGGTGCCTGACGGTCGCCTTCCTTGACCTTGGGGCCGAGCTTTCCAGACCACGCGCAAATATCGTAGGAGGCAATGACCTCAAAACGATTATCGCGGCGAGCTTTCCAGATCTCGAGCTTGCTCTCTTCCTTGACAATACGGATCATGATCGGCGCGTTGCGATCCATATTCTTCTTGTCCATTTCAGCGAGAATGGACGGAGAAAGCGGGTAATCTACCTTGTTCTTGACATGGGAAACATCACGCTCGACCGTTTCAAGCGTTTCATTACAGCCGACCAGCATGAATGCGGTGCAGGTAAGAAGCGCGATATGTCTCAAACGCATGGCGTTTCACCGATTTTACAGAAGGTTGCACGTTGGTAAAATATTTCAGATTTGAATACAAGTCTGCGGACCTGCCCGCGGATGGTTTTTAGCCTGGGGCTCCCACACCCCTGCGCATCAAATCCGGCGGCTTATCCTCAAGACCGTCATCATACATAGCTTACAAACTCTTAACAGATCACTAGCCGATGCCCCTGTGGCGATGCAGCTTGCGGCGTGATCCAACTCGACTATATTCGCTATATGATTGATCTTCTTAATGCTTATTGGCCCCATATACTAGCAACAGCGTCTATCCTCGTAGGCGCTGTTGCGGCCATTCATGCAACGATGACAAAACAGGAGGTGCGCACAGCTCTGGGCTGGGTTGGCGTTATCGTGCTGTCTCCCTTCATTGGCGCCGCGATCTACGGCATTGCAGGCATAAACCGCATCCGCCGCAGTAACCTCGGGCAGCAACGGTCTTTGATGCATGGCACGATCATGGAGCGTGTTGCGCTTTTCGATGCGGCGGATGATCTGGTGATTGCACGCTTCGGACGCCGCTTCGCCGCCATGAAGAATGTCGGCGACCGCGTTACCCGCAACGCCCTGACGACCGGCAACACCATCGAGCCGCTGCTATCGGGCGACGAAACCTATGCGGCCATGCTGGACGCCCTGGCAAATGCGAGACGCTCCATCATTCTGGAAACCTATATCTTCGATCAGGACCGAACGGGCGAACGCTTGGTTGAGGCCTTGGCGGATGCACAACATCGCGGTGTCGAGGTCCGGATTTTGGTGGACGCTGTTGGCGCACGCTATTCCGTTCCCAGCATCATGCGTGGTTTGACAAAGGCAGGCCTCAAGGCCGCTGTCTTCAACGGCAATGTCATCATCGGCTTGCGCTTGCCCTATGCGAATCTGCGCACGCACCGAAAAATTCTTGTCGTCGATGGTCGGGTGGCCTTTACCGGCGGCATGAATATTCGGGAAGGCTTCACGGCTGAATTTGCCGGGGACCGCCATTCGCGTGACACGCATTTCAAGGTGACCGGGCCGTTGGTTGCGGATCTTTTCACAGTCGCCGCCGAAGACTGGCTTTTCACGACACGCGAAAGACTGGATGGGCCCGTGTGGGACGTTACCCTTCCCGAAGGCAAGCCCGGCTCCCCGGTTCTGGCACGGGTTGTCGCCTCCGGCCCGGATAACAGCATAGAAACCAGCCATAAGATGCTGATGGGCGCCTTCTCGATAGCGCGTTCGTCCATCCGCATCATGTCGCCCTATTTCTTGCCGGACAGAGAACTGATTTCGGCATTAACGACGGCGGCAAGGCGCGGTGTTCAGGTGGATATCATCGTTCCTGCGAACAATAATCTCACACTCGTAGACCACGCCATGACGGCGCAATTCGATCAGATCCTGAAAAGCAATTGCCGCATATGGCGCGCCACGGGCCCGTTCAATCACTCGAAACTCCTCGTCATTGATGATCGTTGGTCATATGTTGGCTCGTCAAATCTTGATCCGCGGTCATTAAGATTGAACTTTGAGGTGGATATCGAAGTTATTGACGAGGGTTTTGCTGGCGCGGTTTCAGAACGCATCAACGAAGCATTGGAAAACGCCAGGCAGGTCAAGCTCGAAGAATTACGGGCAAGGCCGTTTTTGTTGAGGCTTTTCGAGAAGATCTTGTGGCTGGCCTCGCCATACCTATGAGAAACGCGACACGCGGTCGCAAAGCGCGCAAAATTTGATGCAATGGTCGCTGATAAAGTCGGAACTGGGTAATCGTGAATGCAAGACAAAAAGCTAGCGCGTACAAAATCCGAGAGCCTTTCATCTGTTCTGATGACGTCTTTCCGGAACCGCAAGACACTGCCGGCCCCCAGTGAAGCCTCGAAGGCGGAAGGCCATCCCGTTATCGCCTCTTACAACGTCCACAAATGCGTTGGACGAGACCGCAAGTTCGACCCGGACCGTATCTGCCATGTCATTCAGGAAATAGGCGCTGATATCATGGCGCTCCAGGAGGCTGATAGCCGGTTTGGAGAGCGCACTGGTCTGCTGGACCTGGGAAGGCTGGAGCGGGAGTGCGGCCTTTCGCCCGTTCCCATCTCGGCAGGCACAAAAGCACATGGCTGGCACGGAAATGTTGTTCTGTTCAAGGAAGGTGCCGTTCGCGACGTCCATCCGCTGAAACTACCGGGCCTTGAGCCACGCGGCGCGCTGGTTGTGGAACTTGACCTTCAACAGGGGGGAACGCTGCGCATTATTGCGGCCCATTTCGGCCTTTTGCGACATTCGCGCGCCCGACAGGCAAAAGCATTGGTTGAGCTGCTGAGCACACGAGACGAGCACCCGACCATCTTGCTCGGTGATCTCAATGAATGGCGACTGGGTAATGGTTCGTCGCTCAATACATTTCGCGACGCATTCGGCAGTCTGCCGCCCGCAGTTCCGAGTTTCCCCGCTGGCATGCCAGTGCTGGCGCTGGACCGGATCATTTCCAACCGCGCAGGGCTGGTTGATAATGTGACCGCGCATAACAGCGCTCTGTCGCGCATCGCCTCGGATCACTTGCCTTTAAAGGCGACGGTCAGAACCGACATTCTGTTGGGACAACAGGCCGGATAAGGCGGCGGATGCATTTGCTGCATCCGCCGACCGCCATTTATCGCAGCAGAGCCTGCGCCTCTTCGATGCCCAGCGCTGCAGGTTGGGTGCAGGTGGTCGTCAGCTCGATGAAGCGACCTTCTTCGCCGGATTTCAGAATGGATGTCATGACATCGATACCGTGGAGCGAGCGATCCAGCGAGCAACGCGCATCGCGTCCGTCGATCAGCGCAAGCACCATGTCTGCCAGTCCCGCCGTACGATAGTTCGCGCGCGCGCCCTGTGGGCTTTCCTGGTTGGCAATGCCAAAGGGATGATCCCAGTTTTCCAGCGGCTTGATGTCCTTGTCACGGCCACTCGCCTCGACAACACCACCAAAGAAGTTGGGATCTGGCACGTAAAGGGAGCCCTCCGTGCCGTAAAGCTCCATATTGGCATGGCGGTGCGACCACACATCCCAGCTTGCCGACAGGGTGATCGTCGCGCCGTTCACGAACTCCAGCAAAGCATGGATATTCGTGGGCGTTTCAACCGGAATGACCTGCCCGTTCAAGGGCTGGCTGGTCACTGTGCGTGTGGGGTTTGCCATGGAGGTCAAGGCGCCCACGCGCTTGACCGGGCCGATGAGGTTGATGAGATTGGCAACATAATAGGGGCCAAGATCGAGAATGGGGCCGCCGCCTTCAAGAAAGAAGAAGCCGGGATTGGGGTGCCACATTTCCATGCCCGGGCTCATGACATGGCATGTGCCTGATGTGATACGACCAATGCCGCCTTGATCGATGTATTGACGCGCCAACTGATGCGCACCGCCCAGAAATGTATCGGGCGCACAACCAACAGCAAGGTTCTTTTCCTTTGCGAGACGACGCAGTTCCTCGCCCTCTTCCAGTGTCAGCACCAGAGGCTTTTCCGAATAGACGTGTTTGCCTGCTTCGAGGATGGATTTCGAAACGGCAAAATGCGCCGCCGGAATGGTGAGGTTGACCACCACATCGATTTCGTCGTTGGCAAGCAGTTCCTCGATGGACTGCGCCTTGACCCCATATTCCTCAGCCCGCAGTTCCGCCGCACTGCGGTTGAGATCGGCACAGGCCAGAACTTTCAGGCCGCGAAATAGCGGTGAGAGCGAAAAATAGGTCGTTGAGATATTGCCGCATCCAATGATGCCGACGCCAAGTTCCTTGGCCATGTCTTGAACTCCAGATTGGTGAATTAATAGGCGTTGAAAGATGTGATGGACCGTGTGATCAGACGGTCGACGTCCTTGGGATTGTCATGCTCGACGACATAATATTTGACGGCCGTTTTCTTGAGCACATCGACCAAGCCCTTCCAGTCCACCGTGCCGTGACCGACATCTGCCCAACCGTCTTCATCGGTATTTTCGCCCGGCGACGCGATGTCCTTGACATGCACAGCTGTAATACGGCTGGCGTAGCGTTCGATCCACTCCAGAGGGTCGGCTTTACCCCTGATAATCCAGGCAATGTCCGCTTCCCATTCCAGCTCAGGTCCGCCGGCGAAAATCTGTTCCTGTGGCGTGGAGCCGTCCTCAAGCTTCACGAACTCGAAATCGTGATTGTGCCAACCGAAAGCCAGTCCGGCATCACGGAATGGTTTCGCAGCCTCCTGAAGGCGCTTGCCGAATGCAAGCCAACCCGCAGCATCGCTTGGGCGTTGGTCGGGCATCAGATGAGGGCAATAGATGGCCTTGATGCCGAGCGTGCTGGCAATGTTGAGCGCCTTTTCAGGCTCGCCTTCCAGCATATCGATGCCGAAATGGCCTGTCGGCATGGTGAGGTTATTGGCGTCGAGGTCTGCGCGCAGAGCTTTCAAGCCGACATCGTCAAGCGAACCGTATATACCGCCGAAGCCTTCGACATGGGCATATCCTGCCGCTGAAAGCTTTTTCAGGACGTCTGAAAGCGGCGGAAAATTACGGGCACTATAGAGCTGGAAACCAAGTTTCGTCATCTGTCTCTCCTGACATTGGGACTGTGTCTGGTGGAAGGGTGGGTGAATTCAGATGCGGTCTTCGGTCTTCGCATCGAAAAGGGACGCCATGGACATATCGAAGGCCAGCTTGACCTTGGACCCGGGCGCGTAACGTCTGTGCCCGCCAACCCGCACTGAAAGCGTGTGACCGGCAAGCTTGAGCCATATGAGGTTATCAGCCCCCATTGGCTCCTCAATATCAACCACGGCATCATGAATCTCACCGCCGGTGATATCGCCGTCCACCCGCACGTGCTCCGGGCGAACGCCGAGAACAGCGCCTGTTCCGGGGGTGAGCGAGGTAGAGGCGTCATAACCATCGAGGGTGAAACTGACGCCATGGGTCTTGAAGGCGACCTTGCCTTCTTGCTCAGCAAGTTCTCCATGGAGGAAATTCATCGATGGTGAGCCGATGAACCCGGCAACGAACAGGTTTTTAGGCTTGTTGTAGATGGAGACAGGATCGTCCAGCTGCTGGATAACGCCACTCTTCATGATCGCGATACGATCTGCCAGCGTCAGTGCCTCGATCTGGTCGTGGGTCACGTAGATCATGGTATTTTTCAGCGCCTGATGGAGCCGCTTGATTTCCACGCGCAGTTCCGAGCGCAACTTGGCATCGAGGTTGGACAGAGGCTCATCGAACAGGAAGACATCAACGTCACGGACAAGGGCGCGCCCGATGGCGACACGCTGACGCTGGCCACCGGAAAGCTCTGCGGGTTTGCGCTTCAACAGCGGTTCGATCTGGAGAATACCGGCCGCGCGCTTCACGCGCTTGTCGATCTCCTCCTTTGGCATTTTGGCAACCTGCAAACCAAAGGACAGGTTCTTTTCCACCGTCATCTGCGGATAAAGCGCATAGGACTGGAACACCATGCCGATGCCGCGATCCTTTGGCTCTTCCCAGGTGACATTGCGATCCTTGATGGAAATCTGCCCTTCCGTCGGTTCAAGAAGGCCAGCAATGCAGTTGAGCAATGTCGACTTTCCGCAGCCCGAAGAGCCAAGCAGAACAAGAAACTCCCCTTCATAAATATCGAGATTGAGATCCGACAGCACATTGACAGCGCCAAAGGACAGGGACAGTTCGCGAATGGAGACGCTTTTATTCATGAAGCTTAACCTTTGACTGCGCCAGCGGCGATGCCGCGGACAAAAAGTCTGCCTGAAACGAAATAGACGAACAGCGGAACAGCACCGGTCAGAAGGGTCGCCGCCATATTGACGTTGTATTCCTTCACACCCTGAACAGAGTTGACGATGTTGTTGAGCTGAACAGTCATCGGATAATATTCCGGCCTGGTGAACACGACGCCGAACAGGAAGTCATTCCAGATGCCTGTAACTTGCAGGATCATCGCAACTACGAAGATCGGCAGCGACATCGGCGCCATGATGCGAAAATAGATCTGCCAGAAATTCGCGCCATCGATGCGCGCCGCCTTGAACAATTCTTCCGGCAGGCCCGCAAAGTAGTTGCGAAACAGAAGCGTCAGGATCGGCATTCCAAAAATCGTGTGGACGATAATCAGACCGGTCAGCGTACCGTAGACACCCATTTCACGCAGCACGATCACGATGGGATAGATCATGACCTGGTAGGGAATGAACGCCCCGATGATGAGAATGGAGAAGAAGAACTCCGAGCCCTTGAACTTCCAGTTCGCCAAGGCGTAGCCGCTGACGGATGCAATCAGGATCGACACGAATGTCGATGGCACCATGATACGCACGGAATTCCAAAAACCACGCGAAAGTCCGTCGCAATTCAGACCCGTGCAGGCATTTGACCATGCCTTGACCCATGGCTCGAATGTGATTTCGACCGGCGGGGCAAAGATATTGCCCATGCGAATTTCCGGCATGCCCTTCAATGATGTGACGATCATCACATAAAGCGGCAACAGGTAATAGATCGCCGCTACGAACAGGCTGCCATAGAGAATGATGTTGCGGCGGGAAATCCGTTTGCGTGGTTTGCGGCCACGCGGCCCTTCAAGGCGAGAGGACACAGCATCAGTTGCGACAGCAACCGTATTGAGTGTTGAGATATTAGCCACGCTTGCGCCCTCCAAATTCGAGGTAAGCCCATGGAACGATGATGATGGCAACGGTGAGCAGCATCATGGTGGAGGCGGCAAAGCCCTGCCCCAGGTTTTGCGCCTGAAACATGTAGTCATAAACGTATTTTGCTGGCACTTCGGACGCGATGCCCGGTCCACCGCTCGTTTGAGCCACCACAAGATCGTAGACCTTGACGATGCCACTGGCGATGATGACGAGCGTTGTGATGAAGACAGGCCGCATCATGGGAATGACGATGAGAATATAGGTCTTCCACATCGGAATCCCGTCAACGCGCGATGCTTTCCAGATATCCTCATCGATACCACGTAAGCCAGCAAGCATGAGGCACATCACGAGGCCGGTGCCCTGCCAAAGTGCTGCAATCAGGATGCCGTAAATGACGAGGTTCGGATCATAAAGCGGATCGAACGTGAAGCTTTCCCAGCCCATTGAACGCACGACCGACTGGATGCCGAATTCAGGGTTCAGCAGCCACTGCCAGACAAGGCCGGTGACGATGAATGAAAGGGCAAAAGGATAAAGAAAGATCGTTCGGAATGTATTCTCAAACCGTATTTTCTGATCCATCAGCGCGGCCAGAACGAAGCCGATAACGAGACTGAAGATCAGCGACAGTATGCCGTAGATAGCAAGGTTCTGGATCGAAATGATCCAGCGAGGCGCTGCCCAAAGACGCTCATATTGCTCAATGCCAATAAACGAGGCGCGCGGCAGCAGCTTGGAATTGGTAAAGGAATAAACGACTGTCCAGATCGTTCCGCCCATGAAGATGACCATCGCGGTCAGGATCATGGGTATCGATGCAATCTTTGAATTCAGATTGCGGAATAGCTGGTTTGGACGACCAGAATGGCTTTTGACCGCCATGTCCCACTCCTTATCAATCATAATGGTTGATCGTGCAGCGAACCGCAAAGGATTCACGTCCGCAACACATGTCCTCGGAGCGCCATGAAACCACTGTTTCCAGCAGCATATTTAGCCGGCTGGTCCATCCAACCGGCTAAAGGCGAGCCTGTATCAGTCGGCAGAACCGATGATCTCGGCGAAGCGCTTCTGCGCTGCATCCGCGGTCAGGGATGGGTTCGCAAAGAATTCGGACATCAAATCCTCCTTCTGCTTTTGCGTATCTGCGGAGATAAGCTGGTCGGTGCTCTGGAGAACCTCACCCTTTGCAAGGATGGCAAGACCCTTCTTCATGCAGTCATTGGCTGTGCCAAGATCGACGTCGCCTCTGATGGGAAGCGAACCCTTCTTCAGGTTGAACGCAACCTGGGTCTTGGGATCAACGATCACTTCTGCCAGAACCTCCTGAGCCTTCGATTTCGCTTCATCTTTAAGAAGAGGGAAATAGAATGCGTCGCCATTGGCTGTCAGCAACTCGTTCAGGCCAAGGCCGGGAAGGCAGGTGTAATCAGTTCCGGCCTTCTGGTTGGCAAGCTGAAACTCACCCTGCGCCCAGTCACCCATGACCTGACCGCCAGCTTTGCCGGTGATGACCATGTTCGTTGCCTGGTTCCAGTCCTGAACATTCGAGCCTTTCGCAAGCTTGCGTGCTTCGTCCGCAGCCACGAAGATCTTCTTCATTTCCGGTCCGGCAGCAACCTCGGCATCTTTGTCCTTGTAGATCTTTTCATAGAGGTCCTTGCCAGCAAGCGAAATCAGCAGCGTGTCGAACAAGCCATTGGCCTGCCATGCCTGACCACCAAGGGCCAGCGGCTGAATACCGGCCTTTTGCAGCGCTGGCGCCGCTGCAACGAATTCAGTCCAGTTTTTAGGAACCTCTACACCTGCCTTTTTGAAAGCGGCGTTGGAAAGCCATAGCCACTGCCAGGAGTGGATATTGACCGGTGCGCAATAAATCTTGCCATCAATTGTGCAGCTTTCCAGCAGGCTTGCTGGCTTGATGACGTCTTTCCACTTGCCCTTTTCAGCAACATCCGTGAGATCGCGCATCAAACCGGATTGCGCAAGCTCTTCGGCCTGGCGTCCGTGGTTGAATTGGGTTGCACCCATCGGATCACCACCGGTGATCCGGCTGATCATGATTGGACGAGCGGTACCGCCAGAGCCGGCAATCGCGCCATCCACCCATTTATTCCCGGTTGCATCGAATGCTTTGGCAAGCTCCCCCACTGCCGCGGCTTCACCGCCTGACGTCCACCAGTGTGTTACCTCTAGATCTGTAGCCCCTGCGATGGTTGCAGGCACCGTGAAACCGGCCAACAGAGTGGCCAAAATGGCAGTCGTACGCATGAGTCTCCTCCCTCACTGAAACGTTGCCGTAAAAACCTATGCGAAACATTCCTGTTCCGCAACAGCGACTGCAATAAAAAATTAATTTTGATTTTTAATGTTTTCTATCAGTATGTTAGCCCTATATCGCCGGTGCGGATACTCAAAAAGCTTACGGAAAAAAACACGCTGGAGCAGAAAACAGGGCTGAACATGAGCGTGAGCAAGGGAAGGGTCGGCAGGGACACCAGATCGGAATGAAAGCGAGCTGACAAGGTATGTTTATAGTAACAGGAAGAAGAATGCTTTCGTTACTCCCCCTAGGTTCTAACTGTGTTTTGAATAAAAAGATCAATATATATTTCAGGTAGTGAACGGCTTATATTCAACCTTGTCTTCTATCAATTATGTCAATATGCCTCAGTTCTTAAAACCCCCCGACTAATCGCAACCGGTCTTAACGCGCCCTTAACCGTTTCGAGGATATCACTAAGCTAATATGATTAGCGAAAACAATCGATAACGACGATATCGTCGAGGTTGTACCAATCGTAGCGGGTTGCATGATGTCAACTCGACTTTCACACAATGTAGAGATTGGAACGTTGTATCGCCTCCGGGTGATTGCGAACCCATAGCTGTATCTCACTGCCAACCGAATGCGTGAAAATGGCGTTCTGGCAGACGGCAAAACTGTGTCTGGCTCCGCGAAGGCGAGCTTGTCGCCGCTCTGCGCGCCCGGACGTCCGGACAAGCAGGCACGGACGACCAACTGACACGAAAGCTGTCGTCAAACCGGCAACTCTAACACAGCATGGTACGAAATCACTGATGTCGCGCGTCTAAATTGAAGCCAACCGGGGAAGTTAAGGTCTACTGATGACACCAGAACTAATCAATTTGCCCTCCCAGCTTTCCGTGCGCAACGCATTGGCTGTGCATGAAACCCTGCTTGAAGCGCTGCAGATGAACAGTGCCGTTACTGTTGACATACCTGAGGGCGCCCAAGCCGACTTGAGCTTCATCCAGCTTATCGAAGCATCGCGGCTCTATGCCCGAACTGAGGGCAAATACATCACACTCACGAAACCGGCCTCGCCAGAGATAGTCGACACGTTACGGCGCGGCGGTTTCCTCACGACTATGGACGAGGCTTCCCGCCTCTTCTGGCTGCACGGAAAGGAAATCCAATGAGCGCCAACATTCTCACCGTCGATGACTCTGCGAGCATCAGGATGACAACGAAAATCGCCCTGTCCAACGCAGGTTATCAGGTGACGGAAGCTGTTGACGGCGCAGATGGCCTCAGCAGGGCCAAAAGCGGCTCATTCGATCTTATCGTCACGGATTTGAACATGCCAAACATGAATGGCCTGGAAATGATCGAGGCGCTACGTCAGTCGCCAGCGCATACGGGCATTCCCATCATCTTTCTGACCACTGAGTCAGACGCTGACATGAAATCCCGCGCGAAATCCGCGGGCGCCACCGGTTGGGTCACAAAGCCGTTCGACCCTGAAAACCTCGTCAAAATCGTAAAAAAGGTTCTTGGTAGATGACAATACTGGACCCCATTCAGGTTTTCAGAACAGAGGCAGCAGAACTTTTTGAGCAGATCGAAAACGGCTTGCTCGACCTGCTGCATGATCTGTCCAACCAGGGACAGATCGATGCCGTGTTTCGCGGCCTGCATACCCTCAAGGGGTCCGGTGCCATGTTTGGCTTTGAGGCACTGGCTGCCTTTACCCACCATTGCGAGACCGCCTTCGACCGCGTCCGCAAGGGTGAAGTTCCTGCGAGCAGCGAGCTGATCGCAGCAGTCCTCGAGGCGCAGGATCACATGCGTTGCCTCGTCGACAACCCTGCGAGAGCACTTCCCGAAACTGGCGATCGTCTGCTTGCAAAATTGCAGGCGGCGGTCGGAACGAATGAAACCGCAAACGTCCACCATCTCCCCGTCGCGGCTGCGCCGAAGGCCGAAGCGCCATCTGTTACCACATGGCAGATCGACTTCAGCTTGCCTGCAAACTCAATGGCCAACGGCACGAACCCTCTGGGTCTTCTGAACGAATTGGCCGACCTTGGGGATTGCGTCATCGCGGCCAACACAAGCGCAATCCCAGCGCTAGACCATATCGATCCCACCAGTCTTTACGTCTCATGGTCGGTGACACTGACCACCGATCAACCGCGCTCGGCCATCGATGACGTGTTCATTTTCGTAATGGACGACATGGCGATTGAGGTCAAAAAACTTTCTGCCGAACAATCACGGTCTGCCGAGATTGTGCCGCCACTTGCGCCCGTGGAAGAGGCCGCCAAGGCAAATCCAGCCGCAGTTCAGGCACAGGCAGACAGCAAGCAAAACAAGGGCGCTGAAAACGTCCGCGTTCCGGCTGAACGCCTTGATGAACTGATGGACCGCGTCGGCGAATTGGTGATCGCCCAATCCCGACTTTCGCAGCTGGCCAACTCCAGCGTCGATATTCAGCTTCGCTCCGTTTCGGAAGATGTGGAGCGACTTTCTGGTGAACTGCGCGACACGATGATGGTGCTTCGCATGGTGCCCATCGCTCAGCTCTTCAGCCGCTTCCGTCGTTTGACCCACGATCTGGCACGGGAAACCGGCAAACAGATTGAACTTGTAACCGAAGGTGAAACAACCGAAGTCGACAAGGTCGTGATCGAGCGTCTGGCTGATCCTCTGGTTCATCTCGTTCGCAACTCCTGCGACCACGGCTTGGAAACACCGGAAGAGCGTGTTGCGGCAGGCAAGAATCCTGCCGGACAGGTAACCCTCGTCGCACGTCAGACCGGCGGCGATGTCACGATCACCATTCGTGACGATGGTCGCGGAATCGACCGTCAGCGCGTTCGTGCAAAGGCGGAGTCTTCCGGGCTCATCGCACCCGGTGCGACGCTTACCGACCAGGAACTGTTGCAGCTGATTTTTGAGCCGGGCTTCTCTACGGCCGCTCAAGTCACCAATCTTTCGGGGCGTGGCGTTGGCATGGATGTGGTCAAGAAGACCATTGAAGCGCTGCGCGGCACCATCAATGTTACGAGTAATCCGGGCATGGGTTCGGAAATCACGCTCGCAATTCCGCTCACCCTCGCCATTATCGATGGTCTCTTGGTGCGCGTTGGTACGGGCTGCTACGTCATTCCGCTTTCGGCGGTTGAGGAGTGCCTCGAACTATCCCAGGAACATGACGTGCAGTCCCGTGGGCGTTCGTTCATCTCGCTGCGCGAAAGCCTTGTGCCGTTCATCCGTCTGCGAGAACTGTTCCAGACAGGGACCAAGCCCGATCAGTTCCAGAAGGTCGTCGTCATCTCGACAGGCTCTGAGCGAGTCGGCCTTGTCGTTGATCAAATCATTGGCGACCATCAGACCGTCATCAAGGCCATGTCGAGGCTGCACCATGATGTCGCAACTTTCTCCGGCGCGACAATTCTGGGCGATGGCAGTGTAGCCCTTATTCTCGATGTGTCGCACCTCGTCATATCCGGACAGCAGCAGGAGGCGCAGATGCGTATCGCAAGATGATGAACCAGCTTCAGTCCCATCCGTCCGATGCTTTGTGGGCAAACCGTGAAGACCTGGAGGTGCTGACATTCAGCATCGAGGGAGAGACATTCGCGATCGAAGCCGTCCTGGTGCAGGAAATTCTCGACCTGTTACCGGAAACCGCAGTTCCCGGCAGCATGCCCTTTGTGGCCAGTGTCATCAACTTCCGTGGCAAGGTCATTCCGCTGGCCGATATCCGCCTGGCATTCGGCATGGGTGCTGCGGAAAAGACCATCGACAGCCGCATCATCGTGATCGAACTCGCGCTGGAAGGTGAACTGACGCTCGTCGGCCTTCGCACGGACAAGGTCTACGAGGTCACCAGCTTTTCCCGATCAGCCAGCGAGCCGCCGCCCAGTGTCGGCATGCGCTGGCGACCGGATTACATTCACTGCCTCATCAAACGAGGGGCGCAGTTCGTCATCATGCCAAACCTGAATGCGATCT
The DNA here is from genome assembly GCF_014842165.1 of Rhizobium sp. CFBP 13644. NCBI lineage: Bacteria > Pseudomonadati > Pseudomonadota > Alphaproteobacteria > Hyphomicrobiales > Rhizobiaceae > Rhizobium > Rhizobium sp. CFBP 13644. The sequence continues at coordinate 407,303 of NZ_JACYVF010000003.1, forward strand.
TCACGGCTCCACGTGAGGCGTCAGGCTTCAGAAGCCAATCTCGAAGCAATGTTATCGAACTCACGAAGGAATTTTGACATGCGGTTCACAATCAAATTGAAGCTTGCGATCGCTTTCGGCTTCCTGATCGTCATGCTGGCGGGCACCGCTGGTTACGGCATCTACAGCCTCGGCGTTGCAAAAGACGCCATGGACGAAGTGGTTGAAGGTACGGTCGTTCGCTTGGACAAGGTCCATCAGATGAATACCGTGTCTCTCGTTGTTGTCCGCGCGCAGAAAAATCTGCTTCTGGCGCCCACACCGGCGGACCGTGAACCCCTGATAAAGGCCGGCAACGAAGCCCGCAAGGAACTGAATGATATACTGGAGGAAATGAGTTCTACCGCAAGCGCGCAGACACGCGCCTATTGGGCCGATCTTGTGACGATCAACAAGGCATTCGACGATAGCGACGATCAGGTACGTAAACTGATCCAGGAGGGAAGTATCCCCGCCGCTATTGCATATTCATCGGGCGAAGGTCGCGCTGCCGCCAATGCGCTGACCAATAAGCTGCACGAAGGCGTGGAAATGAACCGCGCACGACTGACTGACTCCAAAAATGCAGCTACCGCCGAATATGAACAAACACGCTTGTTGCTGATCGCAGCATCGATCATCGCCGTTATCGTCGCCATCGCCACTGCACTATGGATTGCCCTCGGCATCAGCAGCGGCCTGCGCAAAATCATGGTTGTGGCTGAGGCTGTTTCGGTTGGCGATCTGGACCAGAACGTTGAGATCAATACAAATGACGAGGTCAAGGATCTGGTCACCCGCATCAATGTCATGACTGGAAATCTGCGCAATACTGCAAGTGTCGCCAACGAGATCGCGGACGGCAATCTTTTCGTCACGCCAACCCCTCTTTCCAACAAGGACATATTGGGCCTTTCCCTTCAGCGCATGGTCGAACGGCTCCGTGGCGTTGTATCCGATGCGCTGACGGCCGCTGATAACGTGTCCTCGGGAAGCCAGGAACTGTCCGCAAGCTCGGAGCAGCTATCTCAGGGCGCAACAGAGCAGGCCTCCTCCGCTGAAGAAGCATCTGCCTCCATGGAGCAGATGGCTGCCAACATCAAACAGAACGCCGACAATGCCGCTCAGACGGAGAAGATTGCCCGCCAGTCCTCCAAGGATGCGGAAGCAAGTGGTGCAGCCGTTGGTCGCGCGGTTTCCGCCATGCGAACCATTGCCGACAAGATTTCCATCGTTCAGGAAATTGCACGCCAGACAGACCTTCTCGCTTTGAACGCCGCTGTCGAGGCTGCACGCGCCGGTGAGCATGGTAAGGGCTTTGCGGTGGTTGCGTCCGAAGTCCGTAAGCTGGCAGAACGCAGCCAGGCTGCCGCTGCCGAAATCTCATCGCTATCAGGTGAAACAGTCCAGGTCGCAACAGAAGCTGGTGAGATGTTGAACCGTCTGGTGCCCGATATCCGCAAGACAGCGGAACTGGTTTCAGAAATTTCTGCAGCCTGTCGTGAACAGGACATTGGTGCAAGCCAGATCAATGAAGCCATCCAGCAGCTTGACGTTGTGACGCAGCAGAATTCCGGTGCGTCCGAACAAATGTCTGCAACCTCGGAAGAACTGGCAGCACAGGCCGAAGAACTACAGGCCAGCATTGCTTTCTTCCGGGTTGAGCGTGCCGAAGGGAACGGACAAAAGTCCCCTACACGCGCTGCCGCGCCCGCCTCGCGTCCAGCGGCAAAACCAGCAACGCAGGCCCGTCGCCCGAACCAGTCTATCCAGGCACAACAGGCTCGAGCAAAGGGTTTCGCTCTTGATATGTCGATGGGCGGACCTGACTCAAATGATGCGGATTTCCGCGAAAGTGCTTGAATTAAAATCTTCCCAGCTTCGACAAATCCATCGAATCTGGGAAGTCAAAATTGTAAAAAGTGCAGTATTTCCAGCCAATTGACGGAAGAGGACAGGTACGTCCTGCCTTGATTTCCAGAGGGAACGTTTTCCATGCATCTGACCATAAAATTAAAACTGGCAATGGCTTTTGGCATTATCATTCTGATGATAGTGGGCACATCGGTCTACTCATTGAATAGCCTCAACATTCTGAATTCTGCGGCTAGCGACATCGTCAGAGGGCCTGCGGCCCGCCTTGAGACTGCCCTGGAACTGGGCCGCGTCCAGCTTCGTTTCGTACGAAGCCAGATGAACATTGCTACAGCTGACAATGCCGCAGCAATGGAACGATCGATCCAGAACAGCGATAACTATCGCAAGGAATTCAAAGAGAAGACTGAATGGCTTCAGAAAAACGCCGCAACCGAACAGGGCCGCGCTCAATGGGTTGAAGTCGCCGATATGGCCCAGGATCTGTTTCGCATGGATGACACGGTACGTCAGCTGGCGAGAGCGGGAGACATGGATGGCGCTCTCAAACTGGTCAAGACTCAAGTTCGCGAAATCACTGACAAGATAGCGGAAGCTATCGACCAGCGCGTCGATTCCAACAAAGCCATGATGCATAAGGCTGAGTCAGATGCGAACGATCTCTTCGCCAACGCGTGGTTGATGGTAACCAGCGTATCAGTCGCCGTCGTTCTGATTGCGATCATCGCAGGACTGGTTATTTCGATTGGCATCGCCAAGGGCCTCAACAAGGCAACCGCTGCGGTTCGTAAAGTCGCCGATGGCGACCTCACGACGCTCAGCGAAATCACCACACGAGATGAAATCAGCCGCGTTCTTGAACATGTCAACCTCATGATCGAACGCCTTCGTGGTGTGGTATCCGACTCTCTTTCTGCTGCGGACAATGTGTCATCTGGTAGTCAGGAGCTTTCTGCAAGCTCAGAGCAGGTCTCGCAAGGCGCAACCGAACAGGCATCCTCGACCGAAGAAGCCTCCGCATCGATGGAGCAGATGGCCGCCAATATTCGCCAGAACGCTGAAAATGCTGCACAGACCGAGAAGATTGCCCGTCAGTCTTCGACGGATGCCGAAGCAAGCGGTGCTGCAGTTGGCAAAGCCGTCGTCGCCATGCGCACGATTGCCGAAAAGATTTCCATCGTTCAGGAAATTGCACGCCAGACCGACCTTCTCGCCCTCAATGCGGCCGTTGAGGCAGCACGCGCCGGTGAGCATGGCAAGGGCTTCGCCGTCGTTGCATCGGAAGTGCGCAAGCTCGCTGAGCGCAGCCAGTCTGCGGCAGCCGAAATCAGCGCCATGTCAAGCGAAACGGTGACTGCTGCAGCGGAAGCTGGCGAGATGCTGAACCGTCTCGTGCCTGATATTCGCAAGACGGCTGAACTTGTTGCCGAGATTTCTGCTGCATGCCGCGAACAGGATATTGGCGCCAACCAGATCAATGAGGCTATCCAGCAACTCGACCGCGTGACTCAGCAGAACACGAGCGCATCCGAGGAAATGTCTGCGACATCCGAAGAGCTGGCAGCCCAGGCTGAAGAACTGCAAGCGAGCATTGCCTTCTTCAAGGTTGAGCGTGCATCGTCCAGCCGTGCGGCACCCCAGAAACATGCCCCGCAGCGCACCTCTGCCCCAGCCCATGCTTCCAACCCCAATGTGCGCCGGCAGAGCGATAACTCGATTGGCGGGCAGCAGGCGCGCGCAAAGGGTTTCGCGTTGGATCTCTCCATGGGTGGCCCGGATGCAGCCGATCAGGATTTTCGTCAATCCGCATGACGCCATAGGCAATCCGGCGCGGGCTTCTCGCGCCGGATTGCGAGCCTCGCAAGAGGCACATCGAATCTGACTGAATGACCAGGGACTTTGGAGAAAACGTAAATGGCGAGCCCGTCCACTCAAACTCAATACGTGACTTTTAGTCTTGGCGAAGAAGTCTTTGCTGTACCCGTGGATGTCGTGCGCGAAATTCTCGATCACGAAGAAGCGTTTAAAATTCCCAACGGACCGGACTATCTCCTTGGTCTGCGGGATGTGCGTGGTCAAGGCGTTCCGGTGATAGACCTTCGTCTGCGTCTGGGCATGTCGAAGACGGTCAAAACGCCTCATACGTGCATACTGGTTCTCGATATTCCCTTTGGCGAAAAGCTTCTGGCTTTGGGGCTGGTTGCAGACAAGGTCTTCGAGGTCACGCCCTTTAACATCGACCAGGTCGAAACAGCCCCTGATATTGGCATTCACTGGAACTCCAGCTACATCGCAGGCGTCGTTCGTCGTGAAGGCGATTTCGTCGTCATCATCGATCTTGCCCAGTTGTTTTCTAGCGAAGCGAAGGATCTTGCCCAGATCAACGCCGGGCCGATGCGGGCTGCGTGAAAGGAATACAAGCGTTGAGTAATGCTGCAAGCGTAAATTTTGATGACACTCTGAGTGCGCGCGATTTTCGCGAGGTTTCGAATTTCATTTATGAGTATTGCGGCATCAAGATGCCGGAAACCAAGCGCTCCATGCTGGAAGGAAGGCTGCGCAAACGTCTGCGCGCCACAGGCTATCCAACGTTCAGCGAATATTGCGACTATTTGTTTCGACATGGCGGAATGGAAGCGGAATCTGTCTTTCTGATCGACGTCGTGACAACGAACAAAACCGACTTCTTCCGCGAACCGAACCATTTCGACTACATGGAACAGACTGTCCTCCCAACCTTGGGACGAAAAGGTGTCGGTCGTATTCGCGCCTGGAGCTCTGCTTGCTCGACGGGTGCCGAACCTTACACCATGGCAATGATCCTGGCGGAAGCCGTGGAAAAAGGCACGATTCCCGATTATTCCATTCTCGCGACAGACCTTTCCACTGAAGTTCTGCAAAAGGCGCGCAGCGGTATCTATGCTCAAGACCTGGTTGATCCAGTGCCACCTGATCTGCGCCGGAAATACGTAATGCAGGCAAAGGAGCGGCAGCGCAACGATGTTCGCATTACGCCCAAGCTACGATCCAAGGTCGGCTTTGCCCGCATGAACTTGATGAACCCGACATATGACATCGGGGAGCCTGTGCATATTCTGTTTTGCCGCAACGTTTTGATATATTTCGATAAAAAGACACAGATTCACGTACTGACGCAATTGTGCAAATGCATTGCGCCGGGCGGCTATCTCTTTATCGGGCATTCTGAAACTCTGACCGGAACCAATCTACCAGTAAAGCAGGTTGCCAACACAATATTTGTGAAACAGTGATGCCAAATACAGTCAAGAAGATCAGAGTTCTTATCGTCGATGATTCCGCCAGCGTTAGGCAGACGCTGACGGCAGTCCTTCAGTCTGACCCCGCTATCGAGGTCATAGGCGCAGCGTCTGATCCCTTCATGGCTGCGAAAAAGATACAGGAAGACCTGCCTGATGTCATAACGCTGGATGTTGAAATGCCGCGTATGGATGGCATCACTTTCCTGCGCAGAATCATGGCGCAGCACCCCATTCCCGTCGTCATGTGCTCCTCACTGACTGAAGCCGGTTCCACAACATTGCTTCAGGCGTTGGAGGCAGGCGCAGTCGACATCATCCTGAAGCCAAAGATTGGCGTTGCTGACCATCTTGCTGAATCTGCACAGCGGATTTGTGAAGTGGTCAAGGCCGCCGCTTATGCGCGCGTGAAAGGTCTGAGAACGCCATCTCGCCACGCCCTCCCTTCGATGACCCCACAGGCAAAGCTTACAGCAGATGCCGTTCTACCGCCTCCCTCCGGCAAACCAATGGCACGAACGACCGAAATGGTTGTCTGCGTTGGAGCATCAACCGGCGGCACGGAAGCTTTGCGGGAAATGCTTGAAAAGCTGCCCGCGAATGCTCCTGGCATGATTATCGTTCAGCACATGCCTGAGAAATTTACGGCAGCCTTTGCCCGCCGTTTGAATACGCTCTGCGCCGTTGAAATCAAGGAAGCTGAAGATGGCGACACGGTCCTGCGCGGGCATGTGTTGATTGCACCCGGCGACAAGCACATGCTGCTGGAGCGTCAGGGTGCACGTTACTACGTCTCGGTGCGCACTGGCCCCCTCGTCTCTCGCCACCGCCCCTCTGTCGACGTGCTGTTCCGTTCGGCTGCACGCTCGGCTGGCGGCAATGCCATGGGTGTGATCATGACCGGAATGGGGGATGATGGCGCACGCGGAATGCTGGAAATGAAGCAGGCCGGAGCGTTCACGATCGCCCAGGATGAGGCGACCTCAGTTGTTTTCGGCATGCCAAAGGAAGCAATTGCCCATGGCGGTGTGGACAAGATCGTGCCGCTGGACCAGATCGCACGCGAAATCCTAGCTGAAGACCACAGGCGCTAAGAGAAATGGGACTGTTGCTTAAGTAAGCATTAACCATATTGCTTAATGATCGTGACACGCCATGATTTCGGTGTATCGATTGGACGATGATCGTCTCAGGCTTTTATCGGATGCATCATGGCGGTCATTACATTTGCAAACACCAAGGGCGGCGCAGGCAAGACAACGGCCGTGCTGCTACTCGCCTCGGAGCTTTCAAGGCGCGGCTTGAGGGTTTGCGTCATCGACACCGATCCGCAGCGCTGGCTTTCCAAATGGCGTGAGGCAGCAGACCCACGCGTTGACCTATCCGTCATCACCTATGTTTCGGCCTCGAGCCTTCAGCAGCATGTTCTCGACAACCGCCGCAAGTTCGATCACGTGATCATTGATCTGCCCGGGGCGCAATCGCCTCTGCTGGCCACTGCGGTTGGCCTTTCCAACCACGTGCTGATACCCGTTCAGGGTAGCACCATGGATGCACAGGGCGGCGCGCAGGTGCTGGAACTGCTGCGCTATCTCGACGACCGCGCATCCATCAAGATTCCCCATTCTGTCGTTCTCTCACGCGTTAATTCGATGGTGACGACGCGCGCCCTGCTGGCCGCCAAGGCACTTCTGGCCAAGCGCAATGTGCATGTTCTGGATACGCCCATCATCGAGCGCGCCGCTTTCCGCGACATGTTCGAATTCGGTGGCTATCTGCATATGATGAACCAGTCACAGGTCAGCAACCTCGACAAGGCCTTGCAGAATGCAAGCGCATTTGCCGACGAAGTCATCCGGCTTTTGCCTGCACAGTCCGCTACGCGATACTCATCCGCCGCCTGATATCGCAGCTTTAAGGCCTATGATTTGCGCCGTAGATCGTCGTTCTTGACGCCGAAATGCTCGACGATCATGTCCACGTTGCGACGGTGAGACTTGAAGTAGACATCAAACAGATCGCCCACGAGCGGTACGCTACCGACCACTGCGTCGAGGCCGATATTGCCGATCATCCGTGCAAGCTTCTCCCGTGGCACGCCCATGCGCCGCGCTTCATTGACGATGTAGAGGCCAACCAGCGCACCAGCGCCATCACCCAGCACCGGAACCAGGCCTAGAACAGAGTCGGCGCCGAAGCGGAAACGTGTGCCCGGTATGCCGACGGCCGTATCCATTAGGCGGGCAATTCCGGCCAATCGACGCAACCGGCGAACGCGCTCTGCGCCATCCAGAAAATCTTCAGATGTGCTCTGACCAGATCCAGGTGCAGTCCAGGTTTTAGCAGCCATCGGGTACTCCGCCCACAAAGAGAAATCACACGTCATAAGGAGTGGTGATGCCACAACCTCACTTCAAGTCTTTCCATGCCCGAAGGTTCCGCCCAGCATCAGCGCATCCGGAACAATAGACGTTTATGTCGGTTAGCCGAGGCAGGGTAATTTACACCCGTGAAACAGAAGGGACTGCTCAATGACCACGTCCAAAGACGACAAGGGTTCGCTCGAAGACATTCATGAAGATGCTAACGGCCAATTTGCGCGCGGGCTGAAGCGGAGTGACAATAACGGCGTCGATAGCGCCAAGCCAAGAGTTATCACCGGCTCAGACGACGCGACCGCCCATAAAAACCCGCCGGGCACGAAGCCTGCGAAAAAAGAATGGGATGTGAACTACGATGAACGGGAAACGAACGAAGGCGATTTCCGAGGATAATGCCTCGCGCGCTGCGGCATGACTGCAAGCGGTCATGCCGCAACACTCAGACGCTATCGGCTGGCTCGCACGCCAGCGAGAAAGCCCAGAGCCACTGCCAGACCGAGAGAAACGAGCGGGAACTGGCGAGCCGTATCTCTTGCAGAGCGGGCGGTTGTTTCGGCACCAGCCATTGCCGATGAGATCATGCGCTCCTGCATCTCTCCTGCTCTCTGCGACACGCTTTCGACTTCTGCACGCAAAACAGCAATGTCTTCGGCAACAGTGTTGCCAATGCTCGTTTCCTGCTCGGCTACCTGCTGTAGCGCCATGTCGACCAGCGGTGCGTCAACTGATCCAGACAGAGCATCGTTCGGCGTGTTGTCTTCGGTAGGCGCTGCGTTTGAGGCGTGTGGATAGGTATCAGACATTTTGAGGCTCCATTGCTTTGCAGCCTAACAAGAATGAGTGTCGATTGTTCCTATCGATTACAACGACTGCTTCGAGCCTAACGTGGGCGCCTATGTTCCGGCGTCCCTCGCCGCATTCGCAAGCGCATCCGCGCGCTCATTTCCTGCATTCCCATCGTGGCCTTTGCACCATTCGACACGAAGATTTTGATGGGTTTCAAGACAGTCGGAGAGCCGTTGCCAAAGGGGAGCATCGACAAGCGCGCGGTTACGCGATCTTGGGTTAGGCGAATACCGCCTCCAACCGTTATTCTTCCAGATATGTCGCCAGCGGTCACAGCCTTCAAAGACGTGACGGGAGTCCGTCCAGATGATCACCTGCTGAGCCGCCGCATCGGCAACGGCCCATTCGGCGGCCTGAAGCGCTGCCAAAAGCTCAATCGTATTGTTGGATGTGACCTCGCATCGACCGGATCGTGTCTCAATGACCGTATCACCGGCGACAACAATAAAGGCCCAACCGCCGCGCTTCAATGCGGGGTCATAGGAGCCGTCTACGTAAATATGGAATGGGCCAGAGATGGAAGGATGCGCCAATTGGTTCATCCCACTGCCTCTGGCCGCAAAACATGATCAGGACTGCGCAACTTCGTTTCACATGGCTAGAGACATGCCAGCATTGTCGGTGGTGGAGAAAGGGTTTGCGAGCGCCTCAAACGTAGGCCTTGCCAAAACATAACCCTGAATCAGATCAACGCCGAGGTCACGCAGGACTTGCAATTCTCCAAGCGTTTCGACGCCCTCGCAAACAGGCGTAATTCCCAGTTCGGTCAGCATTGCAAGAGTATGTTTGATGACTGTGCGACGAACGCGATCGCGATCGATGCCCCGGATCAAGTCCATATCCAGCTTGACAATATCCGGCTGGAATTGGGTCAAAAGACCCAAGCCCGCATGGCCTGCGCCGAAATCATCGATGGCGGTCTTGAAACCCAACGTGCGGTACGTTCTGAGAATATTCAGGAGGTGGTTCGTATCGAGCTGCTCGTTTTCGGTGAACTCGAAAATGATCCGGTCCGTCGGGAAGCCGGTCTTCATCGCGGTTGCAAGCGTCACGCGAATGCAGGCACGCGGTTCATACACGGCATTGGGCATGAAATTGATCGAAAGCATCGTGTCCAGCGACTTGTCGAACAGTTTGGATGCGAGCTCGATTGCCTTGACCCGACATTGCTGGTCGAATGCGTAGCGGTTGTCAGGACCGACATTTTCCAGCACAAAGCCAGCGCCTTCTCCATTAACGCCACGCACCAACGCTTCGTGTGCGAAAACACTGCCCTTTGAGATATCAACGATAGGCTGAAATGCCATCGAAAACGGCAGCGGAAATCCTTCGGCACCATCCCGGCACCCCACACAAGTCGTCATCGCCACACTCCTTACTTTAGAACATCGACAGTAAGGGCTGATCGTTAACTTAGCGTCTCCCAGAACACGAAAATGTGCTTGTAATGCCGCTTTCCCCACAAGCTATACGCAACTGGCCCTGTTTCTATCGGCTGCTTTCGCGCACGATGAGCTGCGGCTCGATGGTGATATGCGGCATCTCGTTCGCGCCAGTCAAAAGATCCAGCATCAAAGCGCCAGTTCGTTCACCTATCTTGCGGGCATGGGCGTTGATGGTGGTGAGCGCAGGAACAGAGATCGCACCGATCTCGTAATCACCAAAACCACCGATGGCGATCGTCTCAGGCACGGCAATGCCCCGCCGCTGACATTCGGTAAGCGCGCCGAATGCCGAAAGATCTGAAACGCAAATCACCGCGTCGGTATCAGGATATTCTCTCAAAAGGCGAGCCATGGCATTCGCGCCCTCGCGCATGGAGATCGGTGGTGTACCCGCATCAATCAGCCGTGAAGCATCCAGGCCAAGGTCGTGCAGCGCGTTGACAAACCCAAGACGGCGGTTGGTGCCGCGCGTATCACGGCTGGCATCGCCACCGATAAAGGCGATGCGTCGATAGCCGACCTTTACGAAATGATCGACCATGCTGCGCACAGCATCAGCATTTGAAAAGCCGACGAAATGACCAATTGGGTCCGCTGGCACGTCCCATGTTTCAATGACCGGGATATTCGCGTTTTCCAGCAATCGACGCGCACGGCGTGTGTGCATGCCACCTGTAACGGCTATGGCCTGCGGTTTGCGGCGCAGGAGATGCTCGATAAGCCTCTCCTCTTCTTGCATATCATAATTCGTGTAACCCAACAGGATCTGAAATCCTTGGGCGCTCAGAACATCTGATAACCCGCCGACAGTGTCTGCAAAATTGGCATTGTTGATCGAAGGGATCGTGACCGCGATGAAATCGGTCTTTTTGGAGCGCAGATTGGATGCCGTCGAGTCGAACACATATCCAAGGTCTTCCGCAGCTTTTAAAATCGCGTCACGCGTCTCCTTGGTCACAAGGCCGCCGGACTTGAACGCCCGCGAGACGGTCATTGGTGAAACGCCCGTGGCACGCGCGATGTCTGCCATCGTCGGCGTTCTGTCTCTGCGCATTCAGGCTACCTCACTCCAATACCGCCGCGAAAGCGACGTCTATGAATCCACTCTAATATGGCCACGTATCGCAAGCGAGACCGAATAGACAGATGTTGTTGCCGTGATGAAAAGCCTGTGCCCGTTGCGACCGCCAAAACATAGGTTGGACACAGTTTCTGGAACGAGGATCTTACCGAGACGTCGGCCATCGGGAGCGATGCAATGCACGCCATCACCGGCAGAACACCAGAGGTTGCCATTTTCATCGACTCTGAACCCGTCTGCACAACCCGGCTCAACGACATGAAAAACATCTCCGCCCGTCAATTCCCATCCGGGGCCAACGGTGAACACACGGATATGGCAGGGATCGCCAGCGAAAATCCGTCCCGTATCGGCAACATAGAGACGTTTTTCATCCGGGCTGAAGGCCAGACCGTTGGGGCATCGAAAATCTGTCAGCACCGCCTGAATGTCCCGAGACACGGGATCAACGCGATAAACATTGCATGGCAGCTCCTGCGTCGAGCGGAACCCTTCATAATCCGTGGAAATTCCGTAGTGCGGATCGGTAAACCAGATCGCACCATCAGACGCGACGATGACGTCGTTGGGTGAATTCAGCATTTTTCCGTCGAAACTGTCCGCGATGACGGTGATTGACCCATCATGCTCCGTGCGTGAAACGCGCCGCGTCCCGTGCTCGCAACTGATCAGCCGTCCCCGACCATCGCGCGTGTTGCCATTCGAGAAATTCGATGGCTCGCGAAAGATACTGGTTCCGGTTAAAGGGCTCCAGCGCATGATGCGGTTGTTGGGAATATCGGAAAACAGGAGACAGTCGTGGTCACCGAACCAGACGGGACCCTCCACCCAGTCAAAGCCACCGGCCAGCTTTTTCAGCGGCGCGTTGCCCAGGACGAAGGTGGAAAAAACCGGGTCCTCAGCTTCGAAAAAAGACAATTCTCCACACTCCATGTCATCTCAAATTCATCGCACGATAGCCATGAGGTGGCGGGCGGCAAGACCGCCACCCGCCAATCCATGACTTTTACTTGCCCCAGATCTTCTTGTACTGATCGCGATAACCATTGTCGGGATCAAACGAGTTCTTCGGACCGCCATCGAATTCGACGTTATCGACGGTGACGACGTGCAAAGGTGAGACATAGCCAGACCATTTCTCACCCGAGAAAGCGCGGTTCAACTCATCCACAAGCTGCCAGCCCTGCAGGTTGAGTGGCTCTGCCACTGTCACCGACTGATACTGCTTGGCACGGATACGCTGATAGGCGCTTTCGGATCCATCGCCTGCTGCAACGCTTTTCGGTGCGCCATCTCCTGGAATACCGGCAGCGGAAAGTGCCGGGCCCATGAAGTCGAAATAGATGTCGTTGATCGCCAGCGAATGCGTCCACTTCGCACCGTATTTCTGCAGCAGCGTGGTCGTGAGCTGTGGCATGCGCTGTGATGTCTCGGCGATTGGCGTATCGACATATTCCAACACGGTGCCGCCAAGCGCTTGGATTTCGGCCTTCATCTTATCGGCCTTGGCAATCGCGATAGCATAGGTGGAGTCCGTGAAGATGATGACGCCGGGCTTGCCGCCTGCATCGACAAAAGCATAATCGGCTGCCGCCTTGGAAACTTCCATCGCATCGGTTGTGACGTTTGCAAACACGCCGACTTCATCGACCGGACCGACGGCAGGCGCTGCGTGCCAGGCCACCATCGGTATTTTTGCCTTCTTGGCTTCAGCCATGGCAGGTTTTTGCTCGACGGCATCAAAGCCTGCAATGATGATACCATTCGGCTTCAGCGTCAGCGCCTGTCCAAATGATGCCGTACGACCCTCCACCGATCCGGCACTATCAAGCACATTGACCTTCCAGCCCATGGCCTTGGCGGCCTCTTCGATGCCATTGACGACGCCAAGAATGCCGCCATTCTTCATGTCGGCGGCAACAATGACCACCGACTTGTCGGCAGCGGCCTTCGGTCCGGTTGTCGGGCCGTCCCACTTTTCGACCTTGCTGGCATATTTATCGACCACGGCTTTTGCGTCAGTGATGGCGTCTGCAAATACCGGGCCTGCCATCAGAATGGCGAAAGCGGCGGTGGTGAGTAACTGTCTGCGTTTCATGGTTCATCCTCCCGTTGAACGTATTATTTCAGTGTTTGTATGCCTTAAGATGGGTCTTCGATGACCTTCGGGGGCGCACCCTTTGGCTTCAATGCGCCGGCAATGCCGCGTCGGCGCTGGGCGTAACCAGCGATACCGATGGCCACGAGCAGAGTGACGCCATTGAATAGGGGCTCTACAAAGAACGAGCCGCCGAACTGCTGAATGCCTGCAATTCCAACAGCAAGAATGATGACACCGGTCATTGTGCCCCAGACATTGACGCGTCCGGGCTTGATCGTGGTGGAACCCAGAAACGCTCCAACGAGCGCAGGCAGCAAATATTCAAGCCCGACACTTGCCTGACCGATGCGCAGGCGCGATGCGAGCAGCACACCAGCAACAGCCGAAAGCAGGCCCGAGACAATAAAGGCGCCGACGACGAAACGGCGAACAGGAATACCGTTCAATGCAGCCGCCTTGGGGTTGGCTCCAATGGCATAGGTGTAGCGCCCGATCGGCAGGTATTCCAAAACGATCCACATCACCAAAGCCAGCGCCAGCACGTAGAAACCGGTGATCGGCAGACCAAAGAGCTGGGTTCCGTTCAAGGCCAGAAAGCCATCCGGCAGCACGCCCACGACCTGGCGGCCGCCCGTGTGCCAGAGTGCCAGGGCGTAGATGACGGTGCCGGTTCCAAGCGTTGCAATAAAGCTGTCGATCTTGGCGACTTCAACGAGCACTCCATTGAGCAACCCCGTAAGACCGCCCAGTATCAGAACGGTCAAAACAGCGATCGGCCAGGGAAATCCGTACATGGTTTGCAGACTGATCGCCAGAATGTGCCAGAGCACAATGCCATAGCCGATTGTTAGATCGATGCGACCGCATGCCATCGGGATCATGGCCGCAAGAGAGAGAATTGCGATGATCGTCTTGTTGGCAATGATCGAGCGCAGGTTCAGCGCTGTCGGGAACGTATCCGGCAGCATGACCGAGAAGAAGAGAATGAGCAGGGCGGTCAGGATCACCAGACCATAGACCGGCAGCAGGCGTCGCAGCCTCTCAGCGGTAGAAAGGCCCTGCAATTCCGAACGAGTCGGTTCAAGTGCGTTGGACTGGATGGATTGCATCTTCGTTCTCCAGTAAATCAGGCCGCTTCAGAAGCGGATGCCGCAGCAATGACGGCGGATGTGGTCAAGTCGTCTCCACTCAACTCGCGCACGATACGACCGCGAGAAAAGACGAGTGCCCTGTGGCAAATGTGAGCGATTTCTTCAAAATCAGTGGAGATGACCAGAACAGCCATACCCTCTTCGACCGCCGCCGCGATCAGGCGGTAAATATCTGCCTTGGCACCGACATCGACACCCGCGGTCGGGTCTTCGGCAATCAGTAATTTGCGCCCGGTCGCCAGCCACCGTCCGACGACAACCTTTTGTTGGTTGCCGCCCGATAGAGCTTCGATGGCCAGTGACTGGTCGTTGGGCCGAAGCCCAACCTTTTCACCAATCGACCAGGCTTGTGCGGCTTCTCTGGCTGGGGACAGAAACGCGCCGAGTTTACGACCCGAGGCACCGGGATTGATGAAAGTATTTTCACGCAGTGACAACGACATGGCGACGGACTCTTCCGTGCGGTCGCGCGCAATGAGGCCGATACCGGATGCGATTGCGGTCTCCGCTGACCGCAGATCGGGCTTCTTGCCACGGATCAGGACCTCGCCCGTGGCTTCCTCAACGCCGAACAAAGCGCGCCCTATCAACTCCTGTCCGGCACCACGCAGACCGACCAGCCCTAGCAACTCGCCCTGCCGCAGATTGAAGGACACAGGCCCCGCGCCCCGGCATGCTAGACTTTTGACGGTGACAAGCGTTTCGCCCGGCTCCGTGTGTGCCTTGGCAAACAGTTGATCCGCTTTTCGACCAACAATCATGCGAATTAGTTGATCGGGGTTTGTATCGCTGACGGCGCTTTCACCAACCAGGCGGCCATCACGCAGGACGGCAACACGGTCTGCGATGCGAAAGATCTCATCGAGGCGATGGGAGACATAGATCATCGCGACCCCCCTCTCTTTCAACGGCCTGATCGCATTGAAAAGGCGGTCAACCTCATCGGCGGGCAGGCTGGCCGTCGGCTCGTCCAGGACGAGAACATCGGCTTCAACGGCCAATGCACGGGCAATGGCGACCAGCGACTTTTCGGTGCGTGTCAGGCTTTGAATGCGGGTGGTCGGATCAAAATCACAGCCAACGAGTTTCAAAGCCTCGGCGGTGCGCCGTGCGGTCTCATTCCAGTCTATGAGTTTACGTTTGAGCGAAAAGCCTTGGGCAAGACCCACATTTTCCGCCACCGTCATCCATTCGATGAGGCCGAGGTCCTGATGGATGAACGCGACGGGCTGACGCTCGTTCGGCTTTGGAGGCCTGTGATGATAGGGCTCGCCACGGAAAAGTATTTCACCCGCGTCCGGCTTGTAGATACCTGCCAGCGTCTTGATGAGCGTGGATTTGCCAGCGCCGTTCTCACCCAGCAAGGCCAGAATTTCACCCTGCCGCACCTCAAGCGAAACATCGGTCAGAGCTTTCGTGCCGCCGAACTCCTTCGAAACGGAACGAAATTCCAGAAATTGATCAGTTCCCATTCGCTCCTCCCAAAGCTTGAGAGTTAACGCTATGATAACGATAACATAGGAGTCAAGCGACATTTGTGAACCGAACTATTTCATCGGATCAGAGGACACTCCGCACCCAATTTAGGCTGGACAAAGCGATTTCCCGAACTTATGTTATCGATAACAAAACATTGGAGGAATGCTTTTGGGCAAGATTCATATTCTTCAGGCTGGCGCATATCCCGCATGGGACGAAGAGCGTCTGAACGCCAATTTCACAGTGCATCGCTATTTCGAAGCCAGCGACAAGGCACTATTTCTGTCAGAGCATGGCAACAATATCAGGGGCATAGCCACGCGCGGCGAGCTTGGTGCCAGCCGTGAGCTGATCGAGGCACTTCCAAATCTCGAAATCATCAGCATCTATGGTGTCGGCTACGACGCCGTTGATCTGGCGGCTGCACGAGAGCGCAACATCCGCGTGACGAACACGCCCGATGTGCTGACCAAGGATGTCGCAGATCTCGCAGTGGGAATGATGCTGGCTCAGGCACGCGGCATGATCGGCGGCGACGCATGGGTCAGAACCGGTGACTGGACCAGAGGCGCATATCCGCTGAAATCCCGCGCCCATGGAAAGCGTGTTGGCGTGCTCGGCCTTGGCCGCATTGGCTTTGAGGTTGCAAGACGCCTCGCGGGCTTTGATATGGACATTGCCTACTCGAGCAAGGCACCCAAAGATCATGCGGCTGACTGGACATTCATTGCAGATCCAGTCGAACTTGCGGCCCGATCTGATTTTCTGTTCGTCACGCTCGCAGCATCTGCTGAGACACGCCATATTGTTGATCGCAAGGTTATCGAGGCGCTTGGGCCTGAGGGCATGTTGATCAATGTTTCCCGCGCCGCCAATATTGATGAAGAGGCTTTGCTCGATGCGCTGGAAACCCGCACATTGGGGTCAGCTGCACTGGATGTCTTTGCCGGGGAGCCACACCTCAACCCTCGCTTCCTGAAGCTCGATAACGTGCTGCTGCAGCCACATATGGCGTCAGGTACGTTCGAAACCCGCAAGGCCATGGGCGCTTTGGTGTTTGACAACCTTTCGGCACATTTTGATGGTCGTACCCTCCCGACCCCTGTTCTTTGAGGTATTAAAAATGAAAGCCATTGTTATCCACGCGCCGAAGGATTTGCGTATCGAGGAGCGAACTGTCGAGGCACCCGGCCCCGGCGAGGTCGACATCCGCCTTGCGGCCGGTGGAATATGCGGATCGGACCTGCACTATTACGCCCATGGCGGTTTCGGTACCGTCCGTTTGAAAGAACCGATGATCCTCGGTCATGAGGTTTCGGGCTATGTTGCAGCCCTTGGTGAAGGCGTATCTCATCTGGCCGTTGGAGACCTCGTGGCGGTTTCGCCATCGAGGCCTTGCGGCTCTTGCGAATATTGCCACAAGGGCCTGCCGAACCATTGCTTCAACATGCGGTTCTATGGTTCCGCAATGCCATTCCCGCACATACAGGGTGCCTTCCGCCAGCGTCTGATTGCCAATGCCAGCCAGTGCGTCAAGGCCGATGGTCTGACCCCTGGCGAAGCTGCCATGGCCGAACCGCTTTCGGTAGCCTTGCACGCAACGCGGCGCGCTGGCGAGTTGCTGGGCAAGCGCGTGCTTGTAACGGGCTGCGGACCGATCGGAACATTGTCAATTCTGGCCGCGCGGCGCGCGGGTGCGGTGGAAATCGTGGCTGCTGATTTGTCAGCGCGCGCCTTGAGCTTTGCAAAGGCTGCAGGTGCTGATCGGACGATCAACCTGTCCGAGGAGCGCGATGGCCTGGCAGATTTCAGCCTGAACAAGGGCTATTTCGATGTGCTTTACGAGTGCTCCGGTGCCCAACCGGCGCTGGTCGCCGGTATTCAGGCGCTGAGACCCCGTGGCGTGATCGTGCAGCTTGGTCTGGGCGGCGATATGTCCCTGCCGATGATGGCGATCACCGCAAAAGAGCTCGATCTTCGCGGCTCTTTCCGCTTCCACGAGGAGTTTGCCACTGCCGTGAAGTTGATGCAGGGTGGCCTGATCGACGTCAAACATCTGATTACCCACACCTTACCGATCTCGGAGGCCTTGAAAGCGTTCGAAATCGCTTCGGATAAGGGGCAATCGATGAAGACACAAATAGACTTCAGCTGATCTACGTCTGGGAGACACTATGAGCATTCAACTTTTCGATCTGACCGGCAAGCGCGCGCTCGTTACGGGTTCGTCACAAGGCATTGGCTATGCGTTGGCGCAAGGCCTCAAGGCTGCGGGTGCAGACGTTATCTTGAACGGCCGCGACGAGGCGAAGCTGAAAGCTGCCGCAGAGGCGCTTAGCACAAAGCACATGCTGTGCTTTGACGCGACAGATCATGAGGCTGTTCGCACGGCAGTTGATGCCTTCGAACAAGACACAGGCTCAATCGACATTCTCGTCAACAATGCCGGCATGCAGCACCGTTCCCCGCTTGAAGACTTTCCGGCGGACGCCTTCGAAAGACTGCTGCGAACCAATATTTCCACGGTGTTTAATGTTGGCCAAGCCGTTGCACGGCACATGATCAAGCGCGGTGCGGGAAAGATCATCAATATCGCCAGTGTGCAGACGGCTCTTGCCCGCCCCGGCATCGCGCCCTACACCGCCACAAAAGGCGCGGTGGGCAATCTGACGAAGGGCATGGCCACAGATTGGGCGAAATACGGCATTCAATGCAATGCCATAGCGCCCGGCTATTTCGACACCCCCCTCAACGCAGCACTTGTTGCCGATCCAGCCTTCACGACATGGCTTGAAAAGCGGACACCTGCCGGTCGTTGGGGCAAGGTCGAAGAGCTTGTCGGCGCGTGCCTGTTCCTATCGTCAAACGCCTCGTCCTTCGTCAATGGACACGTC
The DNA here is from genome assembly GCF_014842165.1 of Rhizobium sp. CFBP 13644. NCBI lineage: Bacteria > Pseudomonadati > Pseudomonadota > Alphaproteobacteria > Hyphomicrobiales > Rhizobiaceae > Rhizobium > Rhizobium sp. CFBP 13644. Next base: position 425,852 of record NZ_JACYVF010000003.1, read on the forward strand.
CTTTATGTAGATGGCGGCATCACAGCATCGCTGTAACCGATTGAAGAGGGTGCCCCTGAAGAATGGGGCACTCATATTTTCGAAAACTCTGGGAGGAGGCCACTATGACGAACAGGGTCGCACTGATTGGTGCAGGCGCCATGGGTGGCGCAATTGGCAGCCGGTTGGTTGAAACCGGCAATCATCTGTCGGTCTTTGATCTCGACCGCGAAAAGGTCCAGGCCCTTGTTGACAAGGGGGCCGTTGCGGCGGCTACCGCAGCGGATGCTGCCCGTATGAGTGACTACGTCATCCTCAGCCTCAATTCGCCTGAGGTCATACGCCGCGCAGTTTTTGGTGAAGCCGGTGTGGCCGATGGCGCAAAAGCCGGGACATTGATCATCGATATGTCTTCAATAGACCCGGACGCCACGAAAAAGCTTGCGGCTGATGCGGCTGAAAAAGGCTTGCGCTGGGTGGATAGCCCGCTATCCGGCGGCGCACCCAAAGCCTTGATCGGCCAACTGACGCTGATGGCCGGGGGCTCCGATGCTGACGTTGAAGATGCTCACACCGTGCTGAAGCATGTGGCGAGCAACTACACTCACATGGGACCAGTCGGTGCGGGACAAACAACCAAGCTCATCAATCAGGTGCTGTGCGGCCTTGGATTTCTGGCGGTTGCTGAAGCGACGCAGCTCGCGCTCGACGCTGGTGTGGATGCCGCCAAGATTCCTCAGGCGCTGAAAGGCGGACGGGCAGACAGCGCAATCCTGCAGGAATACATGCCGCGTTATGTTGCGAAGGATTACCGACGCACCGGGCGTATCGACAACATGGTCAAGGACCTCAACGGCGCGCAGGATCTTGCCCGCCGGACCAACACCAGCATGCCGCTGACCGCAATCTGCGCCGAAATTCACCGCATGATGACAGCCTCCGGTTTCGGGGCTGAGGATCAGGCTGCGCTGATGGAATTTTTCAAGGGACCCAACAAGGAAACATTAGAATGATTACGCGCTACGCTCTTTTTGAAGGAAAAGTCAAAGACGGCCAGACCGAAGCTTTTCGCAAAGCCGTGCTGGACCGCATTCTGCCAAAGTGGCAGCAGTTCCCGCATGCGACAGATGTGCGCATCTCATTTGCAGAAGCCCGTGACGATGGCGCACCGGAACTGCCGATGATCCTTGCGATCAACTATCCTAGCCTGGAAGCTGTCGAAGAAGCACTCGCCAGCCCCGTTCGCAGCGAGGCGCGCGCTGCGACTGAAGCCGTTTTGGCCGAATTCTTCGAAGGCCGTATTCACCACCACGTCACCCTCGCAAACGAATACAAGCTCTAAACATTTCTGGTGAAATGCGTGGACGGTGCCAGCGTAGGCGGCACCGTCCACCCCATCGCCCCGGTTCATATCAGCTGTTCCAAACACATCAGAACAGTGGCTGCGGCGGCACGACGTCGCGCCGATGGATACGCCGCAAGCCGGTGTCGATCGCCACCCGGCAGATGATCGCGTTATAGCATCTCAAAATATGCTTGCCTAAAAATCATAATACGACTTTAATGCTTAGATAGTATCTATCTGGGCGTGGGAGTGCGCTCAGGGCTTGAGCATTTCTGCAACGGGTTCAGATACTTCACCGCCATCCCCTCCCAAGACATCTCGCCAATCGCCTTTGCGGCGATGTATGCACCCAAAAGGGAATTCAAGTGAAAATCGCCATTGTAGGATGCGGGTCACGTCACAAAATGTTTCGCGATTCCGTGACGGAAGACTACTCGGACAAGCATGAAATCGTGGCGCTATGCGATAGCAATGGCCATCGCCTGGCCGAAGCCGCAAAGGCGCTTCTCAAACCAGGCACAAACGGTGTCCCCACATATCTCGCCGAAAATTTCGATCAGCTGATCGCGGAGCAAAAGCCGGATACAATCGTGGTCGCAACGCCGGACTTTCTGCATTCCGACTATATTGTCCGCGCCTTTGAAGCAGGTTGCGATGTCATTTGTGAGAAGCCACTGACGATCGACCTATCTCGGTTAAAACAGATCGTCGATGCGCAGGCCCGTACAGGCCGCAAGGTCATGGTCACGTTCAATTATCGTTACTCCCCTGCCCGCACGCAGATCAAGGAGATGCTGTCATCAGGCGTTATCGGCACGATTACGGCCGTCGACTTTCGTTGGCATCTCGACCGCGTGCATGGCGCAGATTACTTCCGACGCTGGCACCGGCAGAAGGAAAATTCCGGCGGGCTGCTCGTCCACAAGTCGACGCATCATTTTGATCTTCTCAACTGGTGGCTGGCGTCTGCACCGTTAGAGGTCTTTGCATCTGGCCAACGCGCATTTTACCGGCCAGAGACAGCCGTGGAGCTTGGGTTGGAAGACCACGGCCCGCGTTGTGCCGACTGTCCGGTGGCGGATAAGTGCGCTTTCCGTCTTGATCTCTCTGCCGATGAACAGTTGAAAGCCCTCTATCTCGACGCTGAAGATGAGGATGGCTATTTCCGAGACAGGTGCGTGTTCGATGCGGATATCGGCATAGAGGACACGATGCAGGCCCACATCCGCTATGCATCCGGCGTGACAGCCAACTACACGCTGACGGCCTATTCACCGTGGGAAGGGCTGGAAATTCGCTTTCAGGGCACGAAGGGCGAAATCATCCACAAGCACGTGGAAGTCCACGGCGTGTTCGGTGGAGTCCGCGACCATGCCGACGAAGAGGCAATCACCACCGAGCTGCATTTGGCAGGTGAAAAGCCGAGGATGATCGCAGTGCCCAAGGCGACAGGAAACCACGGAGGCGCAGACCCAGTCATGCTTGGCTATATCTTCGCGCCTGACACAATGGAGCCGGATCGCTTCAACCGCGCCTCGGACCATGTCTCCGGTGCATGGTCGATTCTCACGGGAATTGCGGCTAATGCTTCGATAGAAACAGGATCAGCCGTCAGCATACAAGCGATGCTGAAATCTCGTGATATCAAGATTTGAAGGGCCCAAAAAGGGAAACGCCTGCCGCCGGAGGAGGTGCGGCAGGCTTTAAACTTGATCGACAACTGGGAGGAGGAGTGCTGTCGATCCAAATCTAGCGACGCTGGGAGGAGGAGTGCGTCGCTTCGATGGTTTAAATATAGCTTAGCTCACAAAAATTAACAGACCATCTCTCGCAATGCAGGCATGCAGTTTTGCATAGCTTGAAGATCCCTGCCGCCTTTTTCATCAACCTGTCGCCCTCTCCACGCTTACACCTCGCGGTGGACCTGGAAACCGGCGAACGACTGATTGACCGGCATAAGCTCTATGCTGTTGATGTTGATGTGCTTGGGCTGCGAAGCCACCCAGTGGATCGTATTGGCGATATCGTCTGGCAGGATGGGGTTCACACCCTTGTACAGCGTGTCTGATGCATCTTGGTTGCCGCCGGTGCGCACAACGGTGAACTCGGTTTCGCACATGCCCGGCTCAATAGATGTGACGCGAACGCCCTTGCCATGCATGTCTGACCGCAAACCCAGCGAGAACTGACGTAAAAAGGCTTTGGTGCCGGCATAGACATTGCCGCCAGCATAAGGCCAGTGGGCCGCAACCGACGACAAGTTAATGACGATGCCACGGCGCTCGATCAGGCCCGGCAGGATGTGATGCGTGATGTTAAGCAACCCGGTAATGTTGGTGTTGACCATTGTGTGCCAGTCTTTCAACGGCACATTGGGCGCGGTGCCTGTTCCAAGTGCAAGACCAGCATTGTTGACGAGGATATCGATACCCTGAAATTCGGAAGGAAGTGCTTCGAAGGCCGCTGCCATCGCCGCTTCATCCGTAATGTCAAAGACCATGCCGTGAAAGGCGGTTCCGAGTTCTTCACCCAGCTTGGCAAGACGATCTGCCCGGCGACCCGTGCCGATGACTTTCCATCCATCTTTGGCAAATAATCTGGCTGTCGCCTCGCCAAAACCCGAGGTCGCGCCGGTGATGAGGATTGTTCCGCTCATGTGATAACTCCGTATTTTTTAATCTCTATGCTTCAGCAATGCGTCAACGGCATGCTGGAGGCACTGCTTGAACGCGCTGAGGTCGGTGTAAAGCGCATCTGCAGGCGCATCGCCAACCACGACAACGCCGCCGCGCCTGATGATGCCACCATGCAGCATAAGATTGTCCGCCATATCGAAATTCTCGATCGAGAGCCCGTCCGGTCCACGATACCGCCCGGTGTCATCCTGCGTTGGCGGTTTTCCATAGTGGTCAACGATGCGTGTGAAGTGGTTTGCGGCAACATTCGTATACGCAAACACTGGCTTGCCAAGGGCGCACATGAAGCCTAGCTCGTAACTCGTGCCCGTATCCGCTGCGATGCCTCGAAACGGCGTTAGGTTTGCGATGATGGCATCCGCCTCCAGCATCATCTGCTCGTCGACCGCATTGATGTTACAGCCATGGCCGATTTTCGTTTCTGCGGGCGGTATCAGGAGGTCGCCAGGTGAAAGAGGGTCAAATCCGGCTTGGCGGGCAAGCTCCGCCTTGGCATCGAGCATTTCACGGGCATTGGGCAGGAAAACTTCCGGCCCGGCGAGGTAGACTTTGACTGGCATGGGATGCGGCACTTCTTTCGAAATTGAACGACTATGCCAGACTAATCCTTTCGTCTGGCACTGCACAAGGTACAGGACCGCTCGAAAAGGATCATGAGATGGTATCGCGACCAACCACTTTCGGCTATAGGGCCATCGACAATCCAGCAGTGGAGACAGAAATGGCAGCGAAGATCCGTTATCACGAAGGCGATATCTCAAAAGAAGACGCAGGCCGTTATACCGGCGCTGTCGCTATCGATACGGAAACGCTTGGCCTTGTTCCAAGGCGCGACCGCCTATGCGTCGTTCAGCTTTCACCCGGCGATGGCACCGCAGATGTTATCCGCATCGCAGCCGGCCAGAAAGAGGCCCCAAACCTCGTCACCTTGCTCGCAGATCCGGCCCGCCAGAAGATCTTTCACTATGGCCGCTTCGATATTGCCGTTCTTTTCCACACTTTTGGCGTGACATCGGCACCGGTCTTCTGCACCAAAATCGCCTCGCGCCTTTGCCGCACCTATACGGATCGCCATGGATTGAAGGATAATCTCAAGGAATTACTGGAGGTCGATATCTCCAAGGCGCAGCAATCGTCTGACTGGGCCGCCGAAAAACTGTCGCCTGCGCAACTGGAATATGCGGCATCTGATGTGCTGCATCTTCATGCTCTTCGAGACAAATTGACGACGCGCCTCATTCGCGATGGCCGCTACGAACATGCTGAAGCGTGCTTTGCCTTCCTGCCGACACGCTCCAAGCTCGACCTGCTGGGCTGGGAAGACACGGATATCTTTGCTCATAGCTGAGTGTCGCGCTTTGCCTGTTGTACCAAAACCGGATTGAAGAAACGATGGCACTTAGCAAATCGTTAATCTTTCAGGATCATGCTTCACTCAGATGATTCGCGTAATTTTGCTCCATTCGACCGTACAGATGCATACCGGATCTCGGCAATGCGCCGCATGAGCGGACGATAATAACATCTGCGTCGCCGCCAAAGCCCTGTTGAAACCGGGCCTGTTCAAGCTGACATGTTCTGGCAGCCATAGCTGACACCTGTCACCAAGAAGGGAGCGTATCATGCTACCGCCGGTCAGCCCCGTGTCTGCCACCGATGTTTCGTTCTCCATGGCGAAGCCACCGCAGGATACAGCCTCGACACTGCCAGCGCCGCTTCCCTTGGCTCAAGGCACGACATCAGAGAGCGCCAAACTCGCCTCTGGCACCGGTATTCGTGCCGTGTCAGGCGAGTTACAATTATCGAGCAATGTCAGCGTGCTTGCCGAGACACTTGGCAAATTGCTCAACATCCAGCGTATGGATGGTGAGGGCGCCGAGGCATATGTCAATCGGCTGGTTGAGATCATCAAGACGCTCCCCATGGATCAGAAAGGCGCGTTGGAAAAAGCCCTCGGCAGCGTGTTACGTGGCATCACCCTTGATATGTTATCCACTGCTTTGAAAAGCTCTGCAGGGCCGGAAGCGGCACGACTGGCCGTCATGTTCGAGCTTTCACGCTCCAGCGGCACCAGCCGAACGGCAAAACCTTCCATCCCGGCCTACCTCCAGGATATCCTACCGGACAGCCCGGTTATTCCGCAAATCAAAACACTGGCCAGCTCACCTGCCACCGTTGCAAACAAGATGCCAGCTCCACAGGTCGCCCTTGCCAACTATCTGCTTGGAGAGATTGGTTCAGACCGATCCGTGACGCCGTCGTCCACAACGGCGCAGCCGGGCAAATCTGGCGCCATAGTCGCACCCTCAAACGTGCCGACAGCGCCAACCGGCACGGTACCGACCCCAAGTACCCCAATCAACGCTGCCGCTGCACAGGGGCAACTCCCCCGCGACGGGCAGAGCGCCCCACAACCGGCGCAGCAAACGAACGCTGCCCCGGCGCGAATACGGCTTAACGAGCCTGCCCTGGCGACGCGACCACAGATGACGGAGCAACAGCGGACAGGGTTGATCGCGCAGCAACCGCCTTTGACTGTCGATGTGGCAACAGAAAACGAGCACCCAACGCCGATACCGGTCGCCAATATTGTCGAACGCCAACACAATTTGCCCACAGGCGGCGCTTTTTCCAAGGCCACACCCAAGGAGATGGAGAAGCTCCTTCTCGCTGTCGTCCTCGGAAAGCTGCCCGAGCAGGCCGAAACCATAACACCGCAGATCGTCGCCAGCCTGCTAACCGAGCAAGACCCGCAGCACATCTCAAAACCATTGCTGGCGGCTAAGTCCGACTTTCACACCGTGAGCGTGGACCAGACGGCGGAAGACACCGTCCTGGCAACCCAACGGCAGGAGACGCTCGCAGCACAGCGAAATGCGGTTGCCGAGGATATCAAGGCGGCACTGCTGGAACAGCCGACGCTTCATTCCGCTCTTGCGGCCATAGTCGGGAAAGAAGCCATCCCTCTGCCTTATGTTCCCTATCCAGCCGCCAAGGACGAAGAGGAATCGGATGCGCCGCCGCGGGGCAGCATGCATTCGTCGCAGGGCGATTCGGAAGACGCGAACGACGGCAGCGAAAAGGACGACAACGACCCTCCTCAGGAGGAACGGATTGCCGCCAATGACATGTTGACTGACCAATCGCTTTCGCAGGGTGAGAACAAAGACGGAGCAACTGATAACGCCGAATCCTATTATCTTCGGATGAGCGGCTATTCCTGAAATCCACATAGTTCAGCCCAATAAAAAACCCGCCGGATCGCTCCGGCGGGTTTCTCATTTCAGGCTATTGAACGATTACTCGGTACGGTTCTTGAGAGCCGCGCCAAGGATGTCGCCGAGCGAAGCGCCGCTGTCGGACGAACCGAACTGTGCAACTGCTTCCTTCTCTTCTGCGATTTCCAGAGCCTTGATCGAAAGCATAACCTTGCGATCCTTCTTGGAGAAGTTGACAACGCGTGCGTCGAGAACCTGGCCAACCGAGAAACGCTCTGGGCGCTGATCGTCACGATCACGTGCCAGGTCGTTACGACGGATGAAGGATGTGAGGTCTTCGTGTGCCACGAGCTTCACTTCGATGCCGCCTTCGTTCACGCCGATAACTTCAGCGGAAACAACAGCGTTCTTGCGAAGTTCGCCAGTGGTCGCAGCGTCACCAACTGCATCCTTGCCAAGCTGCTTGATGCCGAGCGAGATGCGTTCCTTCTCGACGTCTACGTCAAGAACAACAGCCTTTACGGTGTCACCCTTGTTGTATTCCTCGATGACCTGTTCGCCTGGACGGTTCCAGTCGAGGTCGGACAAGTGAACCATGCCGTCAACGTCGCCTTCGAGACCAATGAACAGGCCGAATTCGGTCTTGTTCTTGACTTCGCCTTCAACTTCAGTGCCGGCCGGATGGCTGAAGGCAAATGCCTGCCATGGGTTTTCCAGCGTCTGCTTGAGGCCAAGCGAGATACGACGCTTGGAAGGATCGACTTCGAGAACAACAACGTCGACGTCCTGTGTTGTGGACAGGATCTTGCCGGGATGTACGTTCTTCTTGGTCCAGGACATTTCGGAGATGTGGATGAGGCCTTCGATGCCTGGCTCCAGCTCAACGAATGCACCGTAGTCGGTGATGTTGGTAACGGTACCGGAGATCTTCTTACCAACTGGGTACTTGGCAGAGATGCCATCCCAAGGATCAGACTCGAGCTGCTTCATGCCGAGCGAGATACGGTGGGTTTCCTGGTTGATGCGGATGATCTGAACCTTGACCGACTGGCCAATGTTGAGGATCTCAGAAGGATGGTTCACGCGGCGCCATGCCATGTCGGTCACGTGCAGCAGGCCATCGATGCCGCCGAGGTCAACGAACGCACCGTAATCGGTGATGTTCTTGACGACGCCGTCAACAACCTGGCCTTCTTCGAGGTTCTGAACGATTTCAGAACGCTGCTCGGCGCGGGACTCTTCGAGAACCGTACGGCGCGAAACAACGATGTTACCGCGACGCTTGTCCATCTTGAGGATTTCAAACGGCTGCGGGTTGTGCATCAGCGGAGTTACGTCGCGGATTGGACGAATGTCCACCTGCGAACGTGGAAGGAACGCAACAGCGCCATCCAGATCGACGGTGAAGCCACCCTTGACCTGGTTGAAGATAACGCCTTCGACGCGCTCACCAGCTTCGAACTTGGCTTCAAGCTTGACCCAGCTCTCTTCGCGGCGAGCCTTCTCGCGCGACAGAACGGCTTCGCCCAGAGCGTTTTCAATACGCTCAACGTAAACTTCGACTTCGTCGCCGACCTTCAGGCCGCCGTCTTTCGAACGTGCGCCGAATTCCTTGAGCGCGATGCGGCCTTCAACCTTGAGGCCGACGTCGACGATCGCAACGTCCTTTTCAATCGCCGTGACGATACCTTTGGCTACGTAGCCTTCAGCAAGGTCATTCGACGCAAAGGACTCTTCCAGCAGGGCTGCGAAATCGTCGCGCGTGGGGGTAGCTACTGACATTAAATCTCCTGAGAGCATCCACTATGGGACACAAAGCACCGGGGGTTCGCGTTGATCATTCCCGAAAACAATGCCCACCTCTTTCTTCGAGGTTTTCCGGTGCAGGACATGCTTTCAGGATATTCCAGTCTAAACGAGGGCCGGACTTGCCGGTTCCACGCACATATTATCTCTTCAAGGCAGCATCGACAATCGACTTGGCTGCTTGAAACGCCGCCTCTATACCCATTTTAGACGTATCAAGCAAGTGCGCGTCTTCAGCTGGTTTCAATGGACTGTCGCTGCGCCCCATATCGCGCTCGTCGCGTTTCTTCACATCCGAAAAAATCGCCTCGTAATCGGCAACGCCGCCCCCGGCAATGATTTCGTCAAACCGGCGACGCGCGCGCACATCGGGGGCTGCAGTCACGTAGAGTTTCACCGGCGCATCAGGGCAGACAACGGTTCCAATGTCACGCCCATCGAGCACAGTGCCGGGCTGCCGGATTGAGAATGCGCGTTGAGCCTCCACCAGTGCACGGCGCACTGAAGGCATGACCGCGATCCGTGATGCTGCTTCGCCAACCTCGTGGCGGGCAAGTACAGCTCGGTCCATGGCGGCAAGATCCAGATTGAGCGCCACCTTCTCGGCAACGGCTTCGTCGTCCAGCGGCAATCCGGCATCCAGCAGCGCCTTTGCCGTGGCGCGGTATGTCAGCCCAGTGTCCAGGTGATGAAATCCATAGGCTTGCGCAATGTGTCGTGACAACGTCCCCTTGCCTGCGGCGGCCGGTCCATCAATGGCAATTATAAATGTCATAACTCTCCCGTCCTGCTGTCGAAACGGCAAAACACTGCCGCCTGCGGTTTCTTACAGAGGCCGTACCGGATCATCAAGCGATGGACCTGAGCCGCGCAGTATACGTGGCTTATAAAGTTTATCTTTGACAGGAAACGCATCAGCGATTAATGGGACCGGCTAGAATTTTACCGTCTACTGCCGGAAATACGGCGTAAACACCGAACTCATCTCACAATTTGAGGCTTAGACATTGGCAAAAGTGGACCTTGGAACCAAGCGCACAGATCCTGATACAGGCAAGAAGTTTTACGACCTGAACCGTGATCCGATCGTGTCTCCTTATTCCGGCAAATCCTGGCCGCTTTCCTTCTTCGAGGAAACGACTGCAGCCAAGAAGATGGAACAGCAGGCTGAAGAGGAAGAGGTAGCCGAAGTCGATACCGAAAACACGGAAGTCGAACTCGTGCCTCTGGAAGACGCGGATGCCGACGCAGCTGGCGACGATATTCCCGATATCGAAGGCGACGATGACGTCGAGCTGGATGATGACGACGATACGTTCCTGGAAGCGGACGAAGACGAAGACGATGACGACGTTTCCGGCATCATCGGCGTAAACGGCGACGACGACGAGACCTGATTTCCACAGGAATTATCGCCCGGCGTCAAAAAAATGTCGTCGGGCGAATTTTTCGGCTTGCCATTGTGCAGAAGCACAAGTATCAAGCCGCCACCGACGCAAACAAATGCTTCGGTTCCCGGAACCGGATAAACATACCGGAACCCTTATGGGGCTATAGCTCAGCTGGGAGAGCGCTTGCATGGCATGCAAGAGGTCAGCGGTTCGATCCCGCTTAGCTCCACCAAACACCTTCGAGGTGCAATCTTTCTTTTAGAACAGATAGATACGCCCTTGGCGCTTACGATCTCTTAACTACCATTTCACGCATAATTAGACCTCGATCCAAGTTTTGGGCTTGGATACGCGCACGCTTGAAGCGCCGTTTCTGTAAGGCAAAATGCTGCGCTTTTGGCTAGGGCCGCAGCCCTGCTTGCTCTACTTCCCAGTGGCCGTTGCGCAGAGGCGATCCGAATCACTAGCCACGGCATCCCAGCTTGCCATCGCTGCCCTGACGGCACCGCGGATCGATGGAATCGAGACGCCATCGCGGGCCTGGATCGAGACGCCGAGCAAAATTGCATCATAGAGCGACACCAAAGCGGAAATGTCAGTTGCCGTTTTCAATGCGCCTGTTGAAACTCCATCGGTGATGCAGTCTGAGATCGCCCTTCGGGTTTCCTCTCGGTGACCTGCCGTCAAAGCCTGCAACGTCACACCGTCCTTGGAGAGGATCGTCGCCGAAAGGGTAATCATGCAACCAGATGGATGAGACGCCTCGGTCTGCACATCCACCGAAGCAAGGAGCGCCTGCTCTAGCCTTTCACGCGCGTGCAGGCTGGTATCGCGAAGAGCGCTCACAACACCGCCATGCTGGTCCAGATAACGCTGCAGGCTTTCACGAAACAGCATTTCCTTCGAACCGAAGGCCGCGTAGAAACTCGCAGACGAAATGCCCCCCATAGCGAGCCGCAATTGATCGGTTGATGCACCCTCGTAGCCATGCTGCCAGAAGAGATGCATCGCATTCTTGACTGCCTCATCACGATCAAAATTCCTTGGCCTGCCTGTTCTTGCCATCGCCGTCTACCTTCCTCTTCTGGAGTAATCATTCCAGATTTGCTTGACAAAGCAAACTCTAAAATGCGACTTCCGGAATGAACGACCCAGAATTAAGGAACCGCATGGCAGAGACAGTCGCAATCCCGGGCGGAAGAACATTTGCTACGCCACAAGAGCGCCTGCCAGTGGCGGCTCTGCTGGTTCTTGCCATGACGGGATTTACCGCAATCCTCACGGAAACTCTCCCTGCTGGCCTACTGCCGCAAATGGCAGATGGTCTGGGCGTTTCGCAGTCGCTCGCGGGTCAGACTGTGACTGTTTATGCAGTTGGCTCTCTCGTCGCTGCCATCCCGCTGACCTTGTGGACGCAAGGCTGGCGTCGCAAGCCTGCCTTGCTCCTCGCCATTGCCGGGTTCCTGATTTTCAACACGATAACGGCCCTGTCCACGTCATATGCCATCACACTTGTTGCTCGTTTTCTAGCGGGCATGGCAGCCGGGCTCGGCTGGGGTATCGTGTCTGGTTATGCGAGGCGACTTGTGATCGAGCGCCTGCAGGGAAATGCACTGGCAATCGCCATGGCAGGCACACCGCTTGCACTCGCGCTTGGCGTGCCCGCTGGCGCCTTCTTTGGTGCAACCGTCGGCTGGCGAGCAGCTTTTCTGTTCATGTCTGCAACGACCTTGGCTCTGTTGCTGTGGGTCATCTGGAAAATGCCGGATTTTCCGGGCCAACCTCCTGCGCGGCGCCTGTCTCTCACCGGCGTCATGCGGACACTGGGTGTCAGGACGGTCCTCACCGTGTTGTTCCTGTGGGTGACGGGGCACAATATTGTCTATACCTACATCACGCCTTTCGCTGCTCTTTCGGGCCTGAATGACGAGATTGATCTCCTGCTTCTCGCTTTCGGCCTGGCGGCCATTGCGGGTATCTGGTTCACCGGAGCATTTGTCGACAGGTTGTTGCGGGCGCTTGTTCTCGGCAGCCTCTGCGCTTTCTGTGTAACGGCCCTTTCGCTTGCCTTGTTTGCAGCCACCACGCCAGTCATGATCTCGGCCATGGTCGTCTGGGGCTTTTCCTTCGGTGGGGCGGCCACGCAGCTACAGACGGCGCTTGCCGATGCGGCTGGCGAGGGTGTGGATCTCGCCAATGCCATGCTGACGACCGTGTGGAACGGCGCCATCGCCGCAGGCGGCCTCATGGGCGGCATTCTGCTCGATAGCCACGGCGCTGGGTCCCTCGCATGGGCCGCTCTCCTGCTGGCATCAGGGGCCTTGATTATCGCCACCACCGCTCGGGCTCACGCATTTTTACCGGGTCCTCGTACCCACCACAAATCCTGAGGAGTAAAGTTCATGAAGGCCTACCAGATCGGTGACCAGAATGGTCTCGAATGTTTGACTGCGACAACCCGTCCAGACCCTGTCGCAGGGCCAGGACAGGTCATCGTTGCGCCGCAGCTGATCAGTCTTATCAGCCGCGATGTACAAATCCTGCGTGGGGTCTATGGACCACGTCAGGCACCAGAGCGCATCCCTATGTCGGAGGGTGTCGGTATCGTTGTCTCGGTTGGGGAAGGCGTAAACACCGTTGCACCAGGTGACCGCGTCGTGTGTGGACACTTCGCCGGATGGCTCGATAGTTCTTTCACGACGGACGTCTTCGCCCATGATGTGGGCGTGACGCATGATGGCTGGCTGGCGCAGCAGGTTGTACTGCCGGCCGAAGCCGTCATCCGCGTCCCCGACCAGCTTGCCGATAATCGCGTCGCGGGGCTTGCCTCCGTCGGCCTTACCGCATGGAATGCGCTCATTGAAGTTGCCAAAGTAAAGCCAGGCGAGCTTGTCTTATGCCTCGGCACCGGCAGCGTATCGCTCTTTGCCTTGAAACTGGCGAAAGCGCTGGGCGCGCGTGTTGCGATCACATCTTCCAGCGATGCCAAACTGGCAATCGCACGGGATATGGGCGCCGACATTCTTATCAACTACCGTACCCATCCCGAATGGGGCGTCGAACTGATGACGCAAACCGGCGGCGCCGGTGCCGACATCATCATCGAAACCGGTGGTCAGGATACTCTCGGACAATCCATTGCGGCGACCGCCGCCAACGGACGTATCATCATTATCGGCGTAACGCCTGGAACCACCTCACCAATTCCCGACTACACTGCGCTCATTCTGCGCAACATCACCATACGTGGCATCGCCAACGGCAATCGGAGCATGTTCTCGGATCTTCTGGCCTCGATGGATCGTCTCGGCATTGAACCATTGACCGACTGTACCTTCCCGTTCGACAAGGCGAAGGAAGCCTTTGCCTATTATGCAGCAGGGACGCATATTGGGAGAGTGATGATATCGGTTCAGAGCTGACGATAGTCACATCTGGCCGGTCGAGTTGGGTGCCGTCTGCAACCTCGGCGGTTCCCACTCGGCGGCTAGGCTGCCCGCGCCTGTTTGGACTTTGACCCTTCAGCAATTTCAAAGCGATCAACCATCATGCGCAGGTTTTGTGCCTCATCGTCCAGCACGGCAGACGCGGCGTTGGTCTCTTCTACCATTGCAGCATTTTGCTGTGTCATCTGGTCCATTTGGTTCACAGCCGTATTGATTTCGCTCAGCCCCGCAGCCTGTTCGCGGCTGGCTGCAGAAATGGTTTGGATGAGACCGTTTATGGACCGCACCTGATCAACAATACGCGTGAGTGCATCTCCTGTATCGTTCACAAGATCAACGCCTTGCCTGACCTGTTCGCTCGATGCGGAAATCAATTCCTTGATTTCTTTGGCGGCGTGCGCCGAACGCTGGGCCAGCTCTCTCACTTCCATTGCAACAACAGCAAAGCCCTTGCCAGCCTCGCCAGCACGTGCGGCCTCCACACCGGCATTCAAGGCCAGCAGATTGGTCTGGAAAGCGATTTGATCGATCACGCTTATGATCTGCGACATCTTGTTTGCAGATTCCTCGATAGTCTCCATCGCCCCGATTGCATTGGCAACGATGGTGCCTGAGACTTCCGCATCTTTGCTTGCGCCGTTGACTTTCTCTGCTGCAAGACCGGCAACGGCCGCGCTCTCCGTCAACTTTTGGCCAATCTCATTCAGTGCCGCCGCCGTCTCCTCCAGACTTGCAGCTTGCTGCTCGGTTCGGCGCGACAACTGGTCGGAACTGCGGCTGATCTCATTCGTGCCAGCGGTCAAAGCGGTCACGGTGTTGTTCAAGCTTGCGATCGTGTCGTGCATGCTCTCAAGCGCGGAGTTGAAGTTCGTACGCAATTCCGCATAACGACCCGGAAATGTCTCAGAGATGCGGTAGGTAAGATTGCCATTGGAAAGCGCCAGAAGCCCTTTTTCCAGGCTCTCGACGACGAGCTTCTGGGTTCGCACCGTTTCCGCACGTTCCGCCTCGGTCTGCCCGCGCTCCAGCTCTGCTTCCCGCCGCTCCCGCTCAGCCACAATCTCCAGCGTCCTGCCATTTTCCAGCTTGTGCCGGAAGGCTTCGAGCGCCTTCGACAGAGCCCCGATTTCGTCTGCGCGCTCACAGCCTTCAACGACGAGCTCGTAGTCACCATCGGAAAGACGGGCAACTTCTCTCAACAGCATGCCAATGGGTTTTTGAATGAAGATGCGAATGGCGAGGAAAAGCGAGACGACCACGGCCAGCAGAATAAACAGTCCGCCAGCAACGAGAATCTTCGTCTGTTCATTCACAATGGCCGAGATGGCTGCGGCTGGAACATCTTCGACGATGAACCAGCGGCTGTTCAAGCCGGGCAGTTCGAAGGGATAAACGACGCGGTAAACACTCTCGCCTTCTTCGCCCTGAACATTTTCGATAACAGCAGGCCCCGCACCTTTGACAACGGACTGGACGATATCGAGACCCTCTGCACCGTACGGTTTCATCACCATGGCGGCATCAGGCGCGGTCAGCCATGCACCGCTTGCGGAAAGCAGATAGACCCGTCCTGTTCCGAATGGCCTGTAGGCTTTCAAGGAATCCGCAATCGCACCAAGGCCGATATCGACGCCCGCAACGCCACGCACAACCCCTTCGACCGCCACAGGATAGGCAATGCTCATCATCAGCAAGCCACCGGCCGTATCCTCCACATAAGGCTCAGTGACCGCGGGCTTGCCAGAACTAGCCGCGAGCCGGAAATAAGGCTGACTGTAGTCG
Source organism: Rhizobium sp. CFBP 13644 (assembly GCF_014842165.1). Lineage (NCBI taxonomy): Bacteria > Pseudomonadati > Pseudomonadota > Alphaproteobacteria > Hyphomicrobiales > Rhizobiaceae > Rhizobium > Rhizobium sp. CFBP 13644. Next base: position 441,515 of record NZ_JACYVF010000003.1, read on the forward strand.
ATCTGATCCGGCAACACGAGTTCAAGTGCATTACCAGCTCGGGTCCAATAAGGAGTAAACTGTCCAGAGCTATTGGTTCCAGATGCCGCATCCGCAAGAGGTCCGCGCGCTCCGTCAAATCCAAAATCAGCTTCGAGAAACCATGACCCAAACACGAGGTCGAACTTTTTGACCAAAGCCGGCAATGTGGCGGTGATATCCGCACGCGTAATCGTCTTGTCCTGAATGGCTTGCTCAAAGGTCCCAGCAATCGAAGCGACTCCTCCGGAAAGGAGAGAGATCTTGGCGTTGAAAGCTTCGCTGATCGCTTTGGCGTCCGCTTTGGCCTGCTCGATCGTGATCAAAGTCGCACTGTGCCGTACCTGGTACACAACAACTGCAAAGGTCAAAGCAAGAAATAGAGATATCGCCACAGCACTCACTGCCAGCAACTTCATTGCCACGGACGATTTACGAGGAGCAGCTTTCATTCTCGGGTAACCTCAAAGGATAAGTGCAGTTTTGACACGCATGAGATTCCACAATGAGATGCATTGCAGTGAAGCATGCTGCCACTAAGGAGCCAGATGACAATATTATTCCTAATATTTATATAACTTATACATAATAGGAGCCTAACGCCCCTTTGTGAGAGAAAGTTACTCCTGCGCTAAGATCTGGCCTTCCATGCGCTCAAAATTCTATTCTAACGATCTCGATATGCATGACCCCGCGCAAAACTACGCCCTGGGACGACACAGGTGCGCTCGGACCCGAATTCTGCTCGACATTGCCGGACAAGGACGTTGACCGTCGCTCACTCATGCAAAAAGACACCTCCCTTGTCTGCAAGGGAGGTGTCCTGACAAAGTCTGTGAAAGCTGGGTTGGTTTAAAACTCTTCCCAGCTCTTGGTTTTGAGAGCTGCATTACCTGAGAATGACGAGCTCACCCGATTCAGCAATTGCCGGGCAGGCGATCGTGTTTGCGCTGACTGACGCTCTGTCGCGCTCGAAACTGCAGATTTCGCTTTTGCATCTGTTTCGAATTTACCAACCAGAACGAACAAGGCTTCGGCTTCCCGTGCAAGTGCGTGGCTTGCCGCGGTTGATTCCTCAACCATTGCAGCATTTTGCTGGGTGCCCTGATCCATCTGGGACACGGCCTGATTGATTTCCTTGATGCCAGTTGTCTGCTCACGCGATGCTTCAACGATAGACAGCACGTTGACGCTGATTTCCTTGACCTGCTCGACAATCTTGCTGAGTGACTCTCCTGTCTGCGCGACAAGGCCGACGCCGCTTTTCACATGCTCCCCTGATTTCGCAATCAAGGCCTTGATGTCTTTTGCAGCACTTGCAGAACGCTGGGCCAGCTCTCGCACTTCCTGGGCAACCACGGCAAAGCCTTTGCCAGCCTCGCCCGCTCTGGCTGCCTCTACGCCCGCATTCAGCGCAAGCAGATTGGTCTGGAATGCAATCTCATCGATGACGCCGATGATGTTGGAGATTTCGCTAGACGAAGTCTCAATCGCATTCATCGCATTGATGGCTCTCGTTACCACCTGCCCGGAATGCTCGGCATTCTCGCGCGTCTCAATCACGAGACGACCGGCTTCTTCAGCCCGGCGGCTGGTATCGGCAACCGTTGTCGTAATCTGCTCCAAAGCAGCGGCGGTTTCTTCAACGGATGCGGCCTGCTGCTCGGTGCGCTTGGCGAGATCATCCGCCGAGGCGCGGATCTGGTTTGAACCAGCGGAGATGGCTTGCGCATTGCCGCTCACATCAACGATGGCATCCTCAAGACGCTCGATTGCACCGTTGAAGTCCACACGGATTTTATCCAGACGGGTCGCGAAGGTCTGGTTGATGCGGTAGTTCAACGTGCCATTGGCCATCGCGCCCAGGCCTGCCGCCAGAGTATCGATCGCAAACTGCACTTCTGCATTTTCGGCGGCTTCTTTTTCCTGCTGCTGCAGCCGTTCACGCTCTGAAAGCGCGCGGTTGGCCTGCGCTTCCGCTTCCAGTTTCGACCGTTCCTGTGCATTGGTTTTGAACACGGCCACGGACTTCACCATCTCACCGATTTCACTGCGATCGGCAACGACGTTCAGTTCAGCGTCTGCATTGCCATCCGCCAGTTCGCGCATCGTCTTCACGAGGCGGGTAACCGGGCTTGTGATGGAGCGGGTTACGATTGTGGCAAGCACTGCAACAAGGGCAAGAACGCCAATGGAAATGGAAAGGGAGATAAGGAGGGCATTGTACTGTTTGGTAGCAGAGGCAGCGGCGAAATCGCGCAGTTCGAGGCCGGTTTTGTCTTCGACAGCCTTGAGCGCGTTGATCCGGTTGGTCGAAGCCTTGTACCAGTCTTCCCCGCTCACGCTGTTCAGTTTGCCTCCAAACGCACTGGCCATCGCTATGCCACGCTGGCTTTCGACAAGTTTGCCAGCATCGCTACTCAAGGCTTCCTTCAATGCTGCGCGCTCGTCTGCGCCCGCATAGCTGTTGAAGTCCGAGAAAAAGACATTTTGCATCGCACCGAACTTGACGAATAGCTGATAGCTTTCCGGGCTGAAGCTGCCAGATGTGAAGGCTGCAGTGCCAATCGTACGCTCCTGCCCTGCCCGCTCCTTGCCTTGCAGCAATGCAGAATATGCAACAATTCTGTTGGATATGGTGCTGTCGGTCGTCAGGGAACTCATCGATTCAATGATGTGGATGAGGCTACCGATCGTGTCGGCAAAGTAGGAGGCAATCTCCGGCACACCGGCCTTAAGCGACGTCACATCCTGCCGCATGGCTTTCAGCCTATCCAGCTTGGCTTGCGCGGCGGCGGCCAGTTCTTTCAAGGCGGGGGCCATGTCACTGTTCTGGTCTGTCAAGCCCAGCGTCTTGAAGCGCTGGATTGCAACATCCGCTGCTTCTCTTTGCTTTTCAAGAAGGGGACCGAACTCACCCTGCCCTTTTGCTCCAACGAAACCCGCAGAGGCTCCGCGTTCCTTTTGGACTTCATGAATTGTCGCGCCCAGCACTGGCGCCATGGACGCGATATCGGCGACGGACCTTGCTTCCGAAGCGACGGTCATACGCTGAATGTTGTCCTGCAATGCGGCAGCCACAAGCGCTATGGTTGGAATCGCTGCAACGAGAATGATGCGCGTCCTGATTTTAAGATTGCCGAATATGCTCACTTTTTGGCCTCTGATGGGGGTGATGCATCAAGCGATTGAAATGCCTGTGCGTTTAGGGAGGGATTGCCTCAACCCTATAAGTACCGACCATTGAGAATTGGTTATTTTCACGCTTAAATAATGAGCTTTGCCTATTTACTATGCATAGTTGTAGGTGCGAAAATTAGGATTTTCACACTGACGTAAGGTGAATGCAGCGACATCCTTGCAGTCTTCCTGCCGATGTTGACCGACATCCCGCGGTGCTGATCCCACGCCGAAAGCGCAACACTCCTGATAGGATCAGTTGCCCTTTTTGAAATAACCGAGATGACTGATGACTAGGTTCTGGAGACTTTTCTGCTGGCTGCCGCAAAGCGCAGTTCGACGGCTGCCGCCGTGACTGGCAATTGCAGCACTCGAGAAAGACCTTGGTGTCCAACTTTTCGTGCGAACCACCCGGCAGCGATCACTGACAACAGATGGCGCGTTTTTTGCCGCGCAGATTCAGCCAGCGATCGAGGCCCTTGAAAGCGCACGCGAGGATATACTTATTGCCTACAAGACTATCTTGCAACTGATCTAATCCATGCTGAGCTGAAGCGGATAAGGGACCCGCAGCTCAGGTGCGATGGAGCGTATCTTTATTGCTCTCATCGCTACGGCCAGAGAACCAGTTCGCCAGCAAAGCGCCCGAGATGTTGTGCCAAACGCTGAAAATGGCGCTTGGAACAGCAGCAAGAGGTGAAAAATATGCGGTCGCGAGCGCCGCGCCGAGACCCGAATTTTGCATTCCGACCTCGATGGCGATTGCTTTGCGCTTTGCAAGCGACAGGCCGGTGGCTTTTGCTGCGAAATATCCCAGCAGGTAGCCAAGACCATTGTGCAACACCACGACCGCAAAGATCATCAGCCCAGACTGAACGATGGCACCTTTCGAAGCACCCACCACCGCAGAAACGATCAGGACGATGCCGATTACACTCACAAGCGGCAATGCTGGAACGGCAGCCTTGACGACACCGGGCAGCAGTTTTTGCAAGGCGGCACCGAGAGCCAATGGCACCAGGACGACCTTGACGATGCTCATGAACATCGCCCAGCCATCAACAGGGAGAAACTGGCTGGCGAACATCCAAACGAGGAATGGCGTTACCAGCGGCGCTGCAAGCGTTGTGACAGAGGTGCAGGCAACCGAAAGCGCGACGTCGCCTTTCGAGAGATAGGTCATCACATTGGATGAAGTGCCGCCAGGGCAGCAACCCACAAGAATGACGCCAGCGGCAACTTCCGGCGGCATCGGAATGAGCCGGGTCAGCAAAACCGCCAGCAACGGCATGATGATAAACTGACCCAGCACGCCGATGGTGACATCGAAGGGACGCTTCACGACTTCGCGGAAATCATCAACCGACAGGGTCAGCCCCATGCCGAACATGATGATGGACAAAAGCGTGACGATCCAGGGTCCAATCTGCTTGAACGTATCCGGGAAGAAGAAGCCAAGAACCGCGAAAAGAATGACCCAACCGGCAAATGTTTTGCCCACGAAAGCCGAGATTGTTGCCAGTGATTTCATGTTCTTACTCCAAACCCACAATTGAATGTGACGTCTAGTTGCAGGTTCTGCGGTGTCAAGGCATGCATCCCCCAGCATGGCCTTGATCCACTGACTTACCGCCTAAAAGACGCGAAGGCGTGCTCAAACAGGTCAACGTCTGTCAAAACGAGCGAATGGCGTGGAAAGTCAGCCTTCCTCGCCCGAAACAGCGTGAGCAGCTGCTGGCAGGCGCAATCGGTGTGAACAAATCGTGGAAAACATCAATGATGCGCAGAAAACGCAATGCCATGCTCAATCATTGTCGTTTGGAATGTTCAGCAAATGGCCGCACGCCTTGCAGTGGACAGCGTCTACTTCGTGCCGCTGGAGGCCGCATTTCTCGCAAGGATACATGACCTTGTAGGGCCGAACGATGGATTGCGCGAGCCTGACGAACAGCGAGATGCCAACGATCATCGTGACAACGGATGTTAGTTTCCCCAAGGGTCCAGGCAAGGTGATGTCGCCGAACCCTGTCGTCGTCATCGTTGCGACGGTGAAATAAAGCGCGTCAACAAAGCCAATGAGACCGCTCTGGTGATAGAAAAACGTGGTGTAAACGAAGCCCGTTACCATGAACAGGAAAACGAAAAAGTTCAGCGACGCGCGAGCCACGTCCCTGTACTGATGGCAACCTAGCCGTTTGAGCACGAAAGCGAAGAGCGGGCTCTCGCCGACTGCCCATAATCGCATTGCCCGCAGAAATGCGAAATTGAACAGCGCATTGGGAAACAGAAGCGTCGCCAGTATGACAAGGTCGATCCATGTCATCGGTCGCTTGAGAGATGCCACGACAGAGCCGGTCGCGAAAGCTCTCGCGAGAATTTCAGCGAGAATCCAGACCGCGATGAGATAATCGATGATCAAATATGACGGCCCACTGCGCAGAAAAGGGCCGAAGATAAAGAACGCAATAATGCTGACGTCGATCACGGCGAGGACCGCCTGCCAGCGTAAAGCCCATGTGTCACGTCCGCGTTCAATACGGCGCAGCTTGCTCTGCAACTGCTCGATCCGCCCTGGCAAGGGGCTTTTGGCTTTTACATCTGGCATCATTCTTAACGGATAAAGGTCCGCCACCATCAGGTCAACGTCAAGCGCTGCTCACTCAAATCGAACTGATCTGAGTGTCAGACGACCACCAATCTGACGGATTCCAGCAGATCAATGGTCGTCATTTTAAAGTCCGGCTTAAGCCAGGGAGAAGATCAGTCCCGATATTGCAAAACCGAGGAGACCAACCATCGTCTGCATGACGGTCCATGTCTTGAACGTCGTTTTGATGTCCATGTTAAAGAATCGGCCGACAAGCCAGAAGCCGGAATCGTTGACATGGGATAGCATCACCGAACCCGATGCGACTGCGATGACGATGGCCGCCAGCTCCACACCCTGGTAACCGGCCGCCTGAACAGCAGGCTGAATCAGTCCGGCAGCGGCGATGAGGGCAACCGTTGCAGACCCCTGCGCAACGCGCAACGCTGTCGAAATCAGAAAGCCTGCGACGAGCACGGGCATGCCGATGTCGGCCAGCGCGCTTGAGAGCGCGTTGCCAATGCCCGAGGCGCGAAGAACGCCACCAAACATGCCACCGGCGCCGGTGATCAAGATGACCGAGCAAACCGGACCCAAAGCGGAATCGACAATACGCTCTACCTTGAGAGGGTCTCGACCGCGCATTGGCCCGAGCACAAACGCAGCCACCAAAACCGATATCAGAAGTGCAATCGGCGTCGAACCTATAGCGCGCAGAAGCTGGAACCAACCGGCATCTTTGCTCACCCATTGCTGAGCGCGCGCGAAATCCAGACCCGTATTCATGAAGATCAACAGCAGTGGCAGAAGCAAAAGCGCAATGACCAGCCTGGAGCTTGGCAAGGACACGTTGTCCTCAACCGACTTTTCTTCCGAAAAATCAGGCACCGGCAAGAAAACACGTTTTCCTATCCACTTACCGTAGAAATGGCCGGCAATGATCCAGATGGGCACAGCAACCAGCAGACCAACGATAATCAGCAAGCCGACATCAGCACCAAGCAACTCAGACGCGGCTACCGGACCAGGATGCGGTGGCACGAAAATGTGCATGCAGGAAAACGCGGTCGCAACCGGTATGCCGTAAAGAAGTAGGCTGCCACCAAGACGGCGAGCCACCGTAAACATCACGGGAAGCATAACGACGAGGCCTGCGTCGAAAAAGATCGGGAAGCCGAAGAACAGCGATGCTATGCCCAAAGCCATGGGCGCACGTTCCTCGCCAAAACGGGCGATGAGATCGTCGGCCAGAGCCTGCGCGCCGCCGGAAACTTCCAATAGCCTGCCCAGCATGGCACCAAGCCCAACGAGAAGCGCCACGCCACCGAGCGTGGAGCCAAAGGCTGTGGTGAGCGTGTTCATGATGTTTGCAGTTGGAATGCCCGTGACAAGCGCGGTCAAGAAACTGACGAGAATGAGTGCCACAAAGGCGTGAACGCGAAATTGGATGATGAGCAACAACAGTAGCGCCACCGCGCCCACTGCTATAGAAATCAAGGTACCCGCAGACAATGTCTGTTCGAATTCCAGCAAATGAATACTCCTTAAATGCGGACGCTGACTTTCGCCAACCGCTCCAAACGGTCGCTTGATGGACCTGTGGTCTGAACTCGCAACGAACCAGATGGTCCCGTGTAGGACAAAGCGCCCGCCCGCTTCAATGCGAGAGATCGATTCAGAAGTAACATTACGGAGTGCAGGCAGGGTTATCCACTGGCTGGTCCGGCGTCACTCTCGCCCGCCACCAGTTCCAGCGGCCAGATGATTTGCTGCTTCTCATCAGGGTAGAGTGATGCGTAAGCGGGCATCCTGGACAGCAGCGTCTTGCCAACCGAAACACCCAGATCCCTCAGAGACAGACGAAAGCTCGTGAGTGGCGGCTGGAGAAACCGACCACGGGGCTCTTCGCGAAAACCGATGACGGCCAGATCGTGACCGACTTTCAAGCCTACTTCGGCAAGTCTGCGATAAAGCCCCAGCGCCATGAGTTCATAAATCAAAACCACCGCCGTTGGTCGCTGTCGCATGTGCAGCAATTCGCTACCCGCATGGTAGCCACCCTGCTCGCTGGATTTTGCCTTGATGACGAGCGATGGATCAAAGGAAAGCCCGTTTTCTTCCAGCCCCTTCTTGTAGCCTTCCAGAAAAATATAACCAAGATTGATGTCATTATCGGGAACGGCGACTGCAATGCGCTTGTGACCATTTGCAGCAAGGCGGTTCACCGAAGCGCGTGCAACGCCGTCAAAATCCAGATCAACCCAAGAGTAGTTGCCACCGGATTGGGAGCGACCGAGTGCAACGAAAGGCACGCCGGTTTTGACGAGAAAGTCGATCCGCCTGTCGATACGGCGGGTGGACGAAATGATCATCGCATCCACTAGGCGCCGCGCCACCATGCGTTTGAGATATTCCTCGCGGTCTTCGTCGTCAGAGCAAGGGAGGATGACGAGATCAAGCTTGTGAGGGGCGAAAACGCTTTGCAGCCCGTCCGTTACGCCCATGAAGAAGTTGTCGGAGTTTTCCACGGTCTCCGGATTGCTACCCATCATCAGGCCGATAACGTTTGTGGTGCCTTGGCGCAGACTGCGACCGGATTGATTGGCGACATAGCCAAGCGCTTCGGCGGCCTCCAGCACACGGGCGCGGGTTTCTTCGCTCACATCGGGCTTGCCGTTCAATGCACGGGAAACGGTGCCTATGGAGATGTCGAGATGCTCGGCCAGCTGGCGTATTCCCTTCATGTCTCTACCCATTCCCCATCTCGTCTACTCCTCACGTCTTATACGCCTCTTGACACAAATAGCATTTTCATCATAGCGTCGTAAACGTTTACGGAACATCGCACCTTGGGGAGTTTGGTGCGAAAACCGGGAGGAAATCGTGATATTGAATGCCGTTTTATGCGGATGCGGAGCTATGGCTAAAGGCTGGTTGCGGGCAATTGCCTCGACACCGGAGCTTGCGGCTTCCATCAAAATTGTGGGTCTTGTGGATCTGAACCGCGACACGGCGGAAGCTCTGGCGCAAGAGTTCTCGTTGACGCAGGCCGTCATCGGCACTGATCTCAAAAAGGTGCTTGAGACAACAAAGGCCGACCTGCTATTCGACGTCGTCATCCCCGTTGCGCGTTTCAATGTCGTATCCACCGGCCTTGCCGCCGGGTGCCACGTACTGAGCGAGAAGCCGATGGCCTCTTCGCTTGAAGAGGCACGGGAGCTGGTCGCACTGGCAGAAAAAGCTAGCAAGGTCCATGCCGTCGTTCAAAACCGCCGCTTTATCTCCGGGATTCGTCGTCTTCGGCGCGCAGTCTCGGAAGGCTTGATCGGCACTCTCTCGGGCATTCATTGCGATTTCTTCATCGCACCGCATTTCGGCGGCTTCCGTGAAGAAATGAAGAACGTGCTGTTGCTGGATATGGCCATTCATACCTTCGATGCCGCACGGTTCGTTGCTGATGAAAAGCCGCTTGGCGTCTATTGCCTGGAAACCAACCCTGCCGGTTCGTGGTATTCGCATGGTGCAGCGGCCAATGCCGTCTTTGAGTTTTCCAACGATGTCGTCTTTACCTATCGCGGCTCGTGGTGCGCCGAAGGCGAAAGAACCAGCTGGGAAAGCCAATGGCGGCTGGTCGGCTCCAAGGGCATGATGACATGGGACGGCGAAGAGAACTTCGTGGCAATGCTTGCAGGGACGGAGACCGGACTTCTGCGAGGTTCAAAATCCGTAAACGTTTCTGACGCGCCCAATATCGAGGAAACGCACGGTCATGCCAGCGTGATCTCGTCCTTCATTTCCGCCATCCGCGGTGGTGGCGTGCCTGAGACAGCGTCTTTCGACAACATCAACAGCCTTGCCATGGTGATAGCCGCGATTGAAAGCGCGCGTCTTCGCCAGCGGGTTTCCATTGCAGCCTAAGGATACAACAGTGAGCAATCCGGCAAAATCCATTCGCATCGGCACCATGGTCAGCGCAACAAATGGGAATGCGGCAGAACGCATCTCCCAGATCGCCGATATGGGGTTTGAGAGCTTCGAACCATTCTTCTGGCAGACCACCAGCTGTCAAGATATCGCGGAACTGGGCAAACGCTGCCTCGATGCCATTGGCGATCGCGACATAACCATCTCCACGCTTGGCATGTTCGGCAATCCGCTGGAAGAAACCGAAATGGACCTCGCGACTCTCCAAGGCTGGAAAGACTGCATCGATAACGCCCACCACTTTGGCGCGACATGCGTTGCTGGTTTTACGGGTCGTCTGCGCGGCAAGCCGCTGCCGGAAAGCCTGCCGCGCTACAAGGAAATATGGAGCGAACTGGCCAAGCGTGCAGCGGACAAGGGCATCAGAATAGCCTTCGAGAACTGCGCAATGGACGGCAATTGGGCAAGTGGCGATTGGAACATTGCGCACAACCCGGATGCCTGGGAACTGATGTTCAACGAGACGCCTGACGATAACATCGGCATCGAATGGGAACCCTGCCACCAGATGGTCTATCTCATCGATCCGCTGCCACAGATTCGCAAATGGGCGCCGAAGATTTTCCACGTCCACGGCAAGGATGCCACCATTCGCTGGGATGTCATCAAAGAGCACGGCATTTTCGGCAAGGAAAAATTCGTTTTCATGCGCACGCCGGGCTTTGGTGATAGCAACTGGACAGATGTCATCTCGGAGTTGCGTTTGGCCGGCTGGTCCGGCTCCATCGATATCGAAGGCTGGCACGATCCGGTTTATCGCGATGCGCTGGAAATGACCGGCCAGGTCCACGGCCTGAATTATCTCAAGGCATGCCGCGGCAGTGATTTTATCGTCGATCCGGTATGAGACGACTGCGCGGCTCAGGAGGTGGGCCGCGCCTGAACTGCAATAACGATAACCACAGAGGAGGAGATCATGGGTATCGCTAAGGGCATGATGTTGGGCGCACTGGCGCTAGCAGGCGTTTCACTTGTCGCGCTGTCGGCAAAGGCTGAGGACGTCAAGATTACAGTATGGTCGCTGGACCGGGATATCCAGCCCGCACCCAATCTTATCAAGGATTTCAATGGGCTGAAGAACGGCATTCAGATCGAATATCGCCAGATTCAATTCGACGATGTGGTGAGCGAGGCCATGCGCGCCTATTCGACTGGCAACGCGCCGGATATCATCGCCATCGACAATCCCAACCACGCAATGTTTGCAGCGCGGGGCGCGTTTCTGGATGTCACCGACAGGATCGCCAATTCGGATGTCATCAAGCCTGAGAACTATTTCCCCGGCCCGCTGAAATCGGCGACATGGGACGACAAATATTTCGGCGTGCCGAAAGCGACCAACACCATTGCGCTTTATTACAACAAGGACCTGTTCAAGGCCGCAGGGCTCGATCCCGCAAAGCCACCTGTGACATGGGATGAACTTGTTGCCGCGGCCCAGAAGCTGACGGACCCGTCCAAGAACGTCTATGGCATCGCCTTCAGCGCCAAAGCCAATGAAGAGGGAACGTTCCAGTTCCTGCCCTGGGCGCAGATGGCCGGTGCAACCTATAAAAACATCAACACAGATGGCGCGGTAAAGGCGCTGGAAGTGTGGAAGCAGATCATGAGCGAGAAACTGGCCTCGCCGGATACGCTCACCCGAAGCCAATGGGATGCGACCGCGACGTTCAACGCCGGTAACGCCGGAATGGTGATTTCCGGGCCATGGGAAATCGATCGCATGCTGACGGATGCCAAGTTTGATTGGGGCGTCGCACTGCTTCCGGTTCCAACCCCGGACGCGCCGCGTTCCTCGGCCATGGGTGACTACAATTGGGCGATCTTTTCCAAGACCAAACACCCCGACGAAGCGTTCAAAGTGGTCGAATACTTCGCCTCACAGGACAAGGACATGTTCAAGAGGTTCGGACAATTGCCAGCCCGTTCTGACATCGCTATTCCGCCAACCGGCAATGCGCTGAAGGATGACGCTCTCAAGATGTTTGTAGAGCAGCTGAAATATGCCCAGCCCCGTGGCCCTTCTCCCGAATGGCCAAAGATTTCCAAGGCCATTCAGGATGCCATCCAGGCTGCCTTGACCGGCCAGATGTCGCCCAAAGAAGCGCTCGATCAGGCCGCTGAGAAAATCAAGCTCGTCGAAGGTTGATGCTTTTGCCGCGGCCATGATCCGGCTGCGGCATGTGACCTTACCAGTTCCTCCCGGCGGGTTGCCTGTCGCCCATGGCGGCGGGCAACCCTATCCGGAACATCCATCTGTCGGAAACAAGGGCATCTCATGAAGAAGCTATTTTCCAGCGTGAGCGATGGTCGCGGCTTTGATATCGTGCTTGTGGCTTTGCCGCTCGCATTCCTGTTCGTCATGGCCGGCCTGCCGCTGATCTACAACATCCTCATGAGCTTTCAGGAAGTTGACATGTTCAGCCTTGGCAGCTTCGTGCGCCCGTTTGTTGGCTTCAAGAACTATATCGATCTGTTCAATCAGCCCGAGACCATTCCCATTCTCACCAATACGGTGATCTTCGTCGTTGCCTCCATTGCCGGTCAGTTTTTCTTCGGCTTCGGGCTGGCGCTGTTCTTCTGGACGAATTTCCCGGGTGCATCCTGGCTGCGTGGCCTGTTTCTGGTATCCTGGGTCATGCCCGGCCTTGTCGTCGGCGCCATCTGGAACTGGATTTTGTCTGGCGATTTCGGCGTGCTGAATTTCATTTTGCGTGAAAGCGGCATTGTCGATGCGAATATCTTCTGGCGCTCGGACCCGAATTTCTCGCTCTGGGCCGTGGTTCTTGCCAATATCTGGCTGGGCACCTCGTTCAACATGATCCTGCTATCCGTTGGCCTTGCTGCCATTCCCGCTGATCTCTACGAAGCCGCGGAACTCGATGGCGCGAATGCCTGGCAAAGGTTCTACACCATAACACTTCCCATGATGCGCTCGACAATCGGTGCCATCGTGTCGCTGGGACTGATCTTCACCCTCCAGCAGTTCGACCTCTTTGCGGCCATTACCGATGGCGGGCCGAACAATACGTCCAACGTCGCGCAATATTGGGCGTGGGACCTGTCTTTCCGGCAATATGATTTCGGCAAGGGCGCGACCATTTCGGTCATCATGATCGTCTTCGTCATGCTGGCATCGGTCGTCTATGTTCGCTCCACACGTCATGAGGTGCGCGGATGAGCCTTGCGACAAGAAACCGCTTCATGTTGGCCATCGCCCTTGTCATGGCCGCGATCTATCTGTTCCCGCTCTACTGGATGTATGTGACATCGCTCAAGGGCGGCTCGGAGATGTTTGCCAATCCGCCGAGCTTCTGGCCGGCTGCACCGCAATGGGAAACCTATGCCTATGTGTGGGAAAGCCGCAATATGGGCCGCTATCTGTGGAACTCCATTCTGATCGCAACCGGCGCCGTCAGTCTCATCACCGTTCTGGGTGTGGGATGTGCCTATGTGCTGGCACGCTATCGAAACCGCTGGGTGGATGCCGGGCTTTTCCTGATCCTGATGCTTCAGGTTTTGCCTGCATCCTTGATGATTACGCCGATCTTCGTTGGTTTTTCGCAATTCGGCCTTCTGGATTATCCACGTTTTGCGGTCATTCTGGCCATTGCGGCCAAAAGCATGCCTTTCTTCGTCATTCTGGTGCGCGCAACCTTCATGGCCGTGCCGCAGGAACTGGAGGAGGCAGCGCTTGTGGATGGGAATTCCCGGATCGGAGCGTTCTTCAACATCGTTTTGCCGCTTGCCCGCAACGGCATTCTGGTTTCCGCCATCCTCATTTTCATGCAGGCCTTCGGTGAATTCGTCTATTCGAAATCCATCATTCAGGCCGTGGAATTGCAGCCCGCAAGTGTTGGATTGAATTCCTTCATGGGGCCAAACACCAGCGAATGGAACAACATCATGGCCTACGCCACGATGTATGTGACGCCCATTCTCGCCATTTTCATTCTCTTGCAGCGCCGCATCGTTTCCGGCCTGACATCGGGAGCACTCAAATGACCCTTCAGATCGAACTTTCCGGTGTGAACAAATATTATGGCGCTTTCCACGCGCTGAAAAACATCGACCTCGCGATTGAGAAAGGCACCTTCGTCGCACTCGTCGGCCCATCTGGCTGTGGCAAATCCACCCTGCTTCGCTCTCTGGCAGGGCTGGAAAGCATATCGGGCGGCGACATGCGCATTGCGGGCAAGTTGATGAACGGCGTGCCGCCGCGCAAGCGGGATGTGGCCATGGTGTTTCAATCCTATGCGCTCTATCCGCATATGACTGTCGAGGAAAACCTCACCTATTCGCTGCGCATTCGCGGCGTGAAGAAGGCTGATGCCCGTAAGGCTGCCGAAGAGGTTGCCGCCACCACTGGCCTTTCGCAACTGATGAAGCGGTATCCTCGCGAGCTTTCCGGCGGCCAGCGCCAGCGTGTGGCCATGAGCCGCGCCATTATCCGTGATCCGCAAGCATTTCTGTTCGATGAACCGCTGTCCAACCTCGATGCTGCGCTGCGCGTGCATATGCGCAAGGAGATCAGATCGCTACATGACCGTCTTCACGCGACCTCCGTCTATGTCACCCATGACCAAATCGAGGCGATGACCATGGCAGACCATGTCGTGGTGATGAAAGATGGCGTGATCGAGCAGCAGGGCTCACCCATCGAACTCTACGATCACCCGGTCAACCGCTTCGTTGCCGGGTTCATCGGCTCCCCCGCCATGAATTTCGTACCCGCTGTGGTTGGCGATGACGGCGGTCATGTGTCATTGCAATTTGCGGGCGGCTTGGCCGCAGGAAACATTCCGCTCATTCATCCACGCACGGCTGGTTCGCGCGTGACGGTCGGCATCCGCCCCGAGCATATCGAGCTGACAGGAACTTCGGATGCGCAATTCAGTCTGCCTGTGGCAGTTGTTGAAACAACAGGATCCGCCACTTTCATAACTACTGCCACTGAGCCCGAAGTTTCAATAGTCATTCAGGGCAGAAGCATCGTCAAAGCCGGTGAGCAGCTTGGTTTCGCCATCAATCCTCCCTCCCTTCATCTCTTCGATGAGACGACCGGGATGCGTATATGAAAAACGAGGCACAGGCCTGACAAGAGCTAAATCAACATCGCGACCTTACCGGCGATGCCTTTCAACGCAGGCCTCACATGCTTTAGGGTGACGCATAAGCTTGCCTACCTTTGGCTTCGATAGCGTTGGGTCAACACACGTGGTCAGCATCTCAAGTGACAAAAGTCTGCTGAGGTCTCCACAACCCCAAGTCACTGCTAGCCTAGTCCGATCCGAGCGATTACAGTGAAAAATCTGAGACGCCTCGCCAATCCATCTCGACCCTGCACGTCACCGTGAAAGACAATAATAGAGACAGTTTCAGGCCTTGATCACAACCTAGGTAAGCCAGTTCCTATGTCCAGCATGATGCCACCGCTTAATCCGTTAAGAACCTTTGAGATCGCTGCTAGGCTCAACAGTTTTACCCTGGCAGCGGACGAATTGAATGTTTCTCAAGTCGCTGTCAGCCGTCAGGTGAAAGCACTGGAGGATTATCTGGGTGTAGCGCTCTTCAATCGCTTGCACCGAGGCCTTGTGCTGACGCGGGAAGGGGAAGAACTGTATAGCGGAATTTCCGAGGCCTTTCAGCAGATTGGAAACGCAGCAAGGCGCGTCTCCCGCAGAGGTCGCCGCGATATACTCGCCGTACAGGCCTATACGACGTTTGCGCAGAGATGGCTGATCCCGAGGCTGGCGGCCTTCCACACGGCGCATCCTCGAATTGAAGTCCGCCTCTCCTCTTCAGCGACTGCGGCCAATTTCGATACGCAAAACCTCGATGCAGCCATTCGGTCCGGCAATGGAGAGTGGCCGGAATTGCATGCTGAGCGTCTGGTCGATGTGGAATTGATACCGGTCTGCTCGCCATCGTTTCTGGAAGAATTCCCCTTGAAGGAACCTTCCGACCTTTCAAATGTCCGTCTTTTATATTCGATGGCGAGACCGCATGATTGGAATGCGTGGGCTGCAAGCGTTAAATGCAAGTTGGTGTCGCATCATGGCGTGAAGTTCGAGAACTCGGCCCTGGCTTACGAGGCTGCCTCTGTTGATGTCGGCGTTGCAATTGCCGTGCGCGTTTTCGTTGAGCGCCATCTGCGAACAGGCGTTCTGGTCGCGCCATTTGAGCAAACGTGCCGAACAGGTGATGGCTATTATCTGACATGGCCGAAAGACAAGCGACCATCGCAAACGCTCATGCAGTTTCTGAACTGGGTTCGTAAGCAGATGGAAGAAGACACCGCACGTTTGAGCGCATCATAGCTCAAACAACGATGGTGAAGCCAAAAGCGCCAACAGAGTCCAGTCGGCGCTTTTGATATTTAAAACATGTCCTCAGCTATTCGCCTATGACAACAAGCGCGTCCCCAGCCCTCACGCCCTGACCTTCCGGCAAGACGAAAACAGGATTGATTTCGGCCTCGATCAGGCGCCCATCAAGCGAATGCGCCATGTCGGCGAATGACAGGATCGTGGAAATCAGGCCATCCGTATCGGCCAGCGGCTTGCCGCGAAAGCCCTTGAGAAGCGGAGCGCATTTCAGGTTGTCGATCATGGAGACTGCCTGCTTCCTGTCGATAGGCAGCAACCTCAATGTGACATCCTGATAGAGTTCCGTCGTGACACCACCCGCGCCCAACAGAATATAAGGGCCCAGCTGTGGATCCCGGTTGAAACCAAGAATAAGCTCCACCCCGCCAGTAATATACTCCTGAACCAGGAAGCCATCGATCCGTGCATCAGTGGCAGAACGAACCCGCTCCAGCATCTCATTGCAAACCGTCAGCACCTGATCTTGCGCGACACCGACAGCGACGCCGCCAACTTCAGACTTATGGAGGATCTCATCGGACAATATCTTGATGACAACAGGGCCGCCGAAGCTCTTTGCCGCTTCTGCAGCCTCCGCAGCCGTTGCAACAGCCACCTCCTTGGTGACGGGAACGCCGAAGCGTGCGTAAAGCGACTTGGCATCGGCCTCGTTCATTGAGCCGGCGACAATATCCGAGCAATCGATGTTCTGTTGCTCGCGGGCGTCCACATTTTCCGATTTTCCAACCTTCAACAAGGCGGCAAGCGCGGATGCGCAACTTTCCGGCGCTGCAAATGCCGGAATACCGCTGGTGTTGAGATGACGCACGATGCTTGGAGCTTCCGGGCTGACATAAGCAATGAGAGGCTTATCCGTCATTGCCATCGAATCCAGCAGGGGCCGTGCCACGACATCCGGCTGAGCGATGGAAGACGATCCCAAGACGACGACAATCGCATCGAAACTTGGGCTTTCCGCCAATATCTTGATGATGGACCGGAAGAGATCAGGGCGCAAACCTGCAAGCGTGACATCGATGGGGTTGCGATCCAGAACCGCCTCTTTCAGCTCGAGCGCAAGCAGCTTTTCCGCCGTTTCCTTGTCAGGGCTGGGCATTGCAAGACCAAGGCAGCCGACATTATCGGCAACGATAGTGGCCGCACCGCCGGTGGACGTTACGATTGCGACCCGGTTGCCAGCCAGTCTACGTCCAGATGCCAGAATGGCCGGAATATCGAGAAGATCGGCAAAAGTCTGCGCCCTGATGATGCCAAGCTGGTTAAACAGCGCATCGTAAACCTCATCAGCACCGGCCAACGCACCCGTATGCGACACGGCGGAATTGGCACCGGATTCAGACTTTCCAACCTTATAGACAACGATGCTCTTTCCAGCATCGATCACCCGCTTTGCCGCAGCCCTGAACTTGGCAGCGTTGCGAATGGTTTCGAGATAAAGTGCCACCACCGTGGTGGCATCGTCCTCTGCGAAACCGTCCAGAAAATCCGATACTTCCAGATCGCATTCATTGCCTGTTGCCACCAGCTTGGAAAAGCCGATACCGCGTCCGGCAGCACGCGACAGAAGCGACCCCATGATGCCGCCGCTTTGAGACAGAAGCGCAATGGAACCCGTCGGGAAGTCAGCCATCTCCATGGCGCCAGAGGCCGTCAGCATGATCTTGTCGGTCAAGTTGACAAGACCGATGGTGTTGGGTCCGAGAATACGCATCTCGCCAGCGGCTTCCAGAAGCTGCTGCTGGCGCGCCCTGCCTTCTTCGCCGCTTTCACCAAATCCCGATGCGAGAACGACAGCCGCTTTTGTGCCAGCTTCCGCCAGTTGCCGGACGGATTCGATAACGCGGTCGGCACCCACGAGGACGAGGCCAAGATCCGGCGTGCTCGGAAGATCGCGCGGATCCGCATAGGATTTCAGCCCGGCGATGGTGTCATAGCGCGGATTGATCGGGTAAATATCGCCCGCGAAACCATGCCGTTGCAGATAGGCAATCGGGCGACCTGTCAGCTTGGCTGGATCATTGGACGCACCGACGACCACAACGCTGCGCGGATTGAGGATCGAATTGACAATGCTCATATCATCCCCTCACTTCGAAGTCTTGTTGAGGAAGTCCTCAACGGATTGGCGGTGCTCAGCCGTCGTGTAGCAGATAGCCTGAGCTTCACGGCCCAGCGCAAAGACCTGCTCGTCTGTGCTTTCAAATGTCTTGTCGAGGATCGACTTGGTCAGCGCGATGGCGGCTGGAGAACCAATGCAAAGCTCTTCTGCCCAGGCTTGTGCATCATTGATCAACGTGTCGGCAGACGCAACGCGGTCTACCATACCGATGCGAAGCGCCTCTTCGGCTTCAAGCACACGTCCCGTCAGAATGAGTTCCTTGGCCTTGGAAAGGCCGACACGGCGTGGGAGGAAATACATACCGCCGCCATCGGAAACGAGGCCGCGCTTGATGAAGCTCATCGACAGCTTTGCGCCTTCCGTTGCAATGATGAAATCGCAGGCCAGAGCCATATCGAGACCCAGACCGAAGGCTGCACCGTTGACAGCGGCGATAACGGGCTTGGAAATGCCGTGAATGGCTGCGACGCCGCGGTGGGTGCTCTGCTGACGCTTCCATCCATTGAACGCCACTTCGCCTGCCGGTGCATCAAGTCTGGCGCGCATACCGCCGACGTCGCCACCAGAGCAGAAGCCCTTGCCAGCGCCGGTCAGGATGATGCCGCGCACCTGCTTGTCGGCACCTGCCGCTTCAAACGCTGCAATCAATTCGGCACGCATCTTGTCGTTGATCGCGTTGCGGACGTCCGGCCGGTTGAGCGTGATCGTGGCGATACCGTTCTTTTCGCTTACCAGCACGAACTCGGCTTGGCTTGTGGCAATGTTCATCGTGTGCTTCCTCGAATGTGATGATGCGAACGGCCGCACTCCTCCGCGCCGTTTTGGCATTGTTCATGATTAGAGAGAGAGGCAGTAATGCCGCAACCGAGGATCGCGTCAGCCTTGGCCAACATTAGGTTGGGCAAAAAAGCCCGCCTGTTGCGGCAGCTCAGAGCCTGCCAAAATCCGGGTTCGCAAGGCCGCAATCTGCGGTTCGGGCAGGACCTCCGCTGCCAGTTCATCGAACTTCTGAACAAGCTCGTTCATGCTCAAGGGATCTTCGGGATCGCCTTTTCGTGTTTCCTGAAGATGGTCAAAACTGCGCCCATCGGTGAGCTGCACCGCTAGCTTCGCCATGCGCTGTTTGGGGTAGAGGCTGGCAAGGGCTGGATCCACGCCCACCATAACCCTCGGCATCAAGGCACGAATATCGGGATGACTGAGGGCCACATCTTCGAAGGCGTTCAACCGCACCGCCCCCAGCACCATGTCGGCGCAAATGCAGTATTGCGCGCTGAACCGAGCATCCGATGCATTTTGAGGGTTGGGGCGATCACACATGCTTTTCGTGGCATCATAGCCGTCAAGCCGGATGGAACTGATATCGCGCCATGTAAATCCATGTTGCTGGCGCAGAAGCCGCAAGCCATCAAGTGCGGGGAAGATATGACCGCAACACCCATGGTTCTTGATCGTCATGTGCTCAATGGGGGTCCACTCGCCCAGACCTTTCAATGCGGAGACCCAGTCTCCGGTCGACGCGCTTGTCGCTGCGGCATAACCGGTCTTGCCATGCAATGCGTCTGGAGAGCCTGTCATGCCGCTGGAGGCGGCAAAGGCGGCCAGCATACCGGCATCGGCTGCATGCCCAGCATGCAAAGCTTTCGCCATGCCCCCATTTTTCAGGTTCTGCTGGTGGCCACCGGCAAAGCTGCTGGCAATGGAAATGGCATGCGCTGTCTTGTCCGCATCACATCCCAGCAGGATGGCGCAGGCTGTGGCGGCGCCCATCGTGCCGATGGTAGCGGTGGTGTGCCAAAACACATAGTGGCTTGGCTGGACTGCCAACGAAATTCGGCAACCGACTTCATATCCGCCAATAATTGCGCGATGAAGATCGGCCAAAGGCCGGTTCAGATGTTGTGCCAGAGCAAGCGCTGCTGCAATCGTTGAACTGCCGGGATGGTAACCGCCATCGCGGAAAATATCATCGAACTCGACAATATGGCTTGCCGTCGCATTCAACAGCGCCGCCGCTCTGGGAGAGCGCGTCGCATCATCTGCATAGCAAATTGATCGGCCCGGCGTATCCTCCAACTGAACAGCACGCAGAAGCGCAAGCGAGGCCTCCTCCCGGCTTCCCGGAAGCGTCGTTGCAAACCAGTCAAGAATAGCGCGTCGTGCAGCAGCTTCCAGTTCCGGTGACAGCTGAGCGGACCGCCAGCGATCCGCTGCGCCTGCGAGCACCAATAAAGGATTTTCCATGAAACATCTCTCGAAAGATTGAGGAACTATCGCACTCGCGCCTTCGAGGATGTCCATGGCTGACGCGAAAGCATGGCGATGTGGCCGACCGAGTTAGCGCTTACGCAACCGTCCGCGCATTGATGCCGTCAGCATGTGCCATGTGCATAGGTCCGCCCTTGTGGCGTGGAAAACCGTAACCGTTGACCATCACGACATCGATATCATCGGCGTTCTCGGCAATGCCCTCATTCAGCACGGCCATCCCCTCCTTCTGGATTGTAAGAAGGATGCGGCTCATAATGTCTGCTTCGGTAAAAGAGCGGCGGGTGATGCCGGCGCGCTTGCTTTCATCCAGAATGATATCTCTTGTTTCATCATCCAGAACAGGCTTGCCGGAGCCGTAATCATACCAACCCTTGCCAGTCTTTCGGCCCAATCTGCCTGCTTCACAAAGCCTGTCGGCAATATGAGCCACGCGCTCACCGCTTGGTCTTGATGACGCCTTGGCCTTGCGCTGCGCCCAGGCAATATCCAGACCGCTCATGTCCTGCACCTCGAAGATACCCATGGCGAAACCGAAATTGCGCATGGCAGCATCGATCTCGTTCGGCAGGGCACCCTCCTCCAGCATGAATTCGCAGTCACGGCGATAGGCTGCCATGATCCGGTTGCCGATGAAGCCATCGCACACACCCGAAACGATCGGGATTTTCCGCAATCGCTTTGCCAGCTCATAAGCCGTTGCCAGCGCAACGGAGCCGGTTTGCGCTCCCCGCACGATCTCCAGCAGCTTCATGATGTGGGCAGGCGAGAAGAAATGCAGACCCAATATCCTCTCCGGATGGTCCGTAGATGCCGCCAGCAGGTTCACGTCCAGATAGGAGGTGTTGGTGGCCAGCACAGCCGTATTCGGCATGATGGCATCGAGTTTCGAAAAGACTGCCTTTTTGACGGCCATATCTTCAAACACGGCCTCGATCACGAGTGGGCAGCCTTTCAGAGCCTCATACTCTACGACTGCGAAAAAGCGCTGCATGGCCTCTTCGGCTTTCTCGGCGGAAATCACCTTTCGCTCTGCACTTTGGGAAAGCGTCGTCTGGACGCGGTCTCGCGCTTTGTCCGCGGCTTCTGCCGTCTGCTCGACAAGAGTGACGGTTGAGCCGGAGAGCAGCAATGCTGCAGCAATCCCGGCCCCCATGGTTCCGCCACCGATGACACCGACATGCGATAAATCGACAGAGGCGGCATGCAGGTTCTTGAGGCTCAGTCCAGCACTCCGTTCCGCAAAGAAGATGTGTTTCAAAGCCCTGGATTCGTCAGAAAGTGCCAACCGCAGGAAACGTTGTCTTTCCTTGGCAAGCGCCTGTTCGGGATCAAACATCGCCGCATCTTTGAGGGCATCAAACGCTTCGAGGGGAGCTAAAGCGCCCCGCGCCTTCAACGTGACCGACCGCCGGGCAGCGTCCCAATCCATATTGCCTGCCTCTTTGACATCGCGCCCAAGCAGGGGTGCCACCGGGCTATCCAGAAGTTCGCGCGCGTAGCGCGTCGCATCCGCAAAGAGATCTACATCTGCAATCCGGTCGATTAGACCCGAGGCAAGCCCCTCCTGCGCTGAGATCGGTTTGCCAGTGGTGATAAGACTGATCGCCTTTTCTAATGGGATCAATCGGGGAAGCCTGACCGTGCCACCCGAACCCGGGATGACCCCTAGGGTGACCTCGGGTAGGCCCAGTTTCGTTCCCTTCGCCGCAACGCGTCCATGGCATGCCATGGCAAGCTCCAGCCCGCCGCCGAGCGCCGTACCATGCAAGGCCGCAACCCATGTCTTGGCGGATTGATCAATCTTCTGAAGCACGTCCGGCAAATAGGGCTTTTGCGGATTTCCCAGTTCATGAATGTCTGCACCGGCGACGAAGGTTCTGCCTGCACACAAAAGAACCACCGCGTCGATAGCCTCGTCTGCCTCGATTGCCTCTACTGCGGCAAGAAGTTCCTGACGAAGCTGCTGGTTCAGGGCGTTCACCGGCGGGTTATCAATCGTGACAACCGCAATACGATCTTCAATTTTGAAATCTACCAATGCCAATGTCAGCCTCCTGGTATCGGCCTCTCCCACTGCGCTCCAGCGGTCGAGAGGAATAAAATGCGGTCGTGAGTGCCGAGACTTCGCTTCTCGCCACTCACAATTGTCTGTTTCAGTTCACGGGATCATTTCTTCAGTTCGGCAACAGCCTGCTGCACGTAGCTGGCATCGAAGTAGGTCTCGGGCGCTCCTGCGATCTTTGTTCCCTGCAGGTCACCCAGGAATGTCATGACACGACTGACGGTTTCGGCAGTGATGACAGGCGTTTCAGGATAGGTACCGGCATTCGATTTCCATGCGGCTTCGAACACTGGATCGGAGGTCGATTCAAAGCGCTTGCGAATAGCTGCCTTGGCCTTTTCGGGATTATCCTGGATGAGAGCATCAGCCTTGGCGATGGCGCGCAGGAACTTGACGGCTGTCGCGCGATTATCGGCAAGCCAGCTATCCTGGGCAGAGATTGCAATCGAAGGATATCCGGAAAGCGGCTCATACTGCCCCGATGACATATCGATCAGCATCTTTCCCTTGTGATCCAGCACGGCGATATCCGATGTGGGCGAAGACAGGGCGAACCCATCGATACGGTCACGATCAAAGGACGCCAGCATCGCGCCGCTGTCGTTCATGTATAGAAGGCTCATATCGCTTTCAGGAGAAAGCTTGGCGGCTCCTGCAAGGTGGCGCACCAGAAAGTCTGCACTGCCGCCCGCACCGGCTGCGGCAATCTTCAGGCCCTTCAAGGCTGCAAGACGCTTCTCCATCGGCATATCCGGTGTGAGGCCAATGCGCTTTGCGGTCTCTTCCGTCACCACGATGTTGGATGCGTATTGGTCGATCATCGCGCCGATCAGTTTGACCGGTGCGCCTTTTTCAGTCGCGTTGATGGCGTTCTGAACAGAGCAGGAGCAAATCTCGACGCTGCCGCCAACGAGACCGGACATGGCTGCGCCGCCGCCCTTGAACTTGACCAGTTCAACATCAAGGCCCTCCTCCTTGAACAGGCCTCCATCATAGGCGACGAACAGGGGAAGGTGGACGAAGCCATCCGTGCCCAAACCGACCTTGAGTGTCTCCGCCGCCTGGGCATGGCCACCGATGAGGCCAACTGCCATCGTGATGGCAGCGATAAGTGAACGAGTTTTCATAATTTCCTCCCAGATTTTATAAGATTATTTGCCGTCTATGATGGTTGAACTCAGATCGTCAGTTCACGATCATTCGCCACAGTTTTCCAAGGCATCAGTTTCTTCTCCGCAAACTTCACAGCGGTTTGCAGGCACAAGGCAAGGAAGACGATTGCGATCAACGCTGCGAATACGCCACCGGTATCGAGCTGGCCTGCGGCATCCTGCAACAGGTAACCAAGGCCACGGTTGGACGCCATGATCTCACCGACAATCGCGCCGATCAAAGCATAGGGAACCGAAAGCTTGAGGCCGGTGAACACCCATTGGATCGCTGATGGCATGATGACCTTCGCAACCAGATGGCGTTCTTTCGCACCCATCAGGCGAAGAATTTCAATCAGTTCGCCACTGACGCTTCTGACACCGCTATAGGTATTGAGAAACACGAGGAAGAAGACGATGGCGGCTGTCAACATGATCTTCATTTCGATGCCGATCCCGAACCACATGATAAAGAGCGGGGCGAGAGCGACTTTCGGCAGGCTGTAAAGCGAGACCAGAATAGGATCCAGCAGCTTTGCGAGTGTCTCGTTGCGCCCCAGGATCAACCCGACCGTGATGCCTGCTGCCGCGCCGAGAGCAAATCCGCCGAGCGTTTCCACCAAAGTGATCCAACCGTGGTCGAACAGTCGGCCTGTCTTTAAGAGAATCCAAAAACGTTCTCCAACTTCAATTGGATTACTGACGAAGAATGGATCAGCAAATCTGCCGGAAGCGAACTGCCAAAAGCCAAGAAGCCCCAGTATCAGCGCTACACGTCCAAAGAATATTTTCATTATTTCCTCCCGGAATCAGTTATCGCACCTGCACTTCCCGAGGTCAGTGCGCAGCGTTCATTGAAGGTGCAAGAATGTCCCAGAGATCGGAGCACAGTTGCTGGTAGGTTGGATCCTTGCGCAGCGCGAGGATTGAGCGCTCCCTTGGAAGCTGAACCTCGATATTCTGAACGATGGTGCCGGGTCGGCCCGAAAACACCAGGCATCGGTCTCCCAACGCGACGGCCTCGTCGATGTCATGGGTGACGAAAAGCACCGTTTTCTTCAGGCGACGTGACAACTGAAACAATTCTGTCTGCATCTTGATCCGCAGCTGCGCATCGAGAGCGGCGAAGGGCTCATCAAGCAGCAGCGTTTCAGGGTCGTATGCCAACAGTCGTGCCAAGGCTGCACGCTTGCGCATGCCGCCGGAAAGCTGCGTGGGGTAAGAGTTCAAAAACTGCGTCAAACCGACAAGTTCGGCCAGCTCTTCCACGCGCGCGTTCCGGTCGGCTTTCGACATTCCGCGGATCTCGAGCGGCACAGAGATGTTGCCCGCAACAGTGCGCCAGGGAAGAAGATGGTCGCTCTGTGTCATATAACCGGTGCGACCATTCACATCCGTAATGGGCACATTGCGATAGGTTACCGTTCCAACGGTCGGCGCGAGCAACCCGGCGGTGAGGTTCAGCATGGTCGACTTGCCGCAACCGGAAGGACCAACAATCGTGACGATTTCTCCTTCGCGGATATCGACATTGATGTCTCTGGTCGCCTGTATCTCCGCAGCACCGGCCTTAAATGTCTTGCCGACATCTTTAAACGAGATGACGACCTCAGCCTGCGTCTGGACAGGAGCCAGGGACACTTTTTTTGTGATTTTTTCGGTAGACGACATAAATCCTCCCATGCATGCGTTGGAGCTCATCGTACCGTTGAACGTCAGCTTAGATGGCTCAGGATTGGCTAGATACGCGGAAGGGTCGATGGACAACCGCAATCATTCGACTGCTTGATTTGGTTATCACGACCAGAGCCTCCCAACTCATCGCGCGCAATCCCTATGCTGTGAGGGTGAACTTTCCGCCATGAAGCCGCAATAAACTTTCATGGGCCGCATGCCCAACCTTTAGTTGGGCAAGGCGATCTTGGCGTAAATGGAGATACCGAGCCCGACGGACTACGGATATAGGACGACAGTCACGACATCGAAAGAAGAAGATTCATAACGAGGTCGGGGCGATCCACCATGGGATCATGGCCGCAGTCTGGCAATATCGCCGTTCGCCAAGAGGGATCTGCCTCGCAACGCGCCAGCGCTTCATCAAAATAGGGCTGAGGAAACAACGGCGTGCGCACATAGAGTTTCGATGGAACACGCTCTCGCGCACCCGTCAGCTGGAGACGTTCGAGCGAAACGCCGATGGGTTGCGGGGTGATCTTGGAATCGACCCATGCTGCTTTGACCGGATCCTGTATGCGCAGGGCAGCGGATGTGGGGCCGGCTCTGGAGGCTTCATTTCGTTCAAGCGCCTGCGAAAACGCCTCTTTCTGTTTTTCGTTGAGAAAATCGAGACCTCGATTTTGATCTTCCGGCAGAAAGGCATCGAGATAGACGATGGCGTTGACGCGACCTTCCAGTTTCTCAACAGCGCCGCTGATAACCCATCCGGCATAGGAATGCCCAACCAGGATAACGTCTTGCAGGTCCTCCCACAGAAAGAGATTAGCGACGTCATCGATGTGCGTGGAAAGCGTTATCTCAGAGCTCAGAAGGTGCGACCGTTCTCCGACGCCTGTCAGAGTGGGCGTAAAGACCCTGTGACCGGCGGCAAGCAGACCTTCACGCAGCTCGCGCCAAACCCACCCTCCATGACCCGCACCAGCGACCAGAACGAATGTTTTCGAGGCTTGAGATGACATCAGCATAATCCTTCAATGGAGGTAGGTGTTTTCGTGCAGAACCTAAGCAAATTGCTTGCTCACGCCGTCTGGCAATGGAAGATCGAAAGCGGTCACGGTCATGGCAATCATAGTGTAGTAGCCAATGATGCCGATGAGATCGACCATCCCATCCTTGCCGATAAGGCCGAGGGCTGAATGATAGGTTTGCTCAGACAAGACGCGATCTTTCACCAGTTCGGTCACGACCCGGTAAACTGCCAGGGCTGCTTCGTCCTTGAAGTCCGGCTCCTCATCACGCCTCAGTGCCTCAATCACGGAGACGTCGACGCCATGGTCAACCGCATCCTTCTGATGGGAATACCAGGGAAGCTCTGCCCGCCAGATGCTGGCCAGTGCCAAAACGGCGATTTCAGAAAGCATCGGCGGAAGGGACGAGCCATAACGGCAATATTCGCCCAGCGCTTGCGCATGCCGGGCCAGTTGTGGCCTGTGCAGCCACAGCGCCAGCGGGCCTCTTACCCTGCCGCGTGGCCCCTGCAAAATCTCGTCGTGGACGGTCTGTTGCTCTTCGCTATAATCATCTGGGCGAGGTGGATTCAGTCGCATATCATGGCCTCCAGAGATAAAACGAGTTGCAGATATCTGTTGCAGATAGAAATTCGGTCTGCCCGCAGCTAGGCGGCTAAGCTTTCAGAAAAGCAATATCTGTCAACAACTTGTCACCGTGCAATACGTTTTCTTTCAACGCTGTCTGCACTTCCACGCCAAGAGACGCAGTCAACTCCATGAATTTATCGGAGAGTTCACCATCGGACAGCGGATTTTCCGGATCTCCCTTACGGGTTTCCTGATAGTGCTCTAGTAACCGACCATCTTGCAGTTCCACCCGGATTTTTGCCTGGCGCAGACGTGGGTAACGTGCTGCAATCTCATCGTCAGTTGTCACCGTAATGCGGTTCATGAACTGCCTGATAGCCGGATCGCCAAGCGTTTTTTCCGTGAAGGCAGCCAATCGTACCTTGCCGGTGACGAGGAGTGCAGAGACGCAATATTGCAAGCTGAACCGAGCATCGCGCGCGCTTTCCACCTGCATTCGATCACAGATCGACTTCGTCGCTGCGTAACCCAAGACATGGATGTGCTTGATATCATCAAGGGAGAAGACGTACGTGTCCTTCAGGATCGACAATCCGTCGAGTGTTGGAAAGATATGGCCGCAGCAGCCGTGGTTCTTGAAGGTCATCCTCGTGATTGGCGTCCACTCTCCAAGCCCTTCAAGCGCTGCGTCCCAATTGCCTCTGTCATCACTGGTGGCAGCGGCATAGCCGTGAGGAGCATGCAGGCTGTTGAGTGAGCCTGTGATTCCGGCAGCGGCAGAGAGGCCCGCGAGAACACCGGCATCCGCAGCGTGACCGCTATGCAATGGCTTGGTCAGCCCTTCACCCTGCAGGTTTTCCTGATGCCCGCCAGCAAAGCTGGTGGAGATCGCAATAGCGTGCGCGATGGTTTCTGCTGACCCACCTTTCAACATAACCGTGGCCACGGCAGCACCGATCGTGCCGACTGTACCCGTGATATGCCAGTTGCGATAATGGCTCGGTTGCAGTGCCAGCGCGATGCGGCACCCGACTTCGAAGCCGCCAATAACCGCTCTCAGGAACTGCTGATAGGTCGCGCCGACGTCCTGCGCGACGGCCAGCGCCGCTGAAATGGTCGGGCTGCCGGGATGATAACCGCCATCACGATAGATATCATCGAATTCAACCGTGTGGCTTGCCGCTCCATTGAGAAGGGCGGCATGTCGTGCCGAACTTGCAAGACCGTCAACGTAACATATGGCATTGCCTTGACCCCGCTGGGAAACAAGGGCTTTGGCCAACAGCGGTGCGGGACCTTCACGGCAGCCAGGAATAAGTGCTGCAAACCAGTCAAGCACAGCACGTCTTGCGTGGTGTTCAACATCACCATCAAGCGGCTTTTCATTCCATGTAGCCGCCGCCTCTGCCAAGACTATCAAGGGGTTGATCGTCATTATCTTGTCTCCACACCCTGCTTCCTGCCTAGCCTCTTTTGAGAAGAAGACCACCGTCCACGGGTAGAAGAACCCCTGTGACATATTTTGCTTCATCGGAGGCGAGATAAACGGCAGCATGCGCTACGTCCCATGCGCTTCCCATGTAACCGATAGGGACAAGACCGTCTCTCTCTGCCCTGATCTCATCATGCGTTCGTCCGGTCTCTCTCACCCGCCGCTCAATGGCCATGGGCGTATCGATCAGTCCCGGAACGATGACATTTGCCCGCACGCCAAAACCTGCGTTCTCAGCAGCGATATGCTGGGTGAACGTATTGATGGCGCCCTTGGAGGTCTTGTAGGCAACCGTGGGGCGCTTCGAAAGCGAGGATGTCGATGAAATATTGATGACCGACCCGGCTTTTTGCGCACGCATGATGGGAAGCGCATGTTTGCAGGTCATGAACATGCTCTTGAGATTGACCGTCATGATCCGGTCCCAGTCTTCAATGGCAAGATCCGGTGTCGCACGATCCCCGGTCGATGTTCCAATATTGTTATGCAGAATGTCGATGCGACCATAGCGCTCGACTGCGACCTCGATCAGCCGCTTACACGCCTCTTCGTCGGTCACATCGGCTTCGAAAACGGTGGAGCGGTCATCCATGGCAAGCGATTGGCGCGTCTCTTCAGCCCACTCAGCGTTTCTATCTACAAGCAGACATGTCGCGCCTTCCTGCGAAAACCGGATCGCCGTAGCCCGCCCATTCCCCATGCTGGAACCGGGCTGCTGCCCCGCCCCGACAATCACCGCAATCTTACCGCTCAATCTCCCGCCCAAAACTTCCTCCTCCATGCTAGTCTTCCTCAAGGGAAGGGTATCAGGGGGCACCCATGTGTTTGCCTGATGTTTAGTCAGGCCGGTGCAGCGTTACCTTTGCAATCGCGGCCGGCCCGCATGGTCATCCATGTTACGCGCCGAGAAAAACTCTGGCACCTCGCCGACCTGTTCCAACAGCCAGTCGATAAAGCGCTTGGTCTTCACGTTAACGGAGACACTTGTGGGCCAGACAACGTAAAACGCGGATCCGGTGGGAACAGGCCTGTTCAGCGGACGAACCAGACGCTTTTCCGCAATCGCCTCATCGATGATGCCGATCTGCCCCAGCGCCATCCCGAACCCCTTTTCCGCTGCCGAAAACGTCAGGAGAGAACTATCGAACTCCATGCGTTGATGATGTGCCAAATCGACATTGAGCGCTTCGGCCCATTGATCCCAGGCCCTTCGGCGATAACGTGAGTGGATCAGGTTGCAATGGGCGATGTCGTCGGGCTGCGCGAGCGGGCCGACGGTCTCAAGATAGCGCTCGCTGCAGACGACATCGATTTCCTCATCGAACAGCTTACGGCATCGTGAATCACGCCAGTTTCCGGAGCCGAGCTGGACAGCAACGTCGAGATGGGTGCCGCGGAAATCGAGCGGCTCCACACGCGTATCGAAGCGTATTCGAATGTCTGGGAATTTCGCCGTAAAATCCACCAGCCGAGACATCAGCCAATAATTTGCGAATGTCGGGTAAATTCGCAGATTGATGGTGCTGTCTGTCTCCTGATTGATGATGCGCTGGGTGGCCATTTCGATTTCATCGAACAGACCCGATATTTCCTGACCAAAGGCACGCCCCACTTCGGTCAGTTTGGCAGAACGCGTTCCCCGTTCAAACAGGCTGACGTTCAGATAATTCTCCAATATCGAAATCTGCCGACTGACTGCGACCTGACTGACGCCAAGCTCTCGTGCCGCGGCGGTAAATGTCTTGTGTCGGCAAGCGACTGCGAAAGCGCGCAGCGGGTTGAGCGGTAAGTTAAGTCGCCTCAAATGCATAATGTCAGGTTTCCCTAGAGCAACGATTGGGCAGTGGAACTTTGCACGGCACCCTGCCATTTGTGAGCGATGAGCTGACAGCAGGCTTGTTTTGGAAGGTCCGTCGCCTCAACCAAGGCGTCATGCGTCTCAATTCTCTCATGCGGAAGGAAACTCTCCGATGACACAGCTTCGCAGGGCTCCAGTGGATCGGCCGGCCAAGATCGCCGTTCTGGACGACTATATGGGTGTCGCCCACCAACTCGCGGATTGGAGGACGCTGCAACAAAGGGCGGACATCAGGTTCCTGACGCGACCATTGACGGACCCGGCCACGGAGCTTGCCGAGTATGACGCGATTTGTCTCTTGCGAGAACGAACCGCAATCCCATCCGATTTGCTTCATTCTTTGCCCAATCTTCGTGCAATCATCGCAACCGGCCGACACAACCGTACCCTGGCCTACGACGCTGCTGAAAAGCTCGGCATCAGCGTGATGTCCACGACGGGCAGCGGCAACGGGCAATACGCGACCGTCGAGCTGGCATGGGGCCTCATCATTTCTCTCATGCGCCATATTCCGCAGGAATCTGCGGCGATGAAGTGCGGAGAGTGGCAGAGCAGGCTTGGCAGCAGCCTCTACGGCAAGACGATCGGTATCATCGGGCTTGGACGGCTGGGAAGCCGCATGGCCCATGTCGCAAAGGCATTCGGCATGACTGCTCTGGCCTGGAGCCCCAACCTTACTGCCGAGCGCACCGAGGCCGGAGGCGCTGTCTTTTCCTCCCGCGACGATCTTCTGCAGCAGTCTGACGTGGTCAGCCTTCATCTTGTGCTTGGCGAAAGCACACGCGGCATTATCGATGCGGATGCCATCTCGAAAATGAAACCGGAAGCGATCCTCATCAACACGGCGCGCGGACCGCTCATCGATCAACAAGCGCTGATCGCCGCGTTGAAAGAGCGGCGTCTGGGGGCGGCTGGTATCGATGTTTTCGATCATGAACCCCTGCCTGCCATTCATGCGTTACGGGAAATCGACAATGTCTTGCTGACGCCACATCTCGGCTATTCGGTCCGTGAGACATTCGAAAGCTTCTACAAGGAAACTGTCGAGCATCTGGAAAACTGGCTCGACGGCACGTCTGTCACCTAGGCTATGCGCCAAAGGACAGGCGCTAAAATGCCCGTAAGCGCCCGGAAAGCCGGGCGCTTACGTTTGATTGATGTCATTGCGCGACGATGCTGCGCTCCTGCGCCAACTTCACCCAGAGGTCCATTTCCTTTTCGATCTGCGCTTTGAATTCCGTTGCCGACCCGGAGCCGGGCTGAACGAAATTGTCTGCTAGGACTTGTTTGAAACTGTCCTTCTCCAGTGCCTTGTGCATATCGGCGTTGATCTTCTCAACGAGTTTGGGATCCATGTTGCCGGGGCCAAACAGACCATTCCAGCCATCGATCTCAATGCCCGTGACGCCGTTTTCGCCGCTGGACTGCACATCTGGCAATGCGTCGTAGCGGTCTGGCCCAAGGATAACTAGTGGCTTCACCTGACCGTTGTTTACATATGGCATCACGCTTGCGGTGTTGCTGATATAGACATCGGCATGACCGCCCATCAGGTTGACCTGCGCTTCACCGCCGCCAGCAAAATGAACCACATCACCCGGAATATTGCCCTGCTGCATCAACAGTTCAGCAGCAAAGTGGCTCGAACTTCCCACACCCGCTGTGGAGAAGAACATGGGCCGCTCTTTCGCTTCCTTCAGGAAGTCGGCGAAGTTGCTGGACTTCACATTTGCCCCTGCCACGGCCATATAGGGGCTGGTCGCGACCATGCCGATTGGCGTGATGTCGGTTCTGGGGTTGAACGGCAAGGATTTCTGCACAGCGGGAGCGGCGGCATGTGCAGCCGTGTTCACAAGCAATGTGTATCCGTCCGGCTTTGACTTCGAAAGGAAGGCCGTGCCGATCATCGATCCGGCACCCGGGCGGTTTTCAACGATCACCGGCTGACCCCAAATCTGGTTCAGCTCATGCGCCAACTGGCGGGCGATAAGGTCGGTGGAGCCGCCGCCGCCATAGGGGATGATGATCGTAACGGTCTTGTTTGGAAAGTCATCAGCCACGGCTGTACCAGCAGCAGCGACGAGACCCAGCAATGCGAGCTTTATAAATTTAAATTTCATTCGTTTTTCCTCCCTTTTCATTTGATGATGGCAGGGCCGATTGAACGGCCCGGCCGATTTTTCACTCCCGCCCCTCCGTGGCGAGAGTTTCGAAACGAAGCTTTTCCCTCTTTCGCTGACGAAGCGCCGCAATCACGTTCCAGATCAGAATGGCTGCGGTGATTGCGAGGATGATGCCTGTAATAGGGCGCTCGACGAGGTGCGTGATGTCACCTCTTGCCAGAACCATGGCGCGGCGGAAGTGCTGCTCGATCAAAGGCCCAAGAACGAAGCCAAGCAAAAGCGGCGCGGCGGGGAAACCGAATATGCGCATGACATATCCAAGGAAACCAAAGCCGCAAACGACCATGACGTCGAAGGCACTGTATTGAACGCTGTAGGCGCCGATGCAGACGAACATGACGATTGCCGGGTACAGCATCTTGTAGGGAACAGAAAGCAGTCGAACCCAAAGACCGATCAAGGGCAGATTGAGGATGACGAGGAGCACATTGCCGATCCAGAAGCTCATAACGAGACCCCAGAAGAGGCTTGGCTGCTCGCTGATGAGCTTCGGGCCGGGATGGATGCCATGCACCATCAGCGCGCCGATCATCAGCGCCATCGTGGCGCTACCGGGGATGCCGAGCGAAAGGGTCGGGATAAAGCCCGTCTGGTCCGCGGCATTATTTGCGGTTTCGGGAGCGATAACACCCTCGATTGCACCCTTACCAAAACGCTCCGGCGTTTTGGAGATGCGCTTTTCCACGGCATAAGCCACGAAGGACGCAACGGACGGGCCGGTGCCAGGCAAAGCCCCGAAGAACGATCCGATTGTCGAACTGCGGAACATAGGACCCCATGATTGCCGGATATCGTCACGCGTCGGCATCATCGAGCGCATGTTGAAGGCTTTTGGATTGAGGCTGGACGTATCCGTTTTGCGAACGGAAATCATGATTTCCGTAATGCCGAACAACCCCATGGCGAGCGCACTGATGCTGAGACCATCCAGCACATCGAGAGAGCCGAACGTAAAGCGTTCCGAACCGCTCTGCGGATCCATGCCGACAGTCGCAAGCAGGATGCCCAGCACGACCATGGCAAGCCCTTTGACGACCGAGCCGTCTGAAATGGCCGATGCCGAGACAAGACCAAGAACCATCATAGCAAAATATTCTGCCGAGCCGAACGAAAGAGCCCATCCGGCAATAAGTGGCGAGAAGACGCTGAGCACGATGATCCCGTAAATCCCACCATAGAACGAACCGATGGCCGTCATCGCCAGCGCAACACCGGCTCTTCCCTGCTTGGCCATCGGGTAGCCATCGAGGCAGGTGACGGCGCTGGACGTGCCGCCCGGAATGTTCAACAGAATGGATGCCGTGCTGCCGCCATAGGCCGTGCCATAATAAATGCCCGCAAGCATGATCAGCGCGGTCGTCGGCTCCAGATGAAATGTCAGCGGAAACAGCATGGAGATCGCTGCAAGGGCACCGATGCCGGGCAATACACCCACGAGCGTTCCCAGGAACACGCCGATAAAGCAATACAGCAAATTGACAGGCGTCAACGCGGTCTCAAGACCGAGTGCAAGATTTGAAAGCAGATCCATCACAGCGACCAGTCAATCAGAGGAATGGGAAGCTGGAGACCAACAATGAAAATCAGCCAGGCCATGACACACAGCACGACGGCCAGCGTCAGGCTAAAAAGTGGGCGAAATTTCTCTTCGGCAAAGGTGGCAACGATTGCGCTGCCAGCGACAGCAGGAATGAGGCCGAAAGGCTTGATCAAAGCGCCGAAGACGAGAACGCTGCCGAGCACGATAATGGGCACGATCCAGCGAATTTCAGTCGGCTCTGCAATGCGGAAAAAAGCACCGATTGCGATGACCGTTCCGAAGACCGCCAGCAGACCTCCAAGGGCAACAGGTATCATGCCCGGCCCCATTCTGGTCACCGTCCCTGTCGAATAATGCAATGCAGCATAGGCAGCAAACGCCACCCCAAGCGCCAGCAAGAATAGTCCTCCGGCGAATTCTCGCCTATCCATATTCATCACGTGACGCTCCTCCTCTTCGTTACGTAACCCTCCACGGTCTTGCATTGATGAGGAATGCGCCGCCGACATTCAACTTGCAAAAAGGGCATGTCTGCATAACCAAATGTCAGTCTAACTTTTTCGTCCCGCGTGATCTTCTGGAAGAGTGAGTGGATAGGAGGCTGCTGTTTTGATCAAAGACCTGATGGATGCAGGATGGATTCACGATCCATCCGAGGGATTTATTGCTTATCTGGGAGGCGTATGGATCCGGGATACAAATGGTAAAAAGGAGTTCGGGTTTATCGCGGAAGAACGCCATGCCAACCGCAACGGCGTTGTTCATGGCGGCATGTTAATGACCTTCATGGACCGCGCCTTCGGAATGACGTCACGCCTCACATCAGGTGCCACCCGGGCTGCAACGATCAGCCTCAGCCACCAGTTCATGACCCCGATGGAGATCGGCCAGTTCGCCACTGTGACCCCTCGAATATCCAGAGCAAGTGGCCGCACATCCTTCGTTGACGGAACCCTTTTCCATGGCGAAACTCCCATCATGCACGCGCATGGCGTATGGCGGATCTCCTCTCGATCAGAGAGCTGAAACCTTCAGAATTTCAACAGGCTAGGCACTTTTAAGAACGCATGGCCGAAGGATATCTTGCCCTGCATCGCTGGTGGCCCAATAGAGCGGGCCACCCAGCCAGCGGGGAAATCCGAAGCCATTGACCATGACGACATCTACATCGCCTGGTGTTTCTGCAATGCCTTCCTCCATAACGCGTTCAGCTTCGCGCACCATGGCCGCGAGCGCCGCGCGCTGTATGTCGCGCACGGTGAGCTTGGCTTCAGAGATTTCCAAATCCACCTCAGCAAAGCGCTCACCATTCACAGTCAATGGTCCATCGGCAAAGCCGAAAGCTATGAGCGCTTCATTGATTTTTAGCGCGGATACGCCTTCAGCCGCCATTGTATCGCAGGCATTGCGGTAAGCTGCATGAACACGCTGACCGATGAAGCCGGGGGCATTCCCGGCGATGACAGCTTTGTAGCCGCACGCCCGTGCAAAAGCGACGCCCTGCGCCAGCGAAGACGCCGAGCTTGTCTCCGTTTTGATGACTTCAACAGCACTATCGCGGTCCCATGGGTTGATGAAATGAAGGTCAACAGAGCTTTCGGGAGCAAGGGTAAGGGAAAATAACCGCGATCCGGTGCGTGAAAGCACTGATGTTCCGGCGACGCTGCTTTCGTCTATCGCCGTAATCACACTTTCGCACTTGGACAGACCACCGATATCGCTCTCCACTGATAGGCGGTCCCTGGCAGCTTGAGCATTTGCGACAGACAGAGAACCTTCGTTGACTTTTTCACGAAGCCCGACGTCGATGGATGCTTTGAGAGACTTTCGATCCGTATCGAAAATCGTCACATGCCGTCCGGCGAGGATACCTGCCAACGCGATAGCACAGGCAGCCTCGCAAGCACCAACAATCCCAAGCCTCGACGGCATCTTGGCTTTGAATTCGGTATGCACTCGCCCGGCCGCTCTCTCCGCGAAAAAGACATGGCGATATGCGCGAGCATCGGGAGACGTTCGAAACTTCTGGAAATCCTCTCTTTCGGCCATAAGACCTTCGTTAAAGGGAAGATTGCCGACAGCTTCGATATGGCGAATGGCGGACAGAATGTGAGGCCGTCGACGCCCGGTAGCCACGGCCAGTTCCTCGGCGGCAAAGATGTCCGCCTCATGTTCCGGTAACACAGGCTTTTCAACCAGCCGGCGTTTGTTATTGAGGGCTTTTGCTGCCGTGATCGCGGCGAGCCGCAGATCGCCTGTCACGATCTCATCGATCATCCCCAGTGCTGCGGCCTCAGACGCTTCGATCCGGCGCGATGAGGTTATGAGTTCGATAGCGCGAATTCGCCCGATCAGCCGCGTCAACCGCTGAATGCCCCCAGCACCGGGGATCATGCCGAGCCCGCATTCAGGCAGCCCGACCATCGTACCCGGGTGCGCGACACGCATATCGCAGCCTAGTGCCAGCTCAAAGCCACCGCCCAACGCCGCACCGTGCAGGGCCGCTATCCACGGCTTGGCGCTGTGCTCGATGGCTTCTATGACGTGGGGCAATTGCGGCGGGTCCAGCGGAAGATCGAATTCCTTGAGGTCAGAACCTGAAATAAAGGTGTTCCCAGAGCCGATGAGAACGCCTGCTATGAGGGAAGGGTCAGCATCGACGCTTGCGATACAGTTTAGCAATCCCTGCCGGACCGCCGCAGAACCTGCGTTGACCGGCGGGTTGTCTATGACAATAACACCAATGTCTCCCTCACGTTCGAGACGAACCTTGATCATCAGGCAATCCTTTTTTGAAAGATGGACGCTGTGCAGCTTACGCGGCCATTATTTGCGCTGGTCGAAACGTCTTTCGAAGACATGTTCGGCTATTCTGTTCTTCATCATCTCGATGGAGCCGCCAGCAATCATCCAGCCTCGCGTTCGCTTGACGCAATATTCAACGAGGCTCTCGGTCGAATAGCCGTAGCCGCCCATGACCTGCATCGCTTCATTGGAAACTTCCCAACCGGCCAGATTGCAGGCAAGCTTTGCCATCGCGGTATCCTGCGCGCTCGGAAGCTCACCATCCGGGATATTGGCAGCGCGATACAGAAACATCTGTGCGGATTCCAGCTTCATTGCCATGTCGGCAAACTTCCACTGTATTCCCTGAAAATCGCAAAGCGGGCGGCCAAACTGCTTGCGGTCAAGCGCGTGCTGTTTGGCGGTCTCAAATGCATATCGACCAAGTGCCAGTGCGCGTGACGCATTGCCAAGGCGCTCGATGTTGAACCCGGCGATCTGGCGTTTGAACCCGCCTCGCCCGAGCAATATGTTGGATTTCGGTATGCGGCAATTATCGAAATAGAGAGGGCACCACTCCTCACCACTCATGAATGAAGAGCGC
This sequence comes from Rhizobium sp. CFBP 13644, assembly GCF_014842165.1. NCBI lineage: Bacteria > Pseudomonadati > Pseudomonadota > Alphaproteobacteria > Hyphomicrobiales > Rhizobiaceae > Rhizobium > Rhizobium sp. CFBP 13644. Next base: position 479,012 of record NZ_JACYVF010000003.1, read on the forward strand.
TCTCCAACAACAAATCCGGGCGTTCCGCGCTCAATCAGCACGGATCCGATTCCATCGACACCCGGTCCAAACCGGACATAGATCAGGAAAAGCTTCGCATCCGGGCTGTGTGTAGAAAAGACTTTCGAGCCGTTGATGACGATATCGTCACCGTCTTCCCTGGCGGATGTCGTCAGTTCGGTCACTGCGGAACCTGCATCAGGCTCGCTCATACCCAGCGATATCAGCATCCGGCCAGCGATGAGGTCCGAAAGCCAACGCTGCTTCTGCTCCGGCGATGCATATTCCACGAAGGTGCGGATAGGGCCGAAATTCCCCGCCTGTACGATATCGGCACTCTTCGGGCAGGCACTTGCAACGGTTTGAATGGCGAGGACGGCATCCATGAGTGTTCCACCCACGCCCCCATCTTCGGCACCAACAGTGATGCCGAGAAGACCCATGCCGGACAGTTTCTCAGCCACATCCCAAGGGTATTGCCGAGAATGCGCGCGCGCCAGAGCACCCGGCGCGAGTTCCGCCTGCGCAAATCGCTTGATCGCATCAACAAGCCCGTTCTGTTCCTCTGTGAGCATCTATCCCAACCTTTTTCCAATCAATCTGGAAGGTTTTGGGATAGTTCTTCGAGCGCAACAACTTCCGTTACATAAGCCAAGCCAAACATCTGATTATGGCCGCTGGCGACAGAGATCAGCTGAAACCGAAGAAACTCCGGGGGGTTTCGACCAGAATTTGCGCAAGCGCCGTCTCGCCCGCAACATCTGCCAGCGCATCGACAAGATCACCATCATCAGGCATGGGGCCGGAAAGATTGACATGTGGCCAATCCGTTCCCCACAGGAGCCGTTCCGGCGCGTGCTGGACCAGCCGTCGCATATAGTCCAGCACGTCGTCAAACGGCGCTGCTTTTTTGGAAAGACGCTCCACCCCACTCAGTTTGAGCCAGAACCGCCCGGTGTCGAGCAATTTGAAAAGCGTGCGCTCCACCTCGGCAAAGTCAACGCTATCGATGTCGGGGCGGGCCATGTGATCGATCACCACCCGGACAGGAAGATTGCGAATGACACTTTCCATCTCAATCAGGCCTTTGCCGGAGACGTGAACCGCAGCATGCCAACCATAAGGTTGAACCATATCGGCAACATTCATGACGCCCGCAATATCCGGCCTCTTCAAATGCGAGACAAAGCTGAAACGGACACCGCACACACCGGCCTCATCGAACTCGGCAAGCCTGTGGCCGTGAGTTTCCGGATCGATGACGGCGACACCTTTGTAGCGATCGGGATTTTCTCGCAACGCCGCCAGCATAGGTTCATGGTCATGGCCGTGGCCCTGGCTGTGAACAATGACGGCGCGCTCGATGCCAAGTTGGTCATGAAGACGACGCAGATTGGCTTCTGGCGCTTCATGCGGCGTGAAGGTTCGATCTGCCGGCAGGGGAAATCGGCTAAAAGGGCCATAGATATGGCAGTGGGAATCGCAGGAGTTGGCTGGCAGCGATACACGCGGCTGGCGAGCCTCGGAAACTGGCGGCAAGCCCTGCGGCTCAGGGGTGGGGGTGGTCTGGTTCAAGAGATTTCTCCTTAATCGCAGCGCGCGACCATGCCGCCATCGACGATCAGTTCGGTGCCTGTGACGAAGCGGGCCTCATCGGATGCCAGAAACAGCGCAGCATTGGCCGTATCTCTGCCATCACCCATGAAACCGAGCGGAATACGGGCGACGCGTGACTGCAGCAGCGCATCCACATCACCGCCTGCACGCTGTCCGGCAAGCCGTGCTTCCACCATGGGCGTGTGCATCTGGCCGGGAACGACTGTGTTCACGCGGATGTTTTTCTTCGCATATTCCACCGCTGTGACACGGGAAAACTGGATGATGGCCGCTTTGCTGGAAGCGTAGGCAACCTGTGGCGCGCCGGTATAGCGGATGCCGGAGGTAGACGCCGTATTCACGATGGCACCGCCGCCGACCTTCTCCATTTCGGGAATGACATGCTTGCAGGTCAAAAACACGCTCTTAAGGTTGAAATCCAGCTGCTTGTGCCAATTCTCCTCCGAAAGAGCGACGGCACCGCCGGGTGAAGAGCCACCCACATTGTTGATAAGAATATCCACGCGACCGAAAACCTCGATACAGCGGCGGACCATGGCCTCCACTTCGTCGTCCTTCGTGACATCGCAGAGATGCGTTTCGATGCTGGCCCCTGTCTCCTTTGTCCGCTCGACAGTCTCAACCATCGTTTCCGCACGTAGGTCGACAGCGAAAATCTTTGCTCCTTCACGACCGAACCTGACCGATGCGGCGCGACCATTGCCCCATCCGGGACCGACACAGCCTGCACCTGTGATAATCGCTACCTTGTCTTGAAGACGTCCTGCCATAATTCTTCTCCCATTTCGCATTGAGGTCGCCCATGACGACATGATGTGGTTGTCAGTGATCGAGCTCGAGCGGCTCACCATCCGGCGGCATGATTTCAAAGGCGTTCAGCGTCATTGAAACCAGCGTGTAGTAGCCAAGCAGACCCACCAGCTCGACGACGCCCTGTTCGCCCAGTTGATCGACAGCGAGCATGTGCGTTTCAGCCGAAACGATTTTCTTTTCGAGAAGCTCTGTGACGTAGAGGCGCAATGCCTCGGCCTTTTCATCGGCAATCGGCGCTGCCTTGCGTGCCGCGATAGCGTCTACGACATCAGGGGACACGCCCGCCTTCAATGCCTCGCGCTTGTGGATGTACCACTCGTAATGAGAGGTCCAGTGCCGGGCGATCAGCAGGATTGCCAGCTCCGAAAGCATTGGCCCCAGAATTGTGTCATATCGCAAAAACTCACCGAGCTTTTGCGCCCGCTCGCCTAATTCCGGGCTGTGGATCCAGGCGCGCAGAGGCGCTGGCATGCGGCCACGCTTGCCAGATGCGGCCTCTTCCGCGACACGTTTTTGCGCCTCGTCCATGTCGTCCAGGGATAGATCACGGATTCTCATTCGGTTTCCTCCATTTGATGTCTTGGCGATCGACGCTTGCGTGATGGACGGCGGACGCGATATTGAGCGGACCTTGGCTGCAAATCCGAGCCATGGCCTCGGATGGCGAGATGCTCGATTTCTCTGGAAAGTCACCGACAGATGGACATCAGGACACTTCGATATTTCGTGCAGGTGGCGAGAGCAGGCAGCTTCAACGCCGCCGCAGGGCTGTTGAACATTGCCCAACCCGCGCTGAGCAGGCAAATCAAGAAGCTTGAGGACGAACTTGGCGTCGGGCTTCTCCTGCGCCACGGAAAGGGCGTCGAAGTCACCGAAGCTGGCGCAAAGCTTCTGACGGAGGCCGAGGACCTTATCGATCACTTTGCCAGAACGATCACTTTGGTGAAGGCGGATGACAGAAGCTTTGCGGGAAATATTTCGCTCGGCGTTCCGCCAACATCCGGCATGCTGATTGTGCCAGAAATATATAAAATCTTTTCGCAGCGATGGCCGGACGCAACGCTTGGTATCCGCGAAGGCATAACCAGTTCTCTTGAGGAATGGTTGCTGGACCGCCGCATAGACATGGCCATCCTTCACAACCCTGTACCCATGGCCGGCATCCAGCTCAAACCGCTGCTTCAGGAGCAGATGGTTCTTGCAACGGCGCCGAACCCCGACTTTGACAATGATAGCGTGATCGGCTTCAACCAGCTTGCCCAATTGCCGCTGATCCTTCCCAGCCTTCCGCACAGCAACAGGAGGCTTCTGGAGCGATTGGCGCTCCAGAACAACACCCGCCTCACGGTCAAGCTGGAGGTCGACAGCATTCCCTTGATCAAGGCCCTTGTAAAAAATGGTGCCGGAGCGACAATCCAGACCTATGCTGGCGTCGCTGCCGAGGTCGAACGGGGAGAACTCTCCGTCCGCATTATCGACAGACCACGCATCTTCTCCACGGTTGCAATCGCAACGGCGTCCGAGAACAAGACCCGCTGGTTGACAACCGAGCTGGAGCGGCTTGTCCGCGCGCATGTCACCCACCTCGTCTCGACCGGACAGTGGGCCAATGCGAAAATTCTCGAGAACAGATGACATGGCCAACTCTTATGCGTGCGAGTGTGTCGCCGCAGGCGTAGGCACTGTGTCAGGCTCCTCTTCCACGTCAGTCTGCTGGAAGTCATACGCATCCCACTTGGACTGGTCGAAGGACTTTTCCCAGTTCGCGATGTAGATGGTGGCCACAGTGTTGCCAACGACATTGGTCAGCGCGGTGCAGGTTGCCATCAATCGATCGACGCCAAACAGAAGCCCGAGTCCACTCACCGGCAGGGTCTTCACGGTCTGAAGCGTTGCGGCAAGTTTGATGAATGCGCCGCCAGCAACTGTGGTGCCGCCCTTGGATGTCAGAAGCAGGATGGCAAGAACTGCCAGTTGTTGTCCAAGCGAGAACGGCGTGTCCGTGGCCTGCGCGATAAACGCAACGGCAATTGCCATATAGATCGACGTGCCATCAAGGTTGAAGCTGTAGCCGCTCGGCACGACAAAGCCGACGATGGAGCGATCACAACCGGCGCGCTCGAGCTTGCGCATGATTCTTGGGAGGACCACTTCACTGGACGCGGTGCCAAGAACAAGCAGAAGCTCATCGCGGATCATGCGGATCGCCTTGAACAGCGATAGTTTGATCGAGGCCATGACGAGCCCAAGGACCACCACGACGAAGAAGAGCGAGGTTGCCCAGTACAGGATGACCAGTTTTGCCAGATAAAGAAGCGTTGCCGCCCCGAATGCACCAACTGCTGCCGCGATGGCACCGAACGCGCCGATGGGTGCGAGCCTCATGATAAAGCCGAGGATGCGGAAGAGAACATCCTGCGCCTCACCAATACCGCGGATAAGAGCCGAATTTTTTGTTGCGCCACCGATGCTGAGTGCCGCGCCCGTCAGGACGGAGATCAACAGAATCTGAAGAATTTCACCCTTGGCAAAGGCGTCAACCAGCGTCGATGGAATGATGCTCATGAAAAAACCAAGAGCGGTGAAATGCGATGCATTATCGGCAATCTTGGTAACATCCGCGCCAACAACGAGGTTGGTTGCGTGCAGGCCGACACCGGGCTCGAACACATTGACGGCAACGAAGCCGATCCCCATCGCGATGGTCGTCAGCACTTCAAAATATATAATTGACTTGAGCGCAAGGCGACCAAGCTGCTTCATGTCGGCAATGTGCGTGAAGCCATGCACGATGGTACAAAAAATGATGGGCGCAAGCATCATGCGCAGGAGGCCGATGAATGCGTCTCCCAGGGGCTTCATGGCAACACCCGTCTGCGGCGCAATAATGCCCAGGGCAATACCTGCCAGAATCCCGATTATAACTTGAACATAAAGCTGTTTTAAATATCGCATGATATGCCTCCTCCCGGCTTGTTAGCCATCCAGAAAACATACGGGCGCGAATATTCCCGTCCAATACTATCGGCTCATGCCAAGCCATGCCGTTTCGGCATGACACCCCATTCAGCCCATCCAGCCAATATCCGAGAGTGTGTTGGCCATAAATGAGAGGCCTGCCTGAAGTTCCTCGCGGCTCACTGTTCCCCCGAGGCAAACTCTAACATGTTCATCCGGAGCGCCAAGGACGGTGAAGGCATCCGATGGCATCAATCCCACATGACGCCCTGCCATACGGCCCATCAACTCGGCTCGACTGGCACCCATCGGCAATTTCAGCCAGATGTTAAAGGCCTCAGGCTCTCCTAGAAACTCGTACCCTCTCAACGTCTCGGAGGCGATCTTCTGACGAACCGCACTTTCCGTGCGAACAAAGCGGCGGATAGCGTCCGCCGTACCGTCCTCAATCCATCGCGTTGCAAGGGCCATACAAATCGGAGAGGGCATGACCGCACTGGCTCGCAGCGCTTGCGCGAGCGCATATGCAGCCTTGGCGCTTGGCGCGACCGTATAGGCAAGGCGCAGACCGGCACCGAGGCATTTGGCCAACCCGCCGATGTGCCAGGTGAGATTGGGTGCCATAGTCGCGAATGGAGCTGGAGCCGACGCAGGAATGAAGCCGTAAGCATCGTCCTCGATCAGGGTCAGCCGATGCCGGATCAGCACTTCGGCGATCTCCATGCGACGCGCCTGCGGTATCGTTATTGTCGTGGGGTTCTGGACGGTGGGATTGAGGTAGAGTGCCTTGGGTTCATGGAGATGGATGGCGGCATCCAGTTTGTCGGGAAGAATGCCCGCACTGTCCATGGGTATGCCGACCAGCTGAAGTCCCATGCGCGCCGCAATGGCCCGCAGACCGGGATAGGTGATCGCCTCGCAAAGTATGACGTCACCCTGCCGCGTCATCGTCGACAATATGGCCGTCATCGTCGCATGTGCACCGGGCGTGATGGCGATGCGTTCGAGGCTTGGGACCATTCCTCTTTTGGAAAGCCAGGAGGATGCTGCCGCCTTATCCTGATTGCCGCCAATCGTTGATTGATATCGAAGCAGCGATATCAGATTGGCCGATACCGTGCGAAGGCCGTCCTGCATCCGCGCAATGAGCTCACCATCCTGCGGTTCAGGCGGCATGTTCATCGACAGATCTTCATCCCGGGAACGATGCGGGTTCGCCTCATGGCGGGAATGAGCCGGAGCGCAAGCGAATGTGCCACGCCCGACATGGCTTTCCACCAACCGCCTCGCATTCGCCTCAGCATAAGCGCGGGTGACGGTTGTAAAATCGATGCCCAGCCGCTCCGCCAGCTTGCGTTGGGGTGGAAGCCTCTCGCCCGGCGAAAATTCACCGCTTTTTATGGCGGCTTCAATGGCATCCACAATCTGCAGATATCGCGGCTTTCCATCCGGCTTTAATATTGGAGGCCAACTCGGCATAGGCTTTGGATTCTCACATCGGTTTCAAATTGTTTGCTATTGTATGGATCAGTGAACGCAATTTCAAGCGAGATGTTTGCCACATTTCAAGTTTAAAAACCGCGCAATATTTCGTCATATTGCGCCTATTTTCTCATCAAACAGCATCAAATCTTTGCATTACGGCAGAATCAATGAGCCGTTTTAGTTTTTATTGTATGGATATTACACTTGTTATTGATTCATACAATTTTCGTCGTACGCTTCAGCATCCAAACCGCAAACAAGGAGCGAGATAGATGCCTCAGGTAACGCAGGAAGCCCATAAGGACGGCGATTTCTTCGTGGATTACGAGTCCAAGGTTTTTGAAGATGTGAAGGCAGATCCGGGCGAAAAAGCGCTTGTTACCTTCCACACAGTCGCTTTCGAAGGCTCTATCGGCCTCGTCAATATCCTCAACGCGATCCGCCTTCAGCGTAAGGGTTATGAAACCTCTATTCTACTTTACGGCCCGGGCGTTACGCTTGGCATCCAGCGTGGTTTTCCCAAGCTTGGCGACGAAGCATTTCCCGGCCACCTGAATTTCAACAAGAACCTCGAACGCTTCATGAAGGAAGGCGGCAAGATCTACGCGTGTCGCTTTGCCCTTCAGGCGCTCTACGGTCACGGCGAGCCATCGCTGATCCCCGGGATCATCCCCATCCTCCCGCAGGACGTGCTTGACTGCGTGTTGATCCACAAGAAGGCCAACGCGCTGATCATTGATACTTGGACTGTGTAATCGACGCTTGCGCGGCGCGACTGTTTCGCGTCGCGCGCCAGCCTGATGATCGTAAAGGAGCCAGCCGTGTCCAGAATCGTTCGCGCCGCCGCCGTGCAGATATCGCCCGACCTCACATCGCGTGCAGGTACGATGGAGCGAGTGCTTAACGCCATCGGCGAGGCCGCTGACAAGGGCGCGCAATTCATCGTCTTTCCTGAGACATTCGTCCCCTGGTACCCCTATTTCAGTTTCGTGATGCCGCCGATGTTACAGGGTCCCGAACACCTTCGTTTGTACGAAGAGGCGGTCACCGTTCCTTCCATGGAGACGATGGCGGTTGCGGATGCGGCACGCAAACGCGGCGTTGTTGTTGTCCTCGGCGTCAATGAGCGCGATCATGGCTCTCTCTACAACACCCAACTGATCTTTGATGCAGACGGCAGCCTGAAGCTCAAGCGCCGCAAGATCACGCCAACCTACCATGAGCGCATGATCTGGGGCCAAGGCGATGGCTCTGGCCTGAAGGTTGTTGATACCGCCGTTGGCCGTGTGGGGGCATTGGCTTGCTGGGAACACTACAACCCTCTCGCCCGATATGCACTGATGGCTCAGCATGAGGAAATTCACGCGGCTCACTTCCCCGGCTCGCTGGTCGGCCCGATTTTCGGTGAGCAGATCGAGGTCACGATGCGCCACCATGCGCTGGAAGCCGGATGTTTTGTCGTGAATGCAACGGCATGGCTGAGCGAGGATCAGATCGCTTCGATCAATCCTGATCCAAAACTACAAAAAGGCCTGCGAGACGGCTGCATGACCTGCATCATCACCCCGGAGGGGCGCCATGTCGTGCCGCCCCTTGTCGATGGGGAAGGCATACTGATTGCTGACCTCGACATGAAGCTGATTACAAAACGCAAGCGTATGATGGACAGCGTTGGACATTATGCGAGACCGGAGCTTCTCCACCTCGTCCACGATGCGCGGCCGGCGCAACCGCTTGAAATGTTCCAACCTGAGCTTGCCCCGCGCGATGCCAATGACACCCCCGTAAAGCAGGAGCGTGAAGATGCGTGATAATGCTGGCACAGCTATTCCCGAGCTGATCAACGACCTGCAGACAAAGGGCATGCGACTTGTCGATCCACGCGCCGGACATGAGAGCCGCCGCGGTGGAGCTGGCCCTTCCGACCACAAGGCTGTGAGCTTCGGTGACACGACGGTCATGATCCCTGTTCACACAGCGCCGGCCTTCAACAGCCCTTATCTCGTGGAAGCGCCTGATCTGGAAGGGCGCTCGCGGGTCACCAAACACGGTGAGGAGGTCGCTAAGATCCGCTTCCCGAACCGGCCAAAATTCTACGATCTGGCAACCGAAGACGGCATTCCCTACAACAAGATTGCGGTGCTTCATTCCCGCGACGTTCTTGCCACCACGGTGCTGCAAACCTGCATCCGCTATGAGAGCCGGAAAAAGACGTGTCAATTCTGTTCCATCGGGCAAAGCCTCGCGGCTGGAAGAACCATTGCCCACAAGACACCCCAGCAACTGGCTGAAGTTGCAAAAGCTGCGGTCGAGCTGGATGGCGTGAAACACATGGTCATGACGACAGGTACGCCGCCGGGGCAGGATCGCGGCGCGTCGATCCTTGCGGACAGTGCACGTGCTGTCAAAGCCGTCGTCAACCTGCCCATTCAGGTCCAGTGCGAACCGCCGGAAGACGATGTGTGGCACCAACGCATGAAAGATGCCGGAGCCGATGCGCTGGGCATGCATCTGGAGGCCGTCACGCCTGATGTTCGCAACAGGATCATGCCGGGCAAAGCCTCAGTGCCGCTCGAGAAATACTTCAGCAGCTTCGAAGCCGCGGTGAAGGTCTTCGGACGTGGTCAGGTTTCCACATATATTCTGGCAGGCCTTGGCGATACGAGCGAAGCAATCCTTAACATTTCTGATCGGCTGGTAAGGATGGGCGTCTATCCCTTCGTCGTTCCATTCGTTCCGATTTCCGGCACGCCGCTGGAGAGCCACGCTGCGCCCAGCTCCGAGTTCATGGCCAGCATCCTGAAGCCATTGTCGCAGATCATCGTGGATGGTGGGCTGCGAGCAACGGACATCAAGGCTGGCTGCGGCAAATGCGGTGCATGTTCGGCGCTTTCAACCTATGAAAAACTGAGGGTTCCAGCATGAGCGGAATAAGCCACTCATCTTTCATCAGCCCGGAATTCATCATTCGTGCTGCGACCGAAAACTGGGAACTTCAAGGCGTTGCGCAGCTTCGCCACGCCGTGTTCGTTGATGAGCAGCGCATCTTCAAACTGCACGACCGTGATGACATCGACCAAGTCGCCATCCCGCTTGCGGCCATTACGACAATGGCGGCAGAGCCAGCCGAAATCGTGGGAACCGTTCGCATTCATCAGCCTTCGCCAGGCATCTGGTGGGGATCGCGTCTGGCCGTCGATCACCATTACCGGCGCGTGGGCAAGCTCGGCGCTGAATTGATCCGGCTTGCGGTCTGCTCTGCAAACGGCATGGGATGCACCGAATTCAACGCTCATGTGCAGGAACAGAACGTCCCCCTTTTCCGCCGCCTGCATTGGGATTGCGTCGGGACTGTCCAGCTTCACGGCGTGCCTCACATGCATATGCGCGCTTCGCTGGCCCATTACCCCGCAATCCTCAGCCCCGAAACAGGATGGTGCACCAGACCGCGGAGGGTGGGATGACGCTGGAAGCGCTTGCAAAAGAGATTGCCACTCATCCCTCAATACGCGGCAAGCTTGATATTGCGTCGTCCACCAAAGCTCTTGGGATAACCGCAGCAACGATTGGCCTTCCCGGCGATGATGCCGCCGTTATCGTGCGACCGGAAGGGGGCTTTGATCTGTTTGCGGGCGAAGGATTTATACCGCAATTCGTCAGCGACGATCCGTGGTTTGCGGGCTGGTGCGGCGTCATGGTCAACCTTTCAGACATCGCAGCGATGGGCGGTCGCGCAACAGCACTTTTGGACACGATCTGGGCACCGGATGTTGCAACCGCCGCCCCTCTTCTCAAGGGCCTCAGGGATGCGGCAGCAGCCTATGGCGTGCCCATCGTCGGCGGACATACGAACCTGCAAACCTCAGAGCTCGGCCTTTCGGTTTCCGTCCTTGGCCGTGCAACGCGGTTGATCTCCAGCTTTACTGCGCAACCCGGTGACGTCCTCGTCGCAGCGATCGATCATCGCGGCCATTATCGTCCACGTTTCGATAATTGGTGCGCGGCCCTCGATGCACCTCATGACCGCCTTCGCGGTGACTACGAGCTATTGCCGCAATTGGCTGAGGCCGGGCTTGTCACAACAGGCAAGGATATCAGCCAGGGCGGGATAGCAGGCACTGCATTGATGCTGGCAGAATGCTCACGCTGCGGCTTCGACATTGACCTTGACGCGATCTCTCTGCCTGAGGGCGCCGAAATAGGTCGATGGTTGCGAACATTCCCCAGCTTTGGCTTCCTGCTGTCTGTCGATCCCGCCCACGCCGGGCGCGTCTGCGCGACATTCGCTGCACGTGACATATGCGCTGAGGTCATCGGGCAAGCCACGGCGAGTGAGCAGGTCAATTTCAAGCGCGGAGATTCAATCGCACCGTTCTGGGATTACGGCGCTGCGCCTTATCTCTCTCTTCCCAAGGAGGTTTCCCATGCCTGAAGTTCACTTCACGATCCGCTGGCCGGATGGGGTGGAAGAGCAATGTTACTCTCCCTCGACTGCCATAATGAGCCACCTGCAGACAGGGCAGACCTATCCGGTTCCAGAGTTCCTGCAGCACGTACGGGCCGGTCTCAATGAGGCGTCGGACCGTGTCGCTGCCAAATACGGTTTCGCCTGCTCCTCCGCGATGGATCAGCTGGCCAGAATTGAACAGACAGCTGCAAGCCAGGCCCCCGATGGCCACGTTGCTTGCCTGTCATTTTCCTGAAGGAACAAGACATGACTGAACGTCTGGAGTCCAATATTCCGGTCATCATCATCGGAGGTGGTCAGGCTGGCTTGTCCGTTAGTTGGTATCTGACCCGTGAAGGTATCGAACATGTGGTAATCGAGCGCCACAGCCGGTTTGAGAGCTGGCGAAACAACCGATGGGACAGTTTCTGTCTGGTGACTCCGAATTGGCAATGCCGCCTGCCGGGCTGGTCCTATAACGGCAAGGATCCGAATGGCTTTATGCGCAAAGACGAGATCGTGGATTATCTCGACGGCTTTGCGCAAAGCTTCAACCCGCCCTTGCTTGAAGGCGTGGATGTAACAAAGGTAGAGCCTCGCGCCGAGGGCGGCTACCGTGTCGAGACCACGGCAGGTCATTGGCTGGCCGACCAGGTTGTCATCGCCACGGGTGGCTACGATCATCCCATCGTGCCTGATTTTGCCAAGGACATCGATCCCGCCATCGTGCAGATTCACTCGCGCGAGTATCGCAGGCCCTCGCAACTGCCAGACGGCGCGGCCCTCATCGTCGGAACGGGCCAATCCGGTGTTCAGATCATGGACGATTTTCATCTGGAAGGTCGCCCGGTCCACCTCGCCGTCGGTCCTGCTCCGCGTAGCCCGCGTAAGTATCGCGGTCGTGACGCAACGGACTGGCTCTATGATGCCGGCATTTATGATGTGACCATTGATAAGCACCCGGATCCTGTAAAAGCGCTGACGCAAACCAACCATTACATGTCGGGCAGAGATGGCGGGAAGGAAATCGACCTGCGAAAATATGCAAATGAAGGGGTCAAGTTGTACGGCTCTGTCGCGGGCGGCGCGGGGTCCATCATGAATTTCCTTCCGGACCTTGAGAAAAATCTCGATGACGCAGACCGGAGCTATCTGGGAATCTGCAAGCAGATCGACGCGTGGATCAGTTCCCAAGGCATCGATGCACCCGAAGAGCCACCCTTCGAGAAGGTGTGGAGACCGGAGCGCGAAATCGAGGAGGTCGATATTGCGGCAGCGGGGATATCATCGATCATCTGGGCCATCGGCTTCCGCCCCGACTACTCCTGGCTCAAGGTCGATTGCTTCGATGAACGTGGCAAGCCGAAGTTCCAGCGGGGCGTGACCAACGCGGCGGGCCTTTACTTCATTGGTCTGGGTTGGCTTAACACATGGGGTTCGGGCCGCTTTCTCGGGATCGATGAAGATAGTCAGTTCCTCGCCAAGGAAATTGTCGCGCGCCAAAAGGCAAGGTTTGCAGCATGAGTCTGAGGCCATGCCCGACGCAGTCGCAACAGGACGAAACAGAGAGCCATGTCCTCGGCATGGCCGAAATGGGTTATCGCGGCCTTTCCGAGCAATGGCTTCTGAGAAGGGCGGGCGATCTGCATTGGCGGCTGATTGCAAAAGCGATGGGCCAACAGGAGGCGCAGTTCAAATGCGCGAAAGGGGAGCCGCTTTACGCAGCCTTCTGCTCCACAAGCCTGCGCTTGAGCAATCCCGACATTCCCTCTCTCGGGGGACGTCTTGAATTATCAGGAGAGTTGTTCCGCACATCGCAGCAACGGCTCGCATCCCGGCTAAGGGTTAGGTTCGAAGGAGACATCATCGGTGAGCTGATACTTGCGTCTACATTTGTCGGACGGTCTGCCGATGGAACCAACCACACGATTGTTCGGCGCAGCCCGAAAGTCATGGCGGTTCCGCCAGATGCACCATTGTCGGTGCAGCGCAGTGTTGACAGAGGCGCGGCGGCGGCCCGTTCGATCCTTCAGAAAAATCGAACCGGGCTGGACACATTCACTGAAGAAAAAATCCTTCCCTGCCCGGCGACGGACTTCAACGCCGCTGCCCTTCTTTACTTTCCGTCCTATAGCGCAATCGCAGACCGCGCCCTCTTCCAAGCCGGGGAAAGGCGACCGGAGCTTTTAGCCTCCAGACACGTGTCTTATGTGGGCAATGTGGAGCCGGGAGAACCGATATTGGTCACATTCAAGCGCTTTTACCGAGGTTACCTCATCAATTTCTTAGGCGCTAGAGATCGACCCCTCGCAACTATGCGAATCCGTTTGCAGCCATCGAGACGCCAGTCGAACAAGGCCGCGCTGCGATCCTGAGAAAAAGGCAAACGTAGTTGCAGTCAGTTCTGCATTTATCGCAAAGCACTCATGCCGGGGCTACCCGGACGGGAATGGACTTCGCCGCCGGTGTCTTGCTCTCCTCATCGTGCTGCCACAGTGGAATGAGTGAATTGCATTCCGGGAAGTAGCCCGCGCAGGTGCCGGGCGGCAGATCGTAGTCGATGAGTTGCATGCCGGTCAGCACGCGCACAATGCCATCATCTACTGCGGTGGTGATGCTGGCCAGCCCATTCTTGGCAATTCCCAGTCGGACACGATCGTCCGCATTGATCAGCAGGATCATGCGAGATTTGTGGATGCCGCGCAGCCGGTCGTCATATCCATAGACAGTGGTATTGAACTGATCATTGGACCGCAGGGTGATAAGGCTCAGCACATTGCGATCTTCGCCCGTCGAGAAGCCGGAACAGAGCGCCTTCGGCAGCTTGAAATTCGCCTTGCCGGTGTCCGTTTCCCAAACACGGTTTCTGGCCGCAACGGGACGCGGGAAACCACCGGGAATATCGAGACGCTTGTTGAAGTCCCGGAAAGGCTCAGGGAAAGTCGCTTCGATGGCATCTCTGACGAGGGCATAATCACCAACCCATTCGTCCCATGGAACCCTCAGATTGGGCGTGAGCGCCTGCTTTGCAATTTCGGCCACGATCCGGGGTTCTGATAACAGGCTTTCGGCGGCAGGCTTGTATTTGCCGCGTGAGGCATGAATGCAGGTGGTTGAGTCCTCTATTGTGACAATCTGCGGACCGGTTGCCTGTTCGTCGACTTCCGTTCGCACCAAGGTTGGCACGAGATATGTCGTTGCACCTGTTATCAGATGACTTCTGTTAAGTTTTGTCGCGATCTGCACCGAAAGATCCAGCCCGCGCCATTTCTCTTCCATCAAGGTCCGCTCGGGAATGGCGCGAACGAAATTGCCGCCCAGCCCAATGAAGGCCTTGATACTGCCGTCGATGATGCCTTCACACGCTTCAACCGTGTTGACGCCATCCTTGCGCGGGGGTTCGAAGCCATATTGTTCGGCCAGCACATCGAGCGGAACCAGCTTTGTCTTTTCGGATATGCCGACCGTTCTTTGACCCTGCACATTGGAGTGGCCACGCACGGGACAGATACCGGTGCCGGGTCTGCCAATATTGCCGCGCATCAGAAGGAGGTTGATCAGCATCTGGACATTGCTGAGGCCGTAACGATGCTGTGTGAGACCCATTCCATAGATGGCGATGACGTTGCGGGCCTGCGCATATGTCCTTGCCGCCGCCTGGATAGAAGAGTGGCTGAGGCCGGACGTGGCAAGAATATCTGACCATGACGTGGTCCGGACGTAGCGTTCAAATTCTGCAAGACCGTGGGTATGTTCTTCGATAAATGCGACATCAAGGACGCGTGCTTCCCCCGACACGATAGCTTCATCATCCCATTCGAACAGACACTTTGCCATACCAACCATCGCAGCGACATCGCCACCCGCACTGACCTGATAATATTGTGTTGCAATATCGGTCGGCTTGTTGGTCAGCATCTGCCCGGGACGCTGTGGATTGACGAATTCCAGCCAGCCACGTTCTTTCAGAGGATTGAATACCACGACAGGCGCACCGCGTTCCCGCACCTCCTGCAAGCTGTGAAGAAGCCGGGGCGCATTTGTGCCGACGTTCTGACCAAATGAGAGAATGCAATCCGTATGGTCGTAATCCTCCAGCAGGACCGTTCCGACTGGAGTTCCAATGCTCTGCGGCAGCGCAACGGAGGTCGTTTCGTGACACATGTTAGAACTGTCTGGAAGATTATTGTTGCCATAGAGGCGTGCCAGCAACTGATACATGTAGGAAGTTTCAAGAGAGGCGCGGCCGGACGCATAAAAGACGACAGACTCTGGATCATAGGCTTTGAGTTTAAGACCAATATCCGCGAATGCCTCGTCCCAGGTGACTTGTTGATATTTGTCGGTTGCCGCATCGTAACGCATCGGATGCGTCAAACGACCTTCATTTTCCAGATCGTAATCGGACCATTGGAGCAATTCGGTGACTGTGTGTTTTGAGAAAAACTCCGGCGTGGTGCGCTTGGCCGTCAGGTCCCAGAAAGTCGCTTTGGCGCCGTTTTCGCAAAACTCCGCCGGATGCGGCTTGCCGGGCTTGGCCCAGGCACAACTGGTACAGGCATAACCACCCTTCTTATTGTGGTCGGTCATCAGACCGGGAGCGGTCCTGACAGCTTTTTGCGTTACGGCGTTTTTGACCACGGATTTGATTGATCCCCAACCACCAGTGGGCATCGTGTACGGCGCATATTTGACTTTTTTCACTGGGCCAGCCTTGTCTTGTGCATCGGTGGCAAACCACGGCAGGGCCGAGTTGTTCCACGCAACGAGGCATTCCTGCGATCGTACTCTGTCGGATTTCATCGCCGTCTTCGCTCGCGCGCTTTTTCGATGGGATTTCAAGTTTTTGGTCGGGACATGTGCTAAGGGGATACATCATCACCCAATTGTCGGTGACGTTTGGGGAACATGAGATGAAACTGAAACCGACTTTTATTCGCAAGCAGCAGGAAAGCATTTCCTACGAACCCTCAGATTTTGCGAAGAGACACGGCATCCATCTGGAAGATGCGAGACGAATTCTGGCGCTTCACAAGGGCGATCACGATTCTTCAAACAGAGCGGCGCATAATCTCAACGGGCTCAACTGACGGCGCAACATTTTACCGCCCTGCAACAACTGGTGGACCTCTCGATTTCATATCGCTGAGGCTGCACTCAGATGCTATTGGAAAGCGGCAGGCTCGCAACAGAGCATCGCAAAGGGTGTATTGAGAACCAAAGCGGGTTAGATCGTATGGCCATTTTGAACAGACCACGAAGCTCAGGGCCGTATCCTGACAGGGATATTGCCTGCCAGGAGGCAGTGGAGCAGTCATTTCTGCTGATTGCTCAAGGTTTGAAGCCCGATGACATCACAGCTGCTGCCGGCGGTAAGCTCGTGCCACAGCTCATGGCCCTTGCAAGGCAGGCCGAAAGCGTTGGCTGGAGCCTCGAGGAAGCGGAAGTCGCAATCAGTGATTTGTCGCAGAATCTGCTAGACGATATGGCGCAGATGTAGCGGCCTCAAGATCGAACGAGTGGCGAGCCGCTCGACCGATCTTTGTCCATAGAGCTGTTCCCCCACCGGTCCAGACTGAACCCGTATTCACGGTGTCCAGTCCGACCGGTTCGGGAAACCACGTGCAGTTCAACTCTCGCTAACCTCAGGCAGCAGTCGCAGGTGCCAGCTCAAACTCGGCTGTCGTGAAATGTGTCTGCCGTGCCAGATGCCCCTCCAGTATCGACAGAATATCGCCATCGACGTCCTGTTCGAATTTGCGTGCGAAAAGATTGTGGCTTGACGTCAAGGCCGCCGCGTCCTCACGGCCGTAAGTCCTTGGCCGCAATTTTATGTCGCCATCCGGCACCCAGTCGATCATGCGTAGATCATCATTCACGATCTCGCCATGCACGGGGTTGTTCATCATAACGGTCTGGAAGAACCCCTCGTCGGCAATGAAGGTGTTGCGGTAAAATGCCTTGTAGCGATCGGCACGGGCATCGTAGCATACGAAATCGCAGAATGCCCGGCTGACGATCATCCACTGGTTGCCGATATAAGGTGTTGCCCCTTCGATGAACGGCCGCATCGTCAGCGTCTGTTCAATCTGGCCGCCTGTTTCGATAACGAACTCACCAATGCGGCGCATCGTGTCCGGACGGATTTTCTCCTGATCGAGAACCTTGATATATTCCCGGCCTGGATGGTCCGTTAGATAGGCCATGATCTGGGCCTGCGTTTTCAAGGGAAAATCCTGCCCGCTCAGATTGATGAAGTGGCTCCACTCGCCATTCATCGCCAGCAGGTGTTCCATCCCGCGAAGTTCGGCATCGACGAGACTATAGCCCCCCCACAGCGCCGCGTGACCCTCCATCACTTCGGCGTTGGAATAAGGCTTCAGAAAGTTGCTGATATCAGCATTCAGCGCCTCGCCGGAGTTCTTGTCGACATGGACCACATAGCTATTGCGCGGATCATAGATCGCCTTGAAAAGACGTTTGAACTGCTTGGGAAACCGGTGAACGAGAATCAGATATCCGATCATGCCTCGACACCTGACATCTTTGCGCGCATCAACGGTGAATATTCCTGCGTCTCTTCGTAAGCTGCAGGGTTCGCGGTGTTAGCAAGAGTTACCATAATAGGATCCTTTCAGGATCGATGCCCGGGATCACCGCACTATGCATCGCGCCTGTCGTCAGTCGACGACAAGCGGGGGCATTGATTGGTTGCATGGACAAGCGTCACGGACACACCGACATGGGAAAAACCATGTCTTGTTGCATCAGCGAATTGGGTAGATGGACACCATCTATAGCACCCAACCCGTATTTAACCGCATGATTCTGCGCTAAAGGAGAGCCCGTACAGGAATTTATCCACCAGAAGCAGAGCCAGTTGCGATATGAGAGGCATTTATGCTGACTTTGCTCCTTCACATCGGGCAAGATTTGCTATATGTGCCCGTCAAAAGGTCTTGTAGGGCGATCTTTCTGTAAAAAAAATGCAGGAGAAGATCGACCTTCAGCGCCAAGCAATCTATGAAGGCGGTTCAGACAAAGGGTGGGAAGTGTTTTCTCACCGCAAGCACCAATCCGCACCATGTGCGGGACTAAAGAGATGAGGAACTAAATTGAAGGTAGATGTGCGTGATAACAACGTTGAGCAGGCCCTGCGCGTGCTCAAGAAGAGAATGCAGCGCGAAGGTCTCTTCCGCGAAATGCGTCTGCGCGAGCATTTTGAAAAGCCATCGGTAAAGCGTGCCAGAGAAAAGGCAGAAGGCGTTCGCCGCGTTCGCAAGATGGCTCGCAAGAAGCTGGAACGCGAAAGCGGTATTGCTGCTCCTAAGAAGGCAAGCAGACCTGCTCGTTAATTTCTAAGACGAGCAGACGGCAGATTTCTGCCAGATATTTTGAAAAAGTCCGGCCGCTTTCAATCTCTTGATGCTACCGGGCTTTTCAACCATGTATAAAGCATGGTCGTACGCTTTTAACGCAAGTGGCGAAATGAGCTACTAAGTCGACCTTCGCGCCACACTCGTGGCGCTATCCAATCCGCTGTATTGGCTGGCTCGCTGTAAAGCGTACCGTAAGGTTTCATGCGGGCACGACAGCAAATATTCAAAACATCGCCAGATAAACTCCTGACCGCATCAATCTGATGCCGCCAACATCGGTCTATGGTGAATTTCGCTTCGCGCTGCGCGCACGAGCGCTACACGCCACCAAAACTTCTGATTGCAATATACGGCGAAAGAGCGCATACCAGATTTCGCTCAGCAGCTCTCCTTCGGACGTTGCTCGCAGCTTTCGTCAGGATTGCCACATGAACGTGCAAGAGATGACGACGCCTGAATGCCAGGCCATGCTTGAAGCCAATAGCATATGTCACTTGGGCTGTATCGCAGCCGGAAAACCCTATATCGTGCCGCTCCAGTATATTTATCGCGGCGGTATGCTTTATGCCTTCTCGATGCCGGGAAAGAAGATCGAGAGCCTGCGCGCCGATCCACATCTCTGTCTGCAACTGGATCAGGTCGAGACAAAACAGGAATGGCAAAGCGTTCTCGTCGAAGGACGTTACCAGGAGTTGCCTGATGATGAAAAATGGCACGGGGAGCATATGTATGCCTGGTCGCTTCTTCAAAAGAAGAACGACTGGTGGGAACCCGGCGCCTATAAGCCAGCCGGGATGGAGACCCCCAAACCCGCATCTTTGCCTGTCTTCTTCAGTGTAGAGATCGACACCCTGTCGGGCCGCCGTGCGAGAAACGATTAGGATGATCAGATGCTTGAGCCGTCTGATCAGCAAAGCCTGCGACCAAGCGACCAAAAACTCCTGACATTCAACGCTGGTTCGTCGTCCATCAAACTGGGTCTTTTTAGCCTGGCAACGGGCGCTCCCGAGAGAATCGGCAAAGGCTCAATCGATTTTCAGCGACGGTCTTTAAGCTTCCATATTGAGGGTTCTGAAACATCCGATATTGCATTTGCGCATAGTGGTGAGACGCATCCCGAGGCTATTGTTGAAGCCGTTTTTACAAGTCTGGCTTCCCATATCGACATCTCACACATCGCAGCCGTCGGCCACCGCATGGTACATGGCGGTGACCTGTTCCACAGTGCGGTGACGATGGACGATTCAGTGCGGACATCAGTGGAAAGCCTGCTTCCTCAGGCTCCTCTCCACCAGCAGCACAGTCTTGAACTGATTGACGCGGTTTTGAGACACCACCCACACATGTTCCAGACTGCGTCTTTCGATACATCCTTTCACAACACCAATTCTGCGCTGGTGAGACGATACGCCCTGCCCCGTGCCCTGCATGACCAGGGCATAAAGCGTTTCGGATTTCACGGCTTATCCTATTCATTCATTGCTCAGGAGTTGGCCCGTGTGGCACCGGAGATCGCCGATGGAAAAGTCATCGTCGCCCATCTTGGCAGCGGCTCCAGCCTCTGCGGTATGGATGGCGGCCTGAGCCGCGATGTCAGCATGGGGTTTTCGACGCTGGACGGCATACCGATGGCCACACGCTGTGGCGCGCTGGATCCCGGCGTCCTGCTTTACCTGCTCACCGAAAAGAACCGCAGCCCCGCAGAACTGGAGCATCTCTTATATCACGAAAGCGGCCTCCTGGGCGTTTCAGGCATCAGTTCGGACAGCCGAGCCCTTCTTGAAAGTGATCGCCCTGAGGCAAAGGAAGCCATTGATCTCTTCGCGTTTCGCACCTCTGGCGAGACCGCACGGATCGTCAACACTCTGGGCGGAATAGACGCATTCGTGTTCACCGCTGGAATAGGCGAAAATCAACCCTCGATCAGGGCTGCCATCTCATCACATCTCAGCTGGCTCGGTCTCGACATCAATATTGAGGCGAATGCGGCGAACGCCCAGATCATCAGCAGCACAGACAGCAGGATCAAGGTCTTTGTCATCGCAACCGATGAACAGCAGGTGATTGCAGACGATGCCTTCCGCTTGATGAAAGCACTGAGGGCGAACTGAGCCAGGCCAACAAGCTAGACGCCAAGCAGCCACGTTTTCACGCGCACGACAAACCTCTTGGTTTCCGTTTTCAAGCCGCAAAACCAGATGCCACAGGAGCAACTATGGATCATCTCAATCAGACGGCGGAGCCACTCGGTGGTCAGGAACTTCACAAGATCGACGCGTGGTGGAGGGCCGCCAACTATCTGAATGTCGGGCAGATCTACCTCTCAGCCAATCCTCTTCTTCGCGAGCCTTTGAAGGTGGAGCACATCAAGCCAAGGCTGCTGGGGCACTGGGGCACGTCTCCGGGCCTCAATTTGATCTATGCGCACATGAACCGCCTGATCAAGAAATTCGACCTCAACACTATTTACATGGCCGGCCCCGGCCATGGTGGCCCTGCCCTTATTGCTAACGTCTATCTTGAGGGAAGCTACACCGAGTTTTACCCTGACATAACGCAGGACGAAGCCGGTCTGCTGCGCCTGTTCCGGCAATTTTCGACGCCCGGCGGCATACCGAGCCATGTCAGTGTTCCCACACCGGGCTCGATCCATGAGGGCGGCGAACTCGGTTATGTACTGGTCCACGCATTCGGGGCGGTCATGGATAATCCGGACCTTCTTGTCGTTGCCGTGGTGGGTGATGGCGAGGCGGAAACCGGACCACTGGCAGGAAGCTGGAAAAGCATCGACTTCATCAATGCCGCGCGCGACGGCGCAGTTCTCCCCATCTTGCACCTCAACGGCTACAAAATCGCCGGCCCAACAGTTCTTGCGCGTCATAGCGATGAAGACTTGCGGAAGTTTTTCGAGGGCCAGGGCTACGAGCCCTATTTTGTCGAGGGTGACGTCCCCGAGGTCGTCCATCAGCTTTTCGCTGGTGTGGCCGAGCGGGCTGTCTCTGAAATCCGCGCGCTACAATCATCGGCGCGCAATGGCGGCGCAAGTGTGAGACCGCGTTGGCCAATGATCGTACTGCGCACGCCAAAAGGCTGGACGGGACCCAAGGTCGTTGATGGCATTCCCATCGAAGGCACGTTTCGGGCCCATCAGGTGCCGGTGTCTGAGGTTCGGACAAACCCTGAGCATCTCACCATTCTGGAAGACTGGATGCGCAGCTATAGACCGGAAGAGCTGTTTGATGACAACGGAACGTTCCGAGCAGAATATGCGGACCTTTCGCCCGAGGGAACGTCGCGCATGGGGTCAAACCCGCATGCCAATGGCGGCACGCTGACAAAGCCTCTCGATCTCCCGGACTACAAGTCCTATGCCGTTCAATTGGAGCGACGTGCGACGGAGCGCATGGGGTCTACGGCGGTGCTGGGAGAGTATCTTCGCGATATTTACATCAAGAACCCGCACACCTTTCGCCTGTTTTGTCCCGACGAAACCAATTCCAACCGGCTTGGAGCCATCTTCGAAGTGACCGATCGCTGCCTTGTGAGCGAGATCTTGCCGGGGGATGACCACGTCTCGCATGATGGTCGCGTCATGGAGGTGTTGAGCGAACACTGCTGCCACGGATGGCTCGAAGGATATACGCTAACCGGCCGCCATGGTCTTTTTGCAACCTACGAAGCCTTCGCCATGATCGTCGATTCCATGTCGATGCAGCATGGCAAGTGGATGGAACATGCAAAACATGTCCCTTGGCGCGCCGATATTCCGTCGCTGAACTATCTCTTGACATCGACCTGCTGGCGGAATGACCATAATGGCTTCAGCCATCAGGGACCGGGCTTCATCGACACCATCATCCACCGCAAACCAGCGGTCGCCCGTGTTTATCTTCCGCCCGATGCCAATTGCCTTCTGTCCGTGGCCGACCACTGTTTCCGCAGCCGCAATTATCTCAATCTCATCGTCATCGACAAGCAACCGCAGTTGCAATGGCTGACAATGGATGAGGCCCATCAGCACTGCGCGAAAGGTGCGGGCATCTGGGATATGTACAGCAATGCGCCCGATGAGCCTGATGTCGTGCTGGCATGCGCAGGCGATATCCCGACACAGGAAACGATTGCCGCCGCATGGCTGCTTCGTGAAAAAGCGCCGGGATTAAAAGTTCGCATCGTCAACGTCGTCGATCTGATGCGCCTATGTCCCGCAAACAAGCACCCCCATGGCATGAGCGACATCGAATTTGCAGAGATTTTCACGACAACGGCACCTGTCATCTTCACCTTCCACGGCTATCCGGGCGTCATCCACGATCTCTTGCACGGACGTGAAGCGCACGACCGTTTCCACGTGCGTGGCTACCTCGAAGAAGGAACCACCACGACGCCGTTCGACATGGTCGTCCTGAACAGGATCAGCCGCCTGCATCTTTGCCTTGATGTTTTGAGATACGTGCCGAAAATGCTGATCGATGGCGCCGACCTCCTGACCCATTGCACCGACACACTGGCGAAACATCACGATTATATCCGTGAGCATTTTGATGATCTGCCTGAAATCAAAGACTGGGTGTGGACAGACTAAGGGGCTTTAAGATACCGCCATGCGTGCGTGATCGACGATCATCACGCAGTAAGCCACGGCGACAATGAGGGTCACCCGCAGGCGCAGCATCCAGTACCAACGGTGCTCGGCCTGCCGGGCCAGACTCTTGAAATCGACCAGAAGGAGAAGCCCGAATACCGCCAGTTGCACAATGAGAGTGGCAAACGAAAGCCCGGCCACGACGGTGCCGAAAGCGATCAATGCCAGCACATTGCTCCCCACGATGAGCGCCACATCACCCTTCTCGGTCATCGCGCGCCCCCACAGTGTTCCAGCCATGAAGGAGCTAATGATCGCACCATAGGCAACGAACGCCGATCCCGTATCGATGCCCGCAACGGTTTCCGGCGCAAGCATCAGAAACCAGAACGGCAGAGCACCGGCATAGGTGAGCATGATCGAGATATTGCGGGATACGGCGTTCATTCTGCTACCTCTAGAATACCCTGCAGAGCATCTCCAAGCCCCGCTCCGCTGAGAAAGGCGGCCTCGACGCGGCCAGCGATACACCAGTCTCCGCATGCAGCAAGCTGCGACGCCTGATCGAGCAGAAAGGATTTTCCAGCAGGTTGCTGCACATTGGCATAACGCCAGCGATGAATGATGGCATCTTCGGCCTCGGCCATCTCGATCGGAATATGGTTTCGTAAAGCATCGAGCATTTGTCCGCGGATGATGTCGAGCGGTTTGTCGATGTTGAGGTCGGCCCATAGCGGATTTGAATTCACCACCAGACAGGCTGCCTCGGAACGGCCCGGTTTGCTCTCGTTGCGGGCAATCCACTCAATGACAGGGTCATCAATACGGGCCGCCGCAAACGGTATGCCCGCGCCGTCCTTAAGCCTGAGCATCAACGTGAAACATGCGTTCATCTTGACGAGGCAAAGGGCTTCATGATGCGCGAAACGCGACGGTAACAGCGCTGCCGATTGCGGCGCAGGTGCTGCGGCGATGACCCAGTCGAACGGCCCTTCCCGCCTGTCCTTCATGTCAAGGTACCATTGGCCGGGCTCGCCGGTAATTGCCGTAACCTGCACATAATGCAGAATATTGAGACCGGCGGACATCGATTTCGGGAGCGCATTCATAGACGGACAGCCGACATATCTTGGTGCGCTTGAGGCGCTCGCCGTCAGAGCACCACCGTCTCCCAGACGCACGATGTCGCCATCCCACGCCTGAACGATCCCTGCTTGTCGGGAAGCCTCCAGTTCATGTCGGAAACGGTCATCTCTGACCGTGAAGTATTGCGCTCCGTGGTCAAAGGCGGCATCTTCCAGCCGTCGCGTTGCCATTCGGCCTCCAACACCTTTGCTCTTCTCGAAAATACTGACATCAGCTGTCCTGGAGAGGGCTTTCGCCAGTGTCATTCCGGCCATTCCAGCGCCGATGATCCCAATTCGTTGAAGTCGTACCATTGGCTGCTCCAGTTTTTGGTTCTTCAGGAGCCACATGGTGTTGGCTCGGACATGTCATGTTGTAACGATACAGACTTTACATCCGTTCTGGCGCGGCGATCAGCCTTTTATAACCTGCGGAGTTGGCCTTTGACGATATAACCCTCTACGAGGTCTCGCTCAGCCGCGAAAGGATGGCCGCTCCATCCTTCGTGATTGAAACCAGCCAGCAGAACCGTGTCATCACCCACAGCAACCTCGCCGATGACATAGGAGATCGCAATCAGGCCCGAGCTTGGCACGACGTAATTGCGGATAAGCCGTGCCTGAAGCTCCTCATCGATCTGGTCGTGATATCGGCGCGGTATCACCGTCAAGGTCTTTGCTGACTCTGAGGCAAATTGGGCAAATTCGCTCGTGTAGTCATCACAAAAGTCATCCAGGTCAGGATAGTGAACAGCAAGCCTTGGCTTCAACTCGGCAAATTTCTCACAGTCACGAACACACCAGATGCCGGAAGCAAGGCCAATTGCCGCCTTCTCACGCCAGGCGCTTTGTCTGATCATCGCGCTGGCGGGGCGCCCCGTATTGCAGACTGCAACCACATCGGTTCGCGATCCGCCATCACCGACCGATCGACAGTCGTTGAAACGGATGACCAGATCACACCTGTCGATGGCGTCTGCGTCGGATCGAGCAAACGAACCGTTTCCTACAATTGCAATATGACGTGCCACATCAAAATCCTATCAAATGATCGTTATACGAGGCGATCAAGAGAATGGATCAAACAGGTCTGCCGCAAATTTTGACTGGTGCCAGGATGTGGGCCCTATCGGGCTAAAGTTCGGTCTTTGCGACGGGTGATGCAGGGCCAGATAGAATCCGGCCCTGCGTCGATCTTTTCAGATCATTCTTCATGTCAAGCCACGAAGCCGGCACCCATTCAGAGGCGTATCAATAGGACAACTTGACCACTTTCTTCGGCTCCAACTGGGTCCATTCCGGCAGCCAGTCGCGATGGGCAAGCAGCAGATCATCGACAAGTGACCAGATCTGGTCGAGATCGAGTTCGGCAGCCGTATGCGGGTCCAGCATGGCGGCGTGGAAAATATGCTCCCTGTTTTGCGTCATCAGCGCGGCAACGGTCAGTTCCTGCACGTTGATGTTGGTGCGCATCAGCGCCGTCAGCTGCGGCGGCAGATCCCCGATAAAGGTCGGCTGGATGCCATTGTGGTCTACAAGGCACGGCACTTCTGCGGCACAATTGGCTGGCAAAGAGGTTATGCAGCCATTGTTGCGCAGGTTGCCATAGATCACCGAAGGCTCGCCCGTCCACACGGAGTTGATGATCGAGGAGGCATATTCCTTGGATTGCTTGACTTCGATCTTGTCTGCCGAACGATAGGCCTTGGCCTGCCCCTTCCAGCGCTCGATCTGCTCGATGCAGCGCTTTGGATATTCATCCAGAGGAATGCCGAATTTCTCGATAAGGTCTTCCCGGCCTTCCTTGATGAAGTAGGGCGTATATTCGGCAAAATGCTCGGAACTTTCGGTGACGAAATAGCCGAGGCGCGTCAGCATCTCGTAGCGCACCTTGTTGACGCAGCGCGGGTTCCAGCCGGGTTTCGGCGCACGGCCTTCGCGATAGGCACGCATGAGCTCGGGGTAAAGGTTGCGGTAACTGCCATCCGCCTGGCGATGTTCGAATTCCAGAAAGAACGCCATGTGGTTGATACCGGCAGAACGATAGCGAATTTCATCGTAGGGAATATCGAGATCTTCCGCGAGCTCCATCGCGGTTCCCTGCACGGAGTGGCAAAGTCCGACCTGCCGGATCGTGGGGTATTTTTCGGCAATCGCCCATGTATTGATGGCCATGGGGTTCACATATTGCAGCATGATGGCCTGCGGGCAGACGGCAAGCATGTCTTCACAGATTTTCCACAGATGGGGCACGGTGCGAAGGCCGCGCATGATGCCGCCAACGCCGAGAGTATCGGCAATGGTCTGGCGCAAGCCGTATTTCTTGGGCAGCTCGAAATCCGTGACCGTGCAGGGTTCATAGCCACCGATCTGGAATGCGACGACGACGAAATCTGCACCGCTGAGCGCCTTGCGCTGGTCGGTATGGGTTTCGACAGTCGCCTTTGCGCCCAATGTCGAAATCAGCTTGTTGGCGACGACAGCGCTTTCTTCCAGCCGCTGTGGATTAATGTCCATTAGCGAAATCTTTGCACCGGAAAGTGCGGGGCGTTGCAGCACATCGCCTATGATATTCTTCATAAACACCGTCGATCCGGCACCGATGAACGTGATCTTGGGATTTCTAGCCATATGTGTCTCCGATAGCGGTTCAGGCGATTTCAAATGCGGCTTTCACAAGCCGTTGAGTGTAGGCAGTCTGTGGATTGGCCAGCACGTCTTCCACCGGCCCCTCCTCCACAATGCGACCGTTTTGCATGACGATGACGCGGTGGCAGAGCGCACGCACGACCTTCAGGTCATGGGAAATGAACAGGTAGCTCAGCCCCCTTTCATCCTGCAGCTTGCGCAAAAGGGCGATGATCTGGGCTTGTACCGACAGGTCGAGTGCCGATGTCGGCTCATCCAGCAGAATGAATTCCGGCTCCAGCGCGACAGCACGCGCAATGGCGATACGCTGACGCTGGCCGCCGGAGAATTCATGCGGGAAACGCGAGAGAATATTGGTTGGCATGCCGGAGGCGGCCAGCGCATCGCACACCCGCTCGAGCCGTTCCGCCCTGTTGGCGCCGAGCCCGTTGATAACAAGCCCTTCCTCGATGATCTGGCCAATGGTCATGCGGGGGTTGAGCGATGAGAACGGGTCTTGAAACACCACCTGCATACGCGACCGCAGTGGACGCATTTCAGCGCGCGACTTGTCGTGGATCGGCTCGTTGTCGAAGAGGATCCTGCCGCCTTCCGGCTCATTCAGCCGCAGGAGCGATTGTCCGAACGTCGTCTTTCCAGACCCGGATTCGCCGACAAGGCCGAGCGTTTCATGCCTGCGAAGTGTCAGCCCCAGACTATCGACCGCAATCAGCTCCTTCAGCTGAGGCTTGAACAGGCCACCATGTCGCAACATGAAGGACACCCGCACATCGCTGGCTTCCAGCAAAGTCGTTGAGCCAGCCGGCAGCGGCCTGGCCTGCCCTTGCGGCTCGGATTCGAGGAGCTTTTTGGTATAGGGGTGGCGGGGGGTCGTGAATATGTCTTCGGTCCTGTTGTGCTCCCGCACCTCGCCATGTTGCATGACATACACATAGTCGGAGAACTTCCGCACGATGGTCAGATCATGCGTGATGAGAACCACGGCCATGCCGCGGGCCTGCTGCAGCTCGCGGATCAGATTGAGGATTTGCGCCTGCACCGTCACATCAAGCGCCGTTGTCGGCTCATCGGCAATGAGTACGTCCGGATCGTTCGACAAGGCCATGGCGATCATCACGCGCTGACGCTGCCCGCCGGAAAGCTGATGCGGATATTGTTTCAGCCGCGCTTCCGGGTCAGGAATCTGCACCTGCTTCAGCAGTTCCAATGCCCGCGCCTCGGCCTGCTTGCGGCTCATTCGGTTGTGAACGCGAATGGCTTCAACAATCTGGCTGCCGATGGTGTAGATCGGGTTCAGCGAACTCATCGGCTCCTGAAAAATCATCGCCAGACGGTTGCCACGCATGGCGCGTCGCGCACGCTCCGGCAATGTCAGAATGTTCTTGCCCTCATAGGAAACCGAGGCGGCCTTCGAAACGACGGCGCGTTTGGACAAGAGCCCCATGATGGTTCGCGCCGTCACGGATTTGCCGGAACCAGATTCACCGACAATGGCAATTGTCTCACCGCGATAAAGCTGGAACGAGACACCTTTCACCGCATCGACAGTTCCATGCTCAACTTTGAAATTCACAGCGATGTTGCGCGCATCAATGATCGGCGTATCCTGACGGGATGCGTGGTCGAAGCGTATATCGGGCGCAAATGATGCCAGCGAGGACGTCACCATTTCAGTCTCCTCTCAATAGGGATCGACAGCATCGCGCAGGCCATCGCCCAGCGCGTTGAAGGCAAAAACAGTGACCAGAACAAAACCGACCGGAGCCAAAATCCACGGATGGGAACCGATAACGGAATAGGTCGCGGTATCCTGCAGCATCAGTCCCCACGAAATCAGCGGAGGTTTGACGGCAAAGCCGAGGAAGCCGAGGAAGGATTCCAGCAGCACGACACTTGGAATATTCAGCGTGACGGCAACGATGACGTGGCTCATCACATTGGGCAGAATGTGCTGGAAGATGATGCGTCGGTCCGTAGCCCCAACCGCCATAGCGGCCCGCACATAATCGATGCGCGCCAGCGCCAGCGTTTTGCCGCGTACCTCGCGTGACATCTGCGCCCAACCCAGCGCCGACATGACGACCACGACGAAGGTCAAAAACACATGGGTCGGAGCCGTGACCGGGATCAATGATGTCAGCGCCAGATAAAGCGGCAATTGCGGAAAAGCGAGAACGATTTCCACGAAGCGCTGGACCCAGGCATCCACGGCACCGCCGAAGTAACCGGATATCAGGCCGACACTGGTACCGATGACCGTAACGATGAAAACGACGCTCAGCGCTATGGCAAGAGAAATACGCGAACCATGAATAGCCCGGGACAAGACATCCCGCCCGAACTTGTCGGTACCCAGAAAATGAACCGCTTCACCATTCACGGAGCCGAAGAAATGCCGCTCCATCGGAATGAACCCGAAGAGATCATAGGGCGCGCCTTTGACGAAAAAGCCGAGATAAAGGGGATTGTCGTAATTGGGGCCAACGATAGGCTGGAAGGTGATCGGGTCGAGCTCTTCTGTTTCCGCCATCGCATAGACCCGCGGCCATATGCTGAAGCCACCGTCTTTTTCGGTAAGGCTGATACCCTGTGGCGGGGTGAAAGTTGCGCCCGTTACCCTTGGGTCCATGGGCGCAAAGAAATCGGCAAAAACGGCGATGAGGATCAGAAGGACGACCAGAACCAGCCCGACCATGCCGGTAAAGGAACGCCGCAATCGACGCCAGACAAGCGCCATATAGCTCTCGTTTGCACGCTGTTCCGCAACGCTGACGACCTGCTCCCGGCCTGTGGAGGAATGAACGACAACCATTTTATGCCCTCCCCAATTCGCGCACACGTGGATCGAGCAAAGCCAGCAAGATGTCAGCGATGATGTTGCCGATAATCAGCGTGCCGGCCAGAACCATCATGAAGGTGGCTGTCACATAGACATCGCCAACCGCCATGGACCCGACAATGGCAGGACCAACCGTTGGCAGAGCGAAGATGATGGCTGTTTCGATCTCGCCCGTCAGCATGTAGGGCAGGACGACGCCCTGATACATGACAAGCGGATGCAGCGCGTTTGGAACGGCATGGCGCATGATGACGGCACCTTCCGAAAGGCCCTTGGCACGCGCCGTCTCGACATATTGCGCGTTCAGCGTATCCAGCAAATTGCCGCGCATGACGCGCATATTATAGGCAAGGCCGCCGAATGTGGCGATGGCAACTACCGGCCAGATATGGCTGACCAGATCGACAAATTTTGCCCAGGACCATGGCGCACCGCCATATTGCGGAGAAAAGAAGCTGCCGATTTCCGCAACATTGAAATGGAAGACCATCAGGTAAACCATGATCAGCGCCATCAGAAACCGCGGTATCGTCATGCCCAGAAAGGCGATGGTGGACAGAAGATTATCCACCCAGGAATATTGCCGTGTTGCGGCCCATATGCCGAAGGTGATGCCGAGTATGGATGCAAAGAGGTGGCAAACAAGTGCCAGCAGAAGCGTGCGGGGAAGGCGCTCTCCCACCACTTCGGCAACAGGCTTGTTGTAATAGAAGCTGTAACCGAAATCGCCGCGTGTCACGATGCCGCCAATCCAGTTGAAATACTGCACCACGATTGGCTGATCGAGACCATGCTCGACACGGTAGGCTTGCGCTTGCGCCTCGGCCTGTTCGAAAGATGCGCCCCCCTGGTTCATCAGCTGCGAGCGAATATAGTCCGCATAGTCACCGGGTGGCGCCTGAATGATGGCGAATGTCACGATACTGAGAATCAGCATCACCGGCACTGCGGAGCTGAGGCGAACGAAAAAGAACCTGAGCATGACAAGATATCTCCCTGCATTGCGGCCCCGCTTTTGAGCGGTTCCGCGTCTTCTCCCGGTCCGGCCGCGCTTCACGCGCGACCGGTCTTGGTATCTCCGGGAGGGAGCTAGTTTATTGGGCCTTTGACACCGGGCTTGCCGGGCAGTTGCTGCGGGAAGAGTTCGTATTTGCCCTGCTTGTCGGCAGCGACCCAGACACGTTCCCGCATGATCGAATCTTCCGCCCAGTTGAACATGAAGATCGGCGTTCCCTGCGGCACGTTGGAGAAGCGTTTGTTGACAATCAGCGCGCCGGGATATTCCGTCAGTCCGATGGTGTAGAGGTTCTGCGTGTAGACCTTCTGATATTGCTTCATCAGTTCGGCCCGTTCCGCATTGTCCTGTGAGGCGATGAAGCGGTTGACGAGATCGACCATTTCTTTTTCAAACGGCATCAGGTCCACTTGCTTGCCTTCCGGTGCACGGTGGTTCCAGCTCG
This sequence comes from Rhizobium sp. CFBP 13644, assembly GCF_014842165.1. Classification (NCBI taxonomy): domain Bacteria; kingdom Pseudomonadati; phylum Pseudomonadota; class Alphaproteobacteria; order Hyphomicrobiales; family Rhizobiaceae; genus Rhizobium; species Rhizobium sp. CFBP 13644. Next base: position 510,368 of record NZ_JACYVF010000003.1, read on the forward strand.
TGCGGGGACCAACGGGCGCGAGCTGTTCGGTGTTCTGCACCACAGAGGCAAGCTCCGTCGTGTTGCGGCGCACCAGCCAATCGAACCGGCCACTATAATGAGCGTCGTCGCGCTGGTTGCCATCGAGTGAATTAAGCACAACCCGCAGACCGAGCTTCGCCATCTGGCCCACCAGACCTTCCGCAAGGCTCTTGTCCGTCGTGTAGGTGTTGTTGACCAGCAGAACGATCTCGACATTCTTGCCACCTACAGTGCCTGCCGGGAAGTTCACAAAGCCGTCGCCGTCTGTGTCCTTCAGGCCCACCTTGGCAAGGGCTGCCTTGGCCCCTTCAAGATCATAGGGATAATAGACAGTCGAGTTGCGGTCATAGAAACTCGTACCGGAGGAAATCCCGCCGGGATAAATTGCGGTGAACGGGCCTTTGACCAGCGAATCCCCGACTGCCTTGCGGTCGATGGCCGATGTGACAGCCGCGCGGAAATCCTGATTGCGGTTCAGTTCACGAATGGCCTGTTCACGCTCATCCGGCGAACCCCAGCCATTGCCCGAGAAATTCATTTGCAGGTTATAGCCGATCAGACGTGGGCCGAAGGCAAGGCGAGCGGGTGCTTTTTCATCGGCGGCGCGCTTGAGAGAGGCCACGAAATTTTCCGGCTGCTCCAGATTGGAAAAATCGCCCGATCCGGCCACGGCTTGCACATCGCGGTCGGCCCAGGTCGACAGCTTGTAGTGGATCTCGTCGAGATAGGGCAACTGGTGGCCCTTTTCATCGACTTTCCAGTAATAGGGGTTGCGCCGCAGGACGATCAGATCGTCGGGGCGATATTCCACCGGTGCCCATGCACCCATGACCGGCATATTCATATATTCCGGCGGGAAGGCATTCTTGAACTGATTATAGGTGTTTTTCGAATATTTCGGGTGTTGCGGTTTCAGAATATGCGCGGGGCCCGGGCAAAAATTCGGGTAGGCCATCGTGTAGAGATACTGCTTGGGAAAGGCGCTCTTGAATGTCCATTGAACCGTGTAATCATCGATCTTGGTAAGCGTTGTGCCCTCTCCAAATGCTTCCGGTGACGCACCGCCGCCAAGCGGCGAGACATTCGGATCGACCACACCATCTTCCCAATAGAACATGATGTCTTCAGACGTGAAAGGCACGCCATCCGACCATTTGGCACCCTTCACTAGGTGCATCGTCAGCTTGTGGCCATCCTCAGACCATTCCCAGCTCTTGGCCAGGTTTGGCAATGGCTCGGTATCCTTGGCATCCACCTGAAACAGTGGCGCGGTGCGTGTCAGGCATTCCGAAAGCGCAATATCGATGCCGCCCCAGCCTTGCGTCTGGCCAGCCATGTAATTCCAGCCTTCGGGCCGCCCGCCGATGACGTGGCGCAGCGTATCGCCATAAACGCCAACACCGTCAGGCATGTTGCCGGTCTTGTAGACGAGCGGCTCTTCAGGAAGACGATCCTTCAGCGGCGGCAGCTTGCCGGTCTTTTCGAATTTTTCGGAAACCCAATCGGGTTGGCTGTATTTTGGCAGCGCCTTGAATTCCAGAATGGAATCGCGCTCTACATATTTGATCTTGCCTTCAGCGGGAAACTTCGCTGGCTCAGGCGGTGCAGATGTTTGAAAAGCATGGGCATTCATCGCAATCAGCGAAACACCGAAACCAAGGCATGCACTCAAGAAAATCTTGCGTTTATGTTGCATCGTCATGTCCTCCCAATGGCGCGACCAGGTACGCCCTCCCTGATGGTTCCCAGAAACTGGCTGCACTGACGCCTCCTCGCGCCGGTGCTGCCGCAGATAAATCAGACCGCTTCTTTCAGTGCCGCCTTTTCAACACGCAGTTCTTCAATCGTTCGAACATCACGACGTGCAGCACCTGCCCAATCACGTGTCTTGACTGTGGATCTGGACAGACGATCCTGTGCGGCGGGCACGGCATGCGCATATTGAGGCAACCAGCGAGCCTGCGCGACCACCATCTCATCGACCATTTGCCAGACCTCTTCCGGTGTCGACACGGCACCCACCAGTGGGTCGTGCAGAACGGCCAGTTTCAGCAGATCGATATCGCCGGTAACGGCGGCATGAACCGACATACGCTGAACATTGATCGACGCCATGCAGGTTGCAGCACAGGCTTCCGGTATGGTGATGCCAGAGACCATGTTGATGCCGAAACGGTCCACGAAACCGGGGGATTCGATGATGGCATCCTGCGGCAGATTGGCGATGACGCCGTTATTCTTGACGTTGAAGTGGCCGCGATACACACGCCCCGTTTCCAGCGCTTCCAGAATGTGGCTGGCATGTTCATTCGAGCGTCTGGCCGGATCAAGAGGCTTCGATGCGGATTCAAGAAACTGTGGAAACTCTGTCTGGAACCAGTTGCGGGTTTCCGTCGAGTGTCGCAGATAACCGCCGGTCTCGCCGTGAATCCAGTCAGACATATCGATCCAGCGGGCAATTTCATCCGGACGCTTGCGATACCATGGCAGATATTCGGACAGGTGACCGTTGCTTTCGGTGGAATACACGCCGAAGCGCTTCAGCACATCGATACGCAGCTTTTCCTGTTGTGAAAAAACCGGATGCGCTTCAAACGCCGCAATCAGTTCATCCTTGCCTATCTTGCGACCATTCAGCTTCAGATCGACAAACCATGTTTGATGGTTGATGCCGGAGCAGATGTAATCCAGCTCCGAAACAGACTTGGCACCCAGCACTTCGGCAATCTGTTCTGCGCCGTGCTGAACGCCGTGGCACAGGCCGACCGTATCGACCTTGCCATATTCAATCGCCGCCCATGTGTTCATGGCCATGGGGTTGGCATAGTTTAGGAACTTTGCACCCGGCGCTGCGACCTCACGGATGTCCTTGCAGAAATCCAGAATGACGGGAATGTTGCGCTGACCATACAGAATGCCGCCCGCACAAATCGTATCGCCAACGCACTGGTCGATACCGTATTTCAGCGGAATGCGAATATCATCCGCATAGGCTTCAAGTCCGCCAACCCGCACGCAACTGATGATGTATTTTGCACCTTCCAGAGCCCGGCGGCGCTCCGTCGTGGCGGTCACCTTTACCGCCAAACCGTTGGATTCAACGATGCGATCAAGGATCGCTTTAATCATCTCAAGATTGTGTTGGCTGATGTCGGTCAGCGCGACTTCCACATCGCGAAATTCCGGCACGCACAGGAGATCGGTGAACAGTTTTTTGGTAAAACCGACACTTCCTGCGCCAATGATAGCGATTTTGAAACTCATGTTGGCACCTTCGTTTGCGAAATGAATGCGAAAGATGGGCGGGCAACGTGATCACGAAGGAAGGAAGATAGTATTAGACAATGACTGAATAACAAGGATTTCCCTCCCAATTCCCCACTTGATCGTCTCCTCGAGGCGGGATTATGCTGATAATATCCGCAAGGGCCAGAGAAGGATTATGCTTTTATGGGTAATTTTGTGCTGCAGGATTTGATCGATCAGGGACCTGCCATGCGCACGGTTTCCTTGCCCCGCGGCAGGCAAACCCTGCACACAATGCCCACCAGCAGCGGTTACGAAATTCGCCGCGGCAGCGGTTATGACTGGGATGGACGCAAGCGCGGGCAGACCCCTTTCACCGTTCTGCAGCACTGCATCAGCGGCAAGGGAAACCTGCGATATGAGAACAACACTTACGCCGTCGGACCAGGTGAAACCTTGCTTCTGCTCATCCCCCATAACCACCGGTATTGGCTGGAGGAGAACGGCCATTGGGAGTTTTTCTGGATATCCATGAATGGTGAGGAGGCCCTGCGCATCCATCGTGACATTCAGGCCGTGACCGGACCGGTCATCAAGCTTCAGGCCGATACTATCGATCATCTCGCGCAATGTTGCTCGCGTCTCGTCAACGGTGCTGAAACACCCGGTGCTGCCTCAGCGGTCGCTTATGAAGCGGCTATGGTGCTTTATGACGATGTGTTCGGCTCTCACCCCTCATTCGGTGGCGAATACCGCACGATGCAGCAAGTGCTCAGTTACATCGACAGCCATCTGGACCAGAGCCTGTCCGTCAATGATCTTGCCGCCGTTGCTGGTCTCAGCCGGGCGCATTTCTCCCGGATTTTCGCGGCCAATGAAGGTCTGCCGCCAGCCGAATTTGTCTTGCAAAGGCGGCTTCGGCGTGCGGCCAAACTTTTGACGACGGCCGCCAACATGCCCATCAAAGAGGTCTCAGTGCGCTGCGGCTTTGAAGACCCGAATTACTTCTCCAAGGTCTTTCGCCGACTTTATGGCATCAACCCCAGCGAATTCAGAAGCACCGGCATGTATTCGAGTGTGCGATCGCATCCATAACACGCCATCAACACGCGCTGGGTAAACATGCCGACGCCCGGAGTGTGTCTGCCCCGGGCGTCACCTGCTCACTGGGAAGAGCAGGCTCATCAACGCTCGTTCAGAGCGCAGAGAGTGGTGGCACGCGATGCGCCCAGGGTTGCGCCTGTTCCAGTTGGGCCGCCAGCGCATAAAGCAGGCGTTCGCCACCGAAGGCTGCGGCGAAATGGGAGCCGATGGGCAGGCCTTGCGCATTCCAGTAAAGCGGAACGGACATGGCCGGCTGGCCGCTGGCATTGAACAGCGCGGTGAAGGGCGAGAAGGAATGGAAGGTCTCGATGAGATCCGAAATAGACTGGTGTTCTTCCACCTTCATCGTGTCGATCAAGACCGGAGGCTGGGCCATTGTTGGCGACAGGATCACATCGAACCGGTTCATGAGACCACCCATGCGGCGTCCGAATGCGTGCAAATAGTCCACGGCCGCGCTGTAATCTGCGCCGCTCATCTGACCCTTTTTCTGGAGCAACAGCCGGTGGCGCGGCTCCAGCGCCTGTTCGTCCATCGGATGCCCTGCCATGCGGCCCATCATGGTCAGCATGCTGCGGGTCTGCGAACCGATAATAGTAAAGACGGTATCGTAGAATTCCAGCGCATCGACGGGCAGCGCCACCTCTTCGACGTGATGACCGAGATCTTCGCAGAGCTTGGCCGTGTTCGATACCGCGTCGACGCAATCGGCGTGGCTGGTCCAGGGCGACAGATGCTTGACCAACCCGATCCGCAAACCCTTGGGCGGCGCACCCGTTGCTGCAGAGAGGAACGTGCCGTCATAATGAGGCGCGGCATAGGGTGCGCCAAGATCGGCACCCGCCAGTTGGTCCAGTACGGCTGCACTGTCGCGCACCGAAAGTGTGATCACATGGCTCGTGCTCATGCCTGCCCAGCCTTCGCCCACGGCAGGCCCCATGGGGGTCAGCCCACGCGAGGGCTTCAGGCCGAATACGCCGCAGGCTGAGGCTGGAACGCGCAGCGAACCGCCGCCATCATTGCCATGGGCAATCGGAGAAACGCGTGCGGCAACCATGGCAGCCGCCGCGCCGCTCGATCCACCGCAGATGTGATCAATAGACCAGGGATTGCGGCTTGCGCCGAACAGACGCGACTCCGTCGTGTAGGAACTGCCGAATTCCGGCGAAGTCGTCGTTCCGAAAATAGTGAACCCGGCCTTTCGGATGCGGGTCACGAGTTCTGCATCGAAGGGTGCCACCACATCCTTGCACAGCAGGGACCCATTCGTCATCCGCGCGCCCATGACCGGCGTAAAGAGGTCCTTGACGAGGATCGGCACGCCACCGAAGGGGCCTTCAATTGGTCCGCTTGCCACCCGTTCCGCCGCCTGCTCAAACAGTTCTTCGGCGATGGCGTTGAGTTGCGGGTTGACCTTCTTCACCCGCTCGATGGCATCGTTCAGCGCTTCACCGGGGCTCAAGATGCCCTTGCGGATCTGCTCGGCCAAAGCAAGGCCATCGGACGGTGCGGTCTGTGCGGACATATTCATTTTTTAATAGCCTTTCCTTGACATGGGTGTGAAGGCGGACTGGTTTCCCAGTCGCCTTCACGAAGTAAATGCATCAGCCGGCAGATGCAGTATGGATGGCCTGCCGACCGCGCGACAATCCGACAGCGGCCCACAGGCTTGCAATCACCACGGTAAAGCAGGCCCACGCGATGATGGCCGAGGAGAGGCCAACCGGCATGCCACCGAAGAAGCCAGCCAGTGCCACGATGATCAGCGGGCTGGAAAACTGGCCTAGATAGAGGCAGGACGTGAACCCGCCGACCCCACGGGCACGCAGCCGGGGCGGAAGCTTCAGCAGCAAAGGTAGCGAGGCATTGGACACAAGGAACCCGGCACCGAGCCCTTGAAGGACCATGGCAACCAGCACGACCTGATAGGATGGCGCAAGCGCGAGAACGAAGAGCGCCGCTGCCATCAGCGACAGCATAACGGCATTGACGCCTGCAATGCCGATCCGGTCGCGCAGGGCAGGCCACGCGATGGAGCCGCCCAGGGTTGAAAGAATGGAAAGGCCAGCCGCCGCGCCAATGAGTGAGGTAGACGTCACGCCGATCAACACCAACACTGTCGGCATCATCACCGTCACCACAAAGCATGTCACCATGCCGGCAAAAACGAGGAAATAGGCACTGGCGATGGTCAGGCCGAGCCCGGCCGGGGCGGAAGCCGTCGACGAACCGGTTTCCTCGGCACGGCGATCCGGCTCCCACAGCAAAGTAGATATCGCTGGCAGCAACAGGAGCGGAGCGAGATAGAGGTAGAATGGCGTGCGCCACGAACCTTCACCTGCAATGCCACCTATGACGAAAAACAGCGCGCCGACGATGCCGATGGTGATGACCTGCCGGTTGATGTAGCGCATACGTTCAGTCGGTGCCCAATAATCGGCAATCAGCGTGGTGCAGCACGTCATGATGATGGCTTCGGCACAGCCAAACAGCAGGCGGGAACCCAGGATGAGGTGCAAATCGGACAGCAAGGCGGGCATAAACCCGAAGAGCGCGTAGAGCAGGCATCCAATGATGAGCATCGACTTGCGGCCAAACCGGTCTGCCAGCAAGCCGGCAATCGGTGCAAACAGCGTGATTGCCAATGCAGGCCCGGCCACGATCAGCGGGATCAGTTCAAGCGAACCGGGCGTGGATGCCGAAAATTCCTCGGTAATCTTCGGCAGCATCGGGGCAATCATGACCGAACCCATGATGGTCAGGCTGCTGGCAAGCTGAATGATCAGGCCCTGCTTTCCGGTTGCTGTGCGCGGTTGTGAGGTGGACAGTGACATGGGTCATCCTCCTCAAAAGGTCATGGAGAGACGCAGGGCGACATTGTAGCCTTCTGCGCGGTTTTCCGCACCGAATTCCTTGAACGCATGCAGCGAGACCATTGGCAGGCCGGGCTGGAAGAAGTTTACTGCAGGCCCAAGAGCAAAGACGCGGGCGCGATTGCCATCACCGGAGCCCGGACCCTTGTCATCGCTGATCTGCTGGTAGACATAGCCTCCCACACCTGCCGTCCAGGGGCCGATATGCTGACCGACGCCAAATTCCTGTCGGTACTCGATGCCGCTCGTGTAATCGGTATCGGGGTTCACCGTGTTGAAGTTCACCGTCACATTTGTGGAAACTTCGAAGCCAGAATCGGTGATGTAAGTCCCGGCAACAAATGGCGTGATCGTCCAGTGATTCACGCCTGCATTGAAGGCCTTGGATACGTCATAGTCGCCGGTCGGCAACTGCACCTGAAGACCGGCATTGACGAACAGGTTTGGCGGTGCCTGCCAGGCGAGCATGAGGGGAAAGATGTCCACGTCGCCCAATCCGAAATCGCTGCCTTCGATTGCAAGTTGCCCAAAAGGCGTTGCAACGTTCACGCTGCCTTCAATATCGATGAGCGGCAGAATACCACCGAAGCCAACCGACGCTCCAAAAAGTTCCCACTCGGTCATGTAGAAATAGGCGAGCGAGACAGACTTGACGTCAAGTTCAAAGTCGTTCGGAATCTTGTCGCCCTTGGCGTCCCTCAGCGTTTTCGCGGAGTAGTAAGAGGTACGCACCCCTACTGTTCCATAGGGCGAAGGCGGTGGAAGCATGCCTGCGCTGAAATCCGTGATTCCCATCGGCGTAATGGTGCCGCCCTGCTCAACCGCATGAGCCGGCGAGATGGCAAGAGAGGTGACAGATAGAATGGAGGCAATCGAAAGGGTGGCGCGATTGATCGCGCGCGGAAAAATATACATCGTCGTTCCCCAGGTTTCTTGAATGAACCAATGGGGAGATAGTAAAAACGCAATTACTCTTTGCGTTATCCGTTTTGGGAAGTGGTTATCCGATTAAACTATCACTGCGTGTTTTTCTCGGTGGGCCGCAGTGTTTCGGACGGCAGTTCCCCGAACATGTCACGGTAATCGGCGGCAAAGCGGCTGAGATGCCAGAACCCCCAGGCTGCAGCTACGTCACCGATGGAAATGACACGACAGTCCCGACGGGCATTGCAGAGTTCCAGCCGCACCCGGTTCAAACGTTCAGCACGCACGAACTCCTTTGCCGACAGGCCAACCGAACGATTGAAGCAGGTTTGCAAATGCCTTCTGCTGATACCGAGATGCGTTGCCACCTCCGCGACAGTCGGTGGTTCGTTGGTGTTTTCCATCAACATCATGCGTGCGCGATCAATCAATTGCTTGTTGCTGGTTTCGCGCATCGGCTCAACCTTGTGGCTTGAGGTCAGCGCGGCGATGAGGTGATCGAGAACAAGGCTTTCGGCCAGTGAAAGATCGGGCGAAATCTCTGACTGTGCGGCGGACACACGGGGCCCGTCGTCAAACAGGCAGGTAAACAGCCTGTCCAGACGTGCGCTACGATCATGCCAAAGCGCAATCGAGGAACAGCTGCGAATTCGCTCGGCCAGCTGGCCATAACCACGATCGCCCACCCGGCTGGCAAGCCATTGTCGATCCACCGCGATATAGACCAGATCAAGGGCGTGCGGCGTCAGAATCTCGGGCAGCCTTTGCCCATCCACCATCAGGCTGATCTCCGGGTCCACCTCATGCCCGGAGAGCCAGCCGGTGCCCTCTGCATTCACAGCCAGGCTAAAAATCAGCGAACCGGACCAGCTGATCCCCCGTTTCAGCAACATCTTGTCCGTTTTCTCGCGAAAAATCTGGAAATGGCCGAATTGCATGGCTGAGAGAGAATATTCGATCCGTCCGGGCGACATCTGCATCAGCTCCAGCCGCCAGCCGTTCATCAGACGCATGCCATCCTCCAGCGAATGGACGGTTGTATATCCCAAGCGCGAGGTCGCGGAGCGACCTGACAGTCCGACATCAATGACCACGACAGGCATCCTCTCGATAACGAATAAAGGAAACAGTCTCACGCTCTCGCCGAGGTCACCCGATGGGTAGCCGGCAGCTTACCTATCTGGCCATGCTAGATGGCTGTTGTCCAGTCGGTTTGATAATCTCAATCCGTAGCGCGACTGACACTTGTTTCCATCCAGATTTTTGATACATATCCACTATCAAGAGAGGTGAACAATTGAGCAGCCGTTTTCTGATGATCACGCCGGATGACGGTGTCGAGGTTCTCAAATGCCTTGCCGCGCCCGCCCGCCTTTCCATATTGAAGATCCTTCACGCGAAGGGTTCTCTCAATGTCAACGAGATCGCCGAGTTGCTCGACCTGCCGCAATCGACAACCTCAACGCATATAAATCAGATGGAAGAGGCGGGGCTGATCCGCACCGAGGTCCAGAAAGCGCGCAAGGGAAGCCAGAAGATCTGTCACGCGGCGCATGATGAGATCGTGCTCAGCTTCTCCCGCCCAAGCGAGACGGTTGACGAGACCATCGAGGTCGCGATGCCGGTCGGCCTTTACAGTGGCTATGAGGTGTTTGCGCCCTGCGGCATGTGCTCGAATGAGGCGATCATCGGCTATCTCGACAATCCCGATACATTCCTGTCGCCAGAGCGCATGAAGGCAGGACTTGTGTGGTTCACGCGTGGCTATGTCGACTACCAGTTTCCCAACAATGCCCGCATCAAGGGCGCCCCCGTGCGGGAACTGGAGCTGTTGATGGAGCTATCGTCCGAGGTGCCCGGAACCTCTGCAAACTGGCCTTCCGACATCACCATATCGATCAATGGCCAGCCGATAGCCACATGGACCTCGCCTGGCGATTTCGGCGACCACCGGGGCAAATTTACGCCTGACTGGTGGAAGCTGCGCGGCAGTCAGTACGGTGTTCTGAAGAGCTTCCGCGTCACCGAAGGTGGCACCTTCATTGACGGCGTCCGTGTCTCCGACACCAATCTTGATGACCTCGACCTCCTCCAGCACCGGTCTATCCGTCTGCGGATAGAGGTGCCCGATACGGCAGAACACCCCGGCGGAATCAACATCTTCGGTCGTGGCTTCGGCAATTACGACCAGGACATCGTCCTGCGCGTCAAGACCTGAAAAAAGACCCCTGTTCAAACAAATATTGCCGGATTGACGTCTGGGTGATCCCGTGTATCATATCGCCAATTATGATATATATCCGTAAAGTGGATACAAAAAGGGGGAATTCACCATGCGGGCAGTTGGCACCGTTCACCGCGACTTCAAAATCAGCACGATTGACCCACGTCTTTACGGCTCTTTCGTCGAACATCTCGGCCGCGCGGTCTACACCGGCATCTATGAACCCGATCACCCCACTGCAGACGCTAACGGCATGCGGCAGGATGTGATTGACCTCGTGCGCGAACTGGATGTTCCCGTCGTGCGCTATCCCGGCGGCAACTTCGTCTCGGCCTATAATTGGGAAGATGGCATCGGCCCGCGCGAAGACCGGCCTGTCCGCCTTGATCTCGCATGGCATACGTCCGAGTCGAACCAGGTCGGCATCCATGAATTTGCCGATTGGGCAAAGGCCGCAAACACCGAAATGATGCTGGCCGTCAATCTCGGCTCGCGTGGCCTAGACGAAGCCCGCGCCTTCCTCGAGTACGTCAATCATCCGGGCGGCAGCTATTGGTCGGATCTGCGCCGCAAGAATGGTCGTGAGGAGCCTTGGAACGTCAAACTCTGGTGCCTGGGCAACGAAATGGACGGCCCCTGGCAGATTGGCCAGAAGACGGCAGAAGAGTATGGACGTCAGGCTTTCGAGACTGCCAAGGCCATGCGCGCTTTCGACAAGTCTATCGAGCTGGTCGTCTGCGGTTCATCGACACCAAAGATGCCGACCTATCCAGCCTGGGAATCCACGGTTCTCGATTACACCTATGAGAGCGTGGATTATATCAGCCTGCATATGTATTTCGAAAATGACGCCGGCGACACCGCAGCCTATCTTGCCCAGAACGCGCGCCTTGACGACTACATCGAAACGATTGCCTCCGTCATCCGCGTGACGAAGTCGAAGAAGCGCTCCAAGAAGGACGTCTATATCAGCTTTGACGAATGGAACGTCTGGTATCATTCCAAAGAAGCAGACCGGACAGTACTCGAAGGTCGTGACGGCTGGCCCCACGCCCCTGCCCTTCTGGAAGACATCTACAATTTCGAAGATGCTCTTCAGGTCGGCTGCATCCTCAACACCTTCATTCGCCATGCAGACGTCGTCAAGATTGGCTGCCTGGCCCAGCTCGTCAACGTCATCGCCCCGATCATGACCGTGCCCGGCGGTCCGGCTTGGCGTCAGACGACCTTCTATCCCTATCTCTTTGCATCTCGCTATGGCCGCGGCACGTCCTACCAGCTGTCGATCGATTGCCCTGTTTATTCGACTGACTTTGCCAAGGACGTACCCTATCTCGATGTCTCTGCCGTCGAGAGCGACACGGACGGCGCCCTGACTCTCTTCATCGTCAACCGCCACCAGACCGATGCGATTAGTCTTGACCTCGCGCTCGAAGGCTTTGGCAACCGCAAGGTCATCCTGGATCAGGTCCTTTCAGGCCATGGGCTGAAGGTCGTGAACGGCCCGGAGGCTCAGACGATCGTACCGCAGGATGGCAGCGGCATCACCGTGGAGGGTGGACGCCTGAAGGGCGAGATCGCGCCGCTTAGCTACCGGGTCATCCGGCTCGGCCAGTAAACCGATAGACGACGGGGAGGAGAAACCATGTCGGCTTCGATTGAGATCGATAATGTCACCAAGCGTTATGGCGCGCTGACTGTTCTGGACGAAATCTCGCTCTCGATTGGTGCGGGCGAATTCGTCGTATTTCTGGGCCCCTCGGGCTGCGGAAAATCGACATTGCTGCGCATGATCGCGGGGCTAGAGGATGTCACAGAAGGTACGATCCGGGTCGCCGGAGAGCGGGTGGACACGCTTCCACCCGGCAAGCGCGGGGTGGCGATGGTCTTCCAGTCCTATGCACTTTATCCGCATATGACTGTGAAACAGAACATGGCGTTTGGGCTTGAAAACATTCAGATGCCGAAGGAGGAGATCGAGCGTCGTGTCTTGTCTGCCGCAGACACGCTGGAGATCGGACATCTTCTGGATCGCAAGCCGCAGAAGCTTTCAGGCGGACAGCGTCAGCGCGTCGCAATCGGCCGCGCCATCGTCAAGGAGCCCAAAGCCTTCCTGTTCGATGAACCGCTTTCAAACCTGGATGCGGCCTTGCGCGGCAGAACGCGGCTGGAGCTTGCGCAGCTTCATGGTCGGCTGGTTTCGACAATGGTCTTCGTCACCCATGACCAGGTCGAGGCGATGACGCTCGCTGACCGGATCGTCATCATGAATGCGCGCAAGATCGAACAGATCGGCACGCCGATGGAGGTCTATCAGCGACCGGCAACACGTTTCGTCGCCAGCTTCATAGGATCTCCGGCCATGAACTTCCTTCCCGTTACGGGCTGGAAACACGGCACGTCTGGCCTTGTCGTCACGACAGCGGCACTCGGAGATGCGCAGACAGGCTTTACTGCACCTGAAAACCTCAGCCCGAACGGTGCCGTTCTAGGAATCCGCGCGGAAGACGTCTCTGTCTGCCGTAATAGTGAGGCTGGCGTCCCGCTCAAGGCCGAAGTCATCGAGCGGCTCGGGGATCGAACCCTGATGTACGGCGTACTCGGCGATGGCACAAAGCTCACCGTCGAAGCGGATGGCCGGTCTCTCGCTAAAGCGGGGGACGTGGTCAACATCAAGGCAGACCCGCAGGCATTCCATCTTTTCGACGCGGACGGACATTCCCTGCAAAGGGAGTGCTGCTGACATGGCAGAGAGCTATCGCCGCAGCCAATGGAGCCACGGGCTTTTCATCCTGCCCTATCTTCTCGTCTTTATAGCCCTGCTGGTTTTTCCGCTCTTCTGGGGCATCTGGCTCAGCCTGCACAAGGTTGACCTTTTCGGCCCCGGACGCTTCGTCGGCATCACCAATTATGTAAGGGTTCTGGCCGATCCCATCTTTCGCCAAGCACTCTGGAACACTGTCATCTTCGTGCTGGTCAGCGTTCCCTCGCTGGTCGCACTCGGGCTGTTTCTCGCGCTGGCGCTTAACCGCACGACACGCACAACCAGCTTCTTCCGGGGCCTGTTCTTCTCGTCCTCTGTCCTGTCGGTCACCATCGTCACCTTGATCTGGCGCTTCGTGTTCATTCCGGGCGATGGTCTTCTGTCGGTTCTGTTCGAGCAATCCGGCATCAACCAGATCAACTTTCTCTCGACCAAGGGCTGGTCCCTCTTTTCGGTCGGCGTTGCAACTGTCTGGTGGTGCATTGGCCTGCCCATGATGCTGTTCCTTGCAGCGCTCCAGCAGGTGCCGCAGGATCTCTATGAGGCCGCCGCCCTCGACAACGCCAGTCCGCGCCGCGTGCTGACGCGGATCACCCTGCCATCAATCGCGCGCACCATCATGCTGGTCACGATCATCCAGATCGTCATGCAGTTCCAGCTTTTCGGTCAGGCGCAGCAGATGACCAATGGCGGGCCGAACGGCAGTTCACGTCCGCTCGTCATGTATATCTATGAAGTCGGTTTCATTCGCTGGGATGTGGGCCGCGCCGCCGCTGCCTCGCAGGTTCTGTTTTTGATCATCCTCGTTGTGGCCATGGCCCAGTATTTCGTGTCCGCACGCAAGACGGAGGACGGCGCATGACCCGCAAAGACGAGACTTACAAGCCAGATGTGCTGACCGCAAACCGCCCGCTTCTCTGGGGTGCGGCCTTCCTTTCGGTCATCATGATGGCGCCTGTCGCCTGGCTGGTTGGCCTGTCGATCAAGAACAATCAGGAGCTGATGCTCGGCACGGACTCGGTCTTTCGGGCTCCCTATACCATCGCCAACTTCCTGAATATCCTGCATTCGTCGCAGGTCTTCGGCTGGTTCTTCAATAGTTTCGTGGTTGCAACCGGCCAGACCCTGATGGTGCTCGTTCTCTCGTCACTCGCTGGCTATGGCTTTGCCCGTCTGGAATTTCCATTTCGCCGCACGCTGTTCATCCTCGTGCTGTTCGGCCTTGCGGTGCCGGAACAGGCTGTCATCATCGCCCGCCACCAGATGTTCAACTGGATGGGCCTGCACAACACCCATCTCGGGTTGATGTTGCCCGGCCTGTCCTCTGCTTTCGGCGTTTTTCTGATGACGCAATTCTTTCGCGCCATCCCGAAGGACATTGATGAAGCGGCCCTGCTCGACAACGCCTCCCAGTTCCGCATTTTCTGGAAGATCATGCTGCCACTGACGCTACCCGCCCAGGCAACGCTCGGCATCTTCACCTTCCTGCATGCCTGGAACGACTATTGGTGGCCGCTGATTTCGGCGACGAAGAAGGAAATGTACACGCTGACAATCGGCATCGCCTCATCGCAATCGAACTTTGCCCAGAGCGAAGGCCTCGGCTTCCTCGCCGCACAGGCGGTCTTTGCCAGCCTGCCAGCGCTCATCGTTTATCTGATCTTTCAGAAACACATTGTCACCGCCGTCTCCGGCGGCGCGGTAAAATAGCGCATACCCGGCCGGGAGGAGCTGGCCGGCTTCGTTAAACGGGGCGAGATGCCCGACAAAGGGAGTGAGACATCATGAAACGCATTCTATGGACCACAGTTGCGATATTGGCGCTTGGTTATAGCGCCTCGGCGCAGGCACAGACCAAAATTGAGCTGCAGCGCTTCTTCGGCGCCTGTGAAGCAGACTATGGCAAGGTTACTGACGTATCCGCCGCTGTCGGCGAATGCGGCATTGTCACCGCGCTCATCAACAAGTTCGAGGCCGACAATCCGGATATCGACGTCAACGTAACCACGGTCGAATGGCCGGGCTATGACCAGCTCAATGCACAGCTCGCCTCCGGCGCTGCCCCCGATGTGGTTTCCATGCATTATTCGGCCATTTCCGACTATCAAAGCCGTGGACTGATCGAGCCTATCGATAAAGTGTTGGCCACACAGGGTGTCACACCTGAAAGCTTTACCGATGCCAGCCGCGCCGGCGTTACCAAAGATGGTCAGCTCTATGGCCTGCCATTCGATAACTGGACCATGCTTTTTCACGTCAACCTGAACCTGATGAAGAAAGCAGGTCTGGTCAACGCCGACGGCACGCCGGTGCTGCCAAAATCAGGTGCGGAACTGATCGCCCAGGGCAAGCAGTTCAAGGAAAAGACCGGCAAGCCCTATCTCATCCAGATTATGGCCAACGAGACCGCGTCCTACACCCGTGTCCTCTACACCCTGCTGCAGCAGCAGAATGCTGATTTCTTTGCAGATCCGACGGCCATCAAGCTGAATACGCCTGAAGCCAAGGCCGCCGTCGAATTGATGAAGGCAACGAAGGACGAGGGCATTTCGACGACCGGCCTCGACTATGCCGCCGCCGTTTCCGCCTTCGCCAATGGTGATGGCGGCATCTCGGTCAACGGCACATGGCTGATCGGCGATTATGCTGCGCAATCGGAAAAGGATGGCACGGCACTTTCGAAAGGCTACACTGTCTATCCGGTCCCGCAGCTCTTCCCCGCACAGGACAGCACCTATGCGGACGGCCACAGCTGGGTCATGCCGAAGAAGGATCGCTCGCCGGAACAAGTTGCTGCTGTCGGCAAACTCTTCAAGTTTCTGGCGGATAATGATTTCCAGTGGGCCCGTACCGGCCACCTCCCGGCGGTCAAGGCGGTCTTCGACATGCCGCAATTTAAGGCTCTGCCGCATCGCGATAACATCGCAAAGATCGCTCAGACCGGCCGCTCGCTACCGGCAGAAGTTCAACGCCAGTTCCCGATCCAGGATATTATCGGTGAAGAGGTCGGAGCAGCAGTCAATGGCGACAAGCCAGTCGATGAGGCGCTGTCTTCTGCTGAAACACGCATCAACGAGTTGCTGGGCGATCTCTGATCAAGCCACTCACCTGACCCTAACGCATGCCCGCGCATTCCGATGCGCGGGTTTTTTGCGTGACTCTTAGATTTTACTCTCAGAGCTCTCAGAAATTGAGCTCAAGCCCATCTTCGCAGAAATCGAACTTGGCAGGCTCAGATTCACTGCCGTCCGCGTAGGTCGCCTTTACCCATTGACTGCAGTTTTCGCTATTTGTGCTCTGGTCCCATTCCAGATTAACGGTCTTGCCAGGTTTGATCCCGGAGCCAATCTCGAAATAACCCCAGTCCTTTTTATTTTCCGACACGAAAATCTTCGTGATGGTCGATGCGGTTGTATTGCTGGCTGTAAAAGAATATTCCTCAGCCTTAGCAGATGTGCTCACGCCAACGGCAGTAAGTGCAATGGCGAGAAAATGTAATCTTGCGTTGAACATGATTATTCGATCCTGAACGGTTCTGATGCAAGGTCATCATCTCCCATTACTGGCAATGTAAGTCCAACACATTTTTTGAAACGAACAGCCTTCCCGATCGCGGAATTATTATTTGGATAATACTTTCTTAGAATGCTCTTCCCGCGAACGCTCCGCATCAACAACCTTATCCATCTCAGTTTAAGACTTACCCAGATATCGCTCTGCGAATTCTGCAAACCACAGAATCGCAGATGGATCGCGCATCGCGCCTTGGCTGACGGCCTTTTCGATGCTTTCTCCCAGAAGGAGCTTTCTGATCGGAACTTCCATTTTCTTGTTTGTCAGCGTGTAGGGAATGGTTGGTACGGCAATGATTTTGTCTGGAACATGCCGGGGGCTGCGCTCGCTTCTCAGCCGCGTGTTGATGGCACGTGTCAAATCTGCGTCGAGCGTGATCCCCGGCGCAAGAGCCACGAATAACGGCATATAATAGCCACCATCCTTCGTTTCCACGCAGACGATGACACTGTCAGTAATCTCGGCCACACCATCGAGCGTACGGTAAATTTCGGCGGAACCGATGCGAACGCCGAAGCGATTGAGGGTCGCGTCGGAGCGGCCGTGCAGGTGGCAGCCGCCACGCGCATTGATGGTGAGGGAGTCACCATGGCGCCAGACACCGGGGAAGTGGTCGAAATAGGACTCACGATAACGTTTGAAATCCTCGTCACCCCACAAAAACAGCGGCATGGATGGCATGGGTTTGGTGATGACCAGTTCACCAGCCTCGCCAATGATTTCGCGCCCATCCTGATCGAAGGACTTGATATCGGCACCCAGCGTTCGTGCCTGAATCTCACCGGCATAAACGGGCAGCGTCGGGCTGCCACCCACCAACCCGCTGCAGAATTCCGTTCCGCCGGATTGCGATGTCACCCACAGATTTTGATCCAGCGCTTCGTAAAGCCAGGCAAATGTCTCGGGCGTCGCAGGCGAGCCGACAAGGAAGATGTTTTCCAGCCCCGGAAGATGGTATTTCTCCTTGGGAACGATGCCAAGTTTACGGGTATTGTCGATGAACGTCGGGCTTGTGCCGAATGACTGGACATTGGCCTTCTCCGCGAGCTTCCAGAGAAAGTCCGGTTCGGGATGAGCGGGGTGACCATCATAAAGCACGGCGGCAGCATTCATCAGCGGCGCCCACATCAGCGTATTCCACATCATCCACCCGGTGGTGGAGTAGAAATACATCGTCCTTCCGGGCTTCAGATTGAGGTGGAAGGCTGCGGATTTGTAATGCTCCAGAAGAATGCCAATATGCCCGTGAACAATCGGCTTCGGCAGACCCGTTGTGCCGGACGAGAAAAGTATCCAGAGAGGATGACGACCGTCCACATATTCATATCGGAAGTTGGCAGGATTGATAGGCGGGCTGTCCAGCAGATCATCGAGATGGACGACCTCGGCGCTGAGATCAGCGGGCGGCGCGTCTTCATTCAGGTAATTGAACCAGACAATTTTCTCGATGCTCGGCACGGACTGTACGATCTCGCGTATCTGCGTCCGGCGGTCAAAATCCTTGCCCGCGTAACGATAGCCATCGGCTGCGAAAAGCAGTTTCGGCGCGATCTGCCCGAAACGGTCAACGACGGTTTGCGTGCCAAACTCCGGTGCGGCAGCGGACCAGACCGCCCCTATCGCCGTTGTCGCCAACATGGCGATGACGGCTTCGGGAATGTTCGGCATATAGGCGACCACACGATCTCCAGCCCCTATGCCCATTGCGCGTAGCTGTTGGGCAAGGATACGCACCTTGCTACCCACTTCCTGCCAGGAAACGGAGGCGTAATCACGTATTTCCGAGCAGTGGTACAAAAACGGTCGGGATGAATCCCCGGAATTTTCATGCCGCAACACATGCTCGGCGTAATTGACGGTGGCACCGCGAAACCATTCGGCACCGGGCATTTCAAGTGAACTCAGCACGGTCTCGATGGGGCTGGGTGAATGGATCTCGAAATAGTCCCAGATCGATTTCCAAAAGCTGGGCAGGTCTTCGACCGACCATGCCCAGAGTGCCGCATAATCGGCAAAATCGAGCCCACGCTCTGATTTCAGCCAATGCATATAGGCCGCGATATTGGATCCATCCGCGAAATCTGCGGAAGGCGTCCAGAGTAATTGCCCCTCAGCAACCATAACCGATCTCCCTTTCAAGCCGGCATCGCCGGTTCTGGCCTAGGCCGCGTTCACAAGACCAGTTGCAAATAGGTCGGCGATTGAATCGAGCACAAAATGTGCGGCCTGATTTTCAGCCAGCGCGGCGAAGGCATCGTGCTTGGCAATACCCGTGGTGACACCGATACCGATGGCACCGGCTTTTCGAGCCATGGCAATCTCAAGGCTTGGGTCATCACCAACAACAGCAACTTCACCGGGTTCGATACCCATCTGCAAACATGCAAGGCGCAGGCCATGAAGCGACGGCTTGCCAAGAATGGTTGCCCTTGCCTTGGTGGTTGAGGTGATCATAGCAGCGATGGCTCCAGACACTCCCAGAATGCGACCACTGGCACCAGCAAAGAATGGCGCATCGGAAACGGTAAACAGCTTTGCCCCGCTCCAGACCGCATCGCAGGCTGCTTGAAGATCGGGCATGATGAACTCGGGATACCAGCCGATGAGAACGGCCTGAACCCCGCTTAAATCATCTCCCCGGCGCACGACGTCGATCCCTCTCTCAGTGAGGGAATGCGATACGCTATGCCCGCCCAGAACAAGGACTTTGGCTATTTTCTTTTTGACGAAGTAATCCGCAGCGACCACAGATGGCGTCAGAATGCTGCCTTCGGCAAAGTTGAAACCTGCCGCTGCGAGCAGATCGCGGTATTCCTGGGGCGTCTGGAAGGTGCCATTGGTAAAAGGCACCATGGGAATACCAAGCCTGTTCAACCGATCCACGACGGCAACCGCGCCATCGAACGGGTTGAAGCGGCCCTTCTTTTTGTCCATCAGGGCGAGCGTGCCATCAATATCGAGGATGAATCCCTTTGCAGACTGCACAGATGTCGGCACCGGACCCGAGCTTGAGCTGCTCATTTTTGCGCCCCCTGCAACTCCAGACGAACACCCTTGGTCTCGACCACGATCTGCCTGTAGTTCTTGCGCTTTGCCAGACCCCGCAGAAGCTCCAGCTGTGTGTTGCTTGCCGGATCGTAGGAACGCACCGCAGGGCCTGCCGCAATCATGGCATCCACCTGCTCGCCGGGCATCACTGCGCGCAGCAGAAATTCCTCGTCGCTGAGGTCTTTGCCAAAACGGGCGCGAAGCTCTGTCAGTGAGACCATTTGCGCTTCAGCCTCCAGTTCTTTCGCACGTCGACTGGACTTGATGCGATCTTCAACCTCAGGATCGAGCGGGCTGCCAGGCTTGCCGAAACGACCGCTCACATAGCGAATGACTTCATCCGGCACATTTTCATAACGTTTGCCGGACAGGACATTCATGACCGCCTGAGTGCCGACGACTTGCGAAAACGGTGTTACCATGATGGGATAGCCAAGCTCTGCGCGCACGCGCTCGGTCTCTTCAAGCACCTGCGGCAGCAGGTGCAAACGCTTTATTTCGCTGAGCTGCCTCTTCATGGTCCCAAGCATTCCACCCGGCATCTGATGCTTGAAATAGCTGGCATCAAATTCCTGCGGCACGCCGCATTCAAGACCTTCGGCATCAGCCAGCGCTTGAAAATAGGCACTCATTTGCGCCAGTGCCTCGTCATCCACATCCACAGAATGGCCCATGTGTCGAAGGTTCGCGACCACACGTTCCGCCGCAGGCTGGGATGTGCCGTTGGCTGCCGGGCCTGCCGCGACATGGAGTGCATTGATACCCATTTCCGCAGCCGCCAGATAGGAAAACGGTGCCAAGCCGATCGTGCAATGCGAGTGCAGCTCCAGCGGCATTTGCCCCTTCCCGGCCTGGATGGCAGGCAACAGGGTTCTCGCGCGCTCCGGCGTCAAAAGACCGCCAGGATCCTTCAGATACATGCGCGAGAATAACCCGGAGGCTGCCAGTTCGCTGGTTTTTCTCCCATAGTAAGCATCGTCGTGAAAGGGGCTGACCGTATAGGTCAGGGCCGCATTGCAGTCATCAATGCCTGACTTGCAGACAAGCTTTGCCATGGCGATCATTGCGGACGTGTCATTCATCGGGTCCATGATCGCAAAGCGGTCTATGCCGCAATTGATCAACAACTTGAACGCCAGTTGCATCAGTTCCTGGCTGGCGCTTTCCCACGAAATGAAGCGCATGCCGGTGGTCAGGAAGCTGAGTTTTGTGCTTGGCATCAGCTCTCGCATGACCCTGATGCGTTCCCAGGGATTTTCCTTCTGGAAGCGAACGGCAACGGCCATGTGGGTGGATGTGGTGAGATCGACAGCGGCAAAACCCACGCGCTCCATCACGGGTGCTATGGCCGCCTGCATCCCGGTCTTGAGCGCCGTCGCGCCCCAAAGGCTCTGATTGCCGTCCCGCACGGTCGTATCGACGAGTTCAACTTTGCTCATGTCAGCAATCCCGTCTCATTGTTTCAAGTGCCTGTGCCAGCTCGCCGGCATTGACAAGGTTTGTGAGGAAGTTGGTATCGATGGCACCTGCGGCGAAGGCCGGATGGGCCAGAACAACCTGATGGAGTTCCCGGTTTGTGTCGACGCCGTTCACCACCGCCGACTTCATGACGTCTTTCAGGGTGGCAATCGCCTCCTGCCTCGTGCGCCCCTTCGCGATCACCTTGGCAATCATCGAGTCGTAGTAGGGCACAACGAAAGACCCCGCCTGAACGAAGGTATCGACGCGAATATCAAGGCCCGCAGAAAACCAGACCTCCGTGATCCGTCCGGGACTGGGCTGAAAATCCCGGTCGATGGATTCTGCGTTCAACCGGCATTCGATGGCATACCCGTCGAACGTGATATCCTCTTGACCGAATCTCAGCGCGTTTCCGTCTGCAACCCGGATCTGCTCTTCAACCAGATCAAGCCCGGTAATGGCTTCAGTCACCGGATGCTCCACCTGAATGCGTGCATTCATCTCTAGGAAATAGAACTCTTCGCGTTCGCAATCGACCAGGAATTCTACAGTTCCGAGGCTCTTGTAGGCGAGATGTCGGCTGAACTTCAAAGCGGCTTCGTGGATCGCGTGGCGAAACTCATCGCTGAGATCAGGAGCAGGCGCTTCCTCTATGACTTTTTGATAACGCCGCTGGACCGAGCAATCGCGCTCACCGAGATGAATGACATTTTCGCCATCGCCCAGCACCTGAACTTCCACATGGCGCCCTGCCGCGACATAGCGCTCCAGATAAACGCGCCCGTCTCCAAAGGCTGCTGAGGCTTCGGCCATCGCCATATCGACCATCGCGCTGAGCTCGTCGGGCGTGTTGACACGCTTCATACCACGGCCGCCGCCGCCAGCCACGGCCTTGATCAGCAGAGGATAGCCTGTCGCAACGGCCATCGCCTTTGCCTCGTCAAGCGTTTCGACCGGCCCACCCGGAACGACGGGCACACCAGCGGCTTGCGCGTGAGCGCGTGCCTTCAACTTATCGCCCACAGCAAGGATCTGATCTGCGGTTGGCCCGATGAAGATGATCCCATTGTCGGCACAGGCCTCAGCGAGCCTCGCATTTTCCGACAGGAATCCGTAGCCTGGATGCACCGCGTCGCAACCCGTACCCGTTGCTGCGCTTACGATGGCTTCGATTTTGAGATAGCTCAGAGATGATGGTGCAGGACCGATGCAGACGGTTCTTGTTGCCAGCCGCGCGCCCAAGCTGTCGCGATCCGCTTCAGAAACCGCAATGACCGTCTCGATACCCAGCTTTCGGCAAGTCTGTATGATGCGAACAGCGATTTCCCCGCGGTTCGCAATAAGAATACGTTGAATGGTCATGGCTCACTCCGGCCGCAAGCGGAGAATTGTCTGTCCAAATTCTACCATGGTGCCATCGGCAACTGCGATTTCGACCGCAATACCCGACATTCCTGATGTCACCGGGTTCATCAGTTTCATGACCTCGATGATCCCCACCACCGTCTCAGATCCGATCTTCATTCCCGGTGTGACGAACGGTTCGGCACCGGGCTTCGGCGCACTGTAGAATATGCCGAGCATCGGCGCGGGCACGTTGATCACGTCGCCCGAAGCCAAACTCACCGGAGCCGCAATCGCCGCCTGGGTTTGTTCGGCCTTGCTGTCGGGAGTGGTAACGGCGACAGGCTTCTGGCTCTCTGCGGGTGGCTGGGAGGACACCGCGCCTTTGCGCCTTGCCGTGAGCTTCAGCCCTTCGGTCTCGATATGCAGCTCGTCAAAATCCGAACTGTCGAGTATCGCGAATATCTCCTGGACATCCGCCTTTGTAAGCTTTTCGGCCATTTCAACCTCGATCTGTCAATGCACGAAGTACGTGCGCAAGTGGGTTGGCTGCGGCCACGATTGGGCCTTTTTGCCTGTCGCGTCCGCTCCAGACCGTTTCCGGGCGGGATTGCAGCAGCATGATTTCACCGGTGTTCCGGCTGATGGCCCATTCGATATCCAGCGAGTGCCCGTAGTGCTTTTCCAGCAAACGTCCCGTACGTACGAGCGCGTGGAGCTCTTCATCGCTGACGCTTGCAGCCGTTTGCTCAGCCTCGGCAACGGCCACTTCCGTCATTTCCTGTCGGTCGTAATCGGGCACATGCTTGACGAGTTTGTGCGAGATGTTGCGCTGCGTGATTTCGCCGGTGATCTTGCTGATAACGAAACGGTCCGGCGTGACCTCACCGCTGACGACGGAAGAGCCCACACCCCAGGCCGCTTCGAGAACAATAACGGTCTTGTCGCCGGTCGTCGGGCTGCGCGTGAACATGACGCCTGCGGTGCGGGCATCCACCATGTCCTGCACCACGACAGCCATGGCGACGTCATCCTCAGGCAAATCAAGGCGCAGCCGGTAGGTCACGGATTCCACGCTGTAGAGGCTCGTCCAACAGCGCTTGACGTGGTCAATGACGAAATCGGCTCCTTTGATCCACAGATAGGTATCCTGAAGACCGGCAAAGCTTGCATCCGCATTGTCTTCAGACGTTGCGCTGGAGCGAACGGCTACGGGAGTGAGACCATCCTTTGGCGACAGCTGATGATAGGCCGTGCCGATTGCTTCCTGCAGGGCCGCAGGCAAAGGTGCTCTCAGCATTGCCGCCCGGATCGCATGGGTCGCGGCATCGATTTCATCGTGGCTCTTGTTCTTCAACTCGCTGATCCCTTGCCTGACCTTCCGGTCAGGGTCGAAGCTTTCCAGAAAGGCTTCAAAGGCACCTGTGGTGACGACAAACCCGAGTGGAACCTTGGCTCCGGCTTTCACAAGTTCGCCAAGGCTGGCGCCCTTACCGCCGACTGTCGGGCGATCTTCAACGCCGAGATCGGCAAACCAACGCGTCAAGGATTCAGAATGGACTGACATTGCACTCTTCCTCAATTGAGAATGGTCACGCGACCGGTACTGCCATCGACGCGAATGCGTTGGCCGTCCTTGATCCGCTTTGTTCCACTCCCCGTGCCGACGACAGCTGGCAAACCATATTCACGCGCCACGATGGCCGCATGCGACATGGTTCCGCCAATATCGGACACGGCTGCCTTGATGCGCCCGAAGATCGGCGCCCAACTCGGCGTTGTGACGGGACATACGAGTATGTCACCATCCTGCAGTTTGTTGATATCCGCGACCGACTGCATGACTCTTGCCGTGCCCTCGACAACGCCGGGCGAGGCACCAAATCCGGAAAGTTCCATGTCGGAGTCTGTGCGTGACAGCCATGCCTGAACTGTCTGCGTGGTTACACCCCAGAGCATCACCACCATCGGGTCATTGATCGCCTCGGGAATGGGGCCGAGAGCTTCCGGCGCATCCCAGTCAACCAGCTCAAGCATGCCTTGCTTGCGGGTTGCGATGATATCTGACCAACGCTCCCCGGCCGCGGGCTTACCGCCGACGCTCCAGGCAAGACGCAGGTCGGACAGCACTTCACGGATTTCTCCCCGATTGAGGTGGAAGATGTCCTCCTGATCCTGGATCAGATCGTTCTTGGCGAGCAAGGCACCGAATTCGCGGATCTTGTTAAAGAACACGTTGGTGAGCCAATGCTCGCAATAGAATTTGTGATCCTCCACATAGGGGAAAACCATATGTGCAAGCCCGAGCATCTGATCGAAGGTGCCGCGATCCTGATCCGTGTCGAGATAGCTTCGGTACTCGCCGATGATTTGCTCACGCTGAGCTTTCAGCTGCTCGGTTGGCCGCTCCAGAGAATGGCCCGCCTTTAATTGGGCGACATAATTTGCCAGTGCGGAGAAAGGAATGTGCAGGTCATCATTCCAGCTTCGATGATGATGATAGAAGCCATCGCCGCTTGAGGTGTTGAACCAGGGATCGCGGATCTCGTCATATTTCGTCAGCCATTGTGCACCAGCATCGCCGCGCTGTTTCATGGCAGCCAGGACTTCTTCCGGCGTGCAGCCGGATGCGAGCACATCATCAAGGCCCAACTGGACGCTGAGCCGCGCCAGTACCTTGAGTTCGTCGTCAGGCTTGAACATGAGGGAATCGACGCCGGTGACCATGTTTGCAATCGTCCGGTCTTCGATCTCCGGGAAGGCCTTCTTGCAGAATTCGAAAAAGGTCAAATAGGCGCCATATCCCAGGATCAGGAATTCCGAGTGGTACTGCCACATCATGAAATAGTCTTCGAGCGCCTTGTCGTAACTCTTCAGCAGCAAAGCGCCGTCGGAATAGCCTCGGCCGCCAAGCACGGACTCTGCATCGTCGAATTCATAAAGCCCCGGAACCTCAATCGCCGCCATGGCCGCGATCAGGTCTTTCATCCGCGTATGCCATTCGCCGTACAGTCGTTCCCAGTTACCGAAATAAAAGAAGGCACGCTTTTCAAACTCACCAACGCGTCGACCAATTTCTTCCGGATCGGTGACAGAGTTCGCCGATATGTAAATACGGCCATTGACGATGCGGTGCTCGATGCCCTTGGACGTGGGAATGGCAAACATGCGCGTTGTCATCGCGCCAAGACCCGAATAGGCTCCTTCAGCGGTGATCGCATCAAAGGCGGGCATCGGCTCTGGGAAATGCATCTTGTTGTAGAACCAGAAGCGTTCGTCATCACCGGCACGGAAGCTGGTGAAATACGGATACATGCCGTCCACCTTCTCAGCGCCCTTGGCGCTTCCGATCTGCGACGGTAGTGGAAAAATAGATGAAGTCGGGTTCATGTGTCAGAAATCCTCCCAATCTGACGGCGGAGTTTTGCGAAACCTCTCTTTCGGTTCCGGGCTGCGCAACTCCTTGCGCACAGCCTGAAGTGCAGGCCGGTACGAGCCTCCTCGCTCTACCGGTAGTCTCTAAAATCCCTTTTGGGTCAATTGCTTACAAATCAGTCCGCTTTTTGATCGAGCGGTTTTCGTTTGTGTTGGTAATCTACGCAGGCAATAAAATGCGATCAATCGCGACAAGCGAAGGTTTCACCAGGTGAAACCTGAGGACCATCGGACTGGCACAATTCAGCCCTGTAGCCTGAGCGCGACAGTCCGGGCCGCCTCCTGCAGCGCGGGCAAATGTGCATCGACGATCTGTCTGCGGTTCGCGACCTTTTGAATCCATGTCAGATTGATGCAGCCGAACACGCGCTCGCCAGACATGATCGGCACCGCAATGGAATCGCGGCCGTCATCGCTTTGTCGCCGGGGAATATCGAAGTCGCCACCGAAGCGTGGATCTCTGGTTCCGTATCCCAAGGCTTTTGTCTCTGCCAGAACCTTCTCGACCCATGCAGTATTCCGCGCGTTCATGTTTCCGATCCGTTGGCTGTGACGAAGACGGGTCAGGATCGCAGCCTTTTCGGTCTCGGGACAATGGGCAAGATAGGCCTTACCGGTCGCCGACATCAGCATATTGACCTGAAACCCAACGGGTCCCAGCGGGATATGGTGAAAGTAGGACTTGGGCGAGTTGGTTTCGATGACCTCCATATGGTCGAGTCGGGCAACAGCCAGAATGGAGGGCCAGTCGATCCGGCTGGTCAAATCAGCCAGAACGGGCGAGGAAACCTCGACCAGATGCGACACATCATCGAGATACCGCGCCCGCTGCTGCAATGAATAACTGGCGAGATATGCCTTATCGATGATTCGCTGCCAAACCAGACCTTCTTCCTGAAAGGTGAGAAGAATACGCAGCAGCGTCGCTTTCGCCAGACCGGTCTCCCGATGAATATCAGCAAGACTCATACCGCCCGATGCCTGAAGCAGTTGGAGAACCTCAATTCCGCGCGCCAATGCCCGGATGGATTTTACTCCCTGCTTTTCCATCTTAGGTCAGCACCGCCTGATAAGACCGCATGTTTTTACCTACCCCAACAAACAAGAGCTGTTTATTGGGGTCGATCAATGGAATGTGGCAATCGTTCATGTTGGTTGTTTGCATTCTGATGGCCACCTCGGAACCTGCTAAACTGCTGCGACCGTTCGTTGTCTCTGCTTCTGCTTGGATAGCTCTCGCTGGACCAACAGCATCAATATGATTGATACGGTCGAGACACCAAGCGCCGCCCAGCCGATGGCCCCGAAGCCTATGGTCGCCACGATGCTCCCGCCCAAGGCTGGACCGATGGCTGAACCTGTCATCATCATGGCAGGCGTTGCGGCAACGGAACGCCCCGAAGGATCGATCTGTGACAGCAGACCAAAAAAGAAGGTGTGTGTGAAGATGGTGACTGCGGGAAAAAGCAGTACGGCTGCACCGAAAGGCAGGAAGGCGGGCGAATTTTTCATGACCAGAGCGACAATCGCCTGAAGAAACGGACCAATCATGACAACGGCAATCGCTGGCAAGCGTTTTTGCAGCAGAGCCGACAAAAGACCCGGGAGAAGATTGACGAAGCCGAGCACGACAAAAACCATCTGGACCTGTCCGGCATCAAAGGAGCGCATGGCACCGACACGCTCTGCAAAGGCAAAAACCATTGACTGGTTGAGCATGAGGCACATGACCGACCCCATAATCAGAAACACGATTTTGGGTGTGGGTGCGCGGTCGGCTTTCTGAATGCCGACGAGTGGTTCCGTCTGGGCTACGCTCTGCGGAAAGAAGAACAGCGCCGCAACAGCCGCCACCGCCATAACACTCGCGAAGCCCACGAAGACGGTTTGCCCGCCGTGCTGCGCGATCTGCCCCGGCATGACGGCGAACATGAAGATCACCAGAAAGCCGATGACTGCGTTGGCAAGGCCAAAATGCCGGTGTGGATTGCTCGTGCGGCCCATACTGCCATGGACCATCGACAGCCCGGATCCCGTGCACAAACCGGCTATCGCATGGATGAAAAGCAGAGCGTTCAAACTATCCGGGGCGACGGAAAGGCGCGAGGCATAGATGAAGCAGATCGCCGAGGCGCCGAAGCCCCCGACGGCTATCCAGCGCTGCGGCAACTGATGAAACCTCGGTGCCAGAATCGCGCTTGCAACAACGATCCCCGCGAGGAACAGGGACACGGTCATACCTGCCTGCTCAGGCGCAAGATGATAGAGCGCCATCAAGGCCCCGAGCCATAGCGGCAGAGCCGCCAGGTCGATCGTTCCGGCAGCATGCCCTACGTAGAGAGCGGCAATGCCGCGAAAGCTGTCTTTTCTCACCAATTTTTCCTCCTCCAAATGATAAACCACCGCCTCCCAGCGATGGGCCAATACTCCCCTAGAAAACCCAACCTTCGTCTGAGACCGATTTCGGAACCACGCTTTATGCAGCGTGCAGCAACGCAAAAGCCCCCCGGGCAGTGCATCGGATCGGTAAAGCAGCCCGAAGGCCTTGAAACGGGTTGTGGCGAACGCGCGGCTCAGCGCATGCGGATCATCTCGATCCACGTCCGCCCTGCTTTCAAGCGCGTCATTTTCTTAAACACGGGTGGCCTCCACCCAAATCAGGCACTTCGAAAAATGTTTCGATCAACATGCTGAAATCGCAGCCTGTGTGCCGCCCTCCCACGTGTTTCCCGGGTCTTTCTCCTGCTCCTCGAAGAGCTAAGCAGGTTTTATGACATGATAGAAATCGATTGTTTTTATGGGAGCCATCCATACTATGGATGGAATTGCACCGACTGGGGAGGAGGAGAATGCGGTTCCAAGGCCTTGATCTGAACCTGCTGGTCGCACTCGATGAACTTCTCACGGAACGCAATCTCACGGTCGCAGCGAGAAAACTCAACCTCAGCCAGCCCGCCATGAGTGCGGCACTGTCACGGCTGCGCGCCTATTTTGGGGATGAGTTGTTCACCATGCAGGGGCGCCGCATGGTTCCCACACCCTTTTCCGAAACCATCGCGACACCCATTCGCGGCGCCTTGATGCAGATAAGGGATATGCTGGCATCCCGTGAGCTATTCGATCCCTCGCTATCGGAAAGATGTTTCCGCGTTGCTGTGTCCGATTATGCGATGCTCATGCTGTTTTGCCGCGTTGTGGCGCGCATCAGCAAGATCGCGCCACGCATCACCTTCGACCTCGTTTCATTCGATGACAATCCTGATGAACTCCTCCGCCGCGGCGATGTCGACTTCCTGATCTTTCCGGATGTGTTCCTCTCCTCTGCCTCTCCGAAGTCACCGCTTTTTGAAGATCGATTGGTGGCCGTCGCCTGCCAGACCAACACGGAAATCGACGATTCTCTGTCCTTTGACCAGTTCATGTCCATGGGTCATGTCGCAACGCAATTCGGAAGATCGCACAAGCGCTCTATCGAAGCCTTCCTGATGCTCGAACATGGCTTGCAGCGGCGGATCGAGGTGGCGGTGCCAAATTTCGCGCTGATTTCGCACTTCGTTGTGGGAACGAACCGTATCGGGACAATGTGCGAGCGCCTGGCGGTGCAAGCGGCCGAAACATTGCCGTTGAAGATACTGGAATTTCCGATACCGCTCCAACGGTTTACGGAGTCAATCCAGTGGTCGGGGAGCGGGACAAACGACCCGGCTGCCGAATGGGTGCGCAACATCGTGATCGATGAGGCCAACCTGGCAATGTCGCCTTTCGTGCCCGGATTGCGACCCGAGACGCACTGAGTAACCTCGCGCACCACACGACCTCAGACCACGTCGAATCTACGTAGCTGTCGAAGAGCTGGCGGTCTGAACGCAACCGCTGAAATTGCCAGACAATCTGCAACTGTGAACCGAATACCTCACCGTATCGCCCGCCGATGGTGGGTGACGCGACTTTTTGACGTTTTAAAAAGCGACCGTTGACATTTGGAAACCAAGGTGTTTTCTAATTGCTTGTGCCAGTCGTGCGGTGAGGAGATCGCCCAGGGGGCAGACATTCACAACGGGAGAAGACCATGTACGAAGATCTTGAGTTTGAATTGGCCGATGTCACATTGCGTGGCCGCCTTTACCTGCCTGAAAATACAAAAGGCCCTCTTCCGGTCGTTATCGCGCATTCGGGAATTGGCAGCGTGGCTGAAGGTATTTACCGCGAGGCCCCATATTATACCGATGCCGGGCTCGCCGTTCTGTTCTACGACCACCGCCACTACGGCCTCAGCGGCGGCGAACCCCGTCAGCTCGCTGATCCATGGCAGTTCGGTCGCGATCTGCGCCACGTCATCACTCACCTTTCAGCACGCGCCGATATCGATGAAACTCGCATCGGACTGTGGGGAATAAGCCTTGGCGGTCAGATTTCCCTGTTCGTTGCGGGAACGGATCGTCGTGTCAGTGCTGTCGTTTCTCTTGTTCCGCCGGTTTCAGGCTATTCAGCACGCACACTTTTTGCTGCAGATGAGCTGAAGCAGCTGGAAGATGCTGTCTATGCTGACCGCGAAGCGCAATTCCGAGGAGCGGCGCCCGTCAGAATCACGGTGTCCGGCGAACAGACTCCTGACGGTCCTCCCGTCATGTTCACCAATCCTGAAGGCATCAAATTCACCAAGCACTATCAGGATATTCCAAGTTTCCAGAATGAACTGGCCATCGCCTCTTTTGACTGCCTGTTCGAAATGGAAACACCGGCCTATGCCGCGCGCATCACAGCACCGCTATTGCTCATTCTGGCATCAGAAGACACGGTCGCGCCGGTCGACGATGCGCGCAAGCTGTTCGAAATGGTGACCTCCGACAAGGAGCTTGTGGAGTATCCCGGCCAGCACTACGGCATTCTTGTCGAGCATTATCCCGAGATTATGGACCGTTGCATCAAGTGGCTCGTCAAGAAGCTCGGTGCCGCTGGCTCGTCTAACTAAACCGCGACATCGCAATAACGGCCCCTGCCAAGTGGCGGGGGCCGAACGCTGCTCTCGACTAACGAGAAGCAGCGCGGCTGCGCGAGCCGCTTTCAAAGCCAGCATCGGGCCTTACCCGACTTGCGATCAAGTGTCTCGCAGACCCAAACCACCGGCCATCATGGCGACAGCCGCCGCCGCTCGCCGCGCGGTTTCTTCTCTCTGCAACTCCGCAGCCTTGTCCGGAAAACCCAGATAGCGAACGAGAGCATCGCCCAGCGTTGCTCCCAAGAGCAGGTCCGCAACAGAGTGCGGCGTGCCAGTGATCGATATCTGCTTGCGCCCGATCAGAAGTTCGAGGCGGCCCGCAACAAGATCTGTCATCACGTCATAGGCGTTCTCGAAGAAATCGTGGGTCACGTCTGGCAAGCTTCGAGCTTCCGCTATGGCAAGCCGCGCCAAGGCGATCCGTCGCGGTTCAAGAATGAAATGCGCGATGAATGTCAAAGTGTCACACAAGATGCGACGGGGGTCATCCTCATCAGCGATCGACGGCAGATCAGGCACGCCGTCGCGAAAATTGACCACAGCGGTAAAAATTTCGCGCTTGTCGGGAAAAGCCTCATAAAGTGTCCGCTTCGACATGCCGGCGCACTGCGCAATGCGCACCATCGACGTATTTTCGTATCCCAGCTCTATAAACAATGTTTCAGCGCAAGCGAGAATGCGTGCGCGACGCTCATGTGGCGTCAAAACAAGAGGGCGACCCGCGCGCGGAGCTGGACTGTTGGCTTTAGTGCATACCATCACCAACGGAATGCCCATTTATGCCCCAAGACGCAACAATTTTTGTATGTTTCGGCACGCTAGGCAATACACCGCCGTCACCATGGGCGCGGTCAAGAGTGGCCTTTGCCACGGCCGTCTGCCCTATCACCTTATCATGCATGAACTGGAGCAGGGCACCATCGTGCGCCTGCATTTGGCTGAAGTGGGCGAACGGCTCGTTCCACTCGGGCCGGTGATGGACATTTCCTCCCTGCGACCAACGCCTGTAGACGTGCTGGCTAACCTGATCCGCGACTCAGGGTGAGTGTTGTCTCCTCGCATCTGTTGCACCATAAGCTTTCAGGCACCCAGAAAGCTTCGGATTTCGCTCGCCACAGCCTCGCTTGCGTCGATCATGGGAAGATGCCCCGCCTTTGGGACCGTTACGAAGCGGCTGTCTCGGATATGCTCTGCCATCTGCCGCACGAGTGAAGGCGGCGTTGAAATATCCTCCGCTCCCGCCAGCAGCAGCACCGGCAGATCCAGTCGGTGGATCGATGCCGTCAGGTCCGCATCGCGCAAGGCCGCGCAGGTGGCGATATAGCCTTCTTTCGGCGTCGCCTGAAGCATCCGCTTCCAACCCTGCCAGGCATCTGGCCACTCGTCAGCGAAGGATGGCGGGAACCAGCGGGCAAGGAAACTGTCGGCATGCGCCTCAAGCCCGTCTGCCTCGACAGTTGCGATGCGGGCAGCCCAGAGGTCGGCGTTGCCGATGCGGGGCGCGGTATCGAACAGCATGAGATGCGAGACGCGCGCCGCATCTTTCAGCGCCGCATCCATGGCAATAAGGCCGCCGACAGAGACGCCGCAAAGTGCTGTTCTTTCCCAACCGAGCAAGTCCATCAACGCCAGGAGATCGCCGGAGAGATCGTCTAGCCTGTAGGGAGCGACGACGTTTTGTGAGAGGCCATGGCCGCGTTGGTCAAAAAACAGCATCTCGAAATCATCGCGCAGGATCTGCTCGACAGCACCCCAGATGCGCATGTCTGAACCGAGCGAGTTCGTAAAGGCAATCCGAGGTTTGCCAGCGCGCCCACCGATCCGGTAATGCAGTATGACGCCGGAAGAAGAGAGAAATGGCATCATTGAACTCCCAGGTGACGCTCCAGCAGGTCGCCCTGCCCGGCCAGTTCCGCAGGCGTTCCGGCAAATACCAGCTTACCCTTGGACATGATGATCATTCGGTCGGCAACTCGGCTGAGGTTTTTCACATCCTTGTCGACCACGACGGTCGCGATCCCTTCGGATCGGATGATTCCCAGCGTCTTCCAGATTTCCTGGGCAACGAGCGGTGCAAGGCCTTCGGTTGCCTCATCGATGAGCAACAGATCAGGATTTGTCATCAGAGCGCGCCCGATTGTCAGCATCTGCTGCTCGCCGCCGGACAATTGATGACCGCCATGCCCACGCCGCTGCGCGAGCCTCGGAAAGACGGAAAGAACCCGGTCTAACGTCCATTGGCGCTTGCCCGTGGGACCCGGCCGCGCTGCCATGACCAGATTTTCGATAACCGAAAGCGAGCCGAAAACGCCGCGACCTTCCGGAACGATAGCAACGCCTGCCTGCGCGATATGCTCCGGCAATCGCCCACGGATGCTCTTGCCGTTGAGAGCGACCTCCCCCGCCACTTTAGGCAAGGCACCCACCAGCGACCGCAGGAAAGAGGTCTTGCCCATGCCGTTTCGCCCGAGAAGAGCGATCTGCTCGCCCGGGCTGATCTGCAGGTCAATCCCATGCAGCACTTGGCTTGCACCATAAAAGCCTTGAAGGCCCTCGACTGTCAGAAGTGTCATGCGGCGTCCTCCGTTTCTCCCAGATAGGCGGCGCGCACTCTGGCATCGCGGCGCACCTCTTCAACCGCACCGGATGCGATAACCTTCCCGTCCGCCATCACGGTCAGCCTGTCGGCGATGGCAAAAACGATATCCATGTCGTGCTCGACGAGAAGAATGCCCCGCCCGACAGCCAGTCCACGGATCACGTCTGCCATACGCTTGGCCTCGGAATGCCCCATACCGGCCAAAGGCTCATCGAGAAGCAGCACTCTGGGCTTCGTCGCAAGCACCATCGCGACCTCCAGCTGCCGTTGTTCGCCATGGCTCATCTGGCGCGCAACAGTCGCGGCCCGGTCCGTCAGACCGGTTTCCTGCAGGGCAGCCAGTGCCGCTTCTTCCGTCTCCATCTCGACCAACGTGACGCGCCGCATCGCGAGCGTGTTGTGCCTTGCGCTTTGTGCGGCGAGGCGAACATTGTCGAGAACGGTGCGTTCATGAAAGATGGTCGTCTTCTGATAGGAGCGCCCGATACCGGCGCGGCAGCGGCGGTGGGGGGCCTCCCCTGTCACGTCCTTTCCCTCGAGAAGAACGCGTCCAGCGCTGACCGAAAGATCGCCCGACAACAGGTTGATCAGCGACGACTTGCCAGCCCCGTTGGGTCCGATAACGGCATGTATTTCATCTTGACGCAGGCTGAGTGAAACATCACAGACGGCGAGCAGGCCGCCGAAGCGTTTGCTCAATCCCTCAACAACGAGCAGATCTTTGGTCATTGCTTGCCTCCCACAACAATTGGCTGCGTCACAGGCTCTGCGCGACGAAACAAGCCCTGCGGCCACATCATGCGCAGAATGTCCTGAAGACCGCCCGGCAGGAACAGGACGAGCGCCACGATCACGACTCCATAGACCAGCTTCCATTGCTCTCCCAGATAGACCTTCAGAATGTCCTCCAGCATGACCAGGCCGACGGCACCGAAGAGCGGGCCAGTCACCTTGCGGCTACCGCCGAGAACCACCATGACCAGTGCAACAGCCGACATGTGCCATCCCAGCATCTGCGGCGCGACAAAGCCGAACTGTGCAGTGGACATGTAACCGGCAAGCCCGGCCATGACGGCTGAGATGATGAAGGCGACGAGACGGACGGCAAACACCGGAATGCCGAGTGACATGGCCCGCCTTTCATTGTCACGGGCAGCCGTGAGCGAATCTCCAAAAGGGCTCGCAAGCAGATGAGTGATCAACGCCCAGGACAAGGCGCAGCAGACAAGCGCCACTATGTAGAAAGTGAGCGGGTTTTCAAGATCAATGGAAAGACCGCCCAGCGTCAGCAGCGGCTTTACATAGAGGAAGATGCCGTCCGAACCACCGCCGATGGAGGTGTCATGAAACAGGAAAAACAACATTTCCCCGAAGGCCAGCGTGACCATGATGAAGTAGATGCCGCGCGTGCGCAGCGAAAGCGCACCGATGACAGCCGCCACAAGGGCGACCACGACAAGCGCGATGAAAAGCGTCCAGACAAGGTTGGGCGCCTCATATTCCGGCGTTACCAGCACCAGCACGTAGCCCGCTAGCCCGAAGAAGGCCGCATGACAGAGGCTGACCATGCCGCCAAAGCCGACATTCAGGTTGAGCGACATTGCGAGGATGCCGAGCAGCATCACCTTGGCGGTAAACTGCAGATAATAGTCACCGACCATCAGCGGCAGAAACAGAGCTGCAGCAAACATCGCCGCCATCGGCGCGCTGTTCTTTGAAAACAAGGGCATCATGATCAGATCTCCCGCTTGCCCATGATGCCGGTGGGCCGCCAGAGCAGCACAAGAGCCATGAGCAGATAGATGAGGACACCGGTAAATTCCGGCAGGAAGACTTTCCCGAAGGTGTCGATTAGGCCGATCAATAGCGCCCCGATGGCTGCACCGGGAACGGACCCCACGCCACCCAGCACGACCACCACGAAGGACAGGATCAGCATACTGTCACCCATGCCCGGAAAGACGGTAGAGACTGGCGCAATGACAGCACCGGCAAGCGCCGCCAGCGCGATGCCAACGGCAAACACCAGCCGGTTGACCTTGTCGAAGGGAATGCCGAGCGCCCGCGTCATGTCCCGGTTTTCCGCCCCCGCGCGAACGATCATGCCGATCCGCGTGCGGTTGATGACGAAGAAGATCGCGGCAGCGACCACAAGGCAAAAGCCGATCAGGGCCAAACGGTAATGCGGATAGGATTGCATGTCCGTCACCTGAACCGCTCCGGACAACCATTCCGGCAAGGCGAGAGATTGCACATCGCGACCGAACAGGATCTGGCGCACCTTGTCCAGCACGAGGATGAGACCAAAACTCAGGAGAACCTGTGAAAGATGGTCGCGCCCATAGAGGCGCTTGATGAACAGGCTTTCCAGCACCATGCCGACAAGAAAGCTGACCACGAAAGCCGCGACAATGCCGAGGAACAGATTGCCAGTCACCATGGTGAACCACCAGGCCAGATAGGCACCCAGCATGTAGAATGCGCCATGGGCGAGATTGATGACACCGAGAATGCCGAAAACCAGCGTCAGCCCGCTGGCAACCAGAAACAGCACGAGCCCGTATTGCACGGCATTTAAAAGCTGGATGGCGAAAGTCGCGATATCCATGATCGTCTCCGAACGTTCGGGAAAGCGGGGCAGTGAACTGCCCCGCGGCAAAAATCAGGTCATCTTGCAGCCGCGAGCCGGGTCCTTGACCGCTTCGCCCGCCACCGACACCAGCACGTTCTTGCCCCCGCGCACTTCGCGCAGATAGATGTTCTGGATCGGGTTGTGGGCCGCCGAAAAGCTCATCGGGCCGCGCGGACTGTTGAGCTTTGCGCCCTGCATTGCGGCAAACATCGCGTCGCGTGCGCCAGTGTCGCCCTTTGTGGCCGCAAGCCCCACATCCAGCAGTGCCGCCGCATCAAAACCCTGCACCGCATAGATGTCGCCAGTCTGGCCGGTCTTCTTTGCAAAATCGTCCAGGAATGTCTTGTTTGCAGGATTATCGAGATTATCGGCATAATGCAGCGTCGTGCGAATGCCCTCGGCTGCCGCCCCTTGCGCTGGCAATGTACCGTCGGTGAGGAAACCGGTTCCATAAAGCGGGATCTTGCCCTGCAAACCGGCGGCTGCGTAATCGGTCACGAACTTCACCGCGCCGCCTCCGGCAAAAAAGGCGTAGACGGCATCCGGCTTCAGCTGTGCGATGCGCGTGATCAGCGCCTGGAATTCCACTTCCGGGAAGGGAAGCGTCAGTTCCTCCACCACCTTGCCGCCAGCACTGGTGAAACCCTCGGCGAAGCCCTTTGCCATCTGCATGCCCGCAGCATAGCGCCATGTGATGCTGACCACATTTCGATGGCCCGCATCAAACATGACCTTACCCATGGGATGTGACACCTGCCAGCTGGAGAAGGATGTGCGGAATATGTTGGCAGCGCAGAGCGGGCCGGTTGCTTCATCGGCGCCTGCATTGGGGATGATGAGCGGCACACCCGTATCGCGGGCCACCTTCACCATGGCCATCGCAACGCCGGAATGCACCGTGCCAACAACGAAGTCCACCTTGTCGCGCCCCACCAGCCGGTTCATGTTGTCAGTGGCTGTTTCCGGCTTCGATTCATCGTCCAGACGAATGAATTCGACCGGCCTGCCGCCCAGCATGCCGCCCTTTTGCTCGACATAGAGGCTGAAGCCGTTGTCGACGAATTGGCCGAGCTTGGCGAAGGTGCCGCTTGATGGCAGCATCAGGCCGATCCTGAGGGGCGTGGACTGGGCAATGGCTGGCCTCGGCAGGCCGAAGGCAAGGCTTGCTGCACCGGCAGCGGATGCGGTAAACAGACTGCGGCGGCTGATTTGGTATTTCGGAACACCCTTATCATGTGTCATTTTTGCTCCTCCTATTATGGGTTATCGACGGGGGTCTTCTCCTCAAGACACCCCGGCGGCATTGCTGATTGGCACTGTCAGTCCTGTTTTCTGAAATCTTGACGTCTCGACCGCGGTTCACGCGGTCGCATCAGGTTTTAGCCACTATCCCCGCCGCCAACGGGCAACACCGTGCCCGTGAGGTAAGAGGATTCGCCCGACGCCATGAACAGGATGGCATTCGCTTGTTCCTCGAGCGTCCCGTATCGCTTCATGAAACTGCTTTGCTTGGTCTGCGCCACCACCTCGGCCATCCAGCGGCGTTCGTCCTCGCTCTGTTCATTCGGGTTGCGCGGGACTTTGCGCGGCGGCGCTTCCGTGCCACCGGGCGCGACCGCATTGACACGAATTCCGCGCGTGGCATTTTCCATGGCAAGCGCGACGGTCATCGCGTTGACGGCACCTTTCGCCGCCGAATAGGGCACGCGATTGATGCCACGCGTGGCAATCGACGACACGTTGACGATAACGCCCTGCTGCGCGGCAATCATGGATGGCAGCACAGCGCGGCAGCACCAGAGTGTCGGAAAGAGCGAGCGGTTGATCTCAGCCATGATCTGCTCCGCCCCGAAGACTTCAAAGGGCTGCATCCAGATGGTGCCGCCGACATTATTGACCAGAATGTCGATACGGCCCGCCTGCTCAAGAGCCTTGGCGATGGCATGGCTCGCGCCTTCCCAGCTTTCCAGATCCGCGGTGATGGCATGGGCCGATCCGCCCTGTGCAGCGATCTCTGCCGCAACCTCGTTGACAAGTTCCGAGCGATCGATAAGAGCGACCGTCGCGCCCTCGCCTGCGGCACGCAGCGCAACCTCCCGCCCAATGCCTTGAGCGGCACCAGTCACCACCAACACCTTGCCGGTAAAGCGTTCGCGGCTCATTGCACTGCCTCCGCAGGATTGAACTTCTCGTAGTGGAAGACAGCGGGCGTTACCCCGATGGTGCTGAAGTGCCTACGTACCGCTTCCACCATTGGCGGCGGGCCGCAGAGATAAACGTCGCATTCGCCACCATTGAGATCGACGGCCCCGAAATGGTCGGTGACGAAGCCCTTGAGCGGCGCCTGGCTTTCCGGATCGGAAATGCAGACATCATAGGTAAAACCGGGCAGCTTGGCCCGCAGCGCTTCCAGGCGTGGCACCTCGACCAGATCCACATCACGCGTCACGCCATAGATCAGGCGGACGGCTTGCGGCTGCTCGTCGCGCTCTGAAAGATGTTCGAGCATGGCAAGGAACGGTGCAAGCCCGGTTCCACCCGCCAGAAACAGCGCCGGACGCCGCAGTTCACGCAGGTAAAAAGCACCGGATGGCCCCTTCAATGTCAGCCTATCGCCGGGTTTCGCCTTGGTGGAGAGATAGGTGGACATCAGCCCGCCCGGGATGTTGCGCACCAGAAAGTCCACCCGCCCGTCATTGACCATGGACGAGAAGGAATAGGCACGACTGGCATCAGAACCCGGCACCGAGACCTGCACATATTGGCCGGGCAGGAAACCCAGCGCATCAGGATCATCCAGCGCGAGCGAAAAGCCGAGGGTCGTTTGAGACAGCGGGCGCACTTCGACGAGGCTTGCGCCATATTCCGCCGGACCGCTCTTGCACATGGCAGAGGTGGCTGGCACCGAGACGACGCAATCGCTGCTGGGGCGCATCTGGCAGCTTAGGGCAAAGCCCTGACCACGCTCATCATCCGACAGCGCATCCTCGATGTAATCACCAAGCTCGAAGGAACCGGCCTCCACCTTGCACTTGCACGTGCCGCAAACACCATCGCGACAGTCCATCGGAATGTTCAAACGGGCACGGTAGGCTGCATCCACCAGAACCTCGTTTGCGCCACACTCAATAAAACGGGTGACACCGTCCTCGAAGTTCAAAGCTACTCTCGGCATGATCTGTTCTTCCGCTCAGACGTGGTAAATGTCGATGACGTGGTGGATGTAATCGTTGACGAGAACGATTTTCTTGGATGCGATCAGCATCTGGCCACCGGATACATCGAGCGTGTAGAAATTCGTCCCGTAGTGGGTGTCGGTGGTCTTGTAGCGAAAGTTCTGCGTCATCCAGTTGAAGCGGATCTCAAGCTTTTCCGGCGTCTGCGACAGGATCTCGACATTGGAAATGTGGTGCAGCGTGCGCGGCTCCGGCAGGCTGGTGGCGCTGGACCGGTCGGTGCGGATGCGGAAGATGCGATCTTCCAGCCCCTGCTTGCTCGGATAGTACATCAGCGAGATTTCGGTCTGCGGATTTTCCGTCAACCGGTCGTCATCATCCCAGGCTGGCATCCAGAAATCGACATGCGGCGCATAGAGCGCAAGCCAGCTGTCCCAGTCACGGTCGTCGAGATAACGCGCCTCGCGATACAGGAAATCTTCCACCTCTTGGCGGGATATCGTCATGGTTCCTCCTCAGGCTGCACCAAGGCAGCCTTTCCCGTTGAGGCGGGCAGCGCCCTCCCGGCCCGCCCGCACCTCATCATGTCTTGAATTGCCTATGCGATGCTCAGAGTGTCGGGTCGCGCCCGATCGCCTTTTGCAGCGCCTGTTTCCAATAGCTGTGCTGGACGACGAACAAGCCTTCATCCTCGGTCTTTACGCCAGAAAGCAGCGGCTGAAGCCCGATGGCGGCAGCGCCCTCATCGGGGCCTTCGATCCAGTGCGCGGCACCACGGCTCAGGTCGTTCCATTCCGCATGGCGCGCCTGATAGCCGATCTGGCAGGAACGGAATTCCTCCAGATCATCGGGTGTCGCCATGCCGCTGGCATTGAAGAAATCCTCATACTGGCGAATGCGGCGCGCGCGTGCCTCAGCGCTCTCGCCCTTCGGTGCAATGCAGTAGATCGTCACCTCGGTTTGATCCACGGCAATCGGCCGGTACATACGGATCTGCGAGGAGAACTGGTCCATCAGGTAGACATTGGGGTAAAGGCAGAGATTGCGCGAACGATCGATCATCCAGTCAGCCCAGGCCTGACCGAACTGCTCCGTCAGTGCCCCGCGCTTTTCCGCCAGCGGCCGGTCTTCCGGGTTTGCCCAGCGGGTCCAGAGCAACAGATGTCCGTGCTCGAAGGAATAGAAACCGCCGCCCTGCTTGGCCCAGCCACCGGCATCCATGGCGCGGGTCACATCCTGCCCATTGGCCGCGGCAATCGCTTCCTTGCGGTGTTGCGTGGTGGCAGCATAGTTCCAGTGCACGGAGGAAACGTGATAGCCATCGGCACCGTTTTCCGTCTGCAGTTTCCAGTTGCCGTCATAGACATAGGTTGAGCTGCCGCGCAGGATTTCCAGCCCATCGGGCGACTGGTCCACCACCATGTCGATGATTTTGCGCGCCTCACCCAGATGGTCTTCCAGCGACAGCACGTCGGCGTTGAGGCTGCCGAACAGAAAACCGCGATAGCTTTCAAACCGGGCGACCTTGGTCAGATCGTGCGAACCGTTCTTGTTGAACTGCTCGGGATAACCAGCGCCATTCGGATCCTTGGCCTTCAGCAGCTTGCCCGTATTTGAGAAGGACCAGCCGTGGAAGGGGCAGGTATAGGTGGACTTGTTGCCACGCTTGTGGCGGCAAACCATCGCGCCGCGATGGGAGCAGGCATTGAGGAAACAGTGCATCTCGCCGTTCTTGTCGCGTGAGATGACAATTGGCTGACGCCCGATATAGCCGGTGAGGTAATCATTCGGGTTGGGGATCTGGCTCTCATGCGCCAGATAGACCCAGTTGCCCTCCCAGATATGCTTCATCTCCAGCTCGAAGAGTTCCGGATCGGTGAAGATATCGCGGCGGCAGCGATAGGTACCGGTCTCAGCATCATCGACCACGGCTGCTTCAAGCTTATTCTCGATGTAGGGATCGACTGTCACGTCAAGCATGCTTTTCTCCTCCTAAACGGGGTGCGGCAAAGCCCCCACCCCTTCCAGTGACCAGACAGACAGGACGCTTACGCAGCCTGCGCCCGTTCGCGATCAACGATGGTGCCGACGACACCTTCGACGGCGGGCATCAGCACGAAGTCGAATTCAATCGTGGCGAATGGCTCCTGAACCTGGTTGTCGGCCATCGCCTTGGGATCGCTTACCCGCTCAACCGGCGGGATCAGATCGTCACGCGTGCCGAAGGCGAAATCGTCGAACAGATAGGGGTCGCCCTCGATGTTGATCTGTGTCGTGAGGTGACGGTGACCGGGCGCTTCCACGAAGAAGTGGATGTGGGCCGGCCGGTTGCCGTGGCGCCCGATGGCGAACAGCAGCTTTTCGGTGTTGCCGCCCGGAGGCGTCGAATAACCGCTTGGCATGATGGAGCGGAAGCGATATCGTCCCTCGTCATCAGTGACGATCCGGCGGCGCAGGTTGTATGGTGCCTGCTGTGGATCGAAGTGCGAATAGTTGCCACGCGTGTCGGCGTGCCAAACATCGACCACGGCACCGGCCACCGGCTTACCATTCTGGTCGCGCACCTGACCGTTCATAAACAGGACTTCGCCCTTGTCCGAACCGTCGTCGAGACGCGCAAAGTGCTGACACAGAGGCGCACCGGCGATGTAGAGCGGGCCTTCGATGGTGCGGGGCGTGCCGCCCGCGAGACCGGCGCGACGCTCTTCCTCGTCAAGACGCAAGTCGAGGAAATGTTCAAGACCGATGCCGGGCGCAATCAGGCCGAGCTCGTTGCTGCGACCTGCGGCTCCGATATAGGCGACCGCGCTCCAGACCTCGTTCATGCTGATATCCAGATCATCGATTGCCTGGAAGAGATCCGCCAACAGGCGGTTCATGATTTCCTTCAAACGGCCATCGCCGCCTTCCTCGTCAATCCCGCTTGCCCGCCGTGCGAGCGCCGCGATGACTTCCCTTTCGATCAGACCCTTTGCCATGACATCCTCCTTTGGCATGTGCGACCTCGGGAGGTCGCGATTGATGGGTTCGAAAACCGTCCCTCCCGAACGG
The DNA here is from genome assembly GCF_014842165.1 of Rhizobium sp. CFBP 13644. Lineage (NCBI taxonomy): Bacteria > Pseudomonadati > Pseudomonadota > Alphaproteobacteria > Hyphomicrobiales > Rhizobiaceae > Rhizobium > Rhizobium sp. CFBP 13644. Next base: position 552,842 of record NZ_JACYVF010000003.1, read on the forward strand.
TTCAGGTATTTCAGCTGTCGTCGTCGCGGATCGACGAGGGATGCCGGCACAGCGGCGTCACCTTGATTTCCATGAACGGAAACAGCGGCAGATTGAACAGGATGTCATGCAAGGCCTGCGGGCTTGCGACATCGAAAATACTCACATTGGCGAAGCGACCAGCGATGCGCCACAGGTGCCGCCACTCACCCGACCGCTGCAGTTCATGCGCCTGCGCTTTTTCGTTTGCCTTCAGGCGCGCGACTTCGTCTGCAGGAATGTCGTGCGGAATATTGACGGTCATTTCGACGTGAAAAAGCATGATTTATCCCACCACACGTAAGGAATTGGCCGGTTTGCCATCGCGCCGGAACCGTGCGACAGCAGCTTCATTGAGATCGATTCCCAGACCGGGGCCTGTCGGCAGCTTCAGTTCGAAATTAGAGTAGTTCAGCGGTTCCTGCAGAATCTCTTCCGTTAGCAGCAGGGGGCCGAAAAATTCCGTTCCCCAGTGCAGATCCTTCACGCCAGCCATGAGCTGGGCAGCAGCAATCGTGCCGATGGGGCCTTCGAGCATGGTCCCGCCATAGATGCCGATACCCGCCGCCTCGGCAATGGCAACCACCTTGGCTGCAGCAAAGAGGCCACCCGCCTGTTCGATCTTGATGGAGAACACGTCACCCGCGCGCGCCGTGGCCGCTTCCAGCGCAGTTTCAGGCCCAACAAGCACCTCATCGGCCATGATGGCGATGGAGGATGTGCGCGTCAGCCTCGCGAGCGGCGCAATGCCAGCCACCGGCTGTTCGACCAGCACGCAGCCCGCGTCGGCAAGGGCATCAATGCCCATGCGAGCCTCGCGTTCGCGCCAGGCCATGTTCACATCCACGCGGATGGAAGCATGATCGGGCAGCGCTTTGCGGATTTCCGCCACATGGCGAACATCATCGGCAAGTGCGCGACGACCGATCTTCAGCTTGAAATCCTTGTGGCGGCGCAGATCCAGCATGGTCTGAGCCTCGTCGATATCCTTGGACGTATCGCCGGACGCAAGGGTCCAGGCAACCGGCAGACTGTCACGGCGACGACCCCCGAGAAGTTCCGATAGCGGCAGGCCCAAACGACGCCCATGGCAATCCAGCAACGCGGTTTCCACGGCACATTTGGCGAAATGATTACCCTTGACCGCAAGTGCGACGCGGTCCATCAACAACTGGATGCGGGCTGCATCCTGACCGATCAGAAGCGGTGCCACATAGGTATCAATGGTCAGCTTCATACCTTCAGGGCTTTCCGGACCATAGGCCAAACCGCCAATGGTCGTGCCTTCGCCAAAACCCTCAAAGCCGTCGGCGCAACGAACCCGCACGATCATCATGCTCTGGCCGCTCATGGTCACCATCGACAGACGGTGCGGCCTGATGGTAGGCAAATCGAGTATAATCGTTTCGATCTCGACAATGCGACTTTCTACGGACACCACGTTTCCTCCCTGTCTGTTAGGGAAACTAGCGCTCTGCAGGGTGTCCGTCCAAAACTATAAAAGTGGCATTCGATACTCAAAAGGTATGAAGATGGAACTGAGACAGCTACGATACTTCATTGCGGTTGCACGCGAGAGAAACTTTTCCCGTGCTGCGGAAATCCTGCATATCGCCCAGCCGCCCCTTAGTCGGCAGATCCAGCAGTTGGAGGAAGAACTTGGCGTTCTTCTCATTGACCGCAGCCATCGTCCCCTGACGCTGACTGAGGCCGGGCGTTTCTTCTACCAGCAAGCCGGGCAAATCATCGCCAGAACCGAGCATGTGCGAGAACAGACACGACGCATCGGCCTGTCGCAGCGAGAGCGATATATTATTGGCTGCGTCGGCTCGACGCTCTATGGCGGAATGCCGGACTTGGTACGCCGGATGCGCATACGCTGGCCAAATCTCGACTTCGAAATCCGCGAAATGGCCTCAACCGAGCAGGTCACCGCGCTCAAGGAACACCGGATCGATCTCGGCTTCGGCCGGGTGCGCTTCAACGACCGGGAGGTGGAAAGACTGACATTGCGCGAAGAACGACTGGTTGTGGCCCTGCCCAAGGGGCACCCGAAGTCCTTCGCCCATGAACCGATTGCACTAACCGAACTGCAAAACGAGCCGCTGGTTGTCTATCCCTCGCAACCCCGACCCAGCTTTGCCGACGAGGTTCTCAACATGCTGGAGGAAGTGGGCGTTTCCCCATCACATCTCGATGAGGTGCGTGAAATCCAAACAGCGCTCGGCATCGTCGCGGCGGGCGTCAGCCTCTGCATCATTCCGGCGGCTTCGCAGCGGCAGCGACCGGATGATGTCTGTTACCGCATGATCAAGGACGAGAATGCGACCTCTCCCATCATCATGAGCTACCGGCGCGAAGATGCGGGCAACCGGATTGATGAGATCAAACAGATCATCCGAGAGATGTATGCCTCCAATCCCATCTGGCTGCAGCTCTCAAACGTGAAGATGGATGCCGGCCTCGAGCTACCAACCGAGGAACTTTGACATAAGCAACCGGCCATCCAGCAGTCTGCCACAGCGCTAGCGCTTTGGGGCCAAAGCACGAAGCATCACAGTTTATATGCGTGACGCATAGACATTAGAGTGATTTCATGTTTATATGCGCCATGCATGCATTTTTGCAGGCTCACTCAAAAATGGACGGTGAACAATGACCCTGCTTTCCCCAACCGCTGCAGCGGCCAAGCTCCTGAATTCCCAAAAAGCACATCATTTCACTCTCACCGCGGGTCGGGCCATTTCCCTCGCAGGTGTCGTTCTTCCGCTGCTCCTCATCGGGCTCTTGAAGTTTACTCAGGTCGAGGTAGAGGCGCTGAAGCCGCTGATCAGCGGCACGCCATGGCTGGCCTGGCTCTATCAGGTTTTCGGTTTTGCCGGGACCAGCTACTTGCTCGGCGTCGTGGAAATGATCACAGCCGTCCTGTTCATTGCGTCTCTCTGGTCGGTCAGTGCCGGGATCGTCGCTGGAGCGCTAGGCGCTCTCATATTTCTGACAACCGTTTCGACCCTATTCGCGCTCCCGATCTGGGATGCCTCTTCAGGCGGCTTTCCGTTCCTGAACTTCATCGGAACATTCCTGATCAAGGATGTCGCCTTGCTGGGTGTCAGCCTTGCGATCCTGGGAGAGAGCCTCCTCAAGAACGTCACCGCTGGCCACTGAGATCGTCGGGCGCTCGACCAAACCGATTTACAGAATCCAATTCGGCACCGAAAACCAGAAGAGGACCCACCATGCACTATTCAGAATACAAGCACACCGATCCCGCACTCCTTCGCGCCTTGGTCGAAACATTTCCATTTGCTGCCATATCCATTAACGGACCAGAAGGGCCGCGTATTGCCCATGCGCCATTGACCTTCCGGCCTAGAAACGCACCAGCAGGCGCACTTGAATTCCATTTGGCCAAGGCAAATCCGATTTCAAGCGACATGACGGTGGGCGTGCCCGTCACCATTCTGGTTCAGGGACCCGGGGCGGCAATATCGCCCAGTTGGTTCACGTCGAGCTTTCCTGATCCAGATTCGGATCGCAGCAGAACGGCCCCGACCTATAATTACATCAGCCTGATCATGCATGGGCGGCTTGCATTCATGGACGATGTTGCCCTGCAGCGCCAGATCAAAGACCTTGTGAATGCCAGCGAACCGCAGGGCGGATGGCAAACGGAGGAACTGGCTGCCGATCTCTGGCAGGGCTGGCGAAAGCTGATCCAGGGATATCGGCTTGAAATCACCAGCTTCGATTTGACCGCAAAGCTTTCACATGGCGACGTACCGGAAGACAGGCGCGGTGTCGTCGAAGGATTGCTTCAGCGTGGCGTGCTGGCAGACGAAAACATGGCGCATCTTGTTGGCGGCCATGATGGCACGTCAGCCTCTCTCCAATCGCTGATCCGCTCCTTGAAGCACTGACGCTCGAAGCCTGCGAAATCCATGCTGCATTCTCATGCCCTGTCATGCCTCATTTTTTGCCTGGAGGCTGCAAACGACAGGACAGTTCGGGCAGGAACTCAAATCGCAAAGCCTGCAAACTGAATAGGCATGATCGAGGTCTTCAACAAAGTTGGTGAGCAGTTTTTCCGTCAGCAGGCGATAGGTCTCTTTCTCAACTGACGTAAGAACATCCAAGGCGCCTGCGATGCGTTTAAAGCGTGAGGACAAGATAGCATCGCAGCGCGTGTCTCCGGCTTCCGTCAAGTGAAGGGCGACCGCCCTGCGATCGCTTGCGCTCGGCTGCCTCATGAAAAGGCCATCGGCCACGAGCCGATCCACCAACCGCACCGTGGCGGAATGAGAAAGGCCAAGCGCGCGCCGCATTTGCTCAATGGGCATGCCCGGTTCGTGCCGCAACAGCGTTATGGCCGCCGCAGCCTGACCCTTCTCCGGAGCCTGGTTTTCTGTTTCGCGCAACACCGCATCCGCCAAACCCAGAACCAGTGCGCCGATTACGTTTTCTGTCTTTTTCTCAGTCATGACGAATTAATATATGCGCCACGCATAGACATCAAGCGGAATTAATGTATGCTTCATGCATATAAATAGAAAGGATAATAAAAATAACCCGGACAATCACATCCGCCGTCGACCGCGCCATCCTTGGCGTTGATCGCATCATCCCCGCCGGCACAATCACAAAAATCGGTCGCGGCGTTGCCCTTGCAGGCGTGGTCCTTCCGCTCCTGCTGATAGGCGTCCTTAAATACACGCAGATCGAGGTCGATGCCCTCAAACCCCTCATAACAAACACACCGTGGCTATCGTGGCTCTATCCAGTATTTGGCGAGGTGGGCGCAACCGCTCTGCTCGGTACTGCAGAGATTTTCACAGCCATCCTGCTGATCGCCTCCATCTGGTCGGCACGCGCTGGCGTCCTTGGTGGCGCAATCGGCTCGATGACGTTTCTGACCACGGTCTCGGTCATGTTCGCACTGCCGATCTGGTACGCGGACCTTGGTGGCTTCCCCTGGATCAATCCGGTCGGCCAGTTTCTGCTAAAAGACGTCTCGTTGCTCGGCGTCAGTATTTTCATTCTCGGCGAAAGCATCGCGCGCGTCAGAGCTCAGACATCGCTGACCTGAGACCGCATCGAAAACAGGGCAGCATCCTCAGGTCACCAACCGCTGCGCCCTTTACAGAACCTTGTCGCTTATCGCAGCCCCTATACTGGATCGATGATGACATATCTCGACGGCATTTCCATTCCCACTCTGGCGGCGCTCCTGATAGCGGGAGCGTTCGCACTTGGGGTCGCCATTCAGCATGGTACCACCTGCGCCGTTCGTGCCATGTCCGAACTCATAAGGGATCGAAGGGCAGACGGCTTGCTCGGTTTTTTCGAATGTGGGCTGTGGGCATTGCTTGTCGCATGGCTATTGACACCAGACATAGCTGTTCCGCAGTGGGGGCCTTTGGGGTCTCTCGGCCTCGGGGCCGTTCTGTTCGGGGCTGGGGCCACCATCAACGGCGGCTGCGCCTTCGGCTCCATTGCACGCCTTGGCGAAGGCAGGTCCGAGTTTCTGCTGACTGGAGCGGGGGCGTACATTGCCTTTCGCCTTCTTGACGCGATGGGAGCCGGCGCCATCGCGGCACCGGAACAAACCCCTCTTCCCGAACATGCCCTGCTTATCGTCGCGCTCGGTCTGCCCGGCTTCATCCTGCTGCGCTTTGCGCTGTGGAGACGGCCGCTGCGCGTCATTCTCAAGCTGTCATTTTTGATGGGCGTGATCGGATTGGTCGGCGCTTTTGTCGGAGCCCTCCACCAGCCATGGCCGTGGATGCCTGCATTGAGATATATCGGAACCTCGGATTGGCTGACGGCCATCGGCCTCACAGGACTGATTGCGGGAAGCATCGCGAGCGGAATATTCCAGGGACGGTTCCGGCTTGGAGTGCCGGGGCTCGCTGCGCTCCGCGACAGATTTACAGGAGGTTTGCTGATGGGAGCGGGCAGCACCTTGATACCCGGAGGCAATGACAGTCTGGTCCTGCAGGGAATACCGTCAGGTAGCCCATCGGCTTTTCTCGCTTATGCAATTCTTCTGGCCACGATCATAGCGATGTTGAAGCTCTTGCCACGCTTCAACGTCCACTAAGCGACCTCTACGGTTTACGGGACTGACGCGTTACGATCTGGCCGTATCGATGCCGGTTCCGTCGATCAGACCACGGGAGATTATCTGCCCAATCAGTTCATCCAGATTGGCGCCAGGCACATTCTGCGCCATCGCTTCAAGCCTGCCATCGATGATCAGCGTCGCCAATCCATGCATCAGGGACCAGCGCGTGCTTGCGACAACCAGCGTTTCGAAATCGCTCCTGTCTGTCGCTTTACCGGAAGCTTCACTCGAAAGAAGTGCGAATGCCGCAGGACCCGCAACGGATAAGGAGGGCGACGACCAGTTCAGGCGCTCTGAGCGGAACATCAGTAGAAAGACACCTGGATGTGCCCTGGCAAAGCGGATGTAACCGCGTCCCAGCGCCGTGGCGTAAACAGGGGAATCGGCCTGAGCGGCAGCCTCTTCCACCTCGGCCAGGACAGTCTCGCGCAATCGCACGAAGCCTGAAGCAGCCAACTCCGTCAACAGACCGGAGAGATCGCCGAAGTGATGGGCAGGAGCGCCGTGCGAAACGCCCGCCTCGCGTGCCGCCGCCCGCAAGGTCAGCCCGGCAATACCGTCGCGGTCGAGGATTGTTTCCGCCGCCTCCAGCAAAGCCTGGTGCAGCGATCCGTGATGATAAGGTTTCATGCCTAATCTTTACACTGACTAGATTGCGCTTGACCAGAGAAAATGATCCTGACATTGATTTAGACAGCGTCTAAATAAGGACATTTCAATGCCACTGAGCCCCCTTTCGGGTGGTGCCAGACGGCCAGGAGGACTGCGATGGAGAAGGTCTATGTATCGATCACCGGCCTCCAGCTGAAAGGCAGGCGCCATTTTTTCCGTTTCTGGTGGCATGCGATCAGGTCAATGGCTCAAGCCAAGCAGGCCGAGGGCAACCTCGCCACAGATGCGCGCCTCATCAATGGCGTGCATCACACAAGAACCGTGTGGAAGGATGAGGGCGCAATGCGTCGATATCTGATCGCTGGCGCGCACCTGAAAGCGATGAAGGCCTTCGGCTCTATCGCGACAGGCAAGACACTCGGCTTCTACTGCGACAGCATTCCCGATTGGGACGAGGTGCACCGGGCATGGCAATCACGCGGCAGGCAAGTCGGATGATCAAAGACGCCCGCGATATCCCACCGGCCCAGATCCTACATGCCTTTGCCGAGAAAGAAAACGCGTTACAGAGTTTTCCACCCCGAGTGCGCTTCGCATCGCAGTCATTGGTGTTGGCGGAATCGGAAGCACATTCGCATTTCATCTGGCCCGTGCCGGCGGGCATGAGGTCACCGTCATCGCAAGGCCGGGTTCCGCCCGCCTTGGGCGATTGTTGACCGACACCGGAATCATCAGCATCACGGGTGAGCATGCGGCTGTTAGCGTCACCGACACGTTGGACGGAGCTGTGCCCTATGATCTTGTGGTCGTCACATTGCTCGCACATCAGGTGGATGCCGTGCTGCTTGCGCTGAAAAGAAGTGCAGCCAGATACATCCTGTTCATGTTCAACAACTTTGACCCCGAGCGACTGCGCGACACCATCGGCATTGAGCGCAGGGCGATGGCACCGGCTTCATTATAAGTGTCGCCGCTGAACCAGGCGTAGAGTTTAGAGATGAGGCTCAATCCCGCAGGTGGAGCCTCATCAGACATCAGTAATTGGCGCTATAGACCAGCGGAACCCAATCATAGTTCGTCTCGTCTCGCCTGATATGGCCGATGCCCGGAAAGGCGTGATGGGCGCCTGCAACCAGATATTTTTGATCGGCTGCCTCGGCGAAAGCAACGGCGCGTGTGGCGGCAGCCGTCGTCTGGTCCACGTCAAAATCGACCGTGACCTCCGGATGGTCATACTGCAGCACGTCGCCATGCGCGATATCGCCCCAGAACACGATCTTTTTCCCCTGGCTTTCCACGATGATGCCACTGTGTCCGGGCGTGTGGCCAGCGCGCAGCACCGAGCCAAAACCGGGCAAAGGCGCGGCATTGTCTTCAAAGGTTTCGAACTTCTCCGCATCGACATACGGGCTGACGCATTGCTCGGCCTGCGCAATCTGAGGACCCAAAACCTTGTCAGCCTTTGTTTTGGCATCCGCTTCCAACCAGAACTCGGCCTCGCCATGGTTGACATGCAGGATCGCGTTTTCAAACACGCGCTTGCCATTGGCAATGAGACCGCCGGAATGGTCAGCATGGATGTGCGTGAGGATGACGTCATCGATCTGGTCCGCTTTGTAACCCGCAGCCTCGATGTTGGAGACGAGTTTGCCGAGCGCCGGCCCCATCAGATCGCCCGTACCGGCATCGATCAGAACAAGCTTCTCGCCGGTATTGACCAGAAAGGCGTTGACCGAAATTTCCGAACCCGCCTGAAAATGATCGACAAGATAGGTTTCTGCGTCACTTTCGGTGATGCCCTTGTATATTTTCGACATTGGCAGTTTCACCGTGCCATCGGATACCGCGGTGATTTCATAGTCACCGAGTTTCATGCGGTAGAAGCTGGCCGCTTGCTTGCCAACCACGGGCGCCTTGGCAAAGGCGGCGGCGGGCAAGGTTGTCATGGCACTTGCAGCAAGGGCAGCGCCTGCTGTGCTGATAAGTAGGGAACGACGGGTTTGCATGGGAAACTCCTGGGCACTCGGCGGCCCGTTGACGACAAGGTCTTGGAACTGACCTTTTTAGCACGTATGCATGGACGCATTAGTAATCAAATCGATGCGGCTCATGACAACTATCGATCATTTCAATTTGCGATCTTTCGATCTCAATCTTCTGGTTGCTTTCGACGCCCTCATGGCGGAAGGAAACGTCACGAAGGCGGCTGGACGGCTGAAGATCCAGCAACCTGCAATGAGCCATTCCCTTTCAACGCTTCGGGTCCTCTTGCAGGACGAATTGTTCATTCGCGTAGGACAGGTGATGCAGCCGACAGCGCGGGCGCGCAGCCTGGCAGCCCCTGTCCGCCATGCTCTCCGTCAGGCGCAGATGGCGCTGACCGGCAACTTCGGGTTTGATCCGGCAACGGAAGAGCGAACGTTCCGCATCGCCATGTCTCCCGAAATCGAGCTGTTGCTGATCCCCGAACTAACGATGCGCCTGCGCCGCGACGCACCCGGCATCAAGGTTTTGGCCAGAGTGTTCCCATACGAGGCAATGGAACCTTCACTGGAAGATGGCAGCATCGATATCGCGGTCGGCTGCACATACACAAAGACGAGCCGCCGATCCTTCGAGACATTATACGAGCCGGAAATGGCATGCTGCTACAATCCAGCTCTGCTGCCTTTGTCGAACCCGGTGGAACTCTCGAACTATCTTTCCGCTGACCATGCGACGATCTCCCAGAACGAGACATTGCAGGGCTGCATCAAGGATGCGCTGGAATTGGCAGGCGTTGAGTTGAACGTGATAGCCGCAGCACCCGGCTATATGTCGGTTCTATCGGCGGCGCAGATCGCACCTGTCATTGCCACGGTGCCGAGCCGCATCGCTGATCGTTACGCGGCACTTCTCGGCCTCAAGGTCAGCCCGTTACCCGTCAGCCTTTCCTTTCCGCCCGTGAAAATGGTCTGGGCGAGCCACGCCGACGATGACGCTGCGAACGCCTGGCTGCGGCATATCATTCGCGACATCCTTGGTACGACGGGGGTCGGCAGCTAAAACTTAGATGCCCCTGACGCCGGTTCAACGCGCTATCAAATGATCGCGTTTTGAGAAGAAAGGTTCTTCCTGACATTGCAAGCTGAAACCGAAGCTGATGAAGCTCTCAAAGCGGCGGCAATACCAGCTGCCTGACCGGTGACGAATGCTGTACCCATGACTCTTAGAGAGCCATAAGCGGCGGTATCTGCGCCGACAACTCTGCCTGCAAGAAAGAGATTATCCGCGCCAGACACCTCGATTGCGCCCATTGGTATATCGGCAAAGCCCTCGCCACCGAGATCGATGAAGCGCGCCCGTCCAGGCGCTTCGTGAACCTCAATCGGCCAAGCGGCACGACCAATGCCATCTTCGCGCCGCTCACCTGTTTCAAGCGCTCGACCGGTCATATCCTGGCGCGAACGTGGGCGACGTGTTTCACGAATACCAATTTGCGGTCCCGTAGCTGCTATGAATGCATTTTCGAAGCCCGGCATCTGTCGCAGCAATTGCAGGTTCCTCCAGGCTTCCAGACGCGCCTGGCGCTCAGCCGCGCCTAGACTGGCACCGCTTAGACCGTCGGTCTCAAGATCGATCGTCATCCACCAATAATCGTTCGAGATTGGCAGCCGCAGCATCACACCGCCGTCCAAACGGTGGATTGGGCTAACGGAGCTGGCATTGTGCTGCGCAATCAGTTGCGCCATTCGTACACGGTCGAACGGCACGCCGGCCGCAACCCCACCAATGCGAACCGGCATCGAGGCCGGCTGGACGTGGTCGCCTGACAGGCTATTGGTCCCCATCTCCAGCCCCGCCAAGGACGCTAGCGTCGCCTCGCCGCTGGCGTCGACAAACGATTCAGCGTTAATTTCATAGCTACCCGCATGATCGGTTACCGTAATGGCGGCAACGCCGTTCGATTGTCGAGCCAGAGCGGTGACGCGACTGTGCAGCAGGACATCCAGACCAGAAACATCGGTCATCAGGTCGAAGGCAAATTTGACCGCCTCTGGATCCAGCATGACGATCCAGTTGCCGCTGCTCGATTTGATGGGCGCAACATTCTGGCCAATCTTTTCAAGCCTATCCAGCAACTCGCGGCCGATACCGCCTACCGCAAAAACAGGATTGGAGCCTTTGACAAAGAACCCGCAATAGGCAAGCACAAGCGAGTGAGCAGCCGCGCCGCCAAGGAAACCGTAGCGTTCGATCAGTGCGACTTTCGCACCCAGCCGGGCAGCGGCCACCGCCGCACTCATGCCAGCCGCACCACCTCCGACGACCACGACATCGTATCGACCACCACGCGTGTTACACATCCGATGGTTCCCCTTCAATGACGCCCATCGCCTCTGCGAGCGCAAAAAGCTGTGCCTTGGCCATTTCTTCTCCGGTCTGGATATTGAGGCCTCGCTGCCTCGCCAACATCAGCAGGGGTGTGAGTTTTGGACTTGTCACGACATCTGCCACCAGCCCGTTCGATGGCATCAATGATAGGGTGCTATCCGGCACCGGCAGAGGATCGTCTGGCTGCATGCCGGAAGACGAAGCGTTGATGACGAGATCAAAAGCACGCTGGGGTATCGTACCGCCAGATATCATGACGGATGGGAAAGCAGCGGCCAGCCGAGCGGACAAATCGGCGGCGCGGTCTTCGTGGCGATCGGAAATAACCAGATGCGAAACACCCGCCGCAGCCAGCGCATAACCAATCGCACTGCCCGCAGCCCCTGCCCCGACCAGTAATATGGTTTTGCCTGCTGGTTCAAAACCATGCGCTTCAGAGGCCTTCAGAAACCCCTGCCCATCGGTCATGTCGCCGTAAAGCTGGCCGTCGGCATGTCGTCTCACCACATTTGCGGCGTCCAGAAATTGCGCTGTTGGGCTGAGGTCATCGACAAGGCCTGCCACTTCCCGCTTGTGGGGAATGGTAACAACGAAACCATCGAGATTCTGCCAGCCACGCGCCGTTAAAACAAAGTCGGCCACACTGTCGGGAACGAGATCAATGGCGATCATTGCCCTCTGCGCTCGCGCATCGGCAAAGTAGCGGTTGAAGTTATCCGGTGACTTCACTTGGGCGATAGGTGATCCGATGATCGCCACAAGGCGTGTTTCGCTACCAATCATAACTATCACTCCCCGTTTCGCAAAAAGGATAGGAAGCAAAGACTATTGACGCCAATATAAATTTCGGCCGATGACATAACTGGGATTTATAGGATGGAGGCGATCGCACGGATGCAAAATCCCAAGCTCAAAGAGCGGCAGATCGAGATTTTTCGGACGATCATGGCCACCAATTCACTCACGTCAGCGGCCCGCCACCTCGGCGTGTCCCAGCCAAGCCTTTCAACCGCCATCAAGCGGCTGGAAGATCAGCTCGGCATCGCATTGTTTGCCCGTATTTCCGGCAGGCTTGTGCCGACGCGAGAGGCAGAGCTTATTCTTGCCGAAGTCGAACGGGTCCACCAGCAATCGATGATGCTGTCGGATGTGATCTACTCGATCGCCCGAGGTGACAGCTCGATTTTTCGCTTCGGTTCGACGCCAAGCCTTGGTATGCGGCTGATCCCCAAAGCGCTGAGACGTCTGCAACAGGAGGGAGCGGCTGCCACCTATTACAGCGACTCTCTATCCCAGCGGGACGTCCGCGATTACCTGCTCTTCGGTCAGGGTGCCTGTGTCGCGACGATAGCGGAGGTCAACGATCCCGTCATCGAGACGGCGCGGATCGCCAGTGCCGGCCTTGTCTGCGTGGTACCATTTGACCATCCTCTCGCTGGCCGCAGATCCGTAACGCCGTCGGAACTGGCAAAGGAACCGCTCATCTCCTTCGGCCCCACCACCACGCATGGCGCTCTGATCGATGAGACCTACCAACGCTGGGGCGTGTCACGGACAACGGCGGTCTATGTCCATTTTGTCGAGGCTGCGTTGTCTTTTGTGACCGAGCGGATCGGCATCACCATTCTTGACGCCTTCTCTGCGATCGATTGCGAAACAAATGGGCTCGTGGCAATACCTGTCGAAAATAGCGTCACCGTTTCCGCCTATGTTCATATCTGCCGTCTTCGCCCGCGACAAAGTGGCGTCGACAGCCTGATCAACGCATTGCGGGATATCGCCGCAGTTGCGATCAACTCACAAGCTGGACCGAAAACCGATGCATAGACGCGCAAACGACCTGTTTCCCGGCTTTAGAGAGACGCGCATCGAGACGTCAGACGTTGATTTTGCCGTTCTGACGAAAGGAAGTGGTCCCGCAATCCTCCTGCTCCACGGCTATCCCGAGACCCGCACGGCATGGCATCGGATAGCGCCAGCACTTGCTGACGCCTATACCGTGGTCGTTCCGGACTTGCCGGGCTATGGCGACAGCCGCATGCGTGCCAACTCACATGGCATGGGTTCCAAACGCCAGATGGCAAAAAACCTGCACGAGATGATGCTCGCACTGGGACATCAGCGCTTCGTCGTCATCGGTCATGATCGCGGTGGCCGGGTTGCCTATCGGATGGCGCTCGACTTTACCCAATCCGTCACGGCTCTCGTTTCTGTCACCGTCGTTCCGACACCGGAAATGTGGGAAGGTGCCAGCAAGGCTTTCGGCATGGGTGCCTGGCACTGGTTCATGATGGCCCAACCCGCACCGCTGCCTGAAACGCTAATGGCGGCGGATCCGCGTTTTCTCATCGACGTGACGCTTGGTAAGATGGCCGAGAATATCGAACGCATCCATCCCCTGGCGCTGGAAGACTACAGGCTCGCATTCGACAACCCCGATGTTCGCCATGCCATGTGTGAGGACTATCGGGCTGGCGCCACAGTTGACGAAGCAGACGATCTGACCGACCGCACCTCAGGCCGTAAAATCCAGGTGCCGGTTTTGGTGCTGTGGGAAAAAGACAGGCTCTATGGCGGAGGCCGCAAGCCGCTCGACATATGGGCTGATTGGGCAAACAGGATCGAAGGAAAGGGCATTGGCGGCGGCCATCTGCTGCCCGAAACCGCTGCTGCCGAAGTGCTAGACCAACTCCTGCCATTTCTTGAGAACATCGCCAATGCCCCATGCTGAAGATGACAAAGAACCGGTTGCCCAAGGTTCTGGCGATGGGTTGCTGAGCCTGCGGCAAATGGAAGTGTTTCATGCGGTCATGCAGGCGCGCTCCATCACCGGTGCGTCCAAGGTTCTCAACGTTTCTCAGCCTGCCCTCAGCCGCACGATCCGTCGTATCGAGGACCTCTTGGCCATCGCGCTTTTCACGCGCGACCGTAATGGCCTCGTTCCGACCTCTGAAGCACTTGAAATATATGCCGAGATCGATCCTTTGATCCGGCAAATGACCGGCGTAGGAACCCAGATCGGCCGCATAGCCCGCGGCGAAACAGCGGTATTTCGCGTCGGTTCGACGGCAAGCGTTGCCCGTGCCCTCGTACCTCAGGCTTTGCGAACATTATCCGTCGAGGTTCCGGGAATAGAGCTTTTCTTCGACGTCTTGCCTGTCGATCAAATCGAGGAATATCTGATTACCGGACGCGGCGAAGCGGTTGTGACGATTGCTTCGCCCGACCATCCGTTGATTGCCGTAGAGCATGTGGGGCGGGTCGATCTGGTGGCCGTTATTCACAAGAGCCATAGCCTTGCTGACAAACCCATCATTCGTACTGCTGATCTGGCGGATATGGATTTCATCGCTTTTGCCGCAGGTGGCGCGCACCAAACCGTCGTTGATCTCTTTCTCAGCCGGGAGAAATTGAAGGTCAACACACGCGCAGTCGCGCGATTTTCCGATACCGCATTGGCGCTGGCGAACGAGGCGATGGGCATCGTGCTTGTCGACTACGTCACAACACTTGGGCCAGTCGGCAGCAATCTCGTTGTCAGGCCCATCGAGAATGCACCGCAATTTTCGATATCAGTTCTGTGGAACCGTCGCCGCTCGCATTCGGCCAATTTGCGCAAACTGATTGAGATTCTGTCGCGACGATTAGCCGACCTGCAGCCGCTCGTCTGACGAAACGAGGCCATCGACATGCCTCGAAGGCATGGGAGACATAATCTTTGTTCGTTGTCTTCCTATTCAGTCGGTGGCAATGAAAGCCTAGGACGCTTTAGAGACGTCATCTTTGGGAGGAGAATTGAAATGAATGTATTTCTGAGCCGCCGTCAGGCACTTATCGGCATGGGCGCACTCGGCACCGCTGCAACCTTCGGCTTGCCTGCGCGCGCTGCGACCCGAAACCTCGCCGTGCTTCACCTTGCCAGCCATGCGCCAAGCTTCATCGCTTACGAGCGCGGCTACTACAAGGAAGCCGGACTGGATATCGATCTGAAATTCTTCGAGGCCGCCCAGCCGATGGCCGTAGCCATCGCTTCTGGCGATGCCGATTTCGGCGTGACCTCGATGAGCGGTGGTCTCATCAGCCTCGCCCAGAAAGACGCGATCAAAGTTATCGGCGGCGCGCTGACCGAGGAGAAGGGCGTTACCGGCGCGATCATCCTGGCATCCAACAAGGCCTATGAGGCTGGCCTCACGGACCCTTCCAAGCTTTCCGGCAAAAGCTTCGGCATCACCACGGCAGGCTCCTCCTTCCACTTCATGGCCCACAAGATTGCGGTCGCCAACAACATCAAGCTGTCTGATATGCAGTTGCGTCCGCTGCAGAAGCTGGGCGCCATCGTTGGCGCATTGACCACAGGCCAGATCGACGCCTGGGCAATCCAGCCGAACGTCGCCAAGAAAATGATCCGCGAAGGCGCTGCCAAACAGATCGGTCTGGTCTCCGACTACGCTCCGGATTATCAGGTCACGACAGCCTTTACCTCGACAAAAAATGCCGCCAGTGAACGCGAGATGACGACAGCCTTCGTCAAAGCCTATTCGCAGGCAATTGCGGATTACAATGCTGCGTTCGTAGACAACAAGGCTGACGACGCCGAGCGGGATGCTCTGGCTAAAATCGTCCATAAATACGTCGAAAGCGACAGCCCGTTCGAAACCGCCAAGCAGAATCTCGTCGATGGCGCCATGCGCATCAATGCGGATCTGGCGCTGTCGCTCGGCAGTTGCGTTGAACAGCTTGATTGGTTCAAGGCGGAAGGCATGGTCAAGGACGCGATTACCCACGAACAGCTCTTCGACACGTCCTACGTCAAGACGATCTGATCAGCCTGCTAATTTCGCGCAAGCCTCAAGGCGTTCGCATGGAGGACCTATGGACCTGAAGCTGAACAACATCAGCCACTCCTATGGAGCCGTAGAGGTTCTGAAAGACATATCGCTCGATATTCCACAAGGGCAGATCATCTGCCTGATCGGACCATCCGGCTGTGGCAAATCAACCTTGCTTCGGTTTCTCGGTGGCCTGGAGCGCCCAAGTGCAGGCGAGGTGTTGCAGGTCGGAAATCCTCCGCCCGGATCCCTCAATCCTCTCACTTATGTCTTTCAGCACTTCGCCCTGCTGCCGTGGCGTACAGTCGAAGGCAACATACGCCTTGTGCTTGAAGATCATGGCATCAGTGGGCGCGAGATGGATGAGATCGTCACAGACGTTCTCGACCGAACCCGCCTGTCGGATTTCCGAAAGGCTTTGCCGAAGCAGCTTTCCGGTGGCATGCGCCAGCGCGTCGCAATCAGTCGCGCGCTGGCCGTTCGGCCAGCCGTCATGCTAATGGACGAGCCCCTCTCGGCGCTTGATAGCCAGACGCGGGAGCTATTGATGGATGATCTGGTCTCGCTGTGGACACGGCAGCCGTTTACATCCGTCTATGTTACCCACAACCTCAACGAAGCTGTGCGGCTCGGCCACCGTGTTGTGGTGCTATCCCGCCGCCCCGGCCAGATCAGGGAAATCGTCGATATCGACATTCCCTTATCCGACCGTCATCTAGGAGATCCCGTGCTGGAAGAAAAACAGAAACAGCTCTGGGACCTGATGCGCGATGAGGCCATGGCTGCCGACAAGGAGTTGGTCAATGTCTGATGTCATTCTCAGTGCCAATGCTCCTAAACCGGTCAGCAAGTCCGTGCCCGTGCGCCCCGTAGCATTTCGAGGCGGCGGCTTTGCACCTATCCCGGTCCGTGGCATGGGCATCGCGGTCTTCATCATCTTAATCGCGCTTGCCGAAATTGGAACCCGCAGTGGCTTCATTTCCAACCTAACTTTGCCACGGCCCTCCGCCGTACTCGATACCTTCGTGCAACTTTGGCAGACCGGTCTTTTGTGGAAACACCTGCTGCCGTCACTACAGCGGCTGTTCGTCGGTGCGTTCATGGGCATTGCGGTCGGCATCTCCGTCGGCGTCATGATTGGCCTGTTCAGCTATGTTCGCGCTGGTTTGGTGCCGCTGGTTGCCGCGCTGTTTCCGATTCCAAAGATCGCGCTTCTGCCACTCTTCGTCATATGGTTCGGCATCGATGAGACATCGAAATACGCTCTCATTGCCTTTGGCACATTCACGCCGACGGTGGTGGCAACCTACGGCGCAGTCGACAATGTCGACCGTACGTTGATCCGCATGGGACAGAGTTTCGGGCTGAGCTGGTGGTCGATCATCCGCAAGATTGTTCTGCCCGGAGCTTTTCCGGCCATCCTTTCCGGTCTGCGTGTGTCCATCTCGATTGCCATCATCCTGCTCGTCGCAGCCGAAATGCTGGGGGCTCAATATGGTGTCGGTTCCTACATCCTTGAGGCCGGCTCGCTCTATGATCTTGAAAAGCTTTTCGCTGGCGTCACGATCCTCTCTGTCATGGGCCTGATTGTGAATTTCGCTATCGGACAGGTCGAGAAGCACTTCCTGAGCTGGCGCGGCTGACACCAGAATTTACGAACGGAGATTTCAATATGCTGGCATTGCAAAAGGTCCGGCCCGGTAGCGGCGTGCAGTTCAACAGGATTGAACAGCCCGACAACTTAGCCACAGGCGAGGTGCTGATCCGTGTGCATTCCGCTGGCATTTGCGGCACTGACCTGCATATCGCACAGTGGACTCCGGGCTACGAGTCGATGGAAAATGCTATGCCCGTCACGCTCGGCCACGAGTTTTCCGGCACAATCGAACGTGTCGGCCTGAATGTCCCGGTTGAGGCCATCGGAACCCGCGTCACCGCAAGACCCTCCACCACCTGCGGCCAGTGTGACCCGTGCCTGAAAGGCGATGAGGATAATTGCACGGCGCGCAAAGGCATTGGCATCGGCAGAAACGGTGCCTTCACATCTTACGTTTGCGTTCCCTATAGCAATTGCCACCTGCTACCGAACAGTCTCGATATGGATGTCGCGGCACTGACGGAACCGATGACGGTTTGCGCAGAAGCTGTCGAGACGGCCGAGGTTGCGGCAGACCAGACCATTCTCGTCATCGGGCCAGGCTTTATCGGCCAGGGAATCGCAATCCTTGCTCGCTCTCGTGGGGCGAATGTTGTTGTAATGGGCCGCGATGATAGGCCTCGCCTCGACCGGCTGCGAGCCGCTGGTTTCGAACATCTGATCGATACGAGCGATGTTGAAATGGAAACCGCACTTTCGGAATTTGCGCCGTTCGATGCAATTATCGAAGCGGCGGGCGTGCCAACGCTCGTTGCCGCTACGATGCCATTCCTGAAGAAGCGTGGAATTTTCACCATCGTCGGCATCCATCCTGAACCCGCCGAAATCAATCTCACCTCACTCGTGCGCATGCACCAACAAATACGCGGTTCTTACAGAGCGCCGATCGCAAGTTGGGATGGTGTCATCAGCTTCCTCGATGGCCATCAGGATTTGATGCGGAATCTGATTTCGCACACCCTGCCTTTAACTGACGCTCTCGATGGCTTTCAGGCTGCGCAAGACCATACCGCCTCTAAAGTTATTTTACGCATGGGAGAGGCTTGATGGCCGGAGCGATTCTCGCGATCTGGAACGACTATCCGGCAGAATTCGCCGAAGAATACACCTCATGGCACACGTTCGAGCATGTGCCGGAACGTTTGACAGTACCGGGCATGCAGGCCGCGCGCCGCTACGTATCGGCCAGTGAAATCGAAACCTATTTCACGCTCTACGATCTTGAGGATCTGAGCGTGATCGAACAACCCGCCTATATCGACCTCGTCCGCAACCCGACCCCCTGGTCGCTCAAGATGCGCCGACATTTCTCAAAGGTCCTTAGAATTCCAGGCAAGATAGCGGCAACTGGCGGACATGGAATTGGTGGAGCCGCGAACGTGCAGGCTTACTCCGTAGATCGTCGCGAAGCGCAAACATGGGTGCTCGCACTCGAGACGATGTTGCGACGGTTGATCACGCAGTCCCACCTCACCGGCTTCAGAGTAGCTCTTGCCGAACCAAACCAGATCTACGAGGTTTTTTCGCAGAACGAGGAAACTGACCCGGACACCATCAACGTGGTGATCATCGCCGAAGGCGAATCCGTTCAATCGCTTGCCGCCTTGCAAGAGACATTGACCGAGCAGATCATCCCCACACTGCAACCCCGCAAAATTCTGCGCAACGACCTTTTCAGGATGTTAATCAGCTACCGCGGCGACGAGTTCCCAGCAGACAGATCAGAAATCGCCACGACCAGAGCTACGGCACATCTGTCAGAATGCACGGACCAAGGGGCGTTCGATTCGCACGTCTCGCCTTGATGCCTCTGAGCAACAGAAACTGCCCCTGCTCAGATCAGCTACTGCGGCTCAGACATTCCCCTCTTGGATCACACCAGAGGTGGTTCAGGTGGTTCACCAAGAAGGAGAGTTTGAAGCTCTCTTTGGCTGTCCGCAAAGCACTTAACGCCGGCTTGAGACAGCAGTTGGCGGTGGATGTGACGATATCCAGCTATGACACGAACTCATTAAGTGAGGCGATCGATATTCTTACCGCTGCACGCTTGAGTGCTGCCAAGTAGTTGTCTGCGCGTCTGTCAAATCGTGTGGCTAGGCCGCGCATCTGTCTGATGCGGTTGAAGAAACGCTCCACGAGATTGCGCTGTCGGTATACCCATCGGCTGAAGCTGAAGGTCTGCTTTTGATTGGCCTTAGCGGGGATATTCGCCCAACATTTTCTTTGCTTGACGAAGTTCCGGATAGCTCCGGTGTCGTAAGCCTTATCGGCGAGCAGGGTTGCTCTAGGCTTCACGTCGCTCAGCAGCTTTTCGGCCATGGGTGCATCCGCGGCCTGACCGGAGGTAAGTTCCAGATAGCGTTCCGGCACATCTCGCGAAGACGAACCCGTTCTGAAACGGCAAAAATGCCGTTGATCACTCGACGATCGTCAACGCGTTCAATTCCAAGGCTCTTGTGCGGCAAAAGCAGCTCAATGACCGCCCATTCTTCGTCGCCTAATTCATGACTGCGCATACCAATCTCCTTCCAAAGAGATTGAATCACACAACATCACCAAGATGAACCCGGTTTGTGGGGACACGGCCTAGGCCGCTTCAGGCCGAAAATTTGACGCTGACACCGCGCTGGCGAAAATAGGCCTGCATCAGCTTACGCCCTGACCGGTTTCCATGCGGCAATCTGGATGGGTCGAACACGGCCTCTTTGACGCCTTCAGCCGCCAATGCGAGTTTGAGGGCCGCAATATGCTCATCGAGCCCTGCATTATCTGCATTGAGCGATTCGTAAATCTTGCCAGTCAACTCGGCCACGGTATGTTCGCTCACGGTATTCATCCTTCAATCTTTGGACGGGACCGATACCACACATTGTTTCGCTGCAAAACATGCCAAAAGCAGGTCAACACAGTTTTCCCCCAGCGCGTGCTCGCAACCCTATCCGGCTGCGAGCACGACAGTGCCGTGGGGTTATCAACCCAGAACAAAGCGGGAGAATGCGAGAGAATCTCGCGCATCCTCATCCATTTTCGCCACGTCCGCGCCTTCGGTCAGATCTCTCCAGACCCTGATATCAGAGCCGATCGTTCCGCCGGTTTTCACAAAGGGCTCCATGACGACGACACCGTTGTAGTTGATTTCGCGCAGGGCTGCGCCGATCTCGTGCCACGGCATCCTGCCTTTTCCGGGTACCCGGCGATTGCTTTCGCCTGTGTGGAAGTGGCCGAGTAACGGGCCGGCGGTGCGGATCGCGTCGCCGAAGCTGTCTTCCTCGATATTCATGTGGAACGTGTCGAGCATCACTTTCACATTCGGCTTGCCAACCTCGGTCACGAATGCGACGCCTTCGGCTGCTGTGTTGAGCACGTGGTTTTCGAAGCGGTTGAGAACTTCGATGCAGAGATTGATGCCGAGATCATTGGCGAAATCTGCGATGCCGTGAATACCCTCCACGCCGCGCGCGCGATCCCCTTCCTTGTCCACAGGCTGCGAATAGTCCACCGGCCAGTAGGAATGAAGCGCACCGCCGATGGTCTTGATGTCGAGTTTAGCGACATTCGTCAGCGTCTTTTCGAAGAATGCCTTGCCTGCTTGGCGCACGGCGACATCAGGCGATGACAGGTTCTTTGACTTGGATGGACCAATTCCGGCCGTCAGGATGATGCCATTGTCCTTTGCGCTCTGCTTGATTGCGGCGAGTTCAGCGTCGCTATAGTCGTTGATGTGATGAGCAGCGACTTCGATGACATCGAACCCAAGCTTGGCAACCTTCTCGATGTAAGGGCCGAATTTGGCGCTCCACTCATGTTCCCAGTAGGAGTAATATATTCCGTGTTTCATCTGTGCCTCTCTCAATCGACGTGTGTCTTGGTGAAGGTTGGGGATCTGCCGGGATTTTTCACCCAAAGATCGGGCTCCAGGCTCGTTGACGCGACCAGAAGCCCGTTTGGAAGATCGTTTTCCTCGACCTTGCGGGTAATTTCGGCGTCATCCATATTGAAATTCTGCCATCGCGCACGAAGGCGTTGGCGCAAGTCATCTTCATCGACATCGACGAATACGGTGACATCGAAGATCGGCTTAAGAAGATTCCAGGGCGACTGGCTTGCGAGGAGATAATTTCCTTCGCATACGATGATGTTGACGGATTGCGGAATCAGACGCCCGCCTGCCCGGGCAATTTCGATGGCGCGATCAAACACTGGCACGGCAACGACATCGTCCTCGTTACGTTTCAGCCGCTCCAGCATGTGTCGCAGACCATGCACGTCGAACGTATCGATGGCGCCTTTGAACTCCCGGCGCCTCATCTCGTTGAGGACGGCATCATCGTAGTGGAAGCCGTCCATTGGGAATAGAGCCGCACACACGCCGGCTTCTTCGTTCAGCACTTCCACCACACGCTCAGCAATGGTCGATTTGCCGGAACCGGGCGCGCCGGCAATCGCGATCATCAGGCGTGGCCCTTTTTCCTGCTTGAAACGCTGGAGGGTGCGTGCGGCAATCTGGTGCGCATTGTCGTCAATTGTGCTCAAGGTGCATCTCGTTGAATGAATAAAAACGTGGACGTCTGGAGAAGTGAAAGGGGTTCAGAAAAGCCGATACTGGTCTGCCTTGTCGCGCAGGAACGGCAGTCCCTTTTCCAGCACCTCTTCGGCGCTGCGGGCGACGGGGCGCCATGTCGAGATTGCGCCTGCCATCTCGACCGGCATGCCCGCAAAGCTTTCAAGCACCAGGAGCCCTTTGAAGCCGATAACTGACAGGGCTGCAAAGACTTCATTCCAGGCCACATTGCCAAAGCCTGGCGTGCCCCGGTCGCTCTCCGACATATGCATGTATTTCAGGTGATCACGGGCGGCGATGATGCCGTTGCCAATACCCTTCTCTTCCATGTTCATGTGAAACGTGTCGAGATGAATGAAGACGTTGTCCATTCCAATGCGCTCCACCAGAGCGACGGCCTGCTCTGCGGAATTGATCAGGTGGCTTTCATAGCGGTTCACCGCTTCGATGCCGAATTGCAGGCCCAGCGTTTTGGCATGTTTCGCAGCAGCAGCCAGCGCGCGGGTAAGGTTGTCATATTCACCTTGGGTCGGCCGCACGCCGGTGCGTTCGTTCGTGCCACCGAAGGTTACTCCTGTCAGCGCCTCGGCACCCATCTCGGACGCCTTGTCGAGCGCAGATCTGAGATGCTCTACCGCAGCATCGGGACGAACCGATGCCCATGCCGGTTCCGGCAGCACCAGAGAGCAGGTGGCGCGCAGATCATGCTTTTCCAGCAATGTACGACTGTGTTTCGTATCAACCGAGGCAATGTCGATCAGCGGTATCTCGATGAAGTCCTGCTTGTAGCGTGCAGCGCAAGCAATTGCCCGCTCTGCACCAGCGTGGTCCCAAACTGTGGACCACATCATTGCGTGAACACCAAAACCTTGCACGTCATGCCTTCTTTCTGCGCGATGCGAAATAGGTGGAAAACAGTGTGCGTGCCGCCATGACGACAATCATCAGCACACCCCAGAGCGCTGTCGCAAGATGCTGGTTGGCGCCCATCAGGTTCAGCCCGGAAGACAGAAGCTGCAACACGATCAGCGCGACGAACACGGGCAGGACCCGACCAAAACCACCGAACGGGTTGATGCCGCCCAGAAACGCTGCCAGCACCGTGATCAACAGATAAGATTCTCCGTGACCGACACGCACGGAGTTGAAGCGCGCCAGCATGATAATGCTTGCAACCGCGCACATGAGCCCAGACAACGTGTAGACGAGCACAACGATCTTGCGGGTGTTGAGGCCGGAATATCTCGCCGATTCCATGTTGGAACCGATCATCAACAGGCCGAAACCAAGCTTGGTGCGCGTCAACAGCACATGCCATAGAGCGACGCAGACGATGAAAATCAGAAGCGGTATCGGCAGGCCGAAAACGGAGCCATGGCCAATGGGTGCGACATAGCCCGGAAAGCCGGAGACATCGCCGCCACGCGTGAGAAATTCGCCAAGACCACGCAGAAAAATCATCATCGACAGCGTGATCAGAATGGGATGGGCGCGCGTGTAGGCAATCGCCGCACCGGTCAGCGCGCCCGCTGCACCGCCAGTGGCGAGCGCCGCCACGCAGGCCAGAAAAAACGTTGCTGGCGGAGCATCGACGCCGCCATAGGCTTGCAACACCCATGCGGCAGCAAGCCCCGAGAGATTGGCGGCAAAGGTCACGGACAGGTTGATCCCGCCGGTCAACAGCGGCAACAGCATGGCCAGCGTTAAAAGGCCAAGCTCGGGAAGTTGGAAGGCAACCGAACCAAACGTGCCAAGCGATAAAAAGTTATCCGCCAGCAAACCGAAAATAAGCATGACCGCAACGAAAGCGATGCAAGGGCCTGCCATATCGGCCCCGAAAATGGCGTTGAATTTTTGAACGAAGGACTTCATCAACGCTTGCTCCCTTTTCTGGAAGAACCCTTCAAGCTGGCTGGTAAAAGCTTGTCCAACCGTGTGGAAGAAAGCGTAATTGCAACCAGAATGATCGCGCCGACAATCATCTTGAAGGCGAAGGGCGAAACACCCATCAGGTTGAGACCGTTTTGCGTGATCGAGACCATCAGCACGCCGAGAACGCAGCCCAGGACAGAGCCCTTGCCACCGCCCAGCCGCGCGCCGCCAAGCACGGTTGCCGCAAGGACATCAAGTTCACGTCCATACAGAGCGTTGGGCACCACTTCCTGAGCGTAATGCGCCTGCATCAGACCGGCAATTCCGGCCATCAACCCCAGCCAGCCAAAGGAAATGTAGTGCATGGCACCGATATTGATACCGAAGCGGCGCGCACCTTCCGGATTATCGCCGAAAGCGTAGAGTTGCCGCCCGATGGTGGTGCGCGAGATCATGAACCATGTGGCCAAGCAGCAGAGGATCATCACCACGACGGGCAAGGTTAGCTCCACCCAGGAGCCGTCCGGCATCTCGCGCTCATAGAAGACGACACGATTGGAAAGCCAGTCCGGGAGATTGTAGATCGACACCCCCTTGGTGAAAAACATCAACAGGCCGAAGAAGATGTTGAATGTCGAGATGGTGGCGACGATCGAGATAATGCGGAAACGCCACACCAGGAGAGCGTTGATCAGCCCCAGCCCGATGCCAACGGCACCGGCAATGATGAAGCCCTCTGCCCAGTTACCGCCGCCCAGAGCAGTGAGCGCCAGAACCGTGACATACTGCACAACGGAAGCCGCAACCGCAAAGGAGATGTCGATACCACCGGATATGAGCACGACCAGTAGCCCGACAGCAAAGATGATGTTGACTGCCGAGACGTTCAGCACGTCGAACGCGTTCGCTACCGTCAAGAACCGGTCCGTGCCGAGCGAAAGCCCGGCGCATAGAAGGATCATCACCATGAGAAGTGTGAATTCGGTGGTATTTCCAAGAATTAGCCTACGCATAGATGGCAGACTCCAAGTTGGTCAGCGACACCTCACGCGGATCGTATGTCGCGTGGAACCGGCCCTCCACCATGTGGATGACCCGGTCGGTGTTGAAATAGACTTCCGGCGGCTCATCGGAAATTACGATGATGGAAAGGCCATCTGCTGCGAGTTTTCGAACGATCTCGAAGATACCGGCACGGGCGCCGACATCGACCCCCACTGTCGGCGCATCGAGGATGAGGATCTTCGGTCCAATCGCGAGCCATTTGGCAATGGCAATGCGCTGCTGGTTTCCGCCTGATAGCGTTCTAATGGGATCTTCCGGCAGGCCGATCTTGACGCCGAGCGCGGAAATCCAATTCGAGACGACGCTTTCCTTTTTTGACGGCGAGATAAGCCCGTTGTTCAGCAACCGGTCGAGCGACGCCATGACCAGATTATCGGCAATGGATTGCGGCTGGTTCAAACCGAGCGACAGGCGGTCTTCGGACAGATAGGCAACCCCTGCACGGATCGCGTCCCGGTTCGACCTGAAATGCGTTTTTTCCCCTTCGATGCGTATCTCACCCGACTGCGGCTGGAGCATGCCGAACAGCGTCAGGGCAAGCTCAGTGCGGCCTGCGCCCAGAAGGCCGGTTATGCCAAGCGTCTCGCCTCGACGCAGATCAAACGAGACATCCTGAAACTCACCTTCGCGGGTCAGCCCACGGACAGACAGCACGACAGGCTGATCGTCGTGATCACCCGCGATGACGGCGTTATCGAAATTGCGGCCAGTCATCAGTTCAGTCACGCGCGATTGGGTCATGCCTTCAACGGGAAAAACACCGACCAGCGCGCCGTCGCGCAGCACGGTAATGCGGTGTGAAATTTCCAGCACTTCGGCCAGTCGATGCGACACGAACACCACGGCGATGCCAGAGGCCGAGAGATTGCGAACGATATCTATCAGGTAATCTGCTTCCGATTGCGTCAAGGAAGCGGTCGGTTCGTCCATGAAAACGATGCGGGCATCGCCGACCAGAGCGCGGGCAATGGCCACGATCTGGCGTTGCGCGATGGGCAATTCCTTCAGCGGCCTGTGAATGTCGATCTCGACACCAAGGCGCGCCAGTGCGGCCTCGGCGGACTTCTCGATGGCGCGCTTATCGACCAGCCCGTATTTGCCTTTCACGGCATGCTGGAAGCCAATGTTCTCGGCGACCGTCATTTCGTCGAACAGTGCCAGATCCTGCCAGATCACCTGAATGCCAAGCGATTGGGCAAGAGCTGGCGTCATCGCAGCAATCGGCTCGCCAGCAAAGGAAAGTTCAGCACCGGATTCCGGCGTATATACACCCGTGATCACTTTGATCAGCGTGCTTTTGCCACAGCCGTTTTCTCCAGCAAGGCAATGCACCTCTCCGGGGTTAACCTCAAAGGACACGCCTTTCAGTGCGCGTACGCCGCCGAAAGTGACTTTGATATTCTTGAGGGACAGGAGCGGTTTTTCGCTCATAATCGCACATCTCTCCGGTCGCCACGCCTGGATTGCGGACGCCATAAAACTAGCATTTCAAGTGTGAATGGCGTCGCGTGACATTGGCGAACACGCGACGCCGCGGCCTTGGGGAGGATTAGAGGCCCATGGAGACGAGCTTGTCGATGCTGTCCTTGTCGATCTTCAGGAGTTGGTCGACGACAATCGTGTTTCCTTCGGGTGTGATGGTGCCGAGACCTTCGATCGTATCACCGGCTTTCGGAACCTGACCCTTGGCGATGTGGTCTGCAAGCGTGATGAAGACCTCGCCTGCCAGCTTCGGGTTCCACATGAACCCGCCTGTCAGCGCGCCGGATTTGATCAGCTTGGCGCCCTGTCCCGGTGAGAAAGGCCCAATGACGAAGACCTTGCCGTCCTTACGGCGTTCCTCGACTGCGCGTCCAGCGCCAATCGGTCCTTGCGAACCAAAGGCCAGAAAGCCATGCAGATCAGGGTTTGCCGACATCAGATCCAGAGCCGTAGAGCGGCTCTTGTCGAGATCTTCTGCAACGCCGTAGCGGTCGCCGACGAGTTTCATATCCGGATAATTTGCCTTGATATAGGCGATGGCTGCATCGGCCCAGGCGTTGTGCAGTGGCACGGTCAGAGAGCCGACAAATACGGCATACGAGCCCTTGCCGCCCATCTTCTCGCCCAAAAGCTTGCCGTGGGCCTCACCAAAACCCTTTGCGGATGCAAGCTCGAAATCCCAGTCTGCGCCGAGTTGCCTGGGCGATTCATGGGTAATGACCTTGATGCCAGCGGCTTGGGCCTTCTTCAAAACCGGCTCCAGCACTTTCGCGTCGTTCGGCACGACACCGATGAACTCGACTTTCTGCGCGATCAGATCTTCGATGGCGCGCACCTGCAACGCAGGGTCTGCGCTCGTCGGACCGACCATGAAGCCATTGACGCCGAGCTTGGCGCTCTGCTCCTTGATGCCCGCTTCCATGGCATTGAACCAGGGAATACCACCAATCTTAACAACGACGCCCACCTTCGGCCCCTCGGCAAATGCCGTCGATGAAAGCAATACAAGCGACAAACCAAGGGCTGCAATTATTTTATTCATGGATGTTCCTCCTCCAAACACTCGGCAATCGGTTCTGTCGCAGCGGTTCTCTATACCCCGCGCGCAAAATCTTTCATCTCGCTTATTCGAGATGCTCCCCTGCCACTCCCATAGCAACCACCGTAGCACAATCGATATTGCACAAATGCACAATCGATGGTGCACTAAACATAACATGACACGCTCTTTCGTCAAGAGGACAACTGCATCTATAGTGGGAATCAGTAGGGGGGAATAAAATTGACGCAGCCGATTTCCAAGAAAGCCACCATCTACGACCTGTCGGTTCTATCAGGCGCATCGGCGTCAACTGTGAGCGCTGTCTTGAACGGCTCGTGGCGCAAACGGCGAATTTCGGAAGAAACCGCCGACAAGATACTTTCGTTGGCCAAGGCGCACCGCTACACGACCAACCTCCAGGCGCGGGGTCTGAGAAGCTCCAAATCAGGCCTCGTCGGTTTGCTGCTACCGATTTATGACAACAGGTTCTTTTCCTCCATGGCGCAAACTTTCGAGGCTCAGGCGCGTCTGCGTGGCCTCTCCCCCATGGTTGTATCCGGTCGGCGCGATCCCGAAGAGGAACGTCGGACCGTGGAGACGCTGATCTCTTACTCCATCGACGCCTTGTTCATCGCTGGTGCGACCGACCCTGATGGGGTCCATCACGTCTGTGCCCGCGCCGCGTTACCGCATGTCAACATTGACTTGCCCGGCAAACTGGCGTCGTCGGTCATTTCAGACAACAGGCATGGCGCAGAAGTTCTGACATCTGCAATCCTCGCCCATGCTGCACGCAACGATGCTTTGAGCCCGGAAGATGTCATTCTTTTCGGCGGCCATGACGACCATGCCAGCCGAGACCGCATCGCCGGCTTCCATGCGGCGAAAAACAGATATTTCGGAATTGAAAGCAGTGACGATATCGAGATCACAGGTTATTCGCCACGCATGACGGAACTCGCCTTCGAACGTTTCTTTGATCGCAAAGGCCGTTTGCCACGCTGCTTTTTCGTCAACTCCTCTATCAATTTCGAAGGCTTGCTTCGCTTCATGGGACGCCACGACGGAAAGACATTTGGCGACATCGTCGTCGGCTGTTTTGACTACGATCCCTTCGCCTCGTTTCTGCCCTTCCCGGTCTACATGATTAAACCCGACATCTCCAAAATGCTCGAGCGAGGATTTGACCTGCTAAAAGAAGCCCCGGCACACCCGACAGTCACGATCATCGATCCGCAACTGGTGCCTCCACGCACAGCCCTGGAAGGCCCCCTGGACGATATCAAAGATCCCGCGCCGGTGGTTGGCGGCGCGCGATAACCCGACGTCAGCGACGCTTTTATCGGAGCCAGCCGTTGGACGGGATGTGGAGGCGATGCCTCCAGGACGCAAGGGGTCGCCTGACCTTGTCTGCTATCCGTCGAGCCGTCACCAGACCCATGATGACAATCCGATGTCCCACCCTGCATAGGGCAAATTCTGACCGCAGACTCTAAGTGCTAGCGCCGTTATTGGTGGATGACGATCAGCGGCCCGAGCTGTGTCGCTTTCACGCCGATAGCCTTAGTCAGGTATGCGAGTGCTCCTTGGGTCTCGCTAACCTTCATCGTGCCGCTGACACGGCGATCGGCCAGTGTCGAACCAGCAATTACGATCCGGCCATGGAAATGCCGGTTCATCTCTTCGACCACGTGGGAAAGCGGCGCATTGTCCAGCGCAATCTGGCCGCGCTTCCAGGCAAGCGCGACCCTATCATCAACCGCTAAGACGGCAGTCTCCTTTTTCTCATTGTCATAAATCGCCTGCTCGCCCTGTTGGACGCGGACTGACTTGGTGTGGTCGCCGTCGAATTCAAGCTGGACCGCGTTTTCGGTAACGGTCACCTCCGTATCATCATCCCCGTACCGAACGTCGAATGCTGTGCCCAAAGCCGTCACGCTTGTTTCACCTGCCATGACTGTGAAGGGTCGCTCCTTCGCATGAGCGACCTGGAAGAATGCCTGCCCTTTGAGAAGGTGGATGACGCGTCGCTCCGAGGTGAAATCCACGGCGATCGCGGATGATGCATTGAGTTGCACCACCGAGCCGTCATCCAATGTGCGAGAAGGCATCTCATCTGTCCCGGCGATCATGTCCGCCTTCAGACGCAACGGACCATCCAGCGCAAAGAAGGTGCCGGTCGCAATCGCGATCATGAACAGGGTAATAGCAATCGGCTTTGCCTTGCTCCGGGGCCTGATGTCGATGCTGGTCAGGGCAGGATCGGATTGAATCGCCTGCCTTGCTTCACCCATCAGACGTTCGGCCGCGGTGTAGGTCCGACAGTTATCGGGATCTTGTTCAAGCCATTCCTTGAAGCGCGCTCGATCCGTCGGTGACTGCTTTGGGTTGCTATTGCGCAAGATCCAGTCGGCCGCCTCGCGGTTCCGCATTCTTTGAGCCTTATTCGCTCCTTTGATTGGCATAGGCATCTCCAGACGCATCCTTTGACCTCTAAACGTTCTGCGTCGTCGGTTTGGGACTCTTATATCAATTTAAGCCCGTATATGGAGCATTTTACGCCCGCACGGAGGTTTCCTTGGCGCTCTAGAGAATACGGTCGAGGCAATGAGCGAAAGCACGGCGCAGGTGCCGGTCCACCATGTTCCTTGAAATTTTGAGCTTCTCGCTGATCTGGTCCGGCGTCATATGGTGAAGTCGGTGCAGAATGAAAACAACACGACGCCTTTCCGGCAATTCCCCGATAGCCTCGCGCAGTGTCGCAATCCGGGCTTCTATTTCCAAAGCGTGGTCCGGAGCGGCCCCGCCGCTTGCCACCAAAAGGGCTTCCCGCTCAGAGCCTGAGAAAAGTCGCGCTTCCTTCGTTTCCCGGCGTTGGTGGTCGATGCCGAGGTTAATGGCAGCGCGGCAAAGAAACGCCTTGATGGAACGCTTGTTCTGGAGAACCTCAGGCCTGGAGGCGAGCTTTATGTAGAGATCGTGCACCACATCGCGAGCGGTCGAGCTCGGATGACCCCGCCGACGTACTGCGCTGGTAATCTCAGCATAGTGCGCCTCCATGGCACGGTTCAGCAGCTCGCTGCTGTCAACAGTATCCCAGACAAGGGGCGCGGGGGAGGAGCTCGACATTGGCACACGGTTCCCAAACCAAAATCAGGTTCAAGGCGAGACATTGAACCATCGTGAAAAATGGCTAGCCAATCTCGAAAAGTCTCGCAAGTGCAATAGGTTAGAATAATTCCAAACGATTATTCGTGCTTTTCATAAATCAAGACAAAATAACTCACCTTTATGTATGATTTCCTTGCCAGATTCTGGTTTGCATGTTTGCGCTGGAAAAAATGGGACGCGCCAGCGTCTTATCCGAAAGGTGGGAGCTGTGGTATTTTTGTGACGTGCGTTAGCGGCCTCACAGCGGGATGCAAAGCGGCGTGCCTGCAACCGGATCGCGGATAACCACTGTTCTCACATTGAAAACATCAAAAATGGTATCGGCGGAAATAACCTCATCGGGCGTTCCGGCCGCCGTAATCCTTCCGCCTTTCAACATGACGATGTGCTGCGCAAAGCGTGCCGCCTGATTGATGTCGTGCAAAACTGCGACAACGGTCTTCCCGTGCTGTTCAACGAGCATTGTGATGAGCTTCATCAGTTCTATCTGATGCTCAAGATCGAGATAGGTGGTGGGTTCGTCGAGCAGGATTGCCTCACCCTGCTGCGCAAGCGTCATAGCAATCCAGGCGCGCTGGCGTTGACCGCCAGACAGGCTGTCGAGCGCGCGGTTGGAAAGGTCGCTCATGCCTGTCAGCGTGAGAGCCTCGTCACAGGCTTGCTGGTCATGACCAGACCACCGGCTAAAGAACTGTTGATGCGGATAGCGGCCCTGTCGCACGAGATCGGCAACCGTTAGACCTTCTGGCGCGACGGGACCCTGTAACAGGACGCCCACCTTTCGCGCGATGTCTCGGGTCGATAGCTCCGTCAAGTCGCGGCCATCCAGTCGTATGCTGCCGCCAGAAGGCTTCATGAGTGCCGCAAAGGTGCGAAGGATCGTGGACTTTCCGCTGCCATTCGGGCCGATGAGCGCCGTGAAACATCGTTCTGGGATGGCGAGATTCAGATCTTTTACGATGCGGCGTTGCCCATAATCGATGTTGACGGCCACGCCTTCGATCTTGCCATAGCGCTTCTTATCCATGGTCATGGCGGCGTACCCAAAGGAGATAGGCGAAGAATGGAGCTCCCAGGAGCCCTGTGATAATGCCTGCCGGAAGCTGCGCTGGTGGCAGGATGGTGCGGCCTGCAAGGTCTGCGGCGACAACAAGGCAGGCGCCGGTGAGAGCGGCGACAGGAATTATCCGGCCATGCGAGCCCCCTACCAGGCGCCGTGCGATGTGGGGCGCGATCAGGCCAACGAAGCCAATGAGGCCAGAGACGGCAACTGCTGCGCCCGAAAGCAAGATGACAATGACGATCATCAGGCCCCGCACGAGATCAACCGGCTGCCCGAGGCTCTTTGCGGAGTTGTCTCCAAAGCGAATAAGATCGAGTTCTCGGGCGGCAAGGAAAGCAAGCGTGACGGGAACAATGAGCCAGAGAGCGAGCAGGCGAACCTTGGTCATGCTGGCATCGTAGACACTGCCCGCCAGCCAGATCATCGCCCGCTGCACATCGCCAATGTCGCCAAAAGTTGAGAGAAAGGTGGTGAAGGCCGTGGCGATCGCGGAAAGGCCGATGCCAATCAGGATGATGCGAAGCGAGGATGAGCCGTTGCGCCAGGCGAGCGCGTAAACAGCAAGCGCCATGGCCGCTGCACCCAAAAAGCCAGCCGCTTGCAGGAGTAGAACGGGCGGATCCTGAACCAGGACAATAACTGCCATCGCCGCTGCCGCCGCACCACTGTTGATGCCGAGAACACCTGGCTCCGCAAGCGGGTTACGCATGATGGCAAGCGTTATTGTGCCAGCGATCGCGAGTGCAACTCCGACGAGGAGCGCGAGAAGGACGCGCGGCATCCGAAGGTCGAAGACAATCATAGCACTCTGCGGATCGGGGTCGCCCGTGCCCGTTAGCGCCTGGAAAAGATCCTTCCATGTCAGCGAGACGTCGCCAAAGGCCAGGCTCGCGGCAACGAGAAAGGCGAGCAGAAGCGTAAGAGCGCCGCAAGTTCGGATCATGCCTCGTTCCTCAACCGCGTGATGGCGAGGTAGAGGAAGAACGGTGCACCAATGAGCGCGACCGTCACGCCAACCGGAAAACTCTGGCTTCCGAAAACCACCCTCCCGAACATATCTGCGAGGAGGACGAGCAGCGCCCCGCCAACCGCTGCGAAAGGAATAATCCAACGGTAATCGACACCAATGCACATCCGCACGATATGCGGGACAACAAGGCCAACAAAGCCAATCGGTCCGGTAAGCGCGACAGCGCCGCCCGCAAGCAAGATGACGATGGCAATCGAAACACCGCGCCAGACGATCTGGTTCTGTCCGAGGGATCGCGAAGCATCTGCCCCAAGGCTGAGCGTCGTCAGATGACGGCCAAGAAGGAGTGCTGCGACAAGGCCGGCGAGGATGGAAGGTGCGACCATTCGAGCCTGCGCCATGGTTCGTCCCGTCACCGAGCCAGCGGTCCAGAGCCGTACCGCATCGAGCGTGCTCTCGTCAAAAATCAGCACGGCGGTGGTGAGCGACGTGAGAAAGGTGGCGACGACGACACCCGCGAGCACAAGCCCGAGTGTTGAGTGCCTAACCCCACCCAGGGAGCTTACGGCGTATACGGTGATCGCCGCGGTTGCGGCACCGAGAAATGAGAACCAGACATAGATATCCCCGACGCTGGCGCCAAAGAGGCTTATCACCGTGACGACTGCAAATGCTGCCCCGGCGTTGATGCCGAGAAGGTCGGGCGAGGCAAGTGGATTGTTCGTGACGGCCTGCATGATGGAGCCGGAGACGGCGAGCGCGCTACCGGCAAGGAGTGCCGCGATGGCGCGAGGCAGCCGGATAGTCATCACCAGCAAGTGGTCGCGCGAGCCATCGAACTGAAAGATCGCGGATGTAATTCGGGAAAACGCTATGGGTACCGAACCGGTCGCGACGGAGCTCATTGTGGCAAAGACGAGGAGACAGAGGAGTGCTGAGAGCGCAAGCATCCGCGCGCCATCGGCAGCAGCAAGACGAGCGCCTCTTCGACCTGTCATCAGTCCACCAGAAGATAGCGCTCGACGTCGTCGAGAATGCGATTTGCCGAACCGATGCCGTGGAAGCTCTGCCATGGGCCCCTATTGACCCGGTGGGTACGTCCAGCCTGGACGGCAG
This sequence comes from Rhizobium sp. CFBP 13644, assembly GCF_014842165.1. Lineage (NCBI taxonomy): Bacteria > Pseudomonadati > Pseudomonadota > Alphaproteobacteria > Hyphomicrobiales > Rhizobiaceae > Rhizobium > Rhizobium sp. CFBP 13644. The sequence goes on from NZ_JACYVF010000003.1 coordinate 586,795, forward strand.
GCAGCATTTGCCATAGCGGGTTTTCAGTTACCTGCTTTTCCAACGCGTCGTCTGGACCGCTCTCGAAGCCGCTGGCGGAAACGTAGAGCAGCACGTCTCCGTCGAGATTACCAAGCTCCTCCCAGTCCGGCCGCTTGACGATGGTGTCGTCGGTCACGGTCTCGTAAGGTGATCGCTTCACACCTGCCTCATGCAGCACGGCGAAAGGGGCGTAGGCTTTGGGTCCATCGACGAAAACGACAAATCGATCAGGCGCCAACCGAACGGATGATACCGTGAGCTTCTTGCCCTTCATTCGTTCGCGGATCTCAGCGACGCGGGTATGGTAGGCATCCAGCGAAGTCTTCGCGACGCCTTCTCGACCGGTCACCTGAGAAAGGCGCTCCAGGTAGATTTTCCAGTCCATATGCTTGAACAGCACCGTGGGTGCAATTTTTGCAACCTGTTCATAAATGCCGGAATGAACTTCCGCCGACCCGATGATGAGATCTGGTTTGAGAGCGGCAACCCGCTCGAGGCTGGGCTCCTTCGGATTGCCGAGATCGACCATCTTTTTGGCCTTCACCACATCGAGAACAGCCTCATCGGTGATCGCCATATAAGGCGTGGCTATAACAGGCGCCTCCAATTCGATCAGCATTCCAAGCGTGATCAATGGATCAAGCGTGACGACTCTCTTGGGGGCTTGCGGAATGCAGAATGGCGGATTGTAGACCTCGTCGACCAGCATATCGCCCTGACAGGCGGCCTGCGCCAGCGAGCCAGCCAACAAAAATGCTAGGAGACAGAGAGAGAAGCGCAAGGGAGAACCACTTCATTGCTGGAAATTGAAGAGCGATTGCGGAGATAAGCCCCGCAACCGATGGGGTTAAAGCGCGCTGCGGAGCATAGTGTCACGCAGCGCAGATGTGCGACCATACGCTAGAACTTCGCTCGCACATTGAGGCCGAAGGAGCGGCCCTTGCCAGCCTGCCCATAGGGTAGCGCTGCATATGGATCGATCTGCGTAAAGTATTTTTCATCCGTCAGATTTTCCGCCAGGAGAGTGACCTGCCAGTTGTCGACTTTGAAACCGACCTGCGTGTTCAGGATGAAGCGCGAGTCGATGTCGTACATGCCTTTTGAGCCGAAACGGGAATTGTACTCGCTGGTATATTTCGCATCGGCCCCCACGAATATCCCGCTTTCGAATTCGTAGCGTCCGCCAAAGCCCAGGCTCCATTCGGGTGCCTCTGGGAAGGATTTTCCGTTCTGCGATTCAGCCAGCGATGCAAGGTTGAATTCTATGAACTTTGTGTTGAGATAACCGAGCGAAGCAAATGCAGTGAATTGATCCGTCACCTCCATGCTGGGCTCGATTTCGAAGCCCCATGCGCGTGAATTGGCGGCGTTCGAAATGACGCGGTAGCCCGCATTATTGGGGTCAGGACGGATTTCCACCTGCTGATCATCATACTTGGTATAGAAAAGATTGGCATTCAGTGTCATGCGTCCGTCGAGAAGCGTACCCTTGTATGACAGTTCCACGTTCTGCGAGTATTCGGGGTCATATTTGCCGAGGGTATCTTTCACCCGATCGTAATAGGATGCGCCCGAGCGGAACCCCTGCGTATAGGTAAGACCGACAGTCTGATTGTCTGCGAACTCATTCGAAATACCCACTTTCGGTATGAAGTTGATTTCGTTGAGCGATGAGGGATCGCCGGTCAGAACCGCCGCCGGATCAATGAGGCCCAGGTAGTTTTTCTGGTGATCCTTGTCCTTTACATAGTCCAGACGTCCGCCAGCGGTGGCAAACCACGTCGGTGCAAACTCGTAGGTGGCTTCACCAAAAACGGCGAGGTTGGATGTGCGGCGGTGCTGAGTGTCGCTCTGCTGATAGGGAGCGATAAAAAAGTCGGTTGCCCCGTCCCATTTTTCGTAGCTGCCGTAAACGCCGGAGACCCATTTCCAGCGGTCACCTTCGTAATTCAGGCGAAACTCGTGCGTAAAGATCGAGTTGTCATCTTCGCCCGTGCTGCCATCTGTAATGCCAGCCGTGCCGTAATCGACAGAACGTCTGTTGTTGATGCCATATTGGAAACCCGTTTGCGAAGTGAAGCGCAGGGTGTCAGAAATGTCATGCGTGACTTCCAGCCCGAGATTGTGGGTCTCCGTCCAGCGGAGTTCAGTATATGTGATGGGTTTGTTGTTGAAATCGCCGCGCCCCGAATAAAGCCCCACCAGCGCATCGTTGGGTCGATCTTTCGAATATGAGTAGGTCAGTACCGCGCGAGTATCTGGCATTTCCGATGGGGTCAGCAGCAGCTTGCCACGCAGCACGCCGCTCATGTCAGTGATGAGATCGTCGTAATAGTTGTACGTGCTTAAGTTCGAGTAATCCGGTTGGGCGCGCGAACGCTCGAAAGCGCCGGAAATTCTGAGTGCGACCTGATCGTCGACAACAGGCGTATTGTACATGAAGGCGCTACCGACAAGATGGTCGGTGCCCACGGTGCTGGAAAGCTCCAGTTCCTTTTCGAAGGTTGGGTCCTTTGATTTGATGTAGACGGCACCGGTCATGGCTGCGCGGCCGGAAAGCGTGGATTGCGGCCCGCGATAAACCTCGACCTGCTCGACGTCCCAGAGATTGCGTGCGCCAAAACGGGCGTTGTAGCGTGTTTGCAGGATGCCATCGACATAGATGGAGCCGGCAGCGTTACCGGAAGCCACAAGACCTTCGGAACTCATGCCACGGATAACGAAACCAGAATTGACGGTTGCGCTATCCATCACGTTCGCCATGCGGCGATATGCTTCCTGGGTGGTGCGAATCTGGCTATTTTCCAAGCTTTGAGCACTGAGAACGGCGACACCACTTGTCGTGCTGGCGAGGGTGGTCGCATTGCGGGCACCGTAGATCACGATGGGTTCGAGCACGGTCCCGACCTGCTCCGGGTTTCCTGGGGAAGAAGGCGTACTCTGCAACGTGACCCGATTTTCTCCGGCAAAGCGCGCATCAACGCCGGTTCCGGCGAGTAGGGCCTTCAATGCCTGTTCGGGTGTCAGCATCCCATTCAAGCCGCGGGTTGATTTGCTTTGGGCAACCGACGCGTCGAACAGAATCTGCAAGCCGGTCTGGGCGGCAAGGCTGTTAAGCGCCGGGGTAAGCGGACCTGCTGGTACTGAGATCGCCTGCTGTGCTGCCTGAACCTCTCGCGCCATTGCAGGCAGCGTTGGTGTCAACATTATAAGCGCTGATCCTGCAAAAAGGACAGCTCTGAGGCTCGCTCGCGCCTCGCCTGTAGCGGAATAAGTATTTATCATAGAATCCCCAAACTCTCCGGTATTCAAGGCTTTGCGGCCTACCGCTAGGAGCAACTCCACATTGTGCTCGAGGGATAGACGATTGATCCATCCGGTTTGGGACTCTGGCTGCAAAAAAATGATTAGGTTTTTAGTCTGCGACGCCGAGATGTCGCCGCATGGCGCGGCTTTTCGTGGCATCATTGCCGCATGAGAGAGGCATGGGGTTATACCCTTCGCCCATGTGCAGGGCCAAACGCACCACTGACGGCGTCCAAAAGACCCAAACGGCGGACGCGCAGCCAATGCGTCGTGTTTTTAACGAAATCAGCGCGGTCGGGCCATGAACGTTACAGTTTCGGAACGGACTATAGCGCTTGGTCAGTGTGAGTGGAAAACAGCGCCTACTGTTGTATCGGGAATCTCGATCAGACAGGCGGACAACGGTGAAATTGGCAGCCGGATGGCTGCTCGCCTTCTCCTCGGCATCACAATCGCCTCACGATCTTCCTTTTGTCTCACGACATCGTTGCGAACAAAACTTAACGCTGTCCCAGTTCTTCTCCCACTTCTTTCGCCATGAAAACGGCCTGCCGCAAACCGGGCAAATCTTCGTAGGCAGGTTTGATTTTTCGCGATGTTTTGCCATCCGTTATTCCAGAATCTTCTATCGTTAAAACAACCTACGCCTAGGATGACGAGAGCAGTTCGGCGACGACGTGCGCGCGGTCAGCTTTGCGGCCGTCGGCGGTTTCCGGGACCATATTTAGTGCTGCCTTTGGGGATGTAAACAAGTCTGCCTTGATTGGCCGTTCAGTTGACACTCCATCCACGCACCTGCTGCCCACCGAATATCATTTCAGTCGGCATCTGGAAGATGAAATAAGGATTGAGCATCGGCAACGCGCTTGCCACTTCCAGTCGTTGCAGATGTTCATCCTCCAGTACAATGTCGAGAGAGGCAATGTTTTGGGTGAGTTGCTCTACCCGACTTGCACCGATCAGCACTGAGGAGACGCCGGGGCGTTTCGTTACCCAGGCCAACGCTACTTCTGCAGGCGAACGGCCAACCTCCATTGCTACCGCTTTCAGAACATCAACAATATCGAAGTTGCGATCCGTAAACAGCATGCCACCAAACGGGTTGTCACCATTGAGGCGCCCATCGCTTTGGCCTTCACTCACGGTTCCGGCCTTGTCTGGCAGGGCGGCTGCCCGGTTGGCGTCGCTGATCTTGTCGCGACCGTATTTTCCTGTCAGCAGACCAGCGCCAAGCGGGCTCCACGGTACCATGCCCAAACCAAATTCGGCACCTGCGGGAATGAGATCCAGTTCCACGCCACGGTCGATCAGCGAATAGGCATATTGCAAGCCGATCGGCTTTGGCAGACCATGCGCTTCTGCAAGCGTTGCGACCTTTGCCACATACCAGGCAGGTGTGTTGGAAAAACCATAATGCAGGATCTTGCCAGCGCGAACCGCATCGGACAGCGTTTGCAAAACCTCTTCTGCTGGCGTCGTGCGGTCCCACACATGCATCCAGTACATGTCGATGTAATCGGTTTTCAGCCGCTTTAGCGAGCCTTCCATCCCCATACGAATATTCTTGCCACCGTTGCCACCCCACAAAGGTGTGCCCTGCCCGCGCGGAAAACCGGATTTGGTCCCGATCACCAACCGATCACGCATGCCGCTGTCGGAAACAAAAGTCCCGAGCATGTCCTCGCTGCGGCCGGCGGAATAGACATCCGCAGTATCGATGAAATTGCCACCGGCTTCGACATAGGCATCGAAGAGAGCGCGCGCAGTTGTGTCGCCAGCGCCCCAGCGCTCTGCGCCGAAGGTCATGGTGCCCAGCGCCAACGGGCTGACGATGAGGCCGGACTTGCCAAGCGTGCGGTAACTGGTGAGATCCATCGGTGTTCTCCATCATTGTTGTGCAGAGGTGTAACGACCGGTGTCTGAGAAGATAAGCCATTGTTAGCGGCATGAACTTATGAGCACAGTGCATGAATGGAACGAAATGAACTCAATGATCTCCTCGCCTTTGCTGCCGTTGCCCGCGAGCGCAGCTTTACCCGTGCTGCTGCAATTCTCGGCATGTCACCCTCAGCGCTGAGCCACGCGATGCGCGGACTTGAGGAACGGCTGGGCGTCCGTCTTCTATCGCGCACCACACGCAGCGTGGCACCGACTGAACCGGGTGAACGGCTGCTGCAATCACTCAACCCGGCGCTTGCCGATATTGAAAACGGGCTGGAAGCATTGGCGGAGTGGCGCGGCAACCCGTCCGGCACGGTCAGGATCACCACTTTCGCCTATGCATCCCGCATGGTGCTTCTGCCAAAACTGCCCGAGTTTCTGCTGGCCAATCCGGATGTGCGGATTGAGGTGAATATCGATGATGGACTGAGGGATATCGTGGCCGCAGGTTTCGATGCCGGCATTCGGCTGGGAGAGGCCGTCGCCAAGGATATGGTCGCGGTGAAGGTGGGCCCGGATTTAAGGACGGTGGTGGTTGGAACGCCGTGCTATTTCGAGCGCTACCCTGCACCGTTGACCCCATATGACCTCGAACGTCATGCCTGTATCGGCTACCGACTGACGACATCAGGCGGATTGCTCCCCTGGGAATTTGAGAAAGACGGCAAAGAGATCAATATCCGCACCAGCGGCCCCCTGGTGGCCAATGATGGCGATCTGCCCGCGGCTGCCGTTCGTGCCGGCGCGGGGCTCGGTTACATCAATGAGCATGATGTGGCTGACGAGATCGCAGCGGGAACCCTTATCCAGGTTCTGGAGGACTGGTGTCCAAGCTATCCTGGCTTTTTCCTGTATCACCCCAGCCGCAGGCAATCGCCACCAGCTTTGAGGGCTCTGATCGCTGCTCTAAAGGTGGCATGAAATGCGCCACGCTTTGAGCCCGCTATGTATAAGCAGACCATCCCTAGATGGATGATTGTTTAGAGATATAAAAAACAACCTTCCAAATCATCCAACGACCATATATGTTCCGCATTTGTTCGTGAGGCTATCCAACTTCACTCTCGGCATCAAGTGAGCTCTTATGGCAGTTGCGTATCTGGAAAAATTGAACGAGCAACAGCGCCGGGCTGTCGAGCATGGCGTCGGGTTGGCGGAGGGCAACACGGCGGGGCCACTGCTGATCATCGCTGGCGCTGGCTCTGGCAAAACCAATACGCTGGCGCATCGTGTGGCTCACCTCATCGTCAATGGTGCGGACCCGCGCCGCATTCTGCTGATGACCTTTTCGCGCAGAGCCGCCTCGGAAATGGCTCGTCGCGTGGAGCGCATCTGCCGTAATGTGCTGGGTGCCAATGCTGGTATCCTCACAGACGCGCTTGCGTGGTCCGGTACGTTTCATGGGATCGGTGCGAGACTGCTCAGGATGTATGCCGAGCAGATCGGTCTCAACCTCGATTTCACCATTCATGATCGTGAGGACAGCGCCGACCTCATGAACCTCGTGCGGCACGAGCTTGGCTTCTCCAAGACGGAAAGTCGCTTTCCCACCAAGGGCACCTGTCTCGCGATTTATTCCCGGGCCGTCAACTCCGAAACGCCGTTAAACGAAATCCTGCGCCAGCACTATCCATGGGTCGCCACATGGGAAGAACAGTTGAAGGAATTGTTCGGAGCTTATGTGGAGGCAAAGCAGGCGCAGAACGTGCTCGATTATGACGATCTCCTGCTTTATTGGGCGCAAATGGTCAGCGATCCCGATCTCGCCAACGATATTGGCAATCGCTTCGACCATGTCATGGTCGACGAATATCAGGATACGAACAAGCTGCAGGCGTCCGTCCTCATGGCGCTCAAGCCGGGTGGGCGGGGACTGACCGTTGTCGGTGATGATGCGCAATCAATCTATTCGTTCCGGGCCGCGACGGTTCGCAACATTCTGGACTTCCCGGCGTCCTTCAGTCCGGCGGCAGACGTTATCACGTTGGACCGGAACTACCGTTCGACCCAGCCTATCCTCGCAGCAGCCAATGGCGTGATCGAACTGGCGCGGGAGCGTTTCACCAAGAACCTGTGGACCGAACGGGAATCGCTTGAGCGACCCAAACTCGTGACCGTCAAGGATGAGACCGAACAGGCGAATTTCATTGTCGAGCAGGTGCTGGCAAACCGCGAAACCGGGATGACGTTGAAACAGCAGGCCGTCTTGTTTCGCACATCCAGCCACAGCGGCACGCTCGAAGTCGAACTGACGCGCAGAAACATTCCCTTCGTGAAGTTCGGCGGATTGAAATTTCTCGACAGTGCCCATGTGAAGGACATGCTGGCGGTGCTGCGTTTCGCCCAGAACCCGCGTGACCGAGTGGCCGGTTTCCGGCTCCTGCAAATGCTGCCAGGCATCGGCCCCAAGAAAGCCGGCACCATTCTAGACACGATCGCCACCGACCCTGAACCGCTATTGGCCCTTGCCGAAATCCCGCCACCGCCCAAGACGGGTGCGGACTGGACCTCCTTCGTTCAACTGCTGGGCGGCCTTCGGAAAAACCATGACGGCTGGCCGTCGGATATCGCGCAGGCCAGGCAATGGTACGAACCACATCTCGATCGCATCCATGAAGATGCTGACACCCGCAAGGCCGACCTGCTGCAACTCGAACAGATTGCCAGCGGCTACCCCTCACGCGAACGGTTCCTCACAGAGCTGACGCTTGATCCGCCCGATGCCACGAGCGATCAGGCGGGCGTGCCGTTGCTTGATGAAGACTATCTGATCCTATCGACCATCCACTCGGCCAAGGGACAGGAATGGCGCTCGGTCTTCATGCTCAACGTTGTCGATGGCTGCATACCGTCAGACCTCGGGACAGGCACGACGCAGGAAATCGAGGAGGAGCGGCGCCTGCTCTATGTCGGCATGACGCGCGCAAAAGACAGTCTGGCGCTGATCACGCCGCAGCGGTTTTTCACGCACAGCCAGAACTCGCAGGGTGATCGGCATGTTTACGCTTCGCGTTCTCGGTTCATCCCGGCGACACTGCTTCAATATTTCGAGTCGGTTGCATGGCCGAAAGTCTCAGCCGCAGCATCCGAACGCAGCGCCCAGCAGATCCGCATCGATGTCGGCGCACGCATGCGCGGCATGTGGAAATAGGAGCGTCCGCGTTGTAGAGGATGGGCATACAGACCGATCCAGCAAGCACAAGGGCAATCGGTAAGGACCAGACATGCACCCGGTTCGCAAAATCATTCATGTGGATATGGATGCGTTCTACGCTTCTGTCGAGCAACGTGACAACCCTGAGCTCCGGGGCAAGCCGCTGGCCGTCGGGGGATCGGCTGCCCGAGGGGTTGTGGCCGCCGCGAGTTATGAGGCAAGAGCCTTCGGCGTCTATTCGGCCATGCCGTCGATCACCGCGAAACGGAAATGCCCGGACCTGATATTCGTGCCACCTCGTTTCGAGGTCTATCGTCAGGTCTCACAGCAAATCCGCGAGATCTTTGCCCAGTACACACCCGTTATCGAACCGCTTTCACTTGATGAGGCGTATCTCGATGTTACCGAGAACCTGAAAGGCATGGAGATTGCAACTGATATAGCGCTCGAAATCCGCGCAAAGATAAAGGATGTCACGGGCCTCAACGCATCTGCGGGAATCTCATACAACAAGTTTCTGGCGAAGATGGCGAGTGACCTGAACAAGCCCAATGGCCAGGCGGTGATCACGCCGAAGAACGGGCCGGCCTTTGTCGAGGCCCTCCCCGTCAAGAAATTCCATGGAGTGGGTCCCGCCACAGCCGAGCGGATGAAACGACACGGGATCGAAACGGGTCTGGATCTGAAAAACAAACCGCTTGGCTTCCTGCAACAGCACTTCGGCAAATCAGGCCCATATTTTTACGGCATTGCCCGCGGCATTGATGAGCGGCAGGTCAAGCCCAATCGCATCCGAAAATCCGTCGGCGCGGAAGACACGTTTGTCGAGGACATCGAAAATCTCGACGTCGCCAAGGCCGAATTGAGACCCTTGGCCGAAAAGGTCTGGCGGTACTGCGAGGCACACGACATCACCGGAAAAACAGTGACGGTCAAAATCAAATATTCAGATTTCACCCAGGCGACACGAAGCAAGACCGTAGGGGCAGATGTCTCAGGCATCGACATGATCCTGGACATAGCGGAGCCCCTGCTCTCTTCGGTGTTTCCGTTTAAAGGCCCGGTACGGCTGCTTGGGGTAACCCTGTCATCACTGAACACCGAAGAAAACGGCCATAAACAGCAGCTCGCGCTTGAGCTGTGACCCGGTAGCCGTCACTTCAAAAAAAGATGTAACACAGCAGGAGTGATGCCGCTGTTGCCGACATAGAGAGGCCCGCGTTATCGGTGGGCGTGGTGGCCGTTGGGATGTGCAGGCAAGCGCCTGCTTAACGTGCGAGCGACTGGCGGGCAACGCTCTGGATGTCAGCGCGATTGATACCCAGATCTTCGAGTTCGCGCGAGCTCATACGGCCAAGTTCGCTAACGGTCTGACGGTACTTGCGCCAGTTGTTGAAAGTGCGTGCTACGTTCATGATGATCCCCTTTCGTGAGGTCTCTTGACGCCAGCAACCTTGCTTCGGTTCCAACGTCGTTTCGATGAGCTTGATATAGGCGCCTCGCCGTTGGCCGATAAGGCACAAGGTCTCAGGCCCGCTATGCGTTCAAAGCATGTGTCTGACCGCAGATTGCCGCCTCATATAGCTAGGCGCCTATCAACACACCTCTATTATTTCATCTAAAGCAATTCACTCTCAATTTTTATTGCAATTCTACAGCATCATCCGCTGGCTTAAGTTCTCAACTGTAACCAAGAGATGAACGCACAGAGGCAAGGCAAGCAACATGATGTCACTTTCAGACAATCGTTCGGCATAACCTTCAAGACTTGCCGCCTCCCCTCCTCCATTCCCTTACGCAACCCATCAAAGGAAATACGACATGTCCAACAAGCTTCAGGTCCTCACACCCCAGAACAGCCAGATCATCTTCATCGACCAACAGCCGCAGATGGCCTTCGGCGTTCAGTCCATCGACCGTCAGGTGTTGAAGAATAATGTCGTCGGTCTTGCCAAGGCTGCGCAGATTTTCAACATTCCGACCACCATCACCACCGTTGAAACAGACAGCTTCTCGGGCAACACCTTCCCTGAATTGCTGGCCGTCGTTCCCAACAATGACATCCTCGAGCGTACATCAATGAATTCCTGGGACGACCAGAATGTTCGCGATGCGCTTGGCAAACACGCAGCCGAAGGCCGCAAGAAGATCGTTGTTTCCGGCCTGTGGACCGAAGTCTGCAACACGACCTTCGCGCTGTCTTGCATGCATGACACAGATTATGAAATCTACATGGTTGCCGACGCCTCCGGCGGCACGTCCGTGGATGCGCACAAATATGCCATGGATCGTATGGTTCAGGCTGGTGTGGTTCCCGTCACCTGGCAGCAGGTTCTTCTGGAATGGCAGCGTGATTGGGCGCGCAAAGAAACTTACGACGCCGTTACCACCTTGGTCAAAGAGCATTCCGGCGCTTACGGCATGGGCATCGATTATGCCGTTACGCACGTTCACGGCGGTTCCGAGCGCGTCAGCCACGGCAAGCGCATCGGCCCTAACCCGGCCGCTATCTGATCTGAAGCAGCCCCGCCTGAATTACCGGGCGGGGCAATCATTTTGGAAAAGGAACGCTTCGATGAAAATCTACCTCCTTTCGCTCGCCGTCGGACTTCTCGTCGGGATGATTTACGGGCTTCTCAATGTGCGGTCACCGGCACCCCCTGTCATCGCTTTGGTCGGCTTGCTTGGCATTCTCGTCGGCGAACAGATCGTGCCGCTGGCAAAGACCATATGGGCGAAAGAGCCCGCCGCCGTTTCGTGGCTCACACACATCAAGCCACATATGTTTGGCCATATGCCGAAGGGCGGGCAAGCCCCGGTTGCTGTCGTCTCTCGAGATGACGCTACAGATGGGCAAGTCTGATGGCGACGCGCCGCACGTTCCTCGGCGGGGCGTCAAGTCTAGCTCTGTCCAATCTTTTCTCCACGGCCAAAGCCGCAGATCCAAACAAGACCGGAGCAGACACGATGCATCCCGATATCATCCTGCACAACGGACGCGTCACAACGCTTGACCGCGCCAACCCCGAGGCGGGGGCAATCGCCATCAAGGACGGCATTTTCACTGACGTGGGCAGCGATGCCGATGTGATGGCGCTGGCTGGACCGGAAACGAAGATCATCAATCTCAAAGGTAAGCGCGTTCTGCCCGGCCTGATCGACAACCATACCCACGTCGTGCGTGGTGGGTTGAATTTCAACATGGAACTGCGCTGGGACGGCGTTCGCTCGCTGGCCGATGCCATGGATATGCTCAAACGGCAGGTGGCGATAACACCTGCCCCGCAGTGGGTGCGTGTCGTCGGCGGCTTCACCGAGCACCAGTTTGCAGAAAAACGCCTGCCGACAATCGAAGAAATCAACGCTGTCGCGCCCGATACACCCGTCTTCCTGCTGCACCTCTATGACAGGGCGCTTCTCAATGGCGCGGCTCTTCGCGCCGTTGGCTACACCAAGGATACACCTGAGCCGCACGGTGGTGAGATTACGCGCGATCTCAATGGCAATCCGACCGGGTTGCTGCTGGCCAAGCCAAATGCAGCCATTCTCTATTCCACCCTTGCCAAGGGGCCGAAACTGCCGCTGGATTATCAGGTCAATTCGACCCGTCATTTCATGCGGGAACTGAACCGATTGGGCGTTACCGGTGTGATTGATGCCGGCGGCGGTTTTCAGAACTACCCGGACGATTACGAAGTCATCCAAAAGCTTTCCGACGAAAACCAGATGACGGTTCGTCTCGCATACAACCTGTTCACGCAAAAGCCGAAGGAGGAGAAAGAAGACTTTCTCAAATGGACGCAGTCGGTCAAATACAAGCAGGGCAATGATTATTTCCGGCACAACGGCGCGGGCGAGATGCTCGTCTTCTCCGCAGCCGATTTCGAGGACTTCCGCCAGCCGAGGCCCGAAATGGCATCGGAAATGGAAGGTGAACTGGAAGAAGTGGTGCGGGTTCTGGCCGAGAACCGCTGGCCATGGCGTCTACACGCCACCTATGACGAGACGATCACCCGTGCGCTCGACGTGTTCGAAAAGGTCAACAAGGATATCCCGCTCGAAGGTCTGAACTGGTTCTTCGACCATGCCGAGACGATTTCGGATCGCTCTATCGACCGTATCGCGGCGCTTGGTGGTGGCATCGCCACCCAGCACCGAATGGCCTATCAGGGCGAATATTTCGTCGAACGCTACGGTCACGGCATAGCCGAGGCCACACCGCCCATCGCCAAGATGCTGGAGAAGGGCGTCCATGTTTCAGCCGGTACCGATGCCACCCGTGTCGCCTCCTATAATCCTTGGGTATCACTCTCGTGGATGGTGACCGGCAAGACCGTTGGCGGCATGCAGCTTTATCCCCGTGCCAACTGCCTTGACCGTGAAACGGCACTGCGCATGTGGACGGAAAAGGTCACGTGGTTCTCCAACGAGGAGGGCAAGAAGGGCCGCATCGAAAAGGGCCAGTTCGCCGACCTCATCGTGCCAGACAAGGACTTCTTCTCCTGCTCTGAAGACGAAATTTCCTTCCTGACCTCGGAGCTCACCATGGTCGGTGGCAAGATCGTCTACGGTTCGGATGACTTCAAGGCGCTGGATGAAAACGACGTGCCGCCTGCCATGCCGGATTGGTCTCCCGTTCGAAAGTTCGGCGGTTACGCTGCATGGGGCGAGCCGGAGGGTGCAGGTGCACGTTCCTTGCGCCGCACCGCGATTTCCAACTGCGGCTGCGCCAGCGATTGCGGTGTTCACGGTCACGACCATGCGGGCGCATGGACGTCGAAACTGCCGATTGCCGATCTTAAAGGCTTCTTTGGCGCGCTGGGTTGCTCGTGCTGGGCGGTGTGAGTGCATCTCCTCTGACGGACGGGCCTTGTGGCCCGTCCGCATATAACTATTGTAAAAATTGCAATTAAATGGAAACTATTGATGCAATTGTTAGCGGCAATGTTTCGGCCCAAAATCACTCCATCGCAACAGCTCATCAACATGGGCAAACCTGCAGGAGCAGCCATGACCTACAATTCATCGACCACCACTAAACTGAAAACAGGTCTGGCGGGCATTATCGCAACCCCAGCGGTCCGGACAGTTTCTCTGCTTGCGCTGTGCGCAGCCTATATTCAGGGTCCACTGACCAAGATCTTCGATTTCAACGGTGCGATGGCAGAGATGGACCATTTCGGTCTGCATCCAGCTGCCCTCTTTGCGGTGATCGTCATTGTTTTCGAGCTGACGGCGTCTGCCATGGTGATTTCAGGGTTTCTTCGCTGGGCTGGTGCGCTGGCCCTTGCAGGCTTCACAGTCATGGCGACGCTCATCGCTCTCCGGTTCTGGGAAATGGCTCCCGGCATGGACCGTATGATGGCGACCAACGCTTTCTTCGAACATCTTGGCCTTGCCGGAGCATTCGTCTTCGTTGCCGCCTTCGATCTCAGCAAGGGAGCGAAGTGATGAGCGCCCGCACATCCACAAGCGGAAGCTTCGCCCCGCTGCGCCAGCCGGTCTTTGCGGTCCTGTGGGCGGCAACGGTTCTGGGCAACACGGGCAGTTTCATGCGCGATGTCGCCAGTTCCTGGTTGATGACCGATCTTTCCGCCGCACCCACGGCCGTTGCCCTTGTGCAAGCCGCAGGTACATTGCCGATCTTCCTTCTGGCGAGCCCGGCGGGCGTTCTCTCTGACATTCTCGACCGTCGCAAATTCCTGATCGCCATTCAGCTTCTGCTGGCCAGCGTCAGCATATCGCTGATGACCCTGTCCTATTTCGGCATGCTGTCCGTCAGCGCCTTGATTGGCCTGACATTTCTAGGCGGCATAGGAGCTGCTCTGATGGGGCCGACATGGCAGGCGATCGTGCCGGAACTGGTGCCGCGCGAAGATGTGAAAGGCGCGGTCGCGCTGAACTCGTTGGGTATAAACATTGCCCGCTCGATTGGCCCTGCGGCAGGCGGGCTTTTGCTCGCGGCTTTCGGAGCGGCTGTCACCTATGGGGCTGATGTTGCCAGCTACATACTCGTCATCGCAGCACTCATCTGGTGGCCACGCGCCAAAAATGCCGACGACGCCTTGTCTGAAAATTTCCTCGGCGCGTTTCGTGCTGGGCTGAGATATGCCCGCGCCAGCAAGCCATTGCATGTCGTGCTGTTGCGAGCGGCCATTTTCTTTGCCTTTGCCAGCGCCGTCTGGGCGCTTCTGCCGCTCGTCGCCCGCCAGCTTCTTGGCGGTGACGCCAGCTTCTACGGCCTTTTGCTGGGCTCGGTCGGCGCTGGCGCCATCGGTGGGGCGCTGGTCATGCCGAAACTGAGAAAGCGTTTTGATGCGGATGCTCTTCTGCTGGGCTCTGCCATCATCACAGCCCTGGTTATGGGCGCACTCTCCTTTGCCCCTCCGCAATGGCTGGCCATCATCATCCTGCTGTTTCTCGGAGCATCGTGGATAACCGCACTAACGACGTTGAATGGCGCGGCGCAGGCTGTTCTACCCAATTGGGTAAGAGGTCGCGGACTTGCAGTTTATCTGACGGTGTTCAATGGCGCGATGACGGCAGGCAGCCTTGGGTGGGGTGCGGTGGGCGAAGCCGTGGGCGTACCTGCAACGCTGCTCATCGGAGCAGCCGGATTGCTGGTCGCGGGCTTTATCATGCACCGTGTCAAGCTTCCAGCAGGCGAAGCGGACCTGGTCTCGTCCAACCATTGGCCAGAGCCGCTGGTCGCAGAGCCGGTTGCACATGATCGCGGCCCAGTATTGATCCTGATCGACTACCACGTCGAGAAGCACAACCGCACCAAGTTCCTGCACGCTCTCGATGATATGTCGTCCGAACGACGCCGCGATGGTGCCTATGGTTGGGGTGTGACAGAGGATTCAGCAGACCCTGAGAAAATCACCGAGTGGTTCATGGTGGAATCCTGGGCGGAACATTTGCGCCAGCATAAGCGCGTGTCGAATGCGGATGCGGATATGCAGAGCAAGGTCATCACCTTCCATACTGGTCCAGACAAGCCCGTAGTCCGGCACCTTCTGACCATCAACAAACCCGGCAAGGTAAGGTGAGGTGAGGTGAGGTGAGGTAAGGTAATTATTGCAACAATCGAAACTTATTAGAGACTTTTATTGCAATTGTTGACGGGCTTTTCTCGGCGCATTCTCTCCATACCGACAGACGCATTGCACGAAAATTCCTCGAACGAACAAGGAGCCGTCATGGCCAACCACAATCTTTCCCTCAGCCGCCGTGATGCACTTCTTGCCGGGGCTGTGTTGACGGCAGGGATGCTGCTTCCAACCCGCCCGGTTCATGCTGCACAGGCTACCAACCATCCAAACCCAACGACAGGAGACGATACAATGAGCTTCGTTAAAACCACAGACGGCGTCGACATTTTCTACAAGGATTGGGGTCCGAAGGACGCACAGCCAATCGTATTCCACCATGGCTGGCCGCTGTCGTCAGACGATTGGGATGCACAGATGCTGTTCTTCGTTTCAAAGGGTTATCGGGTGGTTGCCCATGACCGTCGCGGTCATGGACGCTCGGCCCAGGTATCCGAAGGGCACGACATGGACCATTACGCTGCTGACGCCTTTGCAGTAGCTGAGCATCTGAACCTCAGAAATGCCGTTCACATCGGCCATTCCACAGGTGGCGGTGAAGTTGCCCGTTATGTTGCCAAGCACGGCGAACCCGCTGGCCGCGTTGCCAAGGCTGTTCTCGTATCCGCCGTTCCTCCGCTGATGCTGAAGACCGAAAGCAACCCCGAGGGCCTGCCCATGGAAGTCTTTGATGGTTTCCGCTCGGCACTTGCCGCGAACCGCGCACAGTTCTTCCGCGATGTTCCCGCTGGCCCGTTCTACGGCTTTAACCGGGATGGCGCGACGGTGCATGAAGGTGTCATCCAGAATTGGTGGCGTCAGGGCATGATGGGCAGCGCGAAAGCCCATTATGATGGCATCAAGGCGTTTTCGGAAACCGACCAGACCGAGGATCTGAAGGCCATCAGCGTTCCAACGCTGGTTCTGCATGGCGAAGACGACCAGATCGTTCCGATTGCCGATGCAGCCCACAAGGCCATCAAGCTTTTGAAGAACGGCACGATCAAGACCTACCCCGGCTTCTCCCACGGCATGCTGACGGTCAATGCCGACGTGCTGAATGCTGATCTCCTGGCCTTCATTAAGGGCTGAAACGTCCACGTTGACCGACTAAAAAATGCTGATGCCGATGGCCAACCCGCTGTCGGCATCACGCCTGCTAGTGCCGGTTACGCAAGCGCCATTCGCTTGGCGCAACACCGGTTGCCCGTGTGAAGCTTTCAACAAATGCAATCTGATCTTTAAAACCGCAAACCTGCGCCACCGCGCCAATGGTTTCTGCCGTTTTGACAAGATAGGACTTGGCCCTTGCGATCCGGGTTTCCAGCAACCACTCGCCAACAGGGTGACCAGTCGTTTGTTGAAAACCGTATGCCAAATCCTCCACCGAAAAGCCGCTTGCCATCGATATGTCCGCGAGGCTGATCTCGCGGGACAGGTTGGTGTTGATATAGGTCTTGATACGTTTTTCCTGCAGAGGTGTAAGCCGACCGGACGCAGACAGGTTTTGCGCAGGCGACCGTCCGTATCTGTGGGCAAGGTGAGCCATAAATGCGAGGCCGATGTGGGGAACAAGCATGTCTCGTGCCTGATCCGGCATGTCGAACAATGGCATCAACGCCGCACCCATGTTGTGGATGACCTGATCGTGCAGACCCCGACAGATCATAAAATCATCGATCCGTGGTTCACCCGCTTCCTCTGCAAGCTCGGCAAGATGCGGTGCAGGGATGTGGAAAATCAATACATCAAGTCTGCCGTCTATGGAAATAGCCGCACCCTTCGCCAAACTCACCAGACAGATCGAGCCGTTTGAATAGGACTTGATCGGACCCATGCTACCATCAGACGCAATGTCGCAATGTCGGGCATCTCCAAGATAGAGCATAACCAGGAACGCATCATCAGGTGCGAGGACCACCCGGCTGTTGCCGTGTTCGTAGCAATTCACAATATGCACGATGGTGAGCTGCGCTCCTCCCAGCGGCTTGACTACGAATGCCCTTGCTGCATCGACACCAAAGCTTGCTGCGATTTTTTCATTGACTTTCAACCATTTACTCACATCTGTATAGTGCTGGCATTAATTGCGCTGTAGACGTAATCGGGAACCATATATTGCAGTTTCCTACACGCTAATTTTCACGCTATATTGTACAAAAGCGCTTTTTCAAGATCGATTGGTCGCTAAACTTTACGACAAGCGACCAGCATAATTTATGAGTAAACTGCGTTTGTCGCAGATAAGGGAGCTAGGTTTCATGATGACTGGTCCCGGAAATGCAAGCCTTTACACCCCAGTCAAAGCTGCGGACAAATTCGGCTGCACGTTGACCCAATTGGCGACGAACCAAAACCTGTCATCGCCGGACATGGACATTTTCCGCAAGGCAACGCGCTCCTCCCAACTCGATCAGGTCAGCACATCTGGAAGCGATCAGGGGTTTCTGGTCGGCGTGTCGTTACGCGCAGGTCATCAGTGGCGTATTTTTCAAGAGCACCACGCGACCAGCCACGACTTTTTCGAAAACACATTTTATATCCGTAACCTAGCGGATGACTACAAAGCTGATCTTTGCACGCCGTTCGATTTCATGCTGTTTCAGATATCGCCTTCTTCTCTGGCAAAGATCGCTGATGATGCTGACGTGGGCGGAGTGAATATGCTGCTACCGGCGACGGCTGGCAAGGATATCGTTCTGACAAATCTGGCGCGCGCGTTGATCCCTGCCCTCCAGCGACCGGAAGAGGCCAACGCTCTTTTCGTTGATCAGATGACGACAGCGATTGGCACCTATCTGGTTCAGCGTTACGGCGGGCGGCCTGTACCGGCCCCTGTGCGAACGCCGGTGCTTTCACGCGCGCAAGAGCAACTGGCAAAATCCATTCTGCTCGAGCATCTTGAAGGAGATGTTTCGATTGCTGACGTTGCGCAGGCCTGCAACCTGTCGCGCGGCTATTTCATCCGTGCTTTCCGCGAAGCCACAGGCGTGACGCCCTATCAATGGCTCCTGAACCAACGCGTAGATCGCGCCCGGCACCTGATAAAGACGTCCAATGCGCCTCTCGCGGAGATTGCCGTGGCCTGTGGATTTGCGGATCAGAGCCACTTCACACGCGTGTTCTCGGCTCTCGTCGGGACAACACCCGGCACTTGGCGACGCAGTATTTGATTTTTTCCTACAATGAAGTTTTGCCCCACCGCGACCGCCGCATACGACTAGACATGTGCGACGGTGCAGAGGGGGCCGTCCTGATATTGATCTCTGCCTGGTAAAGCCATCAGGTAACGTTGACGTCGCACATTGCGGCTAAACGGACGCCGCAATCACCGCGCCGTAAATGACCTCGGCCACATCAGCGGGTGCTGACAGCAACGACATGTGGCTAGCCTCAAGCTCCGTTGTCTTTGCCTTCATTTTCGCGGCGAGTTCACGTCGCAACTCGACATTCACCGCACGGTCTTCACTGGAAACGAGGTAATACGTGGGTCTGTCTAACCAAGCCGCTTGGCTCACTGTGTCACTGAACGTTGAAACTCCAAGCGGCGTCTGCACAGCGGCAAGGAGCCTTGCCTCGCTCTCAGGAAGATCTTGGGCGACGTTGCCGATCCAGCTTTCCACACTCATCATAAGCTTGCCGTTTCCAATGTCGGTCACACCGCTCAAACCTGGAGGTGCTTCATGCGCGTCCACTTGATCGCCGGTCGACTGCCCCACGTCGGGGGCGAACGCCGCAACATAGACCAAGGCTTTGACGTTCGGACTGTTACCTGCTTGCGTAATAACCGTTCCACCCCAGCTATGACCGACAAGGACTACCGGTCCCTTGATTGCATCGAGCACGAGTTGCGTGGCAGCAACGTCATCGGCCAGCGAGGTGGTCGGGTTCTGGACCGCGACAACGTCGATCCCCTTTTCCAGAAGCAACCTGATGACGCGCCGCCAGCTGGAGCCGTCGGCCCAGGCACCGTTAACAAGCACTGCGGTGGCATTACGAGATGAATGCAATTCCATGATCGATCTCCTTGATCGTTTGAATGCGGTGTGTCTCGTCCCTTAAGCCTGGGAGCAAGCTCCTGACAGCTTGGGCAGATGCGCTGTTTATGCCGTGAGTGGCGCGAGATTAGCCTCGATCTCATGGCGGAAGTCCTCATAGCGGCTGGGCAGTTTCAGTGCCTCACCGAGGTGAGCCGTGTCTTCATCCCGATTGAATCCCGGTTCGTTGGTGGCGATCTCGAAGAGGATGCCGCCCGGAGTTCGGAAATAGATTGCCCAGAAGTAATCGCGGTCGATGACCGGGGTCACCTGATAACCGGTATCCATCAGCGCCTTGCGCACCTGGAGCTGCTTTTCCCTGTTATCAACGGCAAAGGCGATGTGATGAACAGAGCCAGCACCCTGCCGAGCAAATGGCTTCTTCCCAAGCGCGGCGAGATCGATCGTATTCGCCCCATTACCGCCGGGAATGATGAACCGGGTAACATTGCCTTCAGTCTCGGCCCGCTCATACCCCATAAAGCCTAGAAGCTCTTGGGTGGCGGCCGTTTCGTGGAGGTTGAAGCGCGCTCCGGAAAAGCCTCTGATAGCAACATCGTCGGGCACGCCCTCGCCGACCCAGGCCGCACGGTCGTCATTTGTCGTTTCGACCAGGGCGAACCCGTCACCATCAGGACCATTGAACCGCAAGCGGTTCGCTCCAAACACGGTGTCGGTAGAAAGCCCGCCAACACCTTGGGCAACAAAGCGATCCGCCCAGAAGGAAAGAGCACCTTTGGGAACGGCGAATTGCGTTTCACCAACTTCGCCAACACCCGGACGTTTGGGCATCATGTTCGGAAAGGGAAAATAGGTCATAACCGTGCCAGGCGTGCCGTTCTCATCACCATAATAGAGATGATAGACGCTTGGATCGTCAAAATTGACGGTTTTTTTCACTCGGCGAAGTCCGAGCGTATCGGTGAAAAACCTGTTATTTTGCCGCGCATCAGATGCCATGGAAGTGATGTGATGCAGCCCTTTAATATCCTTGATCATCGTCCTTGTCCTTCTGCATGATGACTGTCTGTTCCTGTGAACAAAGATCTACCCGGCTTGATCGCAACACGGAATTGCAATATTACTGTCGAATGAATTGCTCTTTTTGAAATAATCGAGATGAATGATTACAAGGTCCTGAAAACGTTTCTGCTGGCTGCCGAGAAGCGTAATTTTGCGCAGGTTGCTCGCGAGCTCAACATGACGGCTGCTGCCGTCACACGGGCAATTGCAGCCCTTGAGGACGACCTCGGCGTCCAGCTTTTCGTGCGAACGACCCGGCAGGTATCGCTCACAACGGATGGCGCGGTTTTTGCGGCACAGATTCAGCCAGCCGTCGAGGCCCTTGAAAGCGCCCGCAAGGATATCCGCAATGCCCACAAGGCTGATCAAGGCCGCCTGCGGATCAGCGCGCCGACCTGGTTCGGCAAAGCTGTGTTACAACCGATCCTGTCCGGTTTCAGAGAGCTTCACCCGAAAATCAGTTTCGAGATATCGCTGTCCGATGGGCTCGTGGATATCGTTGATGACGATTATGATCTGGCCATCCGTATCTCATCCCAACCGTCGGACAAGTTCACGATCTGGCGCAAGATCCGCGTTGTGCCGCGCATTCTGGTGGCAGCACCGGGAAGCCGGTTCGTCGATATGCAGCATCCGAGCGAACTGACGCCCGACGATTGCCTTGCCTATAGTGGTGAAAGCCGCCGGGAAAACTGGGTTCTGTCAGACGGCGGCGCAAGCATGACAATCCCTGCCGGGCGGGCATTCAGCGCCAATAGTGGTGAGGTTCTGGCCGATATGGCCGCCGATGGCGCCGGTGTCGCATTGCTGCCGGGCTTTCACATCTCGGAACATCTGAAGACCGGACGCCTGGTGCACATTCTACCGGGCTGGTCGCCACCAGATCTCTGGCTGACGCTCTATTATCCGCCATACCAGGCCCTGCCGCCCCGCATCGCCTCGTTCTCAAAATTCTTCGAAGAACAGGTGGCCTCGCATATGGTCATGCTGAACTGAGGCAGCCTGATCCAAGGATCAAGACAGCACTGGCGCATTCGAGAAAACCAGTTCCATTCGGTCAGCGAGAAACCGCGTCACAATGCTCTGCACCGGCCTGTCTTCCAGATCGACATCCACGGCCTGACTGACGAGGATGATGCTATCCGATGCGCAGTTTAGAAAATCCTCGTCCCGCGCAGAGGCACGCTCCGCGGTTAGTCGTGTTTCGCGTCGCCGGTAGTCGGCCAGCCCTTCACGCAGCAAAGCTTTGGTGATCGACCCTGTCTCTGCATAGGCCGCGATAATTCCCGGAAAACGGTCGGCTGAGAAAAACGAAGTCGAACGCGACATCGGCACTCCATCGACCACCGCCAGATGTTCGAGGCGATGCAGAGGCATGCCGACACTACAGTCCAGAAGCCGCGCCTGAACTGCATCCGCAGATACTCTTTGCGCGTTGATAAGTCGGCCCGATGGTTCCAGCGACTGGCGCATCATGTTCTCGGAAAAGCGCGCTCTGGCTCCAATCGGGTAGACGATCCGCTTCTGGACCGCGTTGACAAAAGTGCCGCGTCCGCGCTCGGCGCGCAGCAAACCCTCGCTCGAAAGTGCAGCGATCGCACGCCGCACCGTATGGCGGTTGACGCCATATTGCGCCGCAAGTTCGGTTTCCGGAGGCAGTTGATCGTTGATTGCCCCTTCGCCGATGGCGCTGCGTAACCCGTCTGCAACCCTTCGCCAGCGCGAAATGCCATCATCTGTTCCGTTCATCGCAATATCTTCCAGCTGTCATTCGACCGTCATCGTTCTCAGTATATAAAGTCAACAAGACTAGTTGTCTACACAAATAGACAAATACGGAGCGACAATGATCAGCGATAATAATGTCGATATCTTCTCCAGAAAGAACGCGCTGGGCATCCTGGCCGCGGCATCGGCAGACATTCTTGCCGAACAGTATGAGGCGCTGGAGCCGACGCTGCCGGCTGCAGTTCCAGTTCGCGGCCCGGAAATCGGTGCTGTCATGATCCGCGGCAAGGTTGGTGGCGGCGGCGCTGCTTTCAACCTCGGCGAGGCCAGCGTGACCCGTGCAACGGTCAAGCTTGCAAGCGGAGAGATCGGGCATTCGATCATCCTTGGCAGGGACAAGCGCAAAGCTCGAATCGTCGCTCATCTGGATGCGTTGCGGCAGATACCGGATTGGGTTGGGCAGATCGACAGCAAGATCGTCCGCCCCGCCCTCGAGGCGATGAACGCTGAAAAGTTGCGCCGCGCTGAAGAAACCGAGGCCACCAGAGTCGACTTCTTCACCGTCGCACGAGGAGAAGATTGATGCAGAATGCAGTTTTCGACGGCGGCTTTGCCGATCCGGTGTTTGCCTCACAGGATATTTTCCGCGCCGTGATGGATGCCATGTCTTGTCCGGGCACGATGGTCGATCTCGGCTTACGTGCTACTGGACCTTACCCGCTGAATTCTGCCGCATCGGCAATTCTCTTGACGCTTGCCGATTATGATACGCCCGTCTGGTTCGAGGCCTCGAGTGATGTGCGGGAAGCTGCAGCCTGGCTGACTTTTCAGACCGGCGCGGTGATTGCTCCGGACGCCGGAAAAGCCAGTTTCGTCGTCCTGTCGGAAATGAGCGACACGACGCGGTGGCAGGCTTTTGCCCGTGGAACGATGGCTTATCCCGACCGCTCTGCAACGTTGCTGCTACCCGTGCAATCTCTTATCGGCGGGGCAACTCTCCAACTCTCCGGCCCCGGCATCGAAACCATCTGCGAAATCGCACCGAGTGGTTTGCCGGAAGGGTTCACCGAGGTGATGAAGACCAATGCAGCGTCATATCCGCTCGGCTTCGACGTCATTCTTGTCTGCGATGCAGAGGCAATCGCCTTGCCGCGCACGACGCGCATCCGGGAGGCTTGAGACATGTATGTAGCCGTAAAGGGCGGCGAAGCCGCAATCGACAAGGCTCACAAGCTACTGGCCGACCGCCGCCGCGGAGAACGCGACATCCCGGCCCTGACCCTCGAGCAGATACACGGACAGTTGTCGCTCGCCGTCGACCGGGTGATGGCCGAAGGCTCTCTCTATGATCCTGAGCTTGCCGCCATGGCCGTGCGCCAATCGCGTGGTGATCTGATTGAGGCGATCTTCCTCCTGCGCGCCTATCGTACAACTCTGCCCCGTTTTGGCTATTCCAAACCACTCGATACCGGCGCAATGCAGATCGAACGGCGTGTGTCTGCAACCTACAAGGATGTTCCCGGAGGCCAGTTGCTCGGCCCCACCTTCGACTACACACACCGCCTGATCGATCCGGCCATGGCGGGCGACGAACCGGTGGAACGGCCTGCCAGACGACCGCTCGATAGTGACTTTGCCTATCCCCGCGTCACCGACATCCTCAATGACGAAGGCCTGATCGAACCAGATGTACCCTCGGATAAAGAGCCAGCCGACCTGACCCGCGATCCGACCGCGTTTCCAGTCAGTCGCGATCTGCGCCTGCAGGCGCTGGCGCGCGGCGACGAAGGTTTCCTACTGTCGCTCGGTTATTCGACGCAGCGTGGCTATGGCCGAACCCATCCTTTTGTTGGCGAAGTGCGCATCGGGCTGGTGGAGATCGAGATCGATATTCCAGAGCTTGGCTTCGCGGTCGCGATTGGTTCGATCCGCGTCACGGAATGCCAGATGGTCTCCCAATTCAAGGGATCGGCTCAGGATGGCCAGCGATTTACTCGAGGCTACGGTCTTGTCTTCGGCCAGTCTGAGCGAAAAGCAATGGCGATGAGCCTGGTGGACCGCGCCCTTCGCGCTGACGAGTTCGATGAACAGCGCGTGGCACCTGCGCAGGACGAGGAATTCGTCCTCGCCCATTGCGATAATGTCGAAGCAACGGGCTTCGTGGAGCATTTGAAGCTCCCGCACTACGTGGATTTCCAGGCGGAACTCGGCCTACTGCGCATGTTGCGGCAGGAAAGCAGTGACGCATCGCATAAGGAGGCGGCGGAATGAGCCTTCCCGCTTACAATTTCGCTTATCTCGACGAACAGACCAAGCGGATGATCCGCCGTGCGATTTTGAAAGCAATCGCCATTCCCGGTTATCAGGTACCTTTCGCCTCGCGCGAAATGCCGATGCCCTATGGCTGGGGAACCGGCGGCGTTCAAGTCACTGCCGCCATTCTGGGGCCTGACGACGTGCTGAAAGTCATCGACCAGGGTGCCGACGACACCACCAACGCGGTCTCCATTCGCGCATTCTTCGCCAAGACCGCAAATGTTGCGACCACGACAAAGACGACCGAGGCAAGCGTCATCCAGACCCGCCACCGCATCCCGGAAACGCCTCTCAAGGCAGGCCAGATCCTTGTCTATCAGGTGCCTATTCCTGAGCCGCTGCGGTTTCTCGAACCACGTGAGACCGAAACCCGCATCATGCATGGGTTGGAGGAATACGGCCTGATCCAGGTTAAGCTTTACGAGGACATCGCCCAGCATGGCCATATCGCAACGACCTATGCCTACCCGGTCAAGGTCGAAGGCCGTTATGTGATGGACCCCTCGCCTATCCCGAAATTCGACAATCCGAAAATGCACAATTCCCCGGCATTGCAGCTGTTCGGTGCAGGCCGTGAAAAACGCATCTACGCTTTGCCGCCATTCACCAAGGTCGTTAGCCTGGATTTTGAAGATCATCCATTTGCCGTGCAGACACTCACGTCGACCTGTGCGCTTTGCAATGCCAGAGATGTGTACCTCGATGAAGTGGTCACGGACGACCGCGGTGGTCGTATGTTCGTCTGCTCCGATACCGATCATTGCGAGACACGGCAGACCGAAGGTCATCACGGACCCGGATTGCCGCAGTCATTGACAGGAGATCAGCCATGACCGGCCCCATCCTTTCCGTCCGCGACCTCGAACGGCGCTATGGCGGCTTCATCGGCTGCACGGATATCTCGTTTGACATCTGGCCCGGCGAAGTCGTTGCCATCGTTGGCGAATCCGGTTCCGGGAAAACCACGCTCCTGAATTGTATCTCCGCTCGTCTCGACCGATCGTCCGGAAGCGTACGATATCGCATGCGGGACGGAGAGTTCCCTGACCTCGCCGATCTCTCCGAAGCAGAACGCCGGTTCCTGATGCGCACCGACTGGGGCTTCGTGCACCAGAATCCAGCTGATGGATTGCGGATGCGGGTTTCCGCCGGCGCCAATGTCGGCGAAAGGCTGATGGCAGTCGGCGAACGGCACTACGGCGATATTCGCCGCACCGCTGGCGAATGGCTGTCCCGCGTCGAGATCGCCACCGACCGTATCGACGACCAGCCAGTAGAGTTTTCCGGCGGCATGCGTCAGCGGCTCCAGATTGCCCGCAATCTGGTCACACATCCCCGGCTGATCTTCATGGACGAGCCAACCGGCGGCCTGGATGTCTCGGTTCAGGCCCGCGTACTCGATCTTTTGCGGGGCTTGGTCAACGACCTCGATCTGTCCGTCGTGCTTGTTACCCATGATCTGGCTGTCGCCCGTCTGCTGTCGCAACGGATGATCGTCATGAAGCGTGGCCGGATTGTGGAACAGGGACTGACCGACAGGGTGCTGGACGATCCGCAGCATGCCTACACCCAGCTACTTGTCGCTTCGATCCCGGAGAGCTGAGATGACACTTTACGCCCCGCCCACAACCCTTGACGATACCGTGCTGCTTTCAGTGCGGGACGTCGCCAAATCCTTCACCATGCACTTGCGCGACGGTCTCATCCTGCCGGTCGTCAGGAATGTGAGTTTCGATCTGAACCGCGGCGAATGCGTCGTCCTCGGCGGTCCGTCAGGGGTCGGAAAATCTTCGATCCTGCGCATGGTCTACGGCAACTACGCCATCGACCAGGGCCAGATATTGGTCCGGGACGGCTCGTCTCTGGCAGTACAGGATCTCGGCAGCGGCGATCCGAGACTGGTGTTGGAATTGCGCAAACACAGCATAGGCTATGTCAGCCAGTTCCTGCGTGCTGTTCCTCGTGTTTCAGCTTTGGAAGTCGTCGCGGAACCGCTGACGTCTCGCGGTGTGGCGCGTGACGACGCGCTTGAAACAGCCGGGGCATTGCTCTCACGGCTGAACTTGCCGGAAACCCTGTTCGGCTTGCCGCCCGCCACCTTTTCGGGCGGCGAGAAGCAGCGCGTCAACATCGCCCGTGGGTTTATAACCGATCATCCGATCCTGCTTCTCGATGAACCGACAGCGTCGCTGGATGCGGAAAACCGGGACGTGGTCGTGGCAATGATCGCGGAAAAGCGTGCCAAGGGCACAGCGATCCTTGGGATATTCCACGACCAGCCCGTTCGTGACGCCGTCGCGACACGGATTCTGGATGTTTCTGCATTCTCCGCCCGAAAGGTCGCAGCATGACCAAGCTCTCAATCCAGCCATTGATCCATCCCACGGCTGAGGTCAGTGACTCCACTCTCGGTATCTACACCGAGATCGCCGAATTATGCCGCATCTCCGAGACCGATATTGGCGACTATTCCTACATCGAACGTGGCGGCCAGGTGTGGTGCGCGACAATCGGCAAGTTCGTCAACATTGCCGCTTGCGTGCGCATCAATGCCACCAACCATCCGATGGATCGCGCCAGCCTTCACCACTTTACCTATCGAGCCGGAGACTACTGGCCGGGTGCCGGTGACGAGACGGGCTTCTTCGCGCAACGTCGGGCAAAGCGTGTGTTCATCGGTCACGATGTCTGGCTTGGCCACGGCGTGACACTTCTTCCCGGTATCACAATTGGCAATGGGGCCGTTGTTGGCGCAGGCGCCGTGGTGTCTCGTGATGTCGCACCCTACACCGTCGTCGGCGGTGTCCCGGCCAGGCTGATCAGAGCCAGATTTGCTGATGGTGTAGGTGAGCGCATGGACCACCTTGCATGGTGGGATTGGCCACATGACCAGTTGTTCGAAGCGCTTGAAGACTTCCGCAGACTCTCCGCTGAAGATTTTCTTTCCCGTTACGGCGGTTGACGCAAAAACTTCATCAAAGCGTCACTGCACGATCATCGAAAGCCATCCAATCTCTTCGAACCGACCGAGCCATGGAGACGAGCAATGACTGCGATTACGGTTTCCAATCTTTCTAAAAATTACGGCGCCACACGTGCGCTTGCGGGCGTCAGCCTGACACTGGAACGCGGCGAAATGGTCGCGCTGATTGGCGCGTCCGGTTCCGGCAAGAGCACGCTGATCCGGCATCTTGCGGGTCTCGAAACGGCCGACGGTCAGGGCGGACAGATCGACATTCTTGGCACGGTATCGCAAAAGGCTGGCCGCATGACCGGTCGGGTCAAGCGTGGCGCAGTGTCGGTGATCTTCCAGCAGTTCAACCTTGTTGGCCGGTTGTCGGTGCTGACCAATGTGCTGGTCGGCCATCTCGGCCATGTTCCACGTTGGCGCGGAACGCTTGGTCTGTTTAACCGCGCCGAAAAGGACAGGGCGCGTGCGGCCCTTGCCCGCGTCGGCATTCCGCAGGTCGCTGCGCAGCGCTCATCGACCCTTTCCGGTGGCCAGCAGCAGCGCGCGGCAATCGCACGAACGCTGGTCCAGGGAGCAAAGATCCTGATTGCCGATGAGCCGATTTCGGCGCTCGATCCTTCCTCCGCACGACGCGTCATGGACGTTCTTGCCGATATCAACACGCAGGACGACATCACCATTCTCGTGTCACTGCATCAGGTCGAATACGCCCGGCGCTACTGCAAGCGGACAATCGCAATGCGCGACGGCGAGATTGTCTTCGATGGCCCATCGACGGCCCTTTCCAATGCTTTCCTTGCCGAACTCTATGGGTCGGCCTCGGAAGAACTCGTCCTGCCGGATGCCCCGGCGGAGCAATCGACACCGGTGGTGGCCACCGGGTCAGTCAAACGTCAGCCGGTCCTAACGACTGCCTGATCAACACAGCACCGGAGACCAAACATGAACGCGATACTGAAAAGCATGGCGGCGATGTCTGTCGCCTTTACGATGACCTCCGCGGCCTATGCGCAGGAAAGCACGATCAACTTCGGCATCATTTCCACCGAATCCCAGCAGAACCTCAAGACAAACTGGGATCCACTTCTTGCCGACATGAAGAAGAAGACCGGCCTTAATGTGAAGGCATTCTTTGCTTCGGACTATGCTGGCATCATCGAAGGCATGCGCTTCGACAAGGTTCAGATCGCCTGGTACGGCAACAAGTCTGCAATGGAAGCCGTCGACCGCGCCGATGGCGAGATTTTCGTACAGAGCGTTCCTGCAAGTGGTGAGCCGGGTTACTGGTCGGTTGTTATCGTGCCAACGGACAGCCCGCTGAAGAACATCGATGACCTGCTGAAATGCGACAAGTCGATCAACTTCGGTCTTGGCGACCCCAATTCAACCTCTGGCTACCTTGTTCCGATGACGTTCGTATTTAGCGCGAAGGGCATAGATCCAAAGACGTGCTTCAAGAACGTCACCAATGCCAACCATGAAACCAATGCCATGGCTGTTGCCAACAAGCAGGTCGACGCTGCTGCCAACAACACCGAGAACATGGCGCTGATCAAGCAGAACAAGCCTGATGCTTTCGCAAAAATCCGCGAAATCTGGCGCTCGCCTCTGATCCCATCTGACCCGATTGTATGGCGCAAGAATCTTCCGGATGCTTCCAAGACAAAGATCCGCGACTTCTTCATGACCTACGGCACAGACAAATCGACGGGCGATGTCGCTGCAGAAAAGAAGATTCTCGCAGGACTGAAGTGGGGACCGTTCCGTGCCTCGAGCGACAAGCAGCTTCTGCCGGTCCGCGTCATGGAACTCTCGAAGTCGATCTCGCAGGTTGAGGCCGATGCCACCCTTTCCGCTGAAGCCAAGGCCACCAAAATCAAGGCCTTGACCGAGCAGAAGACCAAGTTCGAAGCCGAACTCGCATTGGCTTCCAAGAGCTGATTGCACCTGTCATCGACGGGCGGATCTTGTATCCGCCCCTTTTCCGAAACTTGGACCGTAACCATGAGCGAAACAATCCTTTCGGCGAATACCCCCGCCAAACCAGCCACGTCCTATGCGAAGCGGCAGGGCGGAATGCGGAACGGGTTACTGACGCTTGGTATCCTGGCGGCGCTGGCTTTCAGCTGGGGACCCGCAGAGATGAGCCGCTGGACTTACCTGTTTACTGACAGCGGCAACATGGCGGACTACGCCAAGGATTTTCTCAGGCCAGATTTCAAGACCTGGCAATATTATCTCGAGGAAATGCTCGTCACCGTCCAGATCGCGCTTTGGGGTACGTTCCTCTCGGTCATCCTGTCTGTCCCGCTTGGCATTCTCTCAGCGCATAACATGGCGCCATGGTGGGTCAATCAGCCCGTCCGCCGACTGATGGACATGTTCCGCGCCATCCATGAAGTCGTGTTCGCCGTCCTGTTCGTTGTCGCTGTCGGTCTTGGACCGTTTGCAGGCGTAATGGCCCTGTTCATCCACACAACTGGCATTCTCGCCAAACTATTTTCCGAAGCGGTGGAGGCGATTGACCCACGTCCAGTCGAGGCTATCCGCACGACGGGCGCATCCCGCATTCAGCAGGTCATCTTTGGCGTCATTCCACAGGTCCTGCCGCTATGGATTTCGTTTTCATTGTATCGGCTTGAATCCAATATTCGATCAGCCACCGTCCTCGGCCTCATCGGCGCCGGTGGCATCGGCCAGATCCTGTTCGAAACGATCCGTGGTTTCTATTACCCGCAGGCCTCGGCAATCATCATTATCATCGTGCTGACGGTGACTGTGATGGATCTCATTTCGCAGCAACTCCGCAAGCTCGTTATCTGACCCTGTTGGCCAAGACGAATCCCTTCCAAAACAAGAATGATCCCACCAATGACATCTGAACTCATCTTCACAAACGGCTCCATCATTCTTCATGACGAGATCGTACAGGGCACGCTTGTTGTCCGTGATGGCAAGATTGCAGACATCGCCACCGGCTCCTCGGTTTCCGGCATCGATCTTGGCGGCGACACCATCATGCCTGGTTGCGTGGAACTTCATACCGACCATCTTGAAACCCATTTCCAACCACGCCCGAAAGTGCGGTGGAACATGGATGCGGCACTTCAGGCTCATGACGGGCAGATCGCCACATCCGGCATCACCACCGTTTTCGATGCGCTGCGCGTCGGAATGGATGGCGATACTGAACTTGGGGCACCCGAAATGTCAGCCATGGCGCAGACAATTTCCACTGCCACCGCTGCGAACAGGCTGCGTGCCGAACATTTCATCCACCTGCGCTGCGAAGTCTCAGTCCCAGATGTGGTCGAACATTTTGACGAGATGAGCAGAAACAACCGCATACGCCTCGCCTCTTTGATGGACCACGCACCCGGCCAGCGCCAATTTGTGAGCCTTGACGCGTATCGCATCTATTATCAGGGCAAGAAGAAGCTCTCTGACGAAGCCTTCAAAGCCTTTAGTGAAAGGCGAATTGCAGAATCCGAGGCCAATTCCGTAAAAAACCGGAAACTGATCGCAGATCGTTGCCACGCGGCCGGCATTTCTATCGCCTCGCATGACGACGCGACCGCCGAGCACGTTGCCGAGGGTATTGAACTCGGCATATCGATGGCAGAATTTCCAACCACGGTCATTGCTGCCGAACTTTCCCGTCAGGCTGGGCTTCAGATCCTGATGGGTGCCCCAAATGTTGTTCGCGGCGGCTCTCACTCCGGCAACGTCTCGGCCCTCGATCTTCTCAGCCATGGTGCGCTGGATATCCTCTCCTCTGATTACGTCCCGTTCAGCCTGGTTCAGGCGGCATTTCTGCTTGCAGAAAAGCAGATCATCGCCCTACCCCACGCCATCCGGCTCATCTCCGCCAACCCGGCCGATGCCGCAAAGCTACATGACCGTGGGCGGATAGAGATTGGACGCCGCGCCGATCTGGTCAGGGTGCGGACCACAACAGGCCTGCCGCCGTTCATCGCTGGTGTGTGGCGGGAAGGAATGCGTGTCGCCTGAAGGAAAAGCATCTTCATCGCCTTGACCATCCCGGAAACACAGCGCGCTTCAATTGATTGCCGTGCGAAGAAACTGCCGGCATCGGGTTTGGCAAAGATAACGTTTTCGCGATAGCAGAGAAAATATCTCGTGCTTAAAAGTAACCGTGCCTATGTAATCTGCTGAGGTTAGAAAAGGAGACGGAATGAGCGAGACGTATGGTCCCCACGCCCAAATGGCAACACTTGCAGAGCGAATGGCGGCTCATTTCCAAACGGATTCAAACCTTGAGCTAGGCCCGCACCTTTCTCATTACATGGAGGAGGTCGAGGTGAACATTGCCGCTCACAGTTTTGACCATGTTGGGTTCATGAGCAAGATTCACGAGCGGCTGGAAATAACACTGGCGGCAACGTCCAACCCCCGGCGGCACGAATTCTTGCAAGCCGTTATTGGAGCACTTGGAGGTCGGATAGACCGATATAAGATGGTGAGCACACGTTAGCATCGGAGCTCGCACCGAGGCGATTGGCCTTTGCGATTTGGCAGCAGGACCCAAACCGTTCGTGATCCCTTTGATCGCCGCCACTGTAGATGAGCAGCCTATGGCTGCAATCCAGCACAGCGCGCCGTGTTTTGGATATGCGCTTCCATTTCACTGCGGGCCAAAGCGCCATCATTTGCTCTCAGGGCGGCGATGATACGGCGGTGTTCTGCAATAGATTGGCGCATTCTTTCCGGATCAGTGATCGGGATTGGCTGGCGCTGGGTTTCGGTTACCTGATCCCGTACGGTCTGGTAAAGCGCTTTCATCATGGTGTTGGAGCAAGCAGAGACGATGGTGCCATGAAACTCCAGATCGGCATCGACATTGGCGAGCAGGTCTTGATTGGCCCAGCAATCCTCCATGGTCTTGGTTGCCTTTTCCATCTTTTCCAATTGCGTTTGTGAAAGACGTCCAGCGGAGAGACGCGCGATCTCACCCTCCAGCAGGATACGGGTCTGGAAAACATCGAACACGGAATAGCTTTCAGAATAACGCCATGGCGCCATGTGCCCCGCCTGTCCTGCGGTTCCATCAGCCTCAGCAACGAATGTCCCGCGTCCGGCTTCCGTTTTCAGCAGGCCTAAAGTTTCCAGGGTGAGCAGCGCTTCTCTCAGAGACGCCCGGCTAATGCCAAATTTTTGGGAGAACTCGCGCTGTGACGGGATCTTTTGCCCAGGTTTCAGTTGCCCGGCCTGTATCATGGCCTGGATTTCGCGGGCTACCGATTGTGGCACTAGCGTCTTGTTGAGCATTCGATCCCTGTTTCCCTAAAGCCACCTCGGCCTTTCGATATATTTTTCAAGACGCATCTTGCAAAGCATAAAAGCACATGCTTGTTTGGTCGGACTGGTCTGACCAGTTAGACCAACGTAGATTGGCTT
This sequence comes from Rhizobium sp. CFBP 13644, assembly GCF_014842165.1. Lineage (NCBI taxonomy): Bacteria > Pseudomonadati > Pseudomonadota > Alphaproteobacteria > Hyphomicrobiales > Rhizobiaceae > Rhizobium > Rhizobium sp. CFBP 13644. The sequence goes on from NZ_JACYVF010000003.1 coordinate 619,801, forward strand.
AAAACATAAAACAAGGGGTTCTCCAATGCATCACGTTTCGCGCATCAAAAGCACACTTCTAGCCGGGCTGGTATCAGCGCTTGGCGTGTTCAACGTTCAGGCCGCCGATTTGACCGTCGGGGCCAATATCGGCAACGTTCCATGGGAATTCGAAGATGCCAGTGGCAAGGTCACCGGCTTCGAAGTCGATCTGGTCAACGAGATTGCCAAGCGCCTCGGCAAGTCGGTTGAGTTCGTCAACACACCGTTCAACGGCCTGTTTCCCGCGGTCCAGTCGGGCCGGATCAACATGGCCATTTCATCGATCACCATCACCGAAAAGCGCCTCGCATCCGTTACCTTCGCGCAGCCCTATTATGACAGCGACCAGTCTTTAACGGTCACAGCCGCCTCCGGCATCACGGGTCTCAAGGGGATGAGCGGCAAGGTCGTCGGCGTCGATACGGGATCGACCGGTGACATGTGGGCCGAAGCCAATAAGGCCGAATACAAGCTTGGCGAAATCCGCAAGTTCGAAGGCTTGCAGCCCGCCATGCTTGATCTCGTTGCAGGGCGTGTCGATGGCTATATTTCTGATATTCCTGCCCTCCTCTACTATGCCAAGGACAAGCCCGAGCTGAAAGTTGTCGAGCGCATTCCGACCGGCGAAAAGTACTCGATCATGTTCAACAAGGGCGATCCTTTAGCCACCGAAGTCAACAAGGTCATCACCACGCTGAAGGGCGAAGGCTTCATCGCCAAGCTGCATGAGACATGGTTTGGCGCAAAGGCCGAGGATACGACATCGACCGTCGCAGTTCTCGACATGCCGAAGGCCAAGTAAGGCTTGAACCGCATCTGGCGGGACCCATCGCGTCCCGCCAGATTTGAAAGGGAGCCTCCTTGGCATGAACCTCATCAATACCTTCTTCAATGTTCCCGTGTTTCTCAACAGCCTGCCGCAGCTGCTTTGGGGTCTGGTTGTCACAATCCAGATCGGCGTCACCAGCATCCTTTGCGGCCTTATCGGCGGTCTGTTTCTGGCGGTGGCACGGCTTTATGCTCCAGCGTTCTTCAAACTGCTGATCCGCATCTACATCGACATTTTCCGGTCGATCCCGCTGCTGGTGCTGTTGATTGTCGTTTACTATGCGCTGCCCTTTGTCGGCATCAGGCTGTCACCATTTCTGTCAGCGGTTACCGCATTGTCGCTTGTTTCTGCGGCCTATACGGCAGAAATCTTTCGCGCGGGCATCGAGGCGGTACCCCATGGGCAGTTCGAGGCATCCGCAGCCCTTGGCCTTTCCAACCGCAACACCATGGTCGATATCATTCTGCCGCAGGCTATCCGCATCGTCATACCACCGCTGACCAACAACTGCATCAACGTCATGAAGGACACAGCCCTTGCCTCGGTCGTTGCCATGCCGGACCTGTTGAAACAGGCAACGCAAGCGCAGGCACTCAATGCAAACCCAACCCCGCTGATCGGCGCTGCACTCATTTATATAGCGCTTCTCTGGCCGATGGTTGCCATCGTGGCACGTCTTGAAAAGCACTTCAGCCGGGGGAAACGTTGATGGAAAAACAGAGTGCCCCCCTCATTTCCATCCGCGGGCTGACGAAGGCCTATGGCACATTCACCGTGCTGCACGGCATTGATCTCGATGTGGCAGAGGGGGAAGTCGTCTGCGTCATCGGCCCCTCCGGTTCCGGCAAGTCGACGCTCATACGCTGCATCAACCATCTGGAAGCCTTTGCGCCTGAAAGCATGATCACGGTCGATGGTATTCGCGTCGCTCCAGGACCAGCGCTCGCCAAGGTGCGCGCAGAGGTCGGCATGGTTTTCCAATCCTTCAACCTCTTCCCGCATATGACTGTTCTGAGAAACGTCATGATTGCGCCCATGCGGGTACGCAAAACCAGTGAAGCCGAAGCAGAGCGCAAGGCACGTGAGCTCCTGGCCCGCGTCGGCATTTCAGAGCAGGCGGAGAAATTTCCCGGCCATCTCTCAGGTGGTCAGCAGCAACGCGTCGCCATTGCCCGTGCTCTTGCCATGGAGCCACGCGTCCTCCTGTTCGATGAGCCAACATCGGCGCTTGACCCGGAGATGGTGGGCGAGGTGCTGGATGTCATGCGCAAGCTGGCTGGCACAGGCGTCACCATGGTGATCGTGACCCACGAAATGGGTTTTGCCCGTCAGGTCGCCGACCGCGTCATTTTCATGGATGGCGGCAGGTTGGTGGAGGAAGCCACGCCGGCGGAGATTTTCGATAACCCACAAGAGGCGAGAACGCGCGGCTTCCTTCGCGCCGTCCTCAATCATTGAATAAAAAACATTCGGGAGACACCAGGAATGACCACCACTTCACCGCTTAACCTCGATTATGTGCGAAGCCAGTTTCCAGGGCTTTCACGCGGCTGGACCTTTTTCGACAATGCGGGCGGATCGCAAATTCTCAAGGGCGCGCTGGAGCGCATCAATACGTTTCTCATCGAAAAGAACGTTCAGATCGGCGGCTCTTATGAGGTCTCACAAAGTGCAGCCAGCGCGCTTTATGAGGCGCGCACAGCCGCCATGCATCTGGTCAATGCATCGAGACCAGAAGAGATCGTGTTTGGCAACTCAACCACCGCCTTGCTGCAAAATCTTGCCCGCGCCATGCAGAGCCAATTGTCAGCAGGCGACGAAATCATCGTCACCGTCAGCGACCACGAATCCAACATCGGACCCTGGGACCGGTTGCAGGACGCGGGCATAGTGCTGACATTCTGGCCACTGAACAAGGAAACCCTGACGCTTGATCTCGCTGACCTTCAGCACCTGATGAGCGAACGGACCAGGATGGTTTGCGTTACCCATGTCTCAAACATTCTTGGCTCTATCAATCCAATCCGCGAGATAGCCGATTTCGTGCATGCGCGCGGGGCAAAGATTTGCGTCGATGCCGTGGCCTATGCGCCCCACCGCGCCGTGGATGTGCAGGCCTTTGATGTCGATTATTATGTCTTCAGTCTCTACAAGACCTACGGTCCGCATTACGCGCTGATGTATGGCAAGTACGACCTGCTGCTCGAGCTTGATACGCTCTACCATTATTTCTACGGCAAGGACAAAGTGCCGGGCAAGCTGGAGCCGGGCAACCCCAATTATGAGCTAGCCTATTCCACCTGCGGTATCGTCGATTACCTGACTGCACTGGGTGAGCAGGCGGGCGAGACCGGCACGGTGCGACAAAAAATTGAAGCCGCGTTTGCAGCCATTACGGCACAGGAAAATCTACTGACCGAACGGCTGCTGAGCTATCTGCGCTCCCGCAACGATTGCCGGATCGTCGGCCAAATATCTAACCTTGGTGATACCCGTGTGCCCACCATTGCGTTCCGTATCGATGGTCGCGAGGCGGGTGAGCTTTGCAAGGCGATGGACGGCGAGCACATCGCCATGCGCTTTGGCGATTTTCATTCGAGACGGCTTGCCGAATATCTCGAACTTACCGACCATGGCGGTATGCTACGGGTGTCGATGGTGCATTACAACACGCTGGAAGAGGTTGATCGCTTTACGGCTGCACTCGACCATATTCTGGCAAGCGATGCGGGATTTGCGAAAGCAAGTTGAGCGGTGAAAAGCATAGGGAACATGGAATGATGCGTTTCGATACGGTAATCAGGCACGGAACCGTGGTGACGGCAAGCGACACCTTCGTCAGCGATGTCGGTATCAAGGATGGGCGGATTGCAGCGCTCGCCGCTGAGCTGACCGATGCCGACGAGGTGATCGATGCCACTGGTCTTTTCGTCCTGCCCGGCGGCATAGATAGCCATGTGCATCTTGACCAGCCGTCTGGCGACGGCATCGTCATGGCCGATGATTTCGACAGCGGCACCCGCTCGGCGGCCATCGGCGGAAACAGTACCGTTCTTGCCTTCTGTATGCAGGAAAAGGGGCAGTCTCTGCGCGAAGCGCTGAAGGTCTATCATGCAAAAGCTGATGGCAAATGCCATGTCGACGTGTCCTTCCACCTTGTCATTACAGATCCGACTGCAGAAGTGCTGGGACAGGAACTTCCAGCACTGGTGGAGGATGGCTACACTTCGCTGAAGGTTTTCATGACCTATGAAGGCTTGCGGCTTCGCGATGACGAGATTCTCGCGACGCTGGATACGGCTCGACGCACCGGCGCTCTGGTGATGGTCCACTGCGAAAACGAGGACGCTATTCGCTACTTGATCGGGCGTCACGAGGAAGACGGCAAGTTCGAGCCGAAATACCACGCCACGACACGTCCCATCGCCGCAGAACGGGAGGCAACGCACCGAGCACTGTCCCTTGCCGAAATCGTCGATGTGCCGATCGTCATCGTTCACGTCTCCAACCGCGAGGCCATGGAAGAAATCCGTCGGGCACGCCAGCGCGGCCAGAAAATTGTCGGAGAAACCTGCCCACAATATCTGATGCTGACGGCCGATGATCTCGATCAGGGCGAGATGGAAGGCGCAAAATATGTCTGCTCACCTCCCCCGCGCGACAAGGCCAGCCAGGACGCCTGCTGGGAAGGCATCGAACAGGGTGTGTTCGATCTGTTCTCATCCGATCACTGCCCGTTTCGTTTCGATGACCCGGAAGGAAAACTGAACGAGAAGGGCAAGCGCCATTTCCGCTGGATTCCGAATGGCATTCCCGGCGTTGCCACACGCCTGCCAATCCTGTTTTCCGAAGGCGTTATGAAAGGACGGATCGACCTCAACCAGTTCGTTGCGATCACCTCGACCAATCACGCCAAACTTTACGGCCTCTATCCACGCAAAGGCACCATCGCTGTCGGTGCAGATGCCGATATCGCATTGTGGGACCCGAACAAACGCGTCACCCTCACCAACGACATGCTGCACCATGGCGCAGATTATACTCCGTATGAAGGGCTCGATATCCGTGGCTGGCCGATACGCATGCTGTTGCGCGGCAAGACGATCGTGGATGACGGGAATTTTATTGGCCCGACCCCAAAGGGGAACTATCTGCCGCGGGAGCGATCATCGCTAACTCGCCAGCGTTCTCAAGCACTGATCTGAGTTCGAAAAAGCACGTGGTCCGAGGATCGCGAATTGCCCGGCATCAAGTCGATGCAAGCAATTCTGCTACCCGGCATTCTTTTCAAAAAGTTGCGGCCTTGGACGGACGAAGGTTTTGCGTCCGGCTTTCCAGCCAGCCAAGGTCTGCGCCCCTGATCGTATGGCGCTGCGGTGGTCCTGGACGTCAAGGATGACGATGTCGGCTTCTGCGCCGACAGCCAATCCGTAGGGTATTCGCTTAATCTTCGCCGCAACCGCGCTAACCATGTGGAAAACGGCGTCCATATCCTCATCGCGGGAAAGCTGCATGACGTTGGCATAGAGATTGGCCATCCGTGCCAACGAGGCATCTCCGAATGGGGTAAAGGGATTGAGAATGTTGTTGGTCGCGATTGCAGCATCCACTCCCTCTTTCAGCAAGAGATGCACAGGCGTAACGCCGCGCGGGATGTTGAACTGCTGATCGCGTCCCATCAGAAAAAGATCCGTGGCCGGCAGCACCGTGACGGCAATTCCGGCAGCGGCAATCTTGCGTGCGATCATTGAACGTGCTGCCGGATCAAGCGCGGACAGATTGGTGGCGTGGCCGATTGTGACTCGGCCACCATAGGCGTTTGCATGTGTGGCCTCGATTACCGCTGGCAGGTCTGTTTTTTTCGGATCGAGGCTGAAATCCAGATGGAGATCCACATCGACATCATGCTTTCGCGCTAGCGCGAATATCCGTTTGATGTGCTCTTCCGGTCGGGGGTCGGTATAGGGGCAACCGCCGATCAGATCGGCCCCGGTGCGCAGCGCCTCGTCCAGCATCTCCTCTGTTTCGGGTTCCTGCGTGAGACCCTCCTGTGCGAAGGCGCAGATCTGGATGTCTATTGCAAACTTGAACCGCTCACGAACTCGCTTGATCGCTTCGAATGAGCGCATGCCAGCGCGCGGATCGATCTCTACAAAGGTGCGCATGCGGGTAGTGCCGTGAAGGATAGCCTGCCGAACGACAGCAGACGCACGTTCAAAAACATCTTCTTCAGAAAATCCTGTCTTGGCTTTTGCCGTTTCGCGTACGGCTTCTTTCAGCGTACCAGCGCAGATCGAACAGCGCTCCAGAATGCAGGCCTTATCGAGATGGACATGACAATCCACAAAGCCGGGGAAAGCGAATTTGCCCTCCACATCTTCCTCGATAATGGCATCGCAGCGGATGTCTGAGCTAATTGCAGCGATGCGACCGTCCTTGACGGCGATATCCACCGGCCCCCGCTGATTTGCCAGTTGCGCGTTTCGAATGACCAGATCGACGTGCATATCTGCCCTCAAATACCGATGGCTAAGCCATCGCTGCGCGGATCATGCGCACCGTCGATCCCGCCTTCACTGTTCATTCGGATAATCCCCGCTTGCCCGGCAAGCGCGCTGAGTGCGGGAATCGCAATGGTTTCGTGGCCCATGGAATGCAGTGCCCCGATAACCTCTTCACCACTAGATGACTCGATCTTGAGATTATCCCGGCTATCGGAAAAGGTTCGCCCGAGCAGAAACCGGGGCGCAGCAAGTGCCGAAAGCGGGTCGAAACCATGGTCGATCAGAAGGCTCAGCAGCAGTGCCAGCGTCTGAGGTTGCCCATCGGCCCCTTGCGTTCCGTAGAGAAGATATGGCTTGCCATGTTTCAGACCGATGCCCGGATTGAGCGTGTAGAATGGTCTTTTACCCGGGGCGAGCTTGTTGGGGCTTGTCGGATCCGTGCTGAAGGCTGCACCGCGATTTTGCCAGAGAATGCCGGTGTCGCCCACCAGCACGCCGCTTCCCCAATCGTAATAGGTGCTTTGGAGCACGCTGGCGCAACGGCCCTCTTGATCGACTGCGGCGAGATAAACCGTGTCACCGGTCTGATGAACTGCGGGCCATGGCTGGGCGACCTGCCGGTCAATTGCCGCAGCCTTGCGCGACAGTGCTGTGTCACTCAACACGTCAGCGCACGCCTGCGCCACGAAATCCGGGTCGGCAATGGCACCACGGTCAAGGAAGGCTTGCTTCACTGCCTCGACGCACAGATGATAAAATTCGGCTGACGACGGCTCGACCTTGCCCATCTCAAAATGTGCGAGGATTCCCATGATGCCGAGCGTGGTTATGCCTTGCGTTGGCGGTGGTGGCGCGAGGAGTTCGACGCCTCGATAGGCCATGGAGATGGGTTCAACCATCTGCGCAGCCGTCTTTCGCATGTCGCTAAGGCGAATAGGGCTGCCTGCAGCCTCAAGACCGCTGACGATGCGACTGGCAAGTTCGCCCTCGTAAAACTCCCGGTGACCATAAAGAGCGATCTGCTCCAGTACGGCAGCCAGTTGCGGTTGCCGCTGAACACCTTCAGCCGGGAAATGGGTGGCGACGCCAGGCCATGTGGAAATTTCGGCTGCACGAAATTCATGCCAGTGTTTCTGCGATTGGCTGACTGGGAACCCTCCTGCGGCCAATTCAATCGCGTCCGCCAGCAATGTGCCCATGCTCTCGGTTCCCTGCCAATTTTCGCAGGAGTACCGCAATGCCTCGCCCCAACTATCGACAAGTGCTGCTGTTGTCAGCGCCGAGAGCGGGCCGCGGCTCGGAATGGTATCCAGCACAGGCAGATGCTCCGCAGCCTGACCGATGCCCATGATTGTCTGCCGACGACCGGAACCATCCGCCACGATCCAGACTGCATCTCCGCCCAGCCCGCAAAAATGCGGGTAGAGGACGGTTAGCGCGGCACCGGCGGCAATCACAGCCTCGATCGCCGTTCCTCCACGGCGCAAGACCTTCGCACCCGCCTCGCTCGCCGTGTGATGCGGCGTTGTGACCATGCCCCTATTCGAGCGGGCCACCGTGTTTTCCGACTGCCGCATGGATGCTCCTAATCGGATACGGAAATGTAACGGCTGAGAATCTCGGTGATGTCGGGACCATCGTCCTTGTCGTCCACCTTGGCACGGTCTTCAACGGCGTGAAGGTGATGATCCATGATGCGGGTGGCGGTCTCGGCATCGAGGTTTTTCAATGCCTCGATCAACTGGACATGCTCATCAATACCGCATTCGGCAGAATGCGGGCGTCCGAAACGCGCGAGAATAAGCGAGGAGCGCGAAACAATCTGGCTGATGAAATCGATCAGCAGTTTCGACCCCGTGAGTTCAGCAAGGAGAATGTGGAACTCACCAGCAAGCCGGATAGACCGTGGAGACGATGCCTGTAGGGCGCGCTCCTCTTCATGCACATGACTGATCAAAGCATCGATGCCATCTCTCGGCATTCGCTTGCACAGACGGCCTATCACTTCCCGCTCAAGGCAGCGCCTCAGCGCAAACACCTCTTCCGCCTCTTCCAATGTCGGCATGGCAACTGCTGCACCGCGATTGGGTTTGATCTCGACCAAGCCATCGGAGGCAAGGCGCAACAAGGCGTTTCGGGCGCTCGTTCGGCTGACGCCGAATGTGTCGCCGATGGAATCCTCTGGCAACTTCGTTCCCGGCTTCAACGCCTGCTCAAGAATGGCGCGGCGAAGAGAGGCGTAGATCGCGTCGCTCCTGCTGAGATTTGTCGACATAAAATGCGCTCTTTGTGTGGATGCAATTTCTTTCCATATCGCATGGGTAATTGCGAAAATCTATACCCATAAATTGCATGCAATTTTCTATTGCTTTTGCATTCTTGCTGAATTAGCGTTGATCATAGTTTGCGAAAAAGAGCTAATAGGCCGTTCGCAGCTACGGGTTTCAACAGTATTCAGTCCGAAACGCGGCAAATTGCCGATAGGATTGAATGCAATCCGAGGGGATCTATAAATGCAATTATCCAGAACTTTGATGGCCGGTGCGGCGCTGCTGGCGCTCGCTATACCATCGTCTGCGGCTACCTTAAAATGGGGCGCTTCTCGCGATATCAGTTCGCTCGATCCATATTCCTACGGCGACAGTTTTGCTCTTGGTGTGCTCAACCACTCCTACGAAGGATTGATGCGCTACGACCGAAACCTGAAGATCGAACCTGCACTTGCAACATCCTATGAAATCATCTCACCCACCACATGGCGATTTAAACTCCGCGAAGGTGTGAAATTCCACAATGGAGCCGATTTCACGGCGGACGATGTGCAGGCATCGCTTTTGCGTGCGACAAACCCGAAATCACCCCTTCGCGGTAACATACCAGCCTATAAGGGCTCCCGCGTCATTGATGCCCACACAATCGAGATCGACGTATCGGCCAACTATCCGTTGCTTCTCAACGACTTGACCACGATCTACATTTTCGATGCGGGCTGGCTAAAGGACAATAATGCTGAAGCGCCGACCGATGTTGGCTCTGGCACTGAAGGATACGCCACCTATCATGAGAACGGCACCGGCCCTTTTAAGGTGGAAAGCCGCCAGCCAGATGCAAAAACCGTTTTCGTGAAATATGACGGCTGGTGGAACAAGCCTGAGCACAACATAGACCGCATCGAGCTTACGCCGATTGCCTCCAGCGCCACCCGCGTAGCCGCACTTCTGTCCGGCGATATCGACTTTACGGATCAGGCACCGGTGCAGGACTTACCGCGGCTCGAAGCTGCCTCCGGGCAGGTGAAGCTTCTGGAAGGAACCGATCTGCGCACCGTCATGATCGGTTTTAGCCAGCGTGATCAGTTGTTATCGGGTGCACCCAACCCGATGAAGGATCTGCGCGTTCGACAGGCCATGCAGCTCGCTATTGATCTGGATCTGATCCAGAAGCGTGTCATGCGCGGCAAGTCGCGCAATGCAGGCGCTCTCGTGGCACCGCAGATACCGGGATACGACGCCGCACTCGACCAACCGGTGAAGGCCGATCCCGAAAAGGCGAAAGCACTTCTCAAAGAGGCTGGTGCCGAAGGTTTCGAGTTTGAATTCAACTGTGCTGACACTTTGGTCAATGAAGAGCAGATGTGCCAGGCAGTCGCGTCCATGTGGTCGCGTGTTGGTCTCAAGCCGAAGCTTGATCAAGGCACGCGTGCCGTTCAGACACCGAAACGATCTGCGGGCAAGGTGGATGTCTATACACTCGGCTGGGCCACGTTGCCCATGCTGGATGCCTATAGCCTGACATCGCAGGTTCTGCACACCAAGGAAGGTTCATTTGGAATTTTCAACTGGGGTGGCTGGTCTGATAAGGAATTCGACAAGGTGACGGAGGCATCAGCAGTCGAGCTCGATACAACCAAGCGCCTTGCTCTGGAGGCACAGTCATTGAAGATCGCAAAGGATCATGCTTTGATGATCCCGCTTCACCAGCAACCGCTGGCCTGGGCCACAAGCGCCAAGATTGCCGACTTCCCGCTGTTTTCGGATAACCTGCCCCGTTTGTGGCTGGTGAAAATGTAAGCCGATCCCCGCCAATATTCTGGCGGGGACCTTCCTTCGCGTGGGCCAGATCAAGGACATTTCACCATGCTTGCTTTCCTCATCAAGCGGATCGGCAATGCCGTTCTCGTGATGCTGACGGTTGCTTTCTTTGCCTTTCTCATCTTCCGGTTCCTGGGAGATCCCGTCGAGATGATGGTGAACGAAAGCGCCACTCAGGTTGACCGCGATGAACTACGCGGACGCCTTGGCCTGAACGATGGCTTCCTCGTGCAATATGTTCGCTTTGTCGCAAACGCCGCGCAGGGTGAATTCGGCCTGTCCTGGCGCAATCAGCAGTCCGTGCTGGGTCTAATTGCAGAGCGATTTCCAGCCACCTTCGAACTTGTCATCATTGCCACCATACTGTCCCTCGTTATCGGCATACCGCTGGGTGTTTTCACCGCCATCGGCCGCGGGAAATGGTGGGCGGAAAGCCTTCAGTTCAGCTCTATCATCGGCGTTTCCCTGCCCAGCTTTCTCGTCGGCATTCTCCTCATCCTCGTCTTTTCCGTCACGCTTGGCTGGTTGCCCGGCTATGGGCGGGGCGATGTGGTGCGCATCGGCTGGTGGTCCACGGGGCTGTTGACGCCTTCTGGCCGCGCCGCTGTCATCCTTCCGTCGCTGTCGCTCTCCCTTTTCCAGATCACGCTCGTCATGCGGCTGGTTCGGGCGGAAATGCTGGAAACTTTAAGAGTAGACTTCATCAAATTTGCCCGTGCACGCGGCGTGAAAAGGCGAGCGCTCTGGTTTCGCCACGCGCTCAAGAACTGCCTGATGCCTGTTGTTACCCTCACCGCCATGCAGGTCGGCAATCTCATTGCTTTTGCGCTCGTTACTGAAACGGTTTTCCAGTGGCCTGGCATGGGAATGCTGTTCATGCAGGCTGTCACCTTCGTCGACATCCCGGTCATGGCGGCCTATCTGTGCATCGTATCCTTCATTTTCGTTACGCTGAATACCTTCGTCGACATCGCCTATGCGGTCATCGACCCGCGTCTGCGCGCCGCGTGACAGGAGCCAACACATGACCGCCATCGAGCCAACACAAACAACGACCAGACCATCGCGCTTTTCACGATTACTGCAATCCGATCTGGGGTGGAGCTTCACCCATCACCCATCCGCGATCATTGCCGCGCTCATGCTTCTGGTGCTGATCGCGTCAGCCTTTCTGGCCCCGTTATTTACGGTGCAGAACCCCTATGATCTGGCATCTCTCGATCTGCTGAACGCCGAGATCCCGCCGATCTGGATGGAAGAGGGTCAGTGGCCATACATTCTCGGTACCGATGTTCAGGGCCGCGATCTCTTGTCGGCCATCCTTTATGGATCGCGGGCATCCATCATCATCGGTGCCGCCTCCGTGGCAGTCTCGCTTGTCGTCGGCTCGACACTCGGCCTGATTGCCGGCTATCACGGCAAATGGGCCGACAGTCTATTGATGCGCGCAGGCGACGTGCTTTTATCCATGCCGACAATGCTCATCGCCATTCTCGTCTCCGCACTCGCCCGGCAGATGCTGCCGCCCTATCTGCGTGAAGCAGGCGCATCTGGCGTCATCGTCTTTGCGATCTCGCTGTCTGCGTGGGTGCAATATGCACGGACAGTGCGGGCGCAGACCATGGTCGAGCGTAACAAGGAATATGTGCAAGCGGCGAGACTGATCCGCGTGCCGACGTGGCGCATCATGCTGAAGCACATCCTTCCCAACACCACGACGCCCCTGCTGGTCACAGCAACGCTGAATTTCGGTCTCGGCATCCTGATCGAGGCGACGCTGTCTTTCCTGGGCGTTGGAATGCCGCCGGAACAGCCATCGCTGGGGACGCTGATCCGTATCGGCAATCAATATCTGTTTTCAGGTCTGTGGTGGATCGTCCTTTTCCCCGGCCTCCAGCTCTGTCTGCTCGTTGTCTCCATCAACGTGCTCGGTGACTGGCTGCGCGACGCCCTTAACCCAAAATTACGCTGAGGCATCTGATGACTGATCTTTTGATTACCAATGCTAGACCCATGGGCGGCGCAAAAACCGATATCCTGATCAAGGATGGCAAAATTGCCGAAATGGGTGAAAATCTCACCGCCGATGGCGTCCCTGTCGAGGATGCAGGTGGCCGCATCGCCATTCCCGGTCTGGTCGATGCCCACACCCATCTCGACAAATCGCTGCTAGGCTATCCATGGTACGTCAACACGGTTGGCCCGCGTTTGATCGACAAGATCGACAATGAGCGCGCAGTGAAGCGTGAGTACGGTCTCGACGCACACGTTCAGTCAATGCGGCAGTCATTGCAGTCTGTCGGTTACGGCACAACGCTGATCCGCACTCATGTCGACATCGATACCGACCAGGGCCTGGTCGCATTGGAAGGCGTCATGGAAACGCGGCGTCAGCTTGCGGGCGTCGTCGAAATCGAAATCGTCGCTTTCCCGCAATCTGGACTGATGCGCAGACCCGGCACCGCCGAGTTCCTGGACAAGGCCATGGCGATGGGAGCCGATCTGGTCGGCGGGCTAGATCCTTGCGGCATGGATCGTGATCCGAAAGGTCATCTCGATACGATCTTCGCGATTGCCGACAAATACGGAAAGGGCATCGATATCCATCTGCATGAAGGCGGAGAACTTGGCGCTTTCTCAATGGAGATGATTTTTGAGCGCATCCGCGCCATGGGCATGCAGGGCAAGGTCGCGGTCAGCCATGCCTTCTGCCTTGGCCTTCCCGACTGGAACGTGTCTCAAGCGCTGATCGACACATGCGCAGAGCTCGACGTCCCGATTTTCACCACGGCACCGCCATCCCGCGAAGTGCCGTCCCTGAAACGCCTGCATGCGGCTGGGGTGCGCTTCGGTGCCGGTGTTGACGGCTTCCGCGACACGTGGGGGCCCTATGGCAACGGAGACATGCTGGAACGCGCCATGCTGCTGGGCATGAAGAACAATCTGCGCCGTGATGATGAGCTTGCAATGGCGCTCGATGTTTGCACCACCGGCGGTGCTTTGGCGATGGACCGCCCGGCACACGCGCTTGAGGTGGGCGGCCGTGGTGACGTCGTCCTTGTCGAAGGTGAAAGCGTCGGCGAAGCAATTGTCACGCATCAGCCGCGCAAACTGGTTGTCACCGCTGGCAATATCGTTGCACGCGATGGCGCAAGCCTGAGAGCACGACCATGATCTCAGAAAACTGGTCCGCTCTGCCTCTCGGTAAACGTCCGCCCGGTCGCTGGGCGCTTGCTGCGCGTCACGTCATTGCCGATCTGCCTGAAGGCAGACGCCTCATCACCGGCGGCGAAGTCGTCATCGAGAATGACCGCATCCTCTGGGTCGGCTCCCGCTTCCAAGGCGAATTATCCGCACGTTATGACATGGGCGAAGCCCTTATCGGTCCGGGCTTTGTCGATCTGGATGCCCTGTCCGATCTCGACACGACCGTGCTTGCCATGGACAACCAGCCGGGCTGGAAAAAAGGACGCGTCTGGCCCTCGGATTACGCCGCACGAGCCTATGAGATGTATTCGCCAGAGGAGCTGGCTTTCCAGAAGCGTTACGCTTTTGCGCAATTGCTGCTCAACGGCATCACATCGGCACTGCCGATCGCATCTTTGTTCTATCGCGCATGGGGTGAGACAGTCGCCGAATTCGAGGCTGCCGCCATCGCTGCAGAAGACCTCGGCCTCCGTGTCTGGCTGGGACCGGCCTATCGCAGCGGCGGCGTCATCCTTGACCAAGCGGGTGCCATGCAGCCGGTCTTCGATGAAGAGCGGGGACTCCGAGAGCTTACCGATGCGGCAGCCTTTGCCAAAAGGGTTCACGGCACGGGCAATGGTCTGATTTCCGGCATGTTCGCACCGGACCGTGTGGAAACCTGCACGCAGGAACTCCTGCGCCTCACATTTGCCTATGCCGATGATCTGGATATGCCCGTACGCCTGCATATGGCGCAGGGAGAGATGGAGTTGCAAACCGTTCAGCGGCTGTATGGCACCACAGCGCCGCAATGGCTCGATAATCTCGGCTTGCTTTCCTCCCGCCTGATCGCGCCGCATGCGACAGTGGCGACAGACGACGATCTGGCTCGCTATGCTGCAAACGGCGTGACCGTTGCCCACTGTCCGCTTGTGTCTGCGCGCCACGGCTCGTCTCTGAAATCCTTCTCCCGACTGAAGGAGAAAGGGATTCGCATCGGCATGGGAACGGATACGGCACCGCCAGACATGGTGCTAAACATGGCCGTTGGCATGATGGCAAACAGGATAGCGGAGGGACGTGGCGATGCCGGATCGGCAGCCGATTTCTACGATGCAGCCACCCTTGCCGGAGCAGATGCCCTGAAACGATCTGATCTCGGACGTCTCGCGCTCGGTGGCAAAGCCGACATCGCCGTGTTCGACATGGCAGACCGTATGATCGCGCCGCGCATTGATCCGATCCAGACCCTCGTCTATGGCGCAACCGGTCGCGTCACCCGCGCGACAATCGTCGATGGGCGGCTTTCCATGCGGGATGGACAAGTCGCCGGGATTGATCTCGCAACAGCACGGGGCCAGGCGCAGCAGCAATTCGACCGCCTGATCGAACGCTATCCCGAGCGCACCTTCGGCCATCCACCGGTGGAAGACATTTTCCCGCCAAGCTACCCCTCCCATCAAAGCGAGGTGTCTTCATGAACACTTCAAGCCCATCGCCCGCCCTTGAGGTCAAAGGCCTGTCTGTCGAGTTTCCGACCCGCAGTGGCGTTCTGACTGCATTGTCAGATGTATCTTTGACAATCGCGAAAGGAGAGATTGTCGGCGTCGTTGGTGAATCCGGTGCCGGGAAATCCATGACTGGCATGGCCGTTCTCGGCCTTCTCGAACCGCCGGGGCGCGTTGCATCCGGCGAAATCCATATTGGCGGAAAACGAACTGACAATCTGAGCAATGAGGAAATGGAGAACGTGCGGGGTCGCATGGTGGGTGCTATATTTCAGGACCCGCTGACATCGCTTAATCCCCTCTTCTCCGTTGGTCAGCAGCTCATCGAAACCATCCGGCTGCATTCAGACCGAAACCGGACGCAGGCACGGCTTCACGGCGTTCACCTTTTGCAACAGGTGGGCATTCCCGGTGCTGAAGAGCGCATCGACCATTATCCGCACCAGTTTTCCGGCGGCATGCGTCAGCGCGTTGTCATCGCCTTGGCATTGGCGGGAAATCCGCAGCTGATTATCGCAGATGAGCCAACGACAGCGCTTGATGTGTCGATACAGGCGCAGATCACCAGCCTCCTGCGCAAGCTATGCCGGGAACAGGGTGCCGGTGTCATGCTGGTCACGCACGACATGGGTGTGATTGCGGAGACCGCAGACCGTGTGGCGGTCATGTATGCCGGTCGCATCATTGAGATCGGCGCGGTCGAAGATGTCATCGCCCGCCCCAAACATCCTTATACGCAGGGCCTGATGGGTTCTATTCCAGCCCTTGGTGCGCGTGTCGAGCGTCTTACGCAGATCGACGGCGCGATGCCACGGCTCAATGCCATTCCCAGCGGCTGCGCCTTCAATCCGCGCTGTCGCTCGGTCGGTCCACGCTGTCACAAAATCCGCCCGGCACTGGTTCCGCAAGCCAACGGTGCCGTTGCCTGCCTGCTTCATGATGGAGGTGTCGCATGAGAAGCTCCCGGAACGCTCTTGAAGTTGACCAGTTGACGCGGGTGTTCGATGTCTCGACGCCCTGGCTCAACCGGATGATCGAGCGCAAGCCGAAACGGTATCTGCACGCCGTGCAGGATGTCACCTTCATCGTCCAGAAAGGCAAGTGCCTGGCACTGGTGGGGGAATCTGGATGCGGAAAATCGACGGTAGCGCGGCTGGTGACGGGGCTATACGCCCCAACCGAGGGTGCCATCGTCTTTGCGCCTGCCAATGACGGCAAGCCTATGGAAGCGCAGATGATCTTTCAGGACCCGCATGCCAGCCTTAACCCGCGCTGGCGCGTTGGCGATATCATTGCCGAACCCATCCGCGAATTCGGCCTCCGTGACAGTGCAGAGGCTGTGACCCAGCGTGTTGCCGATCTGCTGACGATCGTGGGTCTTTCGCCCGATGACATCAGGCGGTACCCGCATGAGTTTTCCGGCGGTCAAAGGCAGCGCATTTCCATTGCGCGTGCACTGGCAAGCGAGCCGGAATTCCTCGTCTGCGACGAGCCGACATCGGCGCTGGATGTCTCCGTGCAAGCGCAAATCCTCAATTTGATGCGCAAGCTTCAGGACGAGCTTGGACTGACCTACCTGTTTATCAGCCACAACCTGGCCGTCGTGCGTCACATGGCAGACCGGATTGCCGTCATGTATCTCGGGAAAGTTGTAGAAGAAGCGGACACGGAGGCGCTCTTCGCCAATCCGCAGCATCCCTACACGAAGCTGCTGCTCCAGACGATCCCGGATGTCGCCTCCCCCAATCGCGACCGTGCATTGATGGGCGGGGAACCACCAAGCCCGCTCGACCCACCGAAAGGCTGCGCCTTTCACCCACGCTGTCCCCTTGCCGCAGATATTTGCAGCCGGGAGGCCCCGATTTCACGCGAGCGCCACGGCGGTGGTGTTGTCGCCTGCCACATGGCGCCGCTTTAGCAGGCGCAGCCATTTCGACGTCGAACACGTTATAGATTGCTTCAGGAGTTTAATAAGCATGACAAAGACTGTCTTCACCAATGCCAAACTGGCTGACGGCCTGCTACATGATGTCACTGTCGAGCAAGGACGGATTACGTCCATCGAACCTGCCGGATCAGATGCTGCTTCAGCTTCCATTGTCGACATTGCCGGAGACATGCTCGTACCGGGGTTCGTCGAAGGACATATCCATCTGGACACCAGCTTCTACGGCGACACATGGATGCCTCATCGCCCCTGCACCAAAGGCTTCGACGTGCATGAGCGCGTGGCATTCCAGGCGGAAAACATGGCCATCGCTGCACCGATGGACAAACGCGCACGCGACCAGCTCGATTTATGCATCGGCAATGGAACGCTGCATATGCGCAGCCACGTCATGGTGGATGGCTCCGTCGGCCTGAAATCACTGGAGACCATTCTGGCGGTTCGCGAAGACTATAAGGACATCATCGACATCCAGCTCGTCGCTTTTCCCCAAAGCGGCATTTTGAAAAGCCCTGGGACGCCGGAACTCCTTGACGAAGCGATCAAACTCGGCGCGGACCTTGTGGGCGGTCTTGATCCCGCTAGCTTCGACCGAGACGTAAACGGCCATCTCGATGTTGTCTTCGGCGTGGCTGAAAAACACGGGGTGGACGTGGATATCCATCTCCACGATGCCGGAAGCATGGGTGCTTTTACAATCGAGGAGATTTGCGCGCGCACGGTGGCGCTTGGCATGCAGGGCCATGTCGCCATCAGCCACGCCTATGGGCTTGGGGACCTGCCCATGGACGCGGCGCGCAAAATTGCTGCGACCATCGCCAAAAGTGGCGTATCGATCATGACAAATGCACCCGGCAATCACACTTTTCCGCCCGTTGCTCTGCTGCGCCAAGAAGGCGTGACCGTCTTCAGCGGTAGCGACAACATCCGCGATTCCTGGTGGCCCTATGGTGACGGCGACATGCTGCATCGCGCAGAAATCATCGGCTACCGCTCCGGCTTCTACACCGACGAGGAGCTGCAAGCTGCATTCGACATCGTCACAACCGAAAGCGCAAAAGCTCTTCGGCTCGATAATTACGGAATTCAGGTCGGTGCAAAAGCTGATTTTGTGACGCTCTCGGCCACGTGCATCCCGCAAGCGGTCGTCGCATTTCCCAAAAATCGCAAGGTCTTCAAAGGCGGGAAAATGGTGGCAGATGGCAACAAAGTGATTTGGTGAGACCGATTCGTGGAATTCGTTGTAGGCGACGCCGCAGTGTTGGAAACGATGATTGACCCTGCACTTCATGCAGGATCAGTCAAGGACAGGCGGTTAGTGTCGAGTGTTTATGGAGACAGCTCTTCCAGAACCTTGCCCTTCGTTTCCACTGCAAACACCGCAGTCACGAGAGCACCCACAAGAAGTATCACCGCGAATGCGCCGAACACATACTGGATACCCATCGAAGACATCACCCAGCCAACAGCAATCGGACCCGCTGACGATCCAAGGCGCAGCCACGCGCTGCCCGTCCCGGTGCCAATGGCACGCAAACGGGTCGGGTAGATTTCCGCCGAATAGAGATACAGCGAAAACGTCACCGTCTGTAGAATGGCATAGGCCAGTCCGGCGAGGATGAGGACCTGTGTTGCCGATGTTGCCCCCAGCCAGGCAAGAATGACGAGCGGAATGGGTGCGAGCAGCAGTGCGCCCACATACCAGCGCTTGCGTCCAACTCGATCTATCAGCAGTGCGCATATGATTGCTGCGATCACCCCGCCGACTGACGTCATGAAGCCGTATAGGATGCTGGTTTCGAGCGGCAGGTTAAAGGTCTGTCGATACAGTGTCGGAAGCCAGGTAATCGTGCCATTTGCAACCATATAGGCACAAAACCACATGGCCCAGATAGAGAGTGTGCGCTTGAGGTAAATGCCTTGAAACAGTTCGCGCCAGTCGGATTTACGGCGCAAGGGAGCGGCTACGAGCTTGGGTTCGGGCAACTCGTGGCCAGACGAGCGTGCGCTATTTTCAAATTTGGTCACGATCTTGTCTGCTTCCTCATAGCGCCCATTGGCAACCAGCCACCGGGGAGATTCGTGCAGGAACCAACGCAGCGGTATCATCAAAATCGCAGGAACGAGGCCGACCACAAACATGGCTTTCCAGCCATAAACCGGCACCATGAAATATCCGATCAAGCCAGCACCAACAAGTCCGAGCAAAAACATCACTTCGTACAGAAGAAAGAAACGACCGCGGCCTTTGGAGCCAATCAGTTCGTTGATGTACGCGCTGGCCACAGGAACTTCACCACCCGTTCCAATTCCCTGAATAAACCGAAACGCCATCATCATTCCTGCGCCTGCTGCGAAGAGGCAAGCGACGTCCATGCTGACGAAAAGCAGGATCGTAAACAGCAGGACCTTGAGACGTCCGATCTTTTCGGCCATCCAGCCAAAGCACACCGCACCGATGAGCTGCCCCAGATAGCCCATGGAAAGGATCATGCCGGTTTGGCCCGGGGTGAGGTTCCATTCACGAACCAGAACAGGCATGGCATATGCAATGGCAATCACGGTATAACCATCAAAAAACGTCGCAGCGCCGACGATGTTACGAGCCCAGAAAACCTCCCGGGTTACCGGCAATCGTTCAAGGCGTGCGCTGATTTCAGCTTGAGGATCAACAAGCGGCGGTGCCGCAGTCATCCTTTGTTCCATATTCATGATTTCCTCCCTTTGCTGGCCCACTCCCGGCCTAGCCTCGAACCTTCCGCACCAATCGTCTCAAATTCCGAAATCGACCAGGCAGGCACGCTCTTTCACGGATTGCGCAGGTGCATCACATCACTCCCTGATGTGCGGCAAGATTTTCTCCCCAGTCATTCAATAGCCCCCGCCTGTTCAACGGGGGCTTTTGAACATTATTCAGCCGCCATCAATTGCTCGACACGGCCGATACCTGCGGTTTCAAAGGCGGCAAAGATTTCAGCTTCGGCCTTTTCGCCGAGGTTCTTCAGCGGCTCACGAATGGTTGCATGGTCCAGCACACCTCGGTGAACGAGGCCGAGTTTGAGAGCAACTGTGCCCTCCATGTGGGAGCCTCTGTGATAGACGGCGCGAGTAACCGGCAGCAAACGCTCGAAAATCTTTCGCGCTTCAGGATAGTTTTGTGCCTTGCCTGCATTAATGAGCTCAATCAGCAACTCCGGAGCGATATTGCCGTAACCAACCAGCAAGCCGTCAACATCAAACATGGTCGGCAACAGCCACTCATCATGGCAGCTGAGGATTTGAAGTTTCGGGTTGGCCTTTTTCAACTCAGGAATTTCGACGTACCAGCGCTTCATATTGCGCACGCCGTTCTTGGTCGCAACGACGCCTTCCTGGGTCGCGATCGCCAGCTGGGTATCGAGGTCATAGGACGCTTTGGTCACATCAGGGTACTGGAACAGGATGCACTGAAGCCCGGATTCTTCCCAGATCGCCTTGTAACGATCCTGAGGTGCGCCTTTTTGAAAGCCAAACCGCAGCCAACCATGGTTCGGATAGACGAGCGCACCTGTCGCACCAGCAGCCTTGCACTTCTTTGCCTCTTGCGCGGCGACCCTTGTTCCTTCGCCAGTGATACCGGCGATGATCGGGATGCGGCCGTCCACAGCCTCGACATAGGTGCGAATAAGCTTGAGCCGCTCTTCTTCCGTCAGGAATGTTCCTTCTCCGGCGTGGCCCAGAATGACCAGGCTCTTTACGCCATCCATTCCGGCAAGCCATTTCGCGATACGGGCGTTGGCCGCGAAGTCAACTTCACCTTCACGGGTAAATGCGGTGACCGGCGCAGGGCTCAGGCCTCTCATGTCCATTGCTTGCATGGGATATCTCCTCCTCAGATAGCCACTGTCCGCCTTGCGATCAGTGGTGGGATCGTTAATGGGAACGTTCCCAATATCGATCTGGATTTTACTGGTGTCAATAATTTTTTTAATGCATGGTCCGCATTAGCGAATGTGAGGATAACTGTGGCGAAAAAAACAGAAATGGAAGCAGCGTCTAAAGAGGCAGGCCGTCAACCACGAGTAACCATCCTCGATGTCGCCTCAGCCGCAGGGGTGTCCAAGTCGACGGTGTCGCGAATTCTCGATGAACGCCTCCCCCGTTCTGACAATGCCACGTCCCGGCGTGTGCGAGAGATCGCGGAGGAAATGGGATATATGCGCGATGTCTCGGCAGCGAGCTTGAGACGCGGCAACACCATGACAATTGGCGTGATCGTGCCTCGGTTGACGGATACGGTCATGGCGATGCTTTATGAATCGTTGGCCAAGGCGTGCAGCAAAACAGGACGCTTCGCCATTGTCGCTACGACCGACGACAAGCCTAAAGCTGACCGGCTTGCGGCAGAGTCTCTTCTCAAAAGAGGCGTCGATGGATTGATCTTGTCGACGGCGCGTGAAGACGACGATTTCCCAGAGGTCCTCACGGCTCGAGGGATACCTTTTGTTCTGGCTCTGCGCGGTGATGGTCGAAGCCTCTCCTCTGTTGGTGATGATCGATTGGGTGGATATCTTGCAACACGACATCTGCTGGATCTGGGGCATCGACGCATCGGAGTGATTGCCGGTCCGTCATATGCTTCAAGCTCAATCGGACGTGTAGAAGGTTATCGTCAGGCCCTAGAAGAGGCAGGCATATCTGTCTGCATGGAGTACATCGTCCCCTCTACGTTTGGTATTGATGCTGGCGCCGATGCTGCTCAACAACTCATGGGCCTGCATGATCGTCCGACAGCAATCTTCGCCGTCAACGATAACACCGCCATCGGAGCCCTGTCCGGTCTGTCACGCATGGGGCTATCCGTGCCTGGCGATGTTTCCGTTGTGGGATACAATGACATTCCGATCGTCAACCACCTTCCGACACCACTAACTACGCTGCGTGTACCTTTTGATCAGATCGCATCGAACGCTCTGGATCTGCTCGCGAGCGGAACAACCGCAAGCGAGGATCGCATCCGCATCTCGGCTCCGACGCTCATCCCCAGAAAGAGCTCGACCAAGCCTAGGTCTTGAAGGCTGTTGAACGTCGCACACCCAAATCAGATCTGAGATGGTCGCCACTTTTCTGTCTCCCTACCTAATCAGAAGGAAAATTTGGGTCGAAGGTCACCGCCAGGACCGAGATTGCTAACCGCAAGTTCCTCTATCTCGCCCGCAACAATGGCGATGAGCACGTCAAACAGCGACTGATGCCGATCTTGCGCGACCAAACCCATAAGGGCATCATCGGCCAAGCACCTGACAATAAGCCGGCATCTCTGCAATTCCACGCACATTGCCGCCCATCATGTCGTCGATGGATGTAACAGACGTCATGCAGCGGCAGTTCGTGGCCGCTGCCCAGAACGATCTGATTTTGCGGATTGCCTCCGGCGAGATTAACACTGAGGCCAAACTCAGAAAGCTCATCGACCAGTATGGTGAGGAGCTTAAGAGCAAATATTCTGAATGAAAGCGGTTACCAATATTTTTGGTTGCGGGGGCCTGATAACGCGGAGACTTGCAAATTCTGCGCCTTGAATGAATCGAACCGACGACAGCCCTGTTCTTTCGCGTCGATCTCATCAGGACCGTCAGTGAACTAGAAATTCCAGTCCGCGATCTCGTTCACCAGTGCCTAGCAAATCGCACAGGAGGATCGTCTTGAACAACATATCTCCGTCTTTGGGACGCAGTTGTCGGCGACCTGTTGCAACGCTGGGGCGAGCACGGCAGGTCTTGGACGCGTTAGACTTAGGACGTGGAATATTCCTCCGCCTGTTTGATATCGCGCCTTCCAGTCCTCGCCTTAAGCCATAGAAGTGCGTCATCTAGGAAGGTAAAGACGACCGGAATGACCAGAAGGCTTAGAAAGGTGGATGTAATCAATCCGCCTATCACAACGATACCCATGGGTTGGCGAAAGCTTGAGTCTCCCGAGACGAGACTAAGCGCTGCCGGCAGCATGCCCCCGGCCATAGCGATGGTCGTCATGATAATGGGTCGTGCTCGCTTGTGGCAAGCATCGACAAGGGCATCGTAGCGAGGCATGCCAGCCCGCCGCGCCTCGATAGCGTACTCCACGAGGAGGATCGAGTTTTTCGACACAATCCCCATCAGCAAGATCAAACCGATAACGGCAGGCATCGAAAAGCTTGTTCCTGTGAGCACCAACGGTAACAATGCCCCGCCAAGCGCCAGCGGTAACGCCATCAAAATCGTGACGGGTTGCAGGAAATCATGAAACAATAGTACCAGAACGGCATAGATGCAAAAAATGCCGATTGCCATGGAGGTGCCGAAACTGCTGAACAATTCGCTCTGCCGTTTCAATTCGCCCTGCTCGATAAATTTTACGCCCTGCGGCAGGTTCTGGTAGCTGGGCAATTTTGCAGCCTCTGCCGTAACATCGGAGAGGTTCCGGCCATTCAACTCGACCGTCAGCGAAACATTGCGTGATCGGTCAAGTCGGTCAATCTGACTGGGGCTTGAGCCGACAGAGATATCGGCAATGGTACCGAGTGAGACATTGGCGTCTTTGCCCTCGACGGGGATCAGCGATATCGCATCAAGGGACTGGCGGGTCACGGGGTCGAGCATCACACGAATGGCCACCTGCCGTTCCGGCAGATTGAGTTTCGACAGCGCTGTATCATAGGCGCCAGACGTCGCCACGCGAATAGCCTCGGCGATAGCCTTGGATGTGACACCAAGCGAAGCCGCTTGCGCCAGATCAGGCTTGATGGTGACTTCCGGCGTCTGCATAGCAGCCGATGAGGTCACATTTCCAATCCCCGGAAGTTTGCGCATATCAGCCTCAAGAGCCGCTGCCGCCTGTTCGAGGAGGTCTGAGTTATCGCCTGCAAGTGTCAGGGTCAGCGTCGTGCCATTGCCCCCGGAACTTATTTCCAGGCGCACGCCGGGCAACTGCTCCAGCGCCTTTCGCAAATCATTTTCGATCTGCGCCTGTTTGATATCGCGGTCATCGATCGGCGTCAGATTGACCACGATGGTAGCACTATTGGTGCTTGAATTTGATGTGCTGTTCATGCCGCCCGTGGAGGCTGTGCCCGTTGCCTGAAACACCGATGTGACGTGGTCCACGCCCGAAATGATCTTGGATGCCTTTTGCGCTGCCTCATCGGTTGCTTCGATTGTTGAGCCATAGGGCGTGGTCAGCGTGACCTGTGTCTGGCTGTTGTCGGAGGCGGGAAAAAAGCCGGTCGAGAGATGGGAGAGCAGCAAAATCGTGAAGGCCAGAAAACCGAAGGTTCCGAGAACGGGTATCCAGCGGCGGCGCAATGCGCCTTTCACAAGCCACAGATAGCCCCGCATCATCAGGCCATCCTCCTCGTGGATTTTTCCACTCGGCTTCATCAAATAGGCCGCCATCATCGGCGTTACCAATCGTGCAACCACAAGCGAAGCTAGAACGGCAACCGACGCGGTGATGCCGAACTGCTTGAAGATGATGCCGGGAATGCCGCCCATGAAGGCTGTGGGCAGGAATACCGCGACCAGCGTGAATGTGGTGGCGATCACCGCCAGACCGATTTCATCGGCCGCCTCCATCGCCGCATCAAAAGGACTTTTGCCCATATTGAGGTGTCGCTCAATATTCTCGATCTCGACAATCGCATCATCAACGAGAATCCCGACCACCAGAGAAATCGCCAGCAAAGTGATGGTGTTCAGCGAATAACCCAGCGGATACATGACGAGGAACGTGGGTATGATCGAAAGCGGCAATGCGACTGCGGCCAGAAGCGTTGCACGCCAGTCTCGCAGAAACAGCCAGACCACAAACACCGCAATTAGCGCACCTTCATAGACCATGTGCATCGAGGATTCGTAGTTCTGCTCGGTCGGGACGACGGTGTTATAGGCTTCTTCTATGGTCACTTCAGGATGGGCAGCGGCGAACGCGGTCATCGCCTCACGGACCTTGTCGGTAATCGCGGTATCGGAATAGCCCTTGGACCGCTTGATCTGGGCGGCAATGACGGGCTTGCCGTTGAGATAGGCAAGCGAGGTCAGATCATTGTGGGTATCTTTCACAGTTGCAACTTCGTCCAGCCGAACCC
Organism: Rhizobium sp. CFBP 13644; assembly: GCF_014842165.1. Lineage (NCBI taxonomy): Bacteria > Pseudomonadati > Pseudomonadota > Alphaproteobacteria > Hyphomicrobiales > Rhizobiaceae > Rhizobium > Rhizobium sp. CFBP 13644. The sequence goes on from NZ_JACYVF010000003.1 coordinate 644,992, forward strand.
AGTTTCCTGCAGGCAGCGGGATGGGCAATGACCGGAGTTGTTCGGCGCTGTTGACGGTTGCCAGAGTGCGCACAGACTGGCTCGCGCCACCAATCCTGCCTTTGCCACCCGACAGATCGGATTGCACGGCTTCGACCTGATTGTTGACGTCATTGGCGGTCAGGCCCAGCCCATCCAGCAGATTTGCGTTGAGCTCGACCCGGATTTCTCGGTCCACACCGCCGAGGCGTCCCACTTCGCCGACGCCATCCACGGCCATCAATGCGCGCGAAAGATCGTTGTCGATGAACCATGAGAGTTCCGCCGCATCCAGTTTGTCCGAATGCACGACGTAAGTGATGAGCGGAGAAGCGTTCAGCGATTGCTTGGACACGGTCGGTGTATTCATTTCCGCCGGAAGGTCGCTCTGCGCCTGATCGACGGCACTTTTCACCTCATCCAGCGCCTCCTGTGTGTCCTTGCCGACTTCGAAGGCAACCGAAATACTCACCACGCCGTCAGTGATTGTGGTGGTAACGGAATCCAGCTTAGAAAGCCCCGTCAGCTCATCCTCGATCTTGCGCGCCACCTCCGTTTCCAGCTGCGATGCTGCGGCACCGTCCAGCGAAGCGCTGATCTGAATGGTTGGAAGATCCATGTCCGGGAAATTCTGAACATCAAGACGATTGAATGCCCACAGACCGCAGGCGGTCATCAGCACGAAAAGCAAAATGGGCGGAACGGGATTGCGGATGGACCAGGAGGAGAAATTCACTTTGCTTCCTCCGTCTTTGCCGTTTCCACGCCATCAGAGACCCGCACCACAGAGCCATCCGCCAGGAAGGCACCACCTGACGTCACAACCTTGTCGGACGTTTCGATGCCGGCGAGGATTTCGACACGATCTCCCTGACGCCGGCCTGTCTCGACGCGCTTACGCGTCACTGTCACCTTCTCGGCTTCTTTCAGAATGAACACATAGGCAAATCCATCCCGCAGCGTCACGGCGGTCGCCGGCACGGTCAGCGCATCCGTGTAGTCGAACTCGAAATAGCCGCTGGCCAGTATTCCAGTTTTGGGAGTTTGCATCCCCGCCTCTGGCTGGAGCATCACATATACGATAACCCGACCATTATTCGTCGACGTAGTGGGGGAAACCAACCTAACCTCGCCGCTGATATCGCCATCCGGTGTCGGTATAATCGCTTTCGTTCCTTCTCTGACATCGGCCAACCGCTTGACTGGCAACTCGGCCTGCCATTCGACCCTGTTTTGCCGGATCAGCTTGAACAGTTCGTCACTGGCATTAACGACATTTCCGAGAGAGGCGGAGCGTGCAGATATGATCCCGTCGTCAACGGCGTAAACCTTTGTGCGGTCCAGTGTCAGTTGCGAAGATGCCAGCGCAGCTTTGGCAGAGAGAACGTCGGCTTTCGCCTTGCGCTCGCTGATGAGATACTCTGTTGTTTGCTGTTTCGACAATGCGCCAGACCCCGTCAGTCCTCGGGCACGATCCGCATCTGAAACGGCCTGATCGAGCGCTGCCTCTTGCTTTTCGACGGTAGCCTGCTGCTGTTCAAGATCTGCTTGAGCGGTCGCGGTGTCGAACTGAACGAGCAGATCTCCTTTTTTGACCTTACTACCCACATCTGCCCTGACATCCGCGATTTTCAGGCCGCTGACCTCGGCTGCGATCACCGCCTCATGCCACGCGGCAAGACGACCACTTGCCGGTATGGTGACGGGCCACTCCAGGGTCTGCGCAGCGGCAACGGAAACGGTCAAGGCAGCGGCTTGAGCACTGCTCTGCTTGGTGTCCTCGCTGCGCGCAAGATGAGGCGTCAACGCGAAAGTCGTCGCGACCAGAATGAAGGTAAATCTACGCATCAGTGGGTTCCATTAACAGCAATTGGCGCGCCAGCAGGGGCAGCCCAGCCGCCGCCGAGAGACTTGTAGAGGGCGATCCAGTACTGGACCGCGTCGCGCCTGATTTCGATGAGGGTGATGGCAGCCGACTGTGCCGAACGACGAGCCTCTTCCCGGTCGAGAATACTGACGCCACCGGATTTCCAGTTCTCATCGACCGAGCGGAAATAGCTTTGATAGTTATCAGCGGCTGTCTTGGCATCGCCAATGCGCTTCAAAGCGGTGTTGACGCGAATAAGGGCTGTCTCCACATCGGCCACAGCCGTCAGGACACCGGACTTATAACTTGCGACAGCAACATCGTAATCCGCCACGGCACTTCTGATGGCAGCCGTTTTGGTGCCGCCATCAAACAGCGGTATCGACAATGCGGGGCCGAAAGACCACGGTGCCGATCTGCCGGTTACGGTGGATTCGCTGATGGAAATAGATCCACTCAGGCTGAGACTGGGATAAAGGTCAGCTTTCGCTGCGCCAACATCTGAAACCGTTGCTGCGACCTCGGCTTCCAGCGCATTGATGTCAGGCCTTTGCCTTAAAACCTCTGCCGGTACGGAGGCGATCCGCAACGAAGAAGGCTGTGGAATGCGACTTTTTCCCTTGTCCAGCAAATTTCTGATCACCACCTCATCGGTAGCGGTCAGTTGGACCAGTGACTTGATGATGATCTCGCAGTCACCGCGTTGAGCGGTCAGATTTGACGAGGATGTCGCCGCACTCGCGCGGGAGAGCGCCAGATCGGCCGTTGACGTGAAGCCGGACTGTGCTGACTTTTCAGTGGCGCGTATTGTCTCTCTTTGCGATGCGAGCTCGTCGCGATAAAGCTGTTCCAACTGGCGACACGCGCGATACTGGACATAGTAGTCGCCGACCTCGGCTGCGATGGAAATCCGCGCGTCATGCCAAGACCAGACCTTGCCCTGGGCTCTCGAAGCCGCAGCCTGCATTTCTTTCTTGGTCTTGCCGAACAAATCGAGTTCCCAGGAGGCGTCTAGACCACCACTCTTGTTCGTACCAGCCACAGTTTTGTTTACGTCATCCCCTTTGTTTCCCTCGCGCGATACGGAGGCAGATCCATCCAACGACGGGAAGAGTCCTGCTCGTGCGCTGTCGAGCGTGGCACGCGCCTTGTCGATATTGCCGACGGCTTCTTGAACGGTCGGATTTTCCAGTTCCGCCAGTGTCAGCAATTCCGTCAGCGAAGGATCTTTAAAGCTTGCCCACCACGCTGCAAGATCCGTAGAGCGACCTCCATGTGGCAGGGTCGCGTGCCAATAGGGTGCCACAACAGAACTCGAAGGTTTGAGGGCACCAAGGCTGGTGCAACCGGTGAGCACCGACAAAGTGGCGATGATGGAAACTGAAGAGAAAACTATACGCATGAATCCGGGCTGCCTTGAAGCTGTCGGCTGCACTATAGGGATCGCGATGTTAATCTCGGTCAAGAAGCTGTTAAGTTAGGTAAAAGTGCTGTCTTTGCGGTCGTTAGGCCTTAAAAGTGGAAGCATCGACGCGACGGATGCAAAATATGCCCAAGGTGCTTTTAATCGATGATGACAGCGAGCTGACAAATCTGCTCTGCGAATATCTGACCGAAGAAGGCTTCTCCGTTGACACCACGAACGATGGCAGAACCGGTATCGCCGCAGCTACAACCTCGTTGATCGATCTCATTGTTCTTGACATCATGATGCCACGGATAAACGGCCTCGATGTGCTGCGGAAAATCCGGCAGGTTAGCGATGTTCCGGTTTTGATGCTCACAGCACGCGGAGATGACATTGATCGAATATCCGGGCTCAATCTGGGCGCGGACGATTATGTTGCCAAGCCCTGTTCGCCAGGAGAGTTGGCCGCTCGAATCCGCGCCATTCTGCGTCGCTCCGGTCGGACCGAGCGGGATGGATCACTGGAAATACTAAAGACCGGCGCACTAATGCTTTATCCGTCGAACCGCAGAGCGGAGTGGCGCGGTTCCCAGCTAGAACTGACCGGCACCGAGTTCAGCCTGCTCGAGGTTCTTGTTCGGTCTTCCGGACAGCTCGTATCCAAACAGGATATCTCCCTTCGCGCGTTCGGCAAACCTCTGACGGCATTCGACCGTCGCATCGACGTCCATATCAGCAGTATCCGCCAAAAGCTCGGAACGCGCGAAGACGGGCAGCCCTGGATTCAGGCTGTAAGAGGACGCGGCTATCAGCTGTTAGAGGGCTAATGATGCATCGACTGTTCTGGAAATTTTTCACCGTGGTTTGGCTGGCCATGGCAGGGTCGATAGCGCTGTTGTTTACCATCAGCACTCTGTTCCAATCCCCTTTTGAAGAAGAAGTCACCAACCGCGAACACAGGCTAGCCTTGGAAATAACGGCCCATGTCTTGCAATCAGATGGATTGGACGTTGCAAAGAAGCTGGTGGCAGCCATGCAGCGTACCGGTCGCGAATTATCCATTCGCATCAGCCCGGTTGGTCCAGCAATCGACTGTGTGGTGAAGGCGGGACATGATATAATTGCGAATGCGGTGAGCAACGGGAATTGCTACGAGGTCGAGATTGCCGGCTCCCATCAGGGTGTCATTTCAAAAACCTGGCCGCGGACAGTTCCATGGTTGGCCGCACTCGTGGCTGCGGCGGGAGCGGCTTACTGGCTCGCTCGGTACTTTATCACCCCTGTAGAGCAACTCAGATATGGGCTGCGAGCCATTGCAGATGGCCAACTTGATGTTCGAATTGCCCATACAATTGGCAGCAAGCGCGACGAAGTCGCCTCTCTGGCGCACGACCTCGACATTACGGCAGCACGCCTTCAGGAACTGCAGATTGCACAGCAACAGTTGTTTCACGACGTCTCTCACGAGATACGCTCCCCCCTGTCAAGATTGCAGGCGGCCATAGGCGTTCTACAACAAAACCCAGCGCGGTTGACGGCAATGATCGAGCGGATGGGAAAAGAGGTCGAGCGCCTGGACGAATTGGTCGGGGGAATTCTAACTTTGGCCAGGCTTTCGGAACGACAGGCTACGCGCTTTGACCGGCAAACCATTGATGTTGTCGATCTTGTTAGAGAGATTGTCGAGGATGCGAGTTTCGAAGGCCAATCCCGCGATATCAAAGTTCAGTATGAAGGCGTCGATACATTCGTGGCTTCGGTCAATGGTGAATTGATTTACCGGGCTCTAGAAAACGTGATCCGCAATGCAATTGCCTACACCCGAGACAAAACATCTGTTCTCGTCACCTCGAAAGTACACGGTCAGCAACTTTCGCTGTCAATCCAGGATGAGGGCCCCGGCGTACCGGAGGCGGAGCTGGACGCTATTTTCCAACCGTTCTCACAAAGCTCTACCGTCACCACCCGCTCAGGCTTTGGCCTCGGCCTTGCCATCGCACGTCGCGCGGCCGAATGGCATGGCGGCGGCGCCATTGCCACCAATACGCCGTCAGGAGGTCTACGCGTGGAACTCACGATCCCAGCGAGTTCTTGAGAGGCCAGGGCAGTGAGTTAGCCGTCCATATTGGGTGTTGAATGGAAGCTCATGGTATAGTGCCCGTTCCCGATAAACATCACTACAAGCCTACAATTTACCCAACGATTCACGAGGTTTACAGCGCTTAAGCTCTGGCTCTTTATGGATGGTGATCATTGTCTATAAGGAGTTTTGCCTTGTTAACCAGTGACCGGGAAACTTTTTACAAGTCGTATTTTGCTCCCCTCGCGACGGTGCCAATTCGTTTGTAGCAATCAACACTTCGATCAAAGCGGGGGGGAGCGCCGGCAAAACCTTATGCCGAGCAGTCAAAGTTGGTATTTTTAAAAATACTTGAAGGTTCTGGTTACACTGCAGCCGCTCTTGATGAGTTGCCTTTCGCTCTTGCAAAAAGGTACGAGGTCAAATCAACCATGTTTGCGCAAAACGTTACCAAATCTGCGTTGGGAAATGCTTATCGTGCAGGCCAACTCCATGCAGGTGAATCGATCCCTTCAACCACCGTTTCGCCAAAGACCTTGGAGAGCCGCACCATCAAAGCCTTTCCCTCAGCGTCAAGTTGCGAAACCAACTCCTCCGCATGGGACACGACGAGCAGTTGAGACCGGTCACACGCCCGGATGATCAAACGAGAGAGGGGCGCAAGGAGGCTGGGATGCAGACTGGTTTCAGGCTCGTTGAGCACCATCAGGGATGGAGGCCGCGGCGTGGATAGAGCTGCCACCAACAGCAGATAACGCAAAGTGCCATCGGAGAGTTCTGGCGTCGAAAGCGGCCGCAGCAAACCCTTCTGGCGCATCAGCAGTTCGAAGCGCCCTCGCTCCGTCTTGATCTCGATTGTGCTGCCGGGAAAAGCATCTTCGATAGCGGCATCAAAGCCCGCCGCATCGCCAATTTCCCGGATCGTCGCGATAGCTGCAGCCAGATCGGCGCCGTCGGATGACAGGGCCAATGTTCGGGTACCAATCTGCATCTGTCTCACAGGCGAAGAGGGATCAGTTCGAAAGTGATCGTAAAAACGCCACCCACTCATTTGGGCACGCAAATACCGAAGTTCAGGTAAATTCTTGGGGTCAGCGGACTGCGTCATCATGCTTTCGAATGATGCGAGATCGTGCTGCAACACCTGACGTTGACCGCTTTCGGAAAGAGCGGTCACGGCTGGCCCTGCACGTTCTGCGAACACATTTCGGCGGCTCAACGCTTCACCTGCCCACACCGCTTCTGCCTTGATGACGGGATCAAGCGCAAAATAGCTTGGCTGGGGTGGAGCCACAGGCAATCCCAGATCGATCGCGTAACCGTAGTCATCCGATGCGAACCCAAGCTTGAGTGCGACCGGATGTTTACGCACCGTCCCCTGCACCGGCACTGTGCCGTCTTTCATGCTGCGCGAAAAAGCCTCCGGCCCAGCCCATATCGTTGATTGCAGGCCACCCTCTGCCGCCAATGATGCGATAGCCCGTCCCTGCGCGACATCTGCCAGAAGGCGTAGCGCGCGAAACTCGATTTTCCTGCCCCGTTCCCACCGGTGACGACGGTAAGGTTTTCAAGCGGCAGGACGAGGTTACGAAGGGACCGATAACCCGAAATGGCGATCGTCAGGATCATGCGCTATCCTTGTTTCTCTCTTCTCTCACCAGATCAACGAACGCTCTGAGGGATGCCGACATGAGCCTGCTCGAGAAGTATAGCCGGGGGCCATCGAACGTGCTCCACCATTGTGGCAAGACTGGCTTGAGGTCGCCGGTCTTCAAGGCTGGATCAAGCCAATTCTCAAAAGTACAGATGATGCCATGTCCACCGCGCGCCAGCTCAATTGCAGCAGGTGCCGCATCGACACCGATGATGACACGACTTGGAGGATCGACTATCAAGGACTTATCCCCGCACTCCAACTCCCAGGCCGTGAGCGCGCCGCTCGAGAACCGAAGCCGGATGCAGTCGTGGGCGAGAAGATCGCTTGGATGCGAAGGCGCGCCCCGCGCATCAAGGTAACCAGGTGATGCTGCGAGAGCCAGACGCTGAAACTTGGGGCCGATGGGAACAGCGATCATATCCTGCGCCAGATGCTCACCGTAGCGGATACCAGCGTCACATCCAGCAGCCGTGATGTCGACAAGTCTGTCTTCAACGACGATCTCAATTCGTACATCTGGAAAACGGATCAGGAAACGATCAATGAGCGGAGGCAGTATATCGACCATGACGGCCCCGGTGACATTCAGCTTGAGTTGACCCCTCACCTCGTCCTGAGAGCTCATGGCATCCTGCAGTGCCGCTCGCGTTTCGCGCATAAGCGGCGACAGACGTTCCGCAAGCGTCCGCCCTACCTCCGTCAGGCTTACACTCCGCGTGGTTCTTATGAGGAGAGGAGCCCCCAAACGGGTCTCCAGCAAAGCAACCTTCTCGCTGACCGTTGATGGCGATAACCCAAGGCGCTTAGCGGTTTTACGAAAACCACCGGTCTCGCACACCGAAAGAAAGATGGACAGATCGTCCATAGGAAGTTGATCGCTGTTCGCCATGGCGATCAGACTAGCCGGTTTCGGGTATCTTATCAAACAATCGATCAATGCTAGATTTGACTGCATCGGCTTCGGGCCGATTGTTGAAAGTCAAAACCTTCAACCACATTCAAACCAGGAGAAATAACATGAGGGCTAAGTCTGTATTGATTACGGGCGCTAACAAGAGCATCGGCTACGAGACAGCCCGGCAGCTTGGCCGGCTCGGTTATCGCGTATGGCTAGGTAGTCGAGACGCAGCGCGGGGTGCAAGTGCGGCCCAAAAGCTTTCCTCAGAGGGTCTTAACGTGCGAGTGATTGCTATCGATGTAGCGGATGACGATAGCGTCAAGAACGCAGCGGCAACCGTGTCCGCTATCGATGGGAAGCTCGATGTGTTAATCAACAATGCTGGTATTCCAGGCAGTTATACCGCTCCGGGGGCACAGGAAATCAGTGAAATCGAAACTGTGTACCAGACCAACGTTTTCGGCCCGATCCGAACGACGCAGGCGTTTTTGCCTGTGCTTCGTGTGTCTGGCCAAGCCAATGTCATCATGGTCAGCAGTGGTCTTGGATCGCTGACATGGCTTTCTGATCCCGCACACCCCTACCACGCCGTGAACATTCTGGCGTATAACAGCTCCAAGACGGCGCTGAATGCGATCACCCTGTCTTTGGCCAAGGACCTTGCGAAGGACGGGATCAAGGTCAATGCCGCCGACCCTGGCTACACGAAGACGGATTTCAACAACCACACCGGATATCGGACAGTCGAGCAGGCTGCAGATACAATTGTCTGGCTGGCGTGCCAAGATGCCTCCGGGCCAACGGGCGGGTTCTTCTTCGAAAGAAGCCAAGCGCCATGGTAATGGCGCGGTCGCTCACTCGCACCAACTGTGCGCGGGTTAGCCCCAAACATTGAAGCAGAGAGTGGCAATTTTTGTATTGAGCCTGTGCGCCATGGTTGCGGTGACCAATTCTGAGATCGCGAGCAGACATCCATAACTAGTTGATCATTTTAAGCGCAAGATCGCCCGTAAATTCCAGCCTCAAGCTGGTCGACAAAGAAAACAAATCCACGAACCGAACAAAGTCTCAGCCCGTGGCGTCTTTTCAAAGCGGAATGGTCTGCACTACGACTGATCGCTTCCTGCCATTGTATTATGAATGTCGAAAAGCTCGTCATAGGCGGTTGGGTTGCAGGCGAGGACAGGGCTGCCGAGCGTCAGATTCTCACTGTCGCAAGGAAACGGCATGTATCTTCCACCGGCTTGTTTGACGAGGCAGAACCCCGCCATACAATCCCAGGCCCGCATGTGCGGTTCGTAATAACCGACTAGGCGCCCAGCCGCCACGTAGGCCAGCATCAGTGCGCCGGAGCCGTTTCGGATGAAGTTTCCGCCGATGGACAGCAGGGATGAGATGATGCCGCCGACCCGATCTGGTGTGACGTAATTGTTGCTGCCGATGCCCGTCAGCGCATTTTGGATCGTGCGAGCGGGTTCGAGCCGGAGCACCTTGCCGTTGAGTGTCGCGCCTAAACCCTCGGCCGATGCATAAAGTTCGTCCTCACAGGGTACTTTGATGACGCCGACAACCGGAATGCAGTTATAAACCACAGCGATGGAAACGCACCATGTCGGCATGCCGTTGACGAAGGGGGCAGTCCCGTCAATCGGATCCACGACCCAAGTGAAGCCGGATTTACCCTCGGTGTAACCGAATTCCTCACCCAGAAATCCGTCTTCCGGCAACGCTTCGGCAACGTGTTCGCGCAGAAGAGTTTCGACGTTGCGGTCTGCGATGGAAACCACATCGTGAAGATCGCGTTTGGTCTCGATCACCAGTGTTTCACGCCTGTTGAAATAATCCAGGGCCAGAGCGCCAGCTTTTTCGGCCATTGTCTTTGCGAGGGAAAAGCGCAGTTCGATAGCGCTTTCATGTGTCATCATTGTCATGTCCTTTGATTGCAGTTCCAACGTTTCAGCCGTTGATCAGCGCGATACCACGGCTTTTAAACCCGAGCGTGACATCGCTTGTAGTCGGCATGCTTGCCTCCATGGCGTGGTCTATGATGAAGAGCGTGCCGACATCCGTCTCGACTTCATATTCGATGTGGCCGCCAAGATAGGCGCTATGGAGCACGCGCCCTGCCAGCCCATTGCCACCCCCCGCACCGATGATGATAGAGCCGGGTCTGACGGCGAGCTTAGCGGAGCCCGGCTTCGCGCCACGGCCTTTCACGGAATAATCGACACCTGCCAAGCGGATGACCGCCTGCTCGCCTTCGACGCGGATAACCTCGCAGGGAATCACATTCGCTTCGCCCATGAAGTCAGCTATGAAGGGGGATGCGGGGGCCTCGTAAAGCTCACGCGGCGCACCTGATTGGGCAATCTCGCCATCCTTCATCACGATGATGCGGTCCGAGACAGCCAAAGCTTCGTCCTGATCATGGGTTACATAGACGGCTGTAAAGCCGAGACGCTGCTGCAACTCCCTGATTTCGGTGCGCACGCGGCGCCGCAGGCGCGCATCGAGGTTGGACAGGGGTTCGTCCAGCAACAGAACCTGCGGCTCGAGAACCAGCGCGCGGGCGACCGCCACACGCTGCTGCTGCCCACCGGAAAGTTCTGCTGGAAGACGTTGGCCCATGCCTGCGAGACCTACGAGTTTCAGGCCCTCCTCCGCCTTTTCCCGCGCGTCGTTTTTGCGAAGGCCGGAGGATTGCAAACCATAGGCAACATTGTCGAGGGCGGTCATATGCGGGAAAAGTGCATAGGACTGAAATACCATCGAGACGTCACGCTCGTTTGCTGGCAGCATCGTCACATCCGTATCGCCGATCAGAATGCGGCCGGAAGTTGGATGCTCTAGCCCTGCCAGCATTCGAAGCGTCGTGGTTTTGCCGCAGCCTGAAGGCCCAAGCAATGTTACCAGTGTTCCCGGCTCGATAGTCAGGGAGAGGTCGGGGATGGCTGTGAATGCACCGAAAGTCTTGCGAACATTTTGAAAGGTGACGGAGCCGGGTTTTACCTTGATCATGCGGCTTTCTCCTGAGCGAGAGGAACGGTGGGAGCGGTCGTGACACCGGCGACGCGGTTCTCGCGTCTGAGGCGTCGTTCGCCGACAATGAGCTGGAAGCCCGTAATAACGGTGATCATCACGACGATGAGCATGGATGAGTAAGCGATCGCCACGCCATATTCTCCGTTTTCAACGAGGCCGACGATGTAGGAGGTGGCCATGTTATATTCCGCACTGACGAGAAAAATGACGGCGCTGATCGACGTGATGGCCCTAACGAATGAATAGACGAGAGCAGCGGTGATTGCTGGACGCAGAAGAGGCAGGATGACCTTGCGAATGGTACGGAAACTGTCCGCCCGCAATGTTAGCGATGCCTCGTCGAGACTTTTGTCCAACTGGCTCATGGCCGCGATACCACCGCGCACGCCGACGGGCATGTTGCGGAAAACGAAACAGGCGATCAGGATGAGAGCAGACCCCGTCATTTCGATGGGCGGAAGATTGAACGCCATGATATAGCTGACACCAATGACCGTTCCGGGAATGGCAAAACTCATCATCAGCGCAAATTCGAAAACATTCTTCCCGGTAAACTTCTGGCGGACGATGATATAGGCCGTCAAAAGCCCGACAGCAGCCGTCAGAGGAGCAGAAATCAGAGCGATTTTCATGGTCGTCCAGAACGAATTCCAGGCAACGCCGGTCCAGGCAATGCTGCCATTGTTGAAGCCGACGGAGAAGGCTCTGATATAATGGTCTAGTGTCAGCGAATTATCGAGACCCCAGGTTTTGACGAAGCCGCCGATCAGGATCATGCCGTAGACGACTATCGTGAACAGCATCCACGGCACGACGACGGCATGCACACCGATGGACAGTCCGCGAGGAAGAGCAATATGTGCTCCGCTATCGCCCTTGCCGGTTACCGTCGCAAAATTCTTGCCTGACAGCCAAAAACGTTGCGCCAAAAAGGCGGAAAGCGTGAAGCAGAGCAAAACCATGGCAAGCACCGCCGCACGGGATGGATCGTTCTGCGAGCCGACGACGGCAAAGAAGATTTCAGTCGAGAGCACACCGTGACTCCCACCCAGCACAAGCGGGTTGCCGAAATCAGCCATGCTTTCGATGAACCCGATCAGGAACGCGTTGGCGAGACCGGGTTTCATCAGGGGCAGCGAGACGCGCCAGAAGGTGCGCCAGCGGTCTGCGCGCAAGGTTTGCGATGCCTCTTCCATCGAGGGGCTCACACCTTCCACGACGCCGATGAGAACGAGGAAGGAAATGGGCGTGAACGACAGGACTTGCGCAATCCAGATGCCGGTCAGGCCATAAAGCCAGCGTCCCGGCTCAATGCCAAACAGGTTCGAAAGGCCTTCGGTAACGACGCCCGCTCTGCCGAATAGCAGAGTAAGTGAAAGGCCGATGACGAAAGGCGGCGTGATGATCGGCAGAACGGTCAGCAGGCGCAGGCCTTTTTTGAAGGGAAAGCGTGTACGTGTCGCGACCAGCGCGAAACCGAGGCCGAGCAGGGTGGATGCAGAGGCCGTCATCAGCGCAAGTGCAAGGGTGCGCCACGCCACGCCGCAACGCTCTTCGCCGAAAACACAGCCGAGGCTCCAGATGCCCGGGTCCTGCAGGTTGCGAATGAAGCCATCAGGATTGAAGGAGCCGTCGAAGTCCTGCACCGACGCCGTAAACATGCTGCCAATGGGGTAAAAGACGAAGATCGCGACCAGAAATATCAGGAGTGATATCGAGGCGACGATGAATGCATCGCCCTTCATGACGCCCCGTTCTGCAAGGCCGAATGAAAAGAGCAGGACGCAAACCACGGCCATTACCACCGCACCCGCGCCCATGGCGGGTTGACCGTTTGCGAGCTGCCCGAACAGCGTTTCACTGATGGTCCAAGTCCAGCCCGTAAAGCCGATGGCAAATCCTTGAAGCGAGAGAAACAGCAGGCCCAGGATGCCTGTGAGGGACAAGAGCCACCCGCGCTTCATCGGGTCGTTGATCGGTCTGACCAGACACGCCGTCAGAAACATCACGAGGACGCCGATCAGCCAGAGCTTGCCATGGGAGGCGATCTGTAAAAGTGCCGGTGCAGAGGTGTCGGACGACAAGAAGTCCGAGATCCAGCCGAAGCCGAAAAAGCCCCGTTCAATTCTGTACCAGGGAAGAAGAAGGAGGGCCGCTGCCCCAAGTGCCAGAACGATGTCCAGCCTGCGATTGCCACGTTTCATGGCCTACCTCGCTCGTTTTACGAAAGGAAATGGGAGTGCATCAGCGGCACCGGAGAAGTTGGCCGGGTGTTGTCTACCCGGCCCAGACGCGTTGGATCAGTTGGCGACAGCGCCAACCTCACGGTCCCAGCGCTCTAGCAGAGCCTTGCGCTTGACCGGATCGCCATATGTCTTGAAGTCGTAGTCGATCAGCTTGATGTCTTCAAACTTTGGTGCTTCCTTCGGCACTTCAGCCTTTTTGTTGGATGGCAGTTGGAAGGACTTAGCATCCTTCATTCGCGACTGCACTTCCGGCGTCAACGCCCAGTCATACCAGACTTTGGCATCGTCCAGATTGCGCGCGCCCTTGATGATCGACATGGAGCCGATTTCGTAGCCAGTGCCTTCGCAGGGGGCGATAGATTTTATTGGGAAGCCTTCGGCAGTCTGGGCAACGGCGTCATGCATGAAGACAATGCCCAGCGCCGTCTCACCGCGTGCGGTAGCCTTCACCGGTGCCGAGCCCGATTTGGTGTATTGAGAAATATTGGCGTTCAGTTTCTTGAGATAGTCGATCGCTTGATCTTCACCCATGATCTGCGCGAGGGAGGCCAGTGCGGTATATGCCGTACCGGAGGAGTTGGGGTTGGCAATCTGAATTTCACCCTTTAATTCCGGGGCAAGCAGATCGGCCCAGCACAATGGCTCCTTGTAACCCTTGTCCTTGAAGATCGTCGTGTTGTAGCCCCAGCCGAGTGCGCCCGCGTAGACACCAACCGTGCGGTAGCCTGTGCTTTCGGCCTGCTTCTGGGCCCAGTCCTGTAACTGGTCCAGCATGGGTGATTTGTATTCCATCGTCAGGTTTTCGGATGCCGCTTGCACATGTGGGTCACCGGTGCCTGCCCACCATAGATCGGTTTTTGGATTTCGGGCTTCGGCCCGAATTTTCGCGTAGGTTTCGCCGGATGACAGGCGCACCATATTGACCTTGATGTCGTGGGACTTTTCGAAGTCGCCCTTCATCTGTTCGCAAATCACCACATCTGCAGAACAAATGACGTTGAGTTCACCGGCGGCCTGTGCCGAAACCGCCCCGAGGGATACCCCGGAAAAAAATAGAATGGAAAGTGCTGAAAGTCGCATGCGATATCCTCCTGTTGCTTGCGATAAAGTATGTCCAAAAGGCGCAGTTTCGCCTTCACGGCATGGACGTCCATGCCGCTTGATCTTGGGTAAGTGTCTGAAAAATCGGGGTGCGGTTACTGCGTCGCTGTTATTTCCGCATCGAACCGCCTGAGAAGCCGACTTCGTTCGCCGGGTTGGCCGAAGGTCGCGAAGTCGTAGTCCACCATCTTGATCAGCGAGATATCCGGGGCTGCCGGGGGGAGCGCAGCTCTGGCATTCGAAGGCACCTGATTCTGACCTGCTGCTGCGCCTGTCGCTTGTCCCTCCGGGCTCAGGGCAAATTCGACAAAGCGTTGCGCGGCCTCGATGTGCGTGGTGCCTTTGACGATGCTGACCGCGCCGATTTCGTAGCCCGTGCCCTCGCAAGGTGCGACGATCACAAGCGGAAAGCCCTCTTCCTTCTGGGTCACAGCATCATGCATGAACGATATGCCGATCAAGGTCTCCCCTCTTGCCGCAGCCTTGACCGGTGCCGAGCCGGATTTTGTATATTCAACAACGTTGCGGTTCAGCGCGCCGATATCCCGAAAGGCCTCGTCTTCCCCAAAAAGCTGAATCAGTGTCGCGAGCATGGTAAAAGCGGTGCCAGATGAATTCGGGTTGCCAGCCTGTATGAGGCCCCTGTAGGCGTCGTTCGCGAGATCTTTCCAGCAGGTCGGTGCCGGGAGACCCTTTTGTGCAAGAACTTGCACGTTATAAGCAAAACCAAGGGCGCCTGCATAAATGCCAGAGGAGTGCTGCCCGGACATTTTGAAGAAATTTTGCGCCCACGGCAAAATGTCGACCTGATGTTTCGGCACGTAGATCTCAAGCAGGTCTTCGGATGCCGCCTGAAGATGGGTGTCGCCGGTGCCGCCCCACCAGACATCGGCTGTCGGTGCGGATTTTTCCGACCTGATCTGGTCGAGTATTTCGCCGGTACTCTTCCGGGTTATGGAAATGGATATGCCCGACTGGGCCTCGAAGGATTGCTTCATTTGAGCACACCACGCCTCGTCGGTGCCACACAGCACGTTGAGACTGGTGTCGGCCAAGCCGGGGGCCACAGCGCAAAGCCATGCCGTCAATCCCGTTACTGTAGCCAGTCGTGCTTTCAACAGAGCCTCCCTCTTGGAACCTCCCCGTTCCAATCTCCGCAGTGAGCATGTCAGATTTGCGGGTCGGTGCAATCGAAGAATGATTACCAATTTTGCACCGCAGTGCCGAAGAATATTACATTCATTACATTTATGTCGAAGTGCATCATCAGCTAGTCTTTGAACATCGATGGCCAAACTCGTATGGTGTAATCGGGAGGACTACACATTGCTGAACCAGAAGGTGCGAATTCTGATCGTCGAGGACGATCCTGATATGGCGGAGCTGATATCCGATCTCGTGGAGGCAGAGGATTGGATACCGATTTGTGCGGGGTCGGCGGAAGAAGCGACGGCGATATTGGCGCGGGAACAGGTTCATCTGGTTCTGGTCGATCATAATCTGCCCGGCACTTCAGGGCGAACATTCGCCCAGCGACTGCGGCTTCAATCCGATATCGGTATCGTCATGGTCACCGCCGCCGGTAGTGCTGCAGATCGTGTGCTGGGGCTGGAAACCGCAGCCGATGACTATGTCGTAAAACCTTTCGAGCCGATTGAGCTGACGGCGCGCATGAAGGCCGTACTGCGCCGGACGATCCCCGCATTGAAGCACGACAAGGAGATCGAAAAGGATCACACGCGGTCGTCACTGCGGCTTGGAGATTGGGCTATCGATTTGGATGGGCGGCAGGCGACATGCCTGACGGACCGCAGCCGCACGCTGACAACGGCGGAGTTTGCGCTGCTCGAGATACTCGCGGGCACCCCCAACCAGCCAGTCAGTAGGGCCCAGATTCTAGATTGCCTTGGCACTGAGAGCGAGCGCTACATCGATCGCAATGTCGATGTGCTGGTGCTGCGCCTGCGCAGAAAGATAGAGCTCAATCCAGACTTACCCCGCCACATCAAGACACGGCGCGGCAAAGGTTATGTGCTACACACAGATGAGGCAGAGCTTTTACCGTGATCAGCCGTTCGTTTCTCTCATCGATTGCTTTCCGCCTGCCATTCGCAATCGTATTTATCTGCTGTCTGGTGTTCAGCCTGTCTGCAACGGCAATCTTCGGCTTGCAACGCGCGCGCAACGAGATGGCGGCCTATGGGCTGCAAGCCTTTTCCAGCCTGGCAAAAGCGTCTCTCATTTCGAGACAGGTTTCAGATTTGGTATCAAGCGCACCGTTTCTCATGAACGCCGCATCACCCTACCGGGTATCCAGCGAAAGCCGCGCTGTCGTTGCGCAGGTCGATGGTTTGCTGAGCATGATCGATCGTGACGGTGAAGACTCCGTTATCCGAGGTTTTGCCAGTGGCCAGATCGTGGAACTGCTTAACCTCATTCACACCCAGACCAGAGAGTTGGCAAGGAATGCTGATGCCGCGCAGGATCATAAAGCGAAGGCCGCAGCGGCGCTGAGTGAGATCGCCACGGGTGACGGTGTCGAAGACGCCGCACTCAGACGCCAGTTGAACGGCATCGTGCAGGCGGCCGCAACGTCCGATAGCCTTTTTCAACTGGGTGAACTTCGCCGCCGCTATATTGCCGAGACAGAGGCACGTCAGAACAGATCAGCGCCGGATGTCAGAGTTTCAGCCGAACGGCTTCTACCCTATGACCGTGTCTTCGAGGCGCAAACCAAATACCTCCTCGGCATGCTAACCATCCGCGCGTCCGTATCGAAGCTACACGATGTGTCCCGCGATCTGTCGCATGCCACCGAAACCCAGAGCGATGCCGTGGCGCAGGGGCTGAACGACGACCTGCTTTCGACATCCAACGCGCTTTACCGGCTGTTGATCACCGTTGCGCTGGCTTCTTTGCTGGTGCTCGTCGTTGCTATTTTCTCGATCCACTCTGTCATGCGCGTGTCGCGCGGCATCGTTTCCCTGTCGAAGGGAATGAATGCGCTTGCAAAGGGTGACAAGAACGTCGGTCCTCCATCCTATAGCGGTAACGAGACGGAGCTCATTCGGCTTCTCGATGCTTTCAAGGCTTTCAACGACAGCGTAGAGCGCGTTACGCGCCTACGCCGCACCGCCGAGGCCGCCGCGCGCACGATCCGGTCCACATTTCGCAACATGAACGAAGGCATTGCCCTGTTCGACGCGGCAGGTGAACCGATCACGATGAACCGCCGCGTGATCGATCTTATCGGAAAGTCAGCAGCATCGCGCAAATCGCCGCTGCGAAAATTCGCGCAGGCCATTCCAGAAATTGATCCTGATCTTTTGCCTTGCCACGCGCATTCCGGGACATTGCAAGAGCGCGCCGTTGTTCGACACCGTGCAGACGATCAGCAGGTCATCGAAATCTCGCTCTCACGCCAGCCTGATAGAGGAATCGTGCTTCTGGCGCGTGATGTGACGGCAATGGACCGGCAGGAAGCAGAAGCGTCCAAGGCCCAGCGTCTCGATGGCATCATGCGCATGACGCATCAGGTCAGTCATGAGGTCGGCAACATGATTGGCATCATCACCGGCAGCCTAGGCCTGCTGGATCGAGAAGCTGGCTTCAATGACCGTCAGAAGCGACACTTGGCACGCATTCGCAAGGCCGCAGACCGTGGGCGTGCGCTTGCCAGCAGCATGCTTTCAGTCGGTAGCCAGCATCCCATTCATCCCAGTGCGATGGATATTGCAATCCTGTTGCGCGCAATGGCGGATATTCTGGAAATTGCTGTCGGGGCGAAATGCCAGGTCAGGCTCGATCTTGAGGAGGGCTTCCCTAAAATTCCTCTCGACCCAGCGCTGTTTGAACAATCGATCCTCAACCTGTGCCTCAACTCGGCAGCCGCGATGCCCGACGGTGGATTGATCGTTATCCGCGCTAGACGAACGGAAAATCTGTTGCTGGTGCAAGTGGATGACAACGGAACGGGCATGAGGCCGGATGCGGTGGACAAGGCTTTCGAACCCTACTTCACCACGCGAAGCGATCAGGGCGGAGCGGGCCTAGGTCTGGCGATGGTCTATGGTTTTGTCCGACAAAGCGGCGGCGAGGCGCAGATATTTTCGCGACAAGGCGAAGGAACGACTGTGCAATTGTCTTTCCCGCTGAAAACCGATGCCAAGTGATGTCATCTCTTACAGTTACAGTGCCAAGCAAAGAGAAACCCGCGCGGATGGCAGGCTTCAGCGACCGACCGACTGGCGAAGAACGCTTTGTATGCCGTCGCGGTTGATGCCAAGGTCCTGCAGTTCCCGAGAGCTCATCCAGCCAAGTCCGGAAACGGTCTGACGGTACTTGCGCCTCGAGACACTCTTGTCCGTCAACATTCTCTGGAATCCTGAACAATGTTCTTTACGTCGGCAAGATGATCTGGAACAAGCAGAACTACCGCAAGAAACTGACAACTAAATGGCGCACCTCACGCGCAAATGATCAGGAACAGTGGATGTTTCATGAACGCCCTGATCTGCGGATCATTTCGGACGAGCAGTGGGACAGGGTCAAGAAGCTCCGGGCCGAGGCGCGTGAAGACTACGATACGTCTTCGTCCAGCCGGCTGAACGCGACGCATCGTCCAGAATATCTCCTGAGCCGTATGCTGGAATGTGCGGAATGCGGCGGACATTATGCGATTAGCGGAAAGGACGCTATAGCTGTACCAACCGCAAGAAGCGTTTACCGATCGACGAGCTTGGCGGCGAATGCTGTAGCAACAGCAAAACCATCACACACCAAGAACTCGAAGAGCGCGTCCTCAATTGCATTCCGGTAGCATTCTACTCAATCGATATCTTCGACCGGATTGCGCACAAGATTATCGGCCATGAGGTGACCAAACTGAAGAGCGTCCCCTCCCGCAAAGATCAGATTGCTACAGAGCTTGCAAAAATCAAATCGACACAGGCAGGTCTGATTCAACAGATCCAGGACCGGCATGCCGAAAGCCGACCGCGCCTTGCGATCCTCGACGACCAACTGGATGGACTGGAAGTCACGCGTGAGCAGCTCGCCTTGGAGCTTGCCGCTACCGAGCGCCGAAATTGCGACGGTGAAGCATCAGTTCAATCCTGATAATGTCGAGGTTGCCATCCGCAAGCTGCTATTCCTTGCCCGTAACAATGCCGACGAAGACGCCAAGCAGCGACTGATGCCAATCGTGCGTGATCTCATGCAGACCGTGGTGATCGGCAAGACACCGGGCCATCAGCCGGCGAGGCTGCAGGTGCATGGCGACATCGCCACCATCATGGCATCCATGGAGGTTCTGGATCTCATGGAGCAGCAGTTCCTTGCCGCAGCAGGCAACGATTTGATGGCGCGAATTGCGTCTGGCGAGATCGACACGGAGGCCAAACGCAAAAAGCTCCTCGACCAGTATGGTGAGGAGCTTGAACGCAAATATTCTGAATGGTCGAATTTACAATTTTGATTGGTTGCGGGGGCAGGATTTGAACCTGCGGCCTTCAGGTTATGAGCCTGACGAGCTACCGGGCTGCTCCACCCCGCGTTAC